>NZ_WNWM01000002.1:4800000-6000000 GCF_009727155.1 Pseudoduganella dura | reverse complement strand
TCCAGCCGATCGAAGACGCACGCTTGCCAGTAGTCTGGATTACGCTCTTGCTCCTTATTGCACCCTTGGGAACCGCTGATTTATTCATGGCGGCGATCTTAGCCATGAGAAAACGCGCCCAACTGCGTCGCAAATGCCCTGCCATACCTAGGTATGACAGGGCATTTGCGTCTTGCTGGACACGTTTTTCAAGACTAATCTCATCCACCAGCAATAAATCAGCGCTTCCCTAGGAGTGGTATCGTCGGGCTGATAGCATACTGATGAATATAGTGATTATTATTCGAGATAAAACTGCCCATCCTTTTAGGGAACTATTTTTCCTGCAGTAGCGGAAGCCCGGATGAATCAACCGCTATCCTTTCCTCCGGACGCAGAGTCTGGTTCGCCTCCTTCAGTATCCACTGAATTTTCTTCTGCTCCTCGTCCGGACTCCATGGGAATCGCGGATTTCCAGCCAACCTTTTACCAGGCTCAGCCTCCTGACGGGCAAAACGTTCGGTCAACAAAACAGCTAATGCCTGCAGGATCGGGCCGGGCCTGCCCTGATAGGGCTTCAGGATAAGATCATCAAGGAAACCTGGCGTTTCGTCCCATACGGGCGGGAAGAATATTCTTATCTCTTGCATACCCAACACGATATTGTCACTGACATCAGAATCGCTAGGCGCCTCGACATAAACCGTCTCACCCGTTTTCAACAAACGCAATAAATATGGATAGAATTTCAGTGTGGGAGAGGTGGAATATTTCTGCCAATTACCCCCCTTGTATCTGAAATGGCTTTGTTCCAAAACACGCATGCCGGGAGATGGGTTTCCACCCAATCGTTCGATCCAGAGATCCATCACTTCACAGGCACCATCCTGATCCAGATCCACATACCGACGTTGAATATTATACGTTTCGTAGGATTCTTTTTGCGCTCGAGGCGGGGATTTCGATGGTTTTTTACAGGATGACAGATCGATCCACTGGAATTCTTTAGCGACGTCTGCCGAAGAAGATGCAAATGCAAAATTGAGCACTGTCGCACTCACCATGAGAACAATCATGGATATAGCGATGGAGCGTAAAAAATTAACAGAAATTTCGGATTTCATTAATCCAACCTCAATGGTTTCATCTCCAGCCCGCCGTCAGAAACATAGTTGCAGGTACCCATGTTCCCTGCACGGATCGTTTCTTTCGCATTATGTGCAGATCGTCCAAAACCTTACACGGGGCCGGCGGCGTCGGGCTCCACCCACCCGTTGTGTTCAAACATCTATCGCTTCGCGTGTGCCATCCTGATCAAGGTCAACATACCTGCGTTGCAAGTTATAGGTACGGGATTCTTATACTGCCGGCGGCTGGGATTCCTGCGACTCCTGCAAGCCGAGAGATCGGCCCAACTGAAATCCGGCAGGAAGTCAGCAAAGCTAGCAATACGAGTAAAGGTCTGGGCTCCAATGTTGAGCAACAGTGGACCCGATGAAGCCGCGACAAATGATGGACGTGTATTAATTGGCATCAATTATCGTTCAATTCGGCGCCAGGTTGATTAGGGCGTGCAGCGCGTCAATAGATATTTAGACACGGCACCAAACAAATCCGGGGAAGTACGCTGTGACCCTTTCGGATCGCATGATCGCATCAGTTCGTAAGCCTCGATTTGAGGATCGAATGTGCTAATGGTGTCGCTATCTGCCATCGTCGGCTCTTCAAGCATGCGCGCACCATTTGCCTTGAAGAAAGCGTACACCGCTGCCGCCTTGGAGCCAGGTTCCCATTTATCCAGGAGTATCAAGGTCTTCTTGCCGGCATCCCACTCGTAGATGCGATAGCCTGGCTGAAAGGCGCGGCGAACATGGCGATTGTACAGTGCGGTAATGACATAATTGGTCTTGGTTGTCATATCGTGAATAACCGACGGCTCTTCGCCAAAGGTGAAGCGCCACTGCTGATCGAAGGCTTTGCCGAAACTTAGCGCATCCGGCTTGTCCATGGGAATATCGGCACCAATGCGCGCCCAGCCAGTGGGACCGCCAATGTACAGCGTGTTGATCGTATCGCGATCGCCACCGGTGGAAATGGGCGAGAGCGCATTCAGGTACCAGTCGCAGATGCCATCGTTGTTCAGGTCGACGCGGTAGAAGCCATACCAGTTGCTCATATTCCGGCTGTCAGGTCGCTCCCAGCCGTTGCCGGATACGACACGCTCGTTGGCGGTAGCCTTGTGGACCCAGTCGAACGCATTTCTGCTCTTGTTCAGTTTGTAATATTTACCGGGAAGAACTGTGCTCGACGGCATACGGCACTCAGGGATACGCGTCGTTAATTGTGGGGACGCACTTACTGCCAAAGTCGAGATACTGGCCAGGAACACCGGCAATAATGCGTGGGTGCTTATCCTCATGCGGATTCTCATTTCAGTTTCAAAGGTTTAAATTCGAGGCCGCCTATCCCGACACCGTTCGTGCCAGGCTTGATAGTGGAAGGACCAAGGCTTTCAGTGCAGCGCAGCGATCGCCAATCGCCTTCGTCCGTGTAACCTGGATTTCCCAAGAACCTTTTCACATATTTGTTTTGGTCAGAGCTAGTTAATTGTTGATAGGTTCTATCCCATTTGCCGCCATTATGTGCACGCGCGACCATGGCGGCAAGGTATTCTTCAGATGCGTTCGGTCGGTATTGCAGCGCGGCCTCAAGGTTCTTACGCATCAATGCGTGGGTCATGATCGTAAATTTGTCGAAGTCTTTGAAAATCCCCATTAACAGGGACTTGACAGTTTCATCGTCCATAATGGCAGTGGTAACGATTCCCTGTAAGGCGTCTTTCGTTAAATCATCCCCGCCGACGATGATGGGTACAGTCTTCAGGCGAGCCATGTCGACATAGGCTTCTTTGTCTAGTCCCGTTTCATTTTTGAACTTGGTCTGCTCAGCTTGAGAAAGATTGGTCCAGGATTGGCCCGCAGCTGCGTAGTTCCCTGCAGCTGCAATTCTGCCGAACCATTCGACCACTTTTCTTCCCCTGGCATCGGCATCCTGGAGTGCCGTTTTCACCGGCGCGGTCAACCCCAACTGCGTCTTGACATCGGGGCTGAACAAGTTGTACGAAAGCAGTAACTCCTCTACGAGGGTGCTACCGATAAACTGGGAGCGACCGTAAGAGGGCGTATACACCGGCAGGTCGACCGTGGCAGGACCGAAGAGGAGTTGATTCCGAGCCTTGCATTCCGTCGCAGTGCAATAGTATCCAGCGCCCGGGCAACCGTGTGCGGAACAATTCCGGTTGATTTTCATAGTCTCGTTGACCTCCGCCGCCGCCTCGTACTTGGCAATACGGCGCAGCGTGATATCCGTCTTCGATCCTGCACCGCAGGGGATAATGCGCTGCTTGGTGGCTCCGTTCGCATCCGCCTTCGCGACATTGATATCGGCGTCTCCCGTACCGAACTTGATCGGCGGCAGAAGTGCCGACTTGTCAGGACATGCGCCTAACGCCTGCCCATCGGCAGGTATGTAGCTCGCAATCAGTTTGGTGGCGTCATCGTCGCTCATGGTCACGGTGAACTCGGGAAGTTCGATCAGTTTATCTCCGTACGATGAGATGAACTGAGCGGGAATGTTGCTGGCACCGTTCCATGTGGCGAATGACTTTCCTCCATCGAGAGGCTTGCCATCGATATCGACCAGCAGGCCAGTCTTGTTCTGGGCGTATTCATTGCGTTTTTTCCCCAATGCGTCCGTGCCGAAACCAGTCTTGATATCGTCAACGATGAACGCCCAACGCGCGTTGGCGTATCCCTGGGGGTTCGTACCCATCGAGTTGCCATTCGCCTTGGCCGTAATCGCAAAATACCGTATCCGCGCCGCACCATCCGGATCGAAGTAATCCTCCGGCTCGCCGCCCGCATAAGCATACAGATCCAGAAGCAGGTGGCCGGCCAGCTCGTTGACGGCATCCGCCACACCCTCTGGATCGGGGCTGATGAAGCGGCCGCTGCGGGCATCGAAATAGCGCGCGCCGTGGTAATCGAGCCCGCTGTCGGCATCGTGGTACTGGCCCACGTAGCGCAGCGGCTGGTGCACGCCGTCATCGCGGCGCGCTGGCGCATCCTGCCAGACGACCTTGCCGCCTTCGGACATCGTCAGCACCCTGCCCGCGCGGCTGGTGTGCAGATGGCGCGGCGCCGCCCCGAACAGGCGTGCCTGCAGGGTTTTCCACCAGCTGTCCGCGCGCAGGTCGATCTGCGCCACCGGGCGCCAGCCCAGGTGTACGTAGGCGAAGCTGGCCTTGCCCTGCGCGTCGGCCTCGGCAACCAGGCTGTGTTCCTCGTACACGCTCAGCGCCGCCTGCACAGCGCCCTGCGCATCGGTGACCAGCTTGACCACGCGGCGTCCGCGCGCGTCGTACACGTAGCGGCTACTGCCTTTCCCCCGCTGCGTCGCGCTCAACTGCCCGGCGGCGTTCCAGCGCAGCCGCTGCTCTCCCTGCGGCGTCGTCACGGACGACGGCAGGCCGGCGATGTCCGGCCCCTGGCCCGGGCCGGTCAACGGCGCATGGTCCTGGGCGGCATCGCCGCCGGTTTCCGCCGGCACGGCTGGCGTCGCGGGTTGCGTGCCGTCCGCCGTCCCGGCCTGCGCGGCCAGGTCATCGTCGGCCAGCGCCGTACCGGTATCGATCCGCTCGAAGCGGTCGACGCTGCCGTCGCCGTGCGCGATCTCGGTCGCATACGGGCCGGAGGCCAGCCGCTGCCAGGCGATACGGTCGATCAGCGGCTTGCGTCCGCCCAGCCAGGACGGCAGCATGCCCACCGTGGCGATCTTCGCCGGCAGGCCCTGCGCGTCGAGTGTGGTCGCCAGTTCCAGCGTGCGGCCGGTGTTGTCGGTCAGCGTCTTGCCCACCACCCGGCCGTGCGCATCGTAGCGCCAGGCCTGGCTGATCTCCACGGTTTGCGCCAGCGTGGCGGCCAGCGGACCGGCGGCGGCGATGCGCAGCGTTTCGCGCACGACCCTTCCCTGCGCGTCGCGTTCGGTGACGGTGGTGCGGGTGCCGTCGGCGTCGGCGATGGTTTCCTCGCCCACCCAAGCGCCGGCGTAGCGATAGGTCAGCACCTGTTCGGCCGTGCGCGCGCCGGGCGCGAAGCGCTCGATTCGCAGCAGGCGGCCGGCTGTATCCCGGGTGGCGCGCTGGCGGGCGCCGCGCGGGTCGGTGCTTTCCTCGATGCGGCCGGCCGCGTCGTACAGCGCGGTTTGCCAGCCCTGGCCGGGGTTGCGGATGGCGACCACGCGGCCGTCGTCGTCCACCAGGCGCTGCGCCTGCGCGTTGCGCGTGCTCAGCGCGAGAATATCGCCTTGCGCGGCGGTTCCCATCGGGCCCCACTGCGCCTGCAGCAGTTGCGCGCCGTTCGTGTCGCGCCAGGCGACGGGACGGCCGAACGGATCGGTCTCGATGCCCGCCGGCGCCGGCGCGCCCGGCTTGCGTTCGCCGGCGGCCGGCCGCATCGCGATGCGGCTGCCGTCCGGCAGCACCTGCTCGACCGGCCGCGCGGCTTCATCGTAGACAAAAGTGGTGGTCAGGCCGCCGGACTGCGTCACGCCGGTCAGATTGCCGAAGGCGTCGTAGGCGTAGCGCAGCGTGCGGGTCTGCTTGCCGCCCTGGCCCGCATCGCGGCGCACCGCTTCCACGCTGCTCGCTTCGGCCTGCCCGCGCCAGTTCAGGCGATTGATGGCAATCTGCTCGACATCGCCTCCGGCGCGGCGCATCGCCACGGCCCGCAGCGCGGCATCGCGCTCGCGCACTTCGGTGACGATGCCGCCGGGAGCGACGATGCGCTCGACATGGCGGCCGCCCGCGTCGTACTCGAAACGCGTGATGTCGGAGTCGGCCGGGCTGCCGGACTTGCCGTTGGGGAGCGGCCCGTCGACCTGCGCCAGCACGCTCCGGCCATTGATCGCGCGATAGTCGTAGCGCGTAGTGCGCGACAGCGCCACCGGCGCGCCCATGCCTTCCGGCCGCGGCGACCAGCCACTGACGCTCACGCTGGCCGGCTGCCCCCGGTCGTTGTAGACGATGCGCGTCACCGCTTCGCGGCCGGCGACCACGCTCGGGCGCGCAATCAGCGTCGGCCCGGCAACGCCGCCCGCGGCGTATTCGTACCGCACCTGCAACTGGGCCGGCTGCGGCTTGCCGTTGACGTAATCGATCCGGCTGACCCGCAGCGGACGGCCGTAGCGATCCAGCTCGGACTTCTGTATCTGCTGCGGCACGCCTTGCGCATCGAGCAGCGCCGTTTCCACCAGGCGGCCGTGCTCGTCGTAGCCGTAGCGCTGGTTGGGCGGCCCGCACAGCGCGCAGCCGGCGCCGCGCACTTCCAGCAGGCGATAATCGTCGGCCATCGTCGCATAGCGGTAGACGGTCCGCCCGCCCTCGGCGTTGGTCACGGTGGTGAGGCCGGGCCGGTCGTAGCGCACTGTCACCTTGTCGATATCGTTGGCGTGCGTCGACAGGATCGCCTTGCCGTCCGCCTGGTAGCCGTACGTGGCGTAGCGCCGCATGGCGGGCTTGCCATTGGTCGCGGCAGCCGCGATGCTGATGCCGGTCAGGAAGGACGGGTGGGCGGCATCCTCGTAGTGATACTGGCGGCCCCCGGTGCCGCCCGGGTAACGCACGCGCACCAGGTTGGCGATGCGCAGGCGCTGCGCGGCGCCGGCCGCGACGATCGCCCCTGCAGCCCCGGCCCCATCGCCATGCTCGTACTCGAAGCGGCCGACCGGGCTGTCGATGCCGCGCACGCCGCGGAACCGCGCACCGGCGGCCTCCCGGCGCTCCGGATACATCAGCCGCAGGCTGCGCCCCTGCGGGTCGGTTACCTTGACCAGCAAGCCCTTGGTGTCGTACAGCAGGCTGAGGATTTCGCCGGTGGCGGCCTTGATCTGTACCAGCTTGCCGCGGTGGTCGAAGCTCAGCTCGCGCCCGTCGGTCCAGCGCCACACATACTCGTCGCCGCCCTGCCGGGTGCGCCGCACGGCGATGCTGCCCCGGGCCGGATCCTCGGCCACGGCCCGCGCTGGGTTGACCAGGTCGCGGCTGAAGATCAGGCTGCTGCCATCGGCCTGAAACACCTGCAGCGTCCGGGCGCCGATTGCCAGCGTGGTCTCGTAGGACAGCTTCCAGCCCCGCCCGAGCAGTCCCGGCACCGCGCTGCTGCCGCTCTGGACGCTGTTGTAGTGGCGCACGATCTCCAGTCCCAGCACGCCCGGCAGCGCGGCCATGTCCTCTTCGCGCTGGTACTTGTTGCCGGTCATCACATTGATCGGATTGCCGACGCCGATCTGGACACTGGTCGCACCGGGATCCTGGCCGGTCGGCGCGTCGGCGCCGCACGTCGGACCACCGTCGCCGGGACAGGCGAGCGCCGCGCCCGTGGTGGCGGCCAGCATGGCGCCGGCCAAAACCAGCGCGATCAGATATCGAGGGATGACGTTCAAGTGCGCTCCTGTAAAACTCGTTGATGCGTTAAGCCGCAATTTCCCGCACACGCCGGAAATTCCTGCCGTCCGGATTCACCTGTTTGATTCGGCTATTTCTTTCCTTTGCAATAATCCTTGCACAGGAATTTTTAAATCGGGATAACCATCCAATTACCACGGCAAACATATATTTTCCCGAATGCGCGCATTTGCCATACCCGGATGCGATCGAGTTCCCACCTTTACAAAAATGGAATATGGACGCTGCAACAGTCCACCGCCGGCCAAAAGGCGGCATTGGTCCGGCAGTGAGCCAGAGCGCAGTTTATTCAGGGAAAATCTGTCAGAGTTGCCCGCGTATCGAACCCTGACGGTTCCGTTTCAGCCAGTTCGGCTGCTTAATCCGCAATCGCAACCAGTGGGCGAGGCATGTCTGGAAACAGGGCGGCGATGAAGTGCATGGTGATCCGAGTCATATTATTTAAAACCCCTCGTGCGCCGGATTCGGCGATGCGCCGGTCGAAGCCAGTCGCCATGCCGCATGGCGACGGGGCTTTGACAACCGCAATAAAATTATTGATAATAGGAAATTGCGACGCAAGCGATGTATTGTGAGGCGAAAAAATTTCGTGTAGATTTTACTACCGTTTTTTCGGGATAAAACTCACGAAATGTCACGAAAATGAATTTTCCTCGCAGCGGCCGAAGCGCCGTGCTGATTTGAATGCAGGATCGATCGCCGGCGTCGAGGCATTGACAACGTGCAATCCCTCCCTGCGGACATGCCAGCGCCCGTAAAACCATTGGCATTGACAGAAATATAATCAATGCTAGACTTGCCGCCTTTCGCCAGCGCGGCGCTACCGCGATTTCATTTCCGGCAGGTCCATGGGTTTCATCAAAAAACGTTCCAGGAATATCTCTTTTCTTGCCTGCCTGCTTGCCCTGCCGATCGCCGTGAATGCCGACGAAGGCGCGGTGCTGGCGTCGCTTCCCGCCCTGCTCCTCGAGCGGCACCAGCGCATCGCGATCGACGGCAACCTGGACGAGGCGCCGTGGCAGGCCGCGCCCGAGTTCGGCACCTTTCACCAGTTCCTGCCTGAAAACGGCAAGCCCGCCCCGGCCGGCCTGCGCACCGCGGTGCGCCTGCTGATCGACGGCGATGCGCTGATCTTCGGCATCCGCGCGTGGGACGACGCGCCCGGCAACCTGCGCGGTTCGCTGGCGCGCCGCGACAAGGTGGCCAACGACCAGGACTACATCGGCATCTGGCTCGACCCCACCGGCCACGGCCGCGCGGCGCAGTTCGTGCGCGTCAACACCCACGGCGTGCTGACCGACGGCATGTACCGCGCCGACGAGGACGAGGACGATCTCGGTCCCGACTTTCCCATCGACGCGGCCGTGCGCCGGCTGCCGGACGGCTACACGATGGAAATCCGCTGGCCGATGTCGAACCTGCGCTTTCCGTATGAGGACGGCAAGGCGTGGCGCCTGATGGTCGAGCGCAGCGTGCCCCATGCGGGCGGGCTGCGGCTGACCAGCACGCCGTTGAAGACCGGCTCGCTCAGCTACATCGATGCGCTGCAGGAGATCGGCGGCATGGGCGGCACCGTGCAGGCCGTGCGCGACCGCGCCTTCCTCGAACTGAAGCCGGAGCTGACCGTGCGCGCCAACCGCGACCGCGACGACGCCGGCCGCCGCCATGGCAACCAGGCCGGCGCCGGGCTGGAAATCAACGCCCGCCCCCGTGCCGACTGGGTGTTCAACGCCACGCTCAACCCCGATTTCTCGCAGGTGGAGATCGACGAGCCGATGCCCACCGGCGCCAGCCGCATCGCCCTGAGCCTGCCGGAAAAGCGCGGCTTCTTCCTGGAGAGCGCCGACGTGCTCGGCCTGCCCCTCTCGGCCTTCTACTCGCGCACGATCGCCAGCCCGCAATGGGGCCTGCGGGGCACCTGGCGCAATGCCCGCGCCGATGCCACCGCGATGAGCCTGCGCGACGAGGAAGGCGGCGTGGTGCAGCGTGGCAGCGTGTATGAAACGGCCGAACACGAACAGACCCGCCGCACGCTGGCCAGCCTGGCACGCGCCCGCTGGCACGCCGACGGCGCCCTGCTGGGGGCGTTCGTGTCCCGGCGCGACTACGGCGACGCCGGCAGCAACGCGGTCGCCGGGTTCGACGGCCAGTGGCGCACCGGCGGCGACCAGGCATCGTGGCTGCTGATGCACTCGCAGAACAGCGTCGCTTTCAGTGACGGCGGGCAGGATGTTCCCCCGGCCACCGTGCGCGTCCCCGTGCGCAGCGGCAGTTATGCGCAGGGCCGCTACGTGCACATCAGCGACCACTGGTGGAACGAGCTGAAACTCGAAGCGGTCGGCCCCGGCTTCGTCAACGACAACGGCTTCGTGCCGCAGACCGGCGTGGTGAAGACGGACATCAACCTCAATCGCCGGCTCGGCGAACGCACCGTGCCGACGGGCGCGGCGCCGCTGAAGCTGTACGAACTGGAGGCGCACCTGGGCCTGCACGAGATCCGCACGCTGTCCGACGCCGCGCTGGGCCAGCAAGCGAACCAGGTGGTCGAACGCAAGATCCAGCCGGGCATCTGGTTCCGCACGGGCCGGCAGACGGACCTGTGGGCCAACCTCGGTTTCGACCGGCAGCGCGCACGCCGCGACGGCAAGCTGCATGACACCCCTGCGCTGCACTTCGGCTTCGCCTCGTCGCCGCTGCCGTGGATGCCGGTGCTGAAGGCCGAGGTCACCCTCGGCAGGCAGCTCGATGCCGAGGCCGACCGGGTAGGCAGCGGCGGCAACGTGGTGATCGATGCCGGCTTGCGCTTTCCGCTCGACGTGCTGGCCGCCGGCTGGGCGATGGAATCGGACGTGCGCGTGAACCGCGCGTGGATCCAGGGTACGCTGGGCCGCCCCGCCTTCGCCGACAACGGCTGGCGCTGGCTAGGCATGCTGCACTTCACCGCCGCCGATTCGCTGCGCCTGCTGGCGCAGAACACGTCGTCGTCGCGGCGCGACGATGGCGTGTCCGGGCTGGCGCCATGGGCCGAACGGGGCTCGCACCGCTCGCTGCTGTACCGGCACCTGTGGCGGCATGGCCGCTCGCTGTCGGTCGGATATTCGCGCGACCGGGCCAGCGCGGCCCATACCGTCAACAAATCGCTGACGGTGAAAATGCAGTGGGAGGTCTGAAACGGCACCGATTCATTTCCTGGTAGAAATGAAACCTTTTCCTGTCCCGGCAGCGGCATAATGGCTGTGCCCATGAAAGTCGAAACCAAGCTCAAGCTGGCCGCCGCGTGCATCATCGCCGTGATGTCGGCGATCGCCCTGGTGCCCCACGTTCTCAACACCCGCGTTGCCGGCGTCATGAAGGCGCTCGATACCACGATCCTGCGGGAACGCGAGTACGGCCTGCTGCTCAACTACCTGAGCGACGCGGAGGCGGCGCAGCGCGGGTACGTGATCACCGGCCGCCAGGAGTTCCTCGAACCCTACCACGAAGCGCTCAGGGAACTGCCCGGGGTAAGGAAGACGCTCGGTACCAACCCGATATCGGCCGCCGAACGCCAGGCGCTGCGCGACATCATGCAGCTGACCGACGCCAAGGTGGCCTACATGAAGGAAGTGGTCCGCGTGCGCGCGGACCAGGGCGCCGAGGCCGCCCGCGCGCTGGTCGATTCCGGCCGCGGCAAGCGGTTCATGGATGCCTTGCGGGTGCGGATCGGCGAGCAGGAGACCGCGTACGCCGCCTATCGCGCGACACTGCGCGAGCGGCTCGACGCGCGTTCCAGCCTGGCCGCGAACGTTACCAGCATCGCCACCGGCATCGACATCGTCCTGCTGATCGCCGCGGCGCTGGCCGGCAGCAACGCGCTGGCGCAGCGCCGCAAGGCGGAGCAACGGGCCAACGACGTGTCGCGCCAGCTGCGCATCACGGCCGACATGGCCGAGCGGCGCAATGCCCAGCTGCAGCGCGGCGGCGAAATGCTGCATGCGCTCGAACTGGCCGAAACGCTGGAAGAAGGCGCGGAAATCGTGGCGCTGTATTTCGGCCAGCTGCTGCCCGACCTGTCGGGCTCGATGTACCTGTACCGGCACTCGCGCGACGTACTGGAACGCAAGGCCACATGGGGCGGCGCCAGCGATCCCGAATTCGTCGAGCCGCTCGACTGCTGGGCCCTGCGCAAGGGCACCCAGCATTTCACCGTCGGGGACGAGGGCACGCTGGCCTGCCGCCATGCGGTGCAGTCCGCCACCCGGCCGCCACCCTCGGCCGCTCCGCGCATCTGCCTGCCGCTGGTCACGCAGGGCAATGTGATCGGTTTCATCACCGCCGAGGGCATGGCGCTGGGCCATGACGACGGCGCTGCCGAGCGCACCTGGATCCTGCAGCTGGGCGAACAGGTGGCCCTGGCGCTGTCGAACGTGCAGCTGCGCGTGTCGCTGCGTCACCAGTCGGTGATCGATCCGCTGACCCAGCTCTACAACCGGCGCTACCTGGACGAGACGCTGAAACGGGAGCTCGCCCGCGCCACGCGGCGCGGCGCGCCGCTGGCCGTGATCATGCTCGACCTCGACCATTTCAAGCGCGTCAACGACACGTTCGGCCACGAAGCCGGCGACCTGCTGCTGCGTAACGTGGCGCACGTGCTGCAGGGGGCGGTGCGCGGCAGCGACGTGGCCTGCCGCTTCGGCGGCGAGGAAATGGTGGTGCTGCTGCCCGAATGCCCGCTGGACATCGCCACCGCACGCGCCGAACGGATGCGGCAGGAAATCCGCGCGCTCAAGCCGACCGTGAACAAGGACATGCTGGCCGTTTCGGCATCGTTCGGCGTGGCGGCGTACCCGCTGCATGGCGATACCCCCGAAGCGCTGCTGCAGGCGGCGGACCTGGCGATGTACGCCGCCAAGCGCGCCGGCCGCGACCGGGTCGAAGTGGCCGCGGCTGCGGTGGCCGCGGAGCCGGGCCGGGCCGGCGGCTGACGCACGCCGCGTGGCCGGCCGCGCGGCGGCATGTGCCGGATGTTCAGCCGCGCGCGGTGGTAAAGCGCAGCATGGCGTCGCCCAGCGCGGCGGTTTCCTGCTGCAGCTGGTCCGCTGCGCTGGCGGCGCCGGCCACCAGGCCGGCGCAATCCTCGGTCACGCGCCGCATCTGCGCCTGCACCGCGTGCACGGTGCCGATCTGCTCGGCCTGCGTGCGCGACGCATCGGCGATGCCGCCCATGATGCCGTGCACTTCGCCGATGCGTTCGACGATCTCGGCCATCGTGCGGCCGGCATCGCCGGCCAGGCGGTGCCCGGCGCCGATTTCCGCAACGGACGATTCGATCAGCGCCTTGATCTCGCGCGCCGCCGCGGCCGAGCGCTGGGCCAGCGTGCGCACTTCCGACGCCACCACGGCGAAGCCGCGCCCCTGCTCGCCGGCACGGGCCGCCTCCACGGCGGCGTTCAGGGCCAGGATATTGGTCTGGAACGCGATGGAATCGATGGCGCCGATGATGTCGACGATCTTTTCCGACGAGCCGTTGATCCGGTCCATCGTGCGCACCATTTCCGTGACGACCGTGCCGCCGCGCTGCGCCACCGCCGCCGCCGAGGCGGCCAGTTCGTTGGCGCCGTCGGCCTTGTCGCGGTTCGTGTCGACGGTGGCCGTCAGCGCGTCCATCGCCTGTGCCGTCAGCCGCAGCGCGTCCGCCTGCTCGCCGACGCGGCTCACGGCGGCGCGATTGGCGGCGCCGATCTCGTCCGTGGCGGCCGTCATGCGCTCCACGCCGTCCGTCACGGCGACGATCCCGGCATGCAGCGTGCGCATGCCGGCGTCCAGTGCCTGGCCGGACTGGCTGACCGCCTGCGCACCGCCGCCGCGCAGGTCCAGCGTGCCGGCCGGGCCTTCGGTAAACCGGGCCACGATTCCCGTGAGTTCGGCGGCGCGCATCGCATCGCGCTGCAGCCGCACGGACAGGAAGCACAGCACCGCGGCCTCGGCGACCACGTAGCCGGCATGCACGAATACCCGCGACCACGAAGGTTCGGTCAGGCAGATGGCGCCATAGCCCATCTGCTGCAGCAGGTTGAACGAGGCGTGGTGGATGGCGATGACGGCCGCGGCGGCGATGATCACCGTCCAGTCGCGATAGCACAGCAGGAATGCCAGCAGCACGAAGATGCCGAAGTGGAATTCCGTCTCGCCGGCCATCTGGTGGATGTGCAGCGCGGCGAACCCCATCGTGATCACGCCGATCAGCATGCGCGTCGGCCTGGTGCCGGGCGCCACGGCCACGAGCGCCGTGGCCAGCAGCGCGGCCGGCAAGCCGGCCGCCAGCGCGATGCCGAAGGTGCCGCGGCTGCCGGCCAGCGCCAGCGCGAGCGCCATCAGCGCCCAGACGATGCCGAGCATCAGCCGGTCGGCCGCCACATGGGTATTGTTGAGGGAATGATCGTGGGCCATCATGCTGCCTTCCGTATTGCAGGGTTCCGGGAAGGCGGGGTTGCGGCCTGGAGGTGTCGGGCCGCACCGCGTGGCTTCGGCGGTGACGGCCTTTACGATGATAGCATCGCCCAATAAAATTCCATGCGACAACTTTTGAAAGCGTGGCGTGCACGCATCAGGTGCACAAGCCGCAGGCGAACGCGGCCGTGAGCACCCTGCTGCGTATAATCCGCCCACGCCGGAATGGCTTGCAAGCGCATTGTCCTTCCATCCACCACACCCGATGCCACGCCCCGATGCCGCGCTTTTCCTTTCGACAACACACGATGGCCATCCAGCACCGCCCCGTTCACCTCCCCGGAATCGCCTGACCATGCGCTGGCCACACGGTGCCGCAACCGCCGCACGCGGCGCGATCAAGGCAGTCGCGACCCTGGCGGCCGTGCTGGCCACGGCCTGGGGTGCGCTGGCGCTGTGGTACCAGTTGCCGCGCTGGCCCGCGGCCGCAGCGGCGGGCGCATGGTGTGTCATCGGCATCGCGGCGGCGGTGGCGCCCTGGCGCAAGGCCGGCACCGCTCATGGCAAGGGTGTCGCCCTCGCCTGCGCCGTGGCCGCCATGCTGATGTTCGCATGGTGGCGGTCGATCGTGCCATCGCACGAACGCGCCTGGGCCGACGACGTGGCGCGCCTGCTCGCATCGGAAGTCGACGGCGACCGCGTCACGCTGCACAATGTGCGCAATTTCGACTGGCAGAGCGAAACGCGCTACACGCCGCGCTGGGAGACCCGGCAGTACGACCTGGGCCAGCTGGAATCGGCCGACCTGATCCTTTCCTACTGGATGGGGCCGCACATCGCGCACACGCTGGTGTCCTTCGGTTTCGCCGATGGCCGCAAGCTGGTGTTCTCGCTGGAGATCCGCAAGGAACGGCACGAGGCCTTTTCCGCGCTGGGCGGATTCTTCCGCAAGTTCGAGGAAGTGCTGATCGCGGCGGACGAACACGACATCGTCCGCACGCGCAGCAACGCGCGCGGCGAGCAGGTCTACCTGTACCGGCTGCGTGCCACGCACGCGCAATTGCGCGCCGTGTTCCTGGCCTACTTGCGGCAGGCGGCGCAACTGCACGACGAGCCGACCTTCTACAACACGCTGACCAGCAACTGCACCACCGTCATCTTCGACCTGGCCCGCCAGATCGCGCCCGGCCTGCCGCTCGACTGGCGGCTGCTCGCTTCCGGCCATTTCGCGGAGTATGCCCACGACCAGGGCGCGCTGACGGCGGGGTACACGTATGCGGTGCTGCGGCAACGGGGCTACATCAATCCACGCGCGCTGAAGACGGATGCCGGCGACGCGGCCGGTTTTTCGCGCGCCATCCGGGTGGGCATCCCCGGGGTGCCGGCCGGCGAGACGCAGCCACTCGGTGCCGGGCGTGCTTCAACGTCCGCCGGGGAAAGCCGCGCACCGGTCACCCGGTAACGGGCGACGGATCATTCGTTGTTTCGCCACGCGTGCTAACGGGCGAACCGGCGATTCGCGCGTGCGGCCGCTCCGCTTGCGCCGGGCTACAATGCTTTCATGTTGCGTTTGCTTTCAGCCCTCCTGCTGGCCGCCGCCTGTGCCGGCGCCGTTGCCGCGCCGCTCCGCGTCGGAGGCTTTGTCGTGACCCCGCTGATCGTCGGCGAGCCGGGCAAGCCGCTGCGCGGCGCCCTGCGCGATTTTCTCGAACGGGACGTGGTGCCGGCCGGCGTACCGCTGCAGTGGATGCCGCCCACGACGGTTCCCGATTCACTTGAAAGCCTGCAGGACGGTTCGCTCGATGTGCTGCTGATCGCCACCGGCGAAGCCGGGCGCCTGCCCGGCACCGCCGCGTTCGACTGGACTTACCTGCACACCCGGCCGCACCTGGCGGTGCGGAGCGATTCGCCGCTGCAGGCCGTGCAGTCGCTGGACCAGCTGGCCGGCCTGGACATCGGCTGGCTCGCCGGCCCCACCCTGTCGCCCGGGCTGATGAAGTCGGGCGCGCGCTGGCACCTGGTGAAGGTTCCCGACTGGCAGGCCGAAAACCTGCGCCGGCTGCAGGCCGGCACGATCGACGCCGCCTATTTCGAGAACGAGTACTCGCCGCGTTATCTCGCGCTCTCCGCCAGCATTCCGGTGCGCCTGATCCGCCTGCCGATGCCGCCGCGCGCCGTGTTCATGATCTATTCGCTCAAGGCCGACAAGGCCGCCGTCGCCCGCTTCGACCGCGTGGCGAAGGCCGCGTTTGCCGGGCGCCGTTTTCGCGATTTCCTGGAACGGTATGCCGCGGGCGGACCGGGCCGGCCCCGCTGAGCGCGGCACGGCCCCTTTCGCCGCGCCCGGCCGGCGCTGCAGGGATCAGGCGGCGAACAGGTGCTTGCGCGCTTCCTGGCTGATCGCGATCGTCGCCGGATGGCTCAGGCGGCGCTCGGTGGTGATCGCATACACCTGGTCCATCACGTCGCTGGCTTCGCCGAATGCCTCGACCTCGTACTGCCTGCAGATATGGTCGGCAAGCACCGCGGGCGCGAAGAACAGGCCCACGCCGGCCTGCCCGAACGCCTTCATCATCGCGCTGTCATCGAATTCGCCGACGATTCGGGGCCGCACGCCGTGGTCTTCCAGCCACTTGAGTACACGCGGCCGCGAGGCGTAATCCTCGCCCGGCAGCAGCATCGGCATCTTGTCGAGGCACTGCGGGAACGGGCCTTTCAGCCGCGACCGGAAGGCCGGCGCGCCGAACACCTTCAGCGCGCTTTCGCCGAGCAGGTGGTTGTAGCCCCGCACGCTCAGGTGCGGCGGCATGGGGCGGTCCGCGATGATCAGGTCCAGCCGGTGCACCGCGAGCTCGCCCAGCAGCGTGGCAAGCCGCCCTTCCCGGCACACCAGGCGCACCGGCTGCGGCAAGGTTAGCGCCGGGGTGATCACCTGGCTGGCGACCAGCTTGGACACCGAGTCGGCGCAGCCGACCAGGAACCGGGTGGCATGCGCCGATTCGTCGTGCAACGCTTCGAGCAGTTCGTCGCCGGTGCGGAAGATGGTGTCGGCATAGGTCAGCACGCGCGAGCCGGCTTCGGTCAATTCGAGCGTGCGCCCGGATTTGCGGAACAGTTCCACGCCGAGCGATTCGCCGAATTCGCTCAGCTGCCCGGAAATCGATTGCGGCGTGAGGTGCAGCTGCTCGGCCGCGCGGGCGATCGTGCCGGTGCGCGCCACCATCCAGAAGTAGCGCAGGTGCTTGTAGTTCAGGCTCATCGTTATTCGCTCGTCGAGGTCGGGTTCGGATTCGGGTTCGCAGCGCGGTTCGGCTGCCGGAGACCGGATATCCAGGCCCGGCGTTCCGACGCCGGACTCGGCTTTTTGGTTAACTTCCCTGCAACACATCGATTTTTTCGATGTATTTTGCAAGTATATTCGATTTGTCTATTGAATCGTGCACCGCTATCCTGCCCGTATTGATAATTGATAAGGGTGGTCGACATGACTGGAATCGAGAATATTGCCACACCCGGTATGTGGGCCGGCTTCGTGGCGTTCGTGCTGGTGATGCTGGCGCTGGACCTGTTCGTCTTCGGCGGCAACAAGGCGCACAAGGTGAGCGTGCGCGAGGCCGCCACGTGGTCGGGCGTGTGGGTAACGCTGGCGCTGCTGTTCAATGCCGGGCTGTGGTGGCACCTGAAGGGCACCGTCGGCCCCGAGATCGCCGACCAGAAGGCGCTCGAATTCCTGTCGGGATACCTGATCGAGAAGGCGCTGTCGGTCGACAACGTGTTCGTCTTCCTGCTGATCTTCGCCGCGTTCCAGGTGCCGCCGCAGTACCAGCGCCGCGTGCTGATCTACGGCGTGCTCGGTGCCATCGTGATGCGTGCCGTGATGATCCTGGCGGGCGCCTGGGTGGTGAAGGAGTTCAGCTGGGTGCTGTACCTGTTCGGCGCGTTCCTGCTGTACACCGGTATCCGCATGCTGATGATGTCCGAGCAGGAGCCGGACGTGACGAAAAACCCGGTGCTGCGCTTTGCCCGCCGCCACCTGCGCGTGGCTGACGACGAGCACGGCGAGAAGTTCACGGTCAGGAAGAACGGCCTGCTGTACGTGACGCCGCTGTTCCTGGTGCTGGTGCTGATCGAGGTGACCGACCTGGTGTTCGCGGTGGACTCGATCCCGGCGATCTTCGCGATCACGACCGACCCGTTCATCGTGTTCACGTCGAACCTGTTCGCGATCCTGGGCCTGCGTGCGCTGTATTTCCTGCTGGCCGACATTGCCGACCGCTTCCACATGCTCAAGTACGGCCTGGCGATGGTGCTGGCGTTCATCGGCAGCAAGATGCTGATCATGCCTTGGTACCACATCCCGGTGCAAGCGTCGCTGGCCATCGTGGCGGTGCTGATCGGTGCCAGCGTGGTGGCCAGCCTGCTGCTGCCGCCGAAGACGGAAAAGTAAGCAACCGAAGGGGGCAAGGAGCAATGCGGCAGGCCTTCGGGCCTGCCGAGCCGGACAAGATGAAGCCATGAACGGCGGCTGTGCCGTTCAATAGAAACCATTCAAAGGAATCAGTCATGCGTAAATATGAACCGAACAGTCCCCGGGCCCGCGCCCGCCTGCTGGCCCTGTCGATGGTGGTCGACGGCCACGTCGACGCCGCCGAACTGAAGGTGCTGGACGATGCTCCCGTGCTGCACGGCCTGCAGCTGGACGTCCCGCTGTTCCGCGACGTGCTCGACGAACTGTGCAGCGACATGCTGCGCACCGCGGTGCGCGACGGCGCGGTGGAAATCGGCACCCCGCTGCTGGACAGCCTGCTGGCGGACATCACCGACCCCGAGCTGCAGGGCAGGATGCTGGGCGCGATGTGGAAGATCGTCCACGCCGACGAGCAGCTGGCCGACGCCGAAAGCATCCTGCTCGCGCGTGCCTGCAGACTGTGGTGGCCGGACTATCCGAAGTCGGACCTGCCCGCCGCGCTGGCGGCGTGACGAAGTGCCGCAGCGCCGGGGCTAGCGATGCTCGACGCTCGCCGCCAGCCCCGCCCTGCCGTTGCGGTCGAACGCGGCCACGCGGATCGTGCCCCGCTCCGCGATCGGCCCGGCGACCAGCCTGCTGGCGGCGGTGGGCACAGTGCCATCGCTGGTGTAGCGCAACGTCATCCCGGGCAGCACGTGATTGACCAGCACGCGCCCGCCGTCGACCAGCAGGCCGGGCGGCGCGATGCGGTAAGCCACGCCGGTGCGTTCCAGGTCGAGGCGGGGCAGCACGCGCCGGCCCAGCGCATTGACGAAACCTGACCACGCGGCGCGGTGCAGCGTGGCGGCCCTGGCCGCATCGGGCTCGGTGGCCCAGGCGGGATCGGGCGCCCAGGCCCGTTCCGCCACCGCCAGCAGGCGCGGCATGACAAGGTAATCGATCAGGCCCGCGTCGCGCACGGTTTCCGTGAACAGCGTCGCCTCGATGCCGCGCACGCGGCGCTTGCCGTAGTCGGTCAGGCCATCCTTCCCGAGCCGCGCGGCATCGCCGGCGTTCTTCAGGTAATCGAACGGAATGAAGTCGTACACGTTGTCCAGTTCCACGTAGGCGCCCCAGTTCACGCCCGGTTCCTCGGGATTGGCGTTGTGGGCCATGTCCAGGTACATCTTCGTGACCGGCGCCAGCACGACATCGTAGCCGCCGTTGGCCAGCCGGTAGGCCAGGTCCTCGGCCCCGCCGACGTTGTTCCACACGTAGGCGGAAAAGCCGCGCCCCGTGAAGCGCGGATTCGGTATCAGCTTGTTCCGGCCACCCAGCCGGGTCTTGCGCGATGCCATTTCTTCCCAGCCGGAGGCGAACAGCCCGTGCCTGCGCACGATGCCGTCGACCCGGTCGTAAAAGTAATCCCACAGGTCGGCGGTGGTTTCCAGTCCTATTTTCGTCATCAGCGCGCGGCTGGCCGGCGATTGTTCCCAGGCCCCCTCGGGCAGTTCGTCGCCGCCCATGTGGATCGTGCGCAGCGGCGCTCCGGCTTCGCGGTGCAGTGCCGCCACCTGCGCGACCACGTGGTCGATGAACGTGAAACTCGATTCGAGGCCGGGATTGATCACGTTGTCGTCATAGAACTGCGCTGACTTGTAGACCGAGCGGTCCCCCAGGTCGTTGAGAAGGAACCTGTCGGCGTCCTTGCTGCCGGCCGCTTTCAGGCGATGGTAGCGCGCTTCCATCGCCTGCACGGCGGCGCGTGCGTGGCCGGGCATTTCGATTTCCGGTATCACCTCGATATGCCGGGCCGCCGCGTAGCGCACGATCTCGATATAGTCGGCGCGGCTGTAGTAGCCGCTGCCGCGGGCATCCCGCGGGTCGGGCCCCGAGCCGTAGGCGGGCTGCAGGCGCACGCCCGGCTTCGCGCTGTGGCCGCGCACCGCGCCGATCGCCGTCAGCTCCGGCAGGCCGGCGATTTCCAGGCGCCAGCCCTCGTCCTCGGTCAGGTGGAAGTGGAACTTGTTCAGCTTGTAGCGCGCCATCAGGTCGAGCCACTTGAACACCGTTTCCTTGCCGTGGAAATTGCGGCCCACGTCCAGCTGGAAGCCGCGGTAGCCGAAGCGCGGCGCGTCGATGATCGCCACCTCCGCCAGCGCCGCTTCGGCGGCGCCGGGCAGCGGCAACAGGTCGCGCAGCGTCTGCAGGCCGTAAGCCACGCCCGCTGCGCTGTTGCCGACGATATCGATGCCGCTGGCGGCGCGGATCGTCAGGCGGTAGGCTTCGGGCGAGGCCTGGCCGGGCACCGTCCCCACACCGAGGCGCAACGCCGGGCCGCCTGCCGGCAGGCTGGCCGGAAACAGCGAGCGTGCCAGTGCCGCCTCGGTGCCCAGGGACGGCGCCGCGACGATCGTGGGACGCCCGGACAGCACGAGCCGGCCGGCGCCGGCTTCGAACTGCAGCGGCGTCGGCAATACCGGCGGCACGGCGTCCGCCGGGAGCACGTCGGCCCGCAGGTTGCGGCGATACGTATCGGCGGGCGTCGCCAGTGCATGGGCGCCGCTGCCACCGCGGTCTAGCTGTTCCAGCCGCGTGACCGGCAGCAACTGGAAATCGGCGATGGCCATGGCGGCATCGGGCGCGGCGTCGTACACCAGGTAGGGGCCGGCCGGGGCATGGGCCAGCTTGACCAGCAGATGCGGGTACTGGTAGCCGATATCGAGCGTGCCGCCCGGCGCCAGGCCGGCAAAACCGGGTCCGGGACGCAGGCGGAAGTACCCCCCGGCCACCTCCTCCAGGAGCAGGCCGCCCGGCAGCGCCCCCGACGGCATGCCGTCCATCGAATTGAAGTACAGCGACCAGCCGCGCGGCGGCAACGGCCTGCTGTCGCCGTTGACGAGGATGAAGCGCGCCTGCGTGCGCCCGTGCGGCGCCTGCTCCGTGAAGACATTGCGCTGCAGTTCCCAGCGCAGCTGCAATTTCGCGCCGCCGGCGAAGCCGCCGATCGCGGCGGGCGTTTCCTGTGCGGCCTGCCGTTTTTCGGGAGCCGCCGCTACCGCCGTCACCGATGCGGCGAACAACAGCAGCGCGGACAGGGCGCAGCGGCGCACCAAGGTTCGATTCCCCAAAGATGTCTCCGGTCGTTGTGATGCGTTACATGTCATGTGGACGCCAGCGCCGTGGCAGCTGCCGGTGGCTCATGCTAGCAGTGGAAGCGTTTCCTGGCCAGCCCCAGCGGCGCCGCCGGGATGTAGCGAAAATACATCGATCCAGCAGCGGCGGGACGGCTGTTCCGCGTCCCCGAACAAAAAATGTTTGCGCTATCAAATTTATTTGGCATAGTTGGCCCGGTCGCTCCTGGTCAAGCTGCCTGATATTGGAATGAACTCGGAATGAAATCGGAAACCGGGAATGGCTACGGTATCGGCAACAGGTCAAGGGATTTGCGGGTTTGCGGTGTTGCGATCGCGCCCGGCATGCTGGCGACTTATACGAAACGGCAACCGGCACCGCATAATAAAGGAGACTCGAATGTACGAATTTTCAGGCAACGGCCACGGCGCGCGCACCGCGCCGGCGTGGCTCGCCCTGCTGGCGGCGGCGCTCGCCATGCCCGCGGCGGCGCAGACAACATCCGCCCCCGTGGCCGGATCGAACCCGATCATCCGCGACAGGTTCACCGCCGATCCCGCGCCGCTCGCCGTCGGCGACACGCTGTACCTGTATGTCGGCCACGACGAAGCCCAGCGCGACGAGATGTTCAACATGCGCGAATGGCTGGTTTACTCGACGAAGGACATGAAGACATGGACCGGGCACGGCCCGATCATGAACGTGAAGGACTTCAAGTGGGCCAAGGCGGATGCCTGGGCGGCGCAGACGATCGCGAAGAACGGCAAGTTCTATTTCTATGCGGCCGTGGAACACGACGGCACGCATCCGGGCAAGGCCATCGCCGTGGCGGTGTCGGACAAACCGACCGGCCCGTTCGTGGACGCGCGCGGGTCCGCGCTGGTGACCAACGACATGACGCCGAAAGGCACGCACAGCTGGGAAGACATCGACCCCACCGTGTTCACCGACGACGACGGCACGAGCTGGCTCGCGTGGGGCAACCGCCAGTGCTACATCGCGAAGCTGAAGCCGAACATGACGGAGATCGACGGGCCGATCCGCGAGATCACGCCGCCGCATTTCGAGGAAGGCCCGTGGCTGCACAAGCGCGGCAAGCTGTATTACCTGACCTACGCCTCGCTCGACCGCAAGACCCAGCGCGACGAACACGTCTCGTACTCCACCGCGCCCGCCATCACGGGCCCCTGGACCTATCGGGGCCTGCTGACCGGTTCGGGAAAATACAGCTTCACGATCCATCCGGGCATCGTCCAGTTCAAGGACAACTGGTACGTGTTCCTGCATAACGCCACGCTGGCGGTCGGCGACATGAACGGCGCCATCGGGCGCCGCGCCGTCACGGTCGAACACCTGCAATACAACCCCGACGGCACGATGAAGCCCGTCGTACAGACCGAGGCGGGCGTGAGCGTTCCGGCCCCTGGGCGCTGAAAGGCGCACGGGGGCGAAGCTCTGACGATCGCGTGCAGGCCCGATGCGGCTCACGGCAACGTGGCATCGTCGTGCGTGCCGGTGCTGACCTGGTTCCGGCCGTTCTGCTTGGCGGAGTACAGGTGCCTGTCCGCGCACTCGATGATGTCGCCGGCCGTGACAGGCCCGTCGCCGCCGGGCTGCAGCGTTGCCACGCCAAAGCTGGCGGTAACGACCTGCGCCGGCGAATGCCGGTGGGGAATGCGCAGCGCCTGGATGCCGGCGCGGATCCGTTCGGCGACGGCAAAGGCCCCGGCCTGGTCCGTGTTCGGCATGATGACGGCGAACTCTTCGCCGCCATACCGCGCCGCGACGTCGCCCGCACGGGCGACCTGCCCGGACAGCACGCTTGCCGCGCGTTGCAGGCACGCATCCCCGGCCAGGTGGCCGTAACTGTCGTTGAACTGCTTGAAATAATCCAGGTCCAGCAGCAGCAGCGAAATCGGCGTCCGGCCGCGCTGCGCGCGTTTCAGTTCCAGTTCGAGCAGTTCGTCGAAGCGGCGCCGGTTGGCCAGCCCGGTGAGCTTGTCCGTGTGGGCGAGCACGCGCAAGCCGACGTTGTGGCTCTCCAGTTCCTCGGAGTACATGCGCAGCCTGTGGTCCAGCGCATCCCTGATCCTGATCTGCCGGACCAGCCGGTTGGCAAACAGGATGAAGACCGCGCTGATGAGCACCGCTGCGGAACCGATCAGGATGCTCGAGCGCAGCCAGCTGCTCAACAGTTCATCCTTCGTGCGTCCCACCGCCACGAGGAACGGGAAGGTGTCGAGATGGCGGAAACTGTACAGCCGCACCACCTTGTCGACCCTGGCGTGGAGGAAGGCCGAGCCGGCGCGCGTCTTTTGCAGTTCCTTGAAAATGTTCCCCTTCGACAGGTCGGTGCCGATCAGCTTCTCGTCGAACGGACGGCGGTAGACGACGGTGCCGTCCGACAGCATCAGCAGCACGGTACCGGTGCGCCCGATGTCGAGTTCGTCATAGATGCGCTCGAAGAAATTGATCTGCAGCGTGACGAGCGCCACGCCGGCAAAGGTGCCATCGGCCCGGTAGATACCGCGCGATACCGGAATGATCCAGACGCCGGTCGAGCGGCTCTTCACGGGCGCCCCGACATGCACCGCGCTGCCGGCCTGGCGGCGGTGATGCTGGAAGTAGGCCCGATCGTAGTTGTTCCCGTCCACCTGCCTGTCCAGCGACGTGGCCAGCCAGCTGCCGTCGGCCCCGTACACGAACAGGCCATGCAGTTCGGGCGTGGTCCTGTCCAGCTCCGCGAGGTGGCGTTGCAGGCGCTCGCGCGCGCCGGGCTCCGCGGTATCGTATCGCGCCCGTTCCGCCACATCGGCCAGCGCGATGGTCGCCGCCTTCATCGCCGATTCGACCTGTGCCCCGACCATGCGCGCCACGTTCGAAATCGCCACATCGGCCTGGTGGATCTGGGTTTGCCTGGCCGACCAGATGAACCAGGCGGAAAAACCGATCAGCAGCGAGCAAGCCAGCGTGGTCGTCAGGATCACCAGCCGTATGACCGGGTGACGCGAGGCGCCGAGGCGGCCGGTCCGACTGTCCAGGTGGTCGTCCGGGTGGTTGTCCACATGGTGCGCGGGCGGCGGCTGGTCGGTATGCAAGCTCAAGAAAAACGTCCTTTGTGAAGCGGCGGCGTGTGCGTTGCCCAGATTGTGCCACCAGGGGGCCGGCGGCGTGTGAACGCAGTGAAACTTGCGTTCGATAACAACATTGGGAGACTGGAAACGTGCGCGATCCGGTAAAGTAGCGTTACCGGCCGCGCCGCGCGCGGCCAGCTCGACAAACATGAACAGATGAACAATCCCCACCGGTACGACCGGCACGGCGTCGACGCGGTCTACCGCGCGATCCGCGAGCGCCGCGACATGCGCCACTTCATTCCCGATCCCGTCGATGCCGCGCAACTGGCGCGCTTCATCGAAGCCGCGCATTGCGCGCCCAGCGTGGGCTACATGCAGCCCTGGCGGTTCCTGCGCGTCACCGATGCGGCGTTGCGCCGGGCGCTGCACGCGCACGTCGATGCCGAGCGCATGCTCACCGCCGAAGCGATGGGCGAGCGCGCCGGGGAATTCATGCGCCTGAAAGTGGAAGGCATTCTCGCCTGCGGCGAGCTGCTCGTGGTGGGCCTCGTCGAAGGACGGGAAAAATACGTGTTCGGCCGCCGCACGATGCCGGAAATGGACCTGGCCTCGGCATCGTGCGCGATCCAGAATTTCTGGCTGGCCGCCCGTGCCGAAGGCATCGGCGTGGGCTGGGTATCGCTGTTCGATCCCGAACACGTGCGCGTGCTCTGCGGGATGCCGGAAGGCAGCCGGCCGATCGCGCTGCTGTGCGTGGGCCACGTGGACGCTTTTTATCCGGAACCGATGCTGCAGACCGAACGCTGGGACAGCCGGCGCGGCCTCGGCGACATCGTGTACGAGAACGCCTGGGGCGTTCCCGCCGCGCCGGCGGCGGATTGACGGTTACTCCTCGCCGGCCTGGTGGAACACCAGCTCCTCCACGTGCCGGCCGTGGCACAGGTGTTCGCCGATGATGCGGTCCATGTTGTCCGGCGTGACGTTGTAATACCAGGTACCGTCCGGCTGCACGCACACGATCGGGCCGCCCTTGCAGGCCGCGAAACAACCGACCCGGCTGCGCTTGACGCGCAGGTCCCCGGTCGCCAGGCCGGCCGCCTTGAGCTTGTCGCCCAGGCTGTCGAACAGCGCCTGCGACGCGCCGTCGGCGCTGCAGCGCGGGCCGGTGCACACCAGCAGGTGCCGGCGGTAGCTGCCGATCTTCGGTTTCACCGGTTCGCCCGCGGCCGGGGTCACCACGGTCAGGTCGGTATCGCTCATGCCTCGCCCTCCCCTTCCGTGGCCACCTCGTCGTTCCACGGTTCGGCCAGCGTGTCGCGGATGTAGTCCGCGGGCAGCCGGTGGCGCGCTGCGAGAATGTCCACGCTGGCGCCGGCCGCACGTTCGGCCTGCAGCGTCTCCAGCCAGCCCAGCAGGCCCGTGGACAGCGAACGGCCGGCACGTTCGCCGTCGCGGGTCGCACCGCCCTCTTCCATGTCGTACTTGTTGGCATAGCCGCGCGGCGTCACCATCAGGCCATTGCGCACGAAGGTGTTGCTGTTGCCGATCAGGACGGTGCTCAGCATGCCGATCTCGGCATCGGCCATGCGGTCGAGCGTGGTGAACACGATGTTCTCGCGCCGCCGGTAGGCGCTCTTGACGATCGCCACCGGCGTATCGGCGCGGCGGTGGCGCAGGAACAGCCGCTGCGCCTCGACGATCTGGCGCGTGCGCCGGCCGCTCTTGGGGTTGTACAGCGCCACCACGAAGTCGGCCATCGCCACCGCATCGAGGCGGCGCGCGATGGTCGGCCATGGCGTGAGCAGGTCGGACAGCGAAATGGCGCAGAAATCGTGCGTCAGCGGTGCGCCGACCAGCGCCGCGCAGCTGTTGAGCGCGGAGGCGCCGGGGATGATTTCGACCTGCACCGCTTCGTCGGGCGTCCAGCCGGACTGGAACAGCACTTCGTACGTGGGACCGGCCATGCCGTACACGCCGGCATCGCCGGACGAGATCAGCGCCACCTTCTTGCCGGCGCGCGCCGCTTCCAGCGCGCTGACGGCGCGGTCCAGCTCCTCGGTCATCGACTTGCGGATGATCTCCTTGCCTTCGATGAGGTCGGCCACCAGCTTGATGTAGGTGACGTAGCCGATCACCACGTCGGCTTCGGCGATGGCGGCGCGGGCGCGGCCCGTCATGTGTTCCACGCTGCCGGGGCCGATCCCCACCAGCATGATCTTGCCGGCAAATGGTGGCTGCAGCGCTGGCTGCGGTTCAAATGAATCGTTCATGGTTCCTTCCTTGCGATCGAGACGGTGGCATGGCGGCCATCGGCGCCCCGGTGTTTGTGTTTTTCGACGACCAGCGCGGTCATCGGCGTTCCCGGCCCGGCGGCCAGCAGCGCGGCGGCCTCGCTGACCGACGGCGTGCCCGTGTGGTGCAGCACCGTGGCGGACGGATGCGGCACGGGCACGGCGGCCAGTTCGCCGGCTTCGTAGAAGCGCAGCGGCCAGCCGTATTCCTCCGCCAGCGCGAGCAGCGCGGCTTCGTCCCGCTTGAGCGTGATGCTGGCCGCGGCACGGACCTGGCCGGGCGACGCGCCCGCCTCGGCCAGCGCCGCCCGCACGGCTTCGCGCACCGTCTGCAATGCCACGCCCCGGTCGCAACCGAGCCCGATGGCGTATGTGCTTTCCGCGCTCAAGACGCGCTCTCCGCCGGCGGGCGGTAGACCACCAGGCGTTCGCGCAGCGCATCCCAGCGCTCGGCCGGCACATCGGCATGCGTGACCCACAGCAGCGCCGCGTAGCGGTCCAGCGGCACGTCGGCAAAGCTGGCAAAGCGGTGGATGTTGTCCGGCAGCGGCGTGGGCCGGGTCCACCAGTCCGGGCTGCCGGCTTCCTGGACGAAGGCGATCGGCTCGCCGTTGACCACGTGGGCGGACACGCGCGTGACGTTGATCTTCGGCGCCTCCACGCGCCAGCCCAGGTGGCGGCCCAGGATATCGACCGGGATCGTGCGGCCGACGTCGGACGCCGTGGTCAGCACCGGCGCCGCGCCGAGCAGCACGGCGATGCGCTCGCTCCACTCGTTGGCGCCGCCGGCGTGGCCGGACAATACCGGGATCACGTATTGCCCGGCATCGTCGACCACGATCACGCCCGGGTCCTCATCCTTGCTGCGCAGGTGCGGCGCGATCAGGCGCACCACGGCGCCCAGCGACACGAAGAACACGAGCTGGTCGTAGCCGGCGAACAGCGGGCCGATCTCGTCGCGCATGGCGCCCTGGTAGGCGTGCACACGGTTCGGCAGGCCCTCGAAGGCGGGCGCGAACTTCGCGGCCGCGCAGATATCGGCTTCGGGAAGCCTGGCAGCCAGGCGCGCGGCTTGCGCGGCGCCGTGCTTCGTGATCGCCACGAGGCACACGCGTGGCGGGGTGTCGGCGGGTTGGGTCATGCGTTCTCCGTGATGGTTGGTGTGGGGCCGCTCTTGCGCAGGCAGCCCTTGATGCGTTCGCCGCGGATGCGGTGCGGGTGCTTGACGATCAGCAGCGACAGGTAGCTGACCTTCGTGCCGCGCAGCGCCGGGATCGCGGCGCCGCTGACGCGCCGTTCGTCCGGCGCGCCGACCCGTTCGATGAAATGGGCGCCGGCCAGCAGGTCGCGCCGTTCCAGCCAGTCGACCAGTTCGTCGAGGATGGGTTTTACCTTCATCAGCACCAGCGTGTCGAAGTCGGGCAGCAGCCGGTCGACGGCGCCGACGCCATAGGCGGCCGGCACGATCGCCACCGTGTCGTCCTGCTCGGCGAACGGCACATCGGCCATCGCGCAGGCGGCGGTGAAGGCATTCACGCCGGGGATGATTTCCACCGGCACGCGCGCATCGAGCGCGCGCACGGTGCGGGCCAGGTGGCCGAAGGTGGCATACGTGCTGGCATCGCCTTCGACGAGGAACAGTACATCGCGCCCCGCGCGCAGCCACGGCAGCACGGCTTCCGCCGCGCGCAGCCAGGCGCGCGCCAGCTTCTCGCCGTCGTGCGTCATCGGGAACAGCAGCAGCGCATGGTCCTCCGGCGGCGCCAGGCCGGCGCGGTGGACGATGTCGAGCGCATAGCTGGGTGTCTTGCCGCTGCGGGCCGGGTAGACCCAGACGGCATCGCGCCGCTGCAGCGCCGCCCACGCGGCGCGCGTGATCAGGCCGGGGTCGCCGGGGCCCAGCGAAACGCCCCACAGCGTACCGCGGGTCGTGGTGCCGTTCATGCCGCGCTCCCGGCACGCCGGGCGCGCTGGGCGCACACGATCCAGACGGGATTCTCGGCCGCCATCCGGTGCATGTGCAGGATCGGCTTGCTGCGCGCGGCCTGCAGCTGCACCACGTCCCAGCTCACGCCATGCACTTCCAGCTCTTGCAGCGCGGCGGTCGCCGTGGCCAGGTTTTCCAGCGTGACGAAATTCATCACCAGCGTGCCGCCAGGGCGCAGGCGCGCCACGATGCCGGCCACCAGCGCGGCCAGTTCGCCGCCCGAGCCGCCGATGAACACGGCATCCGGATCGGGCCAGGCATCCAGGCCGTCCGGCGCCTTGCCGTGATACAGGCTGTAGTTGCCGACGCCGAAGGCCGCGTGGTTCTGCCCCGCGATCGCGTGATCGGCTTCGTTCTTCTCGATGGCGTAGACGTGGCCGAGCGGACACAGCCGCGCCGCTTCCAGGCCCACCGAGCCGGAACCGGCGCCGATATCCCACACCACGCTGTCGTCGCGCAGCTGCAGGCGAGCCAGGCTCACGGCGCGCACTTCCTGCTTGGTGATCAGGCCCTTGTCGGGCTGGCGCTGTACAAATCCGGCATCCGCCAGGCCGAAGCGAACCGGCCGCGGCGCCGGCGTCACGCGCCACAGCAGCACCACGTTCAGCGCGGCGAAGCGCATGTCCGCCGCTTCGCGCATGCCCAGTTCGGCCAGCACGCGCTCCTCAGGCTGCAGCAGGTTTTCCGCCACCGCCATCAGGAAATCGTCGCCCAGCCCCTCGGCCAGCAGCAGGCGCGCGATACGGTCCGGGCTGTTGTCGGGACTGGTCAGCACCAGCAGCCGCGAGTGGGCGCGCAGCGCCTGCGCGAGCGCATACAGCCCGTGGTCGGGCGTGGCGCCGCGCCGCCATTCGCCGGCATCGCGAGCGTGCACGGAGACGATGCGGGCATCCTGCCAGGCCAGGCCGATGCGCGCGCACGCCAGCTGCAGGGTCGACAGGTTGGGCAGGATGTCGAGCGCCTGCACGCACAGGTGTTGCGCCAGGTACGGCGCGATGCCGTGGCAAAGCGGGTCGCCGGTGGCCAGCACGACGCACGCGAGGTGGTCGGCACGCGCCGCGCGCACCCAGGCCGGCACGTCCTTCAGGCGCCCGGTGAGATCGTGGCACACGGCGCCGGCTTTCAGCTCGCGCGCCAGCAGTGCCAGCGTGCGGGCGCCGCCGATCACCACGTCGGCGCTGCGCAGGTATGCCAGCGCAGTGGGGCCCAGGCTGGCGGCGCCGTCGTCGAGCACGCCGATCACGCGGCAGGGGTTGGGGTCTTGGAGACTGATGTTCATGGATGGGCTGAAAGAGAAAATCGGTTCACGCGTCGGCGTCGAGGATGTGGTCGATGCCGGTGCGCCCGGCGCTGGCAGGCAATGCCGGCGGCGGCACCGGGTCGGTCCACACGTCGGCCACCTGCTGGCCGCTGAAGTCGCACACCAGTACGCGCAGGCGGAACGCCCGGCCATAGCGGTCCGGCGCGGTCAAGGTATCGATGGCGGCCTGCGCCAGCGCATGGTGGAAGGCATCGCCCAGGCCGCGCTCGACCATCAGCTCGGCCCCGAAGCGCGCCGTTTCCGCGGCGGCCATGGCGGCGCAATCCTCGTCGCTGGCGCCGATGCGCCGGCCGATCGCCGCCACCAGGTCGGTATCGACTTCGCTGCGGTTCGCGTGGGTGATGGTTTCGCCCTGCGCGATCTTGGTGAGCTTGCCCACCATGACCGCCAGCACCACCAGGCCGATGCCCTGCGCCACCACCTCATCGAGCGCATAGCGCAGGAAGTCGCCCATCTGCACGAAGCAGGCGGCCGGCAGTTCCGGCCGCCCGGCGCGCAGCGTGGCGATCGCGAACGTCTCGGTGCGCCCGCCGGTCGTCAGCGCCACCATGCCATGGCCGGCGGTGGCCGCCACCTGCACGCCCTGCACCACGCTGGCACGCCAGGCCGCCGTCGAATACGGCTTGACGATGCCGGTGGTGCCAAGGATGCTGATGCCGCCCAGGATGCCCAGCCGCGCATTGGTGGTTTTCTTCGCCATCGCCTGGCCGTCCGGCACGCTGATCGTCACTTCCACGCCGTGTTCGGCCAGCAGGCCGGGCGCGGCCTCGCGCAGGTTGTCGGCGATATTCCGGCGCGGCACCGGGTTGATCGCCGGGCCGCCCACTTCCAGGCCCAGGCCCTTCATCGTCACGGTGCCGACGCCGTCGCCGGCGACCCAGGTCACCGCGCCGGCCTGGCCCGGCAGCAGGCGCAGGTCGACCGTCAGGTGCGCGCCGTCGGTGCAGTCCGGATCGTCGCCGGCGAACTTGACGACCATCGCGTGGGCGCGGCCTTCCTCGCAGCGGCCATCGTGCACGGCGAAGGATACCCGGCTGCCGTTCGGCAGCAGCGATTCGATCGTCTCCGGCACGCGCCCGGTGGCCAGGCCCAGCATCGCCGCGCGCGCGGCCGCGGCGGCGCAAGCCCCGGTCGTGAAACCGGTGCGCGTGCCCCGTTCCGCGGCCGTCTTTTCCTTCACGCGCGCTCCGCCGGCGCGGCGTTCTGGCGCGCCTCGGCCAGCGCCAGCAGCGCATGCAGGGCCGCCACCACCAGCGTCGAACCGCCCTTGCGGCCGAGAATCACGATCCACGGCACCTCGCTCACTTCTGCCATCAGGTCCTTCGATTCGGCCGCCGACACGAAACCGACCGGCATGCCGACCACCAGGGCGGGTCGCACGCCCTCCTCGCGGATCAGTCTCACCAGTTCGATCAGCGCGGTGGGCGCGTTGCCGATGCCGACGATCGCGCCATCGAGCAATCCAAGGCGGTGGGCCTTGCGCATCGCCTGCACGGCGCGCGTGGTGTCCTCGAGCCGGGCGGCCTCGATCACATCCGCATCGCTGATGAACTGGTGCGTGCGCATGCCGAAGTGGGCCAGGCGCGGCTGCGACAGGCCCGAACAGATCATCTCGACGTCCGCCACCACCGGCGTGGCGCCGGCCAGCATGGCGCGGATGCCCGCTTCCACCGCTTCGGGATGGAAGTCCGTCAGGCCGTTGAAATCGAAGTCGGCGTTCGCATGGATCATGCGGCGCACGATCGGCCACTGCGCGGCGGTGTAGGTGTGCGACTCGACTTCGGCATCGATGACGGCGAAGCTGTCGTGCTCGATGGCCTGGCCGGCGCGCGTCAGCTGTTCGGTGACGGTGTTGATCGTGCTCATGCCGGCTCCCCCGCCTTCGGATGATCGTGGCCATGATGCGCATGGGCGTGTGCGTGGTCATGCGCGTGGGCATGGCCGTGCTCATGTGCATCCTCCTGGCCGTGGGTCTGGCCATGGTCGTGCGTATGAGCATGCGAATGGCCGTGCCCGAGGTCATGGGCGATCTCGCGGTAGCTGCAGCCGTCGCACGGCAGCCGGCTGTCCGGCACGCCCGCGCGCAGGTCTTCCACGCGCGCGTCCATCAGCGCGAAGATCTCCGGCTCGAAGCCGAAATGTCCGGTACAGGCGAAACGCACCTGCGGATACTGGCCGCGCAGGTGCTCCACCTGCCGGTGGATGCGCTGCATCAGCGTGCCGGTATACAGGTAATACGGCAGCACGACGATCTGCCGCATGCCCAGCAGGACCTGGCGCTGCACCACTTTTTCCAGGCGCGGCCAGGTGATCCCCGTGAAGGCCAGGTCGACCAGCTCGTGGTCGCCCTCTTCCAGCAGCCAGCGCGCCATCTTCGCCATCTCGCCGTTGGCGCCGCGGTCGGAAGAGCCGCGGCCCAGCAGCACGACGCCGGTGGTCGTGGGATCGGGCATGTCGAGCGTGCCCATCGCGCCGCGCAGCTTGCGCCGCAGCACGGCGAGCACCGGGTCGCAGGCGCTCAAGTGCGGCGCCAGCAGGATTTCCGTTTGCGGGCAGGCCGCACGCGCGCCCTCCACCGCCTCGGGAATTTCCATCTTGACGTGGCCGGCGGCATTGAGGATCAGCGGTACCACCAGCACGCGGCGGGCGCCACGCGCCGCGGCCAGCAGCGCGGCGTTCAGCTCGGGCGGCGCGAACTCGATGAAGCACAGCTCGATGCGCCAGCCGGGCCGCCGCGCGCGCCACGCGTCGGTGAATTCGCGGATCTCGCGGTTGCCCGAGTCCTCGCGCGACCCATGGCCGACGACGAGGATGACGTCCTGGCCATTCGCGTCGGTATTGTCGCGTGCCGGCACGGCGGCCGCCTGCATCATGATGGGAGCGTTCATGCGCTTGCCTTTCTGAATCGATGGGTAAAGGTGGGGTCGTACAGTTTCGAGCGGGCCAGCGTTTCCCAATGCAGCGCGCCGAGCGTGGGACTGGCCACGATCATCGCCTGGCTGGCCACGCCGGCGGCGCGGCAGCGCGCCTTGATGTCTGCCAGCGTGCCGCGGATGATCTTTTCCTCGCCGGGCCAGCTGGCCTTGTGCACCACCAGCATTGGCGCATCCTCGGGCCAGCCGGCCGCGCGCAAGGCCGTTTCAACCTTGTGCATCAGCGTGATCGACAGGAAGATGCACAGGGTCGTGCGATGCGCGGCCAGGCTGGCGAGGTCCTCGCCGTCCGGCATCGGCGTGCGCCCCTCGACACGAGTGAAGATCACGCTCTGGGTCACTTCGGGCAGCGTCAGCGATTCGCCGGCCGCGGCCATCGACGCCATCGCCGACGACACGCCCGGCACCACGGCCCATTCGATGTCGGCGGCGGTGAGCGGGCGGGCCAGTTCGATCAGCGCGCCGTACAGGCCGGGGTCGCCGGTCTGCAGGCGCACCACCGTGCCGTGCACGGCGGCCTGCCCGATCAGCCACGCGGTCATGTCCTCGAGCGTCATGTCCTTCGAATCGCGGATCGCGCAGCCCGGCGGCGCGTAGAGCGTGGCGGCGCGGTCGACCAGCGATCCCGCGTACAGCACGGCACCGGCCTCGGAAAGCAGCCTGCGGCCCTTGACGGTGATCAGTTCCGGGTCGCCCGGGCCGGCGCCCACGAACCATACCTTGCCGGCGTTTGCGATCGTCATGCGGTTGTTTCTCCTGGATGTTCAAACTGTCGGGGCAATGCGCGCAGCGCATCGAGCAGGGCCGGCACGCTGCGCGGCGCGGGACTTTGCGGCAGCACGCCGCGCGCCGCCAGTTCCGCATGCAGCGCGATGGCCAGCGGCACGCGGTGGCCGGCGGCGTGCAGCAGGTCCGGGCGCGCGGCCAGCGTTGCCGCCCGGCCGGACGCGATGCAGCGGCCCGCCGCCAGCAGGTGGATGTCGTCGGCCCAGCCGAACGCGAAATCGGCATCGTGGGTGGACAGCAGCACCGTGACGCCGCGCGCGGCAAGCCGGTCGAGCAGTGCGGCCAGCCCGGCCTGCATGGCGGCATCGAGTCCGGCCATCGGCTCGTCCAGCAACAGCACCTCCGGCTCCATCGCCAGCACGCCGGCGATGCACACGCGTTTCTTCTGGCCGAAGCTGAGGCGGTGCACCGCGCGGCCGGCGTGCTCGCGCAGGCCGACGGCATCCAGCGCGGCGGCCACCCTTGCGCGCACGGTGCCGGCATCGAAACCGAGGTTGAGCGGGCCGAATGACACATCCTCTTCGACATGCGCCGCGAACAGCTGGCGGTCGGGGTCCTGGAACACCAGGCCGACCCGGCGCCGCAGCGCGGCCAGGCCGGCGCGCCCGTGATCGACCGGCTGGCCGTCATGGCGCAGCTGGCCGGCGCCCGGGCGCAGCAGGCCGTTCAGGTGCAGCAGCACGGTGGATTTGCCGGCGCCGTTCGCGCCCAGCAGCGCGTGGCGCCGGCCGCGCGCCAGCGCCAGGCTGCAGTCTCGCAGCCCGGTGGAACCGTCCGGGTAGACGTGGTCGACGCCGGCCAGTTCGAGGACCGGTGGCGCGCTCACCAGCGGTCTCCCGCGGCCAGCGCCAGCAGCAGCGCACCGGCCAGCGCGGCCAGCGCATTCTGGCGCCGCGCGTGGGGAAACGCCGCCGGCAGGAAACGCAGCGTACCGGCATACGAACGCGCGTCGGCCGCCATCTGCAGCGCCGCGGCGCGCTGCCATACCTGTTGCGCCATGTGGCCGGCCAGCATGCCTGTCGAACGCCAGCGCTGGCGCCAGCCGCGATGGCCCAGGCGCGCGCGCTGGGCCTCGACGCCTTCGTCCCATGCCTGGCGCAGCACGAACAGCATGCGGTAGCACAGCGCCATCAGGTCGAGCAGCAGTTCCGGGGTACGCAGGCGGCGCAGCAATGCCAGCAGGTCCGGCAGCGGCGTGGTCAATGCGAAGCCCAGCAGCGCGGCCAGCACGGCCAGCGAACGCAAGGCGGTACGTTGGACCGCCGGCAGCAGCGCGCCGTTCCAGTGCCAGGTGCCGTGCGGGTCGGGGCCGAACAGCAGCGTCATGCATGCCAGCAGCAGGAAGCCGAGCGGTGCCAGCGCGGCGCCCAGCCAGGCGCGCGGCGGCACGCGCGCACCCAGCAACGCGGCCAGCACCGGTACGGCCGCGAGCACGGCCAGCGTGTCGGGACTGCGCGCCAGCCATGCGGCGGCCGCGCCGGACAGTGCGAACAGCGCCTTGGCCGAGGGGGCCACGCCGCGCCAACGGCTGGCGCACGCGGTCGTTTCAATCAACATCCGGTTCCCTTGCGTCGCGGGCGCGTTCGCGCCCGGTCGACAGGCCGAGCCAGTAGCCGATCACGCCGGCGCCCAGCGCGGCCTGCAGCGCGAACAGCAGCGAGGCGATTTCGCCGCTGGCCGGCTCGAACACGGGCGAGAACCACGGCTCGTAGCCGGGCGCGATCGTGCCCACCGCCTGCCGCGCCAGGTCGTCGGCGCCGCCGAATGCCGCGCCGCCCGCCAGCCACAGGGGCAGCACCGTCAGCAGCACGATCAGCACCCACGCCATCCAGGAACGCGCTTTCATGCGGCCCCCCTGGCAGCATGGACGAAGACCGGCGCGGACCGAAGCTCGGCGGCATTGAAGCGGGCGATGGCGTTCACCACCAGCACCGTCAATATGCCTTCGCTGATGGCGATGGGCACCTGGGTCAGCGCGAAGATGCCGGCGAACCTGGCCAGCGAAGCGGCCATGCCGCCGACCGGGTCGGGAAAGGCCCAGGCCAGCTGCAGCGACGTGGTGGCATAGGTGGCCAGGTCGCCCAGGCAGGCGGCTGCGAACACGGCGAGGGAGCGCGACATGCCCAGCGCGGCGACCGCGCGGAACACGCCATAGGCAACGAAGGGGCCGACCACGGCCATCGAGAACACGTTGGCGCCGAGCGTGGTGATGCCGCCGTGGGCCAGCAGCAGCGCCTGGAACAGCAGCACGACAAAGCCGACCGGCACCATCGGGGCGGGGCCGAACAGCAGTGCGCCGAGCCCCACGCCGGTGGGATGCGAGCAACTGCCCGTCACGGACGGCAGCTTCAGCGCGGACAGCAGGAATGCGAATGCGGCGGCGACGCCGAACAGCATGCGCTGTTCCGGATGCCGGCGCAGGCCGCGGCCCATCGAGCGCAGGCCCCAGGCCAGGAAACAGGCCGATACGGCCGACCAGCCCAGCGCGTGCGCGGGCGGCAGGAAACCTTCCATGATATGCATTCGAAACCTCCCGTCGAATGGTCGAAACGAGCACCGGCGGGGATCGAAAAAATGCGTGGAAAGACGGTCGAGACGGGCCGTGAACGGAAAGCCGCAGACGGAAGCCGGATCGACAGCGGCTTCCCATCACCCCGGGGAATCGGTGCTGACTTGCATGGGCCGGTATTCTGGCTCGCCGTCATTCTTCTTCCGTGCCTTCCCGCGATTTCTCGCAGTGGCTTGATTACGGAGTCCGTCAGGCTTACAGCAGCGGGGGCTGCACCGGAATGGCCGCATGGCGGCTTCACCGGTTTCCCGTTTAACGTCCTCCCTGGAAAGGAAGGAGCGCACCCAAGCGCGCATAGTAACCGATAAGGGAGGCGATGGGATAGTGTTTCAGGCGAAAGCCGCCGCGCGGGCGGCTGCCGTCAGCGCGGCGGCAGCACATGCCGGAAGGTGGGCTCGATGTTCTTCGCATGCAGGAACCGCACGATGTCTTCCAGCGTGGCGTCTTTCAGCAGCAGGTCGGGTGGTACCGCGCCGCCATGCGCCACCGCTTGCGCTTTCGGGCCGGCCTTTGCAGCTGGCGCAACGGGTGCCGCCGGCTGTTCGGGCGCGCGCTGCAAAATGTCCAGCGCGTGCCGGAGCTGGTCATTGCTGATCGATTGCAGCCCTTGCAAGAATGCCGCCTGCGCGGCGAGCGGCGGCGCAATTTCCAGCGCCGGCTCATCCGCGAACGACGCGCCCATGCCGGGATGGATGAACGCGGCCCATTTGCCGGTCGACGGATTGCGGCACGGCGGCAGCTCGACCGGCGCCTGCACGCCTGCCGCTGCCGGCATCGCATCGGCGCGGTAAGCCGCTCGCAGCAGATCGAGGAACCGCTGCGCCCCGGCGACCGGCAACGGCTCCTCGAACGACAGCCACAGCCGGAAACCGGTGGCGCCGGAAACGCTCACCGCCGGTGCCGGCAAGCCCAGCTCGCCCTGCAGCGCATTGGCCGCCGCGCACAGCCGCTCCCACCCATCGGCACCGGCGCCGGCCGGCCGCTCGAACGGCAGCACGATGGCGCGAACCGCCCCATCCTTCACCAGATCGAAGGCGCGGGTCGCGCGCCCGTCGAGATGCTGTTGCAGCCCGTCCGGCGCGCCGCCGACGGGCAGGTAAAGGCGGATCAATTGCGATATCAGTTCGTGCATGGCGTTCCTTGGGTTGCGGCCGGCTGCCGGCGATGCGCGGCGTTTCGCGGCGTTCCGCGATTTTCCGGGACAGGCATTATCGCCGGGATCGGCGGCGGGCGGTTCTTCGCCGTGCACTACAATAACGGTCCGCCGTAACGGTCCCTTCACTGCCGAAACCATCATGAGCACCACCGACCTGCCCTTCCGCGCCACCACTGCCGAGGCCTGCGCCTGGCTCGAACAGCAGACCGCCTCGACCTGGACGCTCGCGCGCCTGCTCGAACACGGCCTGACGCCGTATGTCTGGCTGGATTACGACGCCGCCTATCCGGAGCTGTTCGGCGACGCCAACGGAGGCTACGCGGCGCCGATCTTCTTCGAGGCCGACATCGCCCGGCTGGCAGGCGGCAGCGAGGACGTGCTGATCACGATGACGAAAGATGCCTACAAGATCGTCGCGAAGCTGCCCGCACCGGGCTTCGTGCGGCCGCTCGACGGGCTGCGCTTCCAGAAAAAGGACGTCGAACGCCTCGCCGGCAAGCTGAAACACGAGGCCGAGGCGGCGGCGCGCCCGCCGGCGGCGCCGGCCGAATCGCAGTACGGCATCGGCAAGGCGGAGGTGCTGGCGGCATTCGGGCGCCTGGCGCGGCTGGACATGGACAAGGCGCTCGACGATGCCATCGGCATCTTCGGCGACGATGGGGCCCGCGTGAAGGCGAGCGCCAAAAAATCGAAGCGCAACGCCGTGTGGAACCCGGTGACGCTGGCGCTGGGACTGCACGATGTGTACGGCGCGCCGCTCGGCCCCCTGAAGCGGGCGTTCCAGTCGCATGACTTCCTGCATGCGTGGCAGGACGACTGGAACCAGTCGCTGTATTTGCTGGGCAAGTAAGTCGGCAATGCGCTGGCGGGCAGGCGGACGCTAGGCCGTTCGCGCCAGCAGCCGGCGCAACTGCGCGGCCTGGTAGGCGCCGAACGTATCGCTGAACAGGCAGCGGATCAGCGGATCGTCGACCACGTCGGCGTCTGCGAGATCGCGCTCGGTACCGGCATCGAAGACGGTGTCGTTGATGCGCAGGTACATCGACGTCAGCGATTCGCCCTCTTCCAGCGCGGCATACAGCTTGGCGGCCGGGATCTCGGTAGCCCAGCCGAGCGGCACGGTGCCGTCATCGGCAACGGCCGGGCCGCCCGGTTCCAGCCGGTAGCGGAAATGCGTCGCATCGCCCGCGTGATCGTAGACCGACAGTTGCCAGGTGCGGGGCTGGTCGAAATACTCCGACGCCGCTTCCACCGCGCCGTATTTCGCCGGCAGCTCTGCGCGGCAGTAGTCGAGCACGCGCGCCTGCTGCGGCGCCGTGAGCGGCGGAAAACGGCGTGCGATGTCGGCGGTTCGCGGCGCGGCCGCGTTGCCTTCGTAGGCGTAATCCACATCCTGCTCGCCGACGGGCACCACCCAGTCCAACGGCGGCGCCGGCCGCAGCGACGTGGCGTCGAGCCGTACCGACACGGAAGGATCGAGGCGGATCACCCGTGCCACCGGCAACGCCTTGGTGACCTCCTCCGTGAACCGGGCATACGAGATCGGGAAGAACGCGCGGTTGTACCACGACCACGGCTCCTGCACGAACTGGCACGAACTGGGCACCACGTAGCGCGGCGCCAGCGCCCGCAACTGGGGAATCCATTCGTCCGGCAGCGCCGGCGGCGCGGCAGCGGCGCGCGACGGCGCCAGCACCTCGATCTCGCGCATGGTCTGGAACGGCCACAGCACCATGTCCCACGGCCCCTCCTGCACCAGCTGGGCCAGTGTGCCGTCGTCGATCCACGAATCGACGACGTTGAGCACGTTCAGCCCGCCCGCCTTGACCTGGAACATCGAGTCGACATCCGCATCCATCGCTTCGCGGGGAATCACCTGGAACGGGCCGACCTGCACCGGCACGTTCAGGCGCAGCCGGTGCACCTGCGTGAAGCCGAGCCGGCGCACCATGTCGAACAGCTCGTCGAAGATGCAGTAGATATGCAGCGGCGTGGCGCGGTCCAGCAGGTCCAGGCTTTCGAGCGAGCAGTGGTCGTCGTGGAAGTGCGAGATGAACACCGCGTCGAAGTGCTGGCGGCGGATCTCGTCATGGTCGAAGCGCACGTCCGGGAACGCGTGGCAGTTGCGGCTGAACGGGTTCTCGAAGATGGTATCGAAGGCGATGCGCGTGCCTTCATGCTCGAACACGTAGCCGGCGTGCAGGATTCTGGAGATCGTCAGGGCTGGCTCGGTCATGAAGGCTCGCTGGAAGGGTCTGTCTGGATGGCTGCGGTGGAGAGACGGCGCTTGCCGGTCGCGGGATCGTACACAGAAAACGGGAAAACGCCAATCCCGCGTATCGGGGCCCGCTTCCTTCCACCAACTCCGTCCCCTGCCGGCCCGGCGTATGATCGACCATGCCGTGCGAAGCGGCACAAGCCCCTGAGATATTCGGTTAGTTGCAAATTTCCCGAACTCCGATGGTGCCGTACCCGCCGGCCACGGTGCACCCGCGCCGCCGAGCCCGCCGCGCGATCCCGGCATATCGCCCCGGCAACTTCATCATTGCGCCCATCCCCGGTACACTGGCGGGTTCCGACAGCCTGCCCCGAACCCATCCATGAAGATTTCACAACGCGCCCAATCCATCGACCCGTTCTTCGCGATAGAATTCGGCAAGCGTGCCGCCGCCCTCGCCGGGCTCGGGCACGACGTCATCCGGCTCAGCCTGGGCGAGCCCGATTTCGGCGCCCCGCCCGCCGTGCTCGAGGCCGCGGCAGCGGCGGCGCAGGCGGGCGCCCTGCCCTACACGGCGGCACTGGGCATGCCGGCCCTGCGCGAAGCCCTGGCCGGGTTCTACCTGCGCGAGCACGGCGTTGCCGTTTCGCCGGAGCGGATCATCGTCACCGCCGGCGCGTCCGCCGCGCTGCTGCTGGTCACGGCGGCCCTCGTCGATCCGGGCGACGAAGTGATCGTGGGCGACCCGTCCTATCCGTGCAACCGCCAGTTCCTCGGCAGCTTCGGCGCGCAGGTGAAGCTCGTGGCCACCGGCCCCGAATCGCGCTTCCAGCTCGACGCGGCCAGCGTGCGGGCCAACTGGACGGAACGGACGCAGGGCGTGATGGTGGCCACCCCGTCGAACCCGACGGGCACCTCGGTGCCGCCGGACGAGCTGGCCGCGATCTGCGCGCTGGCCCGCAGCCACGATGCGTGGCGCATCGTTGACGAGATCTACCTGAACCTGGGCGACCGCGACAGCCAGGGCCGGCCGCCGCAAACCGTGCTCGCGTTCGACGACGGCGCCATCGTCATCAACAGCTTCTCGAAATACTTCGGCATGACGGGCTGGCGCCTCGGCTGGTGCGTGGTGCCGGAAGAGCTCGTGCCGACGATGGAACGGCTGGCGCAGAACTACTACATCTGCCCGTCGACCATCGCCCAGCAGGCGGCGCTGGCGTGCTTCACGCCGGCGTCGCTGGCCGTGTGCGAGGAGCGCCGGCTGGGATTCGCGCGCCGCCGCGCGCTGGTGCTCGATGGCCTGGCGCGTATCGGCCTGCCGGTGCCGGTGCCGCCGGATGGCGCGTTCTACGTGTATTTCGACGTCGGCGGCACCGGGCTCACGTCCTGGCAGTTCTGCGAGCGCGTGCTGCAGGAAGCCCATGTGGCCCTCACGCCGGGCAAGGATTTCGGGCAATGCGGTGCCGATACGTACGTGCGGCTTTCCTATTCGGCCAGTACCGCGCACCTGGAAGAAGCGCTGCGGCGGCTCGGCCAATTCATGGGGCGCCTATAATGCCGCATCCAACCCGCATCCATCGCACGGCCATTGCTTGAGCAAAGGCCGCGAACGCATCCATTCCCGCCTCGCGCCTTTCATCCAGGCCGGCGGCATCGGCGCGCAAGACCGGTCATTTTAAGAACACTTTTTGGAATTTTTCATGGAAATCAAGGTCAACTTTCTCGACAAGCTTCGCCTCGAAGCCAAGTTCGATGATTTCACGGTCATCGCCGACCAGCCGATCCGCTACAAGGGCGATGGCTCCGCCCCCGGCCCGTTCGATTACTTCCTGGCCTCGTCGGCCCTGTGCGCGGCCTATTTCGTGAAGCTGTATTGCGTGACCCGCGATATCCCGACCGAGAATATCCGCTTGTCGCAGAACAATATCGTCGATCCCGAAAACCGTTACCAGCAGATCTTCAAGATCCAGGTCGAGTTGCCGGCGGATATTTCCGAAAAAGACCGCCAGGGCATCCTGCGCTCCATCGACCGCTGCACGGTGAAAAAGGTGGTGCAGGCCGGGCCCGAGTTCGTGATCGAAGAGGTGGAAAACCTCGATGCCGATGCGCAGGCCCTGCTGGTGCTGAATCCGTCCACCGAAGCGGCCACCTATATTCCGGGCAAGGACCTGCCGCTGGAGCAGACCATCGCCAACATGTCGGGCGTGCTGGCGAACCTGGGCATCCGGATCGAGATCGCGTCGTGGCGCAATATCGTTCCCAACGTATGGTCGCTGCATATCCGCGATGCGCATTCGCCGATGTGCTTCACCAACGGCAAGGGGTCGACCAAGGAAAGCGCGCTGGCGTCGGCACTGGGCGAGTATATCGAGCGCATCAACTGCAACCACTTCTATGCGGGCCAGTTCTGGGGCGAGGAGATCGCCAACGCGCCGTTCGTCCATTACCCGAACGAACGCTGGTTCAAGCCCGGCCCGAAGGATGCGCTGCCGGCGGAAATCCTGGATGAGTATTGCCTGGAAATCTACAACCCCGACGGCGAACTGTGCGGCTCGCACCTGATCGACACCAACTCGGGCAACGTGGAGCGCGGCATCTGCTCGCTGCCGTACGTGCGCCAGTCGGACGGCAAGGTGGTGTACTTCCCGTCCAACCTGGTGGAAAACCTGTTCGTGAGCAATGGCATGAGCGCCGGGAACACGCTCGCCGAGGCGCAGGTGCAATGCCTGTCCGAGATTTTCGAACGGGCGGTGAAGCGCGAAATCCTCGAAGGCGAAATCACCCTGCCCGACGTGCCGCAGGAAGTGCTGGCGAAATACCCGGGCGTCCTGGCCGGCATCGCCGGACTGGAAGAGCAAGGCTTCCCGGTGCTCGTGAAGGATGCGTCGCTGGGCGGCGTGTACCCGGTGATGTGCGTGACCCTGATGAATCCGCGCACGGGCGGCGTGTTCGCCTCGTTCGGCGCGCACCCGAGCCTGGAAGTGGCGCTGGAACGCAGCCTGACGGAACTGCTGCAGGGCCGCAGCTTCGAAGGCCTGAACGACCTGCCGCGGCCAACCTTCGCCAGCAACGCCGTGACCGAACCGAACAACTTCGTCGAGCACTTCATCGATTCCAGCGGCGTGGTGTCGTGGCGCTTCTTCAGCGCGAAGTCCGATTTCGATTTCGTGGAATGGGATTTCTCGGGCCAGGGCGAAGACTCCAATGCCGAGGAAGCCGCGACCCTGTTCGGCATCCTCGCGGACATGGGCAAGGAGGCGTACATGGCCGTGTACGACGACCTGGGCGCCACCGCCTGCCGCATCCTGGTTCCCGGCTACTCGGAAATCTACCTGGTGGAAGACCTGATCTGGGACAACACCAACAAGGCGCTGCTGTTCCGCGAGGATATCCTGAACCTGCACCGCCTGGACGACGATGCCCTGGAGGCGCTGCTGGAGCGCCTGGAGGAATGCGAGCTGGACGACTACACGGAAATCGCCACGCTGATCGGCATCCGGTTCGACGAGAACACGGTGTGGGGCCAGTTGACGATCATCGAGCTCAAGCTGCTGATCCATCTCGCGCTGGAGCAGTTCGAACCGGCACTGGAGCTGGTGGAAACGCTGCTGCAGTACAACGACAACACGCTCGAGCGCGGCCTGTTCTTCCAGGCCCTGAACGTGGTGCTGGAAGTGGAGCTCGACGATGAGCTGGAGCTGGACGACTACGTCGGCAATTTCCGCCGGATGTACGGCAACGAGCGGATGGATGCGGTGCTGGGCTCGGTTGACGGCAGCGTGCGCTTCTTCGGCCTGACGCCGACCAGCATGAAGCTGGAGGGGCTCGACCGTCACGAGCGCCAGATCGACAGTTACAAAAAATTGCATGCTGCCCGCGCGAAGGCCGTGGCCGCGCAATAAGCACCCCTGCCTGGCTCCATTAGTTCAATTCCTGAATCGATGGAGTCAGTATTTGGTTTGTTCTTGTATCGTTGACGACCTATGATCGGTATCAGCCGGCGAACTGCCCAGGGAAGGTTTCCTGATGCAGTCGCACGGCCAGCCAGGGAGATCCGCAACGGTTTCTCCCGAAGACCGATCACGGAGACGACATTGAAGAACACGGCAGCCCTCATCCTGGCCCTTGGCGGCGCGACCATCGCAAATGCGCAGAGCACGGTATCCATCTACGGCATCGTCGATGCCGCCATCGTCGGCGAACGGGGCGGCAGCGCCGGCAATGTCGCCAAGGTGACGAGCGGCGCGGCATCGGCCTCGCGCATCGGGTTCCGGGGCACCGAAGACCTGGGCAACGGCCTGAGTGCCTATTTCATCCTGGAGGCGGGCTCGAAGATCGACACGGGCGAGATCGATGCCGCCGGCACGATCTTCAACCGCCAGGCGCTGGTGGGCCTGAAGGGCAAGCTCGGCGCGGTGGCCTTGGGCCGCCAGTACACGCCGTATCACACCACCCTCGTGCAGGTCGTGGACCCGTTCGGCACCGGCTACGCGGGTACCGCCAAGAACCTGTTCCCGGATTTCGGCACCAACATCCGCACCAGCAATACGATCACGTATGCAGCGCCGCGCACCCATGGCTTCGACGTCGAACTAGCCTACGGCATGGGCGAGCAGAGCGACGCTTCCGCGGGGCGCCAGTTCGGCGGCGCCGTGGGCTATGCGAAGGGCCCGCTGACCGTGCGGCTGGCCTACAACAGCAAGAACACCGATGTACCCGCGGCCGGCGCCACGGCGGCGGTCAACCGCAGCCCCGGCCGCAATACGCTGCTGGGCGCGAACTACGACTTCGGCCGGATCAAGCTGCATGCCGGCTACGGCGTGGACAAGGGCGACAACAGCGCGCCGCTGGGCAACGCCAACAATCCCTACGGCGGCGTGCGCCCGACCGCGTCGACCGACGGCCGCAGCGCCCTGCTCGGCCTGACCGCGCCGGTACGCGGCGGCACGCTGATGTTCTCGGCGATGCACAAGGATGACCGCACGGGCCTGAACCAGGATGCCGCTTCGTGGGGCGTCGGCTACCTGCACGCGCTGTCGAAGCGCACCGGCCTGTATCGCGCCTACGCGCACATCCGCAACCGCAACGGCGCCGGCTACACGGTGGCGAACAACACCGAGGCGGGCACCGGCAGCACCGGCTGGAATCTGGGCATCCGCCACACCTTCTGAATTTCACCGACACCGCATCGCCCCGACACCGACCATATGGAGATCACAATGAACAACAACGTTTCCGGCGCCCCCGTCGTCACCGACATGCGCATCGTCCCGGTCGCGGGGCAGGACAGCATGCTGATGAACCTCTCTGGCGCCCATGGCCCGTGGTTCACGCGGAACATCGTGATCATCACCGACAGTGCCGGCAACACCGGCCTGGGCGAGGTGCCCGGCGGCGAAAAGATCCGGCAAACGCTGGAAGACGCCCGCCAGTTGGTGATCGGCAAGAGCCTGGGCGAATACAACAACGTCCTGAACGCGATGCGCGCCACGTTCGCGGAACGCGATTCCGCAGGCCGCGGCCTGCAGACCTTCGACCTGCGCATCACGATCCATGCCGTGACGGCGGTGGAATCGGCGCTGCTCGACCTGCTGGGCCAGTTCATGAACGTGCCGGTGGCGGCCCTGCTGGGCGAAGGCCAGCAGCGCGAAAAGGTCGAGATGCTGGGCTACCTGTTCTACATCGGCGACCGCAACAGGACGGCACTGGACTACCGCGCCGAACCCGACGCGGGCGACGCGTGGTTCCGCCTGCGCAACGAGGAAGCGCTGACGCCGGAAAGCGTGGTGCGCCTGGCCGAGGCCACGCGCGAGCGCTACGGCTTCAACGACTTCAAGCTCAAGGGCGGCGTGCTCAGCGCCGACGCGGAAATGGAAGCGATCGTCGCGCTGCACGAACGCTTCCCCGAAGCGCGCGTGACGCTCGATCCGAACGGCGCCTGGTCGCTGCAGGAAGCGATCCGCGTGTGCCGCGACAAGCACGGCATCCTGGCGTATGCGGAAGACCCGTGCGGCGCCGAGAACGGCTTCTCCGGCCGCGAAGTGATGGCCGAGTTCCGCCGCGCCACCGGCCTGCCGACGGCGACCAACATGATCGCCACCGACTGGCGCCAGATGGCCCATTCGATCCAGCTGCAATCGGTGGACATTCCGCTGGCCGACCCGCACTTCTGGACCATGCAGGGTTCGGTGCGCGTGGCGCAGCTATGCCAGATGTTCGGCCTCACGTGGGGTTCGCATTCGAACAACCACTTCGACATCTCGCTGGCGATGTTCACGCACGTGGGCGCCGCCGCGCCGGGCAAGGTGACGGCGATCGACACGCACTGGATCTGGCAGGACGGCCAGCGCCTGACGAAGGACCCGCTGAAGATCGAAGGCGGCTTCATCCGCATTCCGCAAAAGCCGGGCCTGGGCATCGAGCTCGATCCGGCGGAACTGGACAAGGCGCACCAGGCCTACAAAAACATGGGCCTGGGCGCGCGCGACGACGCCGCCGCGATGCAGTTCCTGGTGCCGAACTGGCAGTTCGACAACAAGAAGCCTTGCCTGGTGCGCTGAACGCGGGCGGAGCATTCGAAGAGGCCCGGTTCAAGCCTCATGTAGTCGAACAATAAAGCCTGCCACAAGTTCCTCTACGAGGCAGGACGATTTAGGCAGGTTGTCGGCGCAAACAATGTTTGCCACAACTGCGCGAAAATCCGTTCCAGATAGGCAGTTTGCGACAATAAAGTTTGCCACAGCCTGCTAGCCATGTGCGTTGCCCGACAGTCTGCTCCCGCCCCATTGCGGACATTGGCTTTAAAAGCTTACTCAACTGTTCGCGGCTTGGTCAGCGAGTATCCGACTTCCATAGAGCTAACGGGCGCACGCACCCTTCCTTGTTCCGAATAAAAGCGATCTGCTCTGGTATTGAGGCCGGTAGTGAGGTACGCACACTTATGACCTATCCCGAACAGCCAGTCGACTGATTGCTTGAGCAGTGATTGTCCAAAGCCTCTCCCTTCATAGCCCGGACGCACAAAGAGCGCCAAAATAAAAGCGTTTGCTTTATCCGCATAGCAAAAAGCGACGATCTTGTCGTCAATTTCTACAACCCAGCCACAGCTCATCTCATCCAGAAAATCCTCGTACATTTGGTTTGTGACATGCGTCGGCTCCGAGAGGATATTTTCTACCACAGACTGCCGTATCATGGATGGGATGTCTGTACTGGTAGCGCGCCTGAGCAGTAAACCGTAGTTTTGTACATGAAGACCTGGATTTGGATTTTGACGATTTTATCGTTGTTCATGATACCTTTTCACGGGAGGTTTCCCTTGGCTGGAAAAAGCATGGTCCGTCGCCTTTATTACCGCACAACCCATGCCCTCATTTGTGGCGTCTGAACAAAATCCATGGAAAGCTTTGCAACCTGATACGACACATCTTCCGGTTTCTTGGTCGACACGCAAACGGTAATCCAGTCGTAGTCGGCCGTCAGGACTTCGACAACATTCATTCCAAATTTTTTATAAGAAAATCCGTAGATCACGCCCGGGAAGTGCTCGGCTGCAACAAGTGGATGGGTGACATTCTTGCGGCTCCATTCGTAAATAGCAATCGATTCCTCGCGTGGAGAGAAATCTATTAAAAGCACATTCTCGTTGCCGCCTTCGCTAGCAAAGCTGAATACACAATTGTTGTGTGAATGTTCTACTTGAAGTTGCAGTTTAGTGCCGAGCAAAGCATCGAGTTTTTCAATTGGAAATGATGAAAGGAACAATTCTCTACATTCCGCCATATGGGCATGGTTGCTCGCCGCATGTGCCATGTTCGGACTGATTCCAGCCGCGAACAGTACCGTGATTAAAAAGACAGCTATTTTTTGAGCCATAAAGGTAGCTTCAGAATTTGGTTTTTAGGTTAAAAGTCGGATTTTTGCTGCATGCAACCGCTTCTATGCGATCAGCGGCGACTACTCATCGTGGAATTTCTGGGAACCGATGCAATCTTGTTGCACGCACTATTGCTCAGCAAATGATACGCAAGTTCGTACTGCTGTTGAGCCAGCAGCAAGCCAAGGTCATGATCGGAACCATACGGGCCATCAGCGAGGGACTTCGCCGCCATGGCACGACGGCGAAAAGCCGCATGCTCCTTTGCTAGGCTCCTCCAGTGGCGCGCACACCATCCGCCCTGTTCGCGGAGCGACCGCTCGGCGGCATGAAGATTCTTATCCCAATGAAGTTGAGCTTCGTAGTAACAGTACGACAGGCCGCCATTGCTCGCGCACGCGTTTCGGTCGCAGTCCTGTGCCTGGATGCACAGATCGAAGACCGCTCTGGACGCTTTCAGTGCGTTGGCGGGCGTGGGCAGCGGGGCATCGCCAGTTGCCCATGCGCTTGTCGTGACAAGAAGAAGCGCCATTGCCGCAGTGCGCACGGCTCCAGCCGGCCATGCCATGCTGAAGTGGTATGAGAGACTGCGTATTGATGCGAATGGCTTGATGTTCATGTGATGATCAGTCGAAATTCTGGTTCGCGCGACCTGGGGCGAAATCTGCTTGGAAGTTGGAGCATAGAAACCAAGTGGACATTAGGCTCAGAAGCGCCTGCAAGCGGACTCTGGTCTGATCCTACGTCCACAGCCGCTCCAGGACAATTCGTGCGCAGCTCGTCGCGAGCTACCATTGAATCACATTTCATAACGATTAAGGACAGACCTTCACGTCTTGTAAAAGCGGACCTTACTTCCAAAATTACAGGTCTTCCCGCAATGTATTTGATTGAATCAGATATGTCAAAAGTCGAATGGATTTTTCATTTCTTGCGTGCGTATTTTCTATAACGAGTTGCATGGCCGCCGATCCAAGCTTCCTTACCACCTTGCAGTAGTCCTCAGTCTCGCGTGGGCAGAACGGGAGATTCAGAAGACTTGAAGTTTTCTCAACAAATCCGGCTTTTTCCATCGGAGACATCAGATTGACACGTTGCTTCAATGCGCGCGCAATTCCACTTTTTATAAGCTTCCCGAAAGGAAGGTGCGGGTCCCTCACGATTATTTTATATCCAACTTTTGCTGCGTCTCTGTCACCACTTTTAATGGACCGGGCAATATTACCGCATGCTTGAGATATGCGGATGCTAGAATGGTTAATCCTTGGTTTCGGTTCATACCGTCCCAAGTCCACCTCAAGGAACTTTTCTAAATTTTCCAAAGTCGCAATACGTTCCATTACCTTCAAGCAATATGCCCCACTCGTGGGTAGTTAAGACCGCTTCTAGGCTAAAGCAGCCGGTAGGTATGGCTCAGCCTACAAGCTTGGTGCTGACAGGACAAGACGATGGGCGCACGACCCCAGGCCTGGCACCCTAGGTACCGGCGGCCGTTGTGGCGAACTTTATTGTTTTGTGGCGGACTTTGTTAGCTTGTGGCCAACTTTATTAGCAGGCCACACCTCACTCAATCCCGGTTCGCTGAATTCCGGCCCACTGAATGCCGGGCCGATAAAGCGCCGTACCACCGCCCCGCCCGGCCGCGCGGCATGCCGCGCCCGGCGCGCGGCCTTGTCGCGGGCCATGCCGCCGTCGACATGGGCCTGCAGCTTCGCATCGAGCAGCGCCAGCGCCGCGGCCTTGTTCGCCACCTGGCTGCGCGATCCCTCCACCTTGACCGACAGCCCGGTGGCCACGTGCGTGGCCCGCACGGCGGTCTCCGTCCTGTTCACATGCTGCCCGCCGGGGCCCGACGAACGCATCGTCTCGAACACGACTTCCCGCTCGAATTCCCGTTCGGGCGGTGCGAACACGGCGACATCGAGAAACCAGTTCCTGCGCGGGTGACGGGGGCGATACGGGCTGGGGCAACGCCACAGCACGGTGCCGGCCTGGCGTTCGGCGAATAGGCGGCGCGATTCGCCGTCGCCTTCGACGCAAAGCAATACCGATCGCAGCGTGCCGCGCCGCCCGGCCGGCACTTCCTCGACGACATGCAGCGCCAGGCCGGCCCGCGCCGCCGCCGCGTCGACATGCGCCAGCATCTTGACGACGCCGAGGCAGCATTCGTCCGGCCCGGTATTGGCGGAGATCTGAAGAAGGATCGTCATCAGCAGCACTCCCCGCGCGTCTTGTACGTCAGTACCGGCCGAAACTGCGCCATGACCCGGACCAGCCCCGCGCCGACCAGGCTGTCGATGACCGTGTCGATCGGCTTGTAGGCCGCGCCCGCTTCCTCGAACACCAGGTTGCGGTCGTCGCAGATGACCCGGCTGCCCAGGGCACCTTTGCCGGGTTCTTTCAGCACGCCCGTTTTTTCGAGGCGCCCCCTGCAATCGGACCGCTGCCACTTCCTGCCGGCGCCGTGGGCGAGCGAGCCCAGGCTCGACTCCGCCGCGCCGGCGACCGGCGCGACGAGATAACTCAGCGCATCGCGCGAGCCGGGTATCAGGATCGCTTCGCCGGCCATCGGGGTCGCGCCTTTCCGGTGGATCCAGCCGCGCATGCCATCGAAGCACTCCTGCGTGACGGTGTTGTGGTTGACGTCGATCCGGCGCTCCGCTTCCGCCCCGAGCCGCACGCAGATCCTCGCGGCGATCAGCCAGCGGTTGACTTCGGCGAAGGCCACCGCGGCCTCGTGGCGCGCCAGGTACGCGGTGGACTCGTCGCTCCCGTCGATCAGGCCGCCGTGTCCGAACGCATCGACATGTTCGCGCAGGATGCTCTCCCCCAGCCCGCGCGAGCCGCTGTGCACCACGAGGTTCAGGCGTTTCGGGTCGACCAGCGCGGCCGGCGGCCCTGCCCCGTCCACCACGCTCTCGACACGCTGGATTTCCGCGAAGTGATTGCCGCGGCCGATGGTGCCGGCCGAGCGCATGTGCTTCGCGTCCAGTCCGGCGGCGGCCAGGCATGCCCGCACCGCTTCCAGTCGGGCCGCCAGGGCGGGAAACGCGTCGGCGATCCTGTCCAGTTCAGCGTCCGCCATCGGGCCGTCGAGATTGCCGATCAGCCGGTCCAGCTTGTCGAGCTTGTACTTGGCCGCCGGCAGGTCGGTGCTCCAGACCGACACGCCGCAACCGATATCGCTGCCGACCAGTGCCGGATAAAAACGCCCGGCGCTGAAGAACGTGGCACCGACCGGATAGCCGCGGCCGGGATGGAGATCCGGCATGCCGACGGCCCGGATCATGCCCGGCAGTTGCGATGTCTTGATGAGTTGCTGTATTGCCGCACCCTCCAGCCACAGGCGTGGAGAGGCGACGATGGTTGCGCGGTCCGCAACCGATGAGATGAAATTTCCCATTACTTTCCCGTATTCATATCTGCTGAATGCCGGGAGGGGGACGAGCGGACTAGCTGATGCTTGCCTGCGCGACGGCACCGACCCGGATATTGAAGGCGTTGCGGGTGATCGTGTATTGCATGGTTGCCTCCTCGTGATCGACGGGTTGATGGGAAACGAATCGTAGCGGAATTGCATCGGCAATACAAGTGCCGGAACGGCGGCAGCGATGCGGCCTACCCGCCGGTCTCGACGACATATGCCTTCAGCTCGGCCAGCTTGCCGTCGCGAATGCGCCAGACGTCGCAGTACGCGTTCGGCACCAGCTTGCCGTTTTCATCCTTCGACGTGATGTCGCCGAGTGCCGCCACGAATTCTCCTTCCGCGATCAGGTTATGCACCGTGAACTGCGGCGGCGCCACGTATTCCTTCTTCATCCACGCGCGGACCGCCTCCTTGCCATGCAGCGTTTCGCCGCCCACCGTGGACCACACGATATCGTCCGTGCAGAACGACAGGAAGCCTTCGTTGTCGCCGGCGCTCACTGCCGCATTCGCGTTGCGTAAAACGGTTTTGTTCGATTCGGACATCTGCGTTCTCCTTTGCTGAAGGTTCTTGTCGGGACATGGTCGCGGGCGCGAAGCGGCCCCGGGCCAACCAGGCCGCGTTTACCCCGCCCCGAAGAATACCAGCGGACGCGCCGTCGGCGAGCACTGCCGGAACGCCCGGAATGGGCGGCTTGCCGACCGTTCGCTTTTGGCGATAGCACCTATCGCATGAATGGCTTTGACCGGCATGCCGTATCGTCCCTACCATGGGAGCACTGATATATCAGTGTGGCCGGAAGACCGGTCAAAGAACAATACATGGAGCACAGATGCCGGATTATCGTTTTATCGTTTCCACAGGCGTGCTGGCGGCAACGCTGGGCACGATCGCGGGTCCTGCCACAGCAGCAGACAAGCCCGCCAGCCAGGCCGACATCGGCGTACGCAGCAAGGCGGTCCTCGACGTGGACGGCTACCGGTTCCGCGATGCGAACGGCAACGGGCGCCTCGATGCCTACGAGGACTGGCGCCTGCCCGCGGCGGCGCGGGTGGCCGACCTGCTGCCGCGCATGACGACCGAACAGAAGGCGGGCATGATGCTGATCGACACGCTCAATGCCGGCTGCGCCGGCAGCCTCGACGGCACGCCGGCGCGCGACTTCGTACAGGCGCAGAAGATGTCGCGCTTCATCCTGCGCAACGTGGCACGGGCCGCTGCCGACCCGTGCGACGGCAGCGTCAAGCCCGGGCGCGGCGGCCTGGCCGTCACGCCGCGGCAGCTGGCCGAATTCCACAACGCCGTGCAGGCCCTGGCGGAAGCCGAACCGCTCGGCATTCCGGTACTGTTCAAGGACAACCCGCGCAACCACTACAACAGCGATCCGCGCTTCGGCATTTCCGGCAGCGCCGGCGCGTTTACCGAGTTCCCGCGCGAGGCCGGCATCGCCGCGGCCGCGCTGGGCACGGGCGACATGTCGCCCGTCGCGTCGCTGGCCGCCGTGATGGGCGCGGAGTTCCCGGCTGTCGGCCTGCGCGGCGTGTACGGCTACATGGCGGACCTGGCCACCGAGCCGCGCTGGTCGCGTGTATCGGAAAGCTTCACCGAGAACGCCGGCCTGGGCGCCGGTATCATGCGCGCGCTGGTGCTGGGGCTGCAGGGCGGTCCGCTGAACCCGCACAGCGCCGTGGCGCTGACGCTGAAGCACTTCCCCGGCGGCGGGCCGCAGGAACAGGGGCTCGATCCCCACTACAGCTTCGGCAAGCAGCAGGTCTACCCGGCGGGGAACTTCGCCTGGCACCTGAAACCGTTCCAGGCCGCGATCGATGCCGGCGTCGCGTCGGTGATGCCCTACTACGGCGTGCCGGTCAGCGTGACGCACGAAGGCGTGACCTACGACCAGACGGGCTTCGCCTTCAACCGGCAGATCGTGACCGACCTGCTGCGCAATAAACTCGGCTTCCGGGGCTACGTCAATTCCGATACGGGCATCATCAACGAGCGCGCGTGGGGCCTGGAAGGAAAAACCGTCGCGGAGCGGGCCGCCGCGTCGATCAACGCCGGGGTCGACGTGCTGTCCGGCTTCAGCAGCAACAAGGTCATTACCGACCTGGTCGCGGCGGGCCTCGTGCGCCAGACGCGCGTGGACGAAGCGGCCGGCCGGCTGCTGCTGGAACAGTTCGCGATGGGCCTGTTCGACAACCCTTACGTGGATGCGGCCAGGGCCGACGGCACGCTGGGCAGCGCGGCGCACCGCGCGGCCGGCATGACGGTGCAGAAGCAGTCGATCGTGCTGCTGCAAAACGCCGCCCTGGAAACAGGGCGCAGGCTGCTGCCCCTGGCGCCGGGCCAACGCATCTACACGATGGGAATGGGCAAGGCCGATGTGGAGCGCCATGGCCACACCGTCACGGACGGCAATTACACACAGCCCGGCACGCGCCCGAGCGCGGCCGGCCATGACCTGGCCATCATCCGCGTGCAGGTGACGAACCCGATGGACGTGACCCTGGCCTACCGCACGAAGGGCGCCGACACCGGCGCCGATCCGGCGAAGCGCAACCCGCGCACCGGACAGCCCTGGGGCGCCGAGGACCCGTGCAGCCTGGCGCCGGCCGTGAACCCGCGCTGCGTGGACGACCTGGGCCTGCTGTTCGGCGGCGCGCTGCCGTGGGAAGTGAACAACATCTCGTTCACCACCATGGCGGCATCGGCATCGTGGCGGATGACGCCTTCGCTGGCCGACATCCGGGCCGTGATGAACGAGGTGGGCGCGGCGCGCACCGTGCTGGCGATCTACTTCAGGCAGCCCTACGTGCTCGACGCGGCAAGCGGCGTGCGAAGCGCCGGCGCGATCCTGGCCACGTTCGGCGTCAGCGACGCGGCGCTGATGGACGTGCTCGGCGGCGGGTTCAAGCCACAGGGCAAGCTGCCGTTCGCGCTCGCCAGGGAGCTCGACGCCGTGCTGCGCAACGAACCGGACGCGCCGGGTTATCCGGCCGCCGACACCCTGTATCCGTACGGGTTCGGCCTGGGCTATTGAGATGCCGCCGGCGCGGCCGGGCCGGCGCGTCTATTCGCCGAAACGGATCGTCGCGCTGGCGCCGTTCGGGTTATCCGGCGAATACAGCGTGGCGCTGACGATGTCGCCGATGGTCAGGATGCCGAAGTTGCCGCGCGCGCCGCCGAAGTTGCCGAGGCCGCCGCCCAGCCCGGGGTGGGCGGCTCCCGACGACGTCACCTCGTAGAGGAATGGACTGTGCCGCACCGGCAGCACGTTCCTGTGGATGTCGCCCGTCAGCACGACCACCTGCCGGTTGTGCAGCCCGAGCAGCCATTCATAGTCGCTGTATTCGGCCCAGCTTTCCCCCGTGCCGGTCAGCACGCTGCCGGAGCCGATGACCACCATGCCGTGCCAGCCGCTCAGTTCCTGCCGGATCCACTCGCGCTGGGGCTGGCCGAGCATGTCGGCGTCGGGCCTGATCCTGGGGTCTTCCCGGAAACTGCGCCCGTCGATCATGATGAAGCGCACGTCTTCATGGTCGAAGCGGGCCTGGATGCCCTCCTCCGGGCCTTCGAGCAATTCCGTCAGCGACGGCATTGCCGGATAGGCGGACAGGCCGATATCGTTGCAGGCACCGCGGAACTGGCGGAACAGGCCCTGTGCGATCAGGCGCTTGTCCCGGGAAACGGCAAAATATTTTTGCCGGCCGCGTCCCCGTGAATTGTTCCAGGCGAAATCGTGGTCGTCCCACGTCATCCCCAGCGGGATCCCGGTCGCCAGCAACGCGCGAAACGACGCCACCGACCACTGGCGCGCATAGCGCTCGTGCATCGTGGTGGCGAAGACATCGTTCGTGACCTTGCGCGGCCACCCCACCGGCCGCTGGCTGCCCAGGAATCCCAGGCCATAGTCCATGTACATGATGTCGCCCAGCAGCACGAGGACATCCGGTGCGTGTTGGGCGATCGTGGTCCAGACTTCCTGTTCGTGGTCATCCACGGCGTCGATGCATGAGGTGAAGGCGATATTCACGACGAGCCCTCTTTCATGTACGCGTGAACCGCCGTTTCGGCACGGTCGGTCAATCCAGCCGCTTGAGGCGCTGGCCGTGGATGCCCCACTGGCGGTCGGCACCATCGACGTTGCCGCACAAGGCCCAGCCCGTGCCGATCTTCTCCACCGTGATGCCGGTGCCGAGTTCGCTGGCCAGCTTCTCGGCCCACATGCCGGCGGCGCCCTTGCCCTTGAAGAGTTCCTTGCCGTCGTAGATGACGGTGGCGTCGAAAACTGGCATTGCAAATACGGTCATGGCTACCTCCGGGATTATGCTTGATGGACCGCTATCCTAGCATTTGCGCGCCCGCCCGATGGCGACAAGGCGCCGGTCGCGGGCGGGCCGGCATTCAGCCGATTTTTTCGGGCGCGACCGGTCGTCCAAAGAAATAGCCCTGCATTTCCGTGCAACCAAGATCGAACAGGATATCCGCCTGCACGGACGTCTCGACCCCTTCCGCGATGACGCAGATGCCCAGTCCCGCGCTGATATCGATGATGCCTTTCACGATCGCCCGGGACCGGCTGCTGTCGCCGATGCCGGCGATGAACGAACGATCGATCTTCAACTTGTCGACCGGAAGCCGGATCAGGTAGGACAGGCTCGAAAATCCGGTACCGAAATCATCGATGCTGAGGGCCACCTGCATGCTCTTCAGCTCATGCATGATGGCGATGGTGCGGTCCACGTCATCGATCGCGACCGATTCCGTCAGCTCCAGTTCCAGCAGGTGCGCAGGGAGGCCGCTCCGGGCCAGGGCCATGCGCACGGAGTCCACGATATCACCGTGCAGAAACTGTCGAGGCGAAAGGTTTACTGCGACGGTGAACCTGGTTCTTCCCGCATCGACCCAGTCGCGGGCTTGCCTGCAAGCCTTGTCCAGCGTCCACCGTCCGATCTGGACAATGAGCGCGCTTTCCTCGGCGATGGGAATGAATTCGGCTGGCGAAATCAATCCCAGTTGCGGATGCGCCCATCTCAGCAGGGCTTCGACTCCGGTCGCGCCGCCGGTTTCGATATTCATCTTCTGCTGATAGACGAGAAACAGCTCGTTATTGGCGAGCGCACTGCGAAGATCGTGTTCCAGCGAGCGATGGTTGAGGTTGCCCAATGCGCGATTGTAGGCGCATATCAGGCCGTGACCGAGCGCTTTTGCCTGGCGCACCGCATCATGGGCGGCATCGAGGAGCGACCTGGCGGCGGCATCATGACCGTGCAGCGGCACATAGCCGGTGGTCAAACTGCTGTGGATAATGAAGTTTCCAGTGACGATCGGCGTATTGAGGGCTTCATGGATTTCCTTCAGCCGCGTTACCGCGGCAGGAAAATCGGGCAGGCCGCGCAACAGCAAAGCGAACATTCCGCCGCCAATTCTTGCCGGAAGTTGAGCCGATCCGCAAAACTCCTTCAGCCGGCCGGCGATGGCTGCGATCAGGTGATCGCCGATGCCGTGTCCCAGCCTTTCGTTGACCGCGGAGAGATTGTCGATGTCGATGACCGCCAGCAAGCCGCCTTCCTTGCCGTCGCCGCGGCGCGCCGCCCAGTCTTCGATCGCCTTGTCGACGGCATGACGCATCGGCAAGCCCGTCAGATGATCACGCAACAGCAAATTCTTCAGCGCCTGGATATCGACGAGATCTTCCACCGCGACGTTATCGGACCAGCTGTTGATCTGCCCGATGGAATCGAACGACGCCTGCCTCAGATATAAAAGATCTTCGACCGCGCGGGCCAGGGTTCGTAATAAAACGACTTCCTGCATCTCGAGCTTGCGCGGCACCGTATCGATCACGCAGAGCGTGCCGATACGGCAATTGCCCGCATGTATCGGTATGCCGGCGTAAAACCGGATACCCGGCTCGCCCAGCACCAGCGGATTTTCGCTGAAACGGCAATCCTCGATCGCGTCCTCGACAATAAAGGGGGCGTCGGCAAGTATCGCATGGCCACAAAAAGAAATATCCCGGCCAGTTTCGGCAGCCCGCAGGCCGCAGCTCGATTTGAACCACTGGCGGTCTTTGTCGATCAGCGAAATGAGACTGATTGGAACAGCCAGCACGGTACAGACAATACGGGTAATCCGGTCGAATACTTCCTCGGGAGGCGTATCCAGGAGCTGCGTCGCATGCAGCGCATGCAGCCTGACACTTTCGTCAGGCGGCAGTGGTGGAGACATATGATTCATATTCACGCCAATCATGGGCAATAACGGCAACCACGGCATCTGTTCCGTAGAGCAGTATGATAGCGTGCAAATGACTTTCCGTCGTTTGATTGAGGGATGCTGTTATCCCGGCTTATCATCGTTAATAACTGCCGAAGGCATGAATATCATTCGACCGGCCGGGGCCGGCCGGACATGACGCACCGTGTCAGGCACCGACCGGCATCATCGCAAAGCGGCCGCGGCCCTGGTCTTTCGCCTGGTACAGCGCCTTGTCCGCATGTGCCTCCAGCACGGCGGCGTCGACAGGGAACATGCCGGCAAAGGCGACGCCGATACTGGTCGATATCAGCCGCTCCTCCCGCTCCAGCGCAAACGGCCGTTCGAACGCGGCAACGATTTTCCCCGCGACGAGCGCGGCCTCGCCGGATGTTTTCAATCCCTCGAGGATCACCGTGAATTCGTCGCCCGCCAGCCGGCAAACGGTATCGGTGGCGCGCACCGAAGCCTTTACCCGCTGGGCGAACTCGTGCAGGACGAGATCGCCGGCGGCATGGCCGAGAGTGTCGTTGACGTGCTTGAAATGATCGACGTCGAGATACATCAGCGCGACGGCGTGGCCGCTGCGGCGGGCCCGCTGTAGCGCTTCATGCAGCCGTTCCTGGTAGGCGCGGCGGTTCGGCAGGCCTGTCAATGTGTCGATGCGCGCGAGCTGGTTCAGCTCTTCCTCGTGGCGCTTGGCCGCGGAGATGTCCGCGCCCAGCACGTAGACACCGTTGCAGACGCCATCCTGGATATCGGGGATGCGCGTGACCTCGATGGTTCGATGGCCTTCGCGCATGGCGAGCGTCATTTCGAAGCGGGCCGTCTCGCCCGGGGTCATGCCGAGATGCTGCCGGTGGCGGCCATACAGATCGTCGCCGAAGACTTCCTGCACCGACTTGCCGACGATGTCATTGGCGGGAACACCGAACCACGCTGCGTAGGTCGCGTTGGCAAACTGGTACCTTTCCGTGCTGTCGACATAGCCGATCAGGACCGGCACATTGTCCGTGATCGTACGCAGGCGCCTTTCGCCGGCTGCCAGGCGGCGGGCCGCCGCGTGCAGCGAAGTCACGTCCTTCAGTGCAATGACGGCGCCGATGTTCTTGCCATCGCCTGCATGGAGTGCCCGCCCGCTGACGAGCACGACACGTGTTCCCGCGCCCGGCGGCGTGATCGTCAGCTCCATATTCTCGACCAACTCGCCACGGAGCGCCCGGTACAGCGGGGTCTGTTCAAGAGGAACCGGCGTTGCGCCGTCCGCGGCGGACATCCTGTAATCCTGCCACTGCCCGGGCGAGACCGCGCCGGTTGGCAAGCCATGGATCTCCTTCGCCGCGCGGTTGAACATCGTCACCTCCCCCCCGGGCGAACAGACCATGATGCCGACGTCGATGGACTCCAGGACGGCATCGAGCAGCTCGCGCTCGCGGGCTAGCTCGTCCTCGATGCGCTTGCGTACCGAAATATCCTGGATGAATGTACCGAAGAAATGGGAGTCGCCGGCGTTGATCAGGCCGATCGTCATCTCGATCGGGAATTCCTCGCCGTCCCGGCGCAGTGCGGAAAGCTGGATGCGCCTGCCGACGACGCCGGAACTGCCCGCGACCGAATAACGTTGCATGCCTGCCTCGTGCGCCTCGCGAAGCCGGTGCGGGATGATGGTCTCGGTGACCGTCCGCCCCATCGCCTCGGCGCGGCGCCACCCGAATATTTCCTCGGCACGCGGGTTCCAGTCGGTGATCCGGCCTTGCGCGTCGACCCCCACGAAAGCGTCCAGCGCGGAGTCGATGATCGCCCTCACCCTGCGCTCGCCTTTCCGGGTTTCCTCGACGGCGGCGTGCAGTTCCACGGTCCTGTGCGCCACGCGCGCCTCGAGCGTCGCATTGAGTTCGCGCAACCGGTTCTCGTTGGCCAGCAGCTTCGACAGCAGGCCGTTCAGTGCCCCCTGCAGGATCTGCACCTCCCGCAGGCGGCTGCGCACCGGCGGTATGCTGCCCACATTGCCCGCATGCAGCGCCTCGGCATGGCCCGTGATGGTTTCCAGCGGCTTGATGATGTTCCTCGACACAATCCACACGAGCAGCGAGACGATCGCGGCCGCGCACAGGCCGAACCGGAATATCTTGCCGCGCAACGCCTCGACGGGCGCGAATGCCTGCTCGACGGGCTGGCGAACCACGACCGTCCAGCCCAGGCCCGGGTAGGACTGGTGACCGTGGCTCTGGCTGTAGCCAACCAGGTAACGGCGACCGTCGGGCCAGGTCTCGATGACTGCGGCATTGGCACCGCGCTGCGCGCGCCTGACGCTGTCCAGGTCGAGCAGGTTGTCCTGGTAAGCTTTCGGGCCCAGCAGGACCACGCCCCCCTTGCTGAGGATGAGCGTGTCCACGGCCTTGCGCTCGGCAAGCGGACGCAGCACTGAACGCTCCACGTCCTGCGCCCATTGCCAGCTCAGGTGTGTTCCGAGAATGCCGGCGATGCGGCCATCCGCGCCCCGGTAGGGAAAGGCAATGTCGAAGAAGCGTTTCGGTTCTCCGCCCGGGTTCGGCAGGAGCTTGGCAAGCAGCACCGCCTCGTGGACGTCGTGCAAGTGGACGCCGCGGAATGCCGCGGAATACCATGGCCGGCGCGAGACGTCCTTGCCTTCCAACATGCGCTTCGTTGCGATATCGACGTTACCCCGCAGATTGGTCAGGCCGATCCAGGCGTAATACGGATGGGTCTCCTGCATGCTCTCGATCGCCGCGCGCTTTGCCGCGCCCGTCACTTTCGGATCGGTGATCTCGGTGCGCTCGGCCATCAGCTTGACTTCCCGGTACCGCTCGTACATGCCCCGGTCGAGCTTGTCGGTCGTCTGGAACGCCAGTTCCGCCAGGTCACGGCCGATGTCCAGCTCGGCCTGCCGGGTCATCGTGTGCCCCACCAGCTGCAGTGTCACCACTGTCAACAGCAGCATGACCAGCGCCGATACCGCCGCCAGCGAGGGGGCCAGGGGAATGCGGCCAAAAAACCGATGCGTGAACATGATATTGAACCGTGGAAATAAATTTCTATGCGGCATGATAACAGAGCGGATAGCTGTCATGCGAGCCCGGACAAGCCCTGTGCCGCTACTGAAGGAGCACCGGACGACGTGGCGGAACGGTCACGGCTGCGTGGTTACCGGATGCCGGCTGGCCCGGCACGCCAATGCGTACACCGGTAGCAGGGCACTACCTGGCAGAAGGACGGGCCACGCCGTCCATACAGCGTCGTTTTCGCCGGAAGACCGGCTGTAGTGAAAATAAAACAACGTCCGATAACTCACTGCCGAACGCGACTAAAGCAGTAGTATTATTACAACCAAGGCGCTTTCCAGTGCGCAAACCCCCTTAAAACCTTGGGACGCCTACAAAAACAAAGGAGACAGAATGAATATCGGACGTAGTTTGGCTTCACGATTTGGACTTGCGTTGATAGTTGGCGGCTTGCTGGCGGCCTGCGGCGGGGATGGCGGAGAAGGACAGCAAGCCGCCGCCCCGGTCCGCCTTGCCAGCGTGGCGCAAGGCGCCGGCAGCGCCGCCGCGGTTGCGCCCGGCACCATCCGCATGCATTTCCACCGCACCCAGGGCGACGAGGCCCAGTGGGGCGTGTATTCCTGGGACGGTCCGCAGCAAGCGAGCGCCGCCTGGATCACCGGCCGCTTCATGTTCACTGGCGCCGACAGCTTCGGCGGCTATGTCGACATTCCGCTGGCCGCCGGCAAGAGCGTCATTTCGTTCCTCGTCACGGACGGCAACGGCACCAAGAATTGCGGCGCCGACCAGCATGCCGACCTGGCGGCCGACGTGATGACGAACGGCCAGGAAGTGTGGCTGCTGGAAGGCGACTGCACGGTGTACGCGAACCAGCCCGCGCTCAGCTACGGCAACCTGGCCGGTGCCAGGGCGCACTGGCTGTCCGCCACGACGCTGGCCTGGCCCGGCGTGCCGGCGGGCGGCACCTACAAGCTGTACTACGCGCTGAACGGCGGCATGTCGGCCAGCCCCGACGCGGCCACCGGCCTGGCCGGCGCCAACGGCAGCCTGGCGCTCCAGCCGGCCGCGTTGCCGGACGCCCTGCGGCAGAAATACCCGCACCTGGCCGGCGCCACCGGCCTGCGCCTGTCGGACGCCGACGCCGCCCGGATCGCCGGACTCGCCAGCGCCCAGTTCGCCATCGCGCAATACGGCGCGGACGGCACGCTGGTCCAGGTGACCTCGCTGCAGCAGGCCGGCATGCTCGACGACCTGTTCGCCGCGCACGCCGGCACGGCGCAGCTGGGCCTGACATTCGACCGCCTGGGCGTGCCGACCTTCCGCGTGTGGGCGCCGACGGCCAAGGCCGTGCGGCTCGACGTCTATGCCAGCGCCAGCGCCGCGAACGCCACGTCGGTGGCCATGACGCGCGATGCCGCCAGCGGCGTCTGGTCGTACACGGCACCGGATGCCTCGTGGACCAACAATGCCTACTACACGTACTCCGTGCAGGTGCTGTCGCGCTGGGTGAACAACACCCTGGTGACGAACACGGTGACCGACCCGTATTCGCTGAGCGTGTCCGCCAACAGCAGGCGCAGCTTCGTGGCCAACCTGGACAGCCCGCGCCTGAAGCCGGCGGGATGGGACGAGCAGCGCATTCCGAAACTCGCCGCCCCCACCGACATCGCCCTGTACGAACTGCACATCCGCGACTTTTCCGTATCGGACAATACCGTGCCGGCCGCGCACCGCGGCAAGTACCTGGCCTTCACGGACAGCGAAGCGGCGCCGATGCGCCACCTGAAGTCTCTGCAGAAGGCCGGCATGACCCACGTGCACCTGCTGCCCAGCTACGACTTCTCGAGCGTCGACGAAACGGGCTGCGTGACGCCCGCCATTCCGGGCGGCGCCGCGGATGCCGGCACGCAGCAGGCCGCCGTGGCCGCCACGCGCGACAGCGACTGCTTCAACTGGGGCTATGACCCGGTGCACTACAACACTCCGGAAGGCAGCTACGCCACCGATGCCACGGACGGCACCGTGCGCGTGCGCGAGTTCCGCGCGATGGTGCAGGCGCTGCACGAGGCCGGGCTGCGCGTCACGCTGGACATGGTATACAACCACACGAGCCAGTCGCAGCAGGGCCCGCTGTCGGTACTGGACCGCATCGTGCCGGCCTACTACTACCGCCTGGGCGCCGAAGGCAACATCCTCAACGACAGCTGCTGCGCCGACACGGCCCAGGAAAACGCCATGATGGCCAAGCTGATGACCGACTCGGTGGCGCTGTGGGCGAAGCAGTACAAGATCGACAGCTTCCGCTTCGACATCATGGGCTTCACGCCGCTCGACCTGATGAAGCGCCTGCAGGCCGCCGCCGACAAGGCGGCCGGCCGCCCGGTCTACCTGTACGGCGAGGCATGGAACTTCGGCGCGGTCGCCAACGACGCGCGCTTCGTGCAGGCGCGCCAGGCCAACATGTTCGGCACCGGCATCGGCTCGTTCAACGACCGCATCCGCGACACCGTGCGCGGCGGCGGCTGCTGCGACACCGGCGCCTCGCTGGTCGACCAGCAGGGCTTCGCCAACGGCGTGTGGTCCGATCCGAACGGCCAGTCGGCGCAGACGCGCGACGATGCGCTGCGCCTGGCCGACCTGGTGCGCGTGGCCCTGTCCGGCACGCTGCGCGACTACCGCTTCACGGACCGCTTCGGCAACGTGCGCAGCAACGCCGAGATCGACTACTTCGGCCAGCAGGCCGGATTCGCCGGCAGCCCGGCGGAGACGATCAACTATGTCGAGGCGCACGACAACCAGACGCTGTTCGACGTCAACGCGCTGAAGCTGCCGCAGGCGACGCGCCTGGCCGACCGCGTGCGCATGCAGACGCTGGGCAATGCCATCAATACGCTGGCCCAGGGCGTGCCGTTCTTCCATGCCGGCCAGGAGATCCTGCGCTCGAAGTCGCTCGACCGCGACAGCTACAACGCGGGCGACTGGTTCAACCGGCTGGACTACGGCTATGCGTCGAACAACTTCGGCGTGGGCCTGCCGCTGGCGGAAAAGAACGAGAGCAGCTGGCCGATCATGGCGCCGGTGCTGGCCAATCCGCTGATCAACCCGGACACGCGCGCCATCCTGGCGGCGAAGGCCGGATTCGAGGAACTGCTGGCGATCCGCAAGGACAGCTCGCTGTTCCGCCTGCGCACGGCGCAGGACGTGATCGACCGCCTGAAGTTCCATAACACCGGCCCCGGCCAGGTGCCCGGCGTGGTGGCGATGAGCATTTCGGGCACCGAGCCGTCCGCCTACCCGGACGCGAAGTACAAGAAGGTGGTCGTGGTGTTCAACGCGGACAAGGCGGCCAATACCGTCGCCATCCCCGAACTGAAGGGCCGCAAGCTGAAACTGCACGAGATCCAGCGCTTCGGCAGGGACGACGTGGTGAAGGCTTCCGCGTATGACGCGGCCACCGGCAACTTCACGATCCCGGCGCGCACGACGGCCGTGTTCGTGCAGGTGGCGAACGACTGACCGCAGCCGGGGGGCACCGGTGCCCCCCGGGGCGCCCTGCCCTCCCTCCCGCATTCGGGCAAATTCCCCCGCCGAATGCCCGGAACGCCCGCAGGAATCCACCTGCGGGCGTTTTCATTTCCGCGCGCGCATTGCATGCAATGAAAGCAAATTGAAAGGTGGACGCTCCTATAGTGATGAAAACAAGAACGTTGGGCCCCACCGGCCCCGGATATGACAGGTCACAGTACCTGGAGGAGATAGATGATGTTGACAGTACTGGCCTATTCGATGGTCGTTGTATTCATGTTCCTGATCATGACCAAGCGCCTGCCGGCGCTGGTCGCGCTGATCATAGTGCCGATCGCCTTCGGCATCATCGGCGGATTCGGCGCCGAACTCGGGCCGATGATGCTTACCGGGATCAAGAACCTGGCCCCCACCGGCGTCATGCTGATGTTCGCGATCCTGTATTTCGGCGTGATGATCGATGCCGGCCTGTTCGACCCGGTCGTCCGCAGGATCCTGAAGCTGGTGCAGGGCGACCCGATGAAGATCGTCGTCGGCACGGCGGCGCTGGCGATGTTCATCTCGCTCGACGGCGATGGCGCCACCTCGTACATGATCACGGTATCGGCGATGCTGCCGCTGTACAAGCGGCTCGGCATGAGCCGGCTCGTGCTGGCGTGCGTGATCATGCTGGCCGGCGGGGTGTTCAATATCCTGCCGTGGGGCGGCCCCACCGCCCGGGCGGCGAGCGCGCTGGGCGTGGATGTGCGCGACATCTTCGTGCCGATGATCCTGCCGATGGCCGTGGCCGCCGTATGGGTGCTGTTCGTTGCCTATGTGCTCGGCATGAAGGAGCGCAAGCGCATCGGCGTGGTCACCCTGGCGGACCAGGCCAGGGCACGCAATACGGCGAACGCGGCCAGCCTGCAGCCGGCCGAAGCCGGGCTTTCGGTACCGGGCAAGGCCGCGGACGACATCCCGGGCAGGATGAACGGCACCACGGGACAGTGGACGGCCAGCCCGGTCGCCGCGGCGGTGCACAGCCCTGCGCACCCCGGTTCGCGCCATGAAGTATCCGGGTCCAGCGCCGGCCACGCCGGTTCGACAGACGCCGCCGGCCATGCCGAACCGGAAATCACCGTGTCGTCCTCCCATACCGCGCGCCCCCGGCTGATCTGGGTGAACTTCGCCCTGACCGCGGCCCTGATGGTGCTGCTGATCCTGGGCGCCCTGCCGCTGCCCGTGCTGTTCATGATCTTCTTTGCCGTCGCGATCACGATCAACTACCCCACGCTGCAGGAACAGAAGGAACGCGTCGCGGCGCACGCGCCCAACGTGCTTCCCGTCGTTTCGCTGATCTTCGCCGCGGGCATCTTCGTCGGCATCCTGCAGGGAACGAAGATGGTCGATGCGATCGCCGCGAGCGTGATCGCGGGCGTGCCCGGCTGGATGGGGCCTTACCTCGCCATCGTCACGGGAGTGCTCAGCATTCCATTCACCTTCTTCATCTCCAACGATGCCTTCTACTTCGGCATCGTGCCGATCCTCGCCGAGGCGGCCGCCGTCTATGGCATCTCGCCGGCCGAGATCGGCCGCGCTTCGCTGATCGGCCAGCCGGTGCACCTGCTCAGTCCACTGGTGGCATCGACCTACCTGCTGGTCGGCATGTCGGAGGTGGAATTCGGCGACCACCAGCGCTATACGCTGATCTGGTCGATCAGCGCGGCGCTGGTGATGCTGGTCTCCGCCGTGCTGTTCGGCGTGATTCCGCTGATGGGCAGCATCCCCTGACCGCTCCGGCGATGGCGGGCCGCAGCCGGCAATGACGGGGAGTGGCGCCGGGCCGCTCACCGGCCTGTGCGAATACTCAACGGCTTGAGCAGGCTGCGGAGCGCCGGGATGGTAAGCTGGCGCGGCGCGTACGTGCGCGCAGCGCCATCCCGCGCCGCGTACTCGTCCGACATGCCGCCCCACCGGAAGAGCCCACATGATCCGTCGAGAATTCATCGCCAGCGCCCTGGCAGCCATCGCCGCGGCGCCCGCCTTCGCCGCGCCGCAGCCCGGCGCGCGCCGTCCCAACATCATCTTCATCCTGGCCGACGACATGGGCTATGGCGACACGGCCGTGTATGGCCAGCGCCGGATCGCAACGCCCAACATCGACCGCCTGGCGCGCGACGGCATGCGGTTCACCCAGGCCTATGCGGGCGCGCCGGTCTGCGGGCCGTCGCGCTGCGCGCTGATGACGGGCATGCACACCGGCCACGCGCGCATCCGCGACAACACGGCGCTCGCCGCCGGCAAGCTGGGCACCAAGGGCAACGGCAAGCAGCTGTGGCGGCGCCCGAACCTGCTGCCGGACGACCGCACCGTGGCGCAGTACCTGCAGGGAGCCGGCTATCGCACCGGCCTGATGGGCAAGTGGCACCTCGACGGCTTCGAGACGAAGGCCACGCCGCCCAACTTCGGGTTCGACGAATTCAAGGGCTGGCTGATCCAGTACGAAAGCACCCAGGGTTACTGGCCGGCGCAGCGCGTGCACGATGCCACGCTGGTCGACATTCCCGAAAACGCGAACGGGAAACATGGCCGCTACGACACGGACATGATCACCGACGATGCGATCGACTTCGTCGAGCGTCACAGGAGCCGGCCTTTCTTCCTGTACGCGGCCTACAACAGCCCCCATTCGCCGTTCACGGCGCCCGATTTCGGGCCGTACGCCGACCGGGCCGGCTGGTCGGACGACGAAAAGACCTACGCGGCGATGATCCACTATCTCGATCTCGGCATCGGCCGGCTGCTCGACAAGCTGGCCGGCGCGGGGCTCGACAAGGACACGGTGATCTTCTTCGCGTCGGACAACGGGCCGCGCTCGGAACCGACCGCGCAGCAGACCCGGATAACCGATTTCTTCGATTCCAACGGCGGCCTCACGGGCTACAAGCGCGACATGTACGAAGGCGGCATCCGCACGCCGTGGATCGTGCGCTGGCCGGAAAAGATCCCTGCCGGCGCCGTCAGCGACGTGCCCGTGTATTTCCCGGATTTCCTGCCCACCGCGCTCGACCTGGCCGGCGCGCCGGTGGCCAGGTCCGATGGCGTGAGCCTGCGGCCGTTCCTGGTCGATGCGCGGCGCAAGGCCGCCGACCGCTTCCTGTACTGGGAGTTCTACGATCCGGAGTTCCGCCAGGTGGCGCGCTGGGGCAAATGGAAAGCGCTGCGGATGAAGCGCGACGGCGCGCTCGAACTGTACGACCTGTCGCGCGATCCGAAGGAAAGCCGGAACGTGGCCGCCGACCATCCGGACATCGTGGCCCGGATGGCCGAAGGCATGGCGCGCGAACACGTGGCTTCGGCCGAGTACCCCGACCCGCCGCCCAAGGGCTGAGGCAGCGGGCTGACCTAGCGGGCAGGCTTGGCGGGCTGACTGAGCGGGTTGCTTAGCGCGCCGGCCCGGCGCAGCGAAAGCCGATGTTCGATGCCGAGCTGTCGGGCGTGTTCATCGTGCGCGCCGCCGGCCGGTAGCGGTTGCAGTACGACGCGTGGCACAGGAAGGAACCGCCCTTCATCACGCGCGCATCGCCGGCCGGCGGCCCCTGCGGATCGCGGGCCGGGGCCCTGCTGAAATCCGTGCTCCAGAAATCGGCGCACCACTCCCACGTGTTGCCGGTAACGGAAAGGAGGCCGTGGCCGTTGGGCGGGAACGCGTCGACGGGACTGGTGGCGGCGTAGCCATCGGCGGCCGTATTCAGGAAAGGGAATTCTCCCTGCCACACATTGCACAGGAAGCGCCCGTGCGGCGCCAGTTCATCTCCCCACGGATACAGTTTCTGTTCGAGGCCGCCGCGCGCGGCGTATTCCCACTGCGCCTCGGTCGGCAGCGTCGCCCCGCTCCACGCCGCGTAGGCCATCGCATCGTTCCAGGAAACATGGACCACCGGGTGCGCGAGACGGGCATCGATGCTCGAACCGGGCCCTTGCGGCGCATGCCAGCACGCGCCGCGCACCAGGCACCACCAAGGCGCCGCCGCCAGCGTATCCTCGACCAGCTCGTCGTAGCGGTCTTCGGGAATCTGCCCCTGGAACACAAACGATGTGCCGTAGCGCTCCGCCTCGGTCACATGGCCGGTGGCGTGCACGAAGCGGGCGAAATCGGCATTCGTCACCGGGCTGGCGTCGATCGAGAACGCCGACAGCGAAACGGGCCGCACCGGTCCCTCACCGTCGCCCGGATTGGCGTGCGCGTAGTCGGTGCCCATCAGGAATGTGGCCGCCGGCAGGAACACCGTGGGGCGCGGTTCGGGCGCGAGGGCTTGCGCCGGCCCCGATGCCGGTGGAGACGGCAGCGCCGGCGAAGCGCCGGCGCCGGCGCGCGAGGCGGCGCAGCAGGGTTTCGTCGGCGCCGCCTCGTGCGGAAGGGGCATGTCGGAGCTGGAAGAAGTGTTCATGCGCGGTCGGTTGCGGGAGCCAGAGCAAAGTATAAGGCCGGAGGCCGGCGGCCGCGCGGTGCATGGTATCGTTCCGGCATCTCCGCAGCATCTTCGCCCTGCACAACATCCGAAAGAAAGGAACCCATGCTTCGATATCGCCCTCGCGTGTGCATGAACCCGCGCATGAAGCCGCGCATGTTGACCGCCATCGCCATGCTGGCCGCGATGGCACCGGCCATCGCACAACAGCAGGCGCCGGTGCAGGCACCCGGGCTGCCGCTGTGGGAAGTCGGCGTCTTCGGCGGCGCGGCTTCCACCCCCGCCTATCCCGGCGCGGACGACCGCTCCTCGCGCGCGCTGGTGCTGCCGCTGGTGATCTACCGGGGCAGGATCATCCGCGCCGACCGGTCCGGCGTGAGCGCGCGCCTGTTCAACAGCGAGCGGGTCGAGCTCGACCTCGGCTTCGCGCTGTCGCTGCCCGCCCGCTCCGACGACGTGGCCGCGCGCGAGGGCATGCCGGACCTGCACTCGCTGCTGGAATTCGGCCCGCGCCTGAAGGTGCTGCTCGCCGAACCGTCCGCCACCAGCCGCGCGAGGCTGGAACTGCCGCTGCGCATGCCGCTCGAACTGGGCAACGGATTCAGGCGGCAGGGCCTGGTTTTCGAGCCGCGCGTGGTCTTCGAGACCGGCGACGGCACCGGCAAGTGGCAGGCCGATGCCAGCGTGGGCGCTGTGTTCGGCAATGCCCGCCTGAATGCCTACTTCTACGAGGTGGCGCCGCGGTATGCGACCGCCGCACGCCCGGCCTACGCGGCCGATGGCGGGCTGATGATGACGCGGCTCGGGCTGAGCCTGTCGCGGCGGCTGACGCCGGACTGGCGCGTGTTCGGGTTCACCCGCTACGACAACCACAGCCACGCGGCCAACCGCGACAGCCCGCTGTTCCGCAAGCGCGGCGGCGTGTCGGTGGGGGCCGGCTTTACGTGGACCATCCACCGGTCGGCGGCGCGGGCCTGGGAATGAGCGCTGGATCGGCCGGCGGCGTTGGCGCCGTCAGGTCGTCAGGCCCAGTTCGGCGAGGATGTCGTCCTTCATCCGCTGCAGGCCGGGGTTGGACAGCTTGCGGGGGTGCGGCTCGCCGACAGTGAAGCTCCTGCGGATCCTCGCCGGCCGCGGCGACAGCACCATGATGCGGTCGGCCAGGTACAACGCCTCTTCCACGTCATGGGTGATCAGCACGACCGTGTGGCGTTCTTCCTGCAGGATGCGCAGCAGTTCGTTACGCATATGCAGGTTCATCAGGGCGTCGAGTGCTGAAAACGGCTCGTCCATGTACAGGATCTGGGGCTTGACGACCAGTGCACGCGCGATCTCCACGCGCTTGAGCATGCCGCCGGACAGTTCGCGCGGGTAGGCCTGCTCGAAGCCCTTCAGGCCCACCATGTCGGCATAGTGGTCGGCCAGCCGGCGTTTTTCGGCCGCGCCGCCCGTGTTCAGCCCGAACATCAGGTTTTCCTGCACCGTCAGCCACGGGAACACCGAACCATGCTGCGAGATCACGATGCCCGTCGGCCCCGGCCCGCGCAGCGCCGTGCCATCGATGCGCACGCTGCCCGTGTCGGGCGGCTCGAAGCCCGAGATGATCTTCATCAGGGTCGACTTGCCGCACCCCGACGGGCCGACGATGGCGACGAACTCGCCATCGCCCACCGCCAGGTCCAGGCCATCGATCACCGGCAAGGTCGCGCCGCCCTTGGCGAAGCCCTTGCGGATATCGTCGATCACGATTTTATTTTCCATAGCGCCACCTTACCGAGTTCAACCCTTCCAGCCGGCGCATCGCCACGTCCAGCAGCAGGCCGATGATGCCGATGATGGCCATCGCGGCGATGACCAGGTCGTAGCGGTTGCCGGCATTGCGCGCGTCGATGATCATGAAGCCCAGCCCCGAGCCGCGCACGATCATCTCGGCCGCCACCACCACCAGCCACGCCACGCCCAGGCTGATGCGCATGCCCACCACGATATCCGGCAGCACCGCCGGGATCACCACCTGCCGGAACATCTTGCGGCGTGAAACACCGAAGTTCAGTGCCGCATGCAGGTAGCGCTGTTCGATCGTGTGCACGCCGTTCGCGGTCTGCACGATCATCGGGAACACGGCCGCAAGGAAAATCAGGAACACGGGCGACACGTCGCCCACGCCGAACCACAGGATGGCCAGCGGAATCCAGGCGATCGGCGAGATCGGCCGCAGGATCTGGAATACCGGGTTGAGCGTGGTGTACACCGTGTTCACGCGGCCCATCCACAGGCCGAGGGGCACGGCAACCAGCACCGCCAGGATGAAGCCGGTGGCCACGCGCCCGAGCGAAGCGCCGATGTGCTGCCACAGGGTACCGTCGCGAGCCAGTTCGAGAGTGCCTTCCAGCACCTGCTGCGGCGTGGGGAAAATCACGCTGTGCGTCGCGACGACGGCGTAGTGCCAGGCGCCCGTCAGCAGCGCCATCAGCAGGATCGGAGGCCAGGCCTTGTTGAACTTTTCCACGGGTCGCGGGTTCCTTTCTTAACGGGACAGGCGGGTCATGCGCCACCGCAGGCGCGCGATACCCGGCGCGGGCCACGGCTCGACGATGACCTTCATCGAGCCGCTGCTGTGCGCGGTGCAGTTGAATTCGTTGACCGACACCGTTTCGAACGGCAGCCGGAAATCCTGGCCCGGCATGACCAGCACGGGGCCGAACACCTGCGGCACCGTATCGCTGTTGCGCAGCAGGAGAATGTCCCGGACACCGGCCGTCAGGGTGATGGTGGACGGCAGGATATCGACCTTGTCGCCCGCCATGCGGCGTGCCCACGTACCCGCGGGAATCTCGAACAGCTCGTCGCGGCTACCGGCCGGCAGCGGCGCCCAGGCGGCAAGCAGCGGCGCGCCGGCGACGACGGCCGCGGCGGCGTTCAGCAGCCACCACCGCCCACAGACTCGCACGCGTTCCATCGTTCAGCGCTCGAGCAGGATCGCCAGGTCGTGGGCGATGTCGGCGGCGGGCCGCCCGAACGGCATCATTGCGCGCTGCATGCCTTGGCGATCGATGAAGTACAGGTAGGACGAATGGCTCATCGAGTAGTCCGTCGTGCTGCCGCCGATCGGGCGCCTGGCGGCGCTGATGCCGTAGTTCTTCAGCAATTGCGCGACCTGCGCCTCGCTGCCGGTGATGCCGATGAAGCTTGCGTCGAACTGCGCCAGGTACGTGCGCAGCCGCGCGGCGGTATCGCGCGCCGGATCGACGGTGATGAACAGCACCTGCACATCCTCCGCGGCGGCGCCCAGCAGCTTGCGCGCCTGCGCGAGCGATGCCAGCGACACCGGGCATACCGACTCGCAATGGGAAAAGCCGAATTCCAGCACCACGACCTTGCCGCGTAAACCGGACAGCCGGAACGGCTTGCCGGTCGAAGCGGGCAGCGCGATGTCGGGCGCGGCGCGCGGCGGGTCGAACACGCCGGCCTTGAGGGTCCGGGTCCCCGCCTGGATTTGTGCCCGGGCCTGCTCCCCGGCCTGGACCTGGGCCGCGGCCGCGCACAGCAGCAAGGATGCGATCAATCGTTTCAACGCTGGGTTCACGGCAAGGCTCTCACAGGATCAATTTCAGCGGACGGACCGCCTTGACGAAGCTTTCGTCCACATAGCGGTCGAAGGCGATCGGGCGCTTCAGGGTACGCGCCTCGACCGAGAGCTGCATCAGTTCGTCGAACTCGGCGCGGATCATGCGCAGGTCGCCGTAGGTCACGCGGTCGTGCGGGTTATCCATGACGAACTTGATGATCTTCGGATCCTGGTTGAAGAACTTCCTGCCGCCGGCAAGTTGCGCCGCCCGGTCGCGGTTGGCCGGGCCCTGGTCCAGCCAGGTGCCGGAAGCCTGGATGTGATCGACCAGGTCCTGCACCAGCGGGCGTTCGGTGCGGATCACGTCTTCGCGCACGGTCAGCACGCAGCAGATGTAGTTGCGCCATTCGTCGCGCGTCATGGCCAGCGGCCGGGCATAGCCGGCACGCTGGGCGGAGGCGCCGAACGGCTCGCCGGTGCAGTAGGCGTCGACCGCCTTCGCGTACAGCGCGGCAGGCATGTCGGGCGGGGCCATCTCGATCACCTGGATATCCTTCAGCACCATGTTCTCGCGTGCCAGCATCTTGCGCAGGAACAGGTAGTCCACCGCGAAGCGGCTCGGCACGGCCACGCTCTTGCCGCGCAGGTCGCGGAAGTTCCGGAACGCCGAGTCGGTGCGCACCATGATCACCGCGCCGGAGCGGTGGCCGAGCGAAACGATCTTCATCGGGATACGGCTGTCGACCAGGTCCATCACGAGCGGCGCCAGCATGTAAGCCGCCTGGATGCGGCCGGTCATCAGCGATTCCTTGATCTCCGGCCAGCCGCTGAACTTATGGTAGGCGAACGGCGCGGGACCGAGACCGAGGCGCGCATTGGCGTTCGACCTGGCCACGCAGGCGATCGGCAGCGTCAGGTTGCACGTCACGGGCAGGCCGCCGACGGCCAGCGGCGCGGCGGTGTCCCTGGCAGCGCCGGCGGCTACCGGCAGCGCGCCAGGCAGCGCCGCGGCCACCGCGCCTTTCAGCAGCTGGCGGCGGCGCGCCTGATGCACGACATGGGTAGTCTCTCGCCTCATGGTTTCGGCCGGTCTCGTTGTAATGAATTGTTGCCGGATTGTACATCACCTCGCTGCCGGCGGAATGGCCGGGACCGTTTGACCGGAAACGTTTCCCATCGCAATGCGCCGTTCCCGGCATTTCCGGCAACCTCCCACAGCCCCGTCCGATTTATCGGACCCGTCACGGCGCGCCAGTCCAATTCCTCATACGTTTTTGCCCCAGGCGCCAGAAACTTCGTAATCAAATCAGCAACTTAGCCATTCGATCTGGTCAGGCACAGCGCTTGCTAATTAGGAGCCACCTTCCGCGGTGGCCACCGCGGTTTCTAAAAAAACGGAGACTGCAATGCAGAAAAAGCGCCCCCTTACACTCTATATCCTGATCGCGATGCTGCTCGGCATCGCGGTCGGCTATGCCTGTCATACCCTGTTCCCCGATAAACAGGTCACGGGCGACATTTCCGCCCACATCTCGCTGGTGACGGATATCTTCCTGCGCCTGATCAAGATGATCATCGCGCTGCTGGTGTTTTCCACGCTGACCGTCGGCATCGCCAACCTGGCGGACGGCAAGGCCGCCGGCCGCATCGGCGCGAAGGCGTTCGCCTGGTTCCTGGCGGCGTCGCTGGTATCGCTGGCACTGGGCATGGTGCTGTCCAACCTGCTCCAGCTCGGCACGAACCTCGGCTTGCCGCTGCCGGCCGCGGACGCCACCACCGGCCTGAAAACCGCGGCATTCACGCTGAAGGACTTTGTCACGCACGTGGTGCCGAAGTCGCCGATCGAGGCGATGGCCAACAACGAGATCCTGCAGGTGCTGGTGTTCTCGATCTTCTTCGGCTCCGCGCTCGGCGCGCTGGGCGACTCCGGCAAACGCCTGCTGGGCGTGGTGGACGAGCTGGCGCAGGTGATGTTGCGCATTACCGGCGCGATCATGAACATGGCGCCGCTGGCGGTGTTCGCCGCCATGGCGTCGGTCGTTACCACCAACGGCCTGGGCATCCTGGCCACGTTCGCCAAGTTCATGGGCGGCTTCTACCTGGGCCTGTTCTGCCTGTGGGCGCTGCTGATCGGCGCGGGTTTCCTGGTGCTGGGGCCGCGCGTGTTCCGCCTGGTCGGCCTGATCCGCGAACCGTTCCTGCTGGCCTTCTCCACCGCCAGCTCGGAAGCGGCGTATCCCAAGTTACTGGTGGCGCTCGACAAGTTCGGCGTGCAGCGGCGCATCTCCAGCTTCGTGCTGCCGATGGGCTATTCGTTCAACCTGGACGGCTCGATGATGTACTGCACCTTCGCCGTGCTGTTCATCGCCCAGGCGTACGGCATCGACCTGTCGGTGGGCACGCAGATCACCATGCTGCTGCTGCTGATGCTGACTTCCAAGGGCATGGCGGGCGTGCCGCGCGCATCGCTGGTGGTGATCGCCGCCACGCTGACCCAGTTCCACATCCCTGAAGCGGGCCTGCTGCTGCTGATGGGTGTCGACCAGTTCCTCGACATGGGCCGCTCGGCCACGAACGCCGTCGGCAACGCCGTGGCGACCGCCGTGGTGGCCAAGTGGGAAGGCGCGCTGGAAGAGCCCGATCCCGCGCGCGCCGGGCATGACGCGCAGCACAGCCACATCCACGCAGCCTGAATCAAGAATAATACGGAGACACCATGAAACATGCAGCAACCGCCGCGCTGGCACTGGCCTGCGCGGCCGCCCACGCACAACAAACCCAGGTCAAGGTCTACGGCGTGGTGGACGCCGGCCTGGTGGCCGAGTACGGCACCCCCGACGGCAACCGCACGATGCTCAGCAGCGGCGTGGCCTCGGGCTCGCGCGTGGGCTTCAAGGGCACCGAGGCCCTGGGCGGCGGCCTGTCCGCCAACTTCGTGCTGGAGAGCGGCTTCAACATCGACACCGGCACATCGGGCCAGGGCGGCACCTTCTTCGGCCGCCAGGCCTGGGTGGGCCTGAGCGGCGCGTTCGGCAGCCTGAGCGCGGGCCGCCAGCTGTCTCCCTACTACAAGGCCCTGCGCGACGTGGCCGATCCGTTCTGCGACGGATTCGCCGGCCAGGCGATGAACATCATCGCCGGCAACCGCCGCATGGACAATGCCGTGGTTTACGGCACGCCGAAGGTGGCCGGGTGGTCGGCCGAGGTGGCATACGGCGCCGGGGAGGTGGCCGGAGACGCCGGTCGCAAGCGCGTGACCAGCGGCGCGCTGAGCTATGCGCCCGGCGCGCTGGCCGTGGTGCTGGCCCACCATCGCCGCGAGGATGCGCTGCTGCCGGACCACGTCAGCAACGCGCTGCTGGCGATGCGCTACACGCTGGGCGCGTTCACGGCGCACGCGGCCCACGTGCGCACCCGCGGCCTGGGCGGCGCGGACAGCCGCGATGCACTGCTCGGCATGGGCTATGCGACGGGCGCGCACCACGTGATGCTGTCCGCCATCCGGCACGACGACCGCACGGCCGCACGGCGCGATGCGCGGCAGTTCGCCGTCGGCTACACGTACGCGCTGTCGCGCCGCACCGACCTGTACACGGCCTACGGCCATATCGGCAACGACAACGGCGCGGACTTCAAGGTGGGCAACGCCACCGACGATGGTACCGGCAACGCCGCACTGAACCTGGGATTGCGCCACGTGTTCTAGTGTCCCGAATCAGAGATTCGTTGAACAAATTCAACGAGAATCGCCCCGATGCTGCGTTGAAAATACCCGGAAAGGCCCCGGCCTTACCGGGCATTTCCGCCTTGCCTCAAGACGATTTCGTCAAATTTGGTAATCAACGAATTTCTGATTCAGGACACTTGCCCGCGCTTTGCTATAGTGGCCAGGATGCCAGCCCCGTTCGACAACATTGCCAGCCCGGCCACACAGGCGGCCGCCTCGCCGCCTTTCGCGCGCCTGGCACACCTGCGGCCTGCGCACCTGGCATGGTGCGTGGCGCTGGCGGTGGGCGTGGCATTCGCCTGCGCCGCGTACTGGTGGACGGAGAAGATCAGCACGGAACGCCTGCGCGCCGCAGGCGCGCAGCGCCTCGAAGTGTACGCGGCCAGCCTGGAAAACCTGCTCGACAAATACGACTTCCTGCCGCACATGCTGGAGCTGGACAAGGATGTGCTGGCCCTGCTGGAGCATCCCGGGGACAGCGCGCGCCGGCAGGAAGTGAACGGCTACCTGGAGCGGCTGAGCAGGCAGGCCGGTTCGCGCATCATCTATATCGTCGACCTGCGGGGCCGCACGCTGGCGGCCAGCAACTGGCGGCAGAAGGACAGCTTCGTCGGCGACAGCATCGGCTTCAGGCCGTACCTGCGGGACGCGCTGCGCGGCCGCCCGAGCGGCTTCTACGGCGTGGGTACCACCAGCGGCGAGCCGGGCTACTTCTACGCTCGCGGCGTCCACCGCGACGGCCGCATGCTGGGCGTGGCGGTGGTGAAGGTGAACATCGAGGAGCAGGAACGCGGCTGGGTGCAGGGCGCGGACAAGGTGATGCTGGCCGACGCCAACGGCGTGGTGTTCCTGTCCTCCGCACCGGCCTGGAAATACCACACGCTGCGCCCCTTGTCCGGCAGCGTGCGCGCCCATCTGGAACAGACACGCCAGTATCACCGCCTGCCGCTGCCCGCCCTGCCCCTGCGCCGTGACGAAGCGCGCGCCGACGGCACGCGCGTGGTCGCCATCGGCGACGGCGCGCCGCCGCTGCTGGCGCAAACGCGCTCGATGGCGCCGCGCAACTGGACATACACCTACCTGTCGGACCTGAGCCAGGCGCGCGCCAACGCCCGCGCGGCCGCGCTGTTCGCCTGCATGGCGTACAGCTTCCTGCTGCTGCTGTTCCTGTACCTGCGCCAGCGCCAGCGCGGCATCCTCCAGCGCCTGCAGGCCAGGGAGCAGTTGCAGGAGGCCTACGACAACCTGGAACTGATGGTGGCCGAACGCACCGCGCGGCTGGCGCGCACGACGCAAAGCCTGAGCGACGAGGTGGAGGTGCGACGTCAGGCCGAGCAGCAGCTGCACCGCACGCAGAACGAGCTGTACCAGGCCGGCAAGATGGCCGTGCTGGGCCAGATGTCGGCCAGCATCACGCATGAACTGAACCAGCCGCTGACGGCGCTACGCACCATGTCCGACAACGCCGTGCTGCTGCTCGAGCGCGGCCGCATGGACGAAGCCAGGCAGAACCTGGCGAAGATCTCGCAGATCGTGGCGCGCATGGGCGGCATCACGGGCAAGCTGAAAAGCTTCGCGCGCAAGTCGAACGCCGCGCTGGCGCCCGCCTCCATCCACACCGCGATCGCGAACGCGCTGGTACTGGTGGAGCGCCGCCTGGAACTGGACAAGGTGGCGTTCACGCTCGACATCAGCCAGGGCGACATTTACGCGCTGTGCGACATCAACCGGCTCGAACAGGTTCTGCTCAACCTGATGACCAACGCGCTCGACGCGCTGGGCACGCTGGAGCGCGGCGCGCGGCGCGAACTGTCGGTAAGCGTGACGGAAGTGCCCGGGTCGGTGCAGATCCGCGTGCGCGACGGCGGCCCCGGCCTGTCGGACGAGGCGCGCGCCCGCCTGTTCGAGCCCTTCTTCACCACCAAGCCGCAGGGCGAAGGCCTCGGCCTGGGCCTTGCCATTTCGGAGCAGATCATCCGGGACTTCGGCGGCAGCCTGCGCGCCGAACAAAGCGATACGGGCGCCTGCTTCATAATCGAACTCAAGACCGCATCGGTGGACACATGATGGACGAGACAGAAATCAATGCGATAGAAATCATGCTGGTCGAGGACGACGCGGCCGTGCGCGAAGGCAGCGTACAGGCGCTGGACCTGGCCGGATTCGCCGTGCGCGGTTTCGACAGCGCCGAACCGGCCCGCGACCTGCTGCACGCGCACTGCCGCGCCGTACTGGTGAGCGATGTGCGGCTGCCGGGCATGAGCGGGCTGGAGTTGCTGGCGGCCGCGCGCGCCATCGATCCGGAGCTGCCGGTCATCCTGGTCACGGGGCATGGTGACATCGCGATGGCGGTACAGGCGATGCACGACGGCGCCTACGACTTCATCGAAAAGCCCTATTCGTCCGAACAGCTGGCCGACGTGGTGCGGCGCGCGGCCGACAAGCGCCGCCTGCAGCTCGAAGTGCACGCGCTGCGCAAGCGCCTGGCGCACAGCCAGGGCATCGACGCCGCGCTGCTCGGCAACGCGCCCGCGATGCGGGAATTGCGCCGCACGATCCTGGCGGTGGCCAGCCAGCCAGCCGATGTGCTGATCTATGGCGAGACGGGCACCGGCAAGGAACTGGTGGCGCGCTGCCTGCACGAGTTCAGCGAACGCGCCGGCCACCATTACGTTGCCGTCAACTGCGGCGCGATCCCGGAGACGATCTTCGAGAGCGAACTGTTCGGCCATGAGGCCGGCGCGTTCACGGGGGCGGCGAAACGCCAGGTGGGCAAGATCGAACACGCAACTGGCGGCACGCTGTTCCTGGACGAGATCGAGAGCCTGCCGCCGGCCATGCAGGTCAAGCTGCTGCGCGTGCTGCAGGAGCGCTATATCGAACGCCTGGGCTCGGTCCAGCCGCTGCCGGTGGACGTGCGCGTGATCGCCGCGTCGAAGGCGGACCTGAAGGAGTTGTCTGACGCAGGCCAGTTCCGCGCCGACCTGTACTATCGCCTGAACCTGATCGTGCTGCGGATTCCGCCGCTGCGCGAGCGGCGCGAGGATATCGCGCTGCTGTTCGAGCACTTCATGCTCGATGCGGCCCGCCGCTACCGGCGCCCCGTCCCGCCCGTGCCCGCGGCGGACATGCATGCGCTGATGCGGCACGACTGGCCGGGCAATGTGCGCGAACTGCGCAACGCGGCCGACCGCTACGTGCTGGGCCTGGGCGGCGCCCTGCCCGGCGTTCCCGCCGCGGGCAACGCCGATGCCGCCGGCACCGCGCCAGCCTCGCTGGCGGACCAGGTCGGCGCGTTCGAACGCGCGCTGATCGAACTGGAGCTGCGCAACGCGGGCGGCAACGTCGGCGCCGCCTGCGCGGTACTCGGCCTGCCCAAGCAGACCATGTATCACAAGATGCAAAAGTACGGCCTGGTGGCGGAGGATTTCCGCTAGCGCCGGGAAAGGAACATTGCAAACTGGACTTGCCGGGCTTCGTTTTGAAGTTATTGAGCTAAATCAAACCTCATTTGCCCTGAAAATCTACAATGTTTGTCTGCTTGTGGAGAACGAGGAGACAAGCAAAATAATGCCCACAGAGGCGTTACTACCGGCGCCGGCGGTCGGGAAATATACCGGCACCAACAACGTTCCAGCCTCAACGACGTCCAGCCTCAACGACGTCCAGCACTTCCCGCGCATTCCGCGCCGGCCGAAAGGTCAGTGAAAGGCGCTCGTTGAAAGCTGCTTCCTGAAAGCTGCGTCCTGAAAGCTGCTCCCTGAAAGCTGCTCCCTGCAAGCTGCCTCTCGAAGGCGCCTTCCTGAAAGCGGCTCACTGAAAGCCGCGTCGAGGCGGCGGCACCCGGCGGCGTGAAGGCGAACCCCCTCGCCTGCGGCACGCAATCGCCGCCGGCCATCCCTTACCAGCAGTTTTCGTACGTGACGCCGACGGTGAAGCCGCTCAGGGCCTTGCCGAAGATCCCGGTCGCGGACAGCGGATCGCCTTCGGCCGCCGCGGCGCGCGCCGGGTCGTTCCAGCGCGCGTGCGTGAAGAACAGCCGCAGTTCGGGGCGCTCGAAGTAGCCGGGGCCGGCAGACATCGCGACGGCGCCGGTGAACTTGGTCAGCCGCCGCGCAGCGCCCCGTTCCGGCGCCACCCGGTCATGGCCGATGTCGGTCAGCAGCTTCACATGGTCGGACAGGCCATACGACACGCGCCCGCCCACGCTGGCCCACGTCCTGGCCTTCGCGGAATCGTGCGCCGTGTCGCGTTGCCACACCGCGACGAATTCGCCGCCGAGCCGCCTGGTCACCTGCGCATGCCAGCCTTCGACGATGCGCAGGCGATGCACATCGCTGCCGTTGCCGGTATCGCCGGTCGCGCCGTTGTCCGCGCCGGCCCCCGTTCCCCATTGGAGTACGAGGCGGTTTTCGCCATCGCCGGCCAGGGCGCGCTGCCGGTGCTGCACGGTGAGCATCGAGCCGCCATGGCGGTCGCCCTGGCCGTTGCCGCGAATCAGCGCCAGGCCGAACTCCAGCGCTCCGCCCGGGTTGACCTTCCAGCCGCGCAACTGCAAGTCGTGCCGGCTGGCGGTATCGCCGTCCCGCATGTTCGGCATGGTCTGCCGGTCGTCGTTCAGGAAAGCATAGCTGAACCGCATTTCGCCGACCGGCACGTTCTCGATGCCGGCCCCCAGGCCGGACGGATTCCAGTACATGAAGTCGGTGATGTTCGTCGATTCGCGCTTGTAATAGCGCCGCCCGGCCCACAGCGTCGCACCGCCGAGACGGGACACGTTCTCCATCGCGAGGTAGGCCTGTGGCAAGCCGACGGTCCAGCCACCCTGCGGCCGCCGTGCATTGCTGGACGCGGCGTTGTTGCCCAGGTTTAGCATCGCATATCCCTTGACCTCCATGCCGTCGCCGCCGCGATGCAGGCGCTGGCCGAGCAGCAGTTCGCCGTAGACGCCGCATTCGTTGCCGAGCCGGTACTTCGAACCCGCGCCGGCCAGGCCAAAGCAGGTCTGGCCGCCTTCCTCCGAATTGACCGCGGCGTTGGCGCGCAAATACTCCGTGTGTTCCAGGGCGGCGGCGGGAAAAGCCGATGCGAGCGCGAGCAGCGCCAGCGCGGTGTGCTTCATGAGCATGATGTCTCCTGATTGTTGTGTCTGCGCAAGGCCCGCATTCTTTGGCGGCTCGCGAACGTGCGGCAAAAGCGGGTCCCGTCCTGCCGCGCCTTGACGGACGCGGCAGGTTGCCTGTATCGGGACTGGTTATGTGCCCTGCCCTGCGGCAAGCCGGAAGGCTCTGTCGCGGGCACAGGCAGGCCGGGGCCTAGCCGGGCATGGCGCCGGCGGGCTCGGGCGGCCGCGCCGCCCATGCCTGCCTGACGAGGGATACGTCGATCGGTGCGCTACGGGCGAACACGTGGTTTCTGGTCATCGGGATGTCTCCGGTTGTATTGAGTGCGAGCGGCAGGCACGTCGATGTGCTGCCGGCTTTCGGTACCGCTGAGCGGCACGCTGCTCTTGTCGTGATCTGTCGTCACACACAAACTTTACACGTGTCGACTTTTCAGCGTCAACAGATTTTTTAACAACAATCCCGGGAGGATTTCGCTTGCAACGTCGTGCGAAAAGTGCAGCAGACGGCAGGCAACGACGCCGATTGGAAGGCGCCTGGTCGCACCGACGCCCGGACGACAGGCACTCTTATTGCAGCCGGGTATTTTTGCTATGATGAGGCGCGCTCGCGGCGCCGCTTGGCCCGCCCATGCGCGTGCAGAAGTCTTTCGGGGCGCTGCCCGAGCGAGAACTTTACACGAGTAAACTTACTGATGAAGACTGTCAAGAAGGCCAGTGCCGCACCCGCTCCGCGCAGCCAGGAGTCCCGTGGACCGGTAACGATGCACGATGTCGCCGCGCTGGCCGGGGTATCGCGCGCCACGGTATCGAAGTATTTCAACGACCGCGAGGGCCTGAAGGCGGACACCCTGGCCCGTATCGAGCGCGCATGCCGCGAACTCGACTATGTGCCCGACCCCCATGCGGTCAGCCTGGTCAGGGGGCGATCGCGGATCGTCGGCGTGATTCTTCCGGTGATCAGCGAGCCGTTCTTCGCCGAAGCCCTGCGCGCGATCGAAGAAAAGGCCAGGGCACTGGGCATGGAGGTGATCATCCAGTGTTCCTACAACGATCCTGCCGCGGAGGCGGCCGCGCTGATGACGATGCGCTCGATGAAGGTGGCGGGCGTAGTGCTGACCGCGGTCGCCTCCCGGAACAACCTGGACCTGCTGCTGCGGCTGGAACAGGAAATGCGCATCGTCTACCTGGACAGCTACGTGCATGAAGACTGCAATTACGTGATGAACGACAACCGGCAGAGCATGGCGATGCTGACGCGCTACCTGCTCGGCCGCGGCCACACGCCCGCCTACCTGGGCGCGCCGCCGGTCGCCCATCCGTCGCCGGAAGAACGGCGTGCCGGTTACCTGGAAGCGATGGCGGAAGCCGGCATGGCGCCGCATTTCGTGCCTGCCGGCGCGCAGCCATCCTGGGATTTCGAAGCATTCGGGTTCCGTCATGTGCTCGACTGGCTCGCCGGCGGCGCGTGGAAGCGCGCCGGCGTCACCGCGCTGGCTTGCGGCACCGACAGGCTCGCGATCGGCGCGATGTCGGCGTGCCGCCGTTTCGGCCTGGAGCCGGGAAAGGACCTGGCCATCGTCGGCCACGACGACCTGCCGATTTCCGCCTACCTCCATCCCCCGCTGACCACGTTCAGGCAGGACGTCGCCGCGATCGGCGTGGCCGCCATGGAGTGCCTGCAGGCCCAGCTCGACGGCGCCGGTGCGGCGCCGTACCGCAAGCGGTTCACCGGAGGGCTGGTGCCGCGCGACTCGGCATGAGGGGTGCCGGCAGTGCCGGCGTCGTACCCGGATGCAGAGCACGTGCACCATGCCGACCGGCCCCCAGCCCGGGCGCCGCGCCCAGGCCGTAACTTGTTCAGCGTAAGCATATGGTAAGTAACGGCGCTTAGGATCTCCATCAGCTGCTTTGGAAAAGCCGCATCCAATAAAACGACTGGAGACAAAGATGGAACAAGATGTTGTACGGCGGGTCAAGAGCGACCCCAATTACCAGAAGCTGGTCAAGACCCGTTCCGCCTACGGCTGGAAGCTGACCTGGGCCGTGATGATCGCCTACTACGGCTTCACCGCCCTGAACGCATTCGACAAGGAATTCATGGCCGCCAAGATCGGCGACGGGGTCATGTCGCGCGGCGTGCCGCTCGGCCTGTTCGTGATCCTGTTCACTGTCGCGGTCACGGCGATCTACGTGCGCCGCGCCAACCGGGAATTCGATGCGCTGACCGATGCGATCCACCGGAACGCGGCAGCCGGCCAGCAGCCCACTGCTCCCGGCCAGGCGCCAGAGCCGACGAAGGTGCGCGCATGATCGCCCGCCTGCAATCCCGCCCGGTTCTCCATGCCGCCGCCGCGCTGGCGTTCCTGGCCTTCGCCGGCGCCGCGCTGGCCGCGCCGGACCTCGGCCAGTCCACCAAGCAGGCCACCAACTGGACCGCGATCTCGATGTTCGCGGCATTCGTGCTGGGCACCCTCTTCATCACCAAATGGGCCGCCAAGCGCACCCGCTCGGCCTCCGACTTCTACACGGCCGGCGGCGGCATCACCGGTTTCCAGAACGGCCTGGCGATCGCCGGCGACTTCATGTCGGCCGCGTCCTTCCTGGGCATTTCCGCCGCCGTCTTCGCCAGCGGCTTCGATGGCCTGATCTATGCGATCGGCTTCCTGGTCGGCTGGCCCGTGCTCACGTTCCTGATGGCCGAACGCCTGCGCAACCTGGGCAGGTTCACCTTCGCCGACGTGGCGGCCTACCGCTTCGCCCAGAAGCCGGTGCGCATGTTCGCCGCGTCCGGCACGCTGGTCGTGGTGCTGTTCTACCTGATCGCCCAGATGGTCGGCGCCGGCCAGCTGATCAAGCTGCTGTTCGGCCTCGATTACTGGATCGCCGTGGTGCTGGTGGGCGTGCTGATGATGGTGTACGTGCTGTTCGGCGGCATGACCGCCACCACGTGGGTGCAGATCATCAAGGCCGTGCTGCTGCTCGGCGCCACCAGCTACATGGCGTTCGCCGTGCTGGCGCTGTACGACTTCAGCCCGTCGAAGCTGTTCGGCAAGGCCGTGGAAGTGCACGCCAAGGGCGACGCGATCATGGGTCCGGGGGGCTTCATCAAGGATCCGATCTCCGGCATTTCGTTCGGCATGGCGCTGATGTTCGGCACCGCCGGGCTGCCGCACATCCTGATGCGCTTCTTCACCGTGCCGAGCGCTAAGGAAGCGCGCAAGTCGGTGCTGTGGGCCACCACGTGGATCGGCTACTTCTATGTGCTGGTCTTCATCATCGGCTTCGGCGCGATCGTACTGGTCGGCACCAACCCGGTGTTCAAGGATGCCGCCGGCGCACTGCTGGGCGGTAACAACATGGCGGCCGTGCACCTGGCAAGCGCCGTCGGCGGCGACGTCTTCCTCGGCTTCATCTCGGCCGTGGCCTTCGCGACCATCCTGGCGGTGGTGGCCGGCCTCACGCTGTCCGGTGCCTCGGCCGTGTCGCACGACCTGTATGCCACCGTGATCAAGAAGGGCAAGCCTGCGCCGGGCAGCGAACTGCGCGTGTCGAAGTTCACCACGATCGTGCTCGGCGTCATCGCCGTGCTGCTGGGCATCGTGTTCGAGAAGCAGAACGTGGCCTTCATGGTGTCGCTGGCCTTTGCCATCGCCGCCTCGGCCAACTTCCCGGTGCTGTTCATGTCGGTCCTGTGGAGCAAGTGCACCACCCGCGGCGCCACCGTCGGCGGCTTCCTCGGCCTGATCACCGCCGTCGGCCTGACCGTGCTGTCGAAATCGGTGTGGGTCGATGTGTTCCACAACGCCGAAGCGATCTTCCCGTACACGTCGCCGGCGCTGTTCTCGATGACCGTCGGCTTCGTCGGCATCTGGCTGTTCTCGGTGACCGACAAGAGCGCCCGCGCCGCCATCGACAAGGCCGGCTTCGAGGCGCAGGAAGTACGTTCGGAAACGGGCATCGGCGCATCGGGCGCGCACGCGCACTGAGCCGCATTCCCCGCTGCATGCGAAAAGCCCCCGGACTCAGGTCCGGGGGCTTTTTTTCGTTATCGGCCAGTCGTTTACTGCTGCTGCAGCGCCGTACAGCGCCGCTGCATTCTCATGCTCCGGCGCAGGCGCCGTCGGCGCGCGGATCGGTGGCCGCCTCGATCACGCCGCCGGGATGGAAGGCGACGGCGCCGGCGTGGCCCATCATGTCTTCCCAGTCGCCCACCAGTTCCACGTCGTGCCCGCCCCGGACCAGCTGCTCGACCACGTCCGGCGCCATGCGCGCTTCCACCTTCAGGTTGGTGGAAGCCGCGCCCCACGTGCGGCCCAGCAGCCAGCGCGGCGCGTCGATGGCGGCCTGCATGTCCTGCCCGTACAGCACGTGGCGCGTGAACAGCGCCGCCTGGGTTTGCGGCTGGCCCTCGCCGCCCATGGTGCCGTAGGCCAGCGTGCGGCCGTCGGCCAGCCGCGCCAGCGCCGGGTTGAGGGTATGGAACGGCAGGCGGCCGGGCGCCAGCGCGTTGGGGCCCTCCTCCAGGGTAAAACTGGCGCCGCGGTTCTGCCACAGCACGCCGGTATCGCCGGCCACCACGCCGCTGCCGAATTCCCAGAAAATGCTCTGGATGTAGCTGACCACGCGGCCCTCGCGGTCGGCCGCGCCCAGCCAGACGGTATCGCCCGGCCGGGCCGGGTGCGGCCACGGCGCGGCGCGCGCCATGTCGATCGACGCCGCCTCGCGCGCCAGCACGGGTTCGCGCAGCCAGTCCGCCGGATCGAACGGCATGCGCCCGGGGTCGCCCACGTGGGCGTTGCGCAGGATGAAGGCGCGCTTGGTCGCCTCCACCAGGCCATGCACGTGCGCGTGCCCGTCGGCCCGCGTCACCCCAAGCCGGTCGAACAGCGCCAGGATCATCAGCGACGACACGCCCTGCGTTGGCGGTGGCAGGTTGTAGACCCGGCCGGAGCGCAGCTGTACGCCCAGCGGCGCGAGCGTGCGTGCGCGGAACGCGGCCAGGTCGTCAAGGCGCAGCGGGCTGCCCGCACATTCAAGGCCCGTAGCCAGCGCGCGCGCCACGTCGCCCCGGTAGAAGTCGTCCAGCCCCGCTTCGGCCAGGTAAGCCAGCGTGGCGGCCAGCGCGCCCTGGCGCAGGATGGCGTGCAGCGCGGGAGGGCCGGCCGGCGCATAGGTGGCGGCAAAGCCGGGCTGCGCCGACAGCTCGCTCCATTTGGAGGCCGTCAACGCCGCCTGCGATTCCGTGACGGGAACGCCCGCGCGGGCGTGGCCGATGGCGTCGGCCAGCAGGCGCGCCAGCGGCATGCGGCCGCCCGCGGCGCGGGCATGGCGCAGCGCCTCGTCCCAGCCGCCGATCGCGCCGGCCACCGTCAGCGCGGCGCGCGGCCCGCGCGTCGGGATGGCCGTGTCGCCATGGTCCGTGTAGAAGCGGGCGTTGGCCAGGCCGGCGGCGGGGCCGCAGGCGCGGATCGCCACGGGTTCCCGGCCCGGTTCGGCGATCAGCCAGAACCCGTCGCCGCCGATGCCGTTCATGTGGGGGTAGACCACCGCGATGGCCGCGGCGGCCGCCACCATGGCCTCGATGGCGTTGCCGCCTTCGCGCAGGATGCCGGCGCCGGCCTGCGCGGCCAGGTGGTGCGGCGCGCTGACCATGCCGCCGGTGCAGGTGCGGCTACGCGGCATCGGGTGCCTCCGGCGCCGGCTCGGGCAACGGTTCAGGCGGCAACCCGGGCCGCGGATTGAGCAGGGACACGTGGGCGGCGACGATGCGCCAGCCCTGCGCCGTGCGCAGCCAGGTGTGGCTCTGCCGGCCGACCGCCTGCGAGCCGGGGCGGGTGAACTCGGTGTTGGCCGTCGCGTAGTCGCTGCCATAGGTGGTGATGACGGTGTTGCGCAAGCTGCGTTCGAGCCCCGTCGAGGGGCGCAGCTTGCGGAAGGCCTGGATGGCGGCGTAGCCGTGCAGGTTCTCCGTGGCGCCATAGCGGATGGTGTGGCCGCTGTGCCAGAACAGTTCGTCCAGCACGGCGGTGTCGTTGCCGGTCAGCGCGCGCTCGTAGCGGGCGAACGCCGCCGCCACTTCGGCGTGCACCGCCGGCAGGTTGATGTGGTGCTTCATTGGGCTCCCTGTAAAAATCAGTGTCCGCCGAGGTAGGCCCTGGCCAGCGCGCTGTCCGCGGCGATGTCGGCCGCCGTGCCTTGCGCGACGACCTTGCCGCCTTCCAGCACGTACGCGCGGTCGGCCAGCGCCAGCGCGAGCGACGCCATCTGGTCCACCAGCAGGATGGTCAGCGACTCGCCGCGCAGGCGGTCCAGCACCGCGAACAGGTCCTCGATCACCTTCGGCGCCAGGCCGAGCGACGGTTCGTCCAGCAGCAGCAAGCGCGGCTGCGCCATCAGCCCCCGGGCGATCGCCAGCATCTGCTGCTCGCCGCCGGACAGCAGCCCGGCGCGCTGGTGAGCGCGCTCGCGCAGCCGGGGAAAGCGCTCCAGCATGGCCTGCAGCCGGCCCCCCGCCCCGTCGGGACAACGGAAGGCGCCGAGCCGGATGTTGTCCAGCACGGACAGCTCGGGAAACACCTGGCGCCCTTCCGGCACAAGGATCAGCCCCTGCCGCACCACCTGCTCGGCGTTCAGGTCTTCCAGCGCCACGCCGTCGAGGTGCATGCCGCCCAGCACCGGCCGGTGCAGCCCGGCCAGCGCGCGCATCAGCGTGGACTTGCCGGCACCGTTGGCGCCCAGCAGCGCCACCAGTTCGCCCTTGCGCACTTGGATATCGACCTGCTGCAGCACCGGCGCCGCGCCATAGCCCGCGCTCAGCGCACCGATGCCCAGCAATTCGGCACCCACGGCGGCGCGGGGTCCGCCGGCCGCCACCAGGGCGGGCCCGCCCTCGCCCTGGCCCAGGTAGGCGCGCCGTACTTCCGGGTTTTCCCGGATCTCGGCGGGCGTGCCCTCGGCCAGCGGCTTGCCGGCATCGATCACCACGATCCGGTCCGAGATGCCCATCACCAGCGGCATGTCGTGTTCGACCACCAGCACGCCGACGCCGGCACGCGCCACGCGGGTCAGCAGGTCGGCCAGCCGGTCCTTGTCCTCGCGCGACAGGCCGGCGGCCGGTTCGTCCAGCAGCAGGATGTCCGGATCGGTGGCCAGCGCGCGGGCGATTTCCACCAGCCGGCGGTCCACGTGCGCCAGGCCAGCCGCCGGGGTGTCGAGGCCGCCGCGGTAGCCGCAGAAAGCCAGTAGCCGCACGGCCTGCTCGCGCGCGGCCGGCGCCGCGGACGGCGCGCGGCCCAGGAAGCCGCCGAGCCGCCCTCGCGTCATGCCCAGCGCCACGTTGTCGAGCACGCTCAGGGAACCGAACAGCAGCGACGTCTGGTAGGTGCGCGCCACGCCGGCGCGGGCGATGCGGAAGGCCGGGAGGCCGCCGGCCGCCACGCCGCCGACCGTGATCGTGCCTTCGGTGGGACGGTAGAAGCCGGTGAGCATGTTGATGACGGTCGACTTGCCCGCCCCGTTCGGGCCGATCAGGCTGGCAAGCATGCCGGGTTGCACGGTCAGGCTGACACCGGACGCCGCGCGCAGGCCGCCGAACACCATGACCAGCTGGTCGGCGTGCAGGGGCTGGCGTTCGCGCGCCGCCACCGCGTTTGCAGTGTCCGGCATATCGGCGGGGAGCCGTGCCGCGCCGGCGGCGGGACGCACGCGGCGCGCCAGCGCGGCCAGCATGCCCACGGCACCGCCCGGCGCGACCAGCAGCACCACCAGCAACAAGGCGCCGAAGCACAGCAGCCGGTATTCCTCCAGGCTGGCCAGCCATTCCGGCAGCAGCCCGACGACGGCCGCGCCGATCAGTGGCCCTGCGACGGAACCGGCGCCGCCGATCATCACCACCAGCACGAACAGGATGGACAGCGAAAAATTGAAGCTGCCGGGCGTGACGAAGCCCGACAGCGGCGCGAACAGGCCGCCCGCCAAGCCGGCCAGCGCGGCGGAGAAAACGAAGGCCGCCATCTTGACGCGCAGCGGATCGATGCCGAGCGACTCGGCCGCCGTTTCGCTGTCGCGCACCGCCCGCATGGCGGTGCCCCAGGTGCCGCGCGACAGCAGCGCATACGCCCACAGCGACGCCGCCGCCGTGACCAGGGCCAGCACGGCCACCGCGCGCTCGCCTTCGGCCAGGCCGCCGAGCGTGGGCGCGGCGATGCCCATGATGCCGTTCTGCCCGCCCGTCAGGTCGCGCAGCTCGACGATGCCGTGTTCGACGATGAAGGCGAACGCGATGGTCAGCATGGCCAGGTAGGGCCCGCGCACGCGCAGCGCCGGCAGGGCCAGCAGCCCGCCGGACACGGCGGCAACCAGGGCCCCCAGCGGCCAGGCCTGCCAGAAGCTCCAGCCCGCGCCGGTGGTGAGCAGCGCCACCGTGTAGGCGCCCAGCGCATAGAAGCCGACGTGGCCGAACGACATCATGCCGGTCAGCCCGATCAGCGCGTTCAGGCCGAAGCCCACGGTCGCCAGCAGCGCCACGTTGGCCAGCACGAACACGTGGTAGGCGTTGAGGGTCAGCGCCAGCACCAGGCCGGCGCCCAGCACGGCCAGCGCCGCCGCCGCCCGCGTCGGTGACCCGGGCAGGAGCGTGGGCAAGAGCGCGACCACCCGCGACGGCGCGCCGGTCGCGCTCTTCGGGCGGGCCCTCGGGTTGAACATCGCATCGCGCTTCATACTTTCCTCACCTGGGCGCGGCCGAACAGGCCGTTGGGGCGGACCGCCAGCACCACGATCACCAGCGTAAACATCAGGATCTGGGTGTAGCCCGAGCCCAGCGTGGCGGCCACCAGCGCCTCGGCGATGCCGAACAGCAGGCCGGCGATCATCACGCCCCACGCGCTGGTGATGCCGCCCAGGATGGCGACCGCGAAGGCCTTCAGCCCGAACAGCGTGCCCATGTCGGCATGCACGTTGAACAGCGGCGCCACCAGCACGCCCGCCACGCCCGCGAGCAGCGTGGAGAGCGCGAACGCCGCCGCGACCACGGCCCGCACCGGGATGCCCATCAGCCGCGCCGCATCGCGGTTCTGCGTGACGGCCAGCATGGCCGTGCCCCAGCGCGTGCGGCGGGATACGGCGTGCAGCAGCGCCGCCAGCGCCAGGCCCACGACGGGAATCAAGACCTGCAGCGGATACACCCCCAGGCCGGCGCTGCCCAGTGCCAAGGGCGTTTCGGCCAGCGGCGACGGCAGGTTGCGCGGCTCCTTCCCGAAGGCGACCATCACCACGTTGTCGAGCACGATGCCGAGCGCCACGGTGCCCATCAGCCAGGCATCTGAGCCGCGGCTGACGAACGGCCGCACCGCGATGTATTCCACCAGCAGGCCGTACAGCGCGCACAGCGCCAGCGCCAGCACGACTGCGGGCACTAGCGGCCAGCCCAGCGTCTGGGCGAAGGTAAAAGTGAGCACCGCGCCCAGCATCATCGAACTGCCCTGGGCGAAGTTCACCGTGCCGGACACGGCGTAGGTCAGATAAAAGCCCAGCGCCATCAGCCCGTAGATGCTGCCCAGCCCGAAGCCGGTGATCAAAGTTGACAAAAGCATGGAGATCTCCTTGCAAGAATGAGTCGGAACCGGCTCCGCGGCCGGCCGGGTGGCGCGTTCAGTCGGTTTCGCCCACGGGCAGGATGCGCTCGCCCACGAAGCGGGCCCACACGTAGTCGTCCTTGGTGAGCGCGTCGTGCACGCCCGGCGCGAACGGCTTGCGGTAGGTCTTGATCAGGCCCGCGTATTCGTCGATGCCGTACATGGCCTTGCGCACCGCGTCGCCATTGGCGGTGCCGGCCCTGGCAATCGCCCTGGCCACCAGCTGCATGCCGTCGTAGGCGTTGGCGACGCCGACCGCCGGCGTGATGTTTTCCGGCCCCTTCACGTCGGGGTACTTGGCCATCAACGCCTTGATCACGCGGGTACCCACCGGCGACTGCTTGCCGAAGAAGCTGTAGGTCTGCACGAAGTGCACGTTCTTCGCGCCGGTCCCGGCCAGCTCGGTGAAGCGGCCGCCCAGCGGGCCCCAGTGCGACACAACGGGCACGTTCCAGCCCATGCGCTCCAGCGAGCGCACCACCAGCGCCGACGGCCCCACGTTCCCGACCAGGAACAGCGTATCGGCGCCGGCCGCCTTCAGGCGCGACAGCTGCGGCACCACGTCGACGTCGCTGCCCTCGAATTTCTCGACCCCGGCCGGCGCCAGGCCCTTCTGCCGCAGCGCGGCGCGCAAGCCCTTCTCGTTCGATTCGCCCCACGGGTTGTTCACGAGGATCATGCCGAACTTCTTGCCGTTGAAGGCCTTGATGCCGTACTCCAGCATGCCCTGGTCGACGATCTCGTCCACCGCCGACACGCGGAACACGAAATTGGGCTCGGCGCCGTTCCTCGTGATGGCCGTGCCCGCCGCCCAGGCCCCCATGAACGGCACCTTCGCCCCGTTGGCCAGCGGCACCACCGCCAGCGAGACCGGCGTATCCAGGCCGCCGAACAGCACGGCCACCTTCTCGCGGAAGATCAGCTCGCGCGCCGCCATCACGCCCTTGGCCGGATTCGATTCGTCGTCGCGGCGCACCAGTTCCAGCTTGCGCCCGCCCAGCAGACCGCCGCCGGCGTTGATCTCGTCGATCGCGACCGCGAGCCCGCGGGTGATGGCTTCGCCCGAGCGCGCGGACTGTCCCGACAGGGCGGTCACCAGCCCGATCTTGATCGTCTCGGCCGCCTGTGCGGGCCCTGCCAGGTTGAAGGCCGCGACAGCGGAGACGGTGGCGATGAAGACCCTGCGTGACATGTTCATGCTGGAAAACTCCTGTGAGAGAAAAAGTGCGTTCGCCACAGGACAATGCAATCGCCATGCCAGGTGATGGCATTTCTTCAAATATCGTGTCGGCACCATTAAATACAAAGTGTCGACACTCTGGCATCCATCTTGCGTACAGTAGATCCTGAACGAGCCATTCAACCCAACCCGCCCCGTGTGGGTGCAAAACGGAGGATTCCCGATGCAGGACGCACCAATTCAAGTCATCGCCGACACCAACTGCGCAAGAGATGCCGCAAATCTTGTCGACACTTATCTGCGCACGCTGATGATTCCCGACCCGGACGGTGCGCGGCGCTTCATCTCGCCGCAATTGCGGATACGGTTCACCGGCGGACGCCACATGCGCGACCCGGCCGAATGCGCGGCCTTCAACGCCGGCCGCTATGCATGGGTGCAGAAGCGCTTCGAACGCATCGAGGTGGTCGGCGGCGCCACCGCGGAGGAAGCCATCGTCTACAGCCTGGGCACGCTGCATGGCGCATGGCCGGACGGCAGCGCCTTCGAGGGCAACCGCTACGTGGACCGCTACGTCGTGCGCCACGGCCTGATCGCCGAGATGCAGGTGTGGAACGACAGCGCGGAATTGCTCCTGACCCGGCTGGAGCGCGACGCCGGCGCGGGCGGCGAAACGGGCAGCGAAGCAGGCACGTGAGCGGCATGGCCATGACCCGCGCCCCCGACCCGACCACCGGCTTCGCAACCGACGCCGCACCGTTCGCCGCCCTTGCCTGCCATGGCCGCTTCGGCTACGACCCCATCACCCGCCGCCCCGGCTACCGTTGGCCCGCCGGTCAGGGCCTGGCCGTCTATATCGGTTTCAACCTGGAGCACTTCGCCTTCGGCGAGGGGCTCGGCGCGCGCCTCGGCCCCGCCTCGCCCGAGCCGGACGTGCTCAATTTCAGCTGGCGGGAATACGGCAACCGGGTCGGCGCCTGGCGCTGCCTGGAACTGTTCGACCAGCTAGCGCTGCCCACCGGCGCGCTGGTCAACACCGCGCTGTACGACCATTGCCCGGAACTGGTGGCCGCGTTCGCGGCGCGCGGCGACGAACTGATCGGCCACGGCCACACCAACGCGGCGCGCCAGTCCGAATTCGGCGAGCACGCCGAGGCGGCGCTGCTGGCCGGCTGCCGCGACCGCATCGCGGCCGGCAGCGGCATCGCGCCCGCCGGCTGGCTGTCGCCCTGGATCTCGGAAAGCCGGCTGACGCCCGACCTGCTCGCCGAGGCCGGCTACAGCTACACGCTGAACTGGTGCCACGACGACCAGCCGCTGCCGATGCGCACCCGTTCCGGCCGCCGCCTCTGGTCGATCCCCTACCCGCAGGAACTGAACGATATCCCGATGCTCGTCGGCCGGCAGATGGATGCCGCGCCGTTTGCCGACATGATCATCGATAACTTCGACGAGATGCGCGACCAGGCCCGCCGGCAGCCGCTGGTGATGGGCATCGCGCTGCACCCCTACCTGGTGGGCCAGCCCTACCGCCTGCGCCACCTGCGGCGCGCGCTGGCGCACATCGCCGCCGCGCGCGACCGGGGCGAGATCTGGTTCACCACGCCGGGCGCGATCTGCCGGCACCTCGACACGCTGGCCGCCGACGGCCGCGTCGGCTCCGGTCCCGATCTCTGCCACACCCCGCTCCACTCCACCAAGGAATCCGCATGACCATGACGACAGCCCCCCTCGCGGCCGTTTTCCCCATCGACGATACCGTCAACGCCTGGGTGGCGCACGGCCGCTTCACCATCCCCCCCACCGCCAGCGGCCCGCTCGACGGCCTGCGCTTCGCGGTGAAGGACATTTTCGATGTCGCCGGATACCCGACCGGCGCGGGCAATCCGGCCTGGCTGGCCGGCAATCCGGTACCCGCCTCCAGCGCCCCGCTCGTCGACACGCTGCTCGCCGCCGGCGCGACGCTGGTGGGCAAGGTGCTGACCGACGAGATCGCCTACAGCATCAACGGCGACAATGTCCATTACGGCACGCCGCTCAATGTGCGCGCCCCCGGCCGCGTGCCCGGCGGCTCGTCCAGCGGTTCGGCCGCGGCGGTCGCCGCTCGGCTGTGCGATTTCGCACTGGCCAGCGACACCGGCGGCTCCACCCGGGTGCCGGCCAGCTACTGCGGGCTCTGGGGCCTGCGCACCACGCACGGCCTGCTGCCGCGCGAAGGCATGGTGCCGCTGCACCCGTCGTTCGATACCGCCACCTGGCTGGCGCACGACCCGGAAACGTTCGCCCGCGTGGCCGCCGTGCTGCTGCCGCCGTCCCCGCACCGTTTCCGCCGCGTGCTGTATCCCGAGGCGGTGTGCGGACTGGCGGACCCCGCCTTCGCGGCGCCGCTGGCGCGAGTGCTGGCCATCGCCACGCGCCTGCTGGAGGCCGCACCGGCGCTCCTGACGCTGCCACGCGGCGACGAAACGCTGGACGACTGGCGCCAGGCCTATGCCACCGCCGGCGGTCACGAAGCCTGGCAAACCCACGGTGCGTGGATCACGGCCAGCCAACCCGTGTTTTCCCCGGCCATCGCCGCGCGCTGGCAAGGCGCGGCCGGGATCGGCGACGACGCGGCGCGCGCGGCATGGGCCCGCGTGCACGAGATCCGCGCCCATGTGCGCGGCCTGTTCGGCGACGACGCCGTCGCGGTCATTCCGTCCGCGGCGGGCGTGGCACCGGCACTGGACGCAAGCGGCAGCGCGGTGGACGCGCTGCGCATGCGCACATTGCAGATCACCTGCATCGCCGGCATCGGCGGCCTGTGCCAGGTGAGCATTCCGTTTGCCGGCGACGACGGCCTGCCGCTCGGCATCTCGCTGGTGGGGCCCGCCGGCAGCGATGCCGCATTGGTAAAATTGGCGATCCAGGTCGCCGCGGCGCTCTGACGAATCGCCGTCCGGCCAGCGTGCCGGGCGGCCTGTCCAACCTACACGATGAAGCACATGCCCCCATTCCCCGACGCCGACGCCGACGCGGACCCCGACAATCCGCTGCATCGCGGCATCGATACATCATTGCCGGAACCGGACGACGTTCCCGCCGGCGGCCGCCGCGGCAGCGGCGATATCGAAACGCGGATCTACCAGTCCGTCTACGAAGGCGTGATGAACCAGCGCCTCGCCCCCGGCACCCGGCTTCCGGAAGCGGTGCTCAGCAAGCTGTTCAAGGTGAGCCGCGCGAACGTGCGCAAGGCATTGCAGCAGCTGGCCCACGACCACATCGTGGCATTGCGCCCGAACCAGAGCGCGGTGGTCGCCACCCCGACGCCGGAGGAGACCCGGGCCATCTTCGAGGCGCGCCAGGCATTGGAAGCGGCGATCGTGCGGCTGGCGGCCCGGCGCGTGACGGCCGGCGACATCGCCGCGCTGCGGGCGCAGCTGGCGGAAGAACACGCGGCCATGCACCGCTACGACCAGCCGGCCTGGGCCCGGCTGGCCAGCAGCTTCCACCTGAAGATCGCCGAACTGGCCCATAACCCCGTGCTGGCCGGCTACCTTGCCGAACTGGTGTCGCGCTGTTCGCTGATCGTGGCGCTGTACGAGCCGCCCGGCAATGCCAGCTGCGAGCACGACGAACACGGCCAGATCGTCGATTGCCTGGAACGGGGCGACGCGGAAGGCGCCGTCGCGCTGATGCAGGCCCACCTGGCCACGCTGGAGCGCAACATCTGCCTGGACCGCTCGGACGAAGAGCACAGCCTGGCGCGCATGCTGGGGCTGCGCTGAGGCGGCGGGCCGTCTCCGGGAGGTGGGGAGGAACCAGTCACGCGCGTACGCCGGACTGCCGTCGCCGCCCTCGCGATCGGGCCTGTACAGGTGCTTGCCGCCGCAGCGTCACCGGTACCGCATGACCGTTTCTTGGCGCGCGGCGCTGCCCGCCATGCCGCCACGCGGCGGGGCAACGCCATGACGCTACAATGGCCGTCCTTGCCTGCTGGAGCCACCATTGAACTGGGACCATCCCGATCCGCACATCTGCCCCGTCTCGCCCGCCGCGGCGGATATCGATGGCCTGGACCATACCAACAACGCCGTCTACGTGCGCTGGTGCGAGCAGGCCGGCTGGTCGCATTCGGAGGCGCTGGGCCTGGACCTGGCCGCATACCGCCGGCTGAACCGCGCGATGGCGATCGGCAGCGCGGCCTACGATTACCTGCTGCCGACGGGCCTCGGCGACGACCTGCTGGTGGGCACCTGGCTGTACGCGACGGATGGCCGCCTGACGATGGAGCGCCGTTTCCAGCTCGTGCGCGCCGCGGACGGCGCCACGGTCATGCGCGGGCGCTGGCAACTCGTCTGCATCGAGATCGCCAGCGGCAAGCCGCGCCGCATGCCGCCCGAGTTCCGTGCTGCTTACCTGCCCGCGGTCTTGCCGACAGGGCGGGAGACGGTTTCGATGTAAAAGGAAGTGTCGAAAAATCTTACAAACAACGATCCGACGTGCCAAGGCAATGATCTAAATCAATAACTTGGTAGATTGGCATCAATATTGCTCTGCCATTTTGCACTTTCCGTTCCGCGCTTGCCGCTTCTTCATCGCGCAGGCGCCGAGGCCGCACTGGATTACGAGCAGGCCCTGCCGGCGCTCCGTAGCACATGCCGGGTCCGCCGGTTTCTGCCCCGCCGGCAATCGCAGACAGGCATAGCGGGCCCACTCCCCATCGTCGACCGAGGATCACGTCATGCAATCAATGCTGTACATTGCTCTCCTGGCCGCTGGAGCCACGGCGCAAGGCGCGTCCGGCGCGGCGGCGGAGCGCGCGCTGGTGCTGGCGCCGGCGCCGGGCGCACCGGCCAGCGGCGATACCGTGCTGCTGGCGCGCACCGCGCTGCCCGGCAGCCCTGTCGACAGCCGGGCGGCAGCCGATGCCAGCGCAGCCTTCCTGGGCGCCGTCAAGTCGCGCGACTGCAATAGGGCGATGAACCATGTCGATGCGGGCGCCTACAGGCTGGGCCCGGGCGACCGGCCGGCCCACTGCCTGCGCATGTTCGCCTCGTTCGAGCGTTTCGGCGCCTTCACCGCGGAGCCGCCGCTGGCGGTGTCGGGCGCGATGCTGGTACCGCTCAAGCCGCCGCCTCCCGCCGAATGGCGCGTGCTGACCTTCAGGAAGACCGGTGATCGCTGGCTGTTTTCGGAACAACAGGAAGCCGGATCGCTGGTGCCGCTGGTGCTGTCCGCCTTCCGCAACGCGAACCGGGACGTACAGAAAGCGCAGCCGCTGGCGAACGTTCCGTCTCGCACCGTGGTGCTGGACGACCAGGGCACGCAAGGGCGGCTGGCGCTGCGCGCGCGCATCGTGCCGGGTCCCGCCGACAGCGGCCCGACAGCAGCGCTGATGTCGTTCTACGCCGCCTGCACATCGCGCGAAGGCCTCGAGCCGGGCGCACTGGGGCGTTACCTGGCCTGCCTGCGGCCCGACGCGCAGGCGCTGCTGAAGGCCTCCCATGAAGCCGCGCCGGCCCACAGGAAGATCGCGACCTACAACAGCCTGACCGCGGCGCGCAGTGTCGACTACGTGCTGGTCGACGGCTCCCGGGCGGTGATCTTCTTTACCGAAACCGCGTCCAGCCGTCATTGGCGCGACGTGGTGCACCAGACCGGCCCTGGCACCTTCGCACTGGACAACCCGATGAAATCGGGTTCGGTGGACATGGCGCTGAACGGTGACCGGGTGCGGGCTGCCATCAAGGCCCAGGCGCGCTGAACGCGCTTCCCGGAATGACCGCAATGCACGCCAACATCCATCGCTGCTTCATGTCCCGGCGCCTCGCGCTGCGGGCAATTCTTGCCGTCGGCGCGGCGCTCCCGCTTGCGGGCCGGCATAGCGATACAGCCGCGGGACAAATGCCCGCTACCAATGGCCTGATGCCGGACGCATTCCGGACCGTGGTACTGGGCATGACGCAGGAGGAACTGCAGCGGGCGCGTCCCGCGGCGAAGGCTGGCTTCCGGGACGACAACAGCGGGCATGCCAAGGTGATGTTCGAAAAGACGGGCACGCCATTCATCGACCAGGCGATCTACCTGTTCGACGACGCAAGGCCCGTGCTGGTGGGCGTGATTTTCGTCAGGCAGCCGCCGGCGCGGGCAATGACGCACGCGCTGGCGGCGTTTCGCGCCGCCGTTGTGAAAAAATGGGGCCTGCCGGACAGTATCGGCCTCGGCCGCGCCGAATCCGGCGCGGCCGAGGTAGCGCTCGTGTGGCGGCGCGGCGATGCCGTGGTCGTGGCCACCTGCCCGGCCAGCGTTGGCTCGCCCGGTGCCGCGACCACGGTGCGGATCGGACTGCACGATTCGGCGGGCAGCATGCATGCGGCGCGGCTCGATGCAATGGACAAGGCAGCACAAACCGCGCTGATGGCGAAACTGCGCGCGCAGCTCGATGCCGCTTCCGCCGCCCCTTCTTTCAATTGACGAAGGTCGGTATGGGGTGCGGCCGGAAACAAGGAAATACGGCCGCTTCGCGCGTTCGCCGGTGCCGATGCCGCCTACCGCTTGCGAACTGTCTTCGATTGCCTGCGCCGGTGCAGTCCCAGCAGGCCCAGGCCGGTCAATGCCATCGGCAGCATGGACGGTTCGGGGACCGGCGACACCTCGGTGACGCTCGCCAGCGCGCTCGCCGTCACGTCGATCCCGCCCGGAATGCCATCGACCTGGGGCAACAGCGCGAACTCGACGAGGCTGCCGGCATCGCCGATATGGCCGGTCAGTCCGGTGTTGTACAGCGTTGCCGCGAACAGCGAGGCATCGATGTTCTCCGTGGTGGCGAAGGCGCCGCCGAATCGGATATCGAAGCTGAGCCAGCCGCCCAGCCGGACATACTGGGTCAGGTAGTCGCCGCCGTTCCGGTTGCCCAGCACGACCCCGGCCGGGATCGTACCGGCGACGTACGGCGAGGCATCGAACGTGGCGCCGAAAGCACCGCTGAAGTTGTCCAGCACGGCGCTGGCCGGCGTCGCCCCGGCGTTGGCCAGGAAGGTCAAGTCCAGCAGGGCTTCACCGGCAAAGCCGCGGGTATCGACGCTGACATGGTACGTCGGCAGTGCATGGACGGCGTGACTGGCCAGCAGCGCCAGCGCGGCCAGGCACAAGGCGAGACGATTCTTCAGGTTTTGCATCATGGGGTTCCCTCGATCTCAAAAAAGTCCGACATGGACGGAATTGGTGTAGCTGATGGCCACCTTGCCGGGATTGCTGTACACCAGCGGCACCGTGACCGAGGCGCCGGCGGCGAGGCCGCCGGCGCCGAACGTGATGTACGGTGCGCCGTCGTGCAGGCCGCTGGCATTGTCGAGCGCGACACCGTCCGGCAGCCGCGCAAGCACCAGCTGCAGCGGCCCGCCCAGCGGGGCACCGCTGTTGTTGGTCAGCGTGATCGACGCCCCGTACTTGCCGGTGATACGGTTCCAGGCCAGGCCCGACCGCCGCAGCGAGAAACCGGCCGTCACGTCCAGCGTCGCGCCGTCGATCGCCACCCTGCCCGCGCCGGCCGTGGCCAGGTTGTGCATCTTGACCTCCTGGAACGATTTACCGGGCCGGTAGTCATACGTGGGCGTCCAGCCCAGCTCGTTGGTGTACGGCCCGACCGTGAAGCCGCTGTTGGCGGCGGCGGCCACCACGCTGGTCCAGTTCTTGTCCAGCGCCGCTTTCGCCGCCGCCTCGAGTTCGGCGGAAGCGGGCACGCCATTGATCCACGAGCCCACATCCTTGAACTGGTAGCCGTTCAGGTTCGACACCACTTTCGCGGCGTTGGCGCCCGGGCCGGCGATCTCGAACGCGTTCGACTCGGACAGGATCTTCGATTCCGCCCCCATGCCGATGTAGTAGCCGAGGCGGTACCGGCCGGCGTCCGTGGCGCCCCGGTAGTAGTTGTTGTAGACGTGGATGCGGCCGAAGCGGGCGCGCGGCGCGCGCTGGGTGATGTTGTCCCACACGTTGTTATGGAAGGTGATGCGGTTGAAATTGCGCTCCTTGGCGCCGTTCCCGTCGCCGGAACCGCCCACCATGTTGGTCTTGTCGTGGTTCTTGAAGACGTTGTACGACAGCGTGACGTAGTCGCTGCTGTCCTCGATGTCGATCAGGCCGTCGAAGCGGTTGACGTGCGAGGTGACGCCGTTGATGGTGACGGTTTCCTCGGCGGGTTCGCCGTCGCTCAGCGTGCAGTGGTCGATCCACAGCTGCTTGCCGGTCACCACCGAGATGGCCTTGTACCGGGAATCCCAGGCGCCCTTGCCGTCCCAGCTGGGCGTGAGGTCCTGCGGTGCCTGCAGTTCCAGGTTGCGGATGATGATGTTGGGCGTGGCGTTGATCGAGAAATAGCCGTCGACCACCCTGGCGTCGCGGCCCACGCCGACGATGGTGGTGTTGGACGGAACGATGAACTGGATCTGCGCTTTCTGCAGGTTGCGCAGCGTGCTGCGCGCGGAGCTCAGTGCCGAGATGCGCGCGCGCAGCGCGATCGCGGCCGGGTCACCCTGCGCCACCAGGGCATTCAGATCGGCCATGAAGGCCGTGTCCAGGCTCTGCAGGTACAGGTTGAAGTCCCACCTGGCGGCGGTGGCATTGAGGGACTTGTAGTACGCCTCGTCGGCCAGCTTGCCGTTGCCCAGGTCGGTGCCGTAGATGGTGCCGACGACCCGGATGATCTTCGGTTCCCGCCTGGCCGCGGCGGGATTGCCCGCATAAGTGGGGCTGTTGGCGTTCGCCAGCGCCGCATTGAGTTCGGCCCAGTTGCGCACCACGTAGATATTGCTGGCCGGGGCGCCCGCGCCGCCCGTGGTGCCGTCGCCCTGCGACGCCCAGCCGCTGGCGGCGTTCGGCGCTGCCGCGGCCCTTGCCGACGCATCCTGCGACTGGACCGCCGCCGCCATCGTTACATTGCCGGCCGGCCCGGCGGCGGAGTCGACGCCCGCCTCGCCGCCGCATCCCTGCATGACCAGCGCCGCGACGGCGATGCCGAACGCCGTCCGGCATGGCCGTTTCATTCCGGTGCCCGCACTGCTTCCTGTCTCCATTTTCGCCTCCTTCAAGGTCATATTGGTCAGGCCAGTATAGATTTGGCTCGACCAAAAATGGATCGGCCAGCTAAAAACGCACTCCGCTCTGGTGGAATTAATAATGTTTTTTATATAAAAAAATCATGAAGTAGATTGCAAACGTTTTCAGTGTGGTTTTGTGCCAACGTGGAATTTTCCCTTATCGATTCGGACGGATTTCGCCTGCCCGCCCGCGGCGGGCAGGTGGACGACAGGCGATCGGCGTGGATACACGACAGGTCGTGTCCCGCATGGCTTACCGCTCCGGGGCGCCAATCCCTGTCACGTCCAGTGCCGCAAGCAACGCTTTCTGGTTGGCCGCCAGCCGGGCCTCGTCCAGGAACGCGGTCGCCTGCAGAGGATAGAACCGCAGCGACGTCAATCCCACACACGCAAACGCCGCGGTGAGGTAGGGAATGAGGAAGTCCGGCTGCCTGGCGTGTTCGCCGGCGAAGACGCCGCCGGAGGCGATGCCGATGAAAACAGGCTTGTCGCGCAGCAGGCCGGTCTTTTCACCGGTCGGCGTCGTACCGATCGTTCGCCCGATCCGCAGCACCTGGTCGATCCAGGCCTTCAGCACCGAAGGCACGGTGAAGTTGTTCATCGGCGTACCGATCACCAGGGTGCCGGCCGCTTCGATCTCGCCGATCAGTTCATCGGACAGGCGCGTGGCCGCGCCGGCGTCCGGGTTGCCAGGCGCGGCCAGCGCACCGGCGTATGCCGCTTCCGCATGAGGTATGGGATGCCGCCCCAGGTCGCGCCGGGTGACGGACGCGCCCGGATGCGCGGCGAAAAGCCGTGCCACGATGGCGGCCGACAGGTTCCGGCTGTGCGATTGTTCCCTCGGGCTGCAGTCGATATGCAGGATGTGCATGCGATCCTTTCAAGAGTTCGGTATTGACCGGCGTTACTGCCGCATGCCGATGGCCAGCCGGTTGAACGCGCTCATCAGCGCGATGGCGAAGGTGAGGTCGGAGATTTCGGCATCGCTGAAATGCCGCTTCAATGGTTCATAGTCCTCGTCCGGCGCATGCGTCCGGTCCACGTGCGTCAATGCCTCGGTCCAGGCCAGCGCGGCGCGCTCGCGTTCCGTGAAGCGTTCACCGACGCGCCAGCCGGCCAGGCTGTCCAGCTTGGCTTCCGGCACGCCGCCTGCGCGCAGTGCCTTCGCATGCATTTCGAGGCAAAACGCGCATCCGTTGATCTGCGACATCCGCAGCCACGCCAGTTCGATCAAATCCTTGCCGAGGCTGCTATTTTCCAGCGCCGCTTTCGTCGCGCCAAAACCCCGATAGGCTTCCGGGGACAGCGTGTAATACGGCAGTCGTTGTGTTGTGCTCATGAGTCTTGCTCCTTGTGTCGAAGCCGTTAATTTAAGACAATCATGACCTACCGAACAGGGACAAGAAACGCCTGGATAACCAGGACAAGAACGAGGCATGCCAAATGGACCTGCAAGAACTGAAGCCCGAGCGGGACCAGGACGTGCCGATATACCTGCAACTGTACCGGCGCTACCGCGATGCCATCGCGGCAGGAAGGCTCAAGCCCGGCGATCGCGTGCCGTCCGTTCGTAGCCTGGCCAGCGAACTGAACCTGGCACGCGGCACGGTCGAACTGGCCTACCAGATGTTGGCAAGCGAAGGCTATGTCGTGGCGCGCGGCGCCGCGGGAACCGTCGTGTCCCCTCGCCTCGCCAGCCTGTCCGGGCCAGGCGCGGCGCGGCCAGCCGAAAATCTTCCGGTAGCCTCGTCGCGCCCCGATACGCTGCCCGGCCAGATCCACCCGTTCCAGCTCGGCTTGCCGGCGCTGGATGTTTTCCCGCGAAAGACCTGGGCCCGGCTGGCGGGACACAACGTGCGCAGGCTGGACGCCGCCGCAATGACCTACCCGCATCCCGCCGGCCATGAACCGCTGCGGCGCGCCATCGCCGGCTACCTGGGCATTTCGCGCGGCATCGCGTGTTCGCACGAGCAGGTATTCGTGACCGGGGGCTACCGGGGTGCCCTCGATCTCATATGCCGCACCGTGCTCCAGGCAGGCGACCTGGGCTGGTACGAAGACCCGGGCTATATCCTTGCCCGGCGCTATCTCGAATTTGCCGGCATGCGTCTGGCACCGGTACCCGTCGATGGCGAGGGCGTGGACGTGGCCAGGGGCATCGAACTGGCAGGCGATGCACGCTTCGCCGTGGTCACGCCCACGCACCAGAGCCCGATGGGCATGGCGCTGTCGCTGCCGCGGCGCCTGGCCATGCTGGACTGGGCGAACCGCCGCCGCGCATGGATCATCGAGGATGACTACGACAGCGAATTCCGTTATCACGGCCGGCCTCTGCCGGCCCTGAAAAGCCTGGATGCCGAAGGCCGGGTGCTTTACACCGGCACGTTCAGCAAGGTGCTGTTCCCCGGCCTGCGGCTGGCTTATCTCGTGGTGCCCGTCTCCCAGGTGGGAGCGTTCGAGGCGGCGCTGCAGCACATTCCGGGCCCGGGTGCCGTCCTGCCGCAGGCAACGGTCGCCGATTTCATCGAACAGGGTCATTTTTCCCGGCACTTGCGGAAAATGCGCTCCGTGTATGCGACGCGACGCGGCTACCTGGTCGATGCGCTGGCGCGGATGCTCGGCGATCGCCTGCACGTGCAGCCGCAGGCCGGCGGTATCCACGTGCTGGCCCACCTGCCGCCCCGGCAGGATGACACGGTTCTGGCGGCGGCGGCCGCCGCCGCGGGACTGGCGGTCAATGCGCTGAGCGACTGGCGCCTGTGTGGGTCGGATGCCGGCGGCTTGTTAATGGGATTCGCCAACTTCGCGACGCCGGCGGAAGCCGGCGAGGCGGTCGCGCGGCTGCGGGCCATCATCGCGCCCAATGTGCAGTGACCCGGGCATGCGCGATCGAACAGTGGATGGACGAGCGTGTTAAACTTCATGCCGTCGTTCAAACCATCGCTGCAAGGTCTGATCGACGAATGATCACCTTTGCATCCCGCTTGGCATCCTGCCATGGTTGCATGCCGCTCCTCCATCATCCGGTACTTCAGCCAGCCCCGCAGCAGGGCATGGTCGACAACATTGGCACACGAATTAACTAACTGGTTAGTTAATTCGTGTGCCACATGATGATCCGGCGGTACCGTCGGATCGGATGGAGATCGCCGACCAGGCGATACGCATCGGCATGCCCTGGCTAGGCGGCACGAAACGCATCATCGCCTGGTTATTTCCTGGAGAATTTTCATGACTAAAAGTAAAACCCCTGCATCGGCCGCGCTGAAGGCCGGGTGCATAATGCTCGGGCTCGTAATGCTCGCCACCGGCCTGTTCTTCGCCGTCGGCGGCGCCAGGCTCGCCACGCTGCACGGCAGCTGGTATTTCCTGATCGCCGGCGTGGTCATCGTGGCGTCCGCCGTGCAGTTCATGCGGCTGAAATGGTCCGCGGTCATCGTGTATGGCACGGCGTTCGCCGGCACGCTGGCCTGGGCACTGGCCGATGCCGGGCCCGATTTCTGGCCGCTCGTGTCGCGCCTGATGCTGCCGGCCGGCCTGATGGTGCTGGCACTGCTTGCATGGCCGTCGCTGCGCAGGATCGACAACCGGCCACCTGCCGCCAGGGCCGCCTACGGCCTGGCCGCCCTGCTTGTGGCCGGCATGGGCGTCACGTTCGCGGCGATGTTCCAGCCACACCCGACCGTCGCGTTCCAGGGCACGCCCACGCCACTGGTGCCGGTCGCGCCCGGCCAGGAGCAGAAGGACTGGAGCAGCTACGGCAACACGCCGGGCGGCAGCCGCTTCGTCGCGCTCGACAAGATCACACGGGACAACGTGAAAGACCTGAAGGTCGCGTGGACCTTCCGCACCGGCGACATCCCCGTGAGCCCGACGGGCAATGGCGCGGAAGACCAGCAGACACCGCTGCAGATCGGCGATCGCATCTACCTGTGCACGCCGCATAACAATGTGATCGCCGTCGACGCCGACAGCGGCAGGAAGATCTGGGAACGCGCCTTCAACGTGCAGGCGCAGGTGTGGAACCGCTGCCGCGGCCTCGCCTGGTTCGATGCAACCCGGCCGATCCCGCAGCCCACCGCGGCCAATGCGACGCCGGTTGCGCCGGTGTCGCTGCCGGCCGGGGCGAACTGCCGGCGCCGCCTGCTGATGAACACGATCGACGCACGCCTCGTCGCGATCGACGCCGACACCGGTGCAATGTGCGAAGGCTTCGGCGATGGCGGCATCGTCGACCTGAAGGCGGGCCTGGGCAATGCGGACGATCCGAAATACCAGCTCACTTCCGCGCCGACCGTCGCGGGAACGACCGTCGTGGTGGGCGGCCGCGTAGCGGACAATGTGCAGACCGACATGCCCGGCGGCGTGCTGCGGGGCTTCGATGTCATCACGGGCCGGATGCGCTGGGCATTCGATCCCGGCCGCGACGATCCGAACGCCCGCCTGTCTCCTGGCCAGACGTATGCGCGCAGCACGCCGAATGCGTGGGCCGCGATGTCTTACGACCCGGCGATGAACACGGTCTTCATCCCGATGGGCAGTTCGTCGGTCGACCTGTGGGGCGGCAACCGCACGCCGCTGGACCACCGCTATGCGACGTCCGTCCTCGCGCTGGATGCGACCACGGGCAAGGAAAAATGGGTGTATCAGACGGTGCACAACGACCTGTGGGATTTCGACGTGCCGATGCAGCCGAGCCTGGTCGACTTCCCGAACAGGGACGGTTCGACCACGCCCGCCGTCGTGTTCGGCACGAAGGCCGGCCAGATCTTCGTGCTCGACCGCATGACCGGCAAGCCGCTCACGCGCGTCGAGGAACGGCCCGTAAAGACCGCGGGGATCAGCAAGGAGCAATATTCGACCACGCAGCCATTCTCGGTGGGCATGCCGCAGATCGGCGCGCAAACCCTGAAGGAGTCGGACATGTGGGGCGCCACGCCGTTCGACCAGCTGGCCTGCCGTATCGGCTTCAGGTCGATGCGCTACGAGGGCCTGTACACGGCGCCGGGCACGGACGTGTCGCTGAGCTTCCCCGGCTCGCTCGGCGGCATGAACTGGGGCGGCCTGTCCATCGATCCCAACCACCGTGTGGTCTTCGTCAACGACATGCGCCTCGGCCTGTGGGTGCAGATGATTCCGCAGGATACGGGCAGTGGACCCGGCGACAGCGGCCCCGCCGGCAACGGCGGCGAAGCGGTCAACGCGGGCATGGGCGCGGTGCCGTTGAAGGGCACGCCCTACGCGGTCAACAAGAACCGCTTCATGTCGCCGCTCGGCATTCCCTGCCAGAAGCCGCCGTTCGGCTCGCTTTCGGCCGTCGACCTGAAGACCCGCAAAGTCCTGTGGCAGGTGCCGATCGGCACCGTGCAGGATACCGGTCCGTTCGGCGTCAAGATGCGCATGCCGATGCCGGTCGGGATGCCGACGCTCGGCGGCACGCTGGCGACGCAGGGCGGCCTCGTGTTCATCGCGGGGACGCAGGACTACTACCTGCGCGCATTCGACAGCGCGACGGGCAAGGAAGTGTGGAAAGCGCGCCTGCCGGTGGGCAGCCAGGGTGGACCGATGAGCTACGTGTCGCCGAAGACCGGCAAGCAGTATGTGCTCGTCTCGGCGGGCGGCGCACGGCAGTCGCCGGACCGCGGCGACTACGTGATCGCCTACGCGCTGGACCGCTGACCGCGCGCAAGCACGACAACCGACTTGCAAGACAAACGGCGGCGGCACCATCCGTGCAGGCCGCCGCGTCGTCATCAGTTTTCGCGCCCTCTCAGGGTGCCCGTACGTAGCGCAGGATTGTATCGACCACGGTGTCGCGCCGCGCGGCATGCACGTCGGCCGCGCCGAGGTCGCGGTCGAAAATGAAGCCGGCCGTATGGCGGTTCGACACGTTGTAGAACGACAGCGCGCTGATCGACATGTGCAGGTCGACGGTATCGATGTCCGCGCGGAACACGCCCTCGGCGATGCCGCGCTGGCACAGGCGGTCCAGCAAGGTGATGGCCGAACGGTTGATCGCGCGCAGGTCCGGGATCTTGCGGATGTATTCGCCCTGGTTGATGTTCTCGCTCATGACCATCCGGATGAACTCGGGGTGCGCGGAATGGAAGTCGAAGGTGGCGCCGACCAGCTTGCGCAGCGCTGGTTCCGGCGGCAACGTGTCGATATGGAATTCGCTCTCGACCTGGCGGAAGCGGCGGTAGCTCTCCTCCAGCGCGGCCACGTACAGGTCTTCCTTGCTGCCGAAGTGGTAGTAGATCATTCCCTTGTTGAGCCCGCTTTCAGCGGCGATCGTATCGATGCGGGCGCCGCTCAGGCCGTGCCTGGAAAACTCCTGCAGCGCCACGTTCAGGATCCTGTCGCGGGTGCCGTCTTCGTCGGCCTTGGGGGATGCGGTCTTCGATCTGCTGGCTCTGGTCATCGCGGCATTTTAAACGATGCCGCCATGCAGGGATTGCGCCGGCCGGCAGCGCCTCCCTAGAAGCTATGGGTGATGCCCACGCCGTATGTGGAAGCAATGCGCGCCGGGTACGCCTTGCGGGCAAAATCGGCGTAGACGCTGGTGCGTGCGGAAAGCGCCTGCCTGACGCCCAGCCCCAGCATCCGTTCCTGTCGAACGCCGTCGACGTCGACACGGCCGGCGCCGATCCGGTAGGTGGTGCGGCCGGCAACGTGGCTGGCGCCCACCGACAGCCCCTTCGCGGTCGAAGCACCGGACCGGCTGATGTCATAGCCGCCCATCAAGCTCACGGCGGTCCCGATGAGCTTCAGCCCGATGAAGCTGTCGGTATCGCCCGCGCTGTTGCGACCATGCGCGATCATCGCGGCGCCATGCGGGTGCCGGTATCGCACGGCCGTCATCAGCGCCTTGCGGCGGCTTCCCGCGGAGGATTCGGGCGAGCCGCTGACGTGAAGCGTGAAGCCATTCATGTCGGGCGAATCGTAGAAAACCCCGTTGTTGACGCGCCCCCAGTCCGGCGTGCCGCCCAGGTTCGCAATCGGGTCGGACGCGAAATTGCGGCGCCACAGGTCATACGCCGGCGAGGCAATGCGGTCGTAGTAGTCCCACGGATCGAAGATCCAGTCGTTCGCATAGAGCGCATCCATGTGCCGCCCGATCCGCAGCGAGCCGAATTTTCCCGTCAGGCCAATGGTGGCTTCGTCGTGCCAGAACGGCTTGCCCGCCTCTTCGAAGGCGCCGCTGTCCGGCTCGAAACGCGTGCTCAGCCTGAATGTGACGATGGCACCGTCCCCCAGCGCTTCCCTTGCCTCGAAGGCGAGATTGCTGCGCTGGATCGGCCCGACCCGCCAGGTATCGCCGTTGTCGCGGTACACACCGGCATCGATGAAGCCCGACACCAGGATGCCGCCCTGCGACCATGCCGCCGGCGATGCAAGCAGGCAAAGAGGCAAGGCAAGGGCGAGCGCAGAGCGCGATCGCCGGGTTGCTTTCGCTGTCAATTCCGCTGTCGAATCAGGATTTCGCCGCCGCCAGCGCCTGCGCGATCCAGCTGTCGAACAGCTGCTGGTGGAATTCGATCCAGCCCGCGGTGTGGCGCGCGATATCGGCCTGCGTGTTTTCGCCACTGCGCATGCGCTCGTTCTGCGCATTGATATCCGCAATCGGCAGGCGCATCACTTCGAACAGCTTGACGGCCGCCGGATTTTTCTCCGCCCAGGCGCGGTTCACGACGATGCGCGTGGTGTTGACGGCGAATCCATAATCGCTGCCATCGTCGAGACGGGTATTGGTCTTGCCGGGATTCGACGAGAACGGCACCTGCAGCCACACCACATCCTTGCCCGGCACCAGCACCCCGCTCACCCAGTATGGCGTCCACGTGTAGTACAGGATCGGTTCGCCGCGCTTGTAGCGGCCGATGGTATCGGCGATCAGTGCCGAGTAGCTGCCCTGCACATGCTTGACCGTCGCGCGCAGCTTGTAGGCATCCATGTGATTCTCGATCATCGCCTCGCAGCCCCAACCCGGATTGCAGCCGGTCAGGTCGGCCTTGCCGTCGCCGTCCTGGTCGAACAGTTTGGCCACTTCCGGATTGCGCAGCTGGTCGATACTGGTGATGCGGTACTTGTCGGCGGAGGCCTTGTCGATCAGGTAGCCCTGCGCGGCCGGACCGGCATACCGGCCCGTGCGCAGCAGCTTGCCGTCGCCGCCGGCATTGTCGTAGTAGTCCTGGTGCAAAGGATCCCAGTGCACCGCGAGGAATGTCGCATCGCCGTTGGCGATGGCGATATGCGCGGTCGGATAGTCGACTTCCTGGATCGGCTGCGGCTCGTAGCCCAGCTTTTCCAGGGCGCGGTCGACCAGCATGGTCTGGAACGTTTCCTCGGCGATCGAACTTTGCAGCGCCTGCACCTTGATGCCCTTGCCGGGCAGGCCGGCATCGGGCGTTTGCGCCATGGCCAGGCTGGTGGTCAAGGCGAGCGCGGCAAGCGCCAGCGCCGAAAACCATTTGAACCTGCGCTGCGTTTTACAGGTGACGTTGAAGTGTTCGATGTGATGCATGGCGATCCTTTCTTCTTTTACTTGCTTAGTGCGCGGCACTGGCCGTGGCCGGCGCGGCCGCTTCGCCGCGTGCCGGACTGCCCTGTACCGTGCTGCCGCCTGCCAGGCGCAGGATGAAACCGGCCGGGCCCGTTTGATACCAGTGACGCACGCCGCGGCGCGGCTGCCCCATCGCCTGCGTCAGCCGGTCCAGCGTGATGGCCAGAAGCACGATGCCGAGCCCGCCCACGGTGGCCAGGCCCATGTCCAGGCGGCCGATGCCGCGCAACACCATCTGGCCCAGGCCGCCGACCGCGATCATCGACGCGATCACCACCATCGACAGCGACAGCATCAGCGACTGGTTGATGCCGGCCATGATGGACGGCATGGCCAGCGGGAACTGCACGCGCGTCAGCAGCTGCCAGGGCGAGGCGCCATAGGCACGCGCCGCTTCGATCAGGTCGGGCCGCACCTGGCGGATGCCGAGATTGGTCAGGCGCACCAGCGGCGGCAGCGCGAAGACGATGGTCACGATCACGCCGGGCGCATTGCCGATACCGAACAGCATGACCACCGGCACCAGGTACACGAAGGCCGGCGTGGTCTGCATGGCATCGAGCAGCGGGCGCAGGATGTTTTGCGCGCGGTCGCTGCTGGCGAGGAAGATCCCCAGCGGCAGACCGATCGCCAGGCAGAAGGCCAGCGATGTCAGCACCAGCGACAGGGTGATCATCGCCTCCGGCCAGACGCCCAGCATCGCCACGACCAGCAGCGCCAGCACGGTGCCGATGGCCAGCGCGCGGCTGGTGAACTGCCAGGCCAGCAGGCCAATAATGGCGATCACCACGGGCGACGGCGCGGCCAGCAGCACGTCGCTTGCGCCTGTCAGCGTCGCGTCGATGGGCGCGCGCACGGCCTGGAAAAACGGCCGGCAATGCTCGACGACCCAGCCCAGGCCGTCGTTGATCCAGGATTGCAGCGGCAGCGAACCGTCGAACAGCTGCGCCAGGTGAGAGCCGCCGGCATGCTCCGGCGTTGCAGCCGGCCCCGCGGCGTCGAGCCAGGACGTGTCGCCGGGCGGGGTGGGCAGCCACGGGTTTGCCTGCGCGGCTTGCTCGGCGGCCAGTTCCGGTGGCATTGAGGTATTCGGGTTCATGCTTGTCCTTTCTCTACGCGTGATTCAGTTCGTGGCTCGGCAATGGGCGGCGTATCGCGGTCGAGGAACTTCAGCAAGGTGGTCTTGCTGATGGCGCCGCGAAAGCCGCCGTCGCTGGCGACCACCGGAACCGCGTAAGGCAGCTGCGCGACCTGGCCGAACAGGCCGGCAACGGGTTCGTCGGCATCGATGGTCTGCACATCCGGCAGGTAGGCATGCGACAGGCCCAGCGGACCGACGTGGCCTTCGAGCGCGCTGCGCAGCGAATCGGCCGACACCACGCCGAGGAATTCGCGCCTGGGGTTGACGACGTAGGCATATGCCCGGTCCTGCTCTTCCAGCATGGACAGCGCCGCGCGCGAACCGCGGGTCGGCGATTCCGACACCACGATCTGGCTCTTGCGGGCGATATCGCCGGCCTTGAAGACGGCCGCCGCGTCGACGCCGCGCACGAAGTTGCGCACGTAATCGTTGGCAGGCTTGCGCAGGATCTCTTCCGGCGTGCCCACCTGCACCACGTGGCCATCCTTCATGATGGCGACGCGGTCGCCGATGCGCATGGCTTCGTCGAGGTCGTGAGAAATGAAGACGATGGTGCGGCGCTTGATCTGCTGCAGGCGCAGCAGCTCCGACTGCATTTCCGTGCGCATGATCGGGTCGAGCGCGGAGAAGGCCTCGTCCATCAGCAGGATCGACGGATCGCAGGCCAGCGCGCGGGCCAGTCCCACGCGCTGCTGCATGCCGCCGGACAGTTCGTCCGGATAACTGGCGGCATAGCCGGCCAGGCCGACCTGTTCCAGCGCCTGCCGGGCCAGCGCATGGCGCTCGGCCTTGGGCATGCCGGCCAGTTCCATGCCGAACGCCGTGTTGTCGAGCACGCTGATTTGCGGCAGCAGCGCGAACGACTGGAACACCATGCTGATGTCCTTGCGGCGTAGTGCGCGCAACTGCGCGTCCGGCAAGGTATTGATATCGTTGCCGTCGACCAGGATGCGGCCGTCGGTCGGCTCAATCAGGCGATTGAGCATGCGTACCAGCGTCGACTTGCCCGAGCCGGACAGGCCCATGATGACGAAGATCTCGCCCGCTTCGATGGTGAAGGTGGCGTCGAACACACCGATCGTGCATCCGGTCCTGGCGAGGATATCCTGCTTGCCCGCCCCCTGGCGGACCAGGGCCAGTGCCTCTTCGGGCTGGTCGCCGAAGACTTTGAAGACGTGGTCGATGATGATTTGCTTTGCCACTTTGTGGTTCTCCTTCGATTTCGCGAATGAATGAAACCCTGCGGCCAGTGGCCGCGAACGGGAATCGGTAAACCCCGGGCCGACGGCGATGCAACGGTGCGCAACAGCGCACGCAAGCGACGGAACAGGGCGAGACACGCGTAGCCGGCGGGCTTCATGCCTGTACGCCGGGGTGTCATGTGCGTGTCAAAAGAAGCTGGGCTACAGGACTCTTGACCACGCGGGTGCCATGCAAGGATGGCACCGGGGTATTCGACGCAAGTGCGTCGAATGATTAACGATGCGGGCGCAAGGCCCGATGAAAGCACCCCACGCGTTGCGTGAGGTGCACTGTGCAGCAGGGATGCCGCAGAGACAATCTGTTGTAAATTTACGTCAAGTATAACGCAAAAATACGTAGGAGTCTAGGTACTTTCCGGCCTGAAATGTGCTAGTAATGTTCGCCAGCGCACAGATCGTGATATGCCTGATGACAGGTCTGATGGTATGTCCGAGTTGCGCAGGCAAGCTCCATACGGCCCTGGAAGCTCCATACGGCAGGTCGTTTCATGCGTTGAAATTGAAATGGATGCCGTCGTCCGTTCCGCGTACCACGAGCGTGAAGAAACCAGGCGAATGCGCCAGCGTGGGTGCATCGCGCGTCAATCCGCCGGGAACGCGCTGCCATCCCGTCCAGCCGGAGGCGCCGTCGAAGTTATTGTGGTGAAGGCCGTCATCCGTCCCGCGCACGACCAGCAAGCCGTTCGCGATGGCGGGTGCCGAGGGCGTTGCGCCGTCGGGTATGCGTTGCCAGACGCCCCATGACTGGCGATTGGAACCCAGGCTCTTGTAGTGGATGCCATCGTCCGTTCCCCGCACGAACAGGAAAAAGCCCGCGCCGAATTGGGTGAGGGCCGGCGCGGAGGGCGTCCGCCCGTTGTCCGGGACGTCCCGCCATCCATGCCAGGCACCGGGTCCGTCGAACGTGTTGAAGCGGATCGCACCGTCCCCTCTTCGTACGGCGAGCACACCCGGTGCCACGGCCGGCGCGGAGTCCGTCTGTTCTCCGCCCGGCACCGGCTGCCACCCTTCCCAATGTCCGGCATTGCGGTTGAAATGGATGAGGTTATCCGCTCCGCGTGCGAACACGTACACGCTACCGTTCAGCGACGCGGTGGCGGGCGCCGAATGCGCCGTCAACCCGTCGAGCGGCTGCCAGCCGCTCCAATGGTCGGCCTGGAAAAAATGGTTGTGATGGACGCGGTTGTCCGTGCCTCGCACGAATACGTCCACCGCACCGGTAGCGCCAGGTGCGTCGATCGTCCTCCCACCCCCAGGGACTTGTGTCCAGCCTTGCCAGCTTGCCATGTCGATATCTCCCGTTCGTTGCAGTGAAACCGGCCATGCGGCCGGGCTTGCAGTAAAAGCGATTTGCCGTCGAGGCAGGCCGATGATGCAAGCTTCGGCCAGGCCATCGGGTTGCAGTGCAGGGAGTGTTCGCCGGATCGTCTAAGGTAGATGCGAGGTGCGACCCGTAACGTGGAATGTACACCTCGACGCAGTCGTGTTGCAAATCTTACATGAAGAGGGCGGCCTGCCGAGTAGGCTGTCTGCAACACCGGGATATGCTGTGTGACTCATTTCTAACCAACCGATCGTTTTCCGCAGCGCTCGAGGCGGCGAAGACTGTCCTGTCGTGGACCGACGCCGGTCATCTCGCGGTAGCCGATATGCCAATATCCAAATGGCCGCGATTTTGCCCTGCCCTTCCTCTTCGTGAACCGGACTGCGTTGCAAACCGCCTTGCCGATCAATCTTTCACGACGAATTTTATCGACCCAAACCGAATCGGCAACGCCGTACGCCAGTGTCGACCCACCAGCATGCCATCGGCAACGATTTATCTCTTGTCAAAACATTTTTTATCGACTTCAACATATTGTTTTCTCGCCAGTAATCCAACACCTAAATTTCTTGTCAGTTAATGATTTCAAGCCAGGAGTTGGTTATACAATCGCTTCGTACCGTTTGACGGGTAGTCACCAGGCTCTTCGGATCCCGAAATGATTGTTCCCATCGGCCAGTTTTCCTGCATACAGTAGTATTTTTTAAGGGAAAAATTATCATGAAGAACGCACATTATGCGCGGCGCACCCCTGTTCTCTTGATGGTCGGTACAGCAATAATTTTTGGGACGGCGCAAGCTGCGCCAGTCGGCACGGATTATCCGGCCGCCCAGCAAGCTGCAATGTCCCAGCTAATGGTGGATATTTCGGGCATCCCGAATTATGACGAGAGAGGCGCCGCGAGTAATGTTATCCAGGATTTCCACGTGGGGGCCGGAGCGTCGATAACGAGTCTCGCGTGGGACGTCAATGCCACGGCTTACGCCGGCAGCTACCTGTCCGAAATGAAAATTACGTTCACCGATATCCTGGGCAGGGGAGTTACCTTTACGCCCGGTAATGGCGACGATTTCGACGGCACGGTGGATTACGCCGGATTCCAGGATTTGCGCGTACTGGGACAGGTTTTTACAGTGGGTGCCGACGGTATCCTGCGCCTCGAATTTCACGATGGCTTCAAGGATCTCGCTTTCGATGAACCCGAGGGTATGTGGAATCACGGCACGCTGACTTTCGGCATTGCCCAAGTGCCCGAGCCGCCTGCCATTGCGATGGTGCTGGGCGGTTTGCTCCTTTTGGCGAGCTCCAGCATGCCGCGCCGTTCACAACAACGGGTATTTTCATGATTGCCGGACGTGGTTTCTCCAGCAGTTATTCCCGAAGAATAGCCAATCATCAAGCGATCGTTACTGGAGCCTGGAAAATGAATGCACGATTTTTCTACCTGTTGCTGACCCGGCTTTTTTCATACCATGCAAAGGCCGTGCTTGCCGTGGCATCGGCTTTTCTTGCAGCTCCGGTATTTGCGGAGGCAACATTCGAACCGGCGCAACCGATACCGCTCTATTCTTATTTTTCAACGGGCGATGTCAATGCCACGGTAACCGCACCAACCACCCTTCCCTCGCCATCGTTCGTACTGATGGGTGGTGGCCCCGACGTGGATCCCGCTTTTCGATGGCTGATCCAGCGGGCCGGCATCGGACCAGGTACGGGAGGGCGATTCGTCGTCATCCGGGCAACCGGAACGGAGGCCTATAATCCCTATATTTTCTACAGCGACGAGACGTTGTCGACATCCAGCACGATCGCCGATTTGTGGGTGGGCGGCGCCTCGCTGGGCCTCACGTCGGTGGAAACACTCGTGATTCCAAGTGTAAAAGCGGCCAACAATAAAGCCGTCAATGCCATCCTGGCCAGGGCCAATGTCGTGTTCATCGCAGGTGGCGACCAGAGCCATTACATCCGGTTCTGGAAAGGCACGGCGCTTGAACAGACTTTACTGGCCTTGATGAAGAGAAACGTGCCAGTCGGCGGGACCAGCGCCGGCCTGGCAGTGCTCGGTCAGTTCGATTACTCCGCCCTGTACAAATCCGCCACGTCGGAAGATTCGATGCTCGATCCTTATTACAAGGATATAACTTTCGATCCAAACCCGTTGAGCTTGCAGGGCGGCTTCATCGCACCGCCGGCATTGGCAAGCATGATTTTCGATTCGCATTTCGACAGTCGCGACCGGATGGGCCGCTTTATCGCATTCCTGTCGAGGATCGTGGCGCCGACCGCAACACCGGGCGGGACCTTCGGCTGCATCGGCGGGGTACTTCCCGCATCGTCCAGCGGCAATGCGACCGCGCGCGGCATAGGTATCGGTGTCGAGACCGCATTGCTGGTTCAGGGAAACGGCAATGGGAAACCGGTCACGGCAAGACGAGTCACCAACGCGTCCACCACGACGGAAAGCGCTGTCTATTTTGTTCGTCCTTCGGTCCCGCCGAGTGTATGCAGACCCAAGACCCCCCTGACAGTCTCCACGGTTGAGGTAAGAAAGCTGGCGGATTCGAATCGGGTTTTCAATATTACCGACTGGACAGGCGTGCCGCTGTACAAATACATGGACGTCACATCGGGCATGTTATTCCCCGCAGACTGGTACTGAGAGCCGCAGGCGCGACCGAATTGGAAGCGGTGCACTATACCGCCTGCAGCATTCGTATCGCAAATGAACGCGCTTCCGACCTCGTCGCTGGCGAAACCTGCTGTCACACCGCTGGCGGCTGGAATTCCGGAGGCAGCAGCCGTGCGCCACCAATCGAAGCGCCAAACCATTTAGGGGCTGCCCAGAGCCGGCGGTCTGCCCCCACGCCCAGGATCGTATTGCTCCGAAAAACGTATGATTTTTTACACATTGCAGGCGATATGCAAGAGCTGATACAGAATTCATTGATCGATGGGCAAGCCCGCGTTAGTGTGAAAGCAAGATACGCGTAACAGCCTTGTCAATTTTAATTCTTCGGCTCGAAACGCGATCACGAGAGCGGCATGGCGCCAACCTTCACGACATTCGACGGCGACGCCGTGTCATTCGGGCACTGAAAAGAACCGTAAAAAATTGACGAACCAAGTCACCTGGGGAAATTGCATACCATATCAGCACGGGAACCGTCCGGTTCCCACGCGTATCGCCATCCATGTATCGCGCGCCTTTTGTATCACGGCCACTGCCGGCTTGCTGGCCTTGCCGGCCTTCCCGGCCGCCGCGCAGGAAACACAACCGATCCAGAAAGTCGAAATCACCGGGTCTTCGATCAAGCGCCTCAATGCCGAAACGGCGTTGCCGGTGCAATTGATTACCCGTGCCGAGATCGAGAAAAGCGGCGTCACCACGGCAGCCGAACTGCTGTCGAAAGTGTCCGCCAACACGGCCGCGCTGACCGATGGCGCCAGTTTCAGCGACATTGCCGGACAGCGCGGTTTCAACGGCGCCAACCTGCGCGGCATCGGCGTTTCGTCGACGCTGGTATTGCTCAATGGCCGGCGCCTGGCCAACTTTGCCTCGCCAGGCGGCAACGCCGGCGTCGACCTGAACGCGATCCCGTCGGCGGCGATCGACCGGGTCGAAGTGCTCAAGGACGGCGCTTCGGCCATTTATGGCACCGATGCGATCGGCGGCGTGATCAACTTCATTACGCGCCGCAATTACGAAGGCGCCGACGCCAGCGCCTACTACGCCGACACCCAGCATGGCGGCGCGCGCAAGGCAATGGCAACCTTATCGGGCGGCATCGGCAACCTGGCGACCGATCGCTACAACGTACTGGGCGTGCTCGATTACCAGGATACAAGCAGCCTGCGCTCGTCGCAGCGCAGCTGGATCGGTTCGGCGTTCCAGCCCGATATCAACCTCGATTCGGGCAGTTCGAATACGTTTCCCGCCAATTTCCGCCGCACGCGCGCCAATGGCACCACGGCCACCGGCCCCCGGATGAATCCGAGCGCACCGGCCTGCAATCCGCCGGCAACCGTCTACGCGCCGGAGAGCTTCGTCGGCCCCGCTGCCTGCATGTACGACTACATGCAGGACACCGAACTCTTCCCGGATTCGAAGCGCGTGTCACTGCTCACCCGGGGCCAGTTTGCGCTCGACAAGGACACGACCTTGTACGGCGAACTGCTCGTCAACGAAACGTCGACCACTTACCGCATCAGTGCATTGACGATCTCCGGTTCGATTTATCCGCTGACCGGGCAGTACTATCCGCATGCGCTGGTGACGGACAATATAACCCCGCTCAACGTCAATATGCGCCTGACCGAAGGTGGACCGCGCACCAACGAGATCGAGGCGACGGCCACGCGCATGGTGCTTGGCGCCAAGGGCATCTCGCTGGGCTGGGACTACGACGTGGCGCTCAATCACAGCGTCAACAAGGTCGACGACAGGTATGCCGATGGCTATGTCGAGACCACGCTGTTCGATGATGCCTTCGCGTCCGGCAAGATCAATCCTTTCGGGCCGTCCGGTCCGGAAGGGCTGGCATTGCTGGCCGCGGCCAAAGTCAACGACCTGGCGCGCCACTCGCGCGGCACCACCGACTCGTTCGACATCAAGGCCACGCGCGACCTGTTCGGGATGGCTGGCGGCAATGCCGCCATTGCGCTCGGCGCCGAATACCGGCGCGAAAAGATGGCGTTCACGCCGTCGGCGCTGCTGGCCGCAGGGGAAATCCGCGGCGAAGGCACGGCGACGCCGTTTTCGGGCGGACGCAACGTCAAGGCCGTGTATGCCGAGTTCAACCTGCCGTTGCTGGCGAGCCTGGAGGCGCAACTGGCGCTGCGCCATGACCGCTACAACGACGTGGGCTCGACAACCAATCCCAAGATCGGCGTGCGCTGGAATCCGATGAAGCAGGTGGTGGTGCGCGGCTCGTATGGCACGGGCTTTCGCGCGCCGTCCCTAGCCGACCTGTACAGCCCGGTGCGGCTGGGCCAGGCCAACGGCATCTACAACGACCCGCTCGGCTGCATAAGGGTCGGTGCGATCGACAACACCGAGAATCCGGACTACTGCGGCCTGCAACCGGACAAGCTCAGGGGCGGCTCGCCGTCGCTGCGTCCGGAGGAGTCGAAGCAGTTTTCCCTGGGCCTGGTGCTCGAACCGCATCGCGACATGACCGCGACACTGGACTACTGGCGCATCAAGAAAACCGATGTGATCGTCTCGCCGGAAGGCTCGTACTTCACCGACCCGGTGCGCAACGCCGCCTACATCATCCGCGGCGAGCCCGACCCTGCCCTGCCTGGCATCCCGGGACCGATCCTGTCCATCGATTCGCGGCTGCGCAATATCGGCGCGCTGGAAACCTCGGGCGCCGACCTGGGCATCAACTGGCGCCTGCCGGCCACCGGCCTGGGCAAGTTTGCCGTGACACTCAACGGCACCTATGTGTTCGACTACAAGACGCGCGAGACGGCCGACGGCCCCGAGCTCAGCGCGCTGGGCGTCTACACCAACGACCAGATCGTCCAGCGCTGGCGCCATACGGTGAGCCTGGACTACGACCGCGGCCCGCTCAGCCTGACCTTGCAGCAAACCTACCTGAGCGGTTATCGCGACCAGAACCTGCTGGCCGACGGGTCGATCCATCGCGTCGATGACTACTCCCTGCTCGACCTGACCGGCGGGTATCAGATCTCGGCCGGACTGAAACTGCGTGCCGGCATCCGGAACCTGCTCGACAAGAATCCCCCGCGCTCGAACCAGTTGTTCAGTTTTTCGGTCGGTTACGATCCCAGTTATACCGATCCGCGCGGGCGCCAGTTCTATACTGCGCTGGCTTACGCGTTCAAATAGCCGCACCGGGCCGGCCGGGCTGTCGCTTCGCAGGACAGCAGGCGCGACACCTGCGCATTCGAGCGGGCATCGTTGCAGGGTTCATCGCTCCAGGCACATACGGTACAGGTCGAGGTAGGCGGCGGCCGACCGTTGCCAGGTAAACCGCGCCGCGTGCGTGCGTGCCCGTTCCGCGCCGCCCGCGCGGGCGAAATGTGCCAGGCCGGTGGCAAGCACCTGCTCCATGTGCTCCGGGTCGAAATGATCGAAGTAGCAGGCGGCGGCACCGCCCACTTCGGGCAGGCTGGTGAAACGCGACAGGAACACGGGGCGGCCGTGGTGCATGGCTTCGATCACGGGTAGCCCGAAACCCTCCGCCAGCGACGGGAACAGGAACGCCTCGCAGTGCGCGTAGTACCAGTCCTTGTCGGCTTGGCTTACCGGTCCGGTGATCGCGACGCGGCCGGCAACGCCGAAGCGGGCGGCGTCGGCGAGGATCTTGCGGCGGTAGTCTTCCTCGACGGGTCCCGATATCACGAGCGTGCGGTCGCTGCCACGCAGCAGCGGCACCAGCACGTGGAAATTCTTTTTCGGGCAGACCCGCCCCAATGTGAAGAGAAAGGGGCCCGGTGGCACGTGGGATGGCCGGTGCCCCTCGGGCACGCAGCCGGCATCGGCGCCGTTGTGGATGACCGAGATCTTTTCCCGCGCCTGCGGGAAGAAGCGCAGGATATCGCCCTGCACGAAGCTGGAGATCGCCACCACGCGATCGGCGCCGGCGATCTTGCGCGCCATGTTAGCCATGCGGCGTTCGCGCCTGGGGTGGCCGGCCGGCAGTTCATGCACCTGGTTCAGGTCGTGCACGGTCAGCACCGTGCGGCCATGCACGCGCTCCGGGCCGAAGCGGCAGTACTGGTCGGAGAAGTGAACGATGTCGTACTGGCTTTTGCGCGGGAAGTACCAGCTGTGGTACTTGCGGCGGCGCAGGTAGGCGATTTCCTTGCCGAGGCAGCCAACCTTCTTCGGGTGCAGGTAGGCAGCCAGGTCGAAATCACGCGCGCCCTGCCGGACAAGCTCGAGTCCGAGGCTGCGGCCGAAGGCGTGCAGGCCGGTATTTTCGTGGCGCATGGAGTCCAGGGTGATCAGCAGGCGTGGGGGCATTCGCGGCAACCATTGATTCGATCGGGCGAATGTACGCGATGCAACCGGGTCCGTGGCCGCCGGGACCGGCAACTTTACCTGGACTTACCCGGCTTTACGAAGAAGGCGATGACTTGCTGATGTCATCTCAGGGCGCCGGTTGCGCAAGCGACCCGGCTGCGCCGATCTCCAGCAGCGTGTTGGCGGTCAGGCGCCCCCTGCGCGGCTCGGACGACAGCCCAGCGTCGACCGCGATGTCGCCGGAGTGCAGCAGGCTGCTGCGGTAGAAGACGGCGCGGTTGAACTTGGCGTCGACCCTTGCCGTGCGCTCGAAGAGTGCCGTATCCCCGCGGATGTAGGTGAAGCCACGCGCAGGATCGCGCTTTGCTTCCCGCATCACTTCCTGCTTCAGGCATGGCGCATAGTCGACGATACGCTGCGCGTCCATGCTTTCGAAACCTGTACTGCGATGGCGGTAGAACGAGGTGCCGCCGAACCGTTGATCGCACAGGTAATGCACGCTGGCGATCCGGTTGCGCTCGACACTGTCGAAATGGGGCACGCTCTGGATCGGGCGCAGCGCTTCCTGCGGCGTCGTCGCCAGCGACAGCACGCACGACAGCGGCGTGATTGGCGGAGTCGATGCGGCATCGCCCGCCGCGCCGAAGGTGGCAAGCAGGAGCTTGCGCAAGTGCATATGCAGCGCGCTCGCATACGCCATGTCCAGGGGCTTGCGCACGCCCGGATAAAAATCCCCTTCCCGGCGCTGGAACGCCGCGCCGGTTTCCGCCCAGCGCACGATCGCTTCGGGATCGAGCAACAGGTCGTCGACGACCAGCACGGGCTCCCGCTCGGCCCCGACGAGAAGTACCTGATGTACGGGGGACGGGCGCAGCGCGAATATCGGTGCCATCGGCCCCGCATCCAGGGCCGCATCCAGGGCCGCATTCATGGGCGCATTCATGGGCGCATTCATGGGCGCACCTCCGCGCGCGCCAGGCGCTTGTTGCGCCGGTCGATCATCGCGTAGACGTGGCCGAGCGACGCCAGCATGGTGTGGAGCGGGCCGAGAAAGCCCTGTGCGTGCAGCCTGGCAATCGCACCCCCATCGAGCTGCTTCAGGCGGGCATCGTCGATCGTGTACAGGCCCTGGACCTGGGTCGTTTCCCCATTCCCGAACGTGATCTCGAGCTGCATTGGCACCAGCAGCTTGAGGTGGACCAGCGCGTCGATGAATTGCCGTGTGGGTTCCTCGCCGTTCAGCAGTTCGGCCAGGCGCCCATTGGCCTCTTCCAGGCAGGGCGTTTCCTGGCCATCGGTGTCGAAGATGCGCTCGCCGCCGGCACCGATGCTGGCGTGCTCGATGTCGATGCACACGACGAAGTGCTCGTCCTCGGTAGCCGGGTTGCCGGCCTGCGCGAGGAAAAACGGCTGGCGCGAGACCTGCAGCGGCACATAGATGGCGTCCCACCGTCCATCGTCGACGAACAGGTTTTCGCTGTCGTGAAAGCCGAACAGCGCGACGCAGGCGAAGCGGCCGGTGTCCTTGTCCTTGGTGAATGCGATCGGGTACTGGACGACGAGTTTCAGGAACTCGCTCAACACCACCGGCACCATGTTCAGTGCCGCGCCCGCCGCTTCCACCCGCCCTTTGTCGACGCGGATCTGCCGATGCGCCGTATTATCCAGTGAAACAAGATGTGCCATGCGTGTGTCCTCTGTTCTTGTGGGCCTACACCGTCGGCAGGCCGTAGGCATGAATCCTGGCGATCAGGTCGCGATGGGCCGGCAGCATTTTCAGCGCCTTCCTGACGGCCGCGCTGTTCTGCGACAGGTGTTCCTGCGCCGCGTGCCGCTCGCTGGCCGACGGCCGCAGGAAGTCCGGGTCCGTCCTGAAGCCCATGCCATACAGCACATACTGGTAACTGGCGGCCGGGAATACCTCGTTATTGCTGGTGAAGTCGCAATTGCCGGGCGGGCGGTAGCGCCACAGCCGCATCAGGTCCTTCAGGCTGTCCGGAATGGTTTCGGGCGCCCGGTTGTCCGTCCAGAAGGCATTGTCGGTGCGCTTGCTGAGGATGTAATGCAGCTTCAGGAAATCGATGATCCTGTCCCAGCGATATAAGAAGGTGTCGTTGAAGCGGCGGGCGGTGATGTCCATGGTGTCGCGGGTGGCGGGCAACTGCTCGGCAAGCATGTCCGCCGACAGTTCGACCAGCACCAGCGCCGACGCTTCCAGCGGCTCCAGGAATCCGGCCGCCAGGCCGACGGCCACGCAGTTGTTTTTCCAGAACAGCCGGCGATGGCCGGAGCGGATCGGAATGCTGCGCGTGCCGACCGTCTTGCCGGCCGGCCCGATATACGCGCGCAGCGCGGCTTCCGCCTCGTCGTCGCTCGTGTGCCGGCTGGAATACACGTAACCGATCCCGCGCCGTGTCACCAGCCCGATATCCCAGATCCAGCCGGCCGCCTGGCCCGTGGAGATGGTGTGCGAGGCGATCGGCGCGTCCTCGCGCTCGTACGGCACCTGGGCGGCGATGGCCTTGTCGATGAACAGCACGTCGCCCCGGTCGACGAAAGGCACTTCCAGGTGCTTGCCCAGCAGGAGGGAGGAAAAACCGGTGCAGTCGATGAACAGGTCGCCCGCGATCTCGCCCTGCTGCGCGGTGACGATGGCCGCGATATCGCCATTGGGCGCGCTCCTGACGGTGGTCACATCGCCCAGGATCTGCGTCACCCCCAGCCTGGCCGTGCAATGGCGCGTCAGGAAGGCGACGAATTTGCCGGCGTCGAGGTGGTAGGCGTAGTTGGCCACCGAAGCGTATTCCGGCGTGGTGATCATCTTCGGCGCCAGCCCGTGTTCGCAGACCTGCTCCTGCGCGCACACGGTATCGGAGAACGAGCGGCCGGAGCAGGCCGTTTGCCAGTAAGGTGCCAGGTCCAGCTGGCCAAAGCCCTGCGGCAGCATCAGCGGATGGTAGTAATAGTCGTCGGCACTGCCGTCGACCCAGCGTGCGAACTTGGCGCCCTGCTTGAACGTCGCCTCGCATTCGCGCATGAAGTCCGTTTCCGAAATTCCCATTTTCATCAGCGTGCTGCGCATGGTGGGCCAGGTGCCCTCGCCCACCCCGATCGGACCGATGGACGGCGACTCGACGAGGGTGACGGTGATGCCGCTGTCCTCCCCGGCATGCCGGGCCGCGATGCGCCCCGCCGTGATCCAGCCGGCCGCGCCGCCGCCGACGATGACGATGTTTTTGATTTGCTGGTTCATGTCTGCCTGTTATCAATGATTGGCAATGAGACGGTTGCATACCGAAGGGCGCCGGCGCGCTTTTGGCCTGCTTCCGGCGCCCCTCCTCTCTACCTAGAACTTGGCGATCAGTCCGAGCGCGAATCGGCGGCCGGAATCCTCCGCCAGCAGGAACTGGTTGGTGTAGCGGCCATATTTCTTGACCACCGCTTCGTTCAGGTTGGTTGCTTCGAACACCACTGACAGGTTCTTCGACACCTCGTAGCTGCCGCTCAGGTCCCACTGGCCATAGGCCGCCACCTGGGTCACGCCGTCGCCGTTCTGCTGGGTGAGCGATTGCAGGAACTTGTCGCGCCAGTTGTAGGCCAGGCGCAGCTGGTAAGGCCCCCGTTCATAGAAGCCGACGACGTTGGCCGAATCGCTGATGCCGGTCACGGCGAACTTCTGGTTGATGTCGCCCGGATTCAGGTTGGAGTCGCTACGCACGATGGTGCCGTTGACGATGAAGCCCAGGCCGTTGTCGAACGTGTGCTGCACGGCCAGTTCGAAGCCATGCACCACTGCGGATGGCCCATTGCTGGGCCGGGTCAACGTGAACACGGCCGGGCCATCGGCCGGATCGGGCTTGAGCCTGTCGCTACCCGTGCTGGGGTCGGTCAGCACGCCGGTACTGGTGTCGAACTGACGCGTGGTGTTGCTGGAAACGATGAAATTGCTGACGTCTTTCCAGAAGAATCCGCCCGAGACATAGCTGGCCGGCTTGTAATACCACTCCAGCGACAGGTCGAGGTTGTTCGACTCGAAGGGCTTCAGCGTGGGATCGCCGGAGGAAGCGGTCAGCGTGCCGGGGCGCGTCGTGACGATGTTGGTGGCGGGCGACAAATCGTCCAGGCGCGGTCGCGTCAGCGAGCGGTAGGCCGCCACGCGCGCCACCAGCGTGTCCGTCAATTCGATGGTCGCGCTGAGGTTGGGCAACACCGAATAGTACGAGTTGCTGACGTTGATGGCCGACTTGGCGCCGTACACGGCGCTGAGCTCCGTGGCATCGAGCACGTTCAGCCGCTCGATATTGCCCTGGGTACCCGAGACGTTGATGTCGGTGTGTTCCAGCCGCGCGCCCGTGGTAACCCGCACCGGTCTGTCGGCCAGCGTGCCGGCGAACGCCAGTTCCAGATAGGCCGAGGTGGTTTTCTCCTCGACCGCATAGGAGTTGTCACGCACCACGGCGTCGAAGTTCTTCCCGCTCTGCTGCTCGACGAAAGCGAACTGCTTTTCCCCGTCATGGCGCAGCCAGGAAGCCGGCGTGCGGCCACTGCCGCTGACGCCACTCAGGAAGTCGCTGCCGGCGTTGAACACGCTGAGGGTGCCGGCCGGAATGGCCGGGAAGTCCCCGTAGCCGCAATACGTGCAGTGAATACCGACGCCTTCGTTGTCCCACCGGGTCAGTGCCTTGGTCTCCTGCGAGCGCTGCAGGCCGAAGCGGGCGGAGACCAGTCCGTCGCCGCTGCCCTCCTTCCAGACGCCATCGACCTTGTACTGGCGCACCGCGTCGTCGACGGCCCAGCCACGGCGCAGCATCACGTGCGCCCGGGCGTTGGCCGGGTCGAGATAATTCGACACGGAATGGGTGACCGGCCGGCCCTGCGCATCGTTTTCGTACACCAGCCCGGTTGCCGGCCCGGCGAATTCGCTCACCCAGGGCAGCGTGGCCGCATCGGACTGGAACCTTGCGCGGTTCTTGTAGCCGATCAGTGAAAGCTGGTCGCCGCCGCCGTTGTTGGGCTCGCGCGTCGCATCCGATTTCCACGCGTCGAAGACGACATTGAGCTTGTTCGAGATCTTCCAGTCGGCCTGCAGGCCGAACGACTTCGTGTTGGTGAGACGGTCGAATTTCTTGGCATGGAAGTCCGTTGCCAGCCCCACCTCCTGGTACAGGTCGGTGATGGTGCCGTTGGCATCGGTGCGGGCGCGCTGCACGTTCGGCGCGGTGAACCAGTGGCCGTATGACGTTGCATCGGTCTTGATATCGAAGTCGGAATACAGCGCGTCGGCCGTCAGCGTCAGGGCGCTCGATGGCCGGTATTGCAGGACCAGGTTGGCATTGGTGCGGGTGCGCTCTTCGAACGTTACCTTGGTGTCGTAGTTGCGAGGTGAGAATACCGGGCCCGCGAATCCCGCTCCGCCATTCAGTTCGGCGCCCGGAATGCCCGCATTGGTCAGCCAGCCATCGGTTTGCGCCTGGTTCAGGCGCGTCTTCGCCTTCTTGCGCGAGACCGCCAGCAGCGCGCCGAACTTGCCCTGGGCGAAGGTATCGCTGACCAGCAGCGAGTATTCGGGCGTGGTCTCGCCGCGATTATCGTCGTGCAGCGCCTTGACCGAGCCGGCCACCTTGAATCCGCCCAGGCTCAAGGGCCGGGCGGTGGTGATGTTGATGGTCGAGCCAATGCCACCCGACTGCTGGGTCGCCGTGCCAGTCTTGAAGACGTTGATGCTGTTGACCAGGTCGGCCGAGACGGTATCGAAATTGAAGGCGCGGTTCTCGTTCTCGGAGGCCACCTGGCGGCCGTTGACCAGCACGGTATTGAAGTCGGGTCCGAAGCCGCGCACCGTGACCTGTTTCCCCTCGCCGCCAGAGCGGTCGATCGAGACACCGGTGATGCGCTGCAGGGATTCGGCCAGGTTCTGGTCGGGGAACTTGCCGATGTCTTCCGCCGAAATGGCGTCGACGATGCCGTTGCCTTCACGCTTGGTGTCGAGCGAGTTGATCAGGCTGCGCCGGATGCCCTTGACCACCACGGTGCTGGTGCTGGCCGTTGCGCTGGCATTTGCGCCATCGCCGGGCCCCGCGGGCGGGGCTTCCTGGGCTGCGCTGTTCTGCGCGGCGGTCAGCATCGCCGTGAAGGCCAACACGATATTGGAAACGTTTCTATTTTTTCTCATTGTGCTCCTCTACTCCTTGATTGTTATGTTGTATGGGGGAAGGCTCTCGCGCTGTGGAAGCGCGAGCAGAGCAGGCCGACGGTTGTCTCCGCAGGCGTGTGCACGCCTGCTGCCGGTGACAACGATGGTATGTCAATGCTGAGAATTTAAGAAACGGAAATATGATGCGTGATGTAGTTTTGGTACAGCACATTTCTTTTTGTTGCGTGTTGTGTTAAATACCACCTGAGTAACGCCCCGCAATACATGACTCCATGGCAAGCTATGCTTTACTGGCCGTGTCATAGTCATGAAAGGTATGCTTCGGGATAACGTTCACATGTCTTCTATAGGCAAAAAACTAGGCCCCGAGGGTCATGGGCTTAGTTTTACTACATAGAAGGGAGCGCTGTTAGTGCGATTTGAGAATAACTCCTACGAGGAAGCCTTACAACGTCAGGCAATGCAGAGCTCGGCTTGCTCCCTCCCTAATGTCCAACTCGTTGTCCGTCAGAAGTCGCTTGGACTCATCACGCACCTGCTCTTGCTTGAGATATTTCACGTCAAGGATTGGCAACGCCGCGTACCGCAAGCGAGCATCTTCACTGTAGAGAAAGCGGACGATTGCGGGTGCCTCGTCCCCCATATATAGGCCTCTGAGAACAGCTGTGCGGAGAAGCCCTGCCGGCAACCGTTTCATTTCGACGCCTTCCAAAAGTCTTGAACGCAAGAGAGCTGAGCTCGCCGCTTCAGCTAGAGCATGTTCACGTGCCGCACCTTGTACGCTGGATCGATCGTCGGCCAGAAGTGCAATGAGGAAGTCGTGGTCCTGCGCGAACGCTGGAGCCAGAATCTTAGCTAGCTCGTCGCGAGGGCTCTCCGGGACGACACGACCGCCTTTAGAATACGGCTCTTCTTTGCCCTTCCATTGCTCAAAATAGTTCCTCAACTCGTTTGCCAATGCGCTGTCCAAGCAAAACTCTTTACTCAATTCGGCAGCTGCCGTGGCAGCATGGACGGAGTTCCCGGTGAGGCCCCTTCGAACAACTTCAAGGTGATCGGCACCGTAGGGGGCCGTCAGACTTTGGTATAAATAGCGGCAGCCTGGAGTAATTTCACCGTATAGTAGGCGATCCAGCATAAGTCGTTGTCCCCCTCCATCCGGCAAATGACTAGCCAGTGCGGCGGATATCCGGAGCGACTTGCCCTGCCCGCGGCTGATTAGGCGTTTGACTGCATCTGGAAATTCCCGACAGTTGTGCGTTGTATATAGCACTTGAGCCGCATTCCACGCAAAAAGCTCGCTTGGGCCAAGAACAAGGTCCTCCAGTTCATGGATAAATGCGCTGTCGACAAGGGAATGGTCTTGGTCAACCTCCGCGTCGACCCTCAGAAGGTCGAATAGCCCAAATCTTTCGTTCTCTACGTCGTCGAGGACCATTCTCTTCATCGAACGTGCCTGTCTTACTAGCTGGGCGTGGTCTAGGCCAGCGCTCCGAGCGAGCGCGTGGATGACGCGACGTCTAGCCGCAGTTATCTTTGCCGACGATGTACTACTAGGGTTGTCCTCGAGTGGCATTTCTCGATAGCAAATTACCGTCATGCACGCGCCAAGTTCAAGGCTGAGACTTGGTTCGCAGAGGTCTGCTTCATCGCTCGCGATCAAAGGATCGTCGATGAGCTCAAGCAAATAGGCGGCCTCACGGTTCAAGGCTTCGCGGTCCGACGCCCAGTGAGTCATGGTTCCTGAAAATGTTTCGTCTAACAATCTGCTAAGCTCCAGTCCGGCATGCTTGAACAGAGTTCTCAACTTGCCGACGGTACTTACACTCAGGCCTTTAGCATCGCCAATGAGCTCATTGAGTATCTGCACCGCCTTTGGATCTGGTAGAGCGATGAGGACGCGCCGAGCCGCACCAAGCACTAAGTGCTGCCACACGCCGTTCCCGCTCGGCTGAAGGGAGAAGCCGCCTAGGTGAGAATCGGTTGGTCGAGAATCGACAAGCCTCGGTATTGCTTCAGTGAGCGTGGTAATCGCCATTTTTTGGTCGTTGCTGACGCATAAGGATGCCCAAGCGACTAGTCGGCTCCACCCGTCGGATGACTCCAGCCTTGCCAGCGTCGCTTCCTCTATTACGCTCCAATGGTCTTTGGACACCAGGCAAAGAGCTTCTCCTGCGACGTAACGCACTCGCGACGCTGTATTCTCAACGGCGCGCCAACAACATTGCGCAAAGCTCGCAAGGGCATCGCTCGCCAGCGGCATTCCCGCCTGGATCACTAACTCGACCGCGTCGTCGAGGCTGCTGATAGCCTTGGTTTCACCACTCTCCGCCAGCTCGGTCCAGACTTTGAGGATCAGCGACGTAAGGCCGAGGTGGCTCGCGAACGATAAGGTTTCCTTCCAGTCTGGTGTCTGGATCGCGCGCGCAATGTTCTCCCGTTGCACTTCAAGAAAGCCCTTGGAGATGTGTCGCGCGGCCGCAAACTCCCCGAAGGTCTTGTGAACGAAAGTGATCGCCTCCAGTGTGTGTGTACGTACGCGTTCGACGACGCCTAGACACTCCCAATATTCCAGGCACTCAGCAATTTTTGTTTCGCTAACGAAGGCGGATTGCCCCGTCTCTTCACTCCACCAACGCGCGCATTGCGAAAGGATCCGTTCGGCCGGTTCATTGCCTTGTGATAGAAGACACCAGCCGAGCATATCCAAAAATCTGTTCCTTTCCGGCTCGCTTGGTGATCGTTCGGTAAGACGGGTCGGCGGATGATTCTGCAGCAACTGAAAAAAATTGCGATACATGGTCCCCTTGCCAAGCCCTGGATCAACGCCCTTGATCGAAAGTGCAGCAACCAGCGTAATCATCAGAGGACTCCTTGCCGCAGCTCCCTTGATGGTCTTCGCGCCAAGTTGGGCGATGGCTTGCTTCGTAGCGCGTGACCGTAGCGCTCCATCAGAAAACGGAATCGCCTCGATTACTTTGGAGACTGCCTTCTCGGCCGCCATGTCGTTCAGCGGTTGAAGCTCATAGTGTCGCCATCCTGCCAGTTCGCCTGGGCGATATCCGATGGGCCGACTCGTTACCACGACGCGGGCGCGTGGATGTGCAACAGTGAAAGCGTGCAACTTAGCGGTCACCAGCGGCTGCTGACTCCCGCACTCGTCCAATGCATCGCACAGGATGACGGACCCTTCCAGCGAAACGACTGGTATTCGGAAGCCCGAGCCGCTGAGCGCGACCTCCATTAAGCATTCCTCAAAGCGGCGCCCTTCGCGAATGAGAAGCGCAACCACCTGCGGCAGGCGCACGAGGAGCGTCAGAAATCCGTCAGCTGAGTAGTCCAAGGCTAGCTTCTTGAGGAGCGTAGACTTGCCCATCCCGGGGCCGCCGACGACCACGCATTTTCTGACGAAACGGGCGATGGTCGCGGAATCGAAAGAAGATGCGCTGCTGCGGCCACCACCATATTCATGGTAACGGCGAAGCGCCTTGTCAAGGTCTTCCTGTTCGGTCGAGGCCTCGTCCATCGCTTGTGCGTCCAGCTCGATCCAACACTTATCGAAGGAAACTTGGCTATGTACGCCGATGACAGTCATGTTGGCGTAGGTTCGACGCAGCCATTGGTGCATTGCTGCGGTTAACTGCACGCGCGTATCAACTTCGGTCGTCTTTAACTTAACGTGGGCGAGCGACAAGGTTTGGTAGATGTCTTCTGGTCTCGACCGTTCTCTCCTGCGTATCAGAAGTCGCCCATACTCCACAAGCACCGGCCACGCAGTTCCCGGATCCTCGATGACGCGGCTAAGGCGCTCGCTAGCCGTGACCTCCGCTTCACGGTTCCCATCAACTGCGCTGACGACGACGATACGCAAGTGTCTGCATACCAGGGTCGCGTCCAAGGACAATGACGAAAGCAACCTCACCCAAGCGTCGCCAATCTCGCGCAGCCCGTCAGCTCGCCCAGTGCCCAGCCGCACAATGTCCTCAGCCAAGTTTTCACGGATCGTGCCACTACTGTTCGGGCACACAGCTAAGATCCCCGCGTCGATCGTGCCGTCAGAAATGCCTTTTGACAGATCCGTCAGAGCGCACCAGAGGTCATCCCCACGTTGCAACCCCCGCTTGGCCTGCAGTTCCACATGCCTTCCGCCCTTAGTCGAGAAGCGTACATCGTCGCCAGGCCCGCCCGTTTCAGCGTGCAGCTCCAGCGGCGTGTCGTCCAGTACCCCTTCAAGCCAGCCTATGGGCCGTTCTGTCAGCAGGTTTGCCATTACGATTGCACTTACTCGCGCTTGGAAATCTAGCCCGCGTTCTGCAGCGCTGCCACCCGTCATCCGTTTTGCGCTCTTATCGCTACCCATCATTTCATCTCTTTCGAATCGCGATCCTGTCCGCCAGGCCTATCACGGTTTCTTGGCTGGACTGCAGGTGCAGTGGCTCTGAACTTCACTTCTTAGCCATCATCATCTCGTAATGCGGCAAATGCTCAGCCCGCTCGAAGATCTTTTTAAATATGGCCACTTGGTCGTCAATTGCGTTCGGGCCAAACGCGAAGTGCGCGTCGTCGTGGGAGAAATGGGAGCCATCGTTCACCCACGAAAGCAGCGAACGGCACACCAGCTTTTCTCTGCCATCAAACTTCTCGCAGAGGTCGTCGAAGTCTACACCGCCAAGAATCCTGAAGTAGTGTTCCAAGATCCTCCTCATAGTGTTCTGGATCGTCAAGGGATTCCGCTGGTCCCTACGTACCTCGTCCCACAGCAGCTCGTATGATGTCTTGATAGGATTATCGTCAAAGCGTTCGAGCAGCGGCCCGGTCGGCGATTTGCGCACGACCCAGTAGCTACGGCCGAGATTGCGCTCGGCGCGTTTGTCGCCTTTCGCTCCGACCTTGCGCTGAGGGCTCATGAAGCAAACCTCCTTGTGAAAATAGACGTTGTGGGTCAAGACAAACACCTGCTTGACGTAGCCTTGACCGTTCTTCATATCGTCGAAAAGCGCACGAATGAGACTGCTCACAATGAAGAGCACATCGCTATCCATGCTTGACACGGGATCGTCGAACACGACGACGCGGTCCCGCGCCGCGCCGCTATCGTTGTCGCTGCCCTTGATCAGGTGGTAAAAGTAGAGAAAAGTGACGAAAGACCTTTCGCCCTCGCTCAAAGAATGCCTCGCGTCCTTTCCGTCGTCACGCACGAGTTTATAATGGGGTTGGTCGCCAGCCTTCGCCAGCGCAAACGTCTTGAACCCAAACGATTTGAGCAGGTCGTTGATGGCGTCGACCGTAGGCTGGACAGTGGAAATCTTTTTTTCAAGCTCGCGCAATTCGCGCTCCGCACTCGCCTTGGCCCCCTCGGCTGTTTTAATCTGGCTTTTCAGGCTTTCGATCGCTGCCGAAAGGCCTGCTTTTTTGCGCTGATAAACCTCGAGATCGACTTTCACGTCGTCGAGAATGTAGCGCCATATTTGTGCGACAAGCTTCGTCCTCTCTGCGCTAATGCTGTCTACAATGCGATTATGCTCCGCCACTTTCGTGTTAGCCGCTTTGACCAGGTCAAGGACTAGCGCCAATGGTTCCGCGAGCGATTCAAGCTTTTGAGGCGCACTTGGCTCTTTGCGCTTGTTGGCTAAAATGAGGGAGTTAGTACGAAGCTTGGCCTCGATCGTGATCTGCTCGCGCATGAACGTTGCCTTGTCCAAGAAAATTGACGTTGATTCCTTAATCGCATTCAAGGCCAACAAAAGCGACTTGTCTTCGCGGCCGTATGTCGCCTGCAGGTCCGCGACTGCTTTGGTGTCCTGCTCAAAGGTCTCGTCGAAATAGCTCGTAAGGCTTGCAGTCAGCCCTTCAGGCGCCGTCTGCTGGCAGAACGGGCACTTAGGGGCGCTGGTTTCATAGTGCGCTTGTCCAGCTTTGACCCAATCGCTGTGTCCTAGCCGGTAAATCATCTCGGCGATGTCCACGTCCTCTTTGCCAACTACTCTTTTCATGAGGATAGGAGCTGCCTCCAAAGCGACGATGTCGGCGAAATCCAACGTAGGGAGTTTGGCCTGCAGCTGCGGCTTCACGCCCAACACCGTGGCCGCGCGCTTAGTCAGGTATTCAAGTGTCTGCGCATCGGCAACGTTTGATTGGAGTTGTTGAAGAAGACGCTCCTTGAACTTGGCCGCGTCATTTCTGACGCCAGTGAACGCCTCCGAAAAGGCCTCATCGTGTTTGCGTTTTTGCGCCCAGCACCGCTCCTTAAAATCGGCCTCCAATGCGGCCAGCTCACCGAATTTTCCAGATCTATGTGCCGGGTCGCCGAGAGTGCTCGTGCGCTGGGCAATTTCGTTGGCGTAGCGGTCAACCTCTTCCTTTTTCGTCTTGACTGCAAGCTCGTTAGCGATGTCCTTTTCGCCAAGGGTGAAGATGCCCTTTAAACTGCCTTCCGTGTTGAAGTTTGCGTCCACGAAGTCTCGGTTGTACACAAGCGGCTGCATCTCGATTCCATCGCGCCAGACGATCGAACAGTTCTCGTGCTCATGCAGGGACCTATCTGCCACCACTCTCCCAATGGTTGTCTTGCCGGCGCCGTTAGCTCCGAAGATAAAGTTAACCTCCTTGAGCCTAGACATGGTCTGGCGACTGGCATAAATTGCCACTTGGTCAATTTCGAGTGTGTCAATCATCGCACATGTGTCATTGAGGAAAAGGTAAATCCTACATTGAAATTTTTGCCACAAGTATTTTATTAGTTATTGGCCTTTTTGGTTGCTGCACGTTTGCAACAATTAGAAGGGCCGACCCAGGGCTGCACGGCGGCATGACCGCAGGGACATGCTATAGAGATGCAACTTGCTAATAGGCTCCGCTTCAATTTAGTGCGATATCGTCTCCTCCTTTCGAAAGACTACGGATACCCCCCGGAGGGCATGCGAACCGTGGGCATTGCATCCTAAGCTGGTGGCTCCCCCTACACCAGGAGCAGAACCATGAGCACAGCAAGAATTCCCCACACGATCGCGCGGCGCCTGTTTCAATGGTGCTTCGCCGGCCTCCTGGCCGTGGCCGTGCAGGCCAGCGCGGCTCCTGCCGGCAATCCGCCCGGGTTCGCCGGCAAGACCGCGCAGGTCAACGGCACGACCATCCACTACCGCATCGGCGGCAAGGGAACGCCCGTCGTGCTGCTGCACGGCTACACGCAGACGGGCCACATGTGGACGCCCATCATGGCCCGGCTGGCGCAAAGCCACACCGTGATCGTGCCCGACCTGCGCGGCACCGGCGCCTCGGCCAAGGCGGCGGGCGGCTACGAAAAGACGAACTTGGCGAAGGATATCCACGATCTCGTGAAAGGCGTGACGAACGAACCGGCTGTCGTCGTTGGCCACGACATCGGCATGATGGTCGCCTATGCGTATGCCGCGCAGTACCCGGCCGACACCCGCAAGGTGGCCCTGATGGACGCTTTCCTGCCCGGCATCGGCAACTGGAAGGACATGTTCCTGCTGCGCGACCTGTGGCACTTCCACTTCTACGGCACGACGCCGGAGCGCCTCGTGCAAGGCCGCGAACGGATCTACTTCGAGCACTTCTGGAACGATTTCGCGGCCGACCCGAAACGCTCGATTCCGGAAGGGGACCGCAAGCTGTACGCCGCGGCATATGCACAGCCCGGCGGCGTGCATGCGGGCTTCGAGTACTTCAAGGCGTTTCCCAGGGATGCCGAGCAGTTCGCCGAGCTGGGCAAGACGAAGCTGACGATGCCCGTCCTCGTGCTGGCCGGCGAAAAGTCCGGCAGCGATTTTCTCGTCAACCAGGTGAAACTGGTGGCGGAGAACGTCGACGGCCAGGTCTTGCAAGGGTCCGGCCACTGGCTGATGGAAGAAGCGACCGACCGGACGATCCCTGCCCTGCTGGCGTTCATCCGGTAAGGCAGCGTCGGGGCGCCGGCCCGTCTCCCGGTCGCCGCCTCGGTTCTCCCATCGGTTTTCCCGTCGGTTTTCCCTTCAGTTTTCCCAATACCCGCGCCGTATCGCGATCATCACGGCATGGGTACGGTCGCGCGCATCGAGCTTCTGCAGGATCGCCTTCATATGGGCCTTGATCGTATCCTCGCGCAAGCCCAGCTGGGCCGCCACGCGCTGGTTCGAATTGCCACCGCTGACCAGGCGCAGCACTTCGACCTCGCGCTTGCTCAACGCGTCGAGCTGGAAGCTGTCCACCAGGCTGGCTGCCACGACCGGCGGCAACGCCCGCCGGCCGGCGTGGACGGAGACGATGCAGTCGCCCAGGGCCTCGGGTGCCGTGTTCTTCAGCAGGTAGCCCACCGCACCGGCCTTCAGCGCACGCGTCACCTGCACGTCGCCGGCGAACGTCGTCAGGATGACCACGCGGGCCTCGGGGTCGAGTTGGCGGATCGTGCGCGTCGCCTCGATGCCGTTCATTCCCGGCATCTGCAAATCCATCAGGGTGACATCGGGGCGCCAGCGGCGATGCAGCTCGACGGCGCTGATGCCATCTTCCGCCTGGCACACCACCGAGAACCTGGGGTTGGCCGTCAACACCGCCGTAATCCCGCTGCGCAGCAGGGGATGATCGTCGGCGATCATGACGCTGATGTGGTCGCTCTCCATGACTAGAGTTCTCCTTTGCGCGGCACCGGCGGCGCGGCGTATTCACTACCTGGCGTATGCCAATGCGGCGGGAACGTCCAGCTGCCACGTGGTGCCGGACCCTTCGCTGCTGCGCACTGCCAACCTGGCATCGATCCTGGCGGCGCACTCGTACATCCCGCGCATGCCCCAGTGGTTCTCGCGGCCGCCGTCATGCAGGACCGTGGCGGAGATGCCGATGCCGTCGTCCGAGAGAATACAGCGGAATTCGCGCCTGCCGTAATGAAGTTCGATGGCGATCGCGCCAGCCCTCGCATGCAGGCATGCGTTGGCCAGCGCCTCGGTAACGATCGCCAGCGCTTCCCTGTGGATCAATGCCTCGAGCTGGCGAACGTCGCCGGATATCGCCAGGCGCACGGGACAGCCGTCGCCTTGCTGCAGTCGCGCCGCCGCGGCCAGCACCGCGTCCCCGAAACCGAGCTTGCCGACGTCCTCCCCGCGCAACTCGCAAATCCGGCTGCGCCCCTCGCTGAGCACCTCGTCGGCACGCCGCAGTGCGCTTTCGATCTGCAGCCGCGCGGCCGTTCCGGCCGGGAGTTTCAATACCGCCGCATGCACGTGGAACACCAGCCCCTGCACGGACTGCAGCAGGGTGTCGTGCAGCTCGCGGGCGATGCGTTCGCGTTCGTTGATGCGTTCGTGCAAGCGGGCCGCCATCTGCCTGCCCAGGCGGGCAATCCGCAGTCGATAGGCGACCACTGCCAGCGAGAGCACCACGAGCCCGCACAGCGCCCTGAACCACCAGGTCTGGGTTGCCTTCGGTGCGATCGAAAACCGCACCGTGGCAGGCGTGCCCGACCACTTGCCGTCGTAGTCCGTCGCCGCGACACTGAAGTGGTAATCACCCGGCGCGAGGTTGCTGTAGTAGGCGCTGCGGCGGGTCCCCGCATCCCGCCAGGCATCGTCGACTTCCTCGAGGCGATACCGGAAGCGCAGGCGTTCCGGCATGGCCAGCGCCAGGCGCGTGTAATCGATCTGCAGCGCCGAGCTGCCCGGCGCGAAGCGCAGGTGCGGGTGCGGCAGGCTGGGAGCGCCGGGCAGGCCGAGCGCCTTGATCGTGACGGACTGGCCCGGCGTGGCGGGCGGCGGCGCGGCCGGATCCAGGCGGAATACCCCGGTGGAGCGGGCGATCCAGAGCCGCCCGTCGGATGCGGACACCAGCGAAGGCGACGGTCTCAGATAGGGCGCACTGCCCTCCAGTCCATCCAGCTGGTCGAGCCGCTCATACTGGACACGGTATTCGGGCAACGCGATGAACTTGCGTACCTCGGCGGCCGGGACGTGGAACAGGGCGGCAAAGGCGTTCAGCCACAGGTCGCCATTTTCCAGTTCGACGATGCCGGAGACGCCATGGAACGTCTCGCCATCGATGCCGATGAGCCGGGTAAACCGGTCTGCCGCAAAAAATGCCACCCCTCTCTCGCCCCCCGCCCACAGGTGCCGGCCGTGCGGGTGCAGCGCCATGACCATGCCCAGCGTCAGCCCTTCGGCCGGACCGTAGGTGCGCCAGGTCCGGCCTTGTGCCTGTGCCACGAGCCCTGGATGAAATCCGGTCCACAGCCCGGTGGCGTCCGAGCGGCTCATGACATTGACTTCGACCTGCGGCCCCGCCATTTCCCATTGCCCCGCCATCGTGCGGCGATACAGGCCCTCGCGGTCGAGCGCCACCAGCACGCTGCCGTCACGCTCTTCCAGCACGGCGTTGATCATTGCCCCTTCGAGGGCGGCTGGCAGCGCCACCGGCCGGCTGTCCGAACCCTGGAACCTGCGCAACGTCCACAGCGAGGCGCCCCACATCGCGCCATCGCTGGTATGGGCCAGGCTGGTCAGCAGGTTTTTCAAGCCGCCCCCGGCCATCTCGCGGCGGGGTGCCACCTTCACCTTGCCTGCCTCATCGGCGAGTACATGATAGGCGCCGACCCAGACCCCGCCACGGTCATCGGCAAGCATCGCGCCACCGATGGCCTGGGCGGGAAGATCCAGCCTGGTCACGCGCCTGGAACGGAACCGGTCGATGCCGGTGGAGGTGGACGTCCAGATATTTCCCTCGCGATCTTCGAAGATCGCGCCCACTGCCCGCCCGCTCAAGCCCTGCGGCGGCATCGCGCGTGAGATGCCCCTGGCGGTACGATATTCAAGGCCCTCCAGCAGCCCGACCCACATGTTTCCGCGCCGATCGACCAGCAGGCTGCTGGGATCGCCCAGGCTGCCCCATTTCGCATAGCGCACCCCGGGCCGTGCGCCTGTCAGCAGGCGGAGACGGGCATGAATGGCATCCCAGCTGACGACATTGCCGTCCGGGAGCTCGAACAGCACGCCGGTACCGCGTTCGACGGCCACCCGGTCAAACCTTTCCGCGCCCGGCTTGAGCAGGCAGACGCCCGCGTCTCCCTGCGCCCACAGGATGCCGGACCGGTCCCGCATCAGTGTCTTGTAAGCGCCGTCCGGCAGTTGCCATGAGCTCGCAGGCTTGTGCCAGCGGCCGCGTTCGAGGTAATACAGGCCGACCACCGTCGCGGCCCACATGCGGCCAGTACCATCCTGTTCCAGCCCCCATACCGTGCGGTTCGGCAGTCCGTCCCGTACGCCGTAATTACGTATCAGCCCCTGCCGCAGATAGCTGGCCCCTCCGGTGCGGTAACCCACCCACAGCCCGCCGTCCGGCGCCGCGTTGACGATGCTGACGTATTTGGTCGGCAATGCGGCATTCGCGGGCACGAACGGTTCGAACCGGGTGCCGTCGAAGCGGAACAATCCGGCCGCGCCGCCCAGCCATAACCAGCCATCCGCGGTTTGTGTGATCGAAATGATCGACTCGGGCGCACCGTCGCGCGTGCTCCAGCTGGTGTGATGCAGGTCGATGACCGGTGTGAAAGCGTCCAGCGCCAGGCAACCCCGGGGCAGCGCGACACAGAGCAGAACAAGCCAGCAGGCCAGGCCTGCGCGGCAATAGCCGAGCACGAGCGTTCCCCCATCCCTGTATTTATCAATTCGGCAATAAATCTACCGGCGATTGTATAGAAATTTGTTACCCGATAGTGTATTCAGTGGTCGACAACGGCTGCTTATCCTGTGTGTTCGACGACCGGATACGATCTTCCATCGATCCCGGCCACCCATGCACTGCGCAACGACAGCTGCGCGCATCGAAGGAGAGTCATATGGACTTGCAGCTTGGCGGGAAACTGGCACTGGTCAGCGGCAGTACCGCTGGCATCGGCTACGCGATCGCGGCAACGCTGGCCCGGGAAGGCGCCAGCGTCATCGTCAGCGGCAGGACGCGATCGGGCGTCGACGATGCCGTCGATCGCATTCGGGCAGAGACGAACGGTACGGTCTTCGGCCATGCCGCGGACCTGAGCCAGCCCGAAGCCGCCATGAGCGTGGTGCAACGTCATCCCGGCATCGACATTCTCGTCAACAACCTGGGCATCTTCGAGCCGAAGGCCTTCGAAGACATTCCGGACGAGGATTGGCAGCGCTTTTTCGACGTCAACGTGCTCAGCGGCGTGCGGCTGGCGCGCCTGGTACTCCCGGGGATGAAGCGGGCGAACTGGGGGCGGATCGTTTTCATCTCCAGCGAAAGCGCGGTGCAGATACCGACCGAGATGATCCACTACGGCATGAGCAAGACCGCGCAGCTTGCGGTCTCGCGCCGGCTGGCGGAAGCGGTCGCGGGCACCGGTATCACGGTCAACAGCGTGCTGCCCGGCCCGACGAAATCGCGTGGCGTCAGCACCTTCGTACAGGACATGGCCCGCGCGAACGACAAGAGTTTCGAGCAGATCGAAGCGGAGTTCTTCGAGAGCGTGCGGCCGACATCGCTCATCAAGCGCTTTGGAACGCCGCAGGAGGTCGCTTCGCTCGTGACTTATGTGGCGAGCCCGCTGTCGGCCGCGACCACGGGGGCAGCGTTGCGCGTGGATGGCGGGGTCATCAGGAGTGCCTTCTGATACGCGGTCGGGTCGTGGATTCTCCTGTCACGGAACCGACGTTTTCTGCTTAACCCCTATTAACCTCGATTAACGAGGCAATGCTTGTTCCGGGGGATACAGTACCAGTCAGACGCCGTTTCGGTGTGCCCTGATAATCCCTGACCTGTTGGAGAAAACCGTGAACCGACCCGATTCGATTGACCAGATTGAACGCCAACGCCCATCCGAGCGGCACGCCCTCGTAGTACCCGTTATCCACTACAAAAAGGTGAACATCGACGGCGTTAACGTGTTCTACCGCGAAGCAGGCCCTGCCGACGCTCCGGTGCTGCTGTTGTTGCACGGCTTCCCCACGTCATCCCACATGTTCCGCAATCTCATCCCCCTGCTGGCCGACCGATACCATGTGATCGCGCCGGATTATCCCGGTTATGGCCAGAGCGATGCACCCGACCGGTCCGGGTTCGAGTATACGTTCGCCAACCTGGCGACCCTGATCGAGAAGCTTACGGTTGTTCTGGAAGTGACGAGATACAGCATGTATGTGATGGACTACGGCGCGCCGATCGGTTATCGGCTGGCGCTGAAACACCCCGAGCGGGTACAGGCACTAATTGTCCAGAACGGTAATGCCTATACGGAAGGACTCGCCGCATTCTGGGATCCGATCAAGGCTTACTGGGCCGACAAGTCCCTGGCCAAGCGCGAGGCGCTTGCGCATCTCGTTACGCTCGATCTGACGAAGTTCCAGTACACGGACGGTGTTGGCGATATCAGCCGGATCAGTCCCGACAATTGGGTGGTCGACCAGGCATTGCTCGACCGGCCCGGCAATCGCGAGATCCAGCTCGACCTGTTCGGTGACTATGGGTCGAACGTCCCTCTCTATCCTGACTTTCAAGCGTTTTTCCGCCAGTATCAGCCGCCGACCTTGATCGTGTGGGGCAAGAACGACGTGATATTCCCGGAGCCGGGCGCGCACCCATACCTGCGCGACCTTCCGGCGGCGGAACTGCATATCCTCGATTCCGGGCACTTCGCGCTCGAAGACAAGCTCGACGTGATGGCACCGCTGATCCGGGATTTCCTCGACCGTACGCTGTAGAGCGAAACAGGAAAGCGCTTGCCGACCGCTACCGGGTCATCGCACCAGACCTGCCTGGCTTCGACCCGTAGCGCCGTTGATGCGCCAATTCTTAGGACGACATTTACCCGGCCGGCACGTCATACGGACGCTGGACGCCAAGGAGAACGACAATGCAAACCACCATGCAGCCTAAAACCAGCATACTGGCCTCCGGCGGAGGCGCAATGCTGCTTGACCCCGCCGACACGCTCGTGCTGCTGCTCGATCATCAGTCGGGCCTGTTCCAGACCGTCAAGGATATCCCGGTGGCCGACCTGCGACGCAATGTCGAGACGATCGCCAGACTGTGCACGCTGCTCGGGATTCCCGTGATTACCACGGCATCGGAACCGGCCGGCACCAATGGTCCACTCATGCCGGAAATCCACGAGCTTGCGCCTCATGCCGTCTATGTGCCGCGCAAGGGCGAAGTCAACGCCTGGGACAACGACGATTTCGTTGCCCAGGTCCGCGCCACCGGCCGCAACACGCTGGTGATGGCTGGCGTGTGGACGAGCGTGTGCGTGATGTTCCCGGCGCTCAATGCGCGCGCGGCTGGCCATGAGGTTTATGCCGTGATCGACGCGTCCGGCGACCCAAGCGAGATGGCCTCCCGCGTTTCGCTGGCGCGATTCGTCCAGGGCGGCGTGCGCCCCACGACGACGAATGCGCTGCTGTCCGAACTGCACCGGACATGGGCGCGTCCGGAAGCGGCCGAGCTGGACAAGCTGTATGGATTGGTCGCCCCCAACTATGCGGCCGTAGCGGAAAGTTATTTCCGGGCCCAGCAGGCAGTGCGCGAAACGCGTTAGCGCAATTGAGCATGCAAGGGCCGATCCATTGCTGTTTCGAGACCTCTGACGGCCTTCCCCGCTTCCTTCGCGTGCGGGATGCAACCGGAGATTTTGCGGCCGCCGTGCCGCACATGCGCAGTGTTTCCCACTTGTTCAACCAGAGATGTGACGTATGAACCGTAGAAATTTTCTTGCTTCCAGCGTAGCAACCGCTGCAGCCGCGATGCCCGCGCAAGCCGCTACCCGTGGCAGGCCCGATGCCTCCGTCATCACGGCCCCGGTGCCCGACGGACTCAATCCGCCCGGAATCCGCACCGGCGGCGTAAAGCTGGTGCCGGTCGTTGGGGGCAAGTACAAGGTATGGACCAAGAAGATCGGCAACGGCGCCGTCAAGGTCCTGCTGCTACATGGCGGCCCTGGGTTCTCGCACGACTACCTGGAGGCGATGGAATCGTTCCTGCCGCAGGCAGGCATCGAAATGTACCACTACGACCAGCTGGGTTGCGGCAATTCCGACCGCCCGGAGGATTCCTCACTGTGGACGCTGCCCCGGTACATGACGGAGCTGGAGGAAGTCCGCAAGGGCCTGGGCCTGGACAGGTTCGTATTGTATGGCCACTCCTGGGGCGGGCTGCTCGCCATCGAATATGCGCTGCGGCATCAGCAGCACCTGCGGGGCCTCGTGATCTCGAACATGACGGCTGGCATCCAGTCAGTGCTTCGCCGCCTCGAAACGATCAAGAGACAGTTGCCCGCCAACGTGCTCGCGCAGCTCGAAGAACTGGAGACGCGCGGCGCGTACGACACGCCGGCCTACGAGGAAATCATGATGACCTATTTGTATCCGCAGGCGATCTGCCGGATTCAGCCGTGGCCGGAGGCGGTGATGCGCGCATTCGGCAGGGTCAACAAGAAAATCTACAACCAGATGCAGGGAGCGAGCGAATTCGTAATCAACGGCAACCTGAAGGACTGGGAGCGATGGGACCGCCTGCCGGAGATCAAGGTTCCCACGTTGGCGCTTGGCGCGGTCCACGACGAAATGGACCCCGCCGATATCCGCAAGATGGCGTCGCTGCTGCCCCAAGGCCAGGCGGAAATCTGCGCAACCGGAAGTCACCTGTCGATGTGGGACGCACAGGCCGACTATTTTTCCTACCTGATGACGTTCCTGCGCAAGGTGTGAACGCAGTGGTCCGAGGCAGCAGCATGCACAACCGCGTTTCGGCGCCCGCTGCGAGCCACGGAAACCCGGCGTCGCGTCAAGGCAAATCCAGAAGATCGAGATAACCGCGACGCATGCAGATCGCTACCGCATGCGCCCGATCGTTGGCACCCAGTTTCGGCAAAATGTTGCGCATGTACGTTTTCACCGTTTCTTCCCCGATCCGCAGCTCCTGGGCGATTTCCCGGTTCGAGCTGCCGCAGGCGACCAGGCGAATGATGTCGCATTCCCGCGGCGTCAGATCTGCCTTGAAAGTGCCGTTGTGCGTTCCGAGTTCCGGTGGCCAGAACTGAAGACCCGCATGCACCGAGCGAATCACGCCAAGCATGTTTTCCAGCAGCATGCTCTTGAGCAGATAGGCCGATGCACCTGCCTTGCGTGCCTGCTTCATCAGCGCGTCGCCGTCATAGGTGCTGAGTACAACGATCCTTGCCGATGGCGAGTGGCGTCGAATGCTCGCAATTGCCGAGAAGCCGTCGCCGCCGGGCATGCGCAAGTCCATCAGGGTCACGTCCGGGATCGTCTGCTTGAACGCTTCGACAGCCGAGGCACCGTCGCCCACGCTGGCGACCAGCTGTATGTCCGGTGCGCTGTCCAGCATGTAGCGGACCCCTTCCCGCATGAGGTGATGGTCGTCCGCAAGGAGAACGCGTATTCGATGTGAAGTTTTTTCGTTCATGGCGGACCGTCCATCAGTTGTTTCGTCAGCGTTCGAAGCAGGGTTACCGTTCATTGCACCGGAGGCGGCGACCAGGCGCCAGGGCAATCAGGCATGCTCGTGCCTGCCCTGGCGAACCGTTGCGCGGGTCTCGTAAGCGAGCACTTTATTGATACGCAGGGATATCGTCGTTCCACGATCCGTCTCGCTGGTGACATGAAGGTCCGCGCCGATGAGCTTTGCACGTTCCAGGATACCTTGTATGCCCCAGTGCCCTTCTTCCCGATCGTCTGCCGTCCTGTTCCTGGAAAATCCACGCCCATTGTCCCTCACCGTCAGATGGAACTCCTGGCGGGTATAGTCGACCTGCAGCGTGATCAGGTCCGCCTCGGCGTAACGGGCGGCATTGAACAGGGCCTCCCTGCCGATCGCGTAGATGTCCTCATAGATGCCCGCTTTCAAAGGGCGTGGCGTGCCGGTCAGGCGCGGCTTGAACGTGTGCGAACCCATCGCAGTCAAGGTGTGGCCGAATTCGGACAGGACGTCGAAGAGCGTGCTGCTGGTCGCCGGGACGCGCAGATCCATGATCTCGTTGCGCCCCTCGACCAGCAACTGCTCGGCCAGCTTCAAGGCATTCTGCAGGCGCTCGCGGCCGGCAGCCTCCCTGGGCATTGTATGGTAATGCGACCCGAACGCCAGAATGAGGCCCTGCACGCTCTGCAGCAAGGTGTCGTGAAGCGAGCGGGCGATCCTCGATCGCTCGGCCAAACGCCCCTGAATCTGCTGCGTCACGACACGCAGGCGCGGCACGTGCCCTCCATACAACAACAGCACGGCAAAGGTCGCGAGCAGCAGCTTGAACCAGACGGTTTGCACGAACGTCGGCGGCAACCGGATTTCCACGGCCGCGAGATCGGGATGCCAGACATTATCCTCATTGGCCGCGCCGACCTCGAAACGGTAGGTCCCGGGCTTGACGTTGGTGTAGAACGCTTCCCGTCGCTCATTGGGTTCCTGCCAGTCGGGATCGACTCCCGTCAACCGGTAGCGAAACCGCGTCCGTTCCGGCATCTTCAGACTCAGGGCGGTGAATTCGATGTGCAGGTCGGTGGCACCTTCTTGCAGGCGAGCGACGCCGGCGTTCACGGGCACCTTGCTTCCGGCGCTGGAGACGCTGCGTATCAGCACCGGCGGCGCGATGCGGTTGCGTGGAATGTTCCCGGGGTCGAGCGTGAACGCGGCGCTGCTGGTGATGAACCAGAGCGTGCCGTCATCGGCGCGGACAAGCGATGGAATGGGGCGCATCTGCATCGCATGTCCCACCAGGCCGTCCTGCGCATCGAACCGTTCGAACGATGGCAGGTAATCGGGTCTGCGCAGCCACTCCGTCAGCTCCGCCGCGACGATGTGAAAGACCCCGTCGGCGCCATGCATCCACAGGTCGCCCTCCGGTGTCCGCACCAGGCCGGACACGCCCCTGAAGCTTTCCTTGCCACGTCCGCGCAACGCGACAATTCGCCCTTCGCGATGCAGCATCACGCCCCGCTCACCGCTTAGCCACATCACATCCTGGTCCGGCACGATCTGCAATACGGGGCCGAGGTCCAGTCCCGCCGCCGTATCGAGCCGGCGCATGGGCCGCCCCCGGCTGTCGGTAATGGTTACCGCATTGTTGGGATGCGCAAACCAGAGCGCGCCCTTGTTATCGCTGGCGATCGCCAGCGTCAGCGCACGCGCATGGTTCGCCACCTCGTCGGCGCGTGTCCAGGGCGCGCCGGCCAGGCGGTATAACGGGCCGCTCGAATACGACACCCACAGAATGCCGTTGCCATCACGGATCATCGCCTGGGGATAGAACCCCCGTGTCTCCTCGGGCGCCGGCGTGACCGATAACCTGCCGTCGCGGCCAAGCTCATAGATGCCGTGATCGGTTCCGAAGAACGCGGTATCGTCCGGCGCGCGATAGCTCGCCGTGATCGAGCCTTCCGCGCGGATCCTGTCGCGCTGCCGATCGGTCTGGCGGTAGATGGCGCCGTTGGCACGATCACCGATGAGGACCGAGCCACGCGGTCCCAGTGCGATCCCGGGCTCTTCCAGCGGTTTGTCGAACACGACCGGGGTGAGCCGGTTGCGGCGCAGGCGATCGATCCCGGTCGCCGTGCCGATCCAGATGTCTCCCTCGCGATCCTCGAAGAAGCTCTGCGCCTGTGGTCCGCTCATGCCCGCAGCTTGCGTGAGCCGCTGATGCGGATAGCCGATACCCGCGCTGCCGAAACGCCGCTCCACGCCATCCGGATGCAGGACCCACATCGTCCCGTCGGTACCGAAGCGCATGCCCATGCCGGGAAAGTCCGGCGCGAGGATACGGCCCCCGGCCGGAGCGGTCGTCTGCACCTTGAAATAACGGTACTTCGAATCCCTGGCCCAGATCGTGCCGTCGGGTGCCTCGACGATCGCCAGCAACTGGACTCTTGGCCATGCCTGCGTAAAGCGCTGCTGGCCCGGCTTGCGGAAAAACAGGCCCTGCAAGGAACCGATCCATTGCGTACCATCTTTTGCGATCAGGATCTGGTAGACGAACTTTTCCGGCAAGCCCACTTCGTTGCCCAACACCTTGAAGCGGTTCGCACCCGGCGCCAGCCATGCAACACCGTCGCGCGTACCGACCCATACCGAGCCGTCGGCAACCGCCTCGATATGAATGACGCCGCCGACGGGAAGCCCCTCCGCCTCACCGAATTTTCGGCTGCTTCCCGGGCGCAGCAGCGTCACCCCGCCGAGCCGATAACCCACCCACACGCCTTCGCGGGGATCGGCCACCAGGCCGATCACATTGCTGGAATCAAGGCGTTCCCCATACACGCTGTCGACGCGCTCGAAACGCATGCCGTCGAAACGAAACAGGCCTGTTGCCGTGGCCACCCACATCCAGCCATCGGTGGTCTGGGTGATCTTCAACACGTCGACCGGTGCGTGCTGCAGGCGTTTCCAAGCCGTATGCGTGAAATCCGAGAGCAAAGGCGCCGGTGGAGCGGGCCAGGCAGTCGCGTGGCTCAAGAACAGGCAGATGAGCAGTATGGAACGAAAGAGACGCTGAGTGCTCACGGTTAATGGCGAAGTTTGGGCGTTTTGATTGTATCGGACAACATTAACGCGTCAACCGGGGTATTGCAAAAAATACCTCGAAAGTACCTAGAACTAGGGATGCGACGGCGCTGAAATGATCGGAAAATAAAGCCACCCGGCCTGATTCATCGGTCAGCATGACGTGATGGATGTAGCGCTATCAAACAATCCCGGAGGTGAGTCGATGGAAACATCCAAGACAAAGGTGCCCGAGGCTGCCGGAGAATACGAAGCGAATGCCGAGGTCGATAACATGAAGAAAACGATGGAATATCTGTTCGGACCATTTCGCTTCATTCCCGCGCGCCGCACATTACATTGTGGAGACGTGCCACAGCGTATCGGCAGCCGTGCCTTCGACATCCTGACCGTCCTGGTCGAGCGTCCGAGCGAGCCGGTCAGCAAGCGCGAGCTGATCAACCGGGTCTGGCCCACCACGGTTGTCGAGGATGGCAACCTGAAAGTTCATGTGTCGGCATTACGGCGTACGCTTGGCGAGTTCGAGGAAGGGTCGAATTACATCGCGACGATCATCGGTCGCGGTTACTGCTTTGTCGGGCCGGTTCAGGCCAATAAAATCGCTGCGGAGCGCCAGCTTCGATTAATCCATCCCGATTGACTTCGACGCATCGGCTGATCGTTCTCATTGGCCTGGACAGTGGCGATAAAACTTCCTCGACTTTGCCGTAGCAGAGTCGGGCGTCCCGAGCCGGCGATTTCCGGTTTGATTCGACGACGCATGGGATACCGGGTTTGGCCAACCTTATACAATCGCTCCGAGCCGACAGCCGTTGCGGCAGAAAAATCGTCCACATTCCAAGGCTTCCAAGCGCATTTGTAAACTGCACCATTGTCCCTTGTTCAGTTGAGTACTCAGCGACGGCACTGCGTGCCCACTGGTAATGTTTAAAAAAGCCGATACCAGCATGATCGTGCTTGCTCCGGGCTGCGGGTAATTGCTTGATCTGCCGAGCACGGGCATAAAAAAAGCCCCTGAATTCAGGGGCTTGGAATTACTCTACCGCGTGCTAATGCCTGAGCCTCCAGGCTAGCTCATCATTCCCATTCAATGGTCGCCGGAGGCTTCCCCGAAATGTCGTACACGACGCGATTCAACCCCCGCACCTCGTTGATGATCCGGTTCGACACCTTCCCCAGCAACGCGTGCGGCAGGTGCGCCCAGTGCGCCGTCATGAAGTCCTGGGTCTGCACGGCGCGCAGCGCCACCACGTAGTCGTACGTGCGGCCGTCGCCCATCACGCCCACCGATTTCACCGGCAGGAACACGGCGAATGCCTGCGACGTGGCTTCGTACCAGTTGCGCGGCACGCCATCCTGGTCGAAGCCCGGCACCACGACCGCCTCGTACGGCGTGTTGCGCAGTTCCTCGATGAAGATGGCATCGGCGCGGCGCAGCAGGTCGGCGTATTCCTTCTTCACTTCGCCGAGGATGCGCACGCCCAGGCCCGGGCCCGGGAATGGGTGACGGTATACCATCTCGTACGGCAGGCCGAGCGCCACGCCCAGCTTGCGCACTTCGTCCTTGAACAGTTCGCGCAGCGGCTCCAGCAGCTGCAGCTTCATCGTTTCCGGCAGGCCGCCCACGTTGTGGTGGCTCTTGATCGTCTGGCCCTTTTTACCCTTGCCGGCCGATTCGATCACGTCCGGGTAGATCGTGCCCTGCGCCAGCCATTTCGCGCTCGGCAGCCTGGCCGACTCGGCCTGGAACACCTCGACGAATTCGCGGCCGATGATCTTGCGCTTCTGTTCCGGGTCCGTCACGCCGGCCAGGTGGCCCATGAACTGGTCGGTGGCATCCACGCGGATCACCTTCACGCCCAGGTTCTTGGCGAACATGTCCATCACCATTTCGCCTTCGTTCAGGCGCAAGAGGCCATGGTCGACGAACACGCAGGTCAGCTGGTCGCCGATCGCGCGGTGGATCAGCGCGGCCGCCACCGAAGAATCGACGCCGCCGGACAGGCCCAGGATCACTTCATCGGTGCCCACCTGCTCGCGGATCTTTTCCACGGCTTCGGAAATGTAGTCCGGCATGTTCCAGTCGGACTTGCAGCCGCAGATCTCGTGCACGAAGCGGCCCAGCATGGCCTTGCCCTGCACCGTGTGCGTCACTTCCGGGTGCCACTGCACCGCGTAGAACTTGCGGTCCTCGTCGGCCATGCCGGCGATCGGGCAGCTCTCGGTGGACGCCATCAGCTTGAAGCCTTCCGGCATTTCCAGCACCTTGTCGCCGTGGCTCATCCACACCTTCAGCATGCCGTGGCCTTCGTGCGTGACGAAGTCGTTGATGCCGTTCAGCAGCGACGTGTGGTTGCGGGCGCGCACTTCGGCGTAGCCGAATTCGCGCACCAGGCCGTTTTCGACCTTGCCGCCCAGCTGCGCGGCCATCGTCTGCATGCCGTAGCAGATACCCAGCACGGGCACGCCCAGTTCGAACACGGCCTGCGGCGCGCGCGGCGAATCGCCTTCCAGCGTGGAGTTGTGGCTGCCGGACAGGATCACGCCGGAGGCGCCGTAGTTGCGGACGAATTCTTCCGAAACGTCGTACGGGTAGACTTCCGAGAACACGCCGGCGTCGCGCACGCGGCGCGCGATCAGCTGGGTTACCTGGGAGCCGAAATCGATGATGAGGATTTTAGAGTGCATTGATGTGCTTGATGAACTGGGAAAACCGGGACGATAAAGAGAAACGCCGGCGGTTCAAAACTCGCCGGCGTTCGTGGAATGCTTATTCCGAACGGTAGTTCGGCGCTTCCTTCGTGATCTGCACGTCGTGCACATGCGATTCGCGCATGCCGGCCGACGTGATCTCGACGAATTCCGCCTTCTCGCGCAGTTCGTCGATCGTGGCGCAGCCGCAGTAGCCCATCGACTGGCGCACGCCGCCCACGAGCTGGAAGATGATCGCCAGTACCGAGCCCTTGTAGGCCACGCGGCCTTCGATGCCTTCGGGGACGAACTTGTCGGCCTTGGCCGACGCTTCCTGGAAGTAGCGGTCGGCCGAGCCTTCGGCCATCGCGCCCAGCGAACCCATGCCGCGGTAGGACTTGTACGAACGGCCCTGGAACAGGATCACTTCGCCCGGCGCTTCTTCGGTGCCGGCGAACATGGAACCCATCATCACGGTCGAGGCGCCGGCCGCCAGCGCTTTCGAGATGTCGCCCGAGAAGCGGATGCCGCCGTCGGCGATGCACGGCACGCCGGTGCCTTCCAGCGCCTGCGACACGTTCGAGATCGCGGTGATCTGCGGCACGCCCACGCCGGCCACGATACGCGTCGTGCAGATCGAGCCGGGGCCGATGCCGACCTTCACAGCGTCCGCGCCGTATTCGACCAGCGCCTTGGCCGCGGCCGCCGTGGCGATGTTGCCGCCGATGACGTCCACGTGCGGGTATTTCGTCTTGATGTACTTCACGCGGTCGAGGATGCCCTGCGAGTGGCCATGCGCCGTATCCACCACCAGTACGTCCACGCCGGCAGCCACCAGCAGGTCGATGCGTTCCTCGTCCTTCGCGCCCACGCCCACGGCCGCGCCCACCAGCAGCTTGCCGTGCTGGTCTTTCGAGGCGTTCGGGTGTTCGGTGGACTTCTGGATATCCTTCACGGTGATCAGGCCGCGCAGCTCGAACGCTTCGTTGACGACGATCACGCGCTCCAGGCGGTGCTTGTTCATCAGGCGCTTGGCTTCGGCCGTGTCGGCCGTCTCGCTGACGGTCACCAGCTTTTCGCGCGGCGTCATCTTGGCGCGCACTTCGGCGTCCAGCTCTTCCTCGAAACGCAGGTCGCGGTTGGTGATGATGCCGACCACCTGCTTGCCTTCCACCACCGGGAAACCGCTGATGCCATGCTGTTCGGTCAGCGTGATCACGTCGCGGATCTTCATGTCCGGCGGAATCGTGATCGGGTCGCGCAGCACGCCGGCTTCGAAACGCTTGACCTTCGACACCTCGCGGGCCTGGTCGGCCGGGCGCAGGTTCTTGTGGATGATGCCGATGCCACCTTCCTGCGCCATCGCGATCGCCAGGCGGCCTTCGGTGACGGTATCCATCGCGGCGGACAGCAGCGGGATATTCAGCGAAATATTGCGGGTCAGCTTGGTGCGGAGGGACGTATTGGCAGGCAGAACGTTCGAGTAGGCTGGAACGAGGAGCACGTCATCGAACGTGAGTGCTTTTTGAAGAAGACGCATGGTAGATTTCCTATCGGCGCAAAAGTGAATTATACAGAAGTTCGCGCAATAAGTCCTTGCATTATGGAAAAGTTAGCTGTTTCACGATTGACTCTTGCGGCGGATCGCGGTCCAATCGCGGTGATTCAATGGGGAAACAAAACTTATGAATAATCGACTTCTACTGTGCAGCTTGCTGCTGGCATGCTGCCCGCTGGTCCATGCCCAGTGGGAATGGAAGGATGCCAACAATGTGCGCCATTTCTCGGACCAGCCGCCGCCCGCCTCGATCCCGCCGTCGCGCATCCTGAAGGCGCCGCGCGGCCAGTTGCCGGACCTGCGCAAGGAGCTGGCGGCGCCGCCGGCAACCGCGCCGGCGGCCCCGGCCAGGGCGCGGCCGGCGGCGGCCGAGGGCGATGCAGCGGCCACGCAGCGCAAGGAAGAAGCCGCCGAAGCCGCGCGCAAGGCCGCCGTGGAAGCGCAGAACAGGGCCGCCAGCGCGGCGGCATGCGACAGCGCGCGCGGCAACCTGCGCGTGCTGGAGTCGGGCGTGCGCATCGCAACGACGGACCGGAACGGCGAGCCGGCCTTCCTCGACGACACGCAGAAAACCGAACAGGCGCGGCGCAACCGCGCCACGGTTGCCACGCATTGCAGGCAATAAAGTTTGACCACGCGCAAGGGCGACCGTCATAGCCGTGGTCGTCTCAAGAATATAAGCCAAACTACGCGAAGCCTATATTTTTGAACCGACCAGCGAGCCAATCCATGAATGCATTTTCCCATGTACAGATCATCAACGGGCCCAACGGGGAGCCCGTGTATGTCGTCATCCCCTACTCCACCTACATGCAGACGCAATCGCGCCAGAAGGATACGGACGTGCCGCACCAGGTCGTGGGAATGATCGCCGATAACGCGTGGACCCCGGCGCGCGCATGGCGCGAATACCTGGGCCTCACGCAACTGGAAGTGGCCACGCGCATCGGCATCAGCCAGCCGGCCTACGCGCAGCAGGAAGTGGGCCTGCGGCCGAGGCGCTCGACCCGCGAACGCATCGCCGCGGCGCTGGGCATCGCGCCAAGGATGCTCGATCTCTAAGGCTGACCTGTTCGCGCAACGGTGCCGCCACAAATCCGTGCGGCCCGCGGAACGCGTGCTAAGCTGGAATGACCGCACCAGCTTGCAGCGAGGCCGCAATGAAGACCGTTCCACTGCTCTGCTCCGTCGCCACACTGCTGGGCGCTGCGCCCGCCGCGGCCCCGGCGGCCGAAGCCGGCGCAACGCTGGGGCCCCTCACCTTCATCCTTGTCGATCTCGACCTCACGGACGGCGTCTCCCCGTCCATGACGTTCATCGGCACATCGGGCAGCGCATCCGCGCCGGGCGCGGCCAGCTACCTGGCCCTCGGCGGCGCCGCGCTGGAAACGCATGTCCCCACCTGGACGCACCCCGCGCCGATCGGCCACGCGATCGACCGGAGCACGGCGGAACTCGCCGCCGCCGCGCAATTGAGCCTGTCCGGCCGCGCATCCCCCACGGGCGCAATGCTGGCGGGCGCGGTGAGCACGCAGGTGCTGGCGCCGGCGCCCGGCCTGCGTGCCGAAAGCCGCATGACCGGCGACACCGGCGAGACGGCATTCACGCTGTCGCCCAACACGGGAGCCTTCTTCAGCGTCGAATACGACGTGAGCCTTGCCACCGAACCGCCGCCCGGCGCCGGCGAGCGGCTCGAAGCGGGAGCGGCGGCCGTGTGGCTGCGTGCCACCGGGCTCGGGGGCGCCTATGACGAAGTGCGCTGGCTGAACCACGTGCCGGATGGCACGGGATTCCTGTCGCTGGCATTGCGGAACCAGACCGGCTTCGACCAGGGCGGCACGTTCAGCTATGGGGCGGAACTGCGGGTGGTGTCCATCACGCCGGTTCCCGAGCCCGGCATGGTGCCGATGCTCGGCGCCGGCCTGGCGCTGCTCGCTGGCCTGGCGGGCCGGCGCGCCGGCACCTATGCCGCGCTGTCGCGCTTCGCACGGCGCCGCCGCGCATCCTTCGGGTCCGCGATCAGCGGGCGGTAGATCTCGATGCGGTCGCGCGGCTGCAGCACCGTGTCCAGGGTTTTCTTCTTGCCGTAGATACCGACCGGCATCGTGACGAGGTTGATTTCCGGCGCTTCCTGCAGGATGCCGGACATTTCGATGGCCTGGCCGATCGTGGTGCCGGCCTCCACGTCCATCACGCGCAGGATCGGCAGTCCGCCGCCAGCGGCTTCGCCGATGGCATCGCTACCGGAATCACTAACGACCCCGGCCTGCGGGCCGCGCGCGTAGCTCAGCGAAACCTTGATGCGCTCGGCCACGCCGTCACCCATACACGGTTTCGGCGCGCTTGCAGAACGAATCGACCATGCTGTTGGCGATCATGCCGAACACCGGGCCGATCACCTGTTCCAGCAGGCGGCTGGAAAATTCGTATTGCAGGTCCAGTTCCACCTTGCAGGCATCGTCGCGCAGCGCCTTGAACGTCCAGGTGCCGTGCAATGTCTTGAACGGGCCGTCGACAAGGTTCATCTTGATGCACGAGGGCGGCGTGTTCACGTTCGACGTGGTAAAGCTTTGCTTGACACCATGGAAATTGATGCCCACCGACGCCACCACCGAGTTCTCGCCCCGCTCGCGCACGTCCACGCCGCCACACCATGGCAGGAATTTGGGATAATCCTCCACCCGGTCCACCAGGTCGAACATCTGCTTCGCGCTGTATCCAAGGAATACCGATTTGTGCACTACCGCCATTTTTTAACCGTTTGATATCATGTTGGACAAATCGCGCTCCGGCGCGAATGAAGACCGTAGTTTAACCGACCCGCGCTCGATGCACGCTCCATAAGAAATTCACATGACCATCGCTGATAACCGCAAAGCCTTTCACGACTATTTCATCGAAGACCGCTACGAAGCGGGCATTGTGCTCGAGGGATGGGAAGTGAAGGCAATCCGCGATGCGCGCGTCCAGATCAAGGAAGCTTACGTTACGATCCGTAACAACGAACTGTACCTGTTTGGCGCGCACATCAGCGCACTGCCCACCGCTTCCACCCACATCCACCCGGAAGCCGTGCGCACCCGCAAGCTCCTCCTGCACCGCCAGGAAATCGACAAGCTGATCGGCAAGGTCGAACGCTCCGGCTATACGCTGGTGCCGCTCAACCTGCACTACAAGGGCGGCCGCGTGAAGTGCGAGATCGGCCTGGCCAAGGGCAAGAAGCAGCATGACAAGCGCGCCACCGAGAAGGACCGCGATGCCAGCCGCGAGGTGCAGGCGGCAATGAAGCAGCACAAGCGTTAAGCAAGGTTGCTCGAAGGGTAAAAGAACCGGCCTCGTGGCCGGCGGAGCCGTCGCGCCGGTGCCACGCCGCGCCAGCTATCGTTTCCGTGTGGCAATGGGCGCGTGCTACACTCTTCCGGCTAATCACTCCGGTTCCCGCCATGCCCTTCAAAGTCGCCACCGCCACCGCTTTTGCCATCGCCATTGCCGCCTCACTGGCCGGCTGCGCCGTACCATACTCCCCGGCGCCGCTCGCCACCAATTTCCCGACCGCGCGCCAGGAAAAGCTGCAGGCCGCGTCGCACTGGAACGCGATCGCCGACCACATCGAGCAGCGTGTGGTGGCCGAGATGAAAAAGCACCCGCAGCGGCCGTTCTTCATCGCCGAAGACAAGGAGGCGTCGCCGTTCAAGCGCGCCGTCACGAACCAGATCGTCACGTCGCTGGTGAAGGATGGCTTCGTCGTGTCGCGCGCGCCGGCCGGCGCATGGAAGCTGGAACTCGATATCCAGGCCGTCACGTTCGCGCCGGACCGTCCGCAATACCGCTACTCCGGCGCGCATGCGGCGATCGCCACCGGTGCCTGGGTGCTGTCCGACATCAACCCCACGGTCGGCATCGTGGCGCTGGCCGGCGGCGGCGACGCGTACCACTGGTTCCACAGCCAGTTCGCGCCGGGCGCCACGCCGAAGACCGAGCTGATCGTCACCGTATCCGTGGGCGACCAGTTCCGCTACCATGCGCGTACCACTTCGGCCTACTACGTGGCCGATACCGACCGCGCGCTGTACGGCATCAAGGAAGAGGACCGGCAATTGACCAAGGTATTCCAAGTGCAGGGAGGCCGCTGATGCGCGCCGTTGCCCGCGCGGCACTGGCCGCCGCCTGTTCCGCCGCCCTGCTGGCCGGGTGCGCGAGCGCGCCGCCGAAGGAAGAAGCGAATTACGCCACGCTGTCGTCGAACCAGTTCGTCAACGCCAACTACAAGGCCGCCGATGCGCTGCTGGCCCAGCTGAGCGGCAAGCTGGCGGCGGACAAGCCGCTGATCATGGCCACCGTCGTCAACATCGATGCGCTCGACCAGACCTCCACGCTGGGCCGGCTGGTCTCCGAACAGGTTTCCACGCGGATGGCGCAGGGCGGCCTGAAGATGCTGGAGATGAAGCTGCGCAATTCGGTCTACCTGAAGCGCAACCAGGGCGAGCTGATGCTCACCCGCGAGATCGGCGAAGTGGCGCAAAACCACAATGCGCAGGCGGTCGTCGTGGGGTCGTATGCGGAAACGAGCGACATGGTCTTCATCAACATCAAGGTCGTGCAACCACAGAGCAACTTCGTGCTGGCCGGGCACGACTATGTGCTGCAGAAGGAAGGCATCGTCCGGTCGATGCTGCTGCAGCGCTGAACGCTGAAAGTTGCCTGGGAACCGGCCTGGCCGGCGCCGCCCCCCTGTTCCGGCCCCACTGCACGGGCGCTCAGGCGACCGTCAGCAACGCCGCCACCGCCGGCAATACCTCCTGGGCCGGCAGCGCCAGTTTCAGTGAAATCAGCTCGTCCGCCCGCGTCTTGCCGGCGTTGACGGCGGCGATCGGCTTGCCGGTTGCGGCCGCCAGCTTGCAGAAGCGGTAGCCCGAAAACACCATCAGCGACGAACCGACGACGAGCAGCGCGTCCGCCTCGTCCATCCATGCCAGCGCCTGTCGCGTGCGTTCCGGCGGAATGTTGTCGCCGAAGAAGACCACATCCGGCTGCAGCACGCCGCCGCATGCCTCGCATGCGGGCACGACGAAGTGTTCGAGCGATTCCGGCTCCAGCTGCGCATCGCCGTCCGGCAGCGGCTGGGCCAGCACCTCGCCGAGGGCGGGATTGTCGCGCAGCAACCGCTGCTGCAGCGCGGCGCGGGGCTGGCGGCGCTGGCAGGCCAGGCAACGCACCGTGTGGATATTGCCGTGCAGCTCGATCAGGCGGGCGCTGCCGGCGCGCTGGTGCAGGCCGTCCACGTTCTGCGTGATCACCGCGCCGACCCGGCCTGCCAGCTCCAGCCGCGCCAGCGCGCCGTGCCCCGCGTTCGGTTCGGCCCGCGCCAGCGTCGGCCAGCCCACCATGCTGCGCGCCCAGTAGCGGCGGCGCAGCGCATCGTTGCTCCGGAATTCCGGCCCCTGCACGGGCGCCTTGCCGTGCCGCACGCCCTCCTCGTCGCGGTATCCCGGAATGCCGGAAGCGGTCGAAAGCCCGGCGCCGGTCAGCACGAGCACGTTGCGGTGGCGATCGAGAAACGCCGCCAGCTGGTCGATCTGTTCGTTCATGGCCCGTATCGTACACCGTGCCGAAAACTTGAACCGTTCGGCCGGAAGCGGGAATATACGGTAGACCGCGGCACACAACAGGAGCTCCATGCAGCAGACCATCACAGGCGCCCTGGCGCCGCCGGCCGCCGCGCCGGCCGCCAGGGCGGATGCGGAAGAGGCGCGATTGCTGGCCCAGGTGGCGGCCGGCGACCGGCAGGCGTTCGAACGCCTGTATCGCGGCTATTTCCACCGGCTGGCACGCTTTCTGGGGCGCATGACGCACAGCGCGCCGCTGATCGAGGAAATCATCAACGACACGATGCTCGTGGTGTGGCGGCGCGCCAGCAGCTACGATGGCACCAGCAAGGTGTCGACCTGGGTGTTCGGCATCGCCTGGCGCAAGGCGAAGAAGGCGCTGTCGATGGTGGACGAGCCGGTGGAATCGGACGGCGGCGGCTATCCCGCCGAGGAGCAGTCGCCCGAGCAGCACGCGCAGGCCGAGCAGCTGGCGCGCCGTCTGGCCGGCGCCGTCGCGCGCCTGCCGTGGCCGCAGAGGCTGGCCGTGGTGCTGACCTATTTCCACGGCATGGACTATGCGGAAATCGCCGCCATCGCGGAATGCCCTGTGAATACAGTGAAAACACGCATGTTTCATGCCCGGCGGCGGCTGAAGGAATTGCTGGCCGGCGAGGAGGAAGGCCGATGAATGCACATGACACGCAACAGCACGCCACGGCCTGGCCGCTGCTGCCCTGGCACGCCGCGGGCCGGCTCGAAGGCGCCGACGAGGCGCTGGTCGCGGAACACTTGCGCACGTGCGAAGCCTGCCGCGCCGAGCTGGCCTGGCAGCGGCAGCTGCATGTGGCGGCGGACAGCGCCGGCCATGCCGCGCCCATGCCCGACGTGGATGCCGCGTTCGCGCGCCTGCTGCCACGCCTCGACGACGGTGCCGCGCCGGCCGGGCGCCGTGAAAAGGCCGCCGGCGCGCTGGCCGCGCTGATGGCCTGGCTGGGCCGCATGCCGACGCTGCCGGCCGCGCTGGCGGCGGCCCTGGTGGTGCTGGCCGTGGCGCTGCCGTCCGCCCAGCCCCCCTACCTTGGACTCGGCCCGGTGCCGGCAGCGGCGGGCAACGCGACCGTGGTATTCCGTCCCGACACCGGCGCCGGCGACGTGCGCCGCATCCTGGCCGCCGCCGGCGCGCAAGCGGTGCACGGCCCCACGGTGGCCGGCGCCTACGTGCTGGAGATCGGCGTGGCGCGGCGCGACGAAGCGCTGGCACGGCTGCGCGCCGAGCCCGCCGTGCTGATGGCGGAGCCGCTCGATGCGGGGGAGGCGCCTTGAACGCGCTGCGGGCCCGCCTTATTCCTTCTCTGTCGCTTCGCGCGGCGCTGTGCCTATGCCTGCTGTGCCTGCCATCCCTGCCGCAGGCCGCCGACGCGGACGTGCGAGCGGAAGACGCGGCCGGCGCAGCGCCGCCGGACGCCGCGCCGCGCCTGCTGCTGATGCTGCGCCTGCCGCCGCCGCACTTCCGTCCCGATGTCGCGTATGGCGGCCGCTACGGCGACGATGCCGGCAGCATGGCGCGCCGCCGCATCGCCGCCGAGCTGGCGCGGCGCCACGGCCTGGTGCTGCGCGATGGCTGGGCCATGCCGGCCATCGGCATCGACTGCTACGTGCTGGAGGTGCCGGCCGGCGGCTCGCCCGATGCGGCGGCCGCGCTGCTGGAACAGGATCCCCGCGTGGCATGGGTGCAGCGCGTGCAGCGGTTTTCCGGCATGGCGGTGGCGGCCGGCGATCCGCTGTATCCGGCGCAGCCGGGCGGGCGCTACTGGCATGTGGCCGAGCTGCACCGCAGCGCCACCGGCCGCGGCGTGACGGTGGCGGTGATCGACAGCGGTGTCGACCCGTCGCACCCCGACCTGGCCGGCCAGGTCGCGGAGGTGCGCAATTTCGCCGACAGCCCCTATCGCGCCGAAGCGCACGGCACCGCGGTGGCCGGCATCATCGCGGCGCGCGGCGGCAACGGCGCCGGCATCCTCGGCGTGGCGCCCGGCGCGCGGCTGATGGCGCTGCGCGCCTGCTGGCAACAGGCGGCCGATACCCGCTGCGACACGTTCACCCTCGGCAAGGCGCTGAACTATGCGCTGCTGCATCCGCCGCGCGTGATCAACCTGTCGGTCGGCGGCCCGCCGGACAAGCTGCTCTCCATGCTGCTCGATGCGGCACTGGCGAAGGATATCGCCATCGTCGGCGCGGCCGATCCGCGCGGCCCCGCGTTCCCCGCCGCACACCCCGGCGTGCTCGCGGTGGCGAGCCTGGAAGAGCCGCTGTACGCGCCCGCCTCCGCCCCGGGCCGTTCGCCGGCCCACGCATCCGGCACCCTGCGCGCACCGGGGCGCGACATTCCGGCGACCGTGCCTGGCGCGCGCTGGGCCTTCGTCTCCGGCAGCTCGTTCGCCGCCGCCCACGTATCGGGCCTGGCCGCCCTGCTCGCCGAACTGCGGCCGCGCGAAGGGCCGGCCACCCTGCGCCGCACGCTGGCCACCACGGCGCCGAACCCTGCTACCATCGACGCATGTGCCACCATCGCGCGCGTCACGGGTGCCTGCGCCTGTTCATGCATGCCAGCCACCGCCTCCGCACCCTGATCCCCCGACACTGCGCCGCGGCATTCGCTGCGGCACGCGCGTCGACACGCGCATCGGCTATCGGATTGCCCCTCGCATGTTCCCTCGCATTTTTCTTCTACCCCGCCACGGCCTTCGCGCAATGGTCCGGCAGCATCACCGCCGCGTCCGAATACCGCTACCGCGGCACGGATTTCAGCGACGGCAAGCCATCGCTTCAGGCCGGCGTGGCCTACGATGCCGGCAGCGGCTGGTATGCCGGCGGCTTTGGCGCTTCGACCCGCCTGGCCGATCGAGGCGGCACGCAACTGCTGGCGTATGGCGGTTACGCGCGGCGCCTGGCCAACGGCCTGGCCTGGGATGCCGGCATCAGCACGGTACAGGTCACGCAGGACGAATACGGCAGCTACCAGGAGCTGTATGCCGGCCTGTCGCGCGGCGGCGCCAATGGCGGCGTCTCGGCGCGCATGTCGTGGTCGCCCCGCTATGCCGGCGGCGAGGCGCGCACGCTGTACTGCGAACTCGATGCCAGCACCGCGCTGTCCGGCAAGGTGGATGCGTTCTTCCACGCGGGCACGCTGCGCACGCTGTCCGGCCCGCGCCCGCCGCAGCGTGCCGACCTGCGCGCCGGTGTCGCGGCGCGCTTCGGCGCATTCGGCCTGCAGGTGGCCTACGTGCGCAACAATCACCGGCCTGCGTACCGCTACGCGCCGGCACCGTCGCCGCATGCGGTGATCGTGTCGGTCAGCCAGGGGTTTTAAGGAACGCCGGGAATTCGACAGGTGCGCCGGCACGGGCCTCCTGCTGCGGCCGGCACTTCCGTCCGACAGTTATTGGCTTCGATAACGCAATGTGTTGACCAGCGTGTTGGTGGTGTCGATGTCGGCCAGCGCTTCGCCGGAGATGCGCAGCAGGCTGCGGCCGCGCAGGCGCAGCAGCTCGTCGATGAGCTGCTGCGCCGGCATCGCCGAGAGCGCGATCTCGATCGGCTGGACTCCCTCGTAGCTGCCATGGCTGGCGAACAGGTCGGCGAGCACCTGCCGGGTCGCCGCCTCGTCCAGCCGCCGCGGCGGCGGCGCCTTGCCGGACGGCGGCGCATCGGACAGCTGCTGCACGAGCGCATCGAAGTGCATCGCTGCCAGTTGCGGGCGCGTCTGCTGGTAAAAGTCGCGCGCCTTGCCTTCCAGGCGGCGCGGGTCGAACGCCTGCAGCGCATCCCTGCCCTGCGGGCCGCCGGCGCGCAGCATGAACGTGACGGCGCGCGCGAACGTTTCGGCATCGGGCGTGTCCAGCAGCGCGGCCACGGCCGGCACGCTGTCCGGCGAACCCACCCACATCAGTACTTCGAGCGCGCGGTTGACCACGGCCGGGTCGTTCAGCAGGCCGCGCAGGTGCCGCTCGGCGAGCTCGCCATACTGCCCGTACAGGTAGATGCAGACCGACGTCGCGTCGACCGTGTACCCTTGCTGCGGGACGGGCACGGCGACGTCGCCGCGCAGGAACACCTTGTCGATCAGCGGCAACAGCCGGGGATCGCGGTCCGCCGCGCTGGCGTGCACGAAGCGGAACAGTTGCGGGCCTTGCGACCGCGGCGCGATGCCGGCCGGGTCGATCGCGAGCAGCGCCCGCAGCGACAGGGCGCGGTCGGCCGGCTCCCCGAGCGCGCGCAGGAAATAGCCCACGTCGAGCAGCACCAGCTGGTTCGGCGCGGCCTTGTTCAGCTCGGCGGCCAGTTCGCGCCGCAGCACCGGCAGCGCGGCGGACTTGTGGTTGCCGAACCAGCGCCATGCGGCGTCGAGGTCGCGGCGCTGCGACTGGCCATCCTGGCCGGCCGCCGCAGCAGGCAACGCGCGCATCCGTGCCAGGCGGTCCATCGTTTCCTGCTCCGGGGTAACCGCCCCGCCCGCCGCGGATGCCACCGCCGCCATGGCCAGCATCGCCGCCGCCACGGTCTTCTTCACTACCGCCATGAAATTCCTCGCTTGCCCTTCAGTTGCTTCCCGGGTGCCGTTCAACCGCCCTGCAGCCGCGCCCTCTGCCCGTCGACCGTCGCGCGCCATGCGTCGAAATGCTCGCTATCCTGCCACAACTCGCGCAATTCCGAGCGCTCGGCAAGCACCAGGTCGAGCACGCGGCCGGCCTTTTCCAGCAGGTCGGGCCGCGACTTGTACTTGTCCTTCACGATGTCCACCCACTCGTCGATGGCGGCCGAGTCGTCGTCCTCCACGCCGCCGCGGCCTTCCAGCCGCAGCAGCGTTTCCACGGCCGCCAGCCCTTCGGCCCCGAACGGCGCTTCCAGGTAATCGCCGTTGTCGGGCGACAGCACGTTGTCCAGCGTGTCGCCGATGAAGTACAGGTCGTTCGATTCGTGCAGGTCTTCCGCCCAGTCCTGCGCGAAATCATTGCCGAATGGTCCTGCTGCCCACGTGCCCATGCTTCCTCCGTTTGTCCAGTCAATGCGTCATTATGGCGTGCGCACGACGCGCGACGCGGTTTGCGTCTTCACGACCTGCATCGCCGTGGCGATCAGGCTGCTCATGTCGCCCAGGTTGGCGGGCACGATCAGCGTGTTGTTGGTCCTGGCCAGCTCGCGGAACGCCTCCACGTACTGCTCGGCAACCTTGAGGTTGACCGCCTCCTCGCCGCCCGGCTGTTCGATCGCCGAGCCCACCTGGCGCAGCGCCGAGGCGGTGGCCTCGGCGATCGCGACGATGGCCGAGGCCTCGCCCTGCGCACGGTTGATGGCGGCCTGCTTCTCGCCTTCGGACCGGGCGATGGAGGCTTCGCGTTCGCCGGTGGCGATGTTGATCTGTTCCTGCTTGCGCCCTTCGGAAGCGGCGATCAGCGCCCGCTTGCCCCGCTCGGCCGTGATCTGCGCCTGCATCGCGTGCAGGATATCGGCCGGCGGCGTCAGGTCCTTGATCTCGTAGCGCAGCACCTTCACGCCCCAGTTCGCCGCCGATTCGTCGATCGCGTTGACCACCGTGGTATTGATGTGATCGCGCTCCTCGAACGTCTTGTCGAGCTCCATGCGGCCGATCACGGAACGCAGCGTGGTCTGCGCCAGCTGCGTGATCGCCGAAACGTAGTTCGACGAGCCGTACGAGGCCCGCATCGGGTCGGTGACCTGGAAATACAGGATGCCGTCCACCTGCAGCTGCGTGTTGTCCCGCGTGATGCAGACCTGCGACGGCACGTCGAGCGGGATCTCCTTCAGGATGTGCTTGTAGGCGATGCGGTCGACGAACGGCACCACGATGTTCAGGCCCGGGGCCAGCGTCGCATGGTACTTGCCGAGCCGCTCCACCACCCATGCATGCTGCTGCGGCACCACGTTGATGGTCTTGAAGACGAATACCAGCGCCACGAGCAGCACGACCAGCGCCACGCCGCCAAAAGTGATTTCCATGTGTTCTCCGTTATTGTCAGGGATAGTCAGGGCACGCCGACGATCAGCGTGCTGCCGCGCACTTCGCGGATCGTGAACGTTCCCGCCTCCGGCGCCGTGCCGGGTGCAGGCTTCCCTTCGAGTTCCACGTCCCACAAGGCGCCGCGGTACATCACGCGGGCCGCGTTGCCATGCCATTGCGGAACATGCACCGGCTGGCCGATATCCTGGTTCACGTTCGGGTCGCGCGCGGCGTCCACCTTCGCCGGCTCGTTGCGGCGGCGGCGGCGCAGCAGCACCGTTGCGGCCACGGCCACCAGCGCGGCCGCCAGCATCTGGCCCGGCAGGTCGATGCGCAGCGAAGCCACCAGCGCCCCGGCCAGCGCGCCCAGCGCGATCATCAGCAGGTAGAACGTGCCGCTGAACAGTTCCAGCGCCACCAGTACCCCGGCGGCGATGAGCCACATGATCCAGTCAGCCATCTTGTCGGTCTCCTATAAAGATGAAACCCTCGTGGCCCGGAAAGAGCGACGAGGGTTGGCGTAACGATAGAGCAATTCAACGGTGTTGGGTAGATCTCGACAATCGCTACCGTTCACACCGAGGCGAAGGCCGGGGCCGGACTTGTGGGTCCGGCCCCGGGATTCGCTTCCGGGGCAACGTTCCGCGCCGTCGGCCCGCTGGCGGATTACTTGCGCAATTCAGCCAGCTTCTGCCACGTATCCACGACCGAGTCCGGGTTCAGCGACATCGATTCGATGCCCTGCTCCATCAGCCATTCGGCCAGGTCCGGGTGGTCCGAAGGCCCCTGGCCGCAGATGCCGATGTACTTGCCCTGCTTGCGGCAGGCGGAGATCGCCATCGACAGCAGCGCCTTCACGGCCGGGTCGCGCTCGTCGAAGTCGGCGGCCAGCAGTTCCATGCCGGAGTCGCGGTCCAGGCCCAGCGTGAGCTGGGTCAGATCGTTCGAACCGATCGAGAAGCCGTCGAAGTGTTCGAGGAACTCGTCGGCCAGCACGGCGTTCGACGGGATCTCGCACATCATGATCAGCCGCAGGCCGTTCTCGCCGCGCTTCAGGCCGTTCTTCGCCAGCAGGTCGACGACCTTCTTCGCCTGGTTCACGGTGCGCACGAACGGTACCATCAGCTCGACGTTGGTCAGGCCCATCTCTTCGCGCACGCGCTTCATCGCCTGGCATTCCATGTTGAACGATTCGGCGAAATCGTCGGAGATGTAGCGCGAGGCGCCGCGGAAGCCCAGCATCGGGTTTTCCTCGTCCGGCTCGTAGCGCGAACCGCCGATCAGCTTCTTGTACTCGTTCGACTTGAAGTCGGACAGGCGCACGATCACCTTCTTCGGCCAGAACGCGGCGGCGATGGTGGCCACGCCTTCGGCCAGCTTGTCTACATAGAACGCCTTCGGCGAAGCATGGCCGCGCGCCACCGATTCCACGGCCTTCTTCAGGTCCGGATCGATGTTCGGGTATTCCAGGATCGCCTTCGGGTGCACGCCGATGTTGTTGTTGATGATGAACTCCAGGCGGGCCAGGCCCACGCCGGCGTTCGGCACCTGCTGGAAGTCGAAGGCCAGCTGCGGGTTGCCCACGTTCAGCATGATCTTCACCGGCAGCTCGGGCAGTTCGCCGCGCAGGACTTCGGAGATTTCCGTTTCCAGCAGGCCGTCGTAGATCTTGCCTTCGTCGCCTTCGGCGCACGACACGGTCACGAACGTGCCATCCTTCAGCAGCTCGGTCGCATCGCCGCAGCCGACCACGGCGGGCACGCCCAGTTCACGGGCGATGATCGCCGCGTGGCAGGTACGGCCGCCGCGGTTCGTCACGATCGCCGAGGCGCGCTTCATCACCGGCTCCCAGTTCGGGTCGGTCATGTCCGCCACCAGCACGTCGCCGGGCTGCACGCGTTCCATCTCGGATGGATCGCTGATCACGCGCACTGGGCCGGCGCCGATCTTCTGGCCGATCGCGCGGCCGGACGTGAGCACCGTGCCGGTCGACTTCAGCTTGAAGCGCTGCTGCGCGTCGGTGGCCTTTTGCTGCGACTTCACCGTTTCCGGGCGCGCCTGCAGGATGAACAGCTTGCCGTCGCGGCCGTCCTTGCCCCACTCGATGTCCATCGGGCGGCCATAGTGGCGCTCGATGATCACGGCGTATTTCGCCAGCTCGACCACTTCGGCGTCCGTCAGCGAGTAACGGTTGCGCAATTCGATCGGCACGTCGACGGTTTTCACCGAGCGGCCGGCCTTGGCTTCGTTGGTGAATTCCATCTTGATCAGCTTCGAGCCGATGTTGCGGCGGATGACCGGCGACTTGCCCAGTTCCAGCATCGGCTTGTGCACGTAGAATTCGTCGGGGTTGACGGCGCCCTGCACCACGGTCTCACCGAGGCCGTAACTCGACGTGATGAACACCACGTCCTTGAAGCCCGATTCGGTATCGATCGTGAACATCACGCCGGCCGCGCCGGTATCGGAGCGCACCATGCGCTGCACACCGGCAGAGAGCGCTACCTCGGCATGCGTGAAACCCTTGTGCACGCGGTAGGAAATGGCGCGGTCGTTGTACAGCGAGGCGAACACGTGCTTCATGGCTTCGAGCACGTTGTCGATGCCGACCACGTTCAGGAACGATTCCTGCTGGCCGGCGAACGATGCATCCGGCAAGTCTTCCGCGGTGGCGGAAGAACGCACGGCGAACGAAATCTCGGCTTCCGAATCGGCCACGAGCCTGTCGTAGAACGTGCGGATTTCCGCTTCCAGGCGCGGCTGGAACGGCGTTTCGACGATCCACTGGCGGATCTCGGCGCCGGCCTGGGCCAGCGAACGCACGTCGTCGATGTTCAGGTCGGCCAGGCGGTCGGCGATGCGCTCGGCCAGCGGCTTGCCGCCGTCGATGCTGTGCGTCAGGAAGTCGCGGAACGCCTGCGCGGTGGTGGCGAAGCCGCCCGGTACGCGCACACCCGCTTCCGCGAGCTGGCTGATCATCTCGCCGAGCGAGGCGTTCTTGCCGCCGACGGATTCCACGTCGGTCATGCGCAGGTGCTCGAACGAGGCTACATACGTGGCTTCATCGCCTGTTTTCCGCTGATTCTCCTGGTCGGGTAGTGCAAGTGCTGCGTTGGACAAGTTGGTCATGATGACACCTTACTGATGATGGGAATCTGTTGGTCTTCAGTGGGTTTGCCCCGGGCATGCCGACATGTTGTTGTTATTCTTGGCGTCGTGCAGCACAATCCGACCGTTGCCGGCCATTTTACAGCCTGTGGCGAAAATTGACAGTTCACAATCTAAAGTTGATTTCAATGACATCCGAACAACGCCCGACCTCCGCCCGTACCGTGTTTTTCGTCTCCGACGGCACCGGCATCACCGCCGAGACATTCGGCCATTCCGTGCTGACCCAGTTCGAGATGCGCTTCCGGCAGATCCGCCTGCCGTTCATCGACACGGTGGACAAGGCGCGCGCCGCGGCCCGCAAGATCAACGAGGCGGCGATCGCGGACGGCCAGCGCCCCATCATCTTCAGCACGCTCGTGCAGGCCGAACTGTCCTCGGTGATCCGGCAATGCAGCGGGCTGCACATGGACCTGTTCCAGAGTTTCGTGGCGCCGCTGGAAGAAGAGCTGGGCATGAAATCGACCCACACGATCGGCCGCTCGCACAACATCGTCGACAGCGAGGAATACCGCAACCGCATCGAGGCGATCAATTTCTCGCTGGCGCACGACGACGGCCAGTCGCACAAGAACCTGGCCGACGCGGATGTGATCCTGGTCGGCGTTTCCCGCTCCGGCAAGACGCCGACATCGCTGTACCTGGCCATGCAGTACGGCATCAAGGCGGCCAACTACCCGCTGATCCCGGACGATTTCGAGCGCGGCAAGCTGCCCTCGGCGCTGTACGCCTACAAGCCGAAGATCTTCGGCTTGACGATCACGCCGGAACGGCTGACCGAGATCCGCAACGAACGGCGCGCCGGCAGCAAGTATGCATCGATGGAGAATTGCCGCTACGAGGTCAACGAGGCGGAAAAGATGATGAAGCGCGAAGGCATCCGCTGGCTGTCGTCGACCACCAAGTCGATCGAGGAGATCTCGACGACGATCCTGCAGGAGATCAAGCCGAACCGCAGGGAGTATTGACGCGGCGAGCACTTGAACGCCGGCGCCGCCGGCAATCAGGGTATTTTCGCTGTTCGAAGGCCATCCCTGGCGGCGATGCTGTTTGCATCGCTGGTGCCGGACACCGGCTTCCTGGTGTCGGACACCGGTTTTCCGGCGCAAAATCCGTGCCACGCCAGCGAAAACCGGTGTCCGACAGCTTTTCCCGAAAAAACGGGAAAAGTGTCCGACACAAGGCGGCCGATGTTGGCGAGAACCGATGTCCGGCACCAGGCGGCTGGCCCGGCACCTCAACTGCCGGAGATTATGGTTGCCCGCTGCCGCCCGCGATCCCGTACACGTGCCCTGTGGTGTAGCTGGAATCGTCCGAAGCCAGCGTCACATACGCCAGCGCCAGCTCGCCCGGCTGGCCGGGGCGCTTCATCGGCGTGTCGCCACCGAAGGTTTCCAGCGCTTCCGGCGGCTGGCCGCCACACACCTGCAGCGGCGTCCATACCGGGCCCGGGGCCACGGCATTGACCCGGATGTTCTTTTCCGCCAGCTGCTTGGCCAGCGATTTCACGAAGGCCACCTGCGCCGCTTTCGTCTGCGCATAGTCGAGCAGGTTCGGCGACGGGTCATAGGCCTGCACCGACGCGGTGACGATGATCGCGCCACCGTTGGTCATATGCGGCACGGCGGCCTTGCAGATCCAGAAGTTGGCGTACAGGTTGGTCTTCATCGTCCAGTCGAACTGCTCGGTGGTCAGGTCGAGGATCGAATCCACCGAATGCTGCTTGGCGGCGTTGCTGACCACGATGTCGAGGCCGCCCAGTTGCTGGGCGGCATTGTCGACCAGCTTCTTGCAGAACGCCTCGTCGCGGATATCGCCCGGCAGCAGCACGGCCTTGCGGCCGGCCTTTTCGATCAGGGCCTTCACCTCCTGCGCATCCGGCTCCTCGAACGGCAGGTAGCTGATCGCCACGTCCGCGCCTTCGCGGGCATAGGCGATCGCCGCGGCGCGGCCCATGCCGGAGTCGCCGCCGGTGATCAGGGCCTTGCGGCCGGCGAGGCGCCCGCTGCCGCGGTACGTGGTCTCGCCATGATCGGGCCGCGGCGTCATCTTGCCGGCCAGCGCCGGCCACTCCTGCTGCTGGCGCTTGAACGGCGGTTTCGGATGATTCGGCTTGCGTTTTGCACCGCTGCCCTGCCCTGCTCCGGACGCCTGCGCCATCGCGCCGCCCGCCGCCGCCGCCGTGCCGGCCGCCGCGATGGTGGTCGCCACGGCGCCCACGAAGCGGCGGCGCGACGGCGCGACCGTATTGTCCGCGGTATCCGCACTGCCCTGTTCCACCTGCTTGTCGTTATGGTCCATCGAAGACTCCCCTGAAGCTGTTGTAAAGGTTGGTAGACTGCCGGGGTCACAATGTAGTCAAGATCAAAAGTCGCTGCCCACACCTTTGCGCTGGGAAAGCTGTCACAACACGGCCGCCCTGCGCGTCTGGTGAAGACCCGTCACTTTTCGCATGCCCACATGAACGACCACACCACCACCCCCTTCGATGCCTTGCGCCCCCGCCTGTTCTCGATCGCCTACCGCATGCTCGGCACCCGGGCCGATGCCGAGGACGTGGTGCAGGATGCGTGGCTGCGCTGGGCGGGCAGCGACCATGGCGCTGTGCAGTCCGCCGAGGCGTGGCTGGTGACGGTCACCACGCGCCTGTCGATCGACCGGCTGCGCGGCCGCAAGGCCGAGCGCGAAGCCTACGTGGGCTGGTGGCTGCCCGAGCCGCTGGTGGAAATGGACGAACGCACGCCCGAGAGCGCGGCCGAGCTGGCGAGCGACGTGTCGGTGGCCATGCTGTGGGTGCTGGAACGGCTGGCGCCCGAGGAGCGCGCCGCGTTCCTGATGCGGCAGGTGTTCGACCAGGACTATGCCGACCTGGCCGCCACGCTGGGCAAGAGCGAGGCCGCGTGCCGCCAGCTGGTGCATCGCGCGCAAGCCCGCGTGCAGCAGGAAAAGCCGCGCTTTGCCGTTTCGAAGGATGTGCACCGCGATGTGCTGGCGGGCTTCATGCACGCCGCCGCCAGCAACGACCGCGAGGCGATGAAGGCGTTTCTGGCGGACGATGTGCGGCTGGTGTCCGATGGCGGCGGCAAGGTGCCCTCGTTCGGCAAGATCCTCGTGGGCGCCGCCCGCATCGCCGGCGTCTACTGGTCCGTCGAACATGCCAATCCGGGCAAGGTCGCGTACCGCATGGCCCGCGTCAACGGCGAGCCGGGGCTGGTGCGCTACGTGGGCGGCGTGGTGGAATCCGCGCAGGCCTTCATCATCGACGGCAGCAGGATCGTGGCCGTCTATGCGATCCGCAATCCGGACAAGCTGGCCGCCATCGCGCCGCTGTATTGAGGGCTGGACTGCGCTCCGGCGGCCCTGGCAATCAGTTCATCGCTTCTTGCCTGTGGTTCATAGTGTGCGTGCGCGAACAAACCCGGCCGTACAATGAAATTACACTAGGCAACTTCCACAGGGGCAAGCGCGCTCGCGCGCCTTCCCGCAACACAGGAGGATGCATGGATTATGTTTTACTGGGTAACGACCTGAGCACCTGGGCGATCGCCATCGGCATCGCCGCCGCCGTCAGCATGGCGCTGTACACGGCCAACCGCATGCTGGTACGCCGCATCGGCGCGTTCGCCGAGCACACCGCCACGCACCTCGACGACATGGCCGTGCGCGTGCTGTCGAAGACCAGCACGGCTTTCATCGTCACGATGGGCATCTATGCCGGCAGCCAGTGGCTGCTGCTGTCACCGAAGGCGGAAACGCTGCTGCGCAACCTCGCGGTCGGCATCCTGCTGCTGCAGATCGCCCGCTGGCTCGACATCGGCGTGCGCGGCTGGATCGATTTCTACCGCAAGAAACGCGGCGCGACCGACGTGGCCGCCACCACCTCGACCGCGGCGCTCACGTTCGTGGTGCGCGCGGCGCTGTGGCTGATCATCATCCTGATGATCCTGGATAACTTCGGCGTCAACATCACCACGCTGGTGGCAAGCCTCGGCATCGGCGGCATCGCGGTGGCGCTGGCCGTGCAGAACATCCTGGGCGACCTGTTCTCGTCGCTGTCGATCCTGCTCGACAAGCCGTTCGTGGTGGGCGACTTCATCACCGTCGACGGCATCTCCGGCACCGTGCAGTACGTGGGCCTGAAGACCACGCGCATCCGCAGCCTGACCGGCGAGGAAATCGTGATCTCGAACAGCGACCTGCTGAAAAGCCGCATCCATAACAACCGCCGGCAGGAAACGCGCCGTATCGTGTTCAGCGTGGGTGTCACGTACGACGTCACCGAGCAGCAGCTGGAAATGATCCCGGGCATGCTGAAGGACATCGTGTCGAGCAAGGAAAACGTGAAATTCGACCGCGCCCACTTCAAGTCGTACGGCGCGTCGTCGCTGGACTTCGAGGTGGTGTATACGATGACCACCGCGGACTACGGCATGTTCATGGATGTGCAGCAGGCGATCAACTTCGAGATGTTCCGGCGGTTCAACCGCGAACGTATCGAGTTCGCCTACCCCACGCAGACCGTCAAGCTGTCGAACCCGGAAGCGCTGCGCGGCGAAGCCGCCAACGAAACCTTCGACGGCGCGCCGCGCACGGAAGAGCGGCGCCGGCCGGAACCGCTGCCGCGGCCGCGATGACCTGGTATCGGACACCGGTGTTCGCCTGCGCCATATCCGCATCGTAGGAAAACCGGTGACTGCTCGCCAGTCCCGGTCGCGCTCAAAAAAACTGCCGCCACTCCACCAGCCACTTCGGCACATCCTCCACCGGCATCGGGCTGGCGATATAGTAGCCTTGGGCATAGGTGCAGCCGAGACCCTGCAGGAAATCCCAGTCCTGCTTGGTTTCCACGCCAACGGCGCACGACATCCGGTCCAGGCTCAGCGCGAGCCCGAGGCAGGATTTGAGCACGGTGCCGATGGCGCGCTTGCGCGACGCGCCGTCGACGAAGCTGCGGTCGATCTTCAGCTCGGAGAACGGGATCGACGCCAGCAGCTGCAGGTTCGAGCGCCCGGTGCCGTAGTCGTCGATGGCCAGGCCGAAGCCCGTCATCCGCAGCCGCAGCAGCCGTTCGAGGAAGTGCGGATCGGTCTGCAGCACCGACGATTCGGTGATCTCGAACGTGATGTAGCCGGGCAGGATGCGGTGGCGTTCCAGGCAGGCGCCGATCTGGGCGATGAACTGCGGGTGCGACAGCGTGCCGGGATCGACATTGATCGAGAACGAGATCGGGATGCCCTGGTCGTGCAGCGTGCGGCACGCGGCCACCGATTTCTCGATCATGCTCCAGTCGAGGAAATCGATGCGGCCGGCCGCTTCCAGCGCCGGCATGAAGGCCGCGGGACCGAGCACGCCATGCTGCGGATGCCGCCAGCGGGCGAACATTTCCAGCCCCTTGACCTGCCCGGTCTCCAGCTCGATCTTCGGCTGGAAGAACGGATCGAATTCGCGCGCCTGCAGGCCCTTGCCGACTTCGGCGAACGAAAACGACGGCACGGCGGGCTGGCCCGCCACGTCGGCCGGCCGCGTGTAGTTGGCGATCAGTGATTCCAGCCGCTGCGCCGACACGGGCTTGGCGACGGCGCCCAGCAGGTCCACGCCATACGCCAGCGCCATCGTCTCGACGGAAAACAGGATATCGCCGCTCTGCGCGCCCACGACGATGAGGCCGGCCCGGCACTTTTCGTCAGCCAGCCGCCGGATCAGCTCCAGCCCGTCCATGCCGGCCAGTTCCAGGTCCAGCATGATGATGTCGATGGACTGCGTATCGATGGCTGGCGGCGCGCCGCCGATGGCGCGCAGCGCGGCATGGCCGTCGGGCGCCACCTGGATGTTGCGGGCGCCGGCGCTGCGCAGGACGCCGGCCAGCACTTCGCGCTGCACCGGTTCGCTCTCGGCCACCAGGAACTGCAATGCGGCGATCTCCATCATTCCTCCGTGTCAGCCGGCGCTTGCCTGGCGTTGCCTTACCTGTTCGAAGAAACAGACGGCCGCGCAGGCCGCCACATTCAGCGATTCCACCTGGCCCAGGTGCGGGATGACGACCTTATGCCGCGCCAGCGACAGCAGCTCGTCCGAGACGCCCTGCCCTTCATGGCCGAACACCCACGCCACCGGCCGGTCCAGGTCGACGTCGTACAGCTTCTGCGTCGCATAGCCGCTGGTGGCCAGCGTGGCGATCTTCGCGCCGGCCACCAGCTGCGCCAGTTCCACATTCTCGTGGATATCGAGAACGAAGTGCGCACCCATCGCGGCGCGCAGCACCTTGGGCGACCAGCAGAATGCCGTGCCGGGGCCGCAGTACACTTCGCGGATGCCGGCGGCGGCCGCGCTGCGCAGGATCGAGCCCACGTTGCCGGGATCCTGCACGTTGTCCAGCAGCACGGCGTTGGCGGCGAGCGCGCCCGTCGCGGCGGGCCGCGGCATCTCGACCAGGAACATGATGCCCACGCCATGCTCCACCTGCGACAGCGCGGCGTACAGCGCATCGGGCAGCTGCAGGCAATGCGCATGGGCGGCTTCCAGCCTGGCGACGAGCGCCACCACCTCGGGATGCCGCAGGCCGCTGTCGCTGACGATGCACTGCTCCGGCAGTCCGCGCATCTGCAGCCATGTTTCGCACAGATGCACGCCGTCGAGCAGCGTGCGGCCCGCCTTGCGCAATGCGTGCGCACTAGTGGCCAGGTGCTTGAGTTCCTTGTACTGCGCGTTGTCGCGCGACGTGATGGTCTTCACTGAAAATATTCTTTACTGAGCTTTATTGCCTGAATCTTAAAACGCGAGCTCCAGCAGCTGGCGCACCGGGGCGAACGAGCGCCGGTGCACCGGCGTCACGCCGTGCAGCCGCAGCGCTTCCAGGTGCTGCGCCGTGCCGTAGCCCTTGTGCTGGTCGAAGCCGTACTGCGGATATTTCCTGTGCAGCTTGCGCAGCGCATCGTCGCGCGCCGTCTTGGCCAGGATGGAGGCGGCGGAGATCGATTCGATCTTGTCGTCGCCGTCGACGATGGCGATGGTCTGGATCTTCATCACCGGGCACTTGTTGCCGTCGATGAGCGCCAGCGTGGGGATCGTCTCCAGCGCATGCACGGCCCGCTTCATCGCCAGCAGCGAGGCCTGCAGGATATTGAGCCTGTCGATTTCCGCTTCCGATGCCTTGGCGATCGCCCAGGCGATGCAGTCGCGCTTGATCAGCGGCGCCAGCGCCTCGCGCCGGGCTTCCGTCAGCTTCTTCGAATCGCGCAGGCCGGCGATCGGCCGTTCGCGGTGCAGGATCACGGCCGCCGCGTACACGGGCCCGGCCAGCGGGCCGCGGCCGGCTTCGTCAACGCCGCAGATGATCTCTTCCAGCGAATACGGCAGGTCGTCGAACAGGCCGCCCTGCATTGAAGCGATCTCCATTGTGCTGCTCCGCATTGTGTCCACGCTATCTTCCCATTACTCGTAAGACGGCCGCCGCGCTTTCCTCGGCGGAGTTGCGCAGCAGGCTGTGGTGCATGTCCGTGAAACGCCGGATCAGGTTCGCACGGTGGGGCGCGTCCGTCAATTGCTTCCACATCGCATCGGCCAGGCCTTCGGGGCTGGCATGGTGCTGCAGCATCTCGGGCACGAGGAACTCGCGCGCCAGGATGTTGGGCAAGCCGATCCATGGCTGGTACCCCATGTGCCGCATGATCTCCCATGAAGCCCGCATCATCCTGTAGGCGATGACCATCGGCTTCTTGTACAGCGCCACTTCCAGCGACGCCGTGCCGGACGCGACCAGCACGGCATCGGCCGCGCAGATCGCCGCATGGCTTTCGCCATCGAGCAGCTGTACCTGCACGTCCTGCAGCCCGGCTTCCCGCACCAGCTTCGTAAAATATTCCTTCTGCCGGTCGCCTGCCATCGGCGCCACGAAATGCAGGCCCGGGTCGCGTTGCAGCAGCAGTTTCGCGGCGCCGATGAAGGCCGCCGTGTTGTACTTCAGCTCGCCCATCCGGCTGCCCGGCATGACGGTGACCACGCGCGCGTCGTCGGCCAGGCCGAGGTGGCGGCGCGCGGCCGTCACGTCCGGCACCAAAGGGATCAGCTCCGCCAGCGGGTGCCCGACGTAGGTGACGGGCACGCCGGCCTTTTTATAGATTTCTTCCTCGAACGGGAAGATCACCAGCATGTGCGACACATTCCTGACGATCTTCCTGATCCGGCCGCCGCGCCACGCCCAGATCTGCGGGCCGATGTAGTGCATCGTCGGGATGCCGGCCGCCTTCAGCTCGCCTTCAAGGCCGAGGTTGAACCCGGGATAGTCGGCGCCGATGAACACGGCCGGGCGCTCGGCGAGCAGTTGATCCCGCAGGCGCTTCTGGATGGCTTTCAGCTCGCGGTAGCGGGGAATGATCTCGAACAGACCGCGCACCGTCATCGTCTCGAGCGGCACGGCGGACTGGAAACCCTGGGCGATCATGGCCGGCCCGCCGATGCCGTGGAAGCGCGCATCGGGCAGGTGCGGCCGCAGGCCGGCCAGCAGGCGCGCGGCCAGCATGTCGCCGGACGGCTCGCCCGCGACCATGGCGATCGACACATCCGTTGCCGGCGTGCCGCCCGCCGGCCCGTCAGCGGACGATGCCACGGCTGGCGGTATCGAGGAAGGTGCGGAAGGAATGCAGGTGCTCCGCCGCCCCGGGCGCGCTTTCCTCCGACTGCTGTTCCTGTTCCAGCAGCGCCGCCTTGGCCTCTTCCAGCGTGAGCCCGGAGCGGTACAGCGTCTTGTAGGCGGCGCGCAGCGCGTTGATCTGCTCGCGCGTGAAACCGCGGCGCTTCAGGCCCTCGATATTGATGCCGTGGGCCTGCGCCGGGTTACCGTTGAGCAGCACGAACGGTGGCACATCCTGCGTGAGGCTGGTGCTCATGCCCACGAACGCATGCGCGCCGATCTTGCAGAACTGGTGCACGTTGGCATAGCCGCTCATGATCACCCAGTCGCCGATCTCCACGTGCCCCGCCATCTGCGCGTTGTTCGAGAAGATCGTGTTGCTGCCCACCACGCAGTCATGCGCCAGGTGCACATAGGCCGAGATCCAGTTGTCGTTGCCCAGCTTCGTCACGCCCTTGTCCTGCACCGTGCCCAGGTTGAACGTGCAGAACTCGCGGATCGTGTTGCGGTCGCCCACTTCCAGGCGGGTCGGTTCGCCGTTCCATTTCTTGTCCTGCGGCGGCGCGCCGATCGACGAGAACTGGAAGAACTTGTTGTCGCTGCCGATCGTCGTGTGCCCCTCGATCACCACGTGCGGGCCGACCCATGTGCGGTCGCCGATGACCACGTCGGGGCCGACGAGCGAATAGGCGCCGATCGTCACGCCCTCGCCCAGCTGTGCCTTCGGGTCGACGATCGCGGTAGGATGAATGGTCGCCATGCTCTCTCCGGTTCTACGCTGCTTCAGCCGTGTTACGGATGGTGCACATCAGGTCCGCCTCGACGGCGACCTGGCCGTCGACGCTGCCCACGGCCTTGTATTTCCAGATGCCGCGCGACACGCGCACGATCTCGACATCCATCTTCAGCTGGTCGCCGGGGCCGACCGGGCGCTTGAAGCGCGCGTTGTCGATGCCCACGAAGTACACCACCGAGTTCTCGTCGGGCTTGATGCCCATCGTCAGGAACGACAGGATGGCCGCGGTCTGCGCCATCGCCTCGATCATCAGCACGCCCGGCATCACCGGCTTGTGCGGGAAGTGGCCATTGAAGAATTCCTCGTTGATGGTCACGTTCTTGATCGCGGTGATCGACTTGTTCGCCTCCCAGGTCAGCACGCGGTCCACCAGCAGCAGCGGGTAGCGGTGCGGCAGCAGTTCCTTGATCTGGTTGATGCACAGGGTTTTGTTTTCAGCAGTGGTCATGATTCGTCTTCTTGCTCGTTGGCTTGACTAGTTATATTTTTGATCGATTTCTCGAGTGCGCGGATCTTCTCGCGCATGGCACCCAGGTTCCGCACGATGGCGGCGGATTTTTCCCATTCGCTGTTTTTCGCCAGCGGGTAGAAGCCGGTGTACTGGCCGGGCTCCAGGATCGAGCGCGACACCATGCTGGCCGACGACACGTGCACGTGGTCGACGATGGTCAGGTGCCCCAGCACCATCGCCGCGCCGCCGAAGGTGCAGTACTTGCCGATCTTCGCGCTGCCGGCCACGCCCACGCAGCCGGCCATCGCCGTGTGCGCGCCGATGTGGCAGTTATGGCCGATCTGGATCTGGTTGTCGAGTTTCACGCCATCCTCGATGACCGTGTCCGCCAGCGCGCCGCGGTCCACGGTCGTGTTCGCGCCGATGTCGACGTCGTCGCCGATCACCACGCGGCCGACCTGCGGGATCTTGATGTAGACGCCGCCTTCGTTGGCGAAGCCGAAGCCGTCGGTGCCGATCACGGCACCGGAATGCAGGATACCGCGCGCGCCGATCACGCAGCGCGCGTGAAACGTCACGTTGGCGAAAAACTGCGTGCCCTCGCCCACCACCGCCTCGCGGCCGATGAAGCAGCCGGCGCCGATCACCGCGCCGGCCTTGACCACCGCGCCCGCCTCGACGGTCGCCTGCGGGCCGATGTGGGCCGTGGCATCGACCTGCGCGGTGGGGTCGACCCAGGCGGTCGGGTGGACGCCCGGCGCCGGCACGAGCGCCGTCAGCGCCTCGAAATGCTGGGCTGCGCGGGCGAAGTACGCGTAGGGGTTCTTCGTGACGATGCGCGCGCCGGCATAGGTCTGCGCCACCAGCGCATCGTCGTTCGGCGACAGGATCAGCGCCGCCGCCCGGCTTTGCCCGGCCTGCGCGCGAAACTTGCTGTTGGAGAGGAAACTGATGTGTGAAACGCCGGCGTCCGTCAATGGCGCGATCCCCACCACCTGCGTATTGGGGTCGCCGATCAACTCTCCGCCGAAGCGCTCGACCAGGTCTCCCAGTCGAATGCTCATGAACTATCCAATCAAAAGTTGAAAAGCCGGCCGAGCTGCCGCGACGCGGCAGTTTCGGCCGGCATTTCCGTGATTACTTGTCGAGTGCCGAGAGCACCTTGTCGGTGATGTCGATGCGCGGGTTGGCCCACACCGCATCCTGCAGCACGATGTCGAAGCCTTCGGTCAGCGCGAGCTGCTTGATGATCCGCGTGGCCTTCTCGGCAATGGCGGCGCGCTCCTCGTTGGTGCGCTGGGAGAGATCTTCGCGGAATTCGCGCTGGCGGCGCTGGAAATCCTTGTCCAGTTCCACCACCTCGCGCTGGCGCCGGGCACGATCGACCTCGCCCAGCGTGGCTTCTTCCTTCGTGTATTTTTCGGTGGCGGTCTTCAGCCGCGCACCCAGTTCGTTCATCGCCTTTTCGCGCGGCGAGAACTCTTCCTTCAGCTTGTCTCCCGCCAGCTTGGCCAGCTTCGACTCGTTATAGATGCGCTCGGGGCTCAGCCAGGCAATGCGCGATGACTGCGGCGCGGACTGGGCATGGGCAGTGCCCAGCACGAGCCAGCCCAGCGCCATCACGGCAAACAGCTTGCCAAGCGTAGCGGATGCAGTCTTCAACATGTTTCTCCTGAATTAACTCGTCCGGATCAGAAACCGGTACCCATCTGGAACTGGAAGCGTTCCAGGCGGTCGCCGGTAATCGGATTGATAGGCTTAGCATAACTCAACTTCAGCGGGCCCACCGGAGAAATCCAGCTCACACCCAGGCCGGTCGAGAAGCGCAGCTCGGCCAGGCGCATCTTGTCGCCCTCCTGGTAGACCTGGCCGCCATCGAAGAACGCGAACCAGCGCAGGCTGCGGTCCTTGCCCTGGCCGGGGAACGGGAATTGCAGTTCGGCATTGCCGATCAGGCGCGAGGCGCCGCCCAGCGCGTCGCCGTTGGTGTCGAGGTAACCCAGCGACGAGCTGTAGTAGCCGCGCACCGAGCCGATGCCGCCGGCATAGAAGTTCTTGAACACCGGATACGGACGGTCGCCGATGCCGTGGCCGTAGTCGAACTCGCCCTTCAGCGCCAGCGTGGCCCACGAGGTGATCGGGCGGTACCACTGCTGCTCGTACACGGCGCGGAAGTACTTCGAATCGCCGATCAGGTCCAGCTCCAGGTTGGCGCGCTGGTAGCGGCCGATCGTCGGCGTCACCGCGCTGTCGCGGCTGTCGCGGCCCCAGGCCAGCGTCAGCGGCACCGAGTTCGACGACACGGAACCCTCGCCGCTCGCCGGGCCGCCCAGGTCGCGCACGTATTTCTTGAAGTACGTCGGCGACGTCGAGTCGGTTTCGACGGTGGCATGCTCCAGGCCGATGCCGAAGAACACCGTATCGACTTCGGAGAACGGCACGCCCCAGCTGACGCGGCCGCCCTTCTGCTTGATCGAATAGGCGCCGATGTTGACCGCCGGCGGTTCGAAGGTACGCAGGTACAGCTCGTAGCTCTGCGATACGCCGTCGTCCGTGAAGTACGGATTGGTCTGCGAGAAGGCGATCGTGCGGCTGTACTTGCTGGTGTTCAGCTCGATGCCCACGGTGTTGCCAGAGCCGGCGAAGTTGGCCTGCTGGATCGAGGCGGACAGGCTGAACTTCTCGGCCTGCGAGAACGCGCCGCCGATCTGGAAGTTGCCGGTCGGTTTTTCGACCACGGTCAGGTTCACGTCCACCTGGTCGGACGTGCCCTGCGCTTCCGGCGTGTCCACCGTTACATCCTTGAAGTAGCCGAGGCGGTCGACGCGGTCGCGCGAGAGCTTGATCTTGTTGGCGTCGTACCAGCTCGATTCGAACTGGCGGAACTCGCGGCGGATCACTTCGTCGCGCGTGGTGGTGTTGCCCTGGATATTCATGTGGCGCACATAGGCGCGCTTGCCCGGGTCGATGAAGAACGTGAAGGCCACTTCGCGCTTTTCGCGGTCCACTTCCGGGTTGGCGTTCACGTTGGCGAACGCGTAGCCGAAGGTGCCCAGGCGGTCGGTGATCAGCTTGTTGGTGGCGGTCAGGCGCGCACCGGAATACGTTTCGCCGCGCTTGAGCAGCACCAGCGAGCGCAGTTCTTCCTCGCGGCCGAACATCTCGCCTTCGAACTTGATATCGGAGACGTTGTACTTCTCGCCTTCGGTGATGTTGATGGTGAGGTAGATGTCCTTCTTGTCCGGCGTGATCGACACCTGCGTGGAGTCGACGTTCATCTCCACGTAGCCGCGGTCCAGGTAGAACGATTTCAGCGCTTCCAGGTCGCCGGTCAGCTTCGTCTTCGAATACTGGTCGGCCTTGGTGTACCAGCTCAGCCAGCCGGAGGTGTTCAGCGCGAGTTCCTTGCGCAGATCCTTGTCCGAGAACACCTTGTTGCCGACAATATTGATCTGCTTGATGCGGGCGATTTCGCCTTCGTCGACATTGAACATGATGGAAACGCGGTTGCGCTCCATCGGCGTGACGGTGGTGGTGATCTTCACGCCATACAGGCCGCGCGACAGGTACTGGCGCTTGAGTTCCTGCTCGGCGCGGTCGGCGGTCGCCTTGTCGAAGGTCTTGGCCTCGCCCACGCCGATATCCTTCAGCGCGGTGACGAGCATGTCCTTCTCGAATTCCTTGGTGCCGGTGAAATCCACCTTGGCGATCGCGGGGCGTTCCTCGACGATCACCACCAGCACGTCGCCATCCTTTTCCAGCCGCACGTCCTTGAAGATCCCGGTCGCGTACAGCGCCTTGATCGTCGTGACGGACTTGTCGTCGCTGAACGTCTCGCCCACGCGCACCGGCAGGTAGCTGAACACGGTGCCCGCTTCGGTACGCTGGATGCCCTCGACGCGGATGTCCTTGACGACGAAGGGTTGGACGGCGAAGGCGCTGCCGGAGCAGAAGGCCAGTACGGCGGCACCGATCAGCGAGCGGCGAAACAGAGGCAAGGCAAAGCGGTCAGAATTGAATTTCATTGGCAATTTAAATGGCGTGAAAGCCGTTTCGCGATGATCGGTATAACCGCGGCGGTTAAACCCGGAGGGCACTTGCGCCCTCGATCATTCCGAACCAGCTTCCCAAATACGAGACCGCACACGCGACCGGGCGGATCATAACAACCGCGCGACATCGTTGAACACAGCGAGCGCCATCAAGGTCACCAACAACCCGACACCCAGACGCTGTGCAATCTCCCCAAAACGCTCCGGCACCGGGCGCCCAGTCAAAACTTCCAGCGAATAATACAGCAAATGACCGCCATCCAGAACCGGTATCGGGAGCAAATTCATCACTCCCAGGCTGATGCTGACGACCGCCATGAACGACAGGTAGCTCGCCAGGCCGATGCGCGAACTCTGGCCCGCGTAGTCGGCGATCGTGATCGGGCCGGTCACGTTCTTCCACGAGACCTCGCCGATGATCATGCGGCCGATCATGCGCACCGTCAGCACGCTGGTGTCCCACACCTTGCGCGTCGCCTTCGCGACCGCGCCGAACGGGCCGTCGGCCACGACGATCATATCCGGCCGGCCCAGCAGCTCGACCTTGATCTTACCGACTGTTACACCGTCTTTACCCGAGGCGGCCTCCGGCACCACCGGCACCCGCACCAGCGCGCCGGCGCGCCGCACGTCCAGCTGCACGGGGCGATCCGCCGCCTGCCGGATCGCGGCGCTGAACGCGCCGATATCGACCACCGGCTTACCGTCCATCGCCACCACCTGGTCGCCGGTTCGCAGGCCCGCGCGGGCACCCGCTCCGGCCGGATCGACCTTGCCCAGCACGGGCGCCGGCAGCCAGATATTCAGCCCAAGCTCGCCCAGCACATCGCCATCGAGATCGAGGCCGCGCAGCGTGGCCGCGGGCACCACGAAGGTGAAACGGCCGCGGCCCGGCCGCTCGGCCTCGATGCTGGCGCCGCCGCCATCCTTGGCATCCACCGCCGCCTGGATCAGCTGCCAGCGCAGCTCGGACCAGCCGGCCACTCCGGTGCCGTTGACGGCGCGAATCCGGTCGTCGCGCTGCAGGCCGGCCATGGCCGCCGGCGTCTGCGCGGCCGGCGCGGCAATGCGCGTGGCCGGCTCCTCGATGCCGTGCATGTACAGGCCGGCGAACAGCACGATCGCCAGCAGGAAATTGGCGATCGGCCCGGCGGCCACGATGGCGATGCGCTTCCAAACGTTCTGGCGCGTGAACTCGCGCGGCAGGTCGGCATCCGCGATCGTCTTCACATCCTGTTCGCGCGCATCGAGCATCTTCACGTAGCCGCCCAGCGGCAGCGCGGAGACGGCCCATTCCGTCTGGTCCGGCCCCACGCGGCGCGACCAGACCACGCGGCCCATGCCCACCGAGAAGCGCAGCACTTTCACGCCGCACCAGCGGGCCACCAGGTAATGGCCCAGTTCGTGGATGATCACCAGCGTGCCCAGCGCAACGATGAAGGCTAGGAGTGTCTGCAGCAGGTTCATGGCACTGGCCTCGGTCAGGGTGTCAGGCGCTGGCCGCCTTCAGCGGCTGGCCCGGCGCGGCGACGATGCGTTCGGCGGCGGCGCGTGCCGCGGCATCCTGCGCCATCACCGCCTCGATGGAAGACGCGCGACCATGCGGCAGCGCGTCCATCACGGCGGCGATCACGCGGTCGATCTGGCGGAAGCCGATGCGACCGTCGAGGAACGCCTGCACGGCGACCTCGTTGGCAGCATTGAGCAGCGCGGGCGCCGTGCCGCCGGCCTTGAGCGCATCGAACGCCAGCGCCAGGCACGGGAAGCGCTTCAAGTCGGGCTTTTCGAACTGCAGCGTTCCCACCTGCGTCAGATCGAGCTGGGCGACGCCCGACTCGATCCGCTCCGGATAGGCCAGCGCATTGGCGATCGGCGTGCGCATGTCCGGGTTGCCCAGCTCGGCGAGCACGGAACCGTCGGCATACGACACCATCGAGTGGATCACCGATTGCGGGTGGATCACCACCTCGATCTTCTCCGCCGGCGCGCCGAACAGCCAGTGTGCCTCGATCACTTCGAGACCCTTGTTCATCATCGTGGCGGAATCGACCGAGATCTTGCGGCCCATCACCCACTTCGGATGCTTGCACGCCTCGTCCGGCGTGACGGCGTCGAGCGTTTCCACGGCGCGCTTCAGGAACGGCCCGCCGGAGGCGGTCAGCAGGATCTTCGTGACCCCGGCCGCTTCGGGCACGCGGCGGTAATTCGCCGGCAGGCACTGGAAGATCGCGTTGTGCTCGGAATCGATCGGCAGCAGCGTGGCGCCGGAAGCTTCCACGGCATCCATGAACAGCTGGCCGCTCATGACCAGGGCTTCCTTGTTCGCCAGCAGCACCTTCTTGCCCGCGCGGGCCGCCGCCAGCGTGGGCGCCAGGCCGGCGGCGCCGACGATCGCGGCCATCACCGCGCCCACCTCGGGGGCCGACGCGATAGCGCACAGCGCGTCCTCGCCCCACGCCACCTCGGTTTTCAGGTTCATCGAGCGCAGCAGCGCGGCGAGCTGGTCCGCGGCATGCGCGTTGCCGACCACGGCGACCCGCGGCTCGAACTGCCGGCACTGCGCGGCCAGTTCCTCGACACGGCTGTGCGCCGACAGCGCATGCACGGTGTAACGGTCGGGATGACGCGCGATGACGTCGAGCGTGGAGACGCCGATGGAGCCGGTGGCGCCGAGGATAGTGATGCTTTGCATTTTCATTTCCTTTGAAACTTGCCGGAGGTAAGGCCTGGCATGTTTCTTTTACAGCCAGCCGCCGATGAGTGCTGCAATGGGCAGCACTGGCACCAGCGCGTCGATGCGATCGAGCACCCCGCCGTGGCCGGGCAGCAGGTTGCTGCTGTCCTTCATGCCGGCGCGGCGCTTGAGCTGGGATTCGAACAGGTCGCCGACGATCGACGCGCCGACGATGACCGTGAGCGCGGCCAGGGCAATGCCCCAGCCCAGTTTCGCCTGCATGCGCACGGCGAAGGTATCCTGCAGCCACGGCTGGTACGGGGCGGCGAGGATCGTGGCGATCGACAGGACCAGCACGGCGATCCAGCCGCCGACGGCGCCTTCGACGGATTTGCCCGGGGAAATCGTGGGCGCCAGCTTGCGCCGGCCGAATTTCTTGCCGGAGAAGTAGGCGCCGATATCGGCGATGAACACGAGCGCCATCACGGAAACCAGGTACAGGGCCGAGCGCTGGAACAGCAGCAGGATCGCCACGAAGCACGACACCAGCGTGGCCGCGTACACCATCGCCAGCAGCGTGTTGCCGAACCCTTCCATCGGCGGCAGGCCGACTTTCAGCGACGGGAAGAAGCGCAGCAGCCAGATGGCCACGCCGAGCGCCAGCCAGAAGCGGGCCTGCTCCAGGCCGTGGTTGAAGAAGAAGGTGTAGGCGAACGCCGCCGTCCAGCACACGGCCACGACGACCGCCGCGCGCAGCTTGAACAGCCGGAAGGTTTCCCACGTGGCCGCGCCAAACGCGATGGCAACGACCGCCTGCACCGCCGGCAGCGAGCCGGAGAACAGCACGGCCACCAGCACGACGAACAGGATGACTGCGGTAATGATCCGGGTCTTCAGCATGCTTTGATTGTGTTTGTTATTTTTTCAGTTGTTCGCCGGTACGGCCGAAGCGGCGTTCCCGGTGCTGGTACGACGCGATCGCCTCGTCGAGCTTCTCGGCGGTAAAGTCGGGCCAGTACGTATCCGTGAAATACAGCTCGGTGTAAGCCAGCTGCCACAGCAGGAAATTCGAGATGCGTTCCTCGCCGCCGGTGCGGATGAACAGGTCCGGCTCCGGCGCATAGGCCATGGCCAGGTGCGGGGCGAGCTGCGCTTCGGAGAAATCGGTGGCGCCCGGATGCGCGGCCACCATCTTGCCGATCGCCTGCATGATATCCCAGCGGCCGCCATAGTTGGCGCACACGGTCACGGTGAGGCGGGTGTTGTTGGCCGTCTTGCGTTCCGCGGTGGCGATCATGTCGCGCAGTTTCTGGTCGAAACGGGACAGGTCGCCGACGATTTTCAGGCGAATGTTATTGGCATGCATCTTCGCCACTTCGCGCTCCAGCGCGGTCATGAACAGGCGCATCAGCAGCGATACTTCCTCTTCGGGCCGCCGCCAGTTCTCGGAGCTGAACGCGAACACGGTCAGGTACTCGATGCCGCGGTTGACGCACGCCTCGACGACGGTACGCACCGCGTCCACGCCCTTGACGTGGCCCGCCACGCGGGGCAGGAAACGCTTGGTGGCCCAGCGGCCGTTGCCGTCCATGATGATCGCCAGATGGCGCGGCACATTCGGCACTTCGGGCACCGCGGTCGTCGAACTCGTATATCTCATTAGTAACGCTTTAATGCCAAAAGATGAACTGTACAAAAAAAACCGGGGACAGGCACCTATTTTCAAGAAATATTTTCCTGATAATAGGGACTGTCCCGGGTTTTGGCCGGCCTGGCCCCGGTGCTAACCGGGACCCGCGCCGGCTCTAGACGGTCAAGACTTCCTTTTCTTTCTCGGCAACGATCTTGTCGATATCGAGGATTGCCTTGTCGGTCAGCTTTTGCACGTCGTCGGAAGCGCGGCGCTCGTCGTCTTCCGAGATCGCCTTGTCCTTCGTCAGCTTCTTCAACTGTTCGTTGGCATCGCGGCGGATGTTACGGACGGCGATCTTCGCATCTTCGGCTTCGCTCTTGCACAGCTTGACCATTTCCTTGCGGCGCTCTTCGGTCAGCGGCGGGGTCGGCACGCGGATCGTGTCGCCCTGCGACGATGGATTCAGGCCCAGGTCCGCGTCGCGGATCGCCTTCTCGATCGTGCTGCCCAGTTTCTTTTCGAACGGCGTCACGCCGATCGTGCGCGCATCGATCAGCGTCAGGTTGGCCACCTGGTTGATCGCCGTCGGATTGCCGTAGTAATCGACCATCACGTGGTCGAGAATGCCCACGTGGGCACGGCCGGTACGCACCTTGGCCAGATCGCTCTTCAGCGTTTCCAGCGACTTCGCCATTTTTTCCTGGGCGTTTTTCTTGATGTCAGCGGTAGACATGCTGCTCTCCTGTTTCGTTTTTACGGAATTCTGCTTGATCTATGATAGCGCTTCGGGTCAGTGCTGAACCGTCGCGAGCGGCAGCAGTTGTGGTCGAGGAGCGGAATCGTACTTTATGTACGATCGGTCCGCCGTAGCGGAGCACCGGAGACCGCAAATGCAACGCGCAGCAGGTTCAGCGCGACCCTTCATCAGACGTGAACCAGGGTTCCCTCTTCCTCACCCATAATCACGCGCATCATTGCGCCCGGCTTGGTGATGGAGAAGACCTTGATCGGCAGCTTCTGGTCGCGGCACAGCGCGAACGCGGTGGCGTCCATCACCTGCAGCTGGCCGGCGATCGCTTCGTCGAAGCTGATGGTGTGGTACAGCGTGGCGTTCGGGTCCTTCTTCGGATCGGCACTGTAGACGCCGTCGACCTTGGTGGCTTTCAGCACGATCTCGGCCGACATTTCCGAACCGCGCAGCGCGGCGGCGGTATCGGTGGTAAAGAACGGGTTGCCGGTGCCGGCCGCGAAGATCACGACCTTGCCTTCTTCCAGGTACTGCAGCGCTTTCGGGCGCACATACGGCTCGACGACCTGCTCGATGCCGATCGCCGACATCACGCGGGCGACCACGCCCACGTGGCGCATCGCATCGGCCAGTGCCAGTGCGTTCATGACGGTGGCCAGCATGCCCATGTAGTCGGCGGTGGCACGGTCCATGCCCTGGGCGCCAGGCGCCACGCCACGGAAGATGTTGCCGCCGCCGATCACGACTGCCAGTTCCACGCCCAGTTTCGCGACCTCGGCCACGTCGGCGACCATCCGGTCGATCGTGGCGCGGTTGATGCCATACGCGTCGTCGCCCATCAGGGCTTCACCGGACAGTTTGAGGAGGACGCGCTTGTAGGCTGGTTTTGACATGAGCTGGGGCTCCTAAGTAAATATATTCGGTCACATTCCGGCGGCAATGATAGCGTCAAAGCCGATTGCGCCGGGTGATACTCCAACCGTGCTACCCGCGTGGGGACGATTGGTTTTGGATTTTATGGGCGCTTCCTAAAAAAACGGGCCTTGCGGCCCGTTTATTAATTACGCTCCCTTGGAAGCAGCCATCTGGGCTGCTACTTCGGCTGCGAAATCGTCTACTTTCTTCTCGATGCCCTCGCCCACCACGTACATGGTGAAGCCCTTGACGGTCGCATTGGCGGCCTTCAGCATCTGCTCGACCGACTGCTTGTCGTTCTTCACGAATGCCTGGTTCAGCAGCGAAACTTCTTTCAGGTACTTCTGCACCGAGCCTTCGAGGCGCTTGGCCACGATTTCCGGCGACTGGGCCGGCTTGCCGGCAGCGGCGGCCTGGGCTGCATCTTCGTCGGCCTTGGCCTGAGCAACCGAGCGCTCTTTTTCGATCAGCTCTGCAGGCACCTGGTCGGACGACAGCGACACCGGCTTCATCGCGGCGATGTGCATCGCCACGTCTTTGCCCACCTGGTCTTCGGCGCCTTCGAAGTCGACGATCACGCCGATACGGGTGCCGTGCAGGTACGAAGCCAGCTTGCCGGTGGTTTCAAAGCGCTGGAAGCGACGGATCGACATGTTTTCGCCGATCTTGCCGATCAGGGCGGAACGCACTTCGTCCAGCGTCTTGCCGTCGCCGGCTGGCAGGGCCAGCAGGGCAGCCACGTCGGCCGGGTTGTTTTCGGCAACCAGCTTGGCGGCGGTGTTCGCCAGGTTCAGGAAATCGTCGTTCTTGGCGACGAAGTCGGTTTCGGAGTTCACTTCGATCAGGGCGCCCACGTTGCCGGCGATGTAGGTTGCCACGACGCCTTCGGCGGTCACGCGTGCCGATGCTTTCGATGCCTTGCCGCCCAGCTTGACGCGCAGGATCTCTTCTGCCTTGTCCATGTCCCCGGCCGCTTCGGTCAGGGCCTTCTTGCATTCCATCATCGGTGCGTCGGTCTTCGCGCGCAGTTCGCCGACCATTGCTGCGGTAATCGCTGCCATATGTTTTCTCCTGTATTCGGTGGGGGTGCCAGGGCGGCGCCTTGCGGCAGCCTGCTCAGCCGGCATGTCGTTAAAAAAAAGGGGAGCCGGAAGCCACCCCCTTTTAACAGCAAATTGTGTAGTGCCGATGTCAGCCGAGGCGGACACCGGCACCAGGCCTGCTTATTGAGCCTGTTCGTTCACTTCAACGAACTCGTCGCCGGCTGCCGTCTTGATCTGCTCCAGCACATCGGCGGAAGCATTGGCACGGCCTTCCAGGATCGCATCTGCCACGCCGCGGGCGTACAGGGTGATCGCTTTGGACGAATCGTCGTTACCAGGGATAACGTGGGTCACGCCTTCTGGCGAGTGGTTGGTGTCAACCACGCCGATGACCGGGATACCCAGCTTCTGGGCTTCGGTGATCGCGCCTTTGTGGTAGCCGACGTCGACCACGAAGATCGCGTCAGGCACGCCGCCCATTTCCTTGATGCCGCCGATGGACTTCTGCAGCTTTTCCATTTCGCGCGAGAACAGCAGTGCATCCTTCTTGGTCAGCTTCTCGACCGAACCGTCTTCGATCTGGGCTTCCATGTCTTTCAGGCGCTTGATCGAGGTCTTGATGGTCTTGAAGTTGGTCAGCATGCCGCCCAGCCAACGCTGGTCGACATAAGGAACACCGGCACGCTGTGCTTCAGCGGCGATGATGTCGCGCGCCTGGCGCTTGGTGCCCACCATCAGGATGGTGCCACGGTTTGCGGACAGTTGGCGAACAGTCTTCATCGCCTCCTGGTACAGATCCATGGTCTTTTCCAGGTTGATGATGTGAATCTTGTTGCGGTGGCCGAAGATGAACGGAGCCATCTTTGGGTTCCAGAATCGGGTTTGGTGACCGAAGTGGACGCCGGCTTCCAGCATTTCACGCATCGTTACAGACATGTTTTACTCCAGGGTTGGGTCTGGAACCTGCTCAGTCACCCTTGCGGGCACCCTTGTCGAGCGGGTTCGAGTTTATAAAAAAGTAGGATTTTTACAACATTACTCGGAGTGAGTTCGAGCAACCCGAGATTGTAGCCTAGTCGCGTTTGATGGGCAAGTTGGACGTGAGTCAACAAATTCGGGGTCTTCGCTTGATTTGCGCCATTCACTGGAGAACTCCCGCCCTTTGGAACAAATGAGAATGTATCCACTGTCATGATTCCATCGGTTACCGTATCGCATTGCCGGCGACTGCTGCCCGATACCGCGCGACCTCGCGTTGCTCAGCGGCGTATCCTGACGCTACTTACTTAGTCGGAGGTGCAGGATGGAATCAAGCAAACTTGAACAGCTGGAACAGGGATTACGTCACGCATTGCAACTGGTCGAACGCGACGAGACGGGCGCGCAGGGCGAAATCGAAACGGGCCACCCGGCGGCCCGCGCGGCAGAATCCTGCGAGCTGATGCTGCCGGAACCGCTGACGCTGGCTTCGCTGGGTGAGGCCATCCGCAACAAGATCGAGACCGTGCATGTGCTGCTCGACCGGGCGCGGGCGCACGAGAAGCTGCCGCCGGATGCGCAACTGGCTGCCGACGAGGGATATCTGACGGGAACCGACGAGGCGCCGGAAGACCGGCCAAGTGCGTAATGCCGGAAACGGCGTAACGATCCGGGGAGGCCCCGGTAACAGCCTCCCTGGCAACCTGGTATCAAAAATACGGTGCTTTCCGGGTCACGACTCGAAAGACCGTGCCAGGTGACGGGCAAACTGCTCCGCACCCATGAACCCGATGACGCGGCTGTCCGGCACCTCCCTGCCCTGCCTGAACAGGATGATGCCGGGCGGCCCGAACAGCCCGAACTTCTTCATCAGCGCGCGGTCGTGCTCGTTATTGGCGGTCACATCGGCCTGCAACAGCCGCACGCCCTTCATCCGCGCCGCCACTTCGGGCCTGGAAAACGTGAAACGCTCCATTTCCTTGCACGAAACGCACCAGTCGGCATAAAAATCCAGCATCACGGGACCATCGTGCGCCGCCAGCGTCTGTTCCAGCTCGGCCACGTTGCGGATACGCTGGAACCGTACTTCTCCGCCCTCGTGCGCCGTGGATGCGGTGGCCGAAACGGGCCCGCCGCGCAGATGCGCCAGCGGCTGCAGCACATCCCGCCCCCCGCTCGCGGCACCGAACAGTTCGAACAGCCCGCACGCCAGCAGCACGACCCCCAGCGTCCGTCCCGCATAACCGCGCAACCCGGCCCCGGAAGCAACCGGCTCGAACACGCGCAGGAACACCGCGCAGAGCACGGCAAACGCTCCCCACAGCAGCATGGCGACAGGAACAGGAAACACCGGCATCACCATCCAGATCGCCACCGCGATCAGCAGCAGCCCGAACACCCGCTTGACCTGGTCCATCCAGGCACCGGCGCGCGGCAGCAGGCTGCCGGCCGAGATGCCCGTCACCAGCAGCGGCACGCTCATGCCGGCCGCCATCGAGAACAGCGCCCAGCCGCCCGTCCACACGTCGCGGGTCTGGCTGATGTAGAGCAGCGCGCCCGCCAGCGGCGCGGCCACGCAGGGGCCGACGATCAGCGCCGACAGCGCCCCCATGCCGAACACGCCGGCGGCGCGCCCGCCGCTCATGCGGCCGCTGGTCTCGCTCACCCGGCTCTGCAGGCTGCCGGGCAACTGCAGCTGGTAGACGTCGAACATGGAAAGCGCCAGCGCCACGAGCAAGGCGCCGAACAGCAGCAGCACCCAGGGCTTCTGCAGGGCGCCGGCCAGGCCCTCGCCCGCCAGCCCCGCCGCCACGCCGAGCGCCGTGTAGACGGCAGCCATGCCCAGGCTGTACACCAGCGCCAGCGCAAAGCCCTTGCCGCGCGACACCTGGCCGCCGCCGACGATGATCGACGACAGGATCGGCACCATCGGCAGCACGCAGGGCGTGAACGACAGCAGCAGCCCGAACGCCAGGAAGGCCAGGCCGATGCGCCACGCGCTGCCACTTCGCAGCGTGCGCTGCGCCAGCGAGCTGTCGTCCTCGGGTACGGGCGCATCCGGCACCTTGCCGACAGCGGCGGACGCCGCCGCCACCGGCGCGGCGCCGGCCGGCAGGGCCACCGGCCGCAGCGCGCCGGGCGTGGACGGATCGACCTGGAACGCCACCTCGGCGGGCGGATAGCACAGGCCCTCGTCGGCGCAGCCCTGGTAGCCGACTTTCAGCAGGAACGGCGCCTTCGCGCCCGCCTTCAACGGCAGGTCCGCCACCAGCCGGCCCGCATGGGTTTCCATCTCCTTGTTGAAGTTGGCGTCGAACTTGCGCAGCCCGTCCGGCAAGGCAGGCTGCCCGGTCTGCGGGCTGCCGAAGACGAGGCGTTCGCGATAGAGGTGGTAGCCGGGCGCGATGGCCCATGCCAGGCGCACGGTGCGGTCGCCGCGCAGCTCGGCGCCCACCTGGAACGCCTGTTCGGGCGCCAGGAAATCGTCGGCGGCATGCGCCGCCCGCGAAATGCCGGCTGCGAGCAACAGCAGCACGGCCAGCCACCGGATGATGTGTTTCATGCGTATTCTCCCGATACCTTGTGATGATGCGTGCGGCCCGCGCTGTCGATGGCCAGGTAGCTGACGCCGCTGGCGGCGAGGAAGGGCAGGCCCTCCTCTTCCTTCAGCATGGCGATGGTCGACACGCTGCCGCCCAGCACGGCCAGCGGCGCGAGCACGCTCACCGAGCGCCAGTACGATACCGGCATGCCCGTGCGCGGGTTCAGCACGTGGCAGTAGCGCCGGCCGTCGATCTCGACGAAGCGTTCGTAGTCGCCGCTGGTGGTCAGCGCGCCCTGGCTGACTTCGATGCCGGCCACGGTACCCTCCTCGTCGCGCGGGTCCTGGATGCCGATCAGCCAGGGCTGGCCGTCCGGCTGCGGCCCGGCGAAGCGCATGTCGCCGCCCAGGTTCACGTAGCCGTGCCGCACCCCGTGGCGCATCAGCAGCGTGGCGGCGCGGTCGGCCGCGTATTCCTTGCCGAAGCCGCCGAAGTCGATTTCCATGCCCGGGCGCGGCAGCATGATGCGGTTGCCTTCGCGGCGCACGGCCCGCCAGTCCACCAGCGCCAGCGCCGCCGCGAGCAGCGCGGGGTCGGGCAAGCGGGGCTGGCGAAAATCCCAGGCGCGGCGCAGCACGCCGGAGGTGATGTCGAACAGCCCGCCGCTGGCGTGGTAAAGGTGGTCCGCATAGCCGAGCAGCTGGCAGGTCTCCTCGTCGCACTCCACGAAATCGCGCCCCGCGGCGGCATTGATACGGCCGACGATGCTGTCCCGCCGATAGCGCGAATAGCCCGCTTCGATGCGCTGCACGTCGGCGATGGCGTCCAGCGCCGCCTGCGCCGCGATGCGCGCATCCGGCGCGGCCAGCCGGATCTCGCAGGGGCTGGCCATCGCGCGGAACGGAAACCGGTAAACCCGTTCTACCATTGCCGTGTCACCCCGAACTGGAACATGCGGGCGCGCAGCGGCGCCAGCCCGGGGCTGCCGTCGCCGAACAGGCGCCAGCTGCCGCGCTGTTCGTAGGCCTCCACCTTGAAATCGACGGTCCACCACCTGTTGATGCGGCCCGCCACCTTGATGCCCACCGTCACGGCGCCGAAGCCGGACAGGCGCTGGTCCGCCGACGAGAACCGGCCGCCGCCGCCGGCAAAGCCCGGCGGGAACGGCTCGCCCAGCGCGCTGTCGTACACGGGGTCGTAATAGAAGCGGGCGGCGCGCTGCGTGTACAGGCGCAGTTCCGGCACCACGCTCCAGCCCTCGCCGACCGGGTGCACGTATTCGCCGGACAGCGTGTGCGCGCGTATGCCGTACGAATCGCTGTAATAGCGGTAACCCAGGCGGCTGGTGCCGCCCGTGCCGTCCAGGTGGTGGTTCCAGCGCAGCAGCACGGTGTTCTGCCACCGCGAGCGGGGCCGGTTGTCGAACAGTTTGTAGGGATCGTCGTAGTAACCGCTGCCGTTGGTGCGCGTCAGCGTGACCTGGCCGATGTCGTTCGGCGTCAGCACCCGGGTCACGCCGGCCAGCACGCTCACCGTGCGCCGGCGCTCGTTCTCGACGATATGGTTGACCGGGTCGATGCGGTCCCTGCTGCCGGCCAGGCCGAAGGCCCACGTGGTGTTGTTATCCTCGCTGGACACCGTGCCGTTGACCGACAGCGCGCGCGACACGTAATCGTGCTCGGTCGAATACGCCGCGCTGGCGGTCAGCGTGCCGCGCCGGAAGTAGCGGGTCACGCTGGCGCCCCCCGCCTTGCGGTCGTCCGCCATGCGCGAGGCGCCGGAAACGGCGGTGTGGTAGCGCGGCGTGGCGCCGGACACGTCGTCGGCCGTCAGCGTGCCTTCCAGCGACCATTCTCCCGCGATCGGCGCGACCACGGCAATGGACGGCGAGTGCACGCGGATACGGTCCAGGCCGGGCTGGCGGTCCGCATAATCGAGGTAGCGCAGGCTGATGCTGCCATGCTCGGGCGGTGTCTGCGCGCAGGCCTCCACGCCGGGGAGCAGCAGCGCGGCGGCGAGCAGCGAGGCAGGCAGGGCGAACGCATCGGTGTCACCGTCTGGCTGGATGGGTATCGTCATGTGGTCTCCTCAATTGCAGCCGCAGCCGCCGCCACCCACCCCGGCGCCGCCCGCAGCGCCTTCGCGGCTGGTATAGATATGCTCGGCGAAGCGCGTCTCGAGCGTGTCCGCGCCGAAGGTCATTTCGGGCCTGGCCAGCTTTCCCTTCTCCCAGGGTTGCACGCCGGCGCAGCCCGCCAGCAGCGCGGCAAGGGCGAGCCATCCGAGCGCAATCGTTATGCGTGCCGTCATTTCGGCTCTCCCAGTGCCTGCCGGATCTGTTGTTCCAGGCCGGCGCGATCGGCCGGCTTGAAGCCGGCGTGTTCGAACAGCACCTTGCCGTCCGGCCCCACCAGCACGCTGCTCGGCATGCCCTTGATGCCGTAGGCGCGCGGCGTGGCCCCGGCCGGATCGAACGCGATCGTGAACCGCGCCGGGTTCTCCGCCAGGAACAGGTGGGCATCGCCGGCTTTCGCGTCGAGGTTCACGCCGACGACCTGCAGCCCGCGCGCGCCGTAGCGCGCCTGCATCTCGTTCATCCACGGGAACGACTGGCGGCACGGGCCGCACCACGAGGCCCAGAAATCCACGTACACCAGCTTGCCCCGGAACTGCGCCAGTTGCACCGCGCCCTCCTTGCCGGGCAACTCGAACTGCGGGGCCGCGGCGCCGCGGTCGAGCGCCGATGCGGTGGACGCGCCCAGCACCATCGCCACTCCCGCCAGTGTTGCCGGCAGGCGCGGAACGCCTGCACTCCATGCCATTCGGATCCTCATGCCTGCCTCCCTTGCTTGTTTACTGATTCTTGTACGGACTCTTGTACGGATTCTTGTGCGGATTTGTCCATGGCCCGGCGCCATGCCAGCACGGCGACTGACAGGGCCACCAGCAGGGCCAGCACCGGATCGTTGCCGCTGGTGGCGGCGGAGCACCCGCTGCCGCCGTTGTTCTGCGGTGCCGCCGGCACCTGCACCGCGGGCACCGCGCCCCTGCCGCTCAGCGCCACCGTCAACGGGCTGCCGCCTTCGGCGGCCAGCACCATGCTGCCGCTGGCGTCGCCGCCGACCGTGGGCGCGAAGCGCACCACCAGGTCGCAGGCGGCACCCGGCTGCAACGTGAACGGGAACGCCGCGCAAGCACCGCTGTCGGCCTGCAGGGAGAACGGTCCCGCAAAGGAGGCACCTGTCAGCACGGCGGGATTGCCGCCGCCATTGGTCACGGCAAAGCGGCGCGTCGGCGCGGTGCCGTTCACGTCCGTGCTGCCGAAGTCGAAGGATTGCGGGGACACCGCCAGCATCGGCACCGGCACGGCCACCCCGGTTCCGGCCAGGGCAACCGTGAACTGGCTGCCCCCGTCGGTGACCAGCAGCATCGTCGCTGCACGCTGCCCGGGCGCCGCGGGATGGAAGCCGATGTCGATGGTGCAGTTGCCGCCCGGGCTGACGGTGACGTTGGCGGCGCAGGTACCCGCCAACCTGAAATCGGCAACCGCCGCGCCGTCCAGCACCAGCGAAGCGATCTTCAGCGCCGCCGTGCCGTTGTTCGCCAGCGTGATCGTGCGGGCGGCGGCGCCCTGCCCGACCCGCGTGTCGGCGAATGCCACCGGCCCCGGTTCGGATAGCGCGGGCCTGGCCACCGGCGCGGTCGTGCCGCTGCCGCTGACCGTCACCTGCAGCGCCGCGGCGTTCGATGCCACTGCCAGCGTTGCCGCCGCCGGGCCTTCCGCCTGTGGCGCGAAAGCCAGCGTCACGGTGCAGCCGGCGCCCACGGCCAGCGTCGTGCCGCACGTGTTGCCCGCGATCGTGATGGCGGCCGAGCCCGATACGCCGATGTTGCCCATGGCGAGCGCCACGTTGCCGGTGTTGGCGAGCGTGACGGCCTGGCTGGCGGGCGCGCCGCCGACGGTCTGGGAACCAAATGCCACCGCCGACGGACTGGCGGCGATCGCCGGGGCGGCCGCGGCGACCGTGCCGCCCAGCGCTACCGACACCGTGCCGTTGGAAGCATTGGAAACCAGCGAAAGGCTGCCGCTGAAGGCGCCGCCGGCGGACGCGCTGGCGGTCACGGTCACCGTGCAGCTGCCGCCGGCCGGCACCGGCGAGGCGGTGCCGCAACTGCCGCCCAGCGTGAACAAGCCGGGGTCGGCGCCGCCGACGGCGATACCGGTGAAAGCGAGCGCCGCCTGCCCGGTGTTGTTGACCGTGATCGCCCGCGCGGGCGAAGCGACACCGGCGACCAGCGCCCCGAAGTCGATGGCATTGGCCGACAGCGCGATGGTTGCCTGCGGCACCGCGTTGCCCGTGCCGCTCAGCCCCACCGTGCTGGAACCGCCGGTGGCGTTGTGGGCGATGACCAGCGACGCATCGCGCGTGCCGGCGGCGGAAGGCCGGAAACCGATCTGCACGGTGCAGCTCGCGCCCGCCGCCACCACGGCGCCATTGGCGCAGCTGCCGCCGCTGATCGCATAGTCGCCCGCGGCCGCGCCGGTGAGCGACAGCGCGGCCACGTTCAGCGGCCCGCTGCCGCTGTTGGCGAGCGTGGCGGCGAGCGGGCCGGCCGACTGGCCGAGGGGCGTGGCCGCGAAGCTCAGCGAAGCCGGGCTGACCGAGGCGACGGGGGCGGGAGTCACGCCGGGGTTGCCGATGAACGCGGCCAGGTCCTCGATCTCGGCAGGGGTGAAGCGGCCGTTGTACAGGGCTCCCATGCCGCCCCGGTTGGCCGCGAAGGCCCTGGTGATGACGCCGGGGTTGTTCGCCGCCGCGAGGATGCCGCTGACGTTGTTCGCGGGCGTGGGCCCGTGACAGGACGCGCAGGCCGTGCCGCCGCCGGCCGGGCCGTTCAGGTACAGGTTCCTGCCGTTCAGGGCATCGGCCGCATGCGCATGCGGCGCTCCGGCAAGCAGCGAAAGCAGCAGCGATACCAGCAGGGATATCAACAGACGAGCAGGAGCGAAGGCGCGGCCATGGGAGCGGCCGGGCATGCGAGCGGGACTGCGCAAGGCAATGAGACTGCACAAGGCATTGAGACTGCCATACAAGCCGTTCATAGGACTCCCCGATGTTAACGAACACAGCCCCACAGGGCCAGCGCATTGAAACCGCAGTGCAGCAGCGCGCACAGGCGCCAGTCGCGGCGGCACTGGTAAAGCACCGCCATCGCCAGTCCCGGCGCCAGCACCGGCAGTACCGCGTGCCAGCCGGAACCGAGATGCAGCATGCCGAACGCGGCGGTCGACAATGCGACAGGCACCGCACCGCCCTGCCCCCCATGCAGCCGCCCGCGCCGGATCAGCCATTCCTGCAGTCCGGCCCGCACCACCCACTCCTCCAGCAACGGCGCCAGCAGCAACAGGCGCACCACGGCGGCGGCATCGGGTGCGGCGAGCTGTCCGGTGCAGGCAAGCTGACCGTCAAGGAAATCGTGGAACGGCATGGGCGGTCCAAAGCGAGTGCAACGGCTACCGGCAGCGGTGGCTGCGGTGAAATACGGCAGTAAATCCCTGGCCGGGGCGCATCGGTTCAATGCGATGGGAGAAAAAGTGGAGAAAAATCCGTGCTCCCCTTCCGGGCCTTTCTTATCCCACCTCAACGCCCTCGCCCGCCCGATTCGCTACCGTGCTCATCAAGACCATTCCCAGGAGCAATCATGGCAACCGCATCCCTCCAGAAATCCTGGGCACGCCGGTGGCACGCGCCGGCCCGGCTGCTCGCGCTGGCCGCCACCCTCTTCCTGTCGCTGGGAAAACCCGCGCTGGCCGGCAACGAATTCCGCGACCGCAGTGTGATCGGCAAATGGAAGCTCGTTTCGGTGCTCGATCTCGCCTCGATCGCGTCGCTCGACGAGGAAGATGCCAGGACGCTGCTCGGGAAAATCCTGACGATCAGCGAGGCCGCCGTGCAGGTGGACGAGGAAACCTGCGGCTCGCCGGAATTCTGGGCGGAGCGGATCGTGCCGGAACCCCACATCCAGGAAAAGCTGCATGCGAGTGCCGAACGCCTGCGGCTGCCGAATCCCGCCACCATGATCGAACTCGGCTGCACGGATGTGTATGTCCGCAACCCGAACCAGCTGGTGCTGCTGTGGGGCGGCGTGATGTTCGACGCGATCCGGATCGTTGCCGCGGCCCGGCACAAGCAACCCCTGTCCGGGCAAAAAAAACCGCCAGCCGCAAAGCGGCCGGCGGCAAAAGCCGAACCCGGTAAAGTTCAGGGGGACGGCAGGTCGTCCCCCGCCAAAGCGCGCATCAGAACGCCTGGTTATACCGGACGTAAAAATACCGTTCCAGTGGCAGGTTCGGATCGACGGAAGATCCGGAAGAATCGCCCGAGTAAGTGATGCGCGGCGCCTTGTCGTACAGGTTGTTCACGCCCAGTACGATCTTGCCCTTCCACGCCGTGGCATAGCCCACCGACAGGTCGCTGTAGGTCAGCGAGCCGAGCTTGTTGTAGCCGGTGCCGAACGACGCCACGCCGTCGGGATGCGAGCATTCCACGTCCGTATCCCAGCACTCGTCCTTCACGCCGCTCTGGTACCGCATCGTGTAGGTGGCATTCCAGTTGCCGCGTGCCCAGTCCAGCGAAAGGTTCGACTTCAGCCGGTTGTAGCCATACTCGCCCACGTAGCTGACCCAGTCGGATTCCGTGGTGCTCTTGATCTTGTACGAGTGCACCCACGTGGTATCGGAGCGCAGGTTGACTTGCCCGAGCGCGGAGCGCGGGAAGCGGTACTGCACGCCGAAGTCCAGCCCGGAAGTCTCCAGCGCGCCCAGGTTCAGGTTGCCCCGCGAGAGCGAAGTGATCTGTCCGGTCGAATCCCGCTTGATGTTGTCGCAGAACGATTGCACGCCGTACAGGTAGCACTGCTCCAGCGTGTATTTCACGGTGACGGCGGTGATGCGGTCGTCCACGTGGATCCTGAACCAGTCCAGCGACGTGGTCAGCCCTTTTACGAAGGACGGGCTCCACACCAGGCCCAGCGTCTTCGTCGTCGCGGTTTCCGGGCGCAGGCTGGTGTTGCCCACGCCGGTGTCGAACGCGTATGGCGTCTGCGAGCCGCCCGTGCTGGTGACGAAGGCGCCGGTGGCGTTCACCTGGCGGAAGCCCGACGGCACGCCGGCCGCGGCGCAACTGGCCGCCACGCCGCCGTTCGTGGCGGCCTGGCCGTAGCGGCTGTCGCAGATGTCCAGGTAGGTGTCGTACGACTGCGAGCCGCCGCCGAACGTGTCGCCCAGCGCCGGCGCGCGGAAGCCTTGCGCGTAGGTGCCGCGCGCCAGCACGTCGTCCACCGGCTTCCACGTGAACGACGCCTTGCTGTTGGTGGTGCTGCCGAAGTTGCTGTAATCCGAGTAGCGCGACGCCAGGTCCAGCGACAGCGACTTCACCAGGAAGACGTCTTTCAGCAGCGGCACATTGGCCTCCACATAGGCTTCGCGCACCGTGTACTTGCCCGTCGTGGTGTACGACGCCAGGTCCGTCGAATAGCCCGATTGCTCGAACTGGCCCGGCTCGTCGTAGCCGCTCACGGAACGGTGCTCCAGCCCCGCCGCCACGGCCACCACGCCCGCCGGCAGCGTGAACAGTTCGCCGGTGAGGTTGGCGGTGGCGCTGTTGGTGGTGCTGCCGTAGGTGCCCTGCCCCACGGACATGATGTAGTCCAGCCCCGCCTGCGTCGAGGCGCCCGGCCCGCCGAGAATGTCGAACGGCACGCATTGCGACAGCGGGATCGGATTGGCCGCGGTGCCGCATTGCACCACGCCGGACGCATTCATGAACGATGCGCCCAGCGCGTTCTTCAGGTTGATCAGGTTGATGTTGCCGGTGCTGCGCGTGGTGCCGCGCACCTGGCTGTGGTTGTAGCCCACGTCCCAGTTCCACTTGCGCCCCATGGCGTTGAACGCGCCGGCCAGCGTGGAATCGATGTGCAGCGTCTGGTTCCTGTTTTCCGTGACGCGCGGCACTTCGGTCAGGCGGCGGTAGAAGAACAGGTCCTGGCCGTTGCCTTCGCCGAGCGCCGCGTTGCCGTAGGGGTTGTAGTAGCTGTCCGCATCCACGTAGACCGGGTAGTTCGATTTCGTCAGGCTGTTCAACGGATAGCCGGCGTTCTGCGTGCTGGATGTGCGCTCGGCGAACATCGCCGTCGTCGAGAAGTGCATGTCGTACGGCAGCTCGAGCGTACCCTTCGTGAAGATCGACGTCAGCCGCACCGGCGACTGGAACATCATCTGCTGCGTGGAGTTGTACTTGTCGTCGGCATTGGTGGACACGTAGTCGTGGTAGCTGGCGATATCGTTCGACGCGCTGCCCGTGCCGGGATTCGTCCACGAGCCGGTATGGTCCAGGTACTTGTTGAAGCCCCCTGCCGCGGCCGATGTGACGGCGGCGCCGGTCGGCCCCACCGCGGCGATGCGGCCGAATTCGCCGACGCCCAGGCCATCCGTGGCGTGCGCCGGCCCGTAGCTGGTGGACGTGATCGCGCGATCCTTCGCCCATACCGTGCCCTGGCTGCTGTGCGTCAGGCCGAACATCAGCGAGCCCTTGTCGCCGTTCACGCCGTAGGACAGCGAAAAGTCCTCGTTGTCGCCGTCGCCGGCCTTGTTCTGCCCCTTGTAGATCGACAGCTGGCCGCCTTCCAGGCGCTTTTTCAGGATGATGTTGACCACGCCGGCGATCGCATCGGAGCCGTAGATCGCCGAGGCGCCATCCTTCAGTACCTCGATGCGCTCGATCATCGAGCTGGGCACGGTGGAAAGGTCGGTGTAGCCATCCACCGTCTGCGTCCAGCGCTTGCCGTCGACCAGCACCAGCAGGCGTTCCGAACCGAGATTGCGCATGTCGATGAACTGGCCGCCCATTTCGCGGTTCGACGTCAGCGTGGCGCCCTTGCTGAAGGCCGGCGGCGCGGCGGCCGTGAGCTGGTTCAGGATATCGCCGACGGTGACGAGGCCGGTGGCCTGGATCTGCTCGGCCGTCACTTTCAGCACGGGTTGCGCGGTTTCCAGGTCGACCTGGCGGATACGCGAGCCGGTGACTTCGACGCGAGCCGGTGTGTCGCCGGCAGCCTGCTGCGCGAACGCGGCCAGTGCCGGCAAGGCCAGCGCGACGGCCGCGGCAATCTTGGTGGGTTGATGCATGGACTTCTCCGATGAGTGCTTGTTGTCCCTTATGGGTGCCTTGTGAAACCCTGCCGACAAGATTGTTGCCCTGCCAACAGGATTGCCATCAGATCACTTGCACATCGATAGCGTCAACGCGGTCCAAACGCGCTTTCGCTGTCCACGCCACACGACGTACTTTTACACCTGTAACCCCGGCGGCAAGCCGGGTAGCCGGGGTACTCCTCAAGCGTTACGAGACGCGTTATCCGGCAGTGGAAGCCAACAGGTTCAAGGCAAGCCATGTAAGACGGCGTAAAGCAACATACGTAACCAGTTACAAATCAGGCACCGGCAAAAAATCGATAGGGGAAACTGCGTATTGCCGGAACGCCAACAAAAAGAATTCTCTTGAATGAGCCCTTGAAATAGCGCAAACTCCTTCCATATACCATCCACTTGGATGGCTCATAGATGTTATGGAGTGCATATGCCGGACCTGAAGCTTCGCCCCGCCGATTCGGAAAAGATCACGATCAACCTGTTCCCTGTCGATCTGGGACAGATCGACCTGCTGGTGCAGCAGGGGTTCTATGCGAACCGCTCGGACCTGATCCGCACCGCGATCCGCAACCAGCTGAACCAGCATGCGGACGTGGTACGGCAAACGGTGGAGCGCAACCAGTTCGTGCTCGGCCTGCAGCAGTTCGCGGCCGCCGACCTGGAAGCCGTTCGCGCCACGGGAGAGATGCTCAATATCCGTGTGCTGGGCCTGGCGACGATCGCGCCGGATGTCTCGCCCGAACTGGCCGTGGCCACCATTCAGTCGATCGCCGTGCTGGGCGCGCTGCATGCGAGCCCGGCCGTGAAAGCGGCACTGGCTGGCCGCATCAGCTGACCGGCCAGGCCTGTTTGCTACCAGAATTACCAATTCTTCGACGGCTCCGGCCGTCCCACGCACCACCCTTGATGGAAGGTGAAATGATGAAATTCGATGCCCAACTGATGGCCCGCCTGCAGGCAGCCACGCAACTGATGATGAAGGACGGCCCCGTGGCCGCCACCGCCGCGATCCAGCGTGCCCTGGCCGGCGGGGAAGCGCCGGCCGCCGATGTGCACACCGAAAATGTGCACACCGAAAATGTGCGCGCCGACAATGTGCACGCAGCCCCTGCCGCGCACCCGCCGGGCGCCACGATGAAAGACCTGAACGCGCCACCCGAGCCTGCCCGTGCCGGCACGGCACCGCGCATGCGCAAGGCCGCGCCGAAGCGTGCCGCCGGCTCCCCGTCTTCCGCCGGGGCCAAACCCGAGGCCAAGCCGTACACGGCCAATGCCTCGGCGCAGGCCGCCGGAGACACGCCGTTCAACGGCAAAGGCGGCGCCACGGCCATGCCCGGCATCGCCGAGCTGCTGGCCAAGGCCGGCATCGCGCTGCCGGAAGGGTTCAAGGGCGGCATGCCCGACGGCCTGAAAGGACTGCAGGGCCTGCAGGGCGGCCTTCCCGAAGGCCTGCTGGACGGCCTGCAGAATGGCTTGCCTGAAGGACTGCTTGAAAAACTGAAAAGCGGCAAGCTGCCCGGTGCCCGCAAGCGCACGCCGGCCGCCCCGCTGCCGGAAGGCGCCCGTTTCGACAGCGCCAGCTTCACCTGCCAGGCGGGCACCCGCGGCTACAAGCTGTATGTGCCGAGCAATTACAAGGAAACCGGAGCGCCGGTGCCGCTGGTTGTGATGCTGCACGGCTGCACCCAGGACCCGGACGACTTCGCCGCCGGCACGCGCATGAACGCGGTGGCGGAGGAAACGGGCTGCATCGTCGCTTACCCGTGCCAGTCCATGCAGGCCAACAGCTCGAAATGCTGGAACTGGTTCAGCGCCGCCGACCAGCAGCGCGACCGCGGCGAACCGGCGATCATCGCCGGCATCGCCCGGCAGGTGATGGCCGACCACAGGATCGATCCGGCGCGTGTCAGCATCGCCGGCCTGTCGGCGGGCGGCGCGATGGCGGTCATCGTCGCGGCACTGTACCCGGACCTGTTCAACGCGGCCGGCGTGCACTCCGGCCTGCCGATCGGCAGCGCCAGCGACCTGCCCTCGGCATTGCAGGCCATGCAGCAGGGCGCGAAGGGAGGCGGCCAGCCGGTATCGAGCCCGCCATTGATCGTGTTCCATGGCGACAAGGATCACACCGTCAATCCGAAGAACGGTACCGACGTGCTGCAACACGGACTGGCGGGCCATGACGCCGGCTCGCCCGAGGTCGAACGGACCAAGGCGCCGGGCGGGCGCAAGTACACCCGCTCGATCCACCGCCACGCGGACGGCCGGGTGCTGGCCGAACACTGGGAACTGCACGGCGGCGGCCATGCCTGGGCCGGCGGCAGCGCCAGCGGCAGCTACACGGACCCGACCGGGCCCGATGCCAGCCGCGCGATGGTGCAATTCTTCGAGTCGGTGGCGAAAACGGGCACGGTGCAGGCGGCATGACCGTGAAATAACCGCGCGGCGGCGACGGGATAAGCCCGCAGTGGCCGCGTAGTAACCTGCTGGCAACAGTGCGAGCCGCCGGGGCAACCTCCGGCGGCTTCGTCGTCTATAATCGTGGTTTGTCGCCCGTCCTCCACAAGAAATATGGCAATCACGATCAAGACCCCCGAAGACATCGAAGGCATGCGCATCGCCGGCCGCCTCGGCTCCGAAGTCCTCGACTACATCACCCCGTTCGTCAAGCCCGGCGTCACCACCGGCGAGCTCGACCGCCTGTGCCACGAGTACATGACGAATGTGCAAGGCACCGTGCCCGCGCCGCTGAACTACGCGCCGCCCGGCTACACGCCCTACCCGAAGGCGATCTGCACGTCCGTCAACGACGTGATCTGCCACGGCATTCCCGGCGACAAGGTGCTGAAGAGCGGCGACGTGGTGAACCTGGATATCACCATCATCACCAAGGATGGCTACCACGGCGACAACAGCCGCATGTTCTACATCGGCGAGCCGTCGATCCTGGCGCGGCGCCTGACCGACGTCACCTATGAATGCATGTGGCTGGGCATCGAGAAGGTGCGCCCCGGCGCGTTCTTCGGCGATATCGGCCATGCGATCCAGGTGCACGCCGAGAAGGCCGGCTACAGCGTGGTGCGCGAGTTCTGTGGCCACGGCATCGGCAAGGTGTTCCATGAGGAGCCGCAGGTGCTTCACTACGGCAAGCCGGGCAGCGGCGAGGAACTGAAACCGGGCATGATCTTCACGATCGAACCGATGATCAACGCCGGCCGGCGCGAAATCCGCGAAATGGGCGACGGCTGGACGATCAAGACGAAGGACCGCAGCCTCTCCGCCCAGTGGGAGCACATGGTGCTCGTGACCGAAACCGGCTACGAAGTGCTGACGCTGTCGGCCGGTTCGCCGCCGCCGCCGGCATTCGTTGCCAACAACGGCAGCGGCGCCAAGGCCGCGGCCTGACACGATGTCTTCCCTCGCGATGAACAGCGATCCCCGCGAACAGCTGCGCGGTTCCCTCAAGCTGCGGTTGAAGTCCGACCGCCAGCTGGTGATCGCCCGGTTCCGCGAGGACGGCATGCCGGAAAAACTGCTGCGCAACCTGCGCCACAGCGTGGACGAGGTGCTCACGCAGGCGTGGAACGCCGCCGGCCTGCCGGCGCAGAGCGCGCTGGTGGCCGTGGGCGGCTATGGCCGCGGCGAACTGTTCCCGTATTCCGACGTCGATGTGCTGATCCTGCTGCACCAGGCGCCGGACGAGGATACCCGCCACCGCCTCGAGGAACTGGTGCAGCTGCTGTGGGACCTGGGCCTGGAAATCGGCTCCGCGATCCGCACGGTGGAGGAATGCCTGACCGAATCGAAGGCCGACATCACGGTGCAGACCAGCCTGCTGGAAGCGCGCCTCGTCACCGGCAACGCCGACCTGTTCGCCCGCCTGGAACGCGAATACGACGCGGCGATGGACCCGCAGGCGTTCTTCCATGCGAAGACCAGCGAGATGCGGCAGCGCCACGCCAAGTATGAAGACACGGCCTTCAGCCTGGAACCGAACTGCAAGGAAAGCCCCGGCGGCCTGCGCGACCTGCAGGTGATCCTGTGGGTGGCCAAGGCGGCGGGCCTGGCCAGCTCGTGGCGCACGCTGGCCACGCGCGGCCTGATCACGCAGACCGAGGCGCGCCAGCTGATGGAAAAGGAGCGCGCCTTCAAGGATATCCGCGTGCGCCTGCACCTGCATGCCGGCCGGCGCGAAGACCGCCTGGTGTTCGACGTGCAGACGGCGATCGCCGAAAGCCTCGGCCTGCAGACCACCGGCACCGGCGTGCACATGCGCCGCGCCAGCGAATACCTGATGCAGCGCTACTACTGGGCCGCCAAGACGGTGGTGCAGCTGAACACGATCCTGCTGCAGAACATCGAGGCGATGCTGTTCCCGCAGGGTTGCGACACGCACCCGATCAACGAGCGCTTCAACGAAGTGAACGGCTTCATCGACATCGCCAGCGACGATGTGTTCGAAACCACGCCTTCGGCGATCCTCGAGGTGTTCGTGCTGATGACGGAACGCCCGGCCCTGAAAGGCATCACGGCCCGCGCCACGCGCGCGCTGTGGCACGAGCGTTTCAAGATCGACGCGGCGTTCCGCGCCGATCCCGTCAACCGCGCCTACTTCCTGCGCATCCTGCAGGCGCCTTCCGGCATCATCCACGCGCTGCGCCGGATGAACGAGCTGTCGATCCTGGGCCGCTACCTGCCGAACTTCCGCAAGATCGTGGGCCAGATGCAGCACGACCTGTTCCACGTCTACACGGTGGACCAGCATATCCTGATGGTGGTGCGCAACATGCGCCGCTTCACGATGACGGAGCACGCGCACGAATACCCGTACTGCAGCCAGCTGATGGCGAACTACCCGCAGCACTGGCTGCTGTACGTGGCCGCGCTGTTCCACGACATCGCCAAGGGCCGCGGCGGCGACCACTCGAAGCTCGGCGTGGCCGACGCGGTGCAGTTCTGCCAGGACCACGGCATGAGCGCCGACGAGACGGAGCTGGTGGCCTTCCTCGTCGAGCAGCACCTGCTGATGTCGACGGTGGCGCAGAAGCAGGACCTGTCCGATCCGGACGTGATCGAAGCGTTCGCCAAGGCGGTGCGCGACGAACGGCACCTGACGGGCCTGTACCTGCTGACCGTGTGCGACATCCGCGGTACCAGCCCGAAGGTGTGGAACGCCTGGAAGGCCAAGCTGCTGGAAGACCTGTACAGGATGACGCTGCGCGTGCTGGGCGGCGAACCGCATTCGGCCGACCGCGAGCTGAAGAACCGCCAGCACGAGGCGCTGGCCACGCTGCGGCTGTATGGCCTGCCGCCGTCGGCGCACGAGGAACTGTGGAAGCAGCTCGACATGGCGTATTTCCTGCGCCACGACGCCTCCGACATCGCCTGGCAGACGCGCGCGCTGTACGACCGGCTGGGCAGCGAGAAGCCGGTGGTGAAGTGCCGGCTGGCGCCGATCGGCGAAGGGCTGCAGATCGCCGTCTACGTCAAGGACCAGCCGGACCTGTTCGCCCGCATCTGCGGCTACTTCGACCGCAAGAATTTCTCCATCCTGGATGCGAAGATCCACACCACGAAGCACGGCTACGCGCTCGACACGTTCCTGGTTACCGAGCAGAGCTTCGCCAAGAGCTACCGCGACATCATCAGCCTGATCGAGCACGAACTGTGCGACCTGCTGCAGACGCAGGCGCCGATGCAGCCGCCGGTGCGCGGCCGGCTGTCGCGCCTGTCACGCACGTTCCCGATCCAGCCGACCGTGGACCTGCGCCCCGACGAGCGTGGCCAGTACTACCTGCTGTCGGTGACGGCGAACGACCGCACCGGCCTGCTCTATTCGATCGCCAACGTGCTGACGAAATACCGTGTGAACCTGCACACCGCCAAGGTGATGACCCTTGGCGAGCGCGTGGAAGACGTGTTCATCGTGGACGGCCAGTCGCTGTCCTCGGCGCGCACGCAGATCCAGCTTGAAACCGATTTACTGGAAGCCTTGAAAGTCTGATTCTGTAATGTCTGAAGAACTTTTGCGTTTATCGAAACGCATGTCCGAACTGGGGTTGTGCTCGCGCCGCGAAGCCGACGAATGGATTGCCAAGGGCTGGGTGCGCGTGGACGGCCAGGTCGTGTCCGAACTGGGCGTGAAAGTCTACCCGAGCCAGAAAGTCACCGTGGAGCGGCAGGCCGCCGCCGAGCAGAGCAAGCGCGTGACGATCCTGATCAACAAGCCGATGGGCTATGTCAGCGGCCAGGCCGAGGATGGCTATACCCCCGCCGTGGCGCTGATCAAGCCGGAAAACCGCTGGCCGGACGATCCGTCCCCCGAGCAGTTCCACCCCACGCAGCTGCGCAGCCTCGTGCCGGCCGGCCGCCTGGACATCGATTCGGTGGGCCTGCTGGTGCTCACGCAGGACGGCCGCGTGGCCAAGCACCTGATCGGCCAGGACACCGATATCGACAAGGAATACCTGGTACGCGTGGAATACACCAAGCCGGGCACGTTGCCGGACACGGAATTGCGCAAGTTGAACCACGGCCTGTGGATGGATGGCAAGCCCCTGCTGCCGGCCAAGGTGCGCTGGCAAAACGAGGACCAGCTGTCCTTCACCCTGCGCGAAGGCAAGAAGCGCCAGATCCGCCGCATGTGCGACATGGTGGGCCTGAAAGTGGTGGGCCTGAAGCGCGTGCGCATCGGCAAGGTCAAGCTGGGCGACCTGCCGGTGGGCCAGTGGCGCTACCTTGCACCGGATGAGCGGTTTTAGCGACAGGGACTAGCCATACGGCAATAAAGTTGTCTGCGATTAAAAGATTACTGGTATCCTTGACGCAGATCAGCCTATTACGCCATGACTTCGACTACCAAACACCTTCGCTGGCTGGATTCGCCGGCCGTGCGCCGCTTCAGCGCGCAATTGCGGCCGAAATGGACCGCGCTGCAGGTATTCCGCGGCAGCGCGAAAGGCTATGTCAAGACGGAGGCGGCCGGCTCGCCATCCGCCGGCGGCCATCCGCAACGCAGGGCCGAACCTTGCGCCGCGGAGATCGTCGCGCGGATTCCCCTTAACGCCCAGCCGCACGAGATCGCCGATCCGCTGGCGATCCGTGAATCGCTGCAGATGCTGGCCGACCGCGGCGAGGCGGTGACGATCTACCCTGCCGGTGCGATCGAACCGGTACTGGCCTGCATTCTTTCCGTGCACGAGACGGAGCCGGAGTTCACGCTGCTGCTCAACGAGGGCAGCACTCTGCCGGCAGGCAGCTGCACGTTCGTCACGCGGCTCGATTCGGCCCGGTTCCAGTTCGAACTCACGGACGACCGGGCAGCGCTGCCCGGCGCGCCCGCACGCGTGCGGGTGGCGTTTCCATCCCATGGCCTGGTGCTGAACCGGCGCGCCACGGCGCGCCTGGAAACCCCGCTGGCCGGCAACTACACCGCTTCGTTCGTGCTGTTCGGCACCCCGTACGAGCTGCAGCTGTACGACGTGGCCACCGGCGGCATCGGCATGCGCTGCGCGCCGCGCGATTCGCCAGGCCTGCACATCGGCCGCAAGCTGCAGCGCGTGCGCCTGGAGCTGAACGAAACGGTGGTCATCTGCGACCTGGAAGTGCGGCTGTCGCGGCGCTTCCGCTCGTTCCTGCTGGGCGAGCAGGTGCAGATCGGCTGCCGCTTCGTCAACCTGTCGCCGCTGATGCAGGTCGCCGTCGAAAAGGCGATCGGCAAGATGACGCTGGGGCGGCGGTAGAATCCGCGACGAAAAACAGGACAGACCCGGGGGCAGGTGTCAGACACCATTTCCGGGCGCTTTATCCGGAAATGGTGTCTGACACCGGTTTTCTCATGGGCTGGCAACCGGCTGACGAAAACCGGTGTCCGACACCAGTGCCCGAATGCCTCCGGTCGAACGATACCGGCCGATCGGCTTCCAATCTAGAGAATATCCAGCGGCACCTTCCGCCGCGGCGGCGGGAATGCGCCGTCGAGCGCGGCCAGGTCTTCCGGCGTGAGCACGATATCGAGCGCGGCGCGGTTGGCGCGCACGTGGTCGGGGTGCACGGCTTTCGGGATCGCCGTCACGCCCTCCTGCGCGAACAGCCACGCCAGAGCGATCTGCGCCGGCGTGGCGCCGTGCCGCGCGGCGACCTGCGCCAGCACGGGGTCGCCGAACAGGCGCTGCTGCTCGCGCCGGCCGGATTCGAGCGGCGAATAGGCCATCACGGGAATGCCGCGCTCGCGGCACCACGGCAGCAGGCTGAACTCGACGCCGCGCCGGCGCAGGTTGTACATCACCTGGTTGGCGGCGATCGCGGTGCCGCCCGGGGCGCGCAGCGCTTCTTCCATGTCCGGCGTATCGAAGTTGCTGACGCCGTACGCGAGGATCTTGCCGGCCCGGCGCAGCGCTTCGAAGCCCTCCAGCGTTTCCGCCAGCGGCACCCCGCCGCGCCAGTGCAGCAGGTACAGGTCGATGCGGTCGGTGCCCAGCCGGCCCAGGCTGCGCTCGCAGGCGCGCTGCACTTCGGCGCGGCCGGCGTTGTGCGGGTAGACCTTGCTGACGAGGGTAACCGCGTCGCGCCGCCCCGCGATCGCCGCGCCCACGACACGCTCGGCGCCGCCTTCGCCGTACATCTCGGCCGTGTCGATCAGCGTGATGCCGAGATCCACGCCCAGTTGCAGCGCGCGCACCTCGTCGCTCGCGCGGGCGCTGTCTTCGCCCATGTACCACGTGCCCTGCCCCAGCCTGTGCCTGTCGATCGGATTCATATGCCGAATGCTTTCGCGGAAAGTGTGTAAGTGAATGCAAACATGAACAGCACGAAGAACAGCAGCAGCGCCAGCGTGACGAACCCGCCGGTCCGGCGCGGCACGACCTTCGGCAGCCACGTGGCAAAGGCGTCGAACGCCATCGACAGCAGCATCAGCGCCAGCGGCGCCTGCCAGTACAGCAGCGCCGCCACGAGCCCCTGTTCCAGCGCGTTCCAGCCGATATACCCCTTCAGCACGATACCGGGCGCCACGAACGTGAACGCGGCCGCGGCCGCGTGCATTGCCATCTTGAACAGCAGGAACGCGCGCGGCGACGGCGGCGCATCGCGCAGCACGTTGCCGAAGAAGTAGTGTACATCGTTGCGCCCCCCGGCAGCGGCCAGCGCGGCGAGACCCAGCGCGAACGGTACGAGCGCACACAGCCACAGCACCAGCATCGATGCAGGCGCCAGCCAGGAAACGTCGAGGAGGATGGCCAGCGGCGGCGGTTCGCCCAGCGCGGCCACCCGCAGCATCGCCAGCACCTGCACTGCCAGCACGGCGGCCACGCACAGCTTCAGCACGAAGCCGGCACGGGGAATGAACATCAGGCCCTCGGCCACCACGAGGAACAGCACAGTGGCCAGCAGCAGGCGCCAGGGCGCGGCGCCGAGCAGCGCGATGGCCGCCGCGGCGCCTTGCAGGATGTCCTGGACCGTCATCGGGCCATTACACCTCGATCCTGCGGGCCGAATTGGCGGCCCAGCGGTACAGCGTGACGAGGATCGCGGCGGCCACTGCCAGCGCAATCAGCATGCCGACCGATTCCTCGATACCGGCGCCGAACGCCAGCGGCTCGGCCTTGCCGGAGAGGACGATCAATGCCGCCAGCCCCACGTTGAACAGGCTCTCGCCGACGATGAAGCCGGACATCACGAGCACGCCCACGCGGGACGCCGCCTCGCCATAGCTCTTGCCGCGCAACGACTTCTCGAAGTAGTAGCCGGCCACCGCGCCCACCACCACCGGTGCCGTCACGGCCGAGGGCAGGTAGACGGCCAGGCCCACGCCCAGCGGCGGCAGGCTGTACTTGCCGTGGCTGGTTTTCTTCAGCACGAAATCGATCGCCACGAGGATCAGGCCGATGGCGGCGCCCCAGCCGATCAGGTGCCACGGCAGGTCGCCGCCGATCACGCCGCGTGCCAGCGTGGAGATCAGCGTGGCCTGCGGCGCGGCCAGCGGCTGGTCCGAGATCGCCTGGTTGTTCGGCGCGCCGGCAAAGCCGTACGCCTGGTTCAGCAGCTCCAGCACCGGCGGCACCACGCACGAACCGGCGAACACGCCGATGATCAGCGCGACCTGCTGCTTCCACGGCGTGGCGCCGACCAGCTGGCCGGTCTTCAGGTCCTGCAGGTTGTCGTTGCCGATCACGGCCACCGCCAGCACGACGGTGGTGACGAACAGTGCAAAGGCGATCAGTGCCTGCGTGGTTTCCGGCCCCATCACTTCGCGGCCCACGAAGCCGACCGACGTGGCGGCGCCGAGGATCGTCAGGATGGCGATGCCGGAGACCGGCGAGTTCGACGAACCGATCAGGCCCGCCATGTAGCCGCACACGGCCGCCGCCAGCAGGCCGGCCACCAGGATGTAGCCGATGCCGACCACCACCAGCGGCGTGGCGATCGACGCCAGCACGCCGCCTTCGAGGAAGGCCGACAGCAGCCAGCCGGCCGGCACCATCGCGATCAGCGTAACCAGGCCGACGATGAAGATCGGCATGTCGCGTTCCTCGCGCGGCACCGCGGCGCCACCATGCTTCGCCGCGCGCGAGGCGTCCAGTGCCGACTTCAGGCCGCCGAACACGGGCTTGGCCAGCGTGGCCAGCGTGACGATCGCCGCCGCGCCGATCGTGCCCGCGCCCATCATGCGCACCTGGGTGCTCCACACGCCGAGCGCGTGGTCGGCCACGGACGCGCCAGCCGCCATCGGCGTGAGCGACGTCAGCACCGGCACCAGGATGCCCCACGCGATGACCAGTCCGACCAGCATCGCGATGCCGACCGTGATGCCCATCAGGTGGCCGGCGCCGATCAGCGCCAGCGAGCTCGCCGCGCCCAGGCCCGTGGCGCCGCTGCCGGCGCCGAAGCGGAAGTAATGCGACACTTCGCCGGCGATCACCTTGGCGCCGGCCAGCAGCGCGAAGAACGCCGAGGCCAGCGTGCCCCAGATCACCGCCTTCAGGCCGGCCTTGCCTTCCTGCGCGCCGGCACGCGACTGGGTGCCCACCTTCAGCACCTCCGCGGCGGCCACGCCCTCCGGGTACGGCAGCTTCGATTGCGACACCAGCGCGCGGCGCAGCGGGATCGTGTACATCACGCCGAGCACGCCGCCGATCGCACAGGCGCCGAACGTGGGCCAGAACGGGATCTTGGCCCACCAGCCGATCATCAGCAGGCCCGGCAACACGAAGATCACCGACGCCAGCGTGCCGGCGGCGGAGGCGATCGTCTGCACGATATTGTTTTCCTGGATCGTCGCATCCTTGAACGCCGACAGCAGCGCCATCGAGATGACGGCGGCGGGGATCGACGTGGCGAACGTGAGGCCGACTTTCAGGCCGAGGTAGACTTGCGCGGCCGTGAAGACCAGCGTGATGAGGACGCCGAGGATGATCCCCCGCGCCGAAAATTCGAGTGGATTGGACGAAGAGGGTTGGCTCATCCTGGTTTCTCCCGGTGGCCCGGATTTGTGATCCAGGATTGTTATTGGGTATTCAATGCTGGGCGGGATATTACGACAGATTCATCGTGGCGCCAATGATCGATGGCGCATATTGAAATGCAGTGCTTACCGGTGCAGCGGCATCGCCGGGCTGCCCGGGACCATGGAGCTGCCGGTGTCGGACACCTTTTCCGGATAACCCACCCGGAAAAAGTGTCCGACACCATTGCTCAATCGTCGTCGTTCGGATCGAGCTCCGGGAACATCACGCTGGTAAAACCAAACTTGCTGAAATCCTCGATGCGGCTCGGGTACAGGATGCCATGCAGGTGATCCACTTCGTGCTGCACCACGCGCGCATGGAAATCCTCGGCGTCGCGCACGATCGGCCTGCCGTGCTGGTCGAAGCCTTCGTAGCGCAGCCGCACGTAGCGGGGCACGCTGCCGCGCAGGCCGGGTACCGACAGGCAGCCTTCGAAGCCTTCTTCCTTCTCTTCGGAGAGCGGCGTGAGCACCGGGTTGATCAGCACCGTTTCCGGCACCTGCGGCGCATCCGGGTAGCGCGCGTTGGACTTGAAGCCGAAGATCACCACCTGCAGGTTGACGCCGATCTGCGGGGCGGCGAGGCCGGCGCCGTTCGCGGCGTGCATCGTATCGAACATGTCGGCGATCAGCGCGTGCAGCGCGGGCGTGTCGAAGTCCCGCACGGGGTCGGCCTGCCGCAGCAGGCGCGGATCGCCCATCTTCAGGATGTCGCGGACGGTCATAGCAGCTCCTTCGTCTGCTTCACGAACTCGGCGAAGTCCGCGCCCGTTTCCGGGTGCTTCAGGCCCATCGCCACGGTGGCCTTCAGGTAGCCCAGCTTGGAGCCGCAGTCGTAGCGCTGGCCATCGTAGCGGAAGGCCAGCACGCGCTCGTGCTGCAGCAGCGCGGCGATGCCGTCCGTCAGCTGGATCTCGCCGCCGGCGCCCTTGCCCACCTGCTCGAGGAAATCGAAGATGCGCGCCGACAGCACGTAGCGGCCCACCACGGCCAGCGTCGACGGCGCCTTTTCGGGCGTCGGCTTCTCGACGATGCCGGAGACCAGTTCGAGCCGGTCGCGGTACGGGGTGGCGCTGACGATACCGTACTGGCGCGTGTTCTCGCGCGGCACTTCCTGCACCGCCAGCAGGCTGGCGCGCTCGAAGTCGTAGCGCTCGGTCATCTGCGCCAGCACGGGGCGCACGCCTTCCGGCGTGTCCATGAAGTCGTCCGCCAGCAGCACGGCGAACGGATCGTTGCCGACAACCGGCCGCGCGCACAGCACCGCGTGGCCCAGGCCCAGCGGCGCCGACTGGCGGATGTAGATGCAGTTGACGTTCTTCGGGATCACGTTCTGCACGAGTTCCAGCAATTGCTGCTTCTGCGCCGCTTCCAGCTCCGCCTCCAGCTCGTAGGCGGTGTCGAAGTGATCCTCGATCGCCCGCTTGTTGCGGCCGGTGATGAACACCAGGTCGGTGATGCCGGCCGCCACGGCCTCCTCGACCGCGTACTGGATCAACGGCTTGTCGACGATGGGCAGCATTTCCTTCGGCTGCGCCTTGGTGGCGGGAAGGAAGCGGCTGCCGAGGCCTGCGACGGGGAAGACGGCCTTGCGAATTTTATTCATCTGCTTGTTCTCGTTCAGAATGTTTCTTGACCAGGATGCTGTTGGAAACCGGTGCCTGCGACTGGCGCCGTCAACACGGTCAGCGCTGGATAACCGGTGCCTGACACCTTTTCCAGGTGATTCATCCGGAAAAGGTGTCAGGCACCGATGTTCGCATGCCAACCGTGAAATCGAGGCGCTGGCTGGTTACTTGCCCAGCAGCGACAGCAATCCCGCTTCGTCCAGGATCGTCACGCCCAGTTCCTCGGCTTTCGCGAGCTTGCTGCCGGCTTCGGCGCCGGCGACCACGTACGAAGTGCGCTTCGATACGGAGCCGGAGACCTTGCCGCCGGCCGCTTCGATCATCGCGCCGGCCTCGTCGCGGGACAGCGTGGGCAGCGTGCCGGTCAGCACGAACGACTTGCCGCTCATCGGGCCTTCGTCGGCGGCGGCCGCTTCCGGCAACTGCGCCAGCAGTTCCGTGCGCAACGCCGAAAGGTCCATCAGCACCTGCCGGTTCGCCTCGGACGCCATCCACTCGTCGAGCGACGCGCTCACGGTCGCCGGCAGGCCGAACGCGTTGAACACCTGCAGGAACGCCAGCGATTCCAGCGTCATGCCGTCCGCCAGCAACTGCTTCGCACGGGGCTCGGTCAATTTCGGGATGCCCAGCGCGGCGAGCAGCTTGACCTCGTCGAGCTTTTCCCGCAGCTGCGCCTTGGGCGGATGTTCGCCCTGCGGCGTGACGCCCGCGGCCAGCAGCGCATCGATGGCCTGCTGGTTCTTCTCTTCGGCAAAGAAGTCGGCGATCGACTCGGCCACGGTGCCGCCGATATCGGGCAGCACCCGCAGCAGCGCGGCCGGCGCGCGGCGCACCAGCTCGAACCTGCCCAGCCAGTCGGCCAGCGTTTTCCCGGTCGATTCGCCCACGTGCCGGATGCCCAGCGCGAACAGCAGGCGCTCCAGCGGCGGCTTCTTGCTGGCATCGATCGCGGCCAGCAGGTTGTCCGCCCACTTGGTGGGCACCTTGCCCTGCCGGACGGTTTCCGGCGTGGTGCCGTCGCGCTCGTCGGCGGCGCGCTTCATTTGCAGCAGGTCGTCCAGCGTGAGCCTGTACAGGTCCGCCACGCCGTGCACCAGGCTGCATTCGACCAGGCTGTCGATGTAGCGGTCGCCCAGGCCTTCGATATCCATCATGCGGCGGCCGGCGAAGTGACGGATCGCTTCCTTGCGCTGCGCGGCGCACGTGAGGCCGCCGGAACAGCGGGCTATTGCTTCTCCTTCTTCCCGCACCACGTGCGAACCGCACACGGGGCATGTATTGGGCAGAACATAGGCCGCCGGTTCGGGCGTCGGGCGCCTGTCCAGCACAACGGCCAGCACTTCGGGGATCACGTCGCCGGCGCGGCGCACGATGACGGTATCGCCCACGCGCACGTCCTTGCGGCGCACCTCATCCTCGTTGTGCAGCGTGGCGTTGGTGACGGTCACGCCGCCGACGAATACCGGCACGAGGCGCGCAACCGGCGTGATGGCGCCGGTGCGGCCCACCTGCACCTCGATCGCCTGCACCGTGGTCAACGCCTCCTCGGCCGCGAACTTGTGGGCCAGCGCGAAGCGCGGCGCGCGCGACCGGAAGCCCAGCGCCTGCTGGTCTTCGGTATTGTTCACCTTGTAGACCACGCCATCGATCTCGTAGGCCATGGCCGGCCGGGCCTTGCCCACCCGCGCGTAGAACTCCAGCAGGCCATCCTTGCCGCGCACCACGGCGCGTTCCTTCGCCACCGGCAGGCCCAGCTGCTCGTACCAGTCCAGCAGGCCGGCGTGGGTGGCCGGCATGTCCATGCCGGCCAGCTCGCCGATGCCGTACGCGAAGAAGCGCAGGTTGCGCTGCGCGGTGATGCGCGAATCGAGCTGGCGCAGCGCGCCCGCCGCGGCGTTGCGGGGATTGACGAATTCCTTCTGCCCGGCCGCGCGCTGACGTTCGTTCATCGCCGCGAAATCGGCCTTGAACATCAGCACTTCGCCGCGCACCTCGACAACTTCAGGGAGATCCTTTCCATGCAGGCGCAGCGGGATCGACTTGATCGTGCGGATATTCGCCGTCACATCCTCGCCGGTGTAGCCGTCGCCGCGCGTGGCGGCCTGCACGAACACGCCGTTCTCGTAGCGCAGGTTGATCGCCAGCCCGTCGAACTTCAGCTCGGCGGCATAGTCGACCTGCACGGCATCGAGGCCTTCGCGCACGCGGCGGTCGAAGTTCTCGATGTCGTCGTCGGTAAAGCCGTTGTTCAGCGACAGCATCGGCACCGCATGCGTGACGGCGGCGAACTGCCCCAGCGGCGCGGCGCCCACGCGCTGCGTTGGCGAATCGGACTGCGCCAGCTCGGGATGCCGCGCCTCGAGCTGCTGCAGCTCGACGAACAGCTTGTCGTATTCGGCGTCCGGAATCGTCGGCGCGTCGAGCACGTGATAGGCATGCAGGTGCCGGTTAAGTTCGGCGGTCAGCCAGGCGGCGCGCTCGGCCGGCCCATGCGGCGCCGGGCTTGATAACTCTTTGTTCATTGCTCGGGAATCAGTTGAACAGCCGCAGTGCGCGGGTGGAGCCGGCCGGGATGTCGGAAGCTTCCATGTCGGCATAGAATTCCTTGACCTGGCCGGCGATCTCGGCGATCGACGCGTCGGACAGCGGCTGGTTGTAGTCGTCGACGATGATCGCATCGAGGCGCTGCACCAGCGACCTGGCGCACGCGATCATCGTGCCGAAGCCGTCGCGCGCCGGCGCCACGCACGGCACGTCCAGCAGCAGTGTCAGGCGCGCGGTGGTTTCCTCCGCCGGCGACACGTTGGTGGACAGCGTGAACAGCTGGCCGCCTTCGCCGTCGCCCATCACGAAACGGCCGTCCGGGCGCAGGTCGTAGCCCTGCTTTTCCAGCGCGCCGACCAGCGTGGTCACATCCCATGGCGCGCCGTTGGCGGCCAGGTTCACGCCCAGCTGCGCATCGTGCGCGGCCACGAAGCGGTGCAGGTTCTTCGCCTCGGCCATCACCTCGATCATGTCCGGGATCTGCGGCTCGGCGCCGATTTCGTCGGCCACGCCGCGCAGGCGCGTCACCAGCTCGGAATATTCGAGTTCGTTCAACGCCGTGGTGCGGCTGGCCAGCTGCACGCCGCCCTGCACCTTCGTGTAGACGATGCCGTGGCGGATCGGTTCCCAGTCGCCGGAAACGGCCAGGCCGATGTAGTGCACCGGCTTGTTGCCGACCAGGCGCAGCTTTTGCAGCGCCGGCAGCAGCTTCTCGCCGCGCTGCGCCGTTTCCATGTCCAGCGGCAGCAGGCAGTCGATCAGCGGATCGACCAGCGACGTGGCCTGCTCGGCACGCAGTACCGCGGCATCGGCCACGGGGTTCGGTGCAGCCGCTTCCGGGGCCGGCGCGGCTGCGTGCGCGGCTGCGGCGGCGGGAGCGGGAGCGGGCGCGGGCACCGAAGCGGAGGCAACGGCGGGAGCAACGGCAACGACGGGCTCCGCGGAAACGGGCTCGCTCGTGAACTCGGGCGAGGCAGCCGCGGCAGCGGCCGGCACAGGTGTCGCCGCGGGCGCCGCGGCAATCGGCTCGTCGATCGTGAACTCGGGATGCTGCACGTCGTCCGCCACGACGCTCGGCGCCACGGTATCCTCGTGCGGCGGCCGGCCGTAGGCGCCGGAGCCGCCGTCGACGATCGGCACGTCGCCCAGCGTGAAGCTCGGTTCGGCGCGCGCCGCCGAGGTTCCATGGGCGGGCGCATGGGCAGGCCCGGGTTCCGCGGCGGCGGTGTCGAAGCCCGGCTCCTCGGTGCGCATCAGCACGTCGTCATGCTCGGACGCAAAGGCCCGCTCGACGCTTTTCTTGGCCTTGTGCTCCTGCCACTTGTTGTAGACGAATACGCCGGCAACGAAGACGCCGGCGGCTGCGATCAAACTGGTCTGAAAATCTGTCATGCTGCTTGTGCCTCGGTAGCGAAGTTGGCGGCGGCTTCCATATCCACCGCCACGATGCGCGATACGCCCTGCTCCTGCATCGTCACACCGATCAGTTGAGTGGCCATCTCCATCGCGATCTTGTTGTGCGAGATGAAGAGGAATTGGGTCTGGTCGGACATGCGTTTCACCATCCGGCAGAAACGTTCCGTGTTGGCGTCGTCCAGCGGTGCATCGACTTCGTCGAGCAGGCAGAACGGCGCCGGGTTCAGGCGGAACATCGAAAACACGAGGGCCGTCGCCGTCAGCGCCTTTTCGCCGCCGGACAGCAGGTGGATCGTCGCGTTCTTCTTGCCCGGCGGCTGGGCCATCACCTGCACGCCGGAGTCGAGGATCTCGTCGCCCGTCATGGTCAGTTTAGCCTGTCCGCCGCCGAACAGGATCGGGAACAGTTCGGAAAAGTGCCCGTTGACGCGATCGAAGGTCTCCTGCAACAGGTCGCGCGTTTCCTTGTCGATCTTCTGGATCGCATCCTCGAGCGTGTCGATGGCTTCCGTGAGATCGCGGTTTTGCGCGTCCAGGTAGTTCTTGCGCTCGGACGCCTGCGCCAGTTCGTCGAGCGCGGCCAGGTTGACGGCGCCCAGTGCGGCGATCGCATTGGACAGCCGCGTCACCTCGCCCTGCAGGTATTGCGCCTTCATGTCCGGCTGCAGCCGTGCCGCCAGCGCCGCTTCGTCGAACTGCGCGACGGCCTGCGCCTCGGCGAGCTGCTGCGCGAACTGTTCCTGGTTCAGCCGCGCGGCCTGTTCCTTCAGTTGCATTTCCATGATGCGGTCGCGTTGCGGCTGCAGGCTGCGCTCGTTGTTCGTGCGCGCTTCCTCGGCATGGCGCATCTGCTGCGAAACCTGGTCCAGCTCGTGCCGCGCATCGGCCAGCGCGCGTTCCTGCTGCGAGCGGCGGTCGAGCAGGTCCTGCAGGCCTTCGCTGGCGCTGCCCGCTTCGAGGCCGGCCAGTTCCTGCTCGCCGGCGCGCAGGCTGTCGGCCACCTGGGCGGCCTGCGTGGTGGCGGTGGCGATGTTGCGGCGCAGCTCGTCGATGCGATGGCGCGCGGATTTCTCGGCAAATTCCGCTTCCTGCGCGCGTCGCTCCAGGTCGCGCAGCGCCTCGCGGGCATCGGCCAGCCGGGCTTCGATGCGCAGGAACGCTTCCTGGCCCTCTTCGTGCGCGCCCTGCAGTTCGGCCAGTTCGTAGTCGAGCTGTTCGAATTTCTCTTCCGATTCGAGCTTCACCGCCATCTGTTCCGCTTCCTGCGCGGCGATCTCGGCGAGGTCGCTTTCGATCTGCGTGCTGCGCTGGGCGAAGCGCGCCTCGACTTCGGACAGCTTTACCACGTCGAGCTGCAGCGCGTGCACGGCCGTCGTCAGCGCCCCGTTGCGCTGGCGCAGTTCGGTTACCACGCGGGTGTGCTGCGCGAGGGCCGCTTCGGCGCGCACCGCGCGGGCGCGGGCCTCGTCGGCCAGCATCGCCTGGGCGCGCAGCTGCTTGGCGATGTTGTCGATTTCCTGCTGGCGGCCCAGCATGCCTTCCTGCTCGGAATCGGCGGCATGGAAGCGCACGCTGGACTGCGTGACCACGTGCCCCTGGCGCGTGACGAAGCAGGCGCCGGCCGGCAGGTGCACCCGGTTCGAGAAGGCCTGCGCCGTGTCCTCGGCCACGAAGACGTTGTGCAGCCAGTCCTGCAGCACGCCGCGCAGGCCGGGATCGTTCAGTTTCAGCAGGTCGAGCAGCGGTTTGAAGCCGACCGGCGCGGCCGCGGCCGGCGCGGCGGTCACGGGCGCGAACAGGGCCAGCTTGGCGGGCGGCGCATCGCCGAGGAAGTGCTTGGCCCAGTCGAGGTTCGATACCTGCAAGGCGCCGGCGCGCTCGCGCAGCACCGATTCCAGCGCCGGTTCCCAGCCCGGCTCGATGGCGAGCTTTTGCCACAGCCGCGGCAGCTCGTCCAGCCCGTGCTTCTGCAGCCACGGCGTGACCTTGCCCTGCGTCTGCACGCGCTCCTGCAACTGGCGCAGCGCGGTCAGGCGCGCATCGAGCTGCGCGCTGGTGGCGGTTTCGCCTTGCACGGCGGCCTGCGCGGCGCGGCGTTCCTCTTCCAGGCGCGGCTGCTGTTCGAGCGCCTCCTCGAGCTGCATGCCGGTTTCTTCCAGCGCCTGCTGCTTTTCTTGCAGTTGATAACGCAGGTTTTCCAGGTGCGCGGCATCCGGCATCGCCAGCCCGTTCCTTTCCTGCTGCAGCCGCTCGCGGCGCGCGACGAGGCCGGAGAGGATGTTCGAGGCATTTCTCTGGTGCGCCGATTCGAGTTCGAGCTGCTGCTGCGCGCCCATGATGCGGGCACGCGACTGCGTCGCTTTCTCCTGTGCCGTGCGCCATTCGCCCTCCAGCAGCGGCAGCAGTTCGCCCTTCTGCTCGGCCAGCATGCGCGATTCCTCGACCTTCGCGGCCAGCTCCTCGAGGTTGAATTCCGCTTCCTCGACCTGCCCGCCGTACTCGCTGGCCTGTTGCTGCCATTGATCGCGCTGCGCCGCCAGCGTGCCGAGCTGCTGCTGCAGGCGGGTGCGCGATTCGACCACGAACTTGATCTGCGCCTCGAGGCTGCCGATTTCGGCATTGGTCTGGTACAGGGCGCCCTGCGCGCTGTGCAGCCGGTCGCCGACGGCGAAGTGGGCCTGCCGCATCTGTTCCAGCGACAGTTCCACGCCGCGCAGTTGCGCCGTCTGCTGCTCCAGGTCCGTCTGCGCCTGCAGCACCTCGGCGAACCAGCGCGCCTGCTCGGCCTGCGCCTCGTTGCGGCGCAGCAGCCAGAGCAGCTTCTGCTTTTCGTCCTGGTCCGCCTGGAGCTGGTGGAAGCGGGTCGCGACCGCGGCCTGCCCCTCGAGTTTTTCCAGGTTGCCGTTCAGTTCGCGCAGGATGTCTTCCACGCGCAGCAGGTTGTCGCGCGTGTCGTGCAGCCGGTTTTCCGTTTCGCGCCGGCGCTCCTTGTACTTCGAGACGCCGGCGGCTTCCTCGAGGAATACGCGCAATTCTTCCGGACGGGATTCGATGATGCGGGCGATCATGCCCTGGCCGATGATCGCGTACGCGCGCGGACCGAGGCCGGTGCCGAGGAAGATATCCTGGATGTCGCGCCGGCGCACCGGCTGGCCGTTGATGTAGTAGGTGGAAGTGCCGTCGCGCGTGAGCGTGCGCTTGACGGCGATCTCGGCATACTGGCCCCACTGGCCGGACGCCTTGCCGTCATGGTTGTCGAACACCAGCTCGACGGATGCGCGGCCGGCCGGCTTGCGGTGCGTGGAACCGTTGAAGATCACATCCTGCATCGACTCGCCGCGCAGCTCGGATGCCTTCGATTCGCCCAGCACCCAGCGCACCGCATCGATGATGTTGGACTTGCCGCAGCCGTTCGGGCCCACCACACCTACCAGCTGCCCCGGCACCTGGAAATTGGTGGGATCGACGAACGACTTAAATCCCGACAATTTAATGGAAGATAGACGCACGTAGGTAAATGTTCTTCGCCCGGCAGGCTGGTTGCAGAGGTGGTTATCATACCATCGCGCGCAACGGCTCTGGACAAAATCGCACTATTGCGTCCACCGGTGCGCCGGCAAGCCTCAGACCGGCCCCTGCGCTTTCCTGTACGGCTTGCGGTCGGGGCCCAGCTTCCAGGCGCGCTGGACCGGCTCGTTGCCCGACAGGTACACCGCCACCTGCCGCACCCACCTTTCGCCCGGCACAGGTTTCGTGAACGGCATCACCAGCACCAGCGGCACGCACAGCGCGACCAGGATGCGGCCGACGGCCGCCGGCCGCTCGCTGCGCGCCATGGCGATGAATGCCGCGGCCACGGCCAGGCCCACGCCGCCGCCGAGCACCACTTCAGACATCGAATGCGCCAGCACCGGCACGCGGGAGAGGCTGATCAGCACGGACAGCAGCACGCCGCCGGCCAGCGCCGCGTGGCGGACAAGCGGCCGCGCCTTCAGGAACATCAGGTAAAGCACCACCGGGTACACGGCGCACGCGCGCATCGCGTGCCCCGACAGGCCGGCGAACTTCCACTCGGGGATGCCGATGCCCCAGCCGTACCAGGCCACCTTGGTGGCCACCACGAGCAGCAGGCCGATACCGAACAGCAGGCACCATGACAGCGACAGGCGCCAGGTGCGCCCGGCCAGCAGCCATACGGCGACGGCAACGCCCAGCGGCCCCGTCACACCCATACTGCCCAGCGCCGACAGCGCCATCCACAACATCATCATCGGTTCGATTCCTCGTGATTGCCTGCACCGGTTTATACACGAAAAGTTGCGAATTAGCAACTTCATCTTAATGCCACGTGTATGCCACATCGTGCAACAAGGCCCCTGCCGACAGCGGTTCCCGGCATAGCCGGTCGACCACGCCCAGGCGACCGCGGAGGTGGCAGGGTAGTGACTATATATTAAGTTCTTCTTAAACTTGCCGCTTCGATCACGGCCGCGGTACTTCCCGCGCGGCATTTGCCGGCATGCGTGACGTGGCACGCGGCGGCCGGACGGGCCTGGAACGGGCGTTGTCCGCGTTGTTCCGCCGCTCAGGCGGCGGCCACGCCGGCATGCCCGGCCGGATCCGTCGCGCCGGCATCATTCACCGCCAGCGCCTGCGACAGCGCGCGCACCACCACGCCTTCGGCATGCAGCACGGTGGCCGTGCCGGCGCGCAGGCGCTGCGCCAGTTCGGTTGCCGCCAGCGAGAACGCTTCCTCGCGCGCGCCGTTGGAAAAGATAAACAGGGTGCGCAGGGGGCTGATCCATGCCAGCCGGACCTTGCGCGGGCCGCCGTCGCCATCGAGGTCGAACCACGTGCCGCGCGCCAGGCCGGCCAGTTCTTCTTCCGGCGCCGGCGCAGGCGGCACCGTCGCCGCCCGGGATTCCTGCGCCGCACGCGCCGCGCGGCGTTCGGCCGCCAGCCGGGTGGCCTGCACGGCAAGCTCCAGCCTCCGTTCGGCCGGCATGTCCAGCGGCGCGCGCACGATCGACGCGTGGCAATCGGCCAGTTCGGCGAAGAAGCGCAGCCGGTCGGCATCGTGCCACCGGACGACGTCCAGCCACCGGTTCAACGTGGCCAGCAGGGACGGGAGTTTCGCGATGAAGTCCCGGCGCTCGCCGGCGTCGAGCTTTGGCCGCACGCTCCACAGCAGGTCGTCCATCGCCTGCGTGGCGTGGCGTACCGCGCCGGGCCTGTCGTCATCGATGCTGTAGGCAACTGTGAGCACGTCGGTCCATTTGTTTTCCAGGAACGCTTCGACCACGGCCACCACTTCGCCGGTGCCGACGCGCATCGCCACTGCATCCCGCGCGCAGCGGCGGGCCGCCGCGGTTTTCTCCTGCTTCAGCGCGGCGGCGATCGGTGCCGCGATGGCGCCGGCCGCTTCCGCTTCTTCCGCCTTCAGCGCCGCCTCGAGTTCGCGAACAGCCTGGTCAAAGGCCGCCGCCGCCTCATCGCCGTCGCGCGCGGCACGGTCGACACTGCGGCGCATGGCCTGGAACTGGGGATCGTCGCGCCGCCCGCCGCCGCGCAGCGTGCGCTCCCAGCCCAGGTGCGACAGCAGCTCCAGCAGGCGGCGCGCCGGGTGCTGTTCCTGGAAGAAGAAATCGCGGTCCGCCAGTGCCGCCTTCAGCAGCGGCAGCTGCAGCAAGCCGAGCAGCTCGCGGCTTTCCGGCGAAATCGCCTGGTCGCCGGACACGGTATCGAACACGGCGGACAGCAGGTCGATCGTGCCTTCGTCGGCGCGCGACAGCATGCCGGGGGGCGCGTTGCGCCGCAGCGCCGGCAACCGGACCACGTTGGAGGCATCGCCAGGCCGTACCTGCAGGCTGGCCAGCCATGCCTGCAGGTGCGCACCGACGGCGCCGGCGGGCGGTGGCGCATCGCTATCGGCCGGCGCGCCTTCCGCGCCGGTGCGCGCGAAGTACGCATGGAGCCGGCGGGACAGTCCGGCCTGGCGCCGGCCGTCATGCGCGGCCTGCTCCGCCCATGGCCGGCGGTGGATGCCGGACGGCACGCCACGGCGCTCCAGCGCGAGATCGAGCGCGGCATAGATCCTGCCGAGGTCGTGGAACCGGTCCGGCTGCAACAGCGCCAGCACGGCGGCGGCACTGTCCGGCTCGCCGTCGAACTCCGTCCACGCCTGGTGCAGCGCGGCGACGAAGACCTCGGGCCGGAATGGATTGGTGCGGAGAGTTTCGCGTTCCAGCAGGCGTGCCAGGCGGGCATTGAGCACCGCGAGGGCATCGGCATGGGCGGTATCGAACGGCCTGGCAATGGCGCCGAAGGTCACGCGCTGGTCCATTTCTTCGTAGGGCACCAGTTCCAGCGGCTGCTCCGCCCCGCGCGGCCGTGGTGCCAGCCGGGCCAGCTCTTCTCGCAATGCCCGTTCGAGCACCCGGCTCACGACCGGGAGCAACGCATGGCAACGGCCGCGCAGCAGGCCGGCGGCGCGGGTGCGCGCCCCTGCGGGCGCGGCGCCGTCCTCCAGGATGCCGGCCAGCTGCGAACAGACAGCGCCGAAGCCTTCGGCCACGTGGCGCAGCGCGATCGCGACCAGTTCTTCCAGCACCGCGTGCCGCGGGCTGACGGCCCCCGGTGGCAGCTCTGGATGGGTGGAAGTGGAAAGCATGATTACGGACGGATGATCGATGGTCTCATTCTGCCACACCATTTCCACAAAGCAATATCAAGGTGGAAATTATCGACAAAATCCGCGTCGTATTGCCGCTGTGCTCGCGTAAGTCCTTGTATTGTCGAGCTTAATGCTTGTGCTGCGGGGCCTTGTCCTACAGGGGCTAACGGTAAACTCCGATATCCGGCGTCTGATCGAAAACGCATCATTTCGCTACCGGAAACGAGTTCGTGACACGGTCGCGCCAAAGCGGCACGGTCACTGATGAGCAACGGCGCGCATTGTCTACTTCACTTGATAAAGGAACGCAAAATGGCCTCGAATCAGAAAAGCGGTGGCAACAAGCAGGGCTCTTCCTCCTCCAGCAGCGGCTCGAAACAGTCCGGCAACAAAGGCTCCGCTTCGGGCGGCACCCAGGGCGGCACGCCGGAGCAGCATGCCGAAGCCGGCCGTCAAAGCCACAAGAACGACACCAAGAAATCCAGCTCGCGCGGCAAGTAACAACGCCGGACCAGCGTGCAGCCGATATTCGCGGCCGGATGCTTCACCACGAGAAAAGCCTGGAACAGCAGTGTCGTACCAGGCTTTTTTCTCGTCCGTGCGAGCTGCAGCGCAACCTGGACTGCGATGCGCGGCGAACCTGGAATCCGGACCCGGATATTCCTGGTTTAAATATTCGTCACCCGCTTGCCTTTCGGGGGGCGGAAATCGCGGATTTCGTTGATGAGGTCGACCTTGGCGGCATCGCGCGCGGTCAGGTGCAGGTCGGCATGGGCATGGACGAGCCAGTGTTCCTCGCTCAGGTGCACGTGCTGGCGCAGGATCGACTCGGTGCGCGCATCGTCCGCCTGCAAACCCTCGACGATGATGCGCAGGGCATCGGGCCGCGCCCCCGAAGGCGCGCTGGCATGCGACTTGTGCACCATGAAGCGGCCGGTTTCGCTGGCATAGCGCTCGCGCCCGGCCAGGAACAGGATCACGGCAATCGACGCCACTGCGCCGCCGTTGTACATGACCACCTTGATCGGCAGGTTGGACAGGTAGTTGTACAGGCACAGGCCATCGCTGACATAGCCGCCATTCGATTGCAGCAGGATGTGGGCAGTCTCGACGCCGTCCTCCGTCATGTCCGCCACCGCTTCGAATACACGATGGACCATATCGCTGTTGACGTCGCCCGACAACGTGAACCATGCGGCGCCATCGAGCTTTTGCTTATCCTCGCTCATATTTTTTTACCCTCAAAGAACGGTTTCCCGCATTCTAGCGCACGACCTGTTTTTGGGGCCGCACGACCGTACGCTGGAGGAATGGTCGAGTGTTGCCGCGGGTTACAGCGACCTGCGGTTCAACAATATCCAACACCGTCTTCGGGGCTTCGCGGCCCGAGGTTTCCTGCCTTGTTTCCTGCCTCATTTCCTGCTTTGCTTCCTGCTTGATCTACCGCACCGATTCATGCCAGTGGCGCAGCAGCAGGCGCCCCGCCCCGCTTGCCGCGGCGAACAGGGCAAAGCCCAGCATGGTCGCGGCGATCACTTCGGCAAACAGCAGCGCCGTATCCATGCGCCCCTGCGCGAACACGATCTGCACGCCGAGCCCGCCGGCGGCGTTGCCTGCGCCGATGATGAATTCGCCGACGATGGCGCCGATCACCGACAGCCCGGCGGAAATGCGCAGGCCGGCCAGCGTGTGCGGCAGCGCCGCCGGCAGCCGCAGCCGGATGAAGGTACGCCAGCGCCCGGTGCGGTGCAGCGCGAACAGTTCGAGCAGCTGCACCGGCGTGGAACGCAGGCCCAGCAGCGTGTTGTTCACGATCGGAAACAGCGCCATGATCAGCGCGATCAGCACCACCGAGCGTTCGTTGTAGCCGCTCCACAGCACGATCAGCGGCGCCACCGCGACCACTGGCACCGTCTGCAGCAGCACCGCATATGGATACAGGCAGCGTTCCAGCAGGCGCGCCTGACTCATGGCCGCCGCCAGCGCGATGCCGAGCAGCGCCGCCAGCACATACCCGAGCACCGCTTCGCGCAGCGTGGTCGACGCGGCGCCGGCCAGCAGTGTGGCGTTGTTCGCGGCCGCGCCGGCCACGTCCAGCGGCGACGGCAGCAGGTAACCCTTGCCCCGGTAGACGGTCATGCACAGCGCCTGCCAGGCGCCCAGCGCCAGCACCGCCAGCGCCGGGGCGGGCAGCCATTGCGCCGCCATGCGCCCGGCGGCAGAAGAACGGAAAGCAATGTCGGTCATGACTGCCCCTGGATGGTGGTGGATGCGCGCAGTGTGGCGCTGACCTGCCCGGCCAGCGCGGCGAAGGCGGGGCTGGCGCGCAGCTCCGGCGCGCGCGGGAATGCGAACGGCACGTCGAATACCCGCACCACGCGCCCCGGGCGTGGCGCCATCACCACGACCCGCTCGGACAGGAACAGCGCCTCGTGCACGTTGTGGGTGACCAGCACGGCGGTAAATCCCGCCCCCTGCCACAGCTGCGACAGCTGTTCCTGCAGCAGGTCGCGGGTGAGTTCGTCCACGGCGGCCAGCGGCTCGTCGAGCAGCAGCAGGTCGGGCCGCAATGCCAGCGCGCGGGCCAGCGACAGGCGCATGCGCATGCCGCCCGACAGTTCGTGCGGATAGGCGCGCTCGAAGCCGCCCAGGCCGACCTGCCGCTGCACTTCCGCGGCGCGCGCCCGGCAATCGCTTGTCGCCCAGTCTTCCAGTTCCATCAGCAACCGGACGTTGCCCTCGACCGTGCGCCAGGGCAGCAGCGCGGGCTCCTGGAACACGAAGGCCGGCGTGCCCGCGCCGCGCAGGCAGCGGCCGGTGCTGGGTTCGACCAAGCCGGCGATGATGCGCAGCAGCGTCGATTTGCCGCAGCCCGACGGCCCGACGATCGAGGTGAACGACCCGGCCGGCAACGCCAGGTCGACGGTATCGATCGCCTGCAGGCCATTGTCGTAGCGCTTCGAGATGCCGTCGAGCGTGATGCCGCCGATGCCGCTCATGAATCGCAACCGGGAACCAGCGTGCGGTCGAACGCGCTGCCGGCATCGAATCCGGCCGGCAGGAATTTCACGGCGGCCAGCTGGGCCGCCAGTTCGCGCCAGCGCGCTGCGCTCATGCAGCCGAATTTCGCCGGATCGCCCGCCAGTTGCGTGTCGATCAGCTCGCGGCTGGCCGAGTCGTACAACGCGGGCGGGATCTGCTGGTTCAGGCCGGTCAGCAGCGGCCGCAATGCCGCCGGGTTGGCCGCGTAATTGCGCCAGCCCTGTCGCACGGCGGCCACGGTGGCGCGCACCAGTGCCGGCCTGTCGCGGATCATCTCGTCCGTGGTGAACAGCACGCCATAGGAACGGTAGCCCAGCGACGCCAGCGTGACCTGCTGCACGGCCACTCCGGCCTGTGCCATGCGCGCCGGCAGGTACAGCGAATAACCCTGCTGCACCATGCGGGGATCGTTGCGGAACAGGCTCAGGTCGCCGCTGACGGGAATCGACCGCGCCCCGTCGAGCCCGTAGCGATGCCGCAGCCACTCCCAGTACGCGCTGCCCAGGTTGACTGCGAAGGTGCGGTCGCGCAGGTCGCGGATCGATTTCACGGCCGGGTTGCGGTGGTAGACCAGCGTGTAGGGAACGTGGTCGAGGTGCGCCAGCACGGCGCGCACCGGTGCGCCGCGGGCCCGCGCCAGCAGCAGGTCGTCCGCGTTGGCGATGCCGAATTCGGCCTGGCCCGATGCCACCTGCGGAATCGTCTGGATGCGCGGGCCGCCCTGCCGCACGGTGATGGCGATGCCGGCATCGCGGCCCAGCTTGTCCTGCTGCGCCTGCCAGTAGCCGGCCTGGTCGGGCTGGGCGAACCAGTTCAGCAGGATGCGCACCGGGACGGGTTCCGCGGCTGGCGCGGCGCAGGCCGCGGCGTGCACGGCAAGGCTCGACAGGACCGCGGCGCATGCGCGCCTGGTAAAACGAAGCATGCGCATGGTCAGTCCTTCAGCCACGGCAGCTGTTCGCGGCTGTAGCGGAACGTCTGGAACACGCTGTTCTGGCGGCCGGGCACGTAGCTGCGCGCGGCTTCGTCCGGATACTCGGCGAACCACGGAATGATGTACTCCCACACCACTTCGCCGGCCGGCGTGACTTCGAACAGCCGCCCCGTGGCCGATTCGGTGACGTGCGTGTTCCCGTTCGGCAGGCGCTGGGCGCTGCCCATGTAGGCCGTGTAGAACGCGTTGACGAGTTCGTCCTGGTACGACCACACCACCTCGCCGGTGCGCGGATCGATTTCCAGCACGCGCGAATAAACCACGTGCTGGCCCTTGCGGAAATTGCCGTTGTCGAAAGCGAGGATATTGCCGTTCTCCAGCGCCACCGGCGCATGCTGGTGCGACACCACCGACGGCGGGATGTGCAGTTGCACCTTGCCGCTGGCTTTGTCCACGCCGATGATGCCGCTGGTCGTGCGCAAGCTCATCAGCACGAGGCCGTCGGCCGTCACGTCGAGGCCGTTCACCAGCGGCCAGTGGTTGCGGCCGAAGCCGGCGGCGATCGGGAACGCCTCGGGTTCCAGGTGTTCCCAGGCCTTCCACTCCCACACGATCTCGCCGGCGCGGTTCACTTCGCGGATCACATCGCCATACGTGGTTTCGCCGGCATTTTTCGCCGTGCCGCCCGGGATGCGTTGCGCGAATTGCGCAGGCAGGGGTACGCATCCCGCATACAGCAAATTGCCGTTGGCGAGCCAGCGCGCGTCGTGGTGGTGGCTGTCGTCCTCGAAGCGCCAGACCACCTCGCCGGCCGGCGTCACTTCGTAGAAATCGCCGCCATGCCACAGCGACCAGGCGCCATAGCGCTCCGGCGAGCCGGCGTGGTTGCCGTTGTACCCCAGGTTACCGTTCGGCAGGATCACCGCGGCGCGGCCGGGGCGCACCGGCAGCTTCCACTGGTGCGCCACCTCCCCGTCGATATCGATGAGGTAGACATAGCCGCCGGCCGTTTGCGGGGCGATCAGCGTGTAGCCGCCCGCGCTCAGCGCGGGATCGTGGGCGATCAGGCCGACGCCGCGGCGGCGCTGGGTGATCTGGTCGACTGTGGTGGTCATGCGGTTGCTCCTGTGGTTCAGAATTGGTGGCGGATGCCGGCGCCGGCCGTGTAGCCGTCCGGCCGGGCGTGTGAATTACGGCTGCGCAGGTAGTTGGCGTAGACATCGGTGCGGCGTGACAGGGGATAGTCGTAGCCGATCGCGGCTTCCTGCAGCAGCGTTTCGGCAGCCGCCGCCGGGCCCGCATAGCGGGTGCGCGCAACCTCGGCCAGGACGCGGCCGCCGCGCGCGGGAATCGCCACGCTGGCCTGCGCCGTGCGGGCGCGGATATGCGAGATTTCCTGGCGGCTGCGCTGCCATGTCGCGAACGCTTTCAGCGGGCCGAAGTCGTAGCTGGCGCCGGCGAAATGGCTGGTGGTGGCTGAATTGGTCGGCACGCGCACGGCGCCGGCATCGAAGGGCCTGGTGTACCAGTCGGCCGTCGCGCCGCCCGAGCTTTCCACGGCGGTGTGCTGGTAATACGCGGCCAGGCCCAGTGCGCCGTTCTGGTACAGGATGTTCGCACCCCGGTTCGCCACGCCGCGCCGGCCGGCGATCTCGCCGGGCGCGTAATGCAGGTTGACGGTGGCGCCGGCCAGGTTCGGCGACGTGTAGTGCACCTGGCCATCCCAGGCCGTGTCGTGGATCAGGCCATCGACGCCGGCGAACGACGGGTATTGCGTGAAGTTGAAATAGGTGGCGTGCCACAGCGGCCCCCAGCCGCCCGAATTGCCGAACGCGTTGAACCGCAGCGTGGGCAGGAACGACGGATTGTTGCCGCGCCCGATGTCGATGGCGCCCAGCACCGGCGACGAGATGCCGACGAAGGCGCTGCGCCCGAACAGGTTCTGCTGGTTCGTTCCGCCGACGATGGCGCCGGTTTTCAGGCTGAAGAAGGGGCTGGCTTCGAAGTAAGCGTTCCAGCCGCCGCCCAGGCTTTCCGTGCCGCGCACGCCGAAGGTGGAGGTCGTCATCGAACCGCTGGTGACATAGACTTTCCTGGCGCCGCTGCCGGCCAGCTTGTTGACCGCCAGGCCGGCGTCGACCAGCCCGAACACCGCGACCTGCGATTGCGCCGCGGCCGGCAGCGCCAGCACGGTGGCGGCCACGGCCGCGGCGATCGTCCTTCGAAATGCGCTCACGTCTTCCCCTCATGTCGATTGCCGGCCGGCTCGGTGCCGGCGGATGAGGCATTGTAGGAATGGATGAGCGTGTGGAATAGCTGATAATTTATGATAGAGTGTAAAGAAATTCCTTACACTCCATTGTGAAACCATGCCGTCGATTTCCCAGGCGTTCCGCTGCTTCGATGAGGTGGCCCAGCGCGGCTCCGTCCGCAAGGCGGCCGAGACCCTCCACCTCACCGCCGCCGCCGTCAACCAGCAGATCCTGAACCTGGAACGGACCGTGGGAGCGCCGCTGTTCGACCGCCTGCCCCGCGGCATGCAGCTCACCACCGCCGGCGACATCATGCTGGCCGCCGTGCGCCGCAGCCAGCGCGATTTCGACAATGCGCTGGCGCAGGTGGAAGAATTCCGCGAACTGCGCCGCGGGCACGTGAACCTGGGCGTTTCGCATTCATCGGCGGAACACCTGGTCCCGCACGTGATCGGCAGGCTGATGGACAGTCATCCGGGCGTGACGTACAACGTGCGTTCCGGCAACGGCGCCACCCTGCTGCGCTGGGTCGCCAACGGCGAGGTGGACGTGGCTTACTGCCTGCGCCGGGCCCTGCCGCCGCCCGGCGTGGAAGAAGTGCGCGCCTGGCCGCAGCGGCTCGGCGCGGTCACGGTACCGGGTCATCCGCTGCCGCGGTCCGGCAGGACAGTGCGCCTGCGCGACTGCCTCGGCTACCCTTTGGTGCTGATGGCGCAGGACATGGAATTGAGCGGCATGGCGCGCCTGATCGAACCGCGCCTGCATGGCGAAGTGCGGCCGCTGGTGGAAACGGGTTCGGTGCCGATGGCGCGCACGCTGGTAGAACGAGGCCAGGCCGTGGCCTTCCTGATCCCGGAAAACGTGGCGCAGGCCGTGGCCGCAGGCACGCTGGCATGGACGCCGCTGCTCGACGCCGGCGCGCAGTTGCACACGTGCCTGTACCAGCGCACCGGGTACAGCACGACGGCCGTCATGGGCGTGTTCCTTGCCGCGATGGACGAGGCGATCGACGCCATCCGCACCCGGTTCGACATGACGCACGCCGCGCCGATGGACGCGGCAAATTTCGCGGTCTGACGAGCGCGAACCAGCCAGCCCGCCATCTGCGCCGGCGCAAGGCCGGGAGATGGTCGCGCCAGTAAGGTGAGGCGAACTTCCCCTTCCCTGCGCGGCGATGAACAAGGCAGCCTCCCTCTATCTCGACGTACTGCGACTCGCCGCGGCCCTCGTCGTCTTCATCGTCCACGCCAGTTACCTGCTGCCCGGCGGGATGCCGGCATTGTGGTTCGTGTCCGGGCTGGGCGGCGAGGCGGTGACGGTGTTCTTCGTGCTGTCCGGATTTGTCATTGCCCACGTCGTCCGCACGCGGGAGTTCCGCGCGGCCGACTATCTCGCCTCGCGGTTCGCGCGCCTGTACAGCGTGGTGCTGCCGGCATTGCTGGTGACGGTGGTGCTGGACTGCGCCGGCGCGGCGCTGGCGCCGGGCGAGTATGCCGCCTCGATGGAACATGGCGCCTGGGGCATCGGCGCCAGCCTGCTGTTCGCCAACGAGCTGTGGTTCGCCGCGATCCGGCCGCTGTCGAACACCCCCTTCTGGTCGCTGGGCTACGAATTCTGGTACTACATGATCTACGCGGCGGCGCGCTACGTGCCCGGCCGACGCAGCAAATGCATCGCCGTGCTCGTGCTTTGCATGATATGCGGCCCCAAAATACTGCTGCTGATGCCGGTCTGGCTGTTCGGCGTTGCCGCCTACGCGGTCACGTGCAGAAGAAGACTGGGGCAGCCCGCCGCACTGGTGCTCGCCGCGGCAACCACGGGCGGCCTGTACCTGCTGGCCACATCGGGCGCCAAGGCCGCGTGGCGGGAACTGACCATTGCCGCGCTCGGTCCGGTGGCGCCAGCGCTCGGTCCTTCGAGCCACGTCCTGTACAGCTGCGCTTTCGGGCTGCTGGCGACGCTGCACGTCGTCGGGATGATGGCACTGGCGCCGGTGCTCGGCAGGGTCTGGCACGCGTGCGAGCACCCGGTCCGCATCATGTCGGCATATACCTTCGCGATCTACCTGTTTCATTATCCGATCCTGAAGTTTTTCGCCGTGGCCATTGCGCCGGCCGGGCTCGGCATGCTGCAGGTGCCTGTCGTCGTCGTGGCGACGCTGGGCATGATCGCCGCGCTCGGTTCCCTCAGCGACCGGTTCAAGCCGGTGTTGAAGCGCTCGTTCGGGAGGGGGCTCGAAGGGCTGGCACGCGCGTGCATGCGCAGGGGGTCGGATGCCGGTGATGCGATTGAGCATGGCAAGCATGTGACGATCCGGGGCGGGCGGTAGGCCAATTGCATCGTGCAGTAGTCAGGCATGTTTCTATTGCGTGTCGTCGGGTAATAGGTAGCTTCAAGCTTGGGCGCCGCCCATACAGTCTCTCGGCGCCATTCTCCAGCATCAGAGTCGTCATTATGTGGCGGAATAGGTAGCTGGCGCCGGTCGTGTTCAGCTTGGCGACATTGATGTGGTCGTGAACCGGTTGCGTGTGCCTATTCATAGCGGACCACGGGCCTACGCCTGCCGGTCGAAGCGTTAAATCTTGAAAACGGATGTTTTTGACACGCTTAGTCAAGGACGGGGCGGTTTAGCGCCGCCAGCGAGAATTGCGTGTTATGTGAAAAACCGGCGGGGTATTAGGCCCTCCCGCACGGCCCAACGCAGCCGCCATCAGGGACTGCAACAACACCTGTAGGCATTTTTAGCCGGATACGAACAGCACGGCTCTTATACGAATTTAAGACAGGCGAAATAGAATCAGGGTACGATCCGACTTTTGGCCGCAACTCGGCTACCGTCAGGCCATATCCAAATTTCGATTCCCGGCACTATTCAAAGTGCTTTTTCAACTCTCGTGCATCGACTTTTGCCGATGCCGCCCACCCTTTTCCAATACTCGCAGTCTCGAATGCTTCCAGAGCCCCCTGTGCCTCCGTCTCACGGCCCAATGCCCACAACAATCTAGCAAGACTGATACGCCGCTCATACTCTGTCAACCCTTGACCTTTACCATTTTTCCAGAGCTGCACGAATGTCTCTGCGACAGCCAACGTTTTGATTTGCGGAAGCGCAATATCTCTTATTATCGACACGATCTCATCGCAACGAGACTCGACATCTTCGTCATTACTTATCGTCCACCACACGTCGCTGGGAGAATCCATCAATCGTCCCAAGCGAGATCTCCAATGACACTGCTCTGCAGAAAAAACTGATTCCGAGGAATCGTCGCTAAAAAATTCACGCAAGGCATGGAGCGAAATCCCAGTATTGACGGTGAACCGAACCATCTCTTTTGAGCTGTTTTTCAGATCTTGCTGAAGTTCAAAAACGATCACGGCTTCCGAGACTTTCAAAGTCAACGCATTCCCGTTTCCCACGTAACCCTCGGGTGCTAAGCGTTTCGCGAGATAACGCTTAAAGCTCTTGTAGTTTTTTGCTGCATTCATAATGACCTACTTCTTTCGCACAAGATCAACCGGATAGCCATTTTGGCGAAGCCAATCATCTTTCGAGCGCTGCTCAACACTATATCGACTTCTGTCAGCCTTGACTATGCCTTCACCTAATTCAATTCCGCCTTGACCCGTAACTTAGAAAATGAATTCAATTCCAACAACATAGATCGCCTTGATAGTTTTGATTGCATGACCATATCAGCCACTGCAAATAAATTTGTATTGCAATTAAGCAATATAGCATAACCATGCATCAGAAATATTCACGCATTGTCACTTTATATTTTTTGACACTTGCCTTTTTATTGAAAACTCGCTTCTCATCACGGGTCAGCCAAATGAGACAGCAAACGGAGTGCCCCAGCTTTGCGCATCCTGCCAGCCCCCTGCCGCACCTCTACCCCTACAAGATTGACACCCCCTTCCACTTAACATATAGTCCCGATCCTCGACCGGGAGAGCGCAGCGCCAGCTGCCGCCGAAGGGGCATCACCCAAAAACTCTCAGGCACAAAGGACCGGTCAGGGGCCGCCAGCAGGTGGCCGAAACTCTGGAGAGCGGCACGCTTATACGGTAACCGGTAAGCTTGCCCACCGAAGGGGCGTGCGGAGTCGAACCATCGAACCGCTATCTCTCAGGTACCGAGGACAGAGGGGTAACGAACAACAGTGGAAAAGTGCTGTCCGCGCCTTCCGTGCCTGTGCTTGGCTGTTGTGCTGTTAACCCCAACCGAAGTCCAAGGTCCCATGACGCTCAAAGCCACCCCACTCAACGCAGCCCACCGCGCCCTCGGCGCCCGCATGGTCGATTTCGGCGGCTGGGACATGCCCGTCAACTACGGTTCGCAGATCGAGGAACACCACGCCGTGCGCAGCGATGCCGGCATGTTCGACGTGGCCCATATGTGCGTCGTCGACATCAAAAGCACGGATGGGCGCGCGAATGTACGTGATTTCCTGCGCCGCCTGCTGGCCAACAACGTCGACAAGCTGCAGGTTTCCGGCAAGGCGCTGTACTCGTGCATGCTCAATCCCGAAGGCACCGTCATCGACGACCTGATCGTCTACTTCTTCACCGAGAACTGGTTCCGCCTGGTCGTGAACGCCGGTACCGCGGAGAAGGACGTGGCATGGATGCAGGCGAAGAACGCCGAGTGGAACGCCGGCCTGACGATCACGGAGCGTCGCGACAACAACGATGCCATGGCCCTGATCGCCGTGCAGGGCCCGAACGCCCGCGCCAAGGTGTGGGAACTGATTCCGCAGGCAAAGGAAGCCACGGCCGACATGAAGCCGTTCAACGTCGCCATCGTCAAGGACACCGCGTTCGGCGAAGCCATGGTGGCGCGTACCGGCTACACCGGCGAAGACGGCTTCGAGATCGGCGTGGCCGCCACGCAGGCCGAGGCGCTGTGGAACGCGCTGGCGGCAAGCGGCGTGAAGCCGGCCGGCCTCGGCGCGCGCGATACGCTGCGCCTGGAAGCGGGCATGAACCTGTACGGCCAGGACATGGACGAAACCGTGAACCCGCTGGACGCGGGCCTGGCATGGACGATCGACCTGGTCGCCGAGCGCGATTTCGTCGGCAAGGCCGCCCTGCAGGCCGCCGGGCAGAATGCCCAGTTCGTGGGCCTGATCCTGCGCGAAAAAGGCGGCGTGCTGCGCGCGCACCAGAAAGTCATCGCCGCGGATGGCGCCACCGGCGAGATCACGTCCGGCACCTTCAGCCCGACGATGCAGCAGGCGATCGCCCTGGCGCGCGTGCCGATGGGCGTGCAGGTGGGCGACACCGTGCACGTGGAAATCCGCGACAAGAAGCTGGCCGCCACGGTCGTGAAGCTGCCTTTCGTGCGCAACGGTAAAATCCTGGTCGCCTGACCTCCCCAATAACATCACCAATCTGGAGCAACACATGAGCAATATCCCGGCAGAGCTGAAGTACACCGAATCCCACGAGTGGATCCGCAAGGAAGCCGACGGCACGATCACGGTCGGCATCACCGAATTCGCACAGGACGCGCTGGGCGACATCGTGTTCGTCGAACTGCCGAAGGTCGGCAATACCTACACCGCCGGCGACGATGCGGCCGTGGTGGAATCGGTGAAAGCCGCCTCCGACATCTATGCGCCGGTGTCGGGCGAAATCACCGCCGTCAACGACGCGGTGGCCGGTTCCCCGGAATCGATCAACGCCAACGCCTATGACGCCTGGCTGTTCAAGATGAAGCCGGCCGACGTCGCCGCCATCGACGGCCTGCTGGACGCCGATACGTACGGCAAGAACACCGCCTCGTAATTCATGCCGCACCAGGGCCGGCGCGCCGGCCCTTTTCCTTTTGGCCCAAGAGATCCTTCATGACCCGTACCAGCCTGACCACCCTCGAAGCCCGCGACGCCTTCATCGCCCGCCATATCGGCCCGGACGCCACCGAGCAGCAGCAGATGCTCGACACGCTCGGCTATGCCACGCGCGCCGCGCTGATCGATGCGATCGTTCCGGAAAATATCCGCAACCGCAGCACCCTGCCCCTCGGCCAGTTCGCCGAGCCGCTGCCGGAACAGGCCGCGCTGGCGAAGCTGAAGGCCATCGCAGGCCAGAACAAGGTTGTCAAGTCGCTGATCGGCCAGGGTTACTACGGCACGTTCACGCCGGGCGTGGTGCTGCGCAACATCTTTGAAAACCCGGCCTGGTACACGGCCTACACGCCGTACCAGCCGGAGATCTCGCAGGGCCGCCTGGAAGCGATCCTGAACTTCCAGCAGGCGATCACCGACCTGACCGGCATGGGCATCGCCAATGCGTCGATGCTCGACGAAGGCACCTCCGCCGCCGAGGCGATGACGCTGATCCTGCGCGTCGGCAAATCGAAATCGAAAGTGTTCTACGTGGCGAAGGACGTGCTGCCGCAAACGCTGGAAGTGATCGCCACGCGCGCCGAGCCGCTTGGCATCGAGGTGCGCACGTTCGACCCGGCGGAACTGGCCGGCGTGACGGACGCCTTCGGCGTGCTGCTGCAATACCCGGGCGTGGACGGCGCCGTGCGCGACTACCGCGCCGACGTCGAAACAGTGAAGGCCACCGGCGCGATGATCGTCGTGGCGGCCGACCTGCTGGCGCTGACCCTGCTCACGCCGCCGGGCGAATGGGGCGCGGACGTGGTCGTGGGCAACAGCCAGCGCTTCGGCGTGCCGCTGGGCTTCGGCGGCCCGCACGCCGGCTACATGGCCACCCGCGACGAATACAAGCGCTCGATGCCGGGGCGCCTGGTCGGTGTCACCGTCGACCAGCAGGGCAACACGGCTTACCGCCTGGCGCTGCAAACCCGCGAGCAGCACATCCGCCGCGAGAAAGCCACCTCCAACATCTGTACCGCGCAGGTGCTGCTGGCCGTGATCGCGTCGATGTACGCCGTGTACCACGGCCCACAGGGCCTGGCACAGATCGCTACCCGCGTGCACCGCTACACCGGCATCCTGGCCGGCAACCTGCGCACGCTCGGCTACCGCCTGACAAACGAAACGTTCTTCGACACGCTGACGATCGCCACCGACCGTGCCGATGCGCTGCACGCCGCGGCCGTGGCCAACGGCGTGAACCTGCGCCGCATCGATGCGCACCACGTGGGCGTGTCGCTGGATGAAACGAGCGACCGCGACACGCTGGCCGCGCTGTGGACGGTGTTCTCCACCGGCGTGCAGGATGCGCCGGCCGCGCCGGACTTCGCCGCCGTCGAGGAAAACGGCGAGGATGCCTTCCCCGCCGCACTGGCACGCTCGAGCGCCTACCTGACCCACCCGGTCTTCAACCGCTACCACAGCGAAACGGAAATGCTGCGCTACCTGCGCGGCCTGGCCGACAAGGACCTGGCGCTGGACCGCACGATGATCCCGCTGGGTTCGTGCACGATGAAGCTGAACGCCACCAGCGAGATGATCCCGGTCACGTGGCCCGAGTTCTCGAACATCCACCCGTTCGCGCCGGAAGACCAGACCGTGGGCTACCGCGAAATGATCGGCCAGCTGGAAGAAATGCTGTGCGCCGTGACCGGCTATGCCGCCGTGTCGCTGCAGCCGAACGCCGGCTCGCAGGGCGAATACGCCGGCCTGCTGGTGATCCAGAAGTACCACCAGTCGCGCGGCGAAGGCCATCGCAACATCTGCCTGATCCCGTCTTCCGCGCACGGCACCAACCCGGCATCGGCCAGCATGGTCAACATGCAGGTCGTGGTCACCGCCTGCGACGAGAACGGCAACGTGGACCTGGCCGACCTGAAGGCCAAGGCCGAGCAGCACAGCAGGAACCTGGCCTGCGTGATGGTCACCTACCCTTCCACGCACGGCGTGTTCGAGGAAGGCATCAAGGAACTGTGCGAAATCGTGCATTCGCACGGCGGCCAGGTGTACATCGACGGCGCCAACATGAACGCGCTGGTCGGCGTGGCCGCACCGGGCGCGTTCGGCGGCGACGTGTCGCACCTGAACCTGCACAAGACCTTCTGCATCCCGCACGGCGGCGGCGGACCGGGCGTGGGCCCGATCGGCGTGGGCGCGCACCTGGCGGAGTTCCTGCCGAACCAGCGTTCCACCGGCTACCAGCGTAACGAACAAGGCATCGGCGCCGTGTCGGCCGCCGCCTACGGTTCCGCGTCGATCCTGCCGATCTCGTGGATGTACATCGCGATGATGGGCGCCGAAGGCCTGACCGCCGCGACGGAAACGGCGATCCTGAACGCCAACTACATCGCCCGCCGCCTGGCGCCGCACTACCCGGTGCTGTACTCGGGCCATGACGGCCTGGTCGCCCACGAATGCATCCTGGACCTGCGCCCGCTCACCGATGCCACCGGCATCAGCAACGAGGACGTTGCCAAGCGCCTGATGGACTTCGGTTTCCACGCGCCGACGATGAGTTTCCCGGTGCCGGGCACGCTGATGATCGAGCCGACCGAATCGGAAGCCAAGGCCGAACTGGATCGCTTCATCGAGGCGATGATCGCGATCCGCCAGGAAATCGCCAAGGTGGAAAGCGGCGAATTCGACAAGGCGAGCAACCCGCTGAAGTTCGCGCCGCACACCGCCGAGGTGCTGATCGCCGACAACTGGGACCGCAAGTACAGCCGCGAAGTGGCCGCCTACCCGCTGGCGTCGCTGCGCAAGCACAAGTACTGGCCGCCGGTCGGCCGCGCCGACAACGTGTACGGCGACCGCAACCTGATGTGCGGCTGCGCACCGATCAGCGCCTACGAGTAATCCGCAAGCGCTCCGTGTTGACCGGAAACGCCGTCCGCCGCAAGGCTGGCGGCGTTTTTTTATGCGGATATCACCAGTCCACCGTCACGATCTCGCTGCTGTACAGAAGCCCGTCCATCGTGAAGCGCTGCACCTGGAGGCGGCCCTCCTCGATCACGGCCGCATGGATGAACTGGCCCGCCACCGCCAGCACCGCGCGCCGGCGCGTCAGCAGGAACGGCGGGTTCCAGGTGCCACGGTACGGCCGGATCACCATCCACAAGGCGCCATCCGCATCCGCGAAGGCCAGGTATTCGGCGCCTTCGCGTGCATGGCTCCATACCAGGCGCGCGCCCGCCACCTGGGCCACCGTTTGCGGCTGCGTGTTGCCGCCGCGGTAGACCACGATGCGGTCGCCCGCCGCGTACAGGTCCGGCACGTTCGGCATCGAGCCCGGTGCCAGCAGCACGCTATGCGTGTGCGCCGGCACCTCGGGATAATCGAGCGCCACATACCAGCCGAACGGGTCGCGCAACGGCGTGAAGCGCAGTGCGCTGCCCTTCCCGTACGGGTGCAGCGCCCAGATCCCCGGCTGCCGGTAGTTGCCGATGGCGTAGGCCTGCGCCGCCGGCAAATGGAGCGTACGCAGGGTGTGCATCGGTGCGGCGGCATTGCAGTACCAGGAGGCGGAGCCCGCGGTAATCAGGAGCAGCGGCGGCGCCCCGGCCTGCAGCGGCCCGAATGCCAGGCGGGTCACCTGCGTGCCGGCGGGCAGGCCCGGCACGGGCGCCAGTTGCCGCATCGCTTCCAGCCAGCCGGCTTCGTCCTGCCCGGCCGCGAGCCCGGTCGCGATATGCAGCGTGCAGTCGCCGGCGCCGTGCCGTATGGCCAGCGCGATGCCGATCGTGCCGTCGGGCGCCTGCCGCACATCGGCGCAACACACCCTCGCCGCGGCGGGCAGCGCTGCCGAAAGATCGGTATCCGACCAGGCGCCGGCGCCCATGTGCTGCAGCATGCGCAGGCGTCCGGCGCCGTCCACGCCGAACAAGAGCGGAAGATTGCCGTCGCGGACGATGAACAGCGGGCGGCGCGCCGCCCCTGGATGCAGGATCAGGTTGACCATCGTGTTCAGCCCCAGGCCCGGAGTGCGGCATGGGATGCGGCATGCTGCGCCAGCGGCGGCTCGATCGCCGCGGCCAGCCGGCTCACCAGCTGGTCCTGCACGGCGCCGAGGCTCGCGCCGCCCCGCTCCCAGTCGCGCGCCAGCCGGCGCACGTTCAGCAGGTGCGCCAGCGGATCGGCGGTGACATAGGGCCCGGTACGGCCAGCGTCGGAATGCGGTGCCGGGCGTTTTGCGCGTGTCACCACATTGACCCGGCCGACGGCCGTTGCCACCAGTTGCAGCCGCAGCGACCAGCGCAGCGTCAGCCTGGCCCAGCCGGCGCCGAGGTCGCAGGCGGCGTTGTCCGCGCCGAGCTGGATAACGGCGTCGCGCTCGTAACGGGTACGCACCGCGTGCAGGTCGACGGTCGGGCGCGGCACGCCGGCCATGTCCGGCTGCTCGGACAGGAACACGTCATACCGGTGTTCCTGTTCGGAAATGCGGCGATGGGCCACCGTCCCGCCCGTTCGCCATTGCAGCAAAGCATGATCGCGCCACGTCCAGCCACGCGCCGTGCGGACGAAGCATGGGTCGCCGATCGTTCCGTCAGGTACGCCGGAGCGTTGCCCAGCGCTACCGGCACGGTCGACGATGGCATCCGGCGGCAATGCCAGCGCGACCGGCCATGCGTCCAGCCGGACCTGCAGCGCATCGATCAGCAGCGGTTTCAGGTAGTGCCGCGAGAATTCCTCGAGGTCGGCAAAAGCAATATGGTTCGGCATCTATTTGATTTGAAGAAATGTTAAGATTGATGTTGATCAGTCAAGTGCACTTTACTCAGGGCCGCCTTCCGGCGCCTTCCGGAAACCTTCCGGAATAGCCAAGTTACTGATTTAAAAAGAAAATAATTTTCAGGGTTGGCGATCGGATGAATCACCGCGGGTTTCGCTTCGGCGAGTGGCATGTGGAAGTGGCAGGCAACGCCTTGCGCATGGGCGAGACGCGCGTGGCATTGGAACCGCGCGCGATGGACGTGTTGCGCTATCTGTGCCGCCATCCGCACGCGGTGGTTCCTGCCGAGGAACTGCTGGAAAAGTGCTGGGGTTCCACCGAGCTGGGCGACAACCCGGTGCACAAGGCGATCGCGCAATTGCGCAAGGCGCTCGGCGATTCCAGCACAGACCCGCGCTATATCGAAACGGTGCGCAAGCGGGGTTACCGGGCCATCGCCGAGGTGGTGGAAGAAGCGCCGCGCCCCGATGCCTGGGACGGCGGCTCGCCGTTCCGCGGCCTGGCCGCGTTCGAGGAAAGCCACGCGGCGATCTTCTTCGGGCGCGTGCAGGCGGCCACGCGCCTGCGCCAGACGGTGCTCGACCAGGTCAGCGGCGGCTGCGCGATGGCGCTCGTGCTGGGCGCTTCCGGCTCCGGCAAGACTTCGCTGGTGCGTGCCGGCCTGCTGCCTCAGCTGATGGTCGCGAACGGCGGCCTGGTCGCCGTCGACTGCCCGCTGCACATGGATTGCGCGGACCTGGGCGGCAGTGGCCTGCTCGGTGCCCTGGCGGCGGTATTGCTCGATGCCGAACGCGATGGCGCGCCGCTGTTCGACGGCGTGGATGCCGTGTCGCTGGGCCGGCGGCTGCGCGACGAGCCGGCCGCCGTCGCCGCGGCGCTGTCTCCGCCAGGCCCCACCCGGCTGGCCGTGTTCGTCGACCGGCTCGAAGCGGTGTTCCGCGCCGCTGCCGGCGATGCCGAACGCGCGGCGTTCTTCCACGCGCTGGACCGCCTGGCGCGTGCCAACGTGCTGGTGCTGCTGGCCTGCCGCAACGATTTTTATCCGCAATTGATGGCCGTGCCGGAAATGATGGCGCTGAAGACGCGCGGCGGCCATTTCGACATCGACCCGCCGGATGGCGCCGGCATCGCCCAGATGGTGCGCGAACCGGCCCGCGCCGCCCGCCTGACGTTCGAGCGCGATGCCGGCACCGGCGCCGCGCTGGACGATGTGCTGTGCGACGCCGCCCGCGCCAGCCCGGACGTGCTGCCGCTGCTGCAGTACTGCCTGGACGAGCTGTATCGCCAGCGCGGCGACGATGGCCTGCTGCGCTTCGATGTGTTCCGCCGGCTGGGCGGCATCGAAGGCGCGCTGGGCGTGCGCGCCGAACAGGTGGTGGCCGCGCTCCCCGCCGCGCAGCAGGCCGCGCTGCCGCACGTGCTGTCGCTGCTGGTGGCCGTGGGCGACGAGCAGCATGCCGTGACCGCGCGGCGCCCCGCCTGGGAAGCCCTGGCGACGGAACCGCAGCGCGAACTGGTGCGGGCGCTGGTGGACGCACGGCTGCTCGTCAGTGAACTGAGCGGCGAAGTGCCCTGCTTCGGCGTGGCCCATGAAGCCCTGCTGCGGCGCTGGCCGCGCGTGGCGGACTGGATCGAACGGCACCGGCAAGACCTGCAGGTGCGCACGCGCGTGACGGCGCAGGCCGAGCGCTGGGCCGCGGGCGGCAAGCCGAAAGACCTGCTGCTGCCGCGCGGCAGCCAGGTGAACGGCGGTCGCGGCCTGCTGGCGGCCGGCGAAGTCACGCTCACGCCGGTGGCGCGCGAATTCGTGCAGCGGTCGGTGAACCGCGTGAAGCTGGGCCAGCGCATCGTGATCGTCGTCATGATGCTGTTCATGCTGCTGGCGGTGCTGGCCGGCGTGCTGGGCCTGCGTGCGCGCACCGCGCAGCACGAGGCCGAGCGGCACCGTACCGAGGCCGAGAGCCTGATGGGCTTCATGCTCGGCGACTTTGCCGACAGGCTGCGGCCGCTGGGCCGGCTCGACCTGCTCGACAGCGTGAGCGGCAAGGCGCTGGCGTACCTGGCCGCGGCGGGCGAACGCGACAGCCTGACCGCGCGGGTACAGCGGGCCGGCACGCTGAACCTGATCGCCGAAGTCGCGACGGCGCGCGGCCAGCCGGACAAGGCCAGGCAGGCGCTGGAGGCTGCGCAAGTGTCGCTGGCTCCACATGCGGGCAGCACCGACGATCCGGGCGCGCTGGAAACGATGAGCGTCACCGCGTCAGACCTCGGCAAGCTGCACCTGGAGCGCGGGGAGCATGATTCCGCCGAACGTCATTTCCGGCAAAGCCTGGCGCTCGTCACCCTGCTGGCGAAACGGTTCGACGACGCGAACCACTGGAACCAGGTGGCGAACCTGCACAACAGCCTGGGCGCCGTGGCAATGGCGCGCAAGGAATATGACAAGGCAGCGGGACACTTCGAGAAGTCGGTGGCGCTGAACCGGCGCGCGGCGGCAAGCCGGCCCGACGAGCGGAAATATGCCGGCGGACTGGCAAACAGCCTGCAGTGGCTGGGCGAGGCGATGACGGGCTCGGGACGCCACGCCGATGCGGCACGCTGCCATGCCGAGGAAGGCACGCTGCTCGAAGCATTGCACCGATCCGCGCCGGACGAATTGCTGTGGCGTAGCCGGCTCGTTTATGCGTTATGGCATCAGGGCAATGCGCGGCTCGACGAAGGCAGGCGGCCGGCCGCGCTGGCTGCCTACACCCGTGCACGGGAACTGGCAGCCGACCTGACCACGCGCGACCCCACTAACCAGCAGTGGCAGGTGGACCTGATGCGGCTGCGGCTGCGCGAGCTCGAAGCCCAGCCGGCAACGCCGCAAGTCGTGCGGGTGCTCGAAGACCTGCAAAGGCAAGGCACCGCGATGAGCACGGCCGATCCGGACAATCCGGAGCTTCGCGAGCTCGTCGGACAGCTCCGGGACGGCATGGCGGGCGTCCGGGCGGCAGTGTCATCCCGCTGAATTCCTATAAATAAGAAAGATAGTCCATGTCCAACGAAACGAACTCCTTGAAGAACAGCGACGTCACCTCGATGCCGCAAGCGGACCCGGTATCCGGCGAAGCCGGCACCGGCGGCACGCCCGATCAGTCGCCGCCGACGGTAACCGATCAGGACGCGAGCGCCGGTTACGAGCTGGCCGACCAGCCTCCTGCCGAACCGGAATCCGCCGGCGCGGCGGCCGGAACGCCAAACGACCCGCCGGCCGTCAGTGCGGATGACGTGAATGCCGCGCAGGCCGACTTCGAGGCGACACCGCAGTTCGATACCGAACCGGAAGCGGCGCAAATGATGCGCAGCGTAGCCGACCAGGTAAGCCGGCCCAAGCGCTGATGCGGCGCGATGGCATGGCGGGAAAGCTTGCGCCGGCATGCCATCGATCTTCCCTGTCGCGCATCCGGACGCGGTAACATGGCTTGCGCCTCGCGGCGTGCGCCGGCCGTCCGGCCCGGTGTGGATCGAGACTGGGGAGTAGCGAATGAAATTTCCTGACCGGGCCCGCGCGGCCATGTTCCTGATCTGCCTGGCGGCCGCCGCCGGCGCCCTCGCCCAGCCGGGCGGCATCAAGCGCACCGTCATTACCCGCGGTGATGTGTCGGTGCCCAATCGCGAAGCCGTCGTCGCCCATGTCGAACTGGCGCCGGGCGCCACCGCCGGCCGCCACACGCATCCCGGCGACGAGATCACCTATTTCCTCGATGGCGAAGGCGAACTGCTGGTCGACGGCGCGCCGCCGCGCCGGGTCAAGGCCGGCGAGGCCATCATCATCCCCGCCGGCGTCGTGCACGATGCGCGCAATCCGGGCAGCACCACCACGAAGCTGGTGGGCGTGTATGTCGTCGAGAAGGGGCAGCCGCTGGCCACGCCGGCCAGGTGATCAGGCAGCGAGCCGCCCGGCCGGGAACGCCGGCGCGGCGGCGATGGCGCGGCGCCAGCGCCAGGCCAGCGCGATGGCGGTACCTGCCAGCAGCGCCGTAGCAACCGCAGTCACCAATCCGATGGCTATTGCCCCATGCTCCACCATGCCGCCCAACGACAGCATCACGAGCATCACGGCACCGGCCGTCCATTGCGACAAAGGCCAGCCGGGATGCCGTGCATGGTCGCGCAATAGCGCCGGCGCGATCGCCACCGACATCGCGGTGCAGCACAGCCATGCGCCCCAGGGTTGCGTGGTGGTGACGACCACCACGATGCTGCAGGCCAGGTAGGCACACCAGACGATACCGAAGCGCGCCAGCAGCGCCAGCGCCAGTTGCCGGTTCAGGTCGCGCACTGGCGGTGCGGCAGGTACGAGCCGCAGGATGCCCTGCTCGACCGCCGAACCTTTCAGGGCGGCGAGCACCGCCTCGACATGCGTGATAACCAGCAGCAGCATGGCCATCAGCACCATCGGCATGAAGATCCGCATCGTGGCCGGCTCGGCCAGGGCGCGCCACGCCAGCGCGGCGGCAGCGATCGCGGCGATGCCCATCACCGGCCAGCCCCAATGGGCACGCGCGCCCAGCGCATCGAGCAGGCGTGCGCCGGCGCTGCCCCGGGCCGTCAGCCGTGCGCGATAGACAATGCCAAGCATCCGCGACATCCCGCCATCGGCCGGCACCAGGCCGCCCTGCTTCAGGTTGCGCGTGCGCCGCTCGATGCATTCGCCGATCCGGTGGTGGGCGTCGCCGCCGCGCGGAAATACGAGGCGCAGCACCATGCCACCCAGCACCACGAGCAGCAGCATGCCGGCGGACACCACGACCGCTTCACCCGCGCTCCTGAGCGAGGCAACCATCACCATCGCCGGGTTGCCGCTTGCCTGGTTGACCAGCCACAGCGGCGACGGCAGGAACGCGAGCCACAGGTAACGGCAGCAGATCGCAATGAACAGCAGTAGTGCGGTGGAAAGCAGCCATCCGTAACCGAAATGGCCGCTCGCGGCGCCGAACAGCGCAGCCTGCGGCAGGCTGCCGATGATCCAGAGCGCCGCTGTCAGCGTCATCAGCCGGCGGCGCATGCCCGGCACCAGGCAGGCCGCCGCCGGCGTGTTCAGGCGCATCGCCGTCTGCAGGAACAGGGCCCACCACCACAGCGTGACGGCAAACACCAGCACGCCCGCCAGGATTGCCGCAACCTGCGGCGGCAAAACGCCCGACAACAGTCCTGCCAGCGTCAGCAGCAGCGCCCCCAGCAGGCTCCACGTCTGCCACAGCGGGCCCTGCGCCCGGTGGCGCAATACTGTCTGGACCAGCAACTGGCGCCAGGCGTTCATCGCGTCACCTCTTCGAACAGGTCTTCCAGCGATACGGGATCGATGCGCACGCCGGGCGCCGCATGCAGCCTCGCCGATTCCTGCGGGGTCAGCCGCGCCACGATGCTGAACGCGCCATCCTGGTGGCGCACGCGGCCCAGTTCCTGGTCGAGCCGCAGCGTGGCCAGTGCGTCCGGGTCTCCGGTGACGCGGCGGGTGCTTTCGAGCAGGTCGTCGAGCGGTGCCTGCAGCGCGATGCGGCCCTCCTTCAGGAATGCCACGTCCACCGCGATCCTTTCGAGATCGGACAGGATGTGCGTCGAGAACAGCACCGTGGTGCCGCGCTCGATCACGTCGTCGACCAGCTCGCGCAGGAAGTCGCGCCGGCCGACCGGGTCGAGGCTGGCCACCGGCTCGTCCAGCACCAGCAGGTCCGGCTCCGGCGCCAGCGCGCGGATGATCGACAGGCGCTGCTGCTGGCCGCCGGACAGGTCGGCGATGCGCTGCCGCCGCGCCTGCGCATCGAAGCCCCAGCGCCCCAGCAGGTGTTCCACCTTGTGCTCGTTCCAGCGCGGGTACAGCGTGCGGAAGTATGCCAGCAGCTGGTCGGGCGTGAGCCAGTCGAACAGGTCGGATTTTTGCGGCACGTAGCCGATGCGGGCGCGTGCCGCCTCGGACAGGTCGCCGGCCGGCTCGCCGAACAGCATGACGGTGCCGGGATCCATTTCACGCAGCCCCAGCATGCACTCGATCAGCGTGGACTTGCCGGCGCCGTTGCGGCCCAGCAGGCCGATCACTTCGCCGCTGTCGATCTGCCAGTCGACGCCGCGCAGCACGGAACGGCTGCCGAACGTGCGTGTGATTCCCTTCATTGCCACCACCGGTGTTGTCATTTCGCTTCCTTCAGGACTTGTTTGAACAGTTCGAGGATCGTGTGATCGTCCAGCTCCAGCTGGCGTGCTTCGCGGGCGGCGCGCTCCAGCGCCGGCCGCAGCAGTGCTTCGCGCCCGCCTCGACCGGCGGCCGGGCGTTGCGCCACCTGCATGCCCTGGCCGCGGATGCGCTCCAGCACGCCTTCCATTTCCAGCAGGTTGTATGCCTTGGAGACCGTCATCGGATTGACGGCAAGTGCGCCCGCCACTTCGCGCACGGACGGCAGCGTGTCGCCCGGCGCCAGCACCCCGGCCGCGGCGAGCCGCCTGACCTGCTCCATGAGCTGGCGATAGATCGGCTCCGGCGATCCGGTGGTGATGGAAAAAAGCAGTGCGGTATGCCCGGTCATGGTTGTGTATAACTGTATTAAGTGACTAATACAGTATACATAGACACCGGACCTGTCAACAGGGAATACTGGCGGCAACGCCACTGTTGAAAAAAATCGGGGACTGTCCCTGAGCCTACCCCTCAAATTTTTGTTGTAAACCATATGGGAAGCTGTTAACTTCAATCCCAAAAACGGCACATGCATGGCCGTGTTAGCCCTTTCATTCGTAGCGACCAAACTGCAAATGAAAGGCACGGACCATGCATGCACGCCAAATCATACAACGATTGTTGGGGCAGGAGTGCCCATCAATTCACGCTAAACGCCGAGCTTGCCTAGCTCAAATTGTGCAAGCTGCAGCTCGTGCCGGGCTGGGCGTTGTACGCATCGGTAAGCAGCTCAGGTCACAAACAAGTCTTCGGCATCGCATCAAGTGCTGTGACCGTTTGCTGAGCAATCCCCATCTGGCCAAAGAGCGGGTGCAGATATACCGAGCAATGAGCCAACGCCTTCTTCAATCCAGGCAATACGTGCAGGTAGCAGTAGATTGGTCAGAAATTCGCGCAGATGGCAGTGCTCAATTGCTGCGTGCAGCAGCCATCATCGAAGGACGCGCCTTTACGCTCTACGAGGAGGTCCACCCTCAGGAGAGGCTCGCGGCATCTTTGGTCCATAAGTGCTTCATGAAGACCCTGAAAACCATCCTGCCAGCGCACTGTCGCGCCATCATCATCACCGATGCAGGATTTCGTGCTACGTGGTTTAAAACGCTCAATCAGCTCGGCTTTGGCTGGGTCGGACGGATACGCAACCGTGATTTGGTGTGCCAACAGAACGGCAACGACTGGTTCGGCTGCAAAAGCTTGTACTCAAGAGCTACCGCAAAAGCGCGCGATTTGGGCTATTTTTTTCATGTCCGCTCCAACCCTGTCGACTGCCGATTAGTGCTGTACAAGTCCAAATCGAAAGGACGGCATTGCTTGACGAAATCCGGTCAACCTGCGCGCGCGCACCACAGCAAGAAAAACAGCGCTGCCCAATGTGAGCCTTGGCTACTCGCCGTTTCGCCAGCACTGGCACAGCTTCGTGCAGACGACATCATCAAAATTTACTCTGGGCGCATGCAAATCGAGCAGACTTTCCGCGACCTGAAGAATGCCAAATGGGGAATGGCACTGCGACATAGCCAGACTACAAGCCTGCTTCGTCTGGCGGCACTTTTACTAATCGGTGCATTGCTCACTTATGCCTTATGGCTGATCGGCTTAGCGGCACGAGCGGCTGGCTATGAAGTCCACTACGGCAGCCATCCCAAGGCAGGCAGCTGCCTTTCAATCTTCTCGTTGGCAATGCACTGGGTCGACGACTATCGTCGACCCAGGCTCTCCCCATCGGCCATCAAATATGCATTTATCGAACTCGTTTCGATGGTCCGCACTTGGGAATTCGAGGGGTAGGCTCAGGGACTGTCCCCGTTGGGGGATTACAACGAAAAACCGCGCACTGGGCGCGGTTCGGGATGGTGTTTCGGGCTGGCTACGACAGCTTGGTGGCGTGCTCGCGGGTGGCGTGGAACGTCAGCTTCGGCCAGCGCTCCTGCGTGAGGCGCAGGTTGACGCCGGAGGTGGCGAGGTAGGCCAGGTTGCCGGCCGCATCGTAGGCGACGTTGTGGCCCAGGGCCGCTTCGAAGTCGGCCAGGGCCTTCTTGTCGTCCGACGAGACCCAGCGCGCGCTGCTGATGCTGGTGCCTTCGAACACGGCATCGACGCCGTATTCGTTCATCAGCCGGCTGGCGACCACTTCGAACTGCAGCACGCCGACCGCGCCCAGCACCAGCTCGCCGCCCTGCACCGGCTTGAACACCTGCACGGCGCCCTCTTCGCCCAGCTGCTGCAGGCCCTTGTGGAGCTGCTTGATCTTCAGCGGATTGCGGATGCGCACCTGGCGGAAGAAGTCCGGCGCGAAGTACGGAATGCCGGTGAACTGCAGCTGCTCGCCTTCGGAGAAGCTGTCGCCGATCTGCATGTTGCCGTGGTTCGGCAGGCCGATGATGTCGCCGGCGAAGGCCTCTTCCACCTGTTCGCGCGACGAGGCCATGAACGTGACGACGGACGACACCTTCACTTCGCGGCCGAGCCGCAGGTGCTTGACCTTCATGCCCCGCTCGAAGCGGCCTGAGCACACGCGCAGGAAGGCGATGCGGTCGCGGTGCGCCGGGTCCATGTTGGCCTGGATCTTGAACACGAAGCCGGAGAACGGCTGCTCGGTCGGCTCGACCGAACGCACGGTGGCATCGCGCTCGCGCGGCGGCGGCGCCCAGTCGACCAGCGCCGACAGGATCTCGCGCACGCCGAAGTTGTTGATCGCGGACCCGAAGAACACGGGCGTCTGGATGCCGGCCAGGAATTCCTGCAGGTCGAACGGATGCGATGCGCCGTGGACGAGCTCCACTTCCATGCGCAGCTGGTCCATCTCGAGCGGGAACATCTCCTGCAGTTTCGGGTTGTCGATGCCCTTGATGACTTCGAAGGTCTGGCTGGCGCTTTCCAGGCCGGCGCGGAACAGCAGCACCTCGTCACGCAGCAGGTGATACACGCCACGGAAGTTCTTGCCCATGCCGATCGGCCACGTGACCGGCGCGCACTGGATCTTCAGCACCGATTCCAGCTCGTCGAGCAGTTCGAGCGGATCGCGGGTCTCGCGGTCCATCTTGTTCATGAACGTGACGATCGGCGTGTTGCGCATGCGGCAAACGTCGAGCAGCTTGATCGTCTGCGCCTCGACGCCTTTCGCGGCATCGATCACCATCAGCGCCGAGTCGACCGCGGTCAGCACGCGGTAAGTGTCTTCCGAGAAGTCCTGGTGGCCGGGCGTGTCGAGCAGGTTGATGATGTGGTCGCGGAAATCGAACTGCATCACCGACGACGCCACCGAAATGCCGCGCTGCTTCTCGATTTCCATCCAGTCCGACGTGGCGTGGCGCGCGCTCTTGCGCGCCTTCACGGTGCCGGCCATCTGGATCGCGCCCGAGAACAGCAGCAGCTTCTCGGTCAGCGTCGTCTTGCCCGCATCGGGGTGGGAAATGATGCCGAACGTGCGGCGGCGCTGCACCTCGCGGGCGATCAGCGACGGTGCCTTGGCGGCGGTTTCTTGACTGGTAACTTCGATTTCTTCGGACATGGTGGCGGCCAACGGTTCGGCTCGACGGAAAACCGGAGATTTTACCGTTTTTTGGCCTGCACCGGGCGATTTTAAGGCCAGTACAGCCGAGCCCGTGTCACATTGGTGCCAGGCACCGATGTGTCAAGGCCAGTACAGCCGAGCCCGTGTCACATTGGTGCCAGGCACCGATGTGACAGGCACCGATGTGACACGAACTCGGCAATGCAGATCGATCCGCAGACTCCCGTGACACGGAGAGAACGCCGTCAGGAGAACATCCGTTCATGGCTGAGCCTGTGTCACTTTGGTGCCTGGCACCAAAGTGACACAGGCTCAGCCATTCAATCGCCCTTGACGCGGCGCCAGCCGACCGGGTGGGCGCCTTCGGAGTCGAGTTCGACGATCGGCCGGGTCAGCGTTTCGCCCTTGGCCGTGGTGGCGATCATCTTCAGCTGGCCGCTCGGCAGCCGCACGATGATGAAGCCGACCGCCGCGGAAGTGTTCGACAGCGTGCTGCCGACGACCAGGCCGTTGATGCCCACGCCGCGGCACACGTCCACCGCGTACGCATTGCTGGTGCCGCCCACCGAGCAGGACGACGACGACGTCGGCAGGTTCGTGACCACGTTGGCCACGCCGCTGACGATCTTCGGGTCGATGTTCATCCGCTCGCCAGGGTTCAGCCGCCAGTCGAAGAACCAGCCGCTTTTCTGCTTCAGGTCGGCCGCGTCGTCGGTGATCTGGTAGGAACTGGTGTTGGTACCCGCGCCGGCGTTGCTCAGCGTTTGCTGTTCCATCGCCGCGCCGCGCACGTTGACGGCGGTGCCGGTATCCTTCAGCGCGTACAGGCTCTGCACGTCGGTGCTGGTGGTATCGGGCACGTCGAGCAGGCGTCCGGTACCGAACAGCACCACGCGCTGCGGCTCCGTGCTGCCGTCCACGGCGCACAGCGTGACGTCGGGCCGCGTGGTCACCGGCTGGGCGGCGCCCGCGTCGCCCATCTTCAGCACGCCCACGCTGCCGTTCGTGGCGGTCAGGTCGAAGCGCCACATCTGCCCCTGGTTGTCGCCGCCGTAGATATACGAGACGAGCGGGTCGCCGTTCGGGTCGGGCGTGATCGCGGTGATCTTCGCCAGGCCCGAGGGCGTGGCGGTGTCGCCGCTGTTGGTGGTCACGGTCTTGAGCACGGCGCCTGTGGCGATGTCGACGATGAACAGGTAGCCCTTGCCGTCGCCGGTGTCGACGCCGTCCACGCCCGGCACGTTGTTGTAGCCGGAGGTGAGGAACACCACCCAGCGCGCGGCGCCCGAGCCGTCCTTCCACGTGCCGAACTGCGGGTTGCCGAACGACAGGCCCAGGTTCGGCACCGCGTTGGCGCACACGTCCGCATCGGCGCACAGCTCCCACAGCTGCTTCGGCTGGCGCGGATCGGTGATGTCCAGCGCATAGTAGCCGCGGCCGCCGGCGTTCAGGCCGGCCACCAGCACCGTGCGCCAGGCGCCGTTGAAGTACACGTCCGCCACCTCCGGCGAGCCGTCCGTGGTGAACTGGTGGTTCGTCGCATACGTGGTGCTGGACAATGCCGGCAGCTTCTTCATCGTGATGCGCGGCACGTAGGCCCATACTTCCTCGCCGTCGGCGGCGGAAAACGCATGCAGCATGCCGTCGTTGGCGGCGGTGTACACGGTCGCCACCGGACGCGCCGCCGTCTGCGCATCGCGGAAGGCGCTGTAGTCGTTGTCGGTGTAGGCCTTGCGGGGATCGCGCACGTAGGCCGGCTTCGACGAGGCGATGTCGCCCAGCACGATGGGAATCGACGGCGTGTCGCTGCTCATCGAGTAGGCGCGGAAGATGCGGTCGTTGGCGTGCTGCTGCTGGCCGCGCAGCCAGTTCACCATGTTGTCGCCGCTGTTGACGAGCGCGCGGTCGGCGGTGGACAGCAGCGTGCACTGCGGCAGGTCCGGGCACTGGCCGTTGAACCACGCCTTTTCCTGCGCCGTCATGCCGTCGTAGCGGAATGCCTTCAGGGCGCCGGTGCCGGCCATGAAGATGCTGCGCGTGTCGCTGGCGGCGGCGACCTTCTCGCCGACCGTGTCCGTCGTCGTCCACACCGTGCCGGTGCCGACGATCCCGGTGGTGGGATCGATCTTCCGGTCCGACAGCTCGCCATACCATTTCACGGTGGTGAAGGTGTCCGAGAAAATGTCGTTGTCCTGCAGCGAGATGTTTGGCGTGGACGTGGCGGCGGCCGAGGCGGCGCCCAGCGTGACCTGCATGTTCGCCAGCGCGGACGACAGGCCGTCCACCACCTCGCGCGGCTCGTTGGCGCTGAAGTACTTGCCGTGGCCGTTGATGGCCGCGTGCCACAGGTCGTCCACCCGCTCCTGCACGGTGTTGCCGGCGTTCGTCACGTCCGGGTTCGGCCATACGTACGGGCCGTTGTTGTTCCACGGACAGCCGGTCTGCACGCGCGTGATCAGGTTGTAGAAGTCGCCGCCGGCCTTCGGCGCCGTGTCGTAGTTCGCCTCGTAGGTCATCACGCCATCCATGCCCAGGCCCAGCGTGTAGGTGTTCATGTGCAGGTGCGTGTTCTCGCCTTCGGCGGCCGGCACCTGGCCGGGCTTCGTCATGTCCGGCTCCAGGTCCGGGCGGAGCGAAACGGTCGTCGTCGACGATCCGCCGTTATACCAGTGCAGCGCCACGTCGGAGATCGACGGCTGCGACTGGCTGCGCGTATCGACGCAGCCCCGCCCCCAGGTGCAGAAGCGCGCCGCGTTTTCCTGGTTGTCGTTGCTTTCCACGTTGTCGGTGGAGCTGCCGTTCCAGTAGCCGTCGGTGGTGAGGATGGTGAAATTCTGCTGGCAGGGGAACTGCACCACTTCCTGCCCCGAGCCGTAGTTGTAGGGAGTCTTGTTGGAAAACATGCGGCCCACGTTGTCCAGCGCGGTGCGGATCGGCGTGGAGCCGCTGCTGGTCACGTTGTACAGCGTGCTGTACCAGGTGCTGCGCGCGGTGCCGGTGAAGTCGGCCGGCTTCAGGTCGATCGCGCTGCCGGCGCCCGCCTGCGACAGCCGCACGAAGCCGACCCGGTAGTTGGCGTTGATCGCGGCGAAGGCGATGCCGACCGATGTCTTCATCATCTGCAGCCGGTTCTTGTAATACGCATACCAGTTGGCGAAGTTGGTCATTTCCTCGTCGTAGGTGCAGACCGAGGTCTGCGCCACGCAGTCGCCGCGCGCGGCCGCCTTCGGATAGGTGCGGCCCGCCACGATGTTGACGCGCGAGAACGCATTCGGGGCCGACGACAGCGCGGTGGCCGTGACCGGAATGCCTTCGACGATACTGGTGGCGGCGACGGTGCTGAACGCCACGTTGTTGTTGTTCGCCACGCTGCCGGTCAGCGCCGCGCCATTCGCCGTGGCGTTGATGTTCACCACGCACACCGTGGTGGACGGCTCGTTGGCGCACACGCCGGTGGTGGCGTCGCCGCCCAGGTAGGCGCGGTGCGTGGCGCGTGTGGCATAGGCATTGATCGCCTGCACGATCGCCACCGCCGACTGCGCCGCCGACATGTTCTTCAGCGCCACGGTACCTGTGATTTGCGTGGAACCCAGCTTGATATTGGTGATGCTGCCGTTGTTGCGCATCGAGCCGCTGCCGCCGATGCGCAGCAGCGCGGTGGGCGGCTGGCCGGTGGTGGCCGGCGTGGTCTGCACCGAAGGCGCATCCACTTCCAGCCCCCAGCCCTGCCGCGTGTTCAGCGCGGAGTCTTCGCGGATGGTGCTGCAGTTCGTCAGCGACTTGGTGCTGCCCGCGCAATTGACGGGGATGACGGCCACCACGTTGTCCGATGTGAGCGCGATGCCGAGCGATGAACAGGCTGGCACGGACGGCGCGCCGGTCGGCGTGCGCACGCAGGCCCAGTAGGAGTTGGCACCCAGGCCGGTACGCGCGATGATGCCGGCCGCGACTTGGATGGCCAGTGCCTGCTGGCGCGCCGCCGTGGTGGTGCCGTTCGCCGCGTTGACGGTGCCGTTGCTGATCGTGATCGGCGAATCCGGCGCCGCCGGGTTGATGACGGTGACCGAGGCGATCTGCATCGCCGACGTGGAAAGCGTGGTACCGAGCGTGATCGTGCCGTGCGCGATGGCCGACGACGGCGGCGTCGAATACTTGGGATACACGTAGCTGCCCACCCGCTTGGCCTGGCACGTGGTCAGCGCGCGGTTGCTGCACCAGCGCACGGTGGCCGCCACCGGGTAGCCGGCCGGCGCGGCGGCACCGGCCGCCACCGACGTGCACGAGGTGAGCCGCTCGTCGCGGCAGTATTCGGACACGGTGATGTTGTAGTAGTACGGGCCGCCGCTGATGGCGGCCGCGTTGTAGAAGCTGTTGTCCGGGTAAGTGTAGGTGGCGGTGTTGACGCGGCAATCCGTTTCGTCGCTGGCGTTGCACCACTTCAGGTCGGGAAAGCCCGTGACCAGGTTGATGGCGTTGTCGGAAACGCCATACAGGTTGGTGTTGCTGCGGCCGAAGCCGTCGCTGGGCACGCTGGTCCAGCTGGCCGTCTGCGCGGCCGTCATGTCCGGGTAATACGTGCCGTCCCACTGGATCGGCGCCTGGTAGCGGATGCGCGGGTTGTAGTACTGGCGGTTGAAGTCCGGGCTCATGAACGGCGGATGGCCGACGTTGCACGAGGTGATGCCGGCGGACAGCGTGAGGCGCGAGCGGCACAGGTTGTCGTTCACGTAGTCCGGCGTGTAGGTCTGGTCCATCGAGCCGGAGTTATCGAACAGCAGCATCAGGTTCGGCTTGACGGTGCCGGTGCCGGCGATGTTCAGCAGCGGCACCTGGGCGATATTCGTGGTGGCGGCCTGCGGCAGGCCGGGCAGGCACGCCAGCGCGAGCAACAGCAGTCGGGTCAAATAATTCATCATCGCTTCGTATCCCTGCTACGGGCCCATCATGACCACGGCCTGGTTCATCACATTGCCGCCGCGCGCGCCGGTGATCCGCGCGGTGATCAGGTAGTGCAGCTGCGGCTTGCCCTGGTAGGCCGGCGCATCGGAAGACAGGCTGTCGCCGGCCCGTGTTCTGGCCTGCAGGTTCTGGCGCGCCGCCGTGAGCGTGCAGTTGTTGGCCGGATTGACCGCATTGTAGGCGCCGGTGAACTGGCACATGCGGTGGATCACGTACTGCACCTGGTTGCGCCGGCCGGCATCCCACACGGTGACGGCGCCGTTCCAGAATGCCGGATTGGACACGCCCTGCCCCGCCCCCGGGTTGACCGTGGCTACGTAGCCGGCGGCGGGTACGTCGTTGTACAGCACGTTCTTGTTCGGCAGGCTGTTCAGCCAGTTGTACGCCGTATGGATGCCCAGGTCGGCAGCTTTCGACAGCGCATCCTCGTAGGCCAGGTTCGATGCCGTCAGCGCCGTCGAGTTGGTGGAGCGCAGCAGGTAGATGCTGCTGACCATCATCACCACGAGCATGATCAGCATGACCGGGAGCGCGATGCCGCGCTGGATGTGCGCATGCCTCATGGCCGCCACCCGGCGTTACGGATCGGCACGATCGTTTCGAACACGCGGTAACGGTAACAGGTCCAGCTCACGGTATCGTTCGGCACCGCCAGCGCCACCTGGGCCGGGCTGGCGTTCACGCCTGCCGGCACGGCGCTGCCGAACACCGTCAGCGGCGCGGTGGTGGCCGTGCAGGTGGCCTGCCGCGTCGCGGGGCGCTCGGGCACCGCGCTGCGGGCGATCACGGCGATCCGCAGGGCGGCGATGCGCTGCCAGTCGCCGGCCGCGCCGGTGCTGCCGTCGCCGTCCGCATCGATCATCGCCGCGCTCCAGCGCCCGACCTTCATGCCGCCTTTCGGCGCGAAGGCGGTGCCGGCGCGGGTGTCGAAACCATATTGCGCCTTCAGCGCGACCACGTTGCCGACCACGGCCTGCGGCTGGCCGCCGGTGCCCGCCAGGTCGGTGGCGCGCAGTTGCAGCACGCCGTTCGCCACCGACCAGGTGTGGAACGACAGCTTGCCCGCCGCGCCGAGGTTGAACACGCGCGCCTGCCCGCCGTTGTAGTTGGTGCCCAGGTTGCCCGTGTTGTAGCGGTATGCGGCGCCGGCGGCGATCTGCAGCGTGCTGGCGGCGGGCGCCGCCGAGATCTGCGCCAGCGTGCAGCCGGCGCCGGCCGGCTCCGGCGCGACGACGATGACGTCGCCCTGGTTGAAGCCGAAGGGCGCGACGCTGTCGACGCCGATCGATGTGCCGCCGATGTAGTTCTGCCAGACGCGCGTGGAGCCGACGCCGGCCAGGCCGGTGCCGGAATACAGTGTCAGGGAATCGGAGCCCTGGCCGCCGTCGGCGATCACCGCCGGCGCCAGCGGCGTGATCGCGGCGCCGTCGCGCATGGCGGCGGCCAGCGCGAAACCTTGTGTATCCGTCATGCGCGTGTTGCAGCCGTTGAGCAGGTCGTCGTTCAGGCCCCAGCCGGCCTGGGATGCATCGGTGGTGATCGAGAACAGCGCCAGCATGCCGTTCTGCATGGCATCCGAGCCGCCGACCGAGGCGGCCTTGCTCTGCTCGCCGTTGACCATCAGCCGCGTGGCGAACATCACCGCCAGCAGCCCGATGACGACGGAGACCATCAGCTCGACGATCGAAAAGCCGCGCTGCCGTGGCCGTGCTGTGTGCATCGGCCGCTTCATCTTATGTAGGCGGTGACGAGATGCCGGCTGTCCGCATCGCCCTGCTTGCGGCGCCAGTGGAGCGCGACTTCGACACGGGTGCGGTCCGCCTCGGGCACCACGGCGACACTGTAGCGCGCGCCGGGCATCGCGGCGGACGTTTCGCTTGCCCACGCGGCCAGCGCCGCCGGCGCGGTGGCGTCGAGCGCCACCTGGTAGGCGGCAAGGTTGGCCACGTCGTTGTTCATGATGCCGACCAGGCGGTCGGCCGCCAGCGTGGCTTCGGCCCGCATCGCCGAATCGGCCAGGGCCGAGTACGAACGCGCCTGCAGCCCGATCGTGCCCAGCAGGCCGAGCGCCAGGATGACGACGGCGACCAGCGCTTCGAGCAGCGCCACGCCCTGCTGGCGGCGGATCATGCGGTTCATGGCGGACAGGCCCGCGAATCGGGTACGGCTGCGGCCGGATTGCACTGGGCGGCCATGCCGGCCAGCGTGACGGCCACCGCGGCGGCGCGCACATCGCCGGCCAGCGCGCCCGACGGGTCCAGGCGCAGCCGCGCCAGGCGGCCGGCGATCGTCGTATCGACCCAGCCCAGCTCCGTGAAATACACCGCGCTGGCCCCGGCCGGCGCCACGGATGGCACCAGCACGCTCGACGGCGGCAGCGATGCGGCGGAGCGGAACACCGAGCGGAAGCCGGCGGTCCCCTCGGGATCGCCGGCCGATGCGGCGGCCGTGGTCGACCAGTTGCCCTCGTCGTCCGCGCACGGGGTGCCCGGCACCGGGAAGCACAGGTCCACCTGCCAGTCGAATTGGCCGTTGGTGCCCGGCGTGAGTATGAAACGGCTGCGCGCATTGTGTACGACGGCCTGGCGGCGGGCCATCGACAGGCCGTCCAGGTAGAACCCGGAGGCCGCGCGGGCCTTGTTGGCGGCGATCCAGTCCGTCATGTTGGGAATGCCCACGGCCAGCAGGATGCCGAGGATGGCGACACCCACCATCACCTCGATCAGCGTGTAGCCGCCTTTGCGCAGCCGGGGCTTCAGCTGGAGCATTGACCGCCCTTCTTGTCGACCCAGCACGCCGTGTTGGTGCCCCAGCCCGCCGTGGCCGTGGTGGCGCGGGTGCCGTTCTGGTCGATCGTGTACGTAAAACCGGTCATCCTGGCACGGCCGGTCGCGGTGATCGTGAACGTGGACGCGGTGGCGTTGCTCAGCGCGTAGGTGAAATTGGGCGTAGCAGCGGGAAAGGCACTGGCGCCGTCGTACCCGGCATACGTGCGGTTGTTGCCCCAGAACTGTTCCGCATTCGCCTGCGCCGCACCCAGCGCCGTGAACGCCTCGGCGGTGCGCGAGCGCGTGACGTGGCCCGAATATGCCGGGATCGCCACGGCGGACAGTATGCCGACGATCACGACGGTGACCAGCACTTCGATCAGGGTGAAACCGGCTTGCGAACGCGTCATGGGGAACCTCGTATTGATGTACGGCAAGTTTAGTGCGTTTTGAAGAGATTTTCCACCGGGAAATGTCACTGAAATCAGGTTCGCCAAATGTTTGTTGTGGGAACGCAGCGGTATTAATTACTTAAATGAAACAGGTAATAGTGGAAACACATGACGAAATCCGGCCGTCCATCATCGGATTGAACTAGTCCAGGGCAAGAGGGTCTTATTTGTATTGCATGTGTATTGGCGTCGATGCCATTTTCTTCCCGGCCATATGAACACGCCTACTGTCGAGCCACGACTTCAAGCCCCTGTAGGAGGACACCTCGTCCAGGACGAATCGCTCATCCGTGATGCTCTGCTCGACCGTTTTCGCCTGTCAGGCTGTCTATTTCCCACAGCAATGTTCGCTGCCGTACGGATAGCTGGAAATACAGGGGAACCAAGGCTGGGCCTCGCTCTCCAGCCAGCAAGACGGGGGTGCCTCGCAATCGTGCGCCGGGCTGTTGCGCATTTTGGTATGAAAATAGATAGTTGCCGTAGGACTAGGCTGACATGGGGTGATCACACGAGCCTACACCCCGGCGGAAACCCGTCTTATGTTCGTTACCTACATAAGAACTTAAAGTACTACCAACGCGATCGGCGCCGTGCGGCATCTAACCGATGACCGCAAACGATAAATGAAGCGACCGGCACGCACTCCTGTACTTAAGCTCGTGAGGATAAAATGAACAACACTCAATTTGGCATTTCCGAAAAATCCACGATGCCGCTCGTCGGCGGCGCGCGGGAAGCCACCAGGCCTGTCATCAGCTATAGCGGTACCCAGCAAAACGAATTGCTGGCCGCCTTGCCGCGCGACGTGCTGGAGTCGTTGTTCGAACACCTGGAACTGGTGCAGCTGCCGTTCGGCAAGGAGCTGTTCGAATACGGCAGCAAGCTCGAAAACGTGTACTTCCCCACCACCGCCATCGTGTCGCTGCTGTATGTGATGGAAGACGGTGCCACCACGGAAATCGCGGTCGTCGGCCATGAAGGCGTGGTCGGCGTGTCAATGTTCCCGGGCGAACGGGCCATGTGCACGGCTGTCGTGCAAAGCGCCGGTTACGGTTACCGCCTGAAGGCGCAGGCGCTGCGCGACGCCTTCAACCAGGGCGGCGCCCTGCCGCAGCTGTTGATGCGCTACAACACCGCGCTGTTCGCCCAGATGGCGCAGAACGCCGTGGGCGGCCGCCACAGCTCGATCGAACAGAAACTGTGCCGCTGGCTGCTCGATCGCCTGGACCGTTCGCCATCGAACGAGCTGAAAGTGACGCAGGAAATGATCTCCATCATGCTGGGCGTACGCCGCGAGAGCATCACCGCCGCCGCCGGCAAGCTGCAGGACGATGGCCTGATCACCTACCGCCGCGGCAATATCACTGTACTGGATCGTGCTGGACTGGAACGCTATGCCGGCGAGTGCTACAAGGTGGCGAAGACGGAATATGATCGTCTGCTCGTTGACGTAGCGGGTTGCTGAGCGACAGTTTCACCGGACTTCCTTCCACCGAGGCGCCATTCCCCAGCGGAATGCGCGCTTCGATGCACGTTCCCCTGTCGCCGCGCCCGCGGCGGATCGTCAGCGTACCCCCCAGCAGCAATGCCCGTTCGCGCATGCCCAGGATGCCATGCGACATCGGCTTGGCAAGCGTATCCGATGCGATGCCGATGCCGTCGTCGATGATGCGCAGCACCAGCCCCTCCTCCGTTTGCTTCAACGTGACCGACACTTCGCTGGCCTGCGCGTATTTGCGGATATTGGTCAGCGATTCCTGCACGATGCGGAACAGTGCGATCGACAGGCTGGCGTCGCCGGCGCGCACGATGCCATCCACTTCTGCGCCGATTTCGGTGTCGCACGGCAGCTTGGTCATCCGGGTGAAATCGTCCGTGTAGCTGTCGAGGGCGGCGCACAGGCCCAGGTTGTCCAGCAGGCTCGGCCGCAGATCCTCGATGATGCGCCGTTTCAGCTCCACCGTTTCGACCAGCGTGCCGCGCGCCCGCTTCAGCTGGGCCGCCAGTTCCGGGTGCGTTTTCTGCAATTGCTGGGTGACGGCGCCGATATCCATGCTGATCGACGTGAGGTTGGCACCCATTTCATCGTGCAATTCGCGCGACAGGCGCGACTTTTCATCCTCGCTGATGGTGATCAGGTGGCGCGACAGCACCGACAGCTGCTCGGTACGCTGCGCCACCATGGCTTCGAGGTTTTCATTCGATTGCTGGAGCGCATGTTCCACGGCGGCCTGCCGCACGTAGCTGCGGCGCACCAGCTGGTAGAACATCACCAGCACGATGATCGCGCCCGCATTGATCACCATGCCCAGCATCAGCGCCTTGTGGTACTCGTCGTAGAAACGCGCACTGCGGGCATCGAGCGTTTCGTTCTGCTCCTGGATCATGATGACCGTCTGCAGCCGGATCTCGTCCATGCCGCTGCGCTCGTCGCCGTAGCGAGAGATATTGACGATCTCGGCAAGCCCGCCATGGTGGTAGACCTCGACTGCCTGGTTCAGCATCGTCAGCTTGCGGCGCACCAGCGTGTTCAGCTGCGCCAGGTTCTTCAACTGCGCGGGATTGTCGGCCAGCAGCTTTTGCAGCTGGCGCACTTCGGCTTCGGTCTGGTTCAGGACCGTGCGCGTGGGGCCCAGGTACACCTCGTTACCGGAAATGAAATAGCCGCGCATGCTGCTTTCGGCATCCTGCACCAGCACATCGAGGTACTGCAGGCGTTCGGCCACGCGCGAGCTTTGCAGCACCTGCGCATTGGCGCTTTTCAACGCCTCGAGATTGTGGAACAGGAACAGGCCGTTGACGATGAGGATCAGTGCGCACGTGACGCACAGAACGGTCTTGTAGAGGGGCAGCCGGTGTTGCGGCGCTGCCTTGGCTGTGAAATACATCCTGAAGCATCCTTCGCTGACGCGGATGGCGGGCAGGTCATTATAGCCGGGCCACGTCTTTAATGCCTCATGGAAATGCTGCAGCGCAGGAATATTGCTCTCAGGAACAACAAATATGCTACCCGCGGCGGCAGCGCCCATAAAAACAAACCGCCAGACCCGGTCCGCAAGGACCGGTGCTGGCGGTGACGATGAATGCGGACCGCTGTCAGTCCAGCAGGTTGTTCTTCATTGCATAGTAGGTCAGGTCACTGTTCGACTGCAAGCCCATCTTTTCCATGATCCGGGTGCGGTAGGTGCTCACGGTCTTGATGCTGAGCGAGAGCGCGGTACCGATATCGGACACCGTGGCGCCGCGCGCCAGCCGCAGGAATACCTGGAACTCGCGGTCGGAAAGTTCCGTATGCAGGGCCGTGTTGGGATCGCGGTCGAAGCTCTGCGCCAGCAGTTCGCCGACCTGGGAGCTCACATAGCGACGGCCCTGGAACACGGTGCGCACGGCGGTGATCAGCTCGTCCGCCTCGCATTCCTTGTTCAGGTAGCCGTTGGCGCCCATCTTGAACAGATTGAGTGCATATTGCTGTGCCGGGTAGCCGGACAGGATCAGCACCGGCAAGTCCGGCTGGCCCTGGCGAATCGTGCGCAGCGTATCGATACCACTCTGGTCGGGCATGGCGATATCGAGCAGCAGGACGTCGCAGATTTCACGGCGCGCAAAGTCCAGTGCCTCGCGCCCGGTACTGCCTTCGGCCACAACCGAAAACTCGTCCGATTGCGAAAAGATCTGTTTGAAGCCTGCTCGTACTATCTGGTGATCGTCACAAATGGCAACGCGTATCATTGTTTCCCTCGTATATCCCTAGCTTGGGAAATTAGCACTGGATCGCTCGCCGAGCGTCTGTATTTTCACTAACAGAATTTTAACGTTGATATTGTAACACCAAACATTTAACGTTCTGACCCATTGTCGCGCCTACACGGAGAGACAATGATTGCAAAATAATAGACCCCGGCGGCGCCCGGCGGCGCTGCGTTTACTTCAACAGGCTGAGGATCGCAAGCAGTTCGCTGCGGATCATTTCCCGGTCGAGCGGCGGCGGCGGCGGCGGCGTGTTGTCATCATACGCTTCCTGGCCGGCGCTGCCGCGACTGTCGAGCTTGTTGCGCGCGCCACTGATCGTGAAGCCCTGCTCGTACAGCAGTTCGCGGATACGGCGGATCAACAGTACTTCGTGGTGCTGGTAATAACGGCGGTTGCCGCGACGCTTGACTGGCTTGAGTTGGGTAAATTCCTGCTCCCAATAGCGCAGCACGTGCGGCTTCACACCGCACAGTTCGCTGACCTCGCCGATCGTGAAATAACGCTTGGCCGGAATCGGCGGCAAGCTGACCAGTTCGGTCTTGCTGAGGCGATCGTTCATGCCTTCCCTTTAATCAGGCTGCGCGTGCCAGCGCGGCACTTTCTTCCACCATGCCCTTCAGCTTCTGGCTGGCATGGAAGGTCACGACGCGGCGCGCCGTGATCGGAATCTCTTCGCCCGTTTTCGGGTTACGGCCCGGCCGCTGCGGCTTGTCGCGCAGCTGGAAGTTGCCGAAACCGGAGAGCTTGACAGCTTCGCCCCGCTCGAGCGCATTGCGAATTTCGTCGAAAAACGTTTCGACCATGTCTTTGGCTTCGCGCTTGTTCAGGCCGACCTGTTCGAACAGCAGCTCGGCCAGTTCGGCCTTCGTCAGCGTTGGCAAGCTCAGTTCGGCTTCCTTGCGTACCTTTGCAACCTGCATGGCGCTGTGCAACTCGGCATCCAGCGCAGATTGCATAACCGCGGTGTCGTTGTTGTTAATTTTGCTGCCCTGCCTTTACAAAGTACGTGGGTCCGGCATGCCGGACCCGCTTGATGTGAACTGAATACAAACTGAGTACAAGCTGAGTACAAGCTGAGTACAACCTGAATGTTGACTATTCTGAATCAATACTGCAGTGCGCGGAAGGCTCGCACCGGTAATTACTGCCGCGCTTAAGCTGTCGCTAAGTTACCACAACGTTACAACAGCGTTACCACCGTGTTAACGCAGCGGTTCACGGCCTGGCGCTACCGAATCGAACGCTTCGACGCACGGCGCTCCGGTTATTTGCGGAGCCGGGCGCCAAGCTTTTGCGTTGCCGCATCGGCCAACGAACCCATCAACGCATCGACGATTTCGTCCTGCAGGGTTGTTTGAGTATCTTGCAAGCTAAAGCGGAAAGCAAGCGATTTCTCGTCCGACGCGAGGCCGACGCCACGGTATTCATCAAACAAAACAATGGCTTGCACGATGCGCCCATGTTCGCTCGCGGTCGCGGCGGCATGGAAGACATCGAGCAGTTCCTGCACCGCCACGGTGTTCGGCACCACCAGAGCAAGGTCGCGACTGGTGCCCGGGAACTTCGAAATCTCGGTATGCACGGGAACTTTGCGTTGCTGCAAAGCAGCGACATCAACCTCGAACACGACCGGCGCTTTCGGCAGGTCGTATTTCTGCAGCCAACGCGGGTGCAGCTCGCCAATGAAGCCGATCACCTTGCCGTCCAGCGACACCGAAGCGGCACGGCCCGGGTGCAGGGCCGGGTGCTCCAGCCTGGCGAAGCGCAACTGGGCGGGCGCAAACAGCGCCTCCAGGTCGGCCTTGGCATCGAAGAAATCGGCGTCGCGGGTTGGCAGGCCCCATTGCTCGTCGGCCTGCGGACCGTAGGCGATCGCGCCCACGCGCTGCGGCTGGTCGTAGCCGGCCACCGTCAGCGGGCCGTCCTGGACGGTCGCATCGCGCCTGTACACGGCGCCCACCTCGAACGCGCGCACACGCGGCGCCTTGCGGTTGACGTTGTAGCGCACGTTGGCCACCAGGCTGCCGATCAGCGACGAGCGCATCACGGACAACTGGCTGGCGATCGGGTTTTGCAGCCTGATCGGTTCCGCGTTGCCGTTGAAGTCCAGTTCCCATTGTGCTTCCACGAAACTCATGTTGACCACTTCCTGGTAGCCCAGGTCGGCCAGCTGGTGCCGCACGGCGAAGATCGAGCGGGTATTTTCCGGCGCGATATGCATCGTGTTCTCGGCGACCGGCGCGCGGGTCGGGATATTCTCGAAGCCGTAGACGCGCGCCACTTCCTCGATCAGGTCTTCCTCGATCTCGATGTCGAAACGGTAGCTGGGCGCCGTTACCGAGAACACGCCGTTTTCAACGGTGAACGGCAGCGCCAGGCGCGTGAAGATGTCGCCGATGACCTCGTCGGTCAGCGGCACGCCGATCACTTTCTGGGCGCGCGCGGTGCGCAGCTGCACGGGCCGGCGCTGCGGCAGGTTGACGACCTGGTCGTCGACCGGACCCACCTTCGTCTCCGCCGTGCCGCAGATTTCGAGGATCAGCGCGGTGATGCGCTCGATGTGCTCGGGGATCGTGGCATAGTCGACGCCACGCTCGAAGCGGTGCGCCGCGTCGGTGGAGAAATTGTACTTGCGGGCGCGGCCCTGGATGGCGTTCGGCCACCAGAACGCCGCTTCGACGTAGACGTTGGTCGTGTCGAGCGACACGGCGGTGGCGTCGCCGCCCATGATGCCGGCCAGCGATTCCACATTCTGCTCGTCGGCCACCACGCCGACCCACTCGTCGACGGAGACCGTATTGCCGTTCAGCAGCTTCAGCGATTCGCCTGCCCTGCCCCAGCGCACCTCGAGGCCGCCGTGGATCTTGTCCAGGTCGAACACGTGCGACGGGCGGCCCAGCTCCAGCATCACGTAGTTCGAGATGTCGACCAGCGCAGACAGCGAACGCTGCCCGCTGCGCTCGAGGCGCTGCTTCATCCAGTCCGGCGTGGCGGCTTTCGCATCCAGGTTGCGGATGACGCGGCCGGCAAAGCGGCCACACAGGTCCGGCGCGCCGATTTTCACCGGCAGCGTTTCATCGAGCGTCACGGCCACGGGGGCACTTTGCGGGGCGTTGAGCGGCGTGCCGGTCAGCGCCGACACTTCGCGCGCCACACCCAGCACGGACAGGCAGTCGGCCTTGTTCGGCGTCAGCTTGATGGTGAATTTCAGGTCGTTCAGCGCGTAGTAATCGCGGAAATTGGTGCCCACCGGCGCATCGTCCGGCAGTTCCAGCAAGCCGCCATGGTCTTCGGAGAGCTTCAGTTCGCGTGCCGAGCACAGCATGCCTTGCGATTCGACGCCGCGCAGTTTCCCGACCTTGATTTCGAACGGCTTGCCGTCCGCGCCCGGCGGCAGGACGGCGCCGGCCGTGGCGCATGCCACGCGCAGGCCTTCGCGCACGTTCGGCGCGCCGCACACGATGTTGAGCAGCGTGCCGGTGCCCACGTCGACCTGGCACACGTTCAGGCGATCCGCGTTCGGGTGCTTCTGCACTTCGCGCACGTGGCCGACCACCACGTTGGTGAACGGCGGCGCGACGGGTTCCACTTCTTCCACTTCGAGGCCGGACATCGTCAGCAGGTGGGACAGCTCGTCCGAAGTCATCTTCGGATCGACCATCGTACGGAGCCAGTTTTCGGAGAATTGCATTATCGATCAGCCTTGAATTCTTGTTAACGAAATTAATGACAGCTTGAACGGATCGAGCCGATTAATTGAACTGCTTCAGGAAGCGCAGGTCGCCTTCGTAGAACAGGCGCAGGTCGTTGACGCCATAGCGCAGCATCGTCAGGCGCTCGAGGCCGGAGCCGAACGCGAAGCCGATGTATTTTTCCGGGTCCAGCCCGAAATTGCGCACCACGCTCGGGTGCACCTGGCCCGAACCGGATACTTCCAGCCAGCGCCCCTTCAGCGGACCGGAACCGAAGGCGATATCGATCTCGGCCGAAGGTTCGGTGAACGGGAAGTAGGACGGGCGGAACCGCACTTCCAGGTCATCCGTCTCGAAGAAGGCCTTCACGAAGTTCAGGTAGACGCCCTTCAGGTCGGCAAAGCTGATGTTCTCGGCGATCCACAGGCCTTCGACCTGGTGGAACATCGGCGAGTGGGTGGCGTCGCTGTCGACGCGGTAGGTGCGGCCCGGCGCGATCACCTTGATCGGCGGCTGGTGGCTGCGGGCGTAGCGCACCTGCATCGGGCTGGTGTGCGTGCGCAGCAGCAGCGGCTTGCCGGTACTGTCGTTGCCTTCGATGTAGAACGTGTCCTGCATCGAGCGGGCCGGGTGGTTTTCCGGGCTGTTGAGCGCCGTGAAGTTGGTCCAGTCGGTTTCGATTTCGGGGCCGCCGGCCACGTCGAAGCCGATCGAGCGGAAGATCGCCTCCACCCGTTCCCACGTGCGCATCACCGGATGGATGCCACCGGGAGCGCGGCCGCGGCCGGGCAGGGTCACGTCGATCGCTTCGGCGTTCAGGCGCTGCTGCAGCTGCGCATCGGCCAGGGCATCGCGGCGCGCGGTCAGCGCGGCTTCGATCTGCCCTTTGGCGGCGTTGATCAGCGCGCCTTGCGCTTTCTTTTCCTCGGGTGCGAGCTTGCCGAGGCCCTTCATCAGTTCGGTAATCTGGCCAGTCTTGCCAAGGTACCTGGCTTTGGCGTTTTCAAGTGCGGCGGCATCCGCGGCGGCGAGGAAGTCAGCCTGCGCGACGGAAACGATTTGTTCGAGGGAGTTCATCCGACTGATTTTCCTATGCTGGAAATGTAAAACGGGGCACCGGTCGTTATCCCGTGCCCCGCTCTTCGCACCACCCATCGGGCGGCACGCAACAATCGATTGCTATTGCTTAGTGATAATTAAGCAGCAGCGATCTTTGCTTTCACGGCGTTGACAATCGCGGCAAACGCCGGCTTGTCCATCACAGCCATATCGGCCAGGACCTTACGGTCCAGTTCGATAGCAGCTTTCTTCAGGCCGTTCATGAAGACGCTGTAGGTCAGGCCGTGTTCGCGCGAAGCCGCGTTGATACGGGTGATCCACAGTGCGCGGAAGACGCGCTTCTTGTTACGACGATCGCGGTAGGCGTACTGGCCAGCGCGCATGACTGCTTGCTTGGCAATACGGTAAACCTTGCTGCGACGACCGCGGTAACCCTTGGCCTGGTTTAATACTTTTTTATGACGGGCACGCGCGGTAACCCCACGTTTTACTCGAGGCATAGTAGCTCCTTAATGAGTGTGAGATTAAGCGGACGGCATCATGCGCAGGACGCTGGTGACGTCGGACGCATTGATGTTACGGGTGCCACGCAGCTGACGCTTGTTTTTGGTGGTTTTCTTGGTCAGGATGTGACGCTTGAACGCCATACCCGATTTGACGGTACCACCCGGACGCACGCGAAAACGCTTCTTCGCAGAGCTTTTGGTCTTCATTTTTGGCATAACACATCTGTCCTCGCGGACAGCTCCAAATAACAGGATCGCAGGTGGCAACAACACGTTGCGCTTGGGTGCCTGCTTTCACTTGTTGATGCAGCGGCTGCGGGGCCACTACATGTTGCGGATTTGATCCCGCAAATTCTTTTCGCCGGCTTCGGAAGCAAAAACCGGTGTCCGACCGCGGCGGCGGACCGACCCGAGGCGTCCGACACCAGCTGATCGGCAGCCGGCAATTATACCGAATTTTTCAACTGCGCACCATCATTGCCGGATGCATAGTTGAAATCCGCCCCGGTAACCTGCAGCGGGATGCAGTTCGGGTCTAGCGCGCGGAACCGTACTTGAGTACGGTCGGTCCGCCGATGCGGAGCACGGTGGACCCGAAATGCGCCCGCTTTGCAGGATTACCGCGGCGGATTTTTTTTCTTGGGGGCAATGATCATGATCATTTGACGCCCTTCCATCTTGGGGAACTGCTCGACCTGGCCGAATTCCTCCAGATCCACCTTCAGGCGTTCCAGCATGCGCATGCCGATATCCTGGTGGGCCATCTCGCGCCCACGGTAACGGAGGGTGATCTTCGTCTTGTCACCATCCTCCAGGAACTTGATCAGGTTACGCAGCTTGATGCTGTAGTCGCCATCGTCAGTACCGGGGCGGAATTTGACTTCCTTCACCGAAATGACTTTCTGCTTCAATTTGGCTTCGTGCGCCTTCTTCTGCTCGGAGTACTTGAACTTACCGTAATCCATCAGACGGCAAACCGGTGGCTGCGCGGTCGGCGCAATTTCCACGAGGTCCACGTTCGCTTCTTCCGCAAGGCGGAAGGCTTCGGCCAGGCTCACGATGCCCAGCGGCTCATTATTGACACCGGAAAGACGCATTTCCGGTGCCGTGATTTCGCCATTGATGCGATGCTGCGACTTGTCAGTAGCTATTGCAGTTTCCTTTAAAAATTTGATGTGGTGGCCGGTTACGGAGCTTCGTTAGAAAGCCCCGTCAGGCTTTGTTGGCGACATCATCAGAGAGTCGCTCTACCAGGGCATCGATGGACATTACACCCAGATCGACATTGCCCCGCGCACGCACGGCCACGGTATTGGCATCCCGCTCCTTATCCCCGATAACCAGGATGTAAGGCAATTTTTGGACGGAATGTTCACGTATTTTATACGTGATCTTCTCGTTGCGCAAATCAGCCGTGACGCGGTAGCCCAGCTTGCGCAGCCTGGCGGCCAGTTCTGTCGCATATTCGGCCTGTCCGTCGGAGATGTTCAGGATGGCGACCTGCACCGGCGCCAGCCACATCGGCAACGCGCCGGCATAGTTTTCGATCAGGATGCCGATGAAGCGCTCCATCGAACCGACGATCGCGCGGTGCAGCATCACCGGCACCTTGCGCGAGTTGTCGACCGCCACGTACTCGGCGCCCAGGCGCTCCGGCATGAAGAAGTCGACCTGCATCGTGCCGACCTGCCATGGGCGGCCCAGCGAATCCTTCAGGTGGTACTCGATCTTCGGACCGTAGAACGCGCCCTCGCCCGGCAGCTCCGTCCACGTCACGCCGCAGGCGCGCAGGCCCTGGCGCAGCGCTTCCTCGGCATCGTTCCAGACTTCGTCGGTGCCGATCCGGTTATCCGGACGCAGCGCCAGCTTGACCTCGATGTTGGTGAAGTCGAAATCCTCGTAGACTTCCATCGCCTGCTGGTGGAACGCCACCACTTCCGGCTCGATCTGCTCGTGCGTGCAGAAGATGTGGCCATCGTCCTGGGTAAAGCCGCGCACGCGCATGATGCCGTGCAGCGCGCCGGACGGTTCGTTGCGGTGGCACTGGCCGAATTCGCCGTAGCGCAGCGGCAGGTCGCGGTACGAGCGCATGCCCGAATTGAAGATCTGCACGTGGCCCGGGCAGTTCATCGGCTTGAGCGCATACGAACGGTTTTCCGATTCCGTGACGAACATGTTTTCGCGGTAGTTATCCCAGTGACCGGTCTTGGCCCACAGGCTCGCATCCAGGATCTGCGGCGCCTTCACTTCCTGGTAGCCGTTGTCCTGGTATTTCTTGCGCATGTACTGCTCGACCTGCTGCCAGATCGTCCAGCCCTTCGGGTGCCAGAACACCAGGCCCGGCGCCTCGTCCTGGAAGTGGAAGAAGTCCAGCTGCTTGCCCAGCTTCCGGTGGTCGCGCTTTTCCGCCTCCTCCAGCATGTGCAGGTACTGCTCCTGGTCTTCCTTTTTCGCCCACGCGGTGCCGTACACGCGCTGCAGCATCTCGTTCTTCGAGTCGCCGCGCCAGTACGCGCCGGCCAGCTTCATCAGCTTGAACACTTTCAGCTTGCCGGTCGAGGGCACGTGCGGGCCGCGGCACAGGTCGGTGAACTTGCCTTCGCTGTACAGCGACACGTCTTCGCCGGCCGGGATCGAGCTGATGATTTCAGCCTTGTAGTGTTCGCCGATCGACTTGAAGTACGCCACGGCCTCGTCGCGCGGCAGCACCTTGCGGGTGACCGGCTCGTCCTTCTTGGCCAGCTCGGCCATCTTTTTCTCGATCGCCACCAGGTCATCCGGCGTGAACGGGCGCTTGTACGAGAAGTCGTAATAGAAACCGTTTTCGATCGTCGGGCCGATCGTCACCTGCGCGTCGGGGAACAGCTCCTTGACGGCGTAGGCCAGCAGGTGGGCGGCCGAGTGGCGAATCACGTCCAGGCCCTCGGGATCCTTGTCGGTGACGATCGCCACGTCCGCATCCTGCTCGATCAGGAACGAGGTATCGACGACCTTGCCGTCGACCTTGCCTGCGAGCGCGACCTTGGCCAGGCTCGTGCTGATGTTGGAGGCCACCTGGGCCACAGTAACCGGTGCGTCGAACTGGCGCACGGACCCATCGGGAAGTCGGACTGATACCATCATTGATCTCCAATCGGCACGGGGCCGTAATAACGCAACTGAAAATAAGGGAAAACGGGGACGAAAAAAAACGCGGACTAGCCGCGTTATCTTTCAATTTGAAAAAGCAAAAGAAAGCCGATCGACTAGCGTCACTCACCAAACCTTACGGTTGTAGTTCGCGGTGTCATAACCGGATTGCCTTTCTCGCTCTTATATTGATGTGCCAGCACTGCCGCGCCGGCCAAGTTGCTACCGAATTCTGGTGGGCGGTGAGGAATTCGAATCCCCGACCCCTTGGATGTCGACCAAGTATTCTAACCAGCTGAACTAACCGCCCTCTTGTACTGCGTTGCACTTCCACTACCATACTGCCTTGCTGTCCTGAATTCGATGAGGCCGCCCCACACCGTGGAGCACCTCTTCGCATTCTGGTGGGCGGTGAGGAATTCGAATCCCCGACCCCTTGGATGTCGACCAAGTATTCTAACCAGCTGAACTAACCGCCCAATGCCGAGCATTATAGGGACGACTCGCGAATATGACAAGGGTCAAATTTGATCCGTTCACTGCCGGCATGCGAGGCGTCATCCGGACCGCCCTCTGCCGTCCATGCGAAATCATGCGCGCCCGGCACGCGTGCTATATTTTTGCGACACACCCGACCGGACAATAATGAACGCCACCAGCCACCTGCACGCCCACCTGAAGGGCGACGCCAAGTACAAGCACCAGCGCGCCGACCGCAGCCAGTCGATCCTTGCCTGGGCCGTGGGCCTGACGCTGGTGTTTGCCTGTGTCGAAGTTGTGGCCGGCTTCATGGCCAATTCCCTTGCGCTGATTTCCGATGCCGGCCACATGGTCACCGATGCCGCGTCGCTCGGGCTGGCGCTGTTCGCGCAGCTGATCGCCAAGCGGCCGCCGTCGTCGCGCTATTCGTTCGGTTTTGGCCGCGCGGAGGCGCTGGCCGCCTTCGTCAACGGGCTGGTCATGCTGCTGGTGATCGGCTGGATCGTGTTCGAAGCCGTGCACCGGTTCGCCCAGCCCCAGGCCGTGCAGGGCGGCACGGTTGCCGGCGTTGCCGCCATCGGGCTGGTGGTGAACGTGCTCGTCGCGTTCGTGCTGTCGCGGGACCGCGAAAGCATGAATACGCGCGCGGCGCTGGTGCATGTACTGGGCGACATGCTCGGCTCGGTGGCCGCGCTGGCCGCCGGTATCGTCATCTACTACACGGGCTGGATGCAGATCGACCCGCTGCTGTCGCTGCTGGTGTCGCTGCTGCTGCTGAAATCCACCGTCGGCATCCTGCGCGAATCGGGCCACCACCTGATGGAAGGCGTGCCCGACGATATCGAATATGAAAAGGTGGGCAACGACCTCGAAGGCGTCGACGGCGTGGCCTCGGTGCACGACCTGCATGTATGGGACATGGCGCCGGGGCAGCCGGCGCTGATCGGCCACGTGGAAGTGCACGACCTGCAGCACTGGCCCGCCGTACTGAAGGCGATCCGCGCGATGCTGCTGGAAAGGCACGGCATCGACCACGTCACGCTTCAGGCCGAGCTCGCGGGCCGACAGTAGAGCCGCGAACACAGGCCCCATGGCGGCGTTGCATTCGTCTCGCCGTACTAAAGTACTGTCTTCGACGATGCGCCTTGCCCTGAGGCCCTTGTTCGCGGCTCTAAATCAGCGGCTTTCCAATGAACGGCATTCCTGCTGCTGCGGCATCACGCCCGCCGCGCTTCCAGCACGCCGGGCACTTCGCCGATCGCCACCAGTGCCTTGTGCAATTGCGCCGTGGCGCCGATCTCCGCCGTGAATGTCATGCGCGCCTGTCCTTTCGCGCTTTGCGTGTTCACGCCGATCACATTGATCTTTTCGCGCGAGAACACTTCCGAGATATCGCGCAACAGGCCCTGGCGGTCGCCCGCCAGCACGAACAGGTCGACCGGGTAGACGGTGTCGCCGCGGCCGTCGCCCCAGTCGGTGACGATCACGCGTTCCGGCGCCTTGGCGCGCATCTCGGCGAAGTTCTTGCAGGAGAGCCGGTGGATCGACACACCCTTGCCGCGGGTGACGAAACCCACGATCGGGTCCGGCGGTGCCGGCTTGCAGCACCTGGCCAGCTGCGTCATCAGGCCTTCGGTGCCCACCACCAGCACGCCGGACTTGGCGCCCTGCTCGGTCGACGAAGCGCGGCTCTTGTTGGCCACCATTTCTTCTTCGGGCGCCGCCGGTTCGGCACTTTCGTGCAGCGCATGCTCCACGTGGCGCAGGCTGAATTCATCCTTGCCCACCGCCAGGAACAGGTCGTCCACCTTCGGGAAGCCCAGCTTCTGCGCGAGCGCTTCCAGGTTGACGGCGGTCTTGCCCTCGCGCTGCAGCGTTTTTTCCACCAGGGAGCGGCCATGGGACAGCGTTTCCTGCACGTCGATCGCATGGAACCAGGCACGCACCTTGGCGCGCGTGCGCGCGCTCACCGCATAGCCGGCGCTCAGCCAGTCGCGCGACGGGCCGGCCGTGCCGGGCGCCCCTTTCGCCGTGATGATCTCGCACGTCTGCCCGCTTTTCAACTGCGTGTTGAGCGGCACCATCACGCCGTCCACGCGGGCGCCGCGGCAGCGGTGGCCCACGTCGCTGTGCAGGTGGTAGGCGAAATCGATCGGCGTCGCGCCGACCGGCAGTTCGAGCACGCGCGCCTGCGGCGTGAGCACGAAGATGCGGTCGTCGAGCGTTGCTTCCTTGAGCTTCTCCACCCATTCGCGCTGCAGCTCTTCCTGGCCGACGACGGCATCGGCCACGTCGGTCTTCCACGCCAGCAGCTGGCGCAGCCAGGCGATCTTCTCGTCGTATTTCTGGCCCTGGAAGCTGGAATTGCCCTCTTCCTTGTAGCGCCAGTGCGCCGCCACGCCGTATTCGGCGAAGTTGTGCATTTCCTGCGTGCGGATCTGCACCTCGAGCGGCCGGCCGTCGTCCGCCATCACCACCGTGTGCAGCGACTGGTAGCCGTTCGGCTTGGGGCGCGAGATGTAATCGTCGAATTCCTTCGGGATCGGCGTCCAGATGTTGTGCACCAGGCCGAGCACCGCGTAGCAGGTCTTCACATCGGCGACGATCACGCGGAACGCGCGCACGTCGTACAGCTCGGTGAAATCGAGCTCCTTGCCGCGCATCTTGTTCCAGATGCTGTAGATATGCTTCGGCCGGCCGAACACCTCGGCGCCGATGCCGGCCGCGGCCAGCTCCGACTGCAGCCGCGTGATCGACTGGGTGACGAAGCTTTCGCGCATCATGCGCTTTTCTTCGAGCATCTTGGCGATGCGCTTGTAGTTCTCGGGTTCGATGAAGCGGAACGACAGGTCTTCCAGCTCCCACTTGATCTGCCAGATGCCGAGGCGATTGGCCAGCGGCGCATACAGGTCGAGCGTTTCGCGGCCGTAGGCGCGCGTCATGTCGTTGAAGATCTTCTGGTCGGCGAACCAGCGCAGCGTGCTGCAGCACGAGGCCAGCCGCACCAGCACCACGCGCATGTCGGTGGCCATGGCCAGCAGCATCTTGCGCAGCGTTTCCATCTGCGCCACCGCCTGCTGGGCCGCGTTCTTGCCGCGGGTGGCGGCGGGCGAACCCTGCGTGAGCTCGCGCAGCCGGATCAGCTGGTGCACGCCGGTGACGAGGTCCGCCACTTCCCTGCCGAACTTCGGCTCGATCGCGATGCCCTGCGCCGGATCGAGCAGGCACAGCTCGAACAGCAGCGCGGCGATGCGGGTGGCCGCGTCGGTGTTGAGCAGCGCCAGCGTGCCGGCTGCGCCAACGGCGAAATCGAAGGCCGGCTGGCCGCTGGTGCATTGCTTGCCGGTGTAGGCCGTGCCGGCGAAATCGAGCGCGGCGAGAACCCGTGCGCCGTCTTCGGCGGACAAGCCCATCACCAGCTGTTCGGACGTTGCGCTGTTCAGCGCCGCGATGGAGACCATGACAAACCTTATTTACTGCGTGTTCTGCAAACTGCCGGGGAAAGCGGAAGCCGGAACGCCGGTTACCCGCGCATGGCCAGCTGAATACGGCGGCTGGATACGCCGGCCGATACGCCGGCTCATCGAGCCGGCGATGCCGCGATCAACGCTGGGCGGCGACGACGACGATCTCGACCAGCCAGGCCGGGTTGGCCAGCTTGGCCTCGACGGTGGCGCGCGGCGGGGTGTGGCCCTGCGCCACCCACTCGTCCCACACTTCGTTCATGGCCGGGAACAGCGCGATGTCGGCGATGAAGATCTGGGTGGACAGGATGCAGCTCTTGTCGCTGCCGGCTTCGGCCAGCAGCTTGTCGATCGCCGCCAGCACTTCGCGGGTCTGGCCCTGGATATCGGCGCCCGGGTCACTGGCGGCGACCTGGCCAGCCAGGTACACGGTGTTGTTATGGATCGCCACTTCGGACATCCGCTTGCCTACATATAGTCGTTTGATTTCCATTTCTTCTCTTTTCTACAGGTTCAACAAAACGGGTTCAACAAATTTACAGCTCCAGCAAGAATTCCCTTGCGATCGCGATCTGGTCGTCGTGCACGAACGTGGGCGCATGGCCCACGCCGGCGATCTCCACCAGCCGCGCGCGCGGCCCGCGCTGCGTCATCGCCTGCGCCGTCGCGTGCGACAGCAGGTCGGAGGCCGCGCCGCGCACCAGCAGCGTCGGACAGCGGATCGCATCGTACGCGGCCCACAGCACGTGCTCGTCGGCGGCCACCGATTCCGGCGTGGCCGCGCGGAACGGCTGCGCCAGGGCCAGGTCGTAGTGCCGCACCCAGCTGCCGTCGGCCTCCTGGCGCAGCACGTCGCGCGCCATCTTTTCCCATTGCGCTTCGGTGTGCGGCCCGAACGATGCGGAAACGTCGCGCACGAAGCGCGCGCCTTCCGCGAAGCTGGCAAAGCGCACATCCTGGCCGATGTAGTCGCCGATGCGGCGCAGCGCCGCCGGGTCCAGCACCGGGCCGATGTCGTTCAATACCAGGCGGCCGATCGGGCTGTCCGGCAGCGATGCCAGGCCCATGCCGATCAGCCCGCCCATGGACGTGCCGAACCAGGCCACCCGCGTGTCTGCGCCGCCACCGGCGCATACCCGCGCCAGCAGCGTGACCATGTCGCTGACGTATTGCGGCACCCGGTACAGGTCCGGATTGCGCAGCCGGCCGGAACGGCCGCGGCCCACCACGTCGGGGCACACCACCCGGTAGGTATCGGCCAGCGCGCGCGCCAGGTCGTCGAAATCGTCGGAAACCCGCGTCACGCCGTGCACGCACACCAGCACCCTCGGGTTGGCCGGATCGCCCCATTCCTGGTACGCCATCCGGTGCAAACCCGCCGGGGAGATGCACTGCACGGACTTGATCACGGACCTGATCGCCGGCTTGTTCGACGCCATGCTCGCTGCTTGGACCATCCTGGCCTCCTGCCGGATATTGGTTTTTGGGCTACATTCTACCGTGCGTTGCCGCTAAAATCCCCTGCAAGTGTAGCGCAGCGAAGAAAGCAGCCGGGAATCGCAACTTGCATCGGCGGCGGCGAGCCGTCATCAACTATGGAGCAGACCATGAGCAGCACACCATCGAACGGGCAGATCCTGTCCGGCAAAACGGCCCTGGTAACGGGATCGACCTCCGGCATCGGCCTGGGCATCGCCCGCGCGCTGGCCGCGGAGGGCGCCAACATCGTGTTCAACGGGTTCGGCAACGCCGACGACATCAGCGCCCTGCTGTCCTCGACCGCGCAGGAATTCGGCGTGCAGACCGTACACCACAATGCCGACATGAGCAAGCCGGCCGAAATCGAGGCGCTGTTCGCTTACGCCGCCCAGCAGTTCGGCGGCATCGACGTGCTGGTCAACAATGCCGGCATCCAGTTCGTGGCCAACGTGGAAGATTTCCCGGTCGAGAAATGGGATGCCATCATCGCCATCAACCTGACGTCGGCCTTCCATACCACGCGCCTGGCGCTGCCGCGGATGCGGCAGCAAAACTGGGGTCGCATCATCAACCTGGCCTCGGCACACGGCCTGGTGGGCTCGGCCGGCAAGTCGGCCTACGTGGCCGCCAAGCACGGCCTGGTGGGCTTCACCAAGGTGACGGCGCTGGAAACCGCGCAGACCGGCATCACCGCCAACGCGATCTGCCCCGGCTTCGTACTGACGCCGCTGGTCCAGAAGCAGGTCGACGACCGCGCCGCGCGCGACGGCCTGGCCAACGATGATGCCAAGCGGGCGCTGCTGGCCGACAAGCAGCCGTCCGGCGACTTCGTCACACCCGAGCAGCTGGGCGCCCTGGCGGTGTTCCTGTGCAGCGACCTGGCCATCCAGGTGCGCGGCGCGGCGTGGAACGTGGACGGCGGCTGGGTCGCCCAATAAGGCCCGGCTCTACGTAGTAGCCACATTGTGGTTATCCCTGATAGGGGAAACCACAATGCGGATAATCACAATGGTGATATCTGAGATGGTTTGCGATGATGGAAGCCTTGGGAAGCCACGGAGACTCCATCATGAAAAAACCGTTTTACAAAATCTTGTACGTGCAGGTACTGTTCGCCATCTTCGTTGGCGTAATGCTGGGCATTTTCCTGCCGGCCGACGCCGTGGCGATGAAGCCGCTGGGCGACGGCTTCATCAAGCTGATCAAGATGATCATCGCACCGGTGATCTTCTGTACCATCGTCGCCGGTATCGCCGGCATGCAGGACATCAAGAAAATCGGCCGCGTGGGCGGCAAGGCGCTGCTGTACTTCGAGGTGGTTTCCACGTTCGCACTGGTGATCGGCCTGTTCGTTGCCAATATCGTCAAGCCCGGCGCCGGCTTCAATGCCGATCCGGCCACGCTCGACACCAAGGCGATCGCGCAGTACACCGAGAAGGCCTCGCACCAGACGACCACCGACTTCCTGCTGCACATCATCCCGAACACGATGGTCGATGCCTTCGCCAAGGGCGACATCCTGCAGGTGCTGCTGATCTCCATCCTGTTCGGTTTCGCCCTGTCGCTGCTGGGTGAACGCGGCAAGCCGCTGGTCCACATCATCGAAGAGGTGGGCGGCGTCATCTTCGGCATGGTCAACATCGTCATGAAGGTCGCCCCGATCGGCGCGTTCGGCGCGATGGCGTTCACCATCGGCAAGTACGGCATCGATTCGCTGCTGCCGCTGGCCAAGCTGATGGGTTCGTTTTACCTGACCTGCCTGCTGTTCATCTTCATCATCCTCGGTTCGATCGCCCGCTTCACCGGCTTCTCGATCGCGCGCTTCATCGGATATATCAAGGAAGAGCTGCTGATCGTGCTGGGCACCAGTTCGTCGGAAAGCGCGCTGCCGTCGCTGATGAAGAAACTCGAGAAGCTGGGCGCGTCGAAGCCCGTCGTCGGCCTGGTTGTCCCGACCGGCTACTCGTTCAACCTGGACGGCACCAACATCTACATGACGATGGCGGCCCTGTTCGTGGCGCAGGCCACCAACACCGAGCTGACGCTGATGCAGGAATTGACGATCCTCGGCGTGGCGATGCTGACCTCGAAGGGCGCGTCGGGCATCACCGGCGCCGGCTTCATCACGCTGGCCGCGACACTGGCCGTGGTGCCGACGATCCCGGTGGCCGGCATGGCGCTGATCCTGGGCATCGACCGCTTCATGAGCGAAGCGCGCGCCCTGACGAACTTCATCGGCAACGGCGTGGCCGCCCTGGTGGTGGCCAAATGGGAAGGCGAGCTGAACATGGATACCATGAAGCGCGAACTGGCCCATCCGTCCGCTCCGCACGAGCCGCTGGAAGAAACCAAGCACGGCGAAGACATGCCGGCGCAGCCGAAACAGGCCTGAATCAACCCTGACCCTGGCGTTTGAATGACAACGGCCCCGCATCGCGGGGCCGTCGTTCGTTTACGGACTGTCATGCGGCGTTGCAATGCGGGAGCCGTGGTGCGGCGCCCGTGACAAAGTGTGAGTTTTCCACAGGCGCCGGCCTGCTATGCTGCGGGCCCGCCCCGACCCAGCCATTCCATGTTCTTCGTACCGCCCGATCCGCCGCCCGCCGCCATCGTCTGGCTGTGGCGCGACGCGCCCGTGCCGGCCTGGTCGCAGGCCACCGTCGCCGTCGTCGACCGCCACATCTGGCTCGCCGGGGACAAGGTGCTGGTGCGGCCCGGCGCGCGGCCCCGGCAACTGCCTGCCTCAACGGCCGTGATTCCCGTGGTGCACGTGGAGATCGACCCGCTGCGGCCGCCCCGCGCGTTGCGCCACGCCGAGGCTGCCGTGCTCGATGCGATGCGTTCGGCCGCGCGCGCCACCACGTCGGGCTGGGTGCAGCTGGACCTGGAAGCACGGCCGTCGCACCGCGCCGACTACCGCGCGCTGGTCCGGCACGTGCGCGCCGCGCTGCCGGCCGACATCAGGCTCAGCGTGACCGCGCTCGGCTGGTGGTGCCGCTCCGGCGCCTGGCTCGACGGCCTGGCCGCCGACGAAGTGGTGCCGATGTTCTTCCGGATGGGGCGCGACAACGCGGCGCTGCGCGACATCGTCGCCACGCGGCCGGCGGTGCTGCATCCGGCGTGCCGCGCGTCCGCGGCCGGGTTCTCCCGCCAGGAGCCCTACCCCCGCCACGTGACCGTGCGTTACCGGCGCACTTACTGGTTCGATGAAACGGCATGGAAGGATCATCAGTGAAACGAGTGCTCGAGCGGGTACTGGCCGCGATGCTGTGCATGGTGCCGCCGCTGGCCGGCGCCAGCGGCGACCATGGCCCCAGCTACACGCAGTTCCGCGCCTGGACGGCGCCGGACATCGCGCTGCCGCGCTTCCAGGCCGGCGAACTGGGCATCGTGCAGCCCGGCATGCGGCGCGTCTACCTGTACACCGCCTGGCGCGCGATCGCGCTGGGCCCGCGGGCGGCGCAACTGCCCGGCCTGGATGGCGGCCTGGCGCGCGCCGACGGCAGCGCGTTCGGCTACGGCTGGTCCGAACCGGATGAAACGGCACCGTACCCGCTGATCAGCCGCCTTGCCGCCGCGCTGCACCTGGACGGCGACGACGAGCAGGTGCGCACGATCGCCGCCTGCCCCGCCACGGCGACCACCTTCGCGGTGCGCACGCTGGACCTTGCCTCTGCGCGGCCGGACGCCACGCCGGCCCGGCTCGATGCCTGGGTGGTCGCGCAGCAGCAGGTCGGCGCGGCGTGCCAGGCGGCGCAGGATGCACGCTACCGGTTCGGCGACGGCAAGGCCGTGCATGCCGGCGCCCCGCCGCCACCGCTGCCCGACGGCGAACCGGCATTCTGGCGGCACGCCCGCGAATACCAGCGCGCGGCATGGTACTTCCACGTCGAACGCCATGCCGACAGCGCAGCCCTGTTCGACCGCATCGGCGCCACGCTCGGCCATGCGATGCGCCAGCTCGGCCAGTACCTGGCCCTGCGCGCGGCGATCCGCGACGCCGTCGCCACGGCGAAAGGCGCGGAGCCGGCGCGGCGCGAACAGCTGGCACTGCAGCTCGAGGGCCGGGGCGCACGGATCGTCGCCGATACGTCGCTGGCGCCGATGCACGAAGCGACGCGGGCGGCATTGCGCGCGATGCGCGTGGCACTCACGCCGGAGAGCCGCCTCGCGGCATTGAGCCGCCACCTTGCCGATCCGGCCGCCGATCCCTTCGCGCTGGACCGGCTGGGCGACTGGGGCCTGCTGGCGGACGGCGGCCAGGCCGCCGCGCTGCGGTCCCGGCACGATTTCATCGACTGGATCGAAACCGTGCGGGAATGCGCCGGCAGGAAGGACTGCGCCGCGCAAGCCGCGCATGCGCTGGAACGCTGGCGCGCCACTTCGGGCCGGCCGTGGCTCGTAGCGGCACTGATGCTGGCCACCGCCATGCCGCCGGAGCTGGAGCGCGCCGCCATGGTGGTGGCACCGGGCGAGCCTGCGTACCTGACGGTGCGCTATCACCTGGCGCGCCTGCTGCGCCTGGCCGGGCGGCGTGCCGAAGCCCGCGCGGTGGCCGACGGCGTACTGCGGCGCCAGCTTTCGCCAGGCACCCGCAACCTGCTGCGCGAAGAGCGCTTCGCCACCGCCACGTCGGTACGCGACGCGGCCCGGTACCTGCTGCGCACCAACATCGACTGGGGCGAACGGGGCGTCGTGCGGGAAGATGCCATCAACGACGATGGCCTGCGCTGGCTCAACGAGCGCCTGGCGGTGGCGGACCTGGTCGGGCTGGCGGGCGACGACGCATTGCCGGCCGGATTGCGGGCCCGCATCGCCGGCGCGGCGTGGATCCGTGCCGGCCTGCTCGGCAACGTGCAAGACGGCAAGCGGGCGGCCGCGCTGCTGGCGCAACTGGCGCCGCCGATGGCGCAGGCGGTGGCGCGCTACACCCGCGCGGCGTCCGCCGCACCGGCCGGCCAGGCGCGCCACGTCATGCTGGTCGAAGCCATGCGCTTCGGCCTCGGCGCACAGCTGACGATGACAGCGGAACCGGTCGCCGCCGTCGCGCCGGGCGACGTCACGGCTTCCGGCTGGTGCTCGTTCCGGCCGGCGCGCACCGCGGCCGTGGCCTTCCCATGGCGCCTGCCCGGACCGCCTGCGCCGGGCGGCACGCCGGCGCAACGCAAGGAGGCGGAGCGCCTGGCGCCGCTCAAGACCGCCACGGGCATGCTCGGCGACGACATCATCGAACGGGCGGCCAGCCATCCGGACGATCCGGAACTGCCATGGCTGCTGCATGTCGTGGTGATGTCCACCCGCGGCGGTTGCCTCGACGCGGATGCGAAGCGGTTGTCGCGCAAGGCATTCACGGTGCTGCACCGACGTTATCCGGACAGCGAATGGGCCAGGCGGACGCCGTATTTCTACTAGCCCGGCGCCAACCCCGGCGCCAATGAAAAAGCCTCCCGGGCATGTACCCGGAAGGCTGTTTTATCGCCCCCTCATCGACCGCCGCTGCGCGGCGGGCGCGCCGTCAAACGGCCGACAGGTCCAGCTCCACGCCGGTGGCCGCGGCGATCTGCTCCTTCGTCACGTCCGGCGCCAGTTCGATGACCTTCAGGCCCGTATCCGTCACCGCCAGCACGCCCAGATCGGTGATGACCAGGTCCACGACACCCACGCCCGTCAGCGGCAGGTCGCACTGCTTGAGCAGCTTGTGGGACGTGGTGCCGTCCTTCGCGGTGGCCACGTGTTCCATCAGCACCACCACTTTCTTCACGCCGGCCACCAGGTCCATCGCGCCGCCCATGCCCTTGACCATCTTCCCGGGGATCATCCAGTTCGCCAGGTCGCCCTTCTCGGACACCTGCATCGCGCCCAGGATGGCGAGATTGATCTTGCCGCCGCGGATCATGCCGAACGAATCGGCCGAGCTGAAATACGCCGAGCCGGGCAGCGCCGTCACGGTCTGCTTGCCGGCGTTGATCAGGTCGGCGTCCACTTCATCGTCCGTCGGGAACGGGCCGATGCCGAGCAGGCCGTTTTCCGATTGCAGGAATACTTCGATATCGGTGGGCACATAGTTGGCCACCAGCGTGGGCAGGCCGATGCCCAGGTTGACGTAGAAGCCGTCCTGCAGCTCCTTGGCCGCGCGCGCGGCCATTTGATCACGAGTCCATGCCATGTTCTTCTCCTCAGGCGGTGCGCACGGTGCGCTGTTCGATGCGTTTTTCCGGATGGGGGTTGTGCACGATGCGGTGCACGAAGATGCCGGGGGTATGCACGGCGTCCGGATCGATCTCGCCAATTTCCACCAGTTCCTCCACTTCGACGATCGTGATCTTGCCGGAGGCGGCCACGTTCGGATTGAAGTTGCGGGCCGTCTTGCGGAAGATGAGGTTGCCCGCCTTGTCGGCCTTCCACGCCTTCACCAGCGCCACGTCGGCCACCAGGCTGCGTTCCATCACATACTGCTCGCCGTCGAATTCACGGATTTCCTTGCCGTCGGCAACGATGGTGCCCACGCCGGTCTTCGTGAAGAACGCCGGAATGCCGGCGCCGCCGGCGCGCAGCTTCTCGGCCAGCGTGCCCTGCGGCGTGAATTCCAGTTCCAGTTCGCCGGCCAGGTACTGGCGCGCGAATTCCTTGTTCTCGCCGACGTACGAGGCGATCATCTTCCTGATCTGGCGCGTTTCGAGCAGCTGGCCGAGGCCGAAGCCGTCGACGCCGGCATTGTTCGAGATCGCGGTCAGGCCCTTGACGCCGGAGTCGCGCAGCGCGAGGATCAGCGCCTCGGGAATGCCGCACAGGCCGAAGCCGCCGACGGCGATCGTCTGCCCGTCCTGCACGACGCCGGCCAAGGCGGACTGCGCGTCCGGATATACTTTGTTCATTGTGCCCCCTCCATATTTGATAAGCTAGGCATCCGCCTACGTGGCGTTCCAGAATAGGTTACCAGCAAGGAAAGTACAATACAGTAGAAATACGGCCGTAACGTAACCGCCTGCACACAAGAAAAGACACGAGACAGCCCGATGAATGCCCCGTACGAGATCGATTATGAAACCATCTTCCGGTTCGCGCCGGTGGGTATGTGCATTTCCGTGAACCGCGTGATCCAGTCCAGCAACGACGCGCTGACGCAGATGTTCGGCTATGCCCACGGCACGCTCGACGGCCAGTCCTTCTGCGTGCTGTACCCCACGATGGATGAATTCCTGCGCACGGGCCACCGCATCATTCCGATCATGAACGCGCGTGGCCGCTACTCCGACGAACGCATCATGCGCCGCGCCAGCGGCGAGCTGTTCTGGTGCCACGTCACCGGCCGCGCGCTCGACTGCGCCGACCCGCTCGGCGCCGGCGTGTGGACGTTCGAGGATGTGTCCGAAAAGCGCCCCGTCTCGGCCGAACTCACGCCGCGCGAACGCGAGATCGCCGCCTTCCTCGTCGAGGGCAAGACGAGCAAGATGATCGCCCGCGAAACGGGGCTGTCGCCGCGCACGGTGGAGATGCACCGCGCGAAGCTGATGCGCAAGTTCGCGGCCGCGACCTCGTCGGAGCTGGTGCACAAGCTGGTAGGCATGACGCGCTGATCCGCTTGCCGCAGCGCGCCCGCGTCAGTCCGGGGTATCGCCGGGAATCCTGGCGATCACCTTGATCTCGAACTGGAAACCATACAGCCAGGTGACGCCCACGGCGGTCGCGTTGGGATACGGCGCCGCGCCCCAGTATTGCTGCGCCACGCCCCAGATGCGCTCGAAATGCGTTTCGGGATCGACGATGAACAACGTCACGTCCACCACGTCCTCGAACGCGCACCCGGCCGCATGCAGCACCGCGTTCAGGTTGTCGAACGCGCGGCGCACCTGCGCGTCCGGATCGGGTTCGGGCGAACCGTCCTCGCGGCTGCCCACCTGCCCCGACACGAACAGGAATCCGCCCGAACGGACCGCCGGCGAATAGCGGTTTTTTTCATACAGGGCCTGGCGGCCCGCTGGAAACACGACATCACGTACAGTCATCACGACTCTCCTGGAAATCCCGGCTTGGGACAACGGGACTGTACCGCCGCGCGCGGGGCGGATAAACAGGCTGGTTCACACAAGTCTGTTTGTATAATCCAAACAATGTCGAGGAGAATGGATGGACCGGTTTGATGCGATGACGGCCTTCGTGCGCGTGGTCGAGGCGGGCAGCTTCACGAAAGCGGCGCAGACACTGCACATGAGCCGGGCCACGGTGACGCAACTGGTACAGCAGCTCGAGGCGCGGCTGCGCGTGCGGCTGCTGAACCGCACCACCCGCCAGGTCAACGTGACGGCCGACGGCGCGGCCTATTACGAGCGCGCCGTGCGCCTGCTCGCCGAACTCGACGACATCGAAAACGGCTTGCCCGGCGCGGCCGCGGTGCCGAAAGGCCGCCTGCGCGTGGATGTGCCCAGCCCGCTGGCGACGCTGGTCCTGGTGCCGGAACTGCCACGCTTCTACGCCATGTATCCCGACATCGAGATCGACATGGGCGCCAGCGACCGCAAGGTCGACCTGATCGGCGAAAGCGTCGATTGCGTGGTGCGCGGCGGCGAACTGGCGGATGGCTCGCTGACGGCCCGCCGCGTGGCCGACCTGCGCCTTGGCGTGTATGCCGCCCCGTCCTACCTGGCACGCGCGGGCACGCCCGCGCACCCGGAAGAACTGTGCGCGCCGCATCACCGCATCGTTGCGTTCCGCTGGTCCGCCGACAGCGGCACCCTTCCCTACCTCATGCGCAACGGCGGCGAGACCGCGCGCGTGGCGGGCCGCCACATGCTGAGGATCGACGACGGCAATGCCTACCTTGCGGCCGGCGTGGCGGGGCTGGGAGTGCTGTGGCTGCCGGACTACATGGCGCGCGCGCACCAGGCCCGTGGCGAACTGGTGCCGCTGCTCGAAGCCTGGCACATCGACCCGATGCCGCTCTATGTCGCCTGGCCGCCGAACCGGCACGTGAGCCGGAAACTGCGGGTATTCATCGACTGGATCGTCGACGTGATGGCCCGGCACTCTTCACGAAGCGCGCAAGCCCCGGGGCAGCCGTAGGCTGCCGGCCCGTCACTGCGCCGTCATCCCGTCATCGGCCGATATCACCGCGCCGTTGATGAAGTGCGCATCCTCGCCGGCCAGCAGCAGCAGCAGGCCATCGAGGTCTTCCGGCTTGCCCGGCCGCTTGCGGGGCAGCATTTCGATCAGCCGCCTGCCCTGCTCGCTGGCGAAATAATCCTCGTTGATCTCCGTGGAGATGTAGCCGGGGCAGATCGCGTTGGTATTGATGCCGTAGCGGCCCCATTCGACCGCCATCGCCTTCGTCATGTGGATCACGCCGGCCTTGCTCATGCAATACACGCCGATCTGCGGCAGCACGCGCTGCCCGGCCACGGAGGCGATGTTGATGATCCGGTGCTGCTTTTTCGGGTCGCCCTTGGCGCGCGCGATCATCCGCTTTGCCGCCTCCTGGGCCACGAAGAACGCGCCGCGCAGGTTGGTGTCCATGACGAAGTTGTAGTCTTCCGGCGTCACGTCCACCAGCCGCTGGGTAGTCGATACGCCGGAGTTGTTGACGAGGATGTCGATCGGCCCCGCCTCCGTCTCCGCGTGCGCGATCGCCGACTTGATGCTGGCGTAGTCCGTCACATCCAGTGCCACCACGTGGGCGGCGCCGCCATCGGCCTCGATCTCGGCGCGCAATTCCTTCAGGCGCTCGGTGCGGCGCGAGGCCAGTACCACCTGCGCGCCGGCGCTGGCCAGCACCTTCGCGAAGCGTGCCCCCAGGCCGCTGGAAGCGCCCGTCACGAGTGCGATCTTGCCTTCAAAATTGACTTCGATACCCACGGCTTGCTCCTTGTTCTCGTTCGACTGCGCGCTCGATTGCCATTCACGGCCCGCCCGCTTCGGGACGGTTCCAGGTTCGCTTCGGCGTTGCTATGGTGTTGCTCCGGTGTTGCTCCGGTGTTGCTCCGGTGTTGCTCCGGTGTTGCTCCGGTGTTGCTCGTATCTTACACAATTCGCCCATATTAGACGGGAACATCTACTACAATGCCGTTGCATTTGCGGCGGAAAAAGAGCACACTCGTGCTAATTTTTCCCGTTTTCAAATTCCTATAAAAATCTTATGACGAATCTCGTTGAACAGTACGGCCCACGCGAAGCGATGGAGTATGACGTGGTGATCGTCGGCGGCGGCCCGGCCGGCCTGTCCGCCGCGATCCGCATCAAGCAGCTGGCCCAGGCGAAAGGCCAGGAGATTTCGGTGGTCGTGCTGGAAAAAGGCGGCGAGCTCGGCGCGCACATCCTGTCGGGCGCCGTGATGGACCCGCGCGCGCTGACCGAGCTGATTCCCGACTGGAAAGCGCTCGGCGCGCCGCTCAATACGCCCGTGACCGAGGACCGGGTGCTGTTCCTGTCCGAAACCCGTGCCTACAGGACGCCGAATTTCGCGATCCCGAAATGCCTGGAAAACCACGGCAACTACGTCATTTCGCTCGGCAACGTGGTGCGCTGGCTGGGTCAGCAGGCCGAAGCGCTGGGAGTCGAGATCTTCCCCGGCTTCCCCGCCGCCGAAGTGCTGTACAACGAGGACGGTTCCGTCAAGGGCGTGGCCACCGGCAACATGGGCGTGAAGCGGGATGGCGAGCCGGGCGCCGATTTCCAGCTCGGCATGGAACTGCACGGCAAATACACGCTGTTCGCCGAAGGCTCGCGCGGCCACCTGGGCAAGACGCTGATGGCGAAATACGACCTGAACAAGGGCAAGGACCCGCAGGCGTACGGCATCGGCATCAAGGAACTGTGGGAAATCGATCCGGCGAAGCACCAGCCAGGCCTGGTGATCCACACATCCGGCTGGCCGCTGGCGCACGATGTGTACGGCGGCTCGTTCCTGTATCACCTGGAAAACAACCAGGTCGTCGTCGGCTACGTGGTGGGACTCAATTACCAGAACCCGTACCTGTCGCCCTTCGAAGAGTTCCAGCGCTACAAGACGCATCCGGCCATCCGCACCTTCTTCGAAGGCGGCAAGCGCATTTCGTACGGCGCGCGCGCGATCACGGCGGGCGGCCTGCAGTCGCTGCCGAAGCTGGTCTTCCCGGGCGGCGCGCTGATCGGCTGCGATGCCGGCTTCCTGAACATGAGCCGCATCAAGGGCAGCCACACGGCGATCAAGTCCGGCATGCTGGCCGCCGAAGCGCTGGTCGACGCGCTGGCGTCGAATCGGCAGCACGACGAACTGGCGGCCTACCCCGCCGCGTTCGAGAATTCCTGGCTGCACGAGGAACTGCACGTGGCGCGCAACGTCAAGCAGTACCTGAACAAGGGGCTGGTGTTCGGCTCGATCATGACCGGCATCGACCAGATCGTGTTCCGCGGCAAGGCGCCGTGGACGCTGCACCATTCCCACGCCGACCATGAATGCCTGAAGCCGGCCGCGAACTACCGGCCGATCGTCTATCCAAAACCGGACGGCAAGCTCACGTTCGACAAGCTGTCGTCGGTATTCATCTCCAACACGAACCACGCCGAAGACCAGCCGATCCACCTGACGCTGAAGAACCCGTCGGTGCCGGTGGACGTGAACCTGGCCCAGTACGCCGGCCCCGAGCAGCGCTACTGCCCGGCCGGTGTATACGAGTTCGTGAAGAACGACGATGGCGCCGACCGCCTGCAGATCAACGCGCAGAACTGCGTGCACTGCAAGACGTGCGACATCAAGGATCCCACGCAGAACATCGTGTGGGTCACGCCGGAGGGCGGCGGCGGGCCGAACTATCCGAACATGTAATCAGCAACCGCAAACAAGCGCAACACCGAAGCCGGGCTCGTCCCGGCTTTTTCATGGGCGCCGTTCGCGCAAGCTGCAGTTTCTTCACGTACGGAATCGTGCCGCCATCATGGCCTGGACATGAAGACAAAAAATCTAGGCTTTTTGACCTCGAAAAAAAACTTCAAAAAAATCTTAAAAATTTCCATGTGGAATTTAATGTCCGTGCGGGAACGGTCGTCTTGTACCTATGAGAGCGCAGAAAGCTGCTCTAACCGACAAACCCAACTGGAGTAACTAACATGCTGAGCCTTCACACCAACGTCGCTGCCCTGTCCGCACAAAAATCGCTGTCGAACACCCAGTCGACCCTGTCGACCTCGATGACCCGCCTGTCGACCGGCTATCGCATCAATTCCGCAATGGACGACTCCGCCGGCCTGCAGATCGCAACCCGTCTGAAGACCCAGACCAGCGGCATGCAAGTCGCCATGCGCAACACGCAGAACTCGATCTCCATGCTGCAGACCGCCGAAGGCGCGCTGGACGAATCGAGCAACATCCTGAACCGCATGAAGGATCTGGCAACCCAGGCAGCCGACGGCTCCTCGACCGACGAAGACAAGACGGCAATGCAAGCCGAATTCGACTCGCTGGGCGCTGAACTGGGCAACATCTTCAGCAACACCAAGTTCGGCGGTACCGCACTGCTGAGCAAAGATGGCAAGCTGAGCAAGGAAATCACGTTCCAGATCGGTGCCGACAAGTCGGAAACCCTGGGCGCCGATTTCAGCACCAAGCAAAGCACCGCAAGCACCTCGATCACGACCGCAACCGCGATGTTCAAGGACGACGGTTCGGCTGGCGTGGCCGGCACGGAACTGACCGCCGACGGCACGGCCAACACGGCGATCGACAACCTGACGACCGCGATCAACGATGTCGCCGCACTGCGTTCGCAACTGGGTGCCGTGTCGAACCGCCTGGATCACGTCAACAGCAACCTGTCGAACATCTCGACCAACACCAAGGCCGCTACCGGCCGTATCATGGACGTCGACTTCGCGACGGAATCGGCTTCGATGACCTCGAACCAGATGCTGCTGCAAGCCGGCACCGCGATGCTGAAGCAGTCGAACAGCCAGTCGTCGCTCGTCATGTCCCTGCTGCAGTAATCTTCGCAGCAAGCCGGCCGCCCGCGGCCGGCAACGATGGAGCCAACCGTACTTCCCGGTTGGCTTTTTTTTATCCACGCATGATAAGCTGGTGCCATGGCCATTGACCGAGTGACGCCGTCCAGTGCGGCGCTGACCATCCCGGAACGGTTCGTGCGCGAACGCCCGGGCCAGTCGCAAACGATGCTGTTGCCTGCCAGGCCGCAGGACGGCACGCAGTTCACACCCCCCAGATTCGTCGCGGAGCAATCCGTCGCCGGGCAGCTGGCAGCCGAACCCGGCGTACACGGCGCCGTCGGCGCCCTGCTGGAGGCGATGGAAGGCCCGTTGCCGGGCGGACCGCGCCCGTCCGCCACTCTGGCGGGCGCGCTCGCGGCCGAAGCGCTGCTCGCGGACGCCGCATCGATGCAGCCGAACCAGCTGTTCATGTCGCGCCAGCTGGCCTGGCACCCGCCCGAGCCATCGGCGATGGCGGCATCGTGGATGGCGATGGTGCGTACCTATGCCGAACAACGCACCGCGTTGCTCGCGCAGGCGCAAGGGCGGCACGTGCCGGCCAGCGTATTCCTTTCCGACGGGGCGCGGCACGTGCTGCGCGACGGCCGCGTGCCGCCGCAACTGGTTTCCGAACTCGATGCGTGGCGCTTCGCCGTGTATGCATGGGGCGCCGAAAAACTCGTGTTGCGCGTTGTAGTGCGCGACCCTGCGCGCGATGCCGATGAAGGACAGGAAGGCGCTTCGTCCGGCCGCCGGCTGCCGCACGTCGCGTTGCGGCTCGAGATCCACCTGCCCGGCCTGGGCAAGGTGGTGCTGCAACTGGAGGCGGCCGAAGGCGGCGCGGTGCTGGAAATCGGCGCCGCGCAGGCAGGCGCCATGCAGCACATGCGCGCCGTGCTGCCGGAGATCGGCGATATCGCTCGGCGCTGCGGCGTGCGCATCCTGCGCGTGCGGCTGATGCGCGAGCTGCCCGCTCCGGGCACGGGCCAGCCGACCCGCATCCAGGTCGCCATGCTGACGCCGCCGCTGTTCAAGGCGATGGCCGAAGTGGCGGTGCGGCTGTCGCAGCCGGCCCCAGTGGAGTAAGCGGGTACGCGAGCCCCAGGTCCGGCTTGCAAGCCGGGACCGTAACGCGGGCGCGAAGCAGTGCTTCGCGAAACTACCATTGCGAGCGGGTACGCAAGCACCCCAGGTCCTGGCCTGCAGGCCAGGACCGTGACACAGGCGCGAAGCAGTGCTTCGCGAAACCCCTGTGTCACCCCACCGTGCCGATGATCGAGACTTCGCGGTTTTCGGGCACTTCGTTATACGACAGCACATGCAGCCCGGGAGCGAACAGCCGGGCGTAGCGGGCCAGCAGCGGCCGGATCTGCGGCAGCACGAGCAGCAGCGGCGGCGTGGCCTGCTGTTTCATCTGCTCGCGCGCGACCGGCATGTTCACCTGCAGCTGGGCCAGCAGGTGCGGGTCGATCGGGTAGTTGTCGAGTACCACCTTGCCGGACTGCCGCGCCTGGTTCAGCGAGCCCAGCAGCATATTCTCCAGTTCGCCGCCCAGGTTAAACGCCAGCATTTCCTTGCGCTGCCCGAACAGGCCGGCCACGATCTGGCGCCGCAGCGCGCAGCGCACCTCGGCCGCCAGCAGGATCGGGTCCTTGGTGGTTTCCGAGCTGTCGAGCAGCGTGGTGGCGATCGGCACGATGTCCTTCAGCGACACGTTCTCCGCCAGCAGCACGCGGAACACGCGCAGCAGCTGGGTGTGCGACAGCGACTTGTCCAGCGACGAGGCCAGCTTCGGCGCCAGCGCATTCAGGCGTTCCATCAATGCGGCCACGTCGTCGTGCCGGAACAGCTCCGGCAAATATTCGCGAATCAGTTTCGACAGGTGCGTGGCGATCGCGCTCGGCGCCTCGATCACCTGGTAGCCCAGGCCCAGCGCCTGCGCCTTGTCGCCCGGTTCGATCCACACCACCGGCATGCCATAGGCCGGTTCGACGCCGGGAATGCCGTCGATCTGGCCATACAGGTTCGGCGACGGGATCGCCATCAGGCGGTCGGCGAACACTTCGGCCTGGGCGATCACCGCGCCGCCCAGCACCACCGAATACTGCGACGGCTTCAACCCCAGGTCGTCGCGCACGCCGATCGGCGGCAGCACCAGGCCCATCGCCTCGGACAGGCTTTGCCGCACACCGCGCACGCGCTTGGTCAGCACCTCGCCATGCGCCTTGTCGACCAGGCCGACCAGCTTGTACCCCAGCAGGATCTGCAGCGGATGCACCACCGGCAGGCTCTGCCACTCCAGTTCCGGCGCCTTCTCGTCGCGCAGCACGGCCTCGATGGCTTCGATCTGCCGCGTGTCGGGCGGCGCCACGCCGCGCTGCTGCATGCGCCAGCCCACATAGGCGAGCGCGCCGCCGAACGACAGGAAAGGCAGCCACGGCATGCCCGGCACCAGCCCCATGATCACCATCAGGCCGGCGGCCGAATACAGCACGCTCGGATTGGCCAGCATCTGGTCGCTGATCTGGTTCTCGAAGTCGCCCGAATCGGACACGCGCGTGACGATGATCGCCGCCGCCGCCGACAGCAGCAGCGCCGGGATCTGCGCCACCAGGCCATCGCCGATCGTCAGCAGCGCGTACTGGCGGAACGCGTCGCCGAAGTTCATGTCCTGCATGATCGAACCGATCGCCACGCCGCCGACCAGGTTGATGATCAGGATCAGGATCGAGGCGATCGCATCGCCGCGCACGAACTTCGAGGCGCCGTCCATGGCGCCGTAGAAGTCCGCCTCCGTCGCCACTTCCTTGCGGCGCAACTGGGCCTTTTCCTGGTTGATCAGGCCCGCGTTGAGGTCGGCATCGATCGCCATCTGCTTGCCGGGCAGCGCATCGAGCGTGAACCGCGCCGAGACTTCCGCGATGCGCTCCGCGCCCTTGGTCACGACGGCGAAGTTGATGATCATCAGGATCACGAACACCACGAGGCCGACGACGAAGTTGCCGCCGATGACGACGTTACCGAACGATTCGATCACCTGCCCCGCGGCATGCGTGCCTTCGTGCCCGTGCAGCAGCACCACCCGGGTGGACGCCACGTTCAGCGTCAGCCTGAGCATCGTCGTGGTGAGGATCACCGTGGGGAACACGGAGAAGTCCAGCGGGCGCTTGGCGCCCACCGACACCAGGATCACGATCAGAGACAGCACGATGTTGAACGTGAACAGCACGTCGAGCAGGATCGGCGGCAGCGGCAGGATGATCATCGCGAGGATGGACATCACGAACAGCGGCGTGGCGAACTTGTGGCGGCGCAGTTCGGCCACCAGGGAGTTCAGGAAATTCATGTCGTCGAAGCCTCACTCATCGAAGTTGGTACCACAATCTGGTCGGGGAACGGCGGTTGCGCGGACCGGCCACCGGTACGGAACGCCTTCATCTGCAGCACGTAGTGCAGCACCTGGGAGACCGCCTGGTAAAGCGGCACCGGAATCTGCTGGTTGACCTGCGCGGTATTGTAGATGGCGCGTGCCAGCGGGGCCAGGCGCAGCACCTCGATATCGTGCTCCTCGGCGATCTGCCGGATGTACAGGGCCAGTTCGTCGACCCCCTTGGCCACCACGAACGGCGCCTCGGCGCGCTTGTCGTCGTACTTCAGGGCCACGGCATAGTGTTCGGGGTTGACGACCACCACGTCCGCGGTGGGCACCGTCTTGCGGGCTGCGCGCTGCGACATCGCGCGCTGCAGCTGCCGGATCCGGCCCTTCACTTCGGGCCGCCCTTCGCTGCTCTTGTGCTCTTCCTTCAGGTCCTGCTTGCTCATGCGCTGGTTGCGGGCATAGAAGAACGCCTGCGCCGGCACGTCGATCACGGCGAACAGCACGAAGATCATCACCAGCGACATGATGCCATCGAGCATCAGCGCGGCGCCGTCGGCCATCGCCAGCGACAGCGGCATCGATTGCAAATGCGTATATTGGTTCAGCGTCGAGCGGGCCATGTGCACCAGCACCGCGATCAGCACCGACGCCTTGGCGATCGATACCACCAGCTCGAACAGGTGCTTGCCGGAGAACAGCCGGCCCAGGTTCGATACCGGATTCATCTTGGAGAACTTGGGCATCAGGTTCTTGCCGCTGAACAGCCAGCCGCCCGGCACCATCGAGGTCAGCACGATAAAGAAGGGCACCACGAACAGCGGCGCCACCATCTTCACCAGCAGGATGCTGGCTTCGTAGAACACGTCGGACATCGCGTTCATCAGCACATCGCCGCCCTCCAGCGGAATGAAGCTGGCGGCGAAGATCGTGCGGAAGTGCACCAGGTAATCGGGCAGCAGGAACACGAGCAGCTTCAGGCTGACCAGGATGCCGATCGCGGTCGCCAGGTCCTTCGAGCGGGTGACCTGGCCTTCCTCGCGCGCCTTGCGCAGCTTCTGCTGCGAGGCCTTTTCGGTTTTATCGCCGCCTTCAGCCATTGCGCCGCACCCCTTCCGCCTCCATCTGCTGCCGGATCATTTCCAGCACCTGCCCCGACATCCGCGTGTAATGGTCGGGAATAAACCGCACCAGCTGCCCCAGCATCAACAGGCCGAACAGCGTGATCACCGAGAAGCCCAGCGAAAACAGGTTCAGCGACGGCGCCACGCGGTTCAGGAAGCCGAAGCCGATCTGCACGACGACCGTCGAGAACACCACCGGAATCGCCAGCAGCATCGCCGCCGAAAAGATCCACGCCACGTTCCATGCCACGGTCTGCAGCAGCAGCAGCCCGAGGCCCTCGCCGGGCGGCCAGGCCTTGAAGCTGGCGCCGATCACATTGACGAGCACCAGGTGCCCGTCGATGGCGAAGAAGACGATGATCGACAGCATCGACAACAGCGTGGAGATCACGTCGGACGACGAACCGTTCAGCGGATCGTTCATCACCGCCATCGAGAAACCCACCTGCGACGAGACGACGAAACCCAGCACGCCGATCACGGACATGGCGAAATAGAACGCCAGCCCCAGCACGAAGCCGATGATCGCCTGCTCGGCCGTGGCCACCGCCATCGCCAGCGAAAACGGATCCTGGACAAGTTGCGCCTGCCCGGTCACCGGCAGCATCAGCACGGCGATCGTCACCGACACGAGCACGCGGATCGTCACCGGCACCATCGCCTCGCCCAGCACCGGCGCGGCCGACAGCAGCGCCATCGCGCGCACGAACGGCCACCATAACGCATTGAGCATCGGCAGCAGGTTGGCGAGGACCTGTTCCATCCGGCTCGGTCAGCCGACCAGCGTGGCCGCGCGGGTAAAGATCGACACGCAATAGTCCATCAGGTAGCCGGCCATCCAGCGCCCGGTGATGATGATCGCCAGCAGCGTGATCAGCAGGCGCGGCAGGAATGACAGCGTCTGTTCGTTGATCTGCGTGGCGGCCTGGAACAGGGCCACCACCAGGCCCATGGCCAGCCCCGGCACGACCAGCACCAGTACCAGGACCATCACGATATTGAGGGCCTCGACCACGAGGTCGACGGCCACGTCGGGAGTCAGCATGTGTTTACTCGATACCTAATACGCCTGGATGCTGGTGACCAGGGTATTCACGGTCAGCGTCCAGCCATCCACCAGCACGAACAGCAGCAACTTGAAGGGCAGCGAGATCACCAGCGGCGACAGCATCATCATGCCCATCGCCATCAGCACCGACGACACCACCAGGTCGATGATCAGGAACGGAATGAACAGCATGCAGCCGATCTGGAAGGCCGTCTTCAGTTCGGACAGCACGAACGCCGCCAGTTTCACAGGAAAGCCGTGCTGCATCGGATTGGCCACGTTCTGCTCGCCGGCCAGCGTGGCGATCTGGCGCAGCGCCGCCTTGCTGGTCTGCGCCAGCATGAAGCGCGATACCGGCTGCTCGGCGATGCGCAACGCATCCTGCAGGCCGATCCGGTCCTGGTCGTAGGGCACGAAGGCGTCGCGCCAGATCTGGTCGCCGACCGGCTTCATGACCAGCAGCGTGAGGATCAGCGCGATGCCGGTGATGATGCGGTTCGGTAGGCCCTGCTGCAGGCCCAGCGCGGAACGCAGCAGCGACAGCACGATGACGAAGCGGGTAAAGCTCGTCATCATCATGACCATCACGGGCAGCAGGCCCAGCAGGGTCATGATGACGAGGATCTGCATCTTCACCGACAGGTCGGTGCTGGCGCCGGGTACCACGCCGGCCAGCAGGTCGGGAGAATTGGTTTGCTGCTGGGCGAACGCCAGCGCAGGCAGGAGCAATGTGGCAACCACGGCGGCAACCATGCCGGCGAACGGCACCGGCTTCACTGCGGCCAGCCGGCGCGATGTTCCGGCGCAGGCACCGGCCACTGCCGCACAGCCCGGCATCATGACGTCATCATGTCGAGATTGAGTCCGTCCAGGTCGATCACCTTCAAGCCGTAGTTCTCGCCCGCCACCACCACTTCGGCGCGGCCGATCGCGGTACCGTTCACCTTGATCACCAGCGGTTCGCCAGCCAGCGCATCGAGCTCCACCACGCTGTCGGGGCCGATATTCATCAGGTCCTGCAGCGAGATGCGGGCCGAACCCACTTCCAGCGTCAGGGTCACGGGAATCTTGCGCATCATCTGCGGCAAATCGCGGCGCGGGGCGCGCGGCGCATTGGCAAAGTCGCCGGCCAGGTCGCTGGCCACCGGCTCGATGATCATCTCGTCCGTCATTTCGTCGAGCAGCGCATCGCTGGTGCCGTTTGCGTTCACGTTCATCATAGTCATTCGATGTCTTCAAAAGAGGTCAGGCACAGTTTTCCGTTGTGCTCCGTGACCACGGCGGTGTACAGCCGGGAATCTTCGAGCATTACATCCGCCCTGTGCAGGCTGATCGGTATCACGTCTCCTATCCTCAGGTCGAACAGCGTGCCGAGCGTGACTTCCTTGCTCACCAGCCGGCCGTTCAGCGCGACCTGCAGCCGTTGCGCCAGCGGCGCCGCCGGCTTGTGCCCCTTCGGGCGCACGTCGCGCTCCGGCGCCAGCGCGCGCAGCACCTCGGATATCAAATCCTTATCCAGTGCAAACAATACCTTGCCTGCGGTATCTCCGGCGCGCACATTCATCGTGACGATCCAGGTGCCCTTGCCCGGCTGGGTTCCGGGCACGGCCGGCAGCGGCCCGCTCACCGCCTGGCCGCCCAGGTTGACGGCGATGCGGGAAGCCACGATCGCCGCCAGCTGTTGTCCCAACGCAACACTCAACCGCTCTTCCGTGGCGGTGACACGCACCGTGCTCTCGTCGGCGGCCGGTTCGGCGGGCTTGGTGGCGCCGTAGCGCTGGTCCAGTACCGCCAGCAGCATCCGGCGCTCGATCGCGAAACCGATCGTGCCGCCGGCGGCGGCGAAATGTTGCCAGCGCATGCGGGCCTCGTTGCCGCTCAGCTGCGAGAAGCCTACCTGTTCAAGCTCGGAACCGCCCCAGTAACGCCGGCTCGCAGGCAGGCGCAGCGCGGCAACGAGATCGTCGCGCAGCTGCGCCGCGAACTGCGGCAGCCGGTGGACCGGGCGGCCCAGCAGGCTCGGGTCCAGTACCTGGTGCGGTGCGGTGGTGGTTAGCATGGTCATTGTGTTGTTTTCCCTCTGCACGCCACATCGTAACGCAAACGGTACGAGGGAGCGGTTCAGGCGTCACAGGATACCCGAATTCCGTAGCTATTGCCATGCAACAATACCGCACACGATTGAAATTCCCCTTTACAGAGGTGTTGCCACCCAGTAAGCTTCTTTCTATCGGGCGCCAATTACTGCTGTTTCTCAGCAATAATCCAGTAAATGGGCAGCAATTACTCCATCGGCGCTTAGTGCATGATTTTTAACGAGTTTTGCCACGAATTCAAGTTTCTTACATAAGAAACAATGCAGCGCAACCATTCGTACCTGGCCAATAACGACCGTGTGACCATATTTAACGGCCACCCTTTCCATTCCCTCGACGGGAATCGGAAAAAATCGGAAGTTTTTACGTGTGAGTATCAAGTTGCAGCGCTGGTAACCGATACCCATAAGCAAGCCGGCAGCAAGCTTTATTGAATCACGGAAATTCGTGATCGCTCGCAGCCGCCGGCAGGACGACATTCAACGTTGCATGAAAGTGGAGATGGCACATGGCAAATGAAATCGCCGGCATGATCAAGGCGGACCTCGCGGCACTGACCAATGCCGCTTCCGACCTGGCGCATCAGGCTGGCTCGATCGCGCCTGCCGCGCAATTCGGCGCCGAATTCGGCGCCCACACCGCCGCCGGGCAATCCGGCGGTTCATTCGCCCAGGCCATGATGAGCGCGGTCTCGGGCGTGAACGCGGCCGACCGGGCCGCGGGCGAAAAGATGGCCGATGTCGACGCCGGCCGCAGCGACGACCTGGTCGGGGCCATGCTGGCCAGCCAGGAAGCGAGCCTGTCCTTCTCGATGCTGATGCAGGTGCGCAACAAGGTGATGGGCGCTGTCGACGAGCTCATCAAGCTGCCGCTGTAATTTTGCCGCATCACCCCATCTTCACTGCTGAAAGTCCGACGTGATCAACACCCTTAAGTCCGCTTTTGGGCGCTGGCGTGGCAATGGCGTTCCCGCCATGCCCCCTGCCCTCGTCAAGAACCTCTATCCGATGCTGCTGCTGGCGGTCGGCGTGACGGCCATCGTGCTGATGTTCCTGTGGAAGGACCAGTCCGGCTACAAGGCCGTGTTCGGCGCCCGCGAGAAAGTCGCCACGGCCGACATGATGACCGTGCTCGACACCGAAAAAGTGCCTTACCGCATCCACCCGGACAGCGGCCAGGTACTGGTGCCCGAATCGGAACTGGGGCGCGTGCGCATGCTGCTGGCGGCCAAGGGCGTGACCGCGCAGTTGCCCGCCGGCCTGGAGCTGATGGACAAGAACGATCCGCTGGGCGTGTCGCAGTTCGTGCAGGACGTGCGCTTCCGCCGCGGCCTGGAAGGCGAGCTGGCGCAAAGCATCATGACGATCGACGCCATCGCCAGCGCCCGGGTCCACCTGTCGATCGCCAAGTCGACTTCGTTCGTGTCGTCCGATGGCGAGAAATCGTCGGCCGCCGTCGTGATCGGCCTGAAGCCGGGCCGCACCCTGGCACCGGAACAGATCGCCGCCGTGGTCAACATGGTATCCGGCAGCGTGGCCAGCCTGGCGCCGGCCCGTGTCAGCCTGGTGGACGGGGCCGGTAACCTGCTGAGCTCGCATGTGGACCTGACGGACGGCTTCGATGCCAGCGCCGCCGGCAACGACAGCCAGAAACGCGTCCAGGACGAGATCAAGGGCAATATCCGCGGCCTGCTGGGCCCGATCGTGGGCGACGACAACTTCAAGATCAGCGTCACGGCGTCGGTCGACAACGACAAGGTCGAGGAAACGGTCGAGAAATACGGCGAAGCGCCGAAGGTCACCAGCGAAGCGACGCGCGAAGAGCAGGACCGCAACCGCATGGTGATGGGCGTGCCGGGCACGCTGTCGAACCGCCCGCCTCCGGCGGCCGGCGCCCCGGCGCCCGGCGCGGCCGGCACCGATCCCGCCGCCGCCGGTGCGCCGGGCCAGCAGCCGGACGGCAGCGCCCGCAAGAACGCAACCACGCGCCAGTACGCTTACGATCGCAGTATCGTACAAACGAAGCGTGCCCGAGGCCGCATCGAACGCCAGAACGTGGCGATCGTGCTGGCACAGGCCGCCGCGGCAGACCCGAAAACGGGCTGGACCGCCGCCGAGCTGGCCAACATCGACAAGGTGCTGCGCAACGGCCTGGGGATCAACGCAGAACGCGGCGATTCGCTGGTGGTATCGGCCATGCGCTTCCCGGCGAAGGCGGTGCCGGTGCAGTGGTGGGAAGAGCGCGACAATATCGTCGACATGAGCGGCTGGCTGGCCTATGCACTGGCTGCGCTGCTGGGCTACTTCCTGATCCTGCGTCCGCTGCTGAAGCTGCTGACGAACAGCCTGGCCCCGGCCGCGCCGGTACCGGCCGCGATCGGCACCCGCGGCGCCAGCGAACGACGCGCCGGCGATGCCGCCGCCCTGCCGGGTACGGCCGAGGCGCTGGCCACCGATGCGGTCACGCCGGCAGCACTGGGCAATACGCCGACGGCGGGCATGGCGGCGAACGCCGAGTCCGGCACCGCCGGTATCGCGGTCCAGCCGCTGCTGGAAAACTATGATCTGCCGCCCGCCGGCTCGCCGGTCGATGTGATGGTCGATCACCTGAAGGTTCTGGCCGAGAAAGAGCCGGAGCGTGTTGCCGAAGTCGTCAAACAGTGGATGCAGAAAAATGGCCGAGCTCAATAACGTAAACGCGAATCCGAACGACCCGCAGATGGAAGGCGCCGTACTGTCGCCCGTCGAGCAGGCCGCCATCGTGCTGCTGTCGATCGGCGAGGAACAGGCGGCGGCGGTGCTGCGCTGCCTGTCGCGCGAGGAATTGCTGGAAGTGACGCAAGTCATGTCGCGGATGAGCGGCATCAAGGTCGAGGCCGTGAAAAACGCGATCCAGACCTTCTTCGACGATTACCGCCAGCAGTCCGGCGTGCATGGCGCCTCGCGCTCCTACCTGAAGCGCTCGCTGGACCTGGCGCTGGGCGGCGACATCGCCAACACCGTGCTCAACAACATCTACGGCGACGAGCTGCGTCCCAAGATGGCGCGCCTGCAGTGGGCATCGCCGAAGTGGCTGGCCGACTACATCGCCAACGAGCACGTGCGCATCCAGGCAGTGTTCCTGTCGTTCGTGCCGCCGGCGCTGGCCGGCCAGATCATCGACGGCCTGCCGGTCGACGGCCGCGACCTCGTGTTGCTGAGCTTGGCTCGCCTGGACGAGATCGACCGTGACCTGCTGGCCGAGCTCGACGAGCTGGTCGACCGCTGCCTGTCCTCGTTCGACATGCAGAGCACCAGCGTGGAAGGCGTCAAGCAGGTTGCCGAGATCCTCAACCGCCTGCCGGGCAACCGCGCGCAGGTCGTGGAACTGCTGCGTGCCCATGACCCGGCGATCGTGGAACAGATCGAGCTGTCGATGTACGACTTCCTGATCCTGTCGACCCAGACCGAAGCCGTGCTGGTGCGCATTATCGAGGAAGTGCCGCTGGAGCAGTGGGCCATCGCCCTGAAGGGCGCCGAGCCGTCGATCCGCGACGCGGTCCTGCGCACGATGCCCAAGCGCCAGGCGCAGGCATTCGAAGACATGATGCGCCGCGCCGGCCCGGTGCCGAAATCGCGCATCGACGCGGCCCGCTCGGAAATCATGACCACCGTGAAAGCGCTGGCCGATTCCGGCGAAGTCGAGGTGCAGCTGTTCGCCGAGACGGTGGTCGAATGAAGCAGTTCCGCCCCTACCGTTTTCCGCCGCTGTCGCACCACACGCCGCCCGCGGCGCAGGGTAGCGGCACGGGCTCGGTGCCCGATCCTGCCGCGTGGCAGGCATCGATCAGCGAGGGATTCGAGCAGGGGCAGCGCGACGGCTACGAAATCGGGCTGCAGCGCGGCCAGGAAGAAGGCTACGAGGCCGGCCGCGTGCACGGCACCGCCACCGGACGCGAGGAAGGCCGGGCCGAGACCGTGGTCGCGCTCGACGGGCTGGCCCGCCCCATCGACGCGATGCTGAAAAGCCTGAAGAAGCTGCGCAGCGACTACCGCGCGGCGCAGCGCAAGGAAGTGGTGGACCTGGTGGCCAAGGTGGCCCGCTCGGTGATCCGCGCCGAACTGGCGCTGCAGCCGGTGCAGATCATGGCGCTGGTCGACGAAACGCTCGCGTCGATGCCGCCGACCCGGGAAGACATCGATGTCTACCTGAACCCCGAAGAACTGAAGCGGGTGTCCGAACTGGACCCGAAGCGCGCCAAGCGCTGGAACCTGATCGCCGATGCGCGGCTGGAACCGGGCGAGTGCCGCATCCGCGCCGGCGACAACGAAGTCGATGCCGGCTGCACCCAGCGCCTGGCCGCCGTGATGGAACAGGTGGATCGGCAGTTGCAGGCCGCCGATGGCGGCAATGAGGAAGACGACGAAGAATGATTGCCGACGCGCTGCGCAACCTGGAACTCGATGCCGTGCCGATGGCCACGCCGACCGGCCGGCTGGTCGGCGCGTCCGGCCTGCTGCTCGAAGCGGTCGGTTGCCCGCTGCACACCGGCCAGCGCGCCCAGATCGAGACGGTCGAAGGCGACTGGCTGGAGGCGCAGGTGGTGGGCTTTCGCGACAAGGTGTCGTACCTGATGCCGTTCAAGAAGGCGATCGGCCTGCAGACCGGCGCCCGCGTGCTCCCGGCGGCCGAGAAAACCGTGCTCCGGATCGGCCAGGGCTGGCTGGGCCGCATGGTCAACGGCCTGGGCGAGCCGATCGACGGCCTGGGCAGGCTGACCGGCGAACACGAGCTGGAAATGCAGCCGCCGCGGGTCAATCCCCTGAGGAAGAAACCGGTGCACGAGCCGCTCGACGTGGGCGTGCGCGCGATCAATGCCATGCTCACGCTGGGCAAGGGCCAGCGCGTGGGCCTGATGGCCGGCTCCGGCGTCGGCAAATCGGTGCTGCTGGGCATCATCACGCGCCAGACCGTGGCCGACGTGGTGATCGTGGGCCTGATCGGCGAACGCTCGCGCGAGGTGCGCGAATTCGTCGACATGTCGCTCGGCCCGGAAGGCCTCAAGAAGGCCGTGCTGGTGATCGCGCCGGCCGACGAATCGCCGATGATGCGCGTGATGGCCACCGAACTGTGCCACTCGATCGCGGCGCATTACCGCGACCAGGGCAAGAACGTGCTGCTGCTGGTCGATTCGCTGACGCGTTACGCGATGGCGCTGCGCGAAGTGGCGCTGGCGCTGGGCGAACCGCCGGCCACCAAGGGCTACCCGCCTTCGGTGTTCTCGAACCTGCCGCAGCTGGTCGAATCGGCCGGCAACGGCGAAAACCAGAATGGCTCGATGAGCGCGATCTACACGGTGCTGGCCGAAGGCGACGACCAGCAGGACCCGATCGTGGACACCGCGCGGGCGATCCTGGACGGCCACATTGTGCTGACCCGCTCGCTCGCCGAGCGCGGCCATTACCCGGCGATCGACGTGGGCCAGTCGATCAGCCGCTGCATGAACGGCATCATCAGCAAGGAACACATGCTGGCGGCGCGCGCGCTGAAGGCGGCCATGGCCAGGCACGACCGCGTGCGCGACCTGATCCCGCTGGGTGCCTATGTGCCGGGCGCCGATCCGGTGACCGACCGCGCGGTGCAGCTCAATCCGCACATCGAGAATTTCCTGTGCCAGGGCACCAAGGAAGACGCGCCCTACACCGGTTGTGTCGAAGGTATTGAAAGGTTGATGAAATGACCGACCGCCACCTGATCCAGAACCTGACCACGCTGGTCGCGCTGCGCAATACCGAGCTGGAAAAGCTGCAGACCGAGCAGGCCGCCAAGGCGGCCACCGCCGAGCGCTACAGGAAGAATCTCGAACGCCTGCACGAACTGGCCGTGGCCAGCGGCGCGTCGGGCAGCCTGCCGCTGGCGCTGGCTGCCAATTGCGGCAACTACAAGCAGGCCGTGCTGGCGATGGCGGACAGCCACCGCCTCGACCTGACGATGCACGAGGCCGACATGGCGTTATCGCAACTGGCCGTCAACCGCGCGTACGTGAAATGCGAAGTGCTGACCCAGGTGCTGGACAAGAACGAAAAGGCGCTGGCCGGCAAGGAAGCAGTGCAGGAACGGAAAGTGCATGACGACCTGGCAACGCAAGTGTGGCTTCGGTCCCAAAAATAGATCCGCAGAGAAATAATTTCATAGGGAACGTGCCTCCGTCGCTCCTTACCACGGTACACTCTTAAATAATTTCCGCGGAGCACGAAAATGGCACTGAATTCCCCCACGTACGATCCGAAGAGCACCGCGACCCAGCTGGCCACGGCATACATTTCGGGCCGGCAATCGATCCTGACGAACCAGAACACCGTTGCCACGGCAACCGAGAAGGGCCTGACCACGCTGAAATCGGCGATGTCGGCCTTCGAGTCGGCGATGTCGAGCCTGTCGCTGAAGAAATCGATGGTGTCGACGTCGGCCACGTTCAGTTCCACCGTGGGCACCGCCACCGCGACCTCCGCGGCCGTGGCCGGCACGTATTCGTTCGTGGTGCAGGATCTCGCCACGGCCAACCAGGCCCAGTACAGCGGCCTGTCCGATGCGACGCCGATGACCGAGGCCGGCAAGATCACCGTGACCGTCGGCGACACCTCGTTCGAAGTGGACCTGGCAACGGCCAACACCAGCGGCGATACCGAGCTGTCGGTGAAGGAAATGGCGGCGGCCATCAATGCGGCGGCCGGCAGCAACGGCTCGAAAGTCACCGCCTCGACGGTATCGGTGGGCGGCGTGCCGACGCTGGTAATGACGGCCAGCGACACGGGCGCGGCGAACGTCGTGTCGATCGATGCCAGCGCCCTGCCCCCTGGCGCGCTGCAGGACGCGTTGTCCGACACGGCGACCAACCGCAAGGAACTGGTCGCGGCGAAGGACGCGGTGGTGTTCCTCGGCGGCGCCGGCGGCCTCGAGATCACGCAGGCCTCGAATACCTTCGACGTGATCGACGGCGTGTCGATGACGTTCACCAAGGTATCCACGGACCCGGTGACCCTGACGGTGGCAACCGACAACAGCGGCACGGCCGCCAACATGCAGAGCTTCGTCGACGGCTGGAACAAGCTGGTGAGCACCCTGAAGACGCTGACCGATGCCGGCGATGCCGCCAGCGGCACGTCGGCCGGCGTGTTCCACGCGGATGCCGGCATCAAGGCGCTGCAGACCCGCATGCAGACGGTGCTGCGCCAGAAGGTCGACGGCCTGTCGCTGGTCAATTTCGGCATCTCGGGCCAGCGCGACGGTACGCTGACGCTCGATACGGCGCGCCTGAACAAGGCCGTGGCCCTGAACCCGGAAACGCTCGACAAGCTGATGGGCAGCAACAGCATGACGACGCCGTCCGGCCTGATGGGCGACCTGGACAAGCTGACCGACCAGTGGACCGACACGACCGAGGGCCAGATCGGCAAGCGCCGCGACGTCAATTCGAAGCTGCAGAGCACGCTGCTGGACCGGCAGTCGCGCCTCGACCAGCAATACGAGACGGCCTATATCCGCTACCTGAACCAGTTTACGACGTTGCAGACCCTGCAGGCGCAGATGGAAAGCAACACCTCAATTTTCGACGCCCTGTTCGCGAAAGACGACTGACGGGGCTTCCCAGTCAAACGGTGACCACATGATGAATCTCGATGCCTACGGCGAATACCACGCAACCAACCTGGACGCGCAGACCGCGCGCGCCTCGCCGGTCGAACTGGTGCTCGTGCTGACCGACGGCCTGCTGGAAGAACTGGCGCGCGCGCGCGGCCACCTCGCCGCGCGCCGCTACGAGCAGAAGGCAATCAGCCTGGACAAGTGCACGCAGATCATCAACGGCCTGTCGAGCTCGCTCGACTTCGACAACGGCGGCGAAGTGGTCGCCAACCTGGGCCGCCTGTATGACTACTGCGCCGCCCGCCTGTACCGCGCCGGCATCGACATGGAGCCGGCCATCATCGACGAGGTGGTTGGCCTGTTGACGACGATCAAGCAAGGCTGGCTCGGCGTGCAGGCCAAGCATGGTTAGGCAACAGGAGCTGGTGCGGCTGGCGCAGCAGGTCGCCGCCGCCACCGCCGCCGCCGACTGGAAGGCGCTGGCGGCGCTGAACACGCTGATGGCGTCCGCCCTGCCGGCCATGGCCGCGCAAGGCGCGTGGACGCCGGCCGAGCGCGCCGCGCTGGCCGCCCTGCGGGGGCGGCACGAGGCGGCTGTCCAGGCCGCCAGCACCGCCAGCAGCGAGCTGGCCAAGCACCTGCAACAGATGAATTCCCACAAAGAGGGCTGGCTCGCTTACGCCCTCGACAATGACCTAGCCGGAACCGACGCATGATGATCCCAACCCCTTCCGCGCCGGGTGGCGCGGCGGCAGCGAACACCACGCTGCCAGGCGCTGCCATTGGCGGCGCCGCCATTGCTCCCTCCGCCGCGACTTCCGCGGGGGCGGCCGACGTGGCAACCGCGGAAACGGCCGAAGGGCCCGCCGCGCTGCCGCTGTTCGCCCAGCTGTTCGACTTCGCCAGCCTGGCGCTGCCTGCCGGCATGACCGGCGCGGCCGGGACGCAGCCCGGCGGGAAGGTCGACGGCCAGGACGGGGAAACCGCGCAGGCAACGGAAGAAACGCCGGCCGACATGCCGCTGGCGGCCATGATGCCGGCGCTGCACTTTGCCATGCTGCCCACCGCGCAACCGCAGGCGCAGGCCGCGGCGGCGTTCACGGCGGACCGCTCGCTGCTGGCCGCCGGCGGCCAGGCGCGCGGCGCCACGCTGCTCGCCGGCATGTCCGACAGTGCCCGCCAGGCCGCCGCGGATGCGATCACCGCCGCCAGCGGCGTGGCAACCTCGCCGCTTGCGGCGCGGCTGCTGCAGGGGTCCCTGCCCGCCACCGGCGAAACGGCGGCACCGAAGGCCGGCGCCGAAGCGCGCCAGCCCGCTACCGCCGGCAACGGTGCAGCTGCCGGCGCGGCCACCTCGACGGCGGCCGCCGTACTGGCGGCGCAGGACGGCGCTGCGCCATCCGGCCAGGATGGCCAGTCCGGCCAATCCGGCCAGCCGCAGGGGGAAAGCGGCTTCCGTGGCGTGATGGCATCGGCGGCACCGGCCGCCGGCACCGCCGCGCCCGCCGACACGGTGAAACTGGCCGGCAATCCAGACACGTGGCAACAGCCGCTGCGCGCCGCGCTCGGCGATCGTCTGCAAGTTACCCTTCAGAAAGGGAACGATCAAGCCGTTATCCGTCTGGAGCCGCCCAACCTCGGCACCATCGAGATTTCGATCCGCCAGTCGGCCGGTGCGCTGCATGTCAGCATGTCGGCCACGCACGGCGAAGTGGTGCGCCAGCTGAACGCCGTAGGCGACTCGATGCGGCAAGACCTGTCGCAGCGCCAGGGCGGCGACGTGGCCGTGACGGTCACGCAGACGCCGTCGCGTTCGCTGGCCGACAGCGAAGGCCGCGGCCGCCAGCAAGAGCGGGAAGCCGAGCAACAGCGCGAACAGCAGCGCGGCCCCGGCCGCGCGCTGAGCGAAGGCGATGACCACCCTACCACCACCTTCGCGATGGCGCGGGAGTAAGACTTAAATGAACAAGAAGCTCATCATCATCATCCTTGCCGTGGCCCTGGTCTGCGGCGGCGGCGCCGGCGCGGCCGTGTGGTTCCTGGCCCCGAAGGCCGAAGCCGCCGAGTCGGACCACCACGACGAGGAAAAGAAACCGAAGAAGAAGAAAAAGAAACACGACGAAGAGGAAGCCGGCCCGGTCAAGTACCTGACCGTGGACAAGGTCATCGTCATGCTGCGCCGTTCGCCGAACGAGGGCGTGGCGCACTACCTGTCCGCCGACCTGGTGGTGACCACGCCGGTCAAGCTGGAAAAGGAAGCCAAGGAACACCTGCCGCTGCTGCGCAGCGTGGCCGTTCGCACGCTGTCGGGGCTGCCGATGGACAAGGCACAGAGCATGACGATCGATGACTTCGCCGAAACGCTGAACAAAGCGTTCGAGGAACAGTACGAAAAGGACGAACGCGAGCAGCCGTTCAGGGAAGTCATGATCGGCAAGCTGATCCTCGAATAGGAAGCGGAGCCCACATGGTCTATGCAGCAACCGAATCCTCCGCCGGGAATTACGGCGGCGGCCATGCCGAAAGCTACGGCGAAAGCTATGGCGAAAGTTATGAAGTGCGCGCGGCCGCGCAGGCGTTGTCGCCGGCAGCCGAGCAGAAACACCTGCTGTCGTATGCACCGCTGGTAAAGAAGATCGTGCGGCAGCTCAATTCGCAGGTCGGCGGCGCGATCGACCGCGAAGACATGGAACAGATCGGGCTGATGGGCCTGCTCGAGGCGCTGCGGCGCTACGGCGAACCGGATGCCGCGTTCGGCAGCTTTGCCAGCCTGCGCATCCGCGGCGCGATACTTGACGAGCTGCGCCGGCAGGACTGGCGCCCGCGTGCCGTGCGCCAGCAGAGCCACAAGCTGCGCGACGGCGTGCGCGCATTGACGCGCAAGCTGGGCCGCGAGCCGACCGAACAGGAAGCAGCCGCCGGCCTGGGCATCACCGCCGACGAATACATGGCGTACCAGCTCGATGAAAACGCCGAGACGATGGCCAGTTTCGACGACCTGCTGCAGGATGGCGCCGCCGATGGCAGCGCCGGCAGCGCGCCGAGCCCGGAAGAGCTGTACACGGTCCGGCGCAGCCTGGAACAGGCGCTGACCGGCCTGAACGAACGCGAGCAGCGCGTGGTGCAGATGTACTACGAGTTCGAGCTCAGCTACAAGGAAATTGCTGCCGTGCTGGACCTGACGGATGCCCGCGTATGCCAGCTGAACAAGGCCGCGCTGGGCAAGATGAAAGCCGTGCTGCAGGCGTGACCCACGCTCCCGGCACACAATAAAAAGGAATTACCATGCAGCAAATCGTTGGCCTTCTCATTATTTTCGGCAGCGTCTTCGGCGGGTACGTGCTGATGGGCGGCACGTTCGCGGCGATCTGGCACCCGGTCGAGGTGCTCGTGATCGCCGGCGCGGGCGTCGGCGCGCTCGTGCTGGGCAATCCCGGGCACATCCTCCACGAGCTGGCGCACCAGCTGAAGAAAATCATCGTGCGCAAGAAGTACGACTCGGAATTCCAGCGCCAGCTGCTGCTGCTGATGTACGAGCTGCTGCAGCTGGCCGCCGGCGGCCTGAAGGCCCTCGATGCCCACGTCGAGGCGCCCAAGGACAGCGCGATCTTCCAGCGCTACCCTTCCGTGCTGGAAGAACAGAAGCTGCTGGCATTCATCGTCGACAACTTCCGCCTGATGGCAATGGGCAAGATCAACGCGCACGAACTCGAAGGCGTGCTCGAGCAGGAACTGGAACTGATCCACGAAGAACTGACGCAGCCGGCCAAGTCGCTGGGCAAGATCGGCGAAGCGATGCCCGGTTTCGGCATTCTGGCGGCCGTGCTCGGCATCGTGATCACGATGGGCACCGTGGGCGGCGGCGCCTCGTCCGGCGAGATCGCCGAGAAAGTCGGCGCCGCGATGGTCGGTACGTTCATCGGCATTTTCCTGTGCTATGGCCTGATCGATCCGATCTGCAACATGCTGAAGCAGCTGGTGACCGAGGAAGCCGGCGCGCTGGAATCGGTGAAGGTCGTGCTGGTAACGCACGTGGCGGGCAAGCCTGCGCTGCTGGCGATCGACTCCGGCCGCCGGCTGGTGCAGCTCAATACCAAGCCGAGCTTCGCGCAGCTGGAAAGCTGGATCAACGCGATGGAAGGAGGCGGCAGTGCAAAAGCCGCATGAGAAACATCATGAGACCACGATCGTCAAGCGCAGCGGCGGCAAGCATGCGCACGACGATCACGGTGGCGCGTGGAAGGTGGCCTTCGCGGACTTCTGCCTGGCACTGATGTGCCTGTTCCTGGTGTTGTGGCTGATGGCGGCGCGCAATACCGAAAGCCTGCAGCAGATCCTCACGGAATCGGACGGCAACAAGACCGACCAGGGCAAGGGCGTGATGCCGGAAGCCGTCGGCGGGCCACGCGGCAGCCTGATCGAACGATTCCCGATGCCGCGTACCGGCAATTCGGACGTGCAGGGGAAAGAAGAGCGCAGCACCGAGCAGAATCCCCAGCAGGCGCCGTCGAAGGTTGCCTATGAAACAAAGGATGACCTGCAACTGCTGGCCAAGGCCCTACAACAGATGAGCCAGGATGCTGGCCTGAAGAGCAACCTGCAGTCGGTGATCACGCCATATGGCCTTCGTGTCATGTTGCATGATACCGACAAGCAAGGCATGTTTGTGCGGGGTAGTGCAGTGCCTACGGGCAAATTCCTGGCATTGATGCGTAAAATGGGACCCTTGTTTGCACGCATGAAAAACCAGATGCTGATCGTCGGCCACACGGACTCGTTGCAGTACGAAGATACGAGCCACGCCGCGTTTTCCAACTGGAACCTGTCGTCGAACCGCGCCATGTCCGCGCGGGCGCAACTGCTTGCCGGCAGCATGCCGGCCGACAGCGTGCTGCAGGTGGTCGGCATGGCCGACCGCGCGCCGCTCGACACGAGGAATGCCCGGGCCGGCGTGAACCGCCGGATCGAACTGCTGATCCTGACCAGCAGCCAGGCCAGCGCGATCGCCAACATGTTCGGCATGCCGGGCAACAGGGAAGAGATTGCACCGGGTGTCGACACGGAACTGCCGGATGCGAACGATTTGCAGCAGCTGCGCGACAAGATGCTGCCGGGTGGAAGGTAACGGACATGGCAATCGAATCCAAGACAAGAGGCCAACGTATGCGAATTTCCAGTGGAATGCCAGGCGTGGCGACGGTGCAGACCGTTACCGATACCGCGCCGGCGGAAAAGCCGCGGGCTGCCGCCCCGGCCGCCGCAACCCTGCAATCGGCCGTGCTGCAGCCGGCGATGGCCGCCATGAAGGACATGCCCGACTTCGACCAGGCCAAGGTGAGCATGCTGCGCGACGCGCTGGCGAAGGGCGAACTGCCGTTCGACGCCGGCAAGCTGGCCGGCATGATCCAGCGGTTCCACGGAGGCCAGTGAGTGAACGCAGCGGTACGTAATACCACCCGCCAGGAAGCGATGACGGGATTGCTGCAGGGGGTCGCCGACGACAGCGCGGCTTACCGCACCTTGCTCGGCCTGCTCGAAGAGCAATTCGATGCGGCGATCCGCCACCACCAGGAGCGCCTGGGCCGCATCGCGGCCGAGATCGCCGGCCTGGTCGACACGCTGGAAGTGCGGCGCGCGCTGCGGGTCGAACTGGCAACGCGGCTGACGGGGCCGAATCCTTCGATGGCGCAGGTGTTTTCGCTGCTGCGCCCGGAACCGCGCGCGCGGCTCGAAGCCGACTGGCACGCGCTCGAACAGATGGTGCTGGCGGCGAAGGCGGCCGGCAAGCGCAACGGTGAGTTGCTCGCCGAGCAATTCACGATCATGCAGCGCGTGCTGCACGGTGAAAACCAGACCTACGAACCGGCCTGATCGGACGTTACCGCCATGACCTTTCCCACGCTGCCAACGCAGGCCACGCAGGCCACCGCGTCGAACATGACTTCCGCCCGCCCTGCCCTGCCGGCCTCGTTCGCCGGCGGCGGCGGTAGCGCCTTCTCGGCGGCCTTCCAGTCGGTCCAGGCCGACGTGGCGACGTTCATCGCCGAAGGCGGCGGCGCATCGATCGCCGGGCCGGACACCCCGCTGTCTGCGGACGGCGCCGCGCTGCGTGCCCGCCTGGCGGGCCTGCCGCTCGACGGCACCGGGGCGGCCGACGCGGGGGCCGGCATCGATGGCGATGCCCAGCAGCAGTTCCTGGCATCGATCCGGCCGCATGCCGAGGCGGCCGCGGCCAAGCTCGGCGTATCGCCGGACATCGTGGCGGCCCACGCCGCCCTCGAATCCGGCTGGGGCCAGCGCCCGCTGCGCAACGGCACCGCCGACACCAACAACCTGTTCGGCATCAAGGCCGGCAGCCAGTGGCAGGGCGACGTGGCCGCCAACATGACCACCGAATACGAGCATGGCGCGGCGGTGAAGAAAGTCGAGAAATTCCGCAGCTACCCGGACCAGGCCACCGCGTTCCGCGATTACGCCGACATGCTGGCCTCCAACCCGCGCTACCAGAAGGCGCTCAACGCCGGCAACGACGCGCATGCGTTCGCCAGCGGGCTGGCGCGCGGCGGCTATGCCACCGACCCGGCCTACGTGCAGAAGTTGTCGAAGCTGGCGGCCAGGATCGCGCGCACCGACTACTGACTGGCGAAAGCCGGCCAGCAATGAAAACGGCGGACCAGTGGTCCGCCGTTTTCATGTCGGCACAAAAATCGCCCCCTCCTGCTCAGCCTTGCTTGCCGCGGCGCTTTCGGTATGCCACCCCCGTCACCATCAGCCCGGCCAGCAGCATCGCATAAGTGCCCGGTTCCGGAATCGGCGTCGTGACCATATTGCGCTCGAACAGCGTCAGGTTCGAGAAGTCCGGGTGGGCGTTGTTGTTGCCTACCGTCCACAGGATCTGCCAATCGCCCTGCAGCGTCTCGCCCGGCTGGATCGTTTCATCGTCGAACAGCCACGCGCCGCCCTGGTTGCCGGCATGGATCGCGAACACCAGGTCGAGCGTGACGATCGACGTCGCACTGGTATTGGTGACCGTCCACAGGCCGTTGGTACCGGTGGTTTCCGTGAACGTGAACGTCAGCGTTCCCGTATTCGAGAAACCCTGGTTGCTGTCGTACTTGTCGAGCAGGTTGTAGCTGCCGGAGCCGAATGCGTCGAACGCCGTGCCGATGCCGCTCGGGTCGCCTTGTGGCCCCGCATGCGGATTCCAGCCTTGCTGATAGACGAACGCGTCGGCCTGCTGGCCGTCGAGCGTCACGTCGGCGGCACTGGCACTGCCGATCGCGGCATGGGCGTTCAGTGCGAAGGCGAAAATGGCCGCGGCCATGGCCAGGCGCTGTCTCAATTTTGTCATGGTGGTGCTCCCCGAAAGTTGAACGCCGGAATCGCGGTTGCGATCGCTACGGCATACGCATTCAACTTAGCAGGCAGCGCCAGGGGCGACACCTCAACCGGACCGAGGTTTGACAAAACTCCAAGTCGTTGTTTTACAAAGGAAACTTGGTTTCTACTGCGAAATCATTCCAACGGTTCGACCTGCCCCTGTTCCGTGACCCGGGCCCGGATGACGACGCCGCTGGCATTCTTGACCCGGACCGCGGCGCCGCGCCCTCCCCCATCGAGCGCTTCGCCGGCCATGCTGACCTCGATCTGGTCTTTCTTCGCCACGATCCGTATCGCATCGCCACGCTTCACCAGGGTGGGCGCCACCAGCATGTTCTGCCGCAATACATCGCCGGCGCGGATGGTACGGCGCGTCGCCATCTCCTGCACGACCGTCAAATCCGAGAAACTGTCCGGCATTCCACTGATGTCGTGGCGCTCCAGCAACACATCTTCTGCAGACAAGGTTTTCCCTGTTGCCAAGTCTGTTGCCGCAACTGCCACCTTCGCGGAAATTTTCGAGCGTGTGACGAATTCGTGGCGCCAGCCGCCCTGGTCTGGACAGATTGCCACGAAGCGCATCCGCGCCGGTGTGCGAACATCGGCCGGTTCCACTCTGGGCGGCTGCGTACATGCGCCGATCGGCCTGGTATTACGGACAACTTCCACGGTGAAGCGCGGCTCGCTCCAGTTTGCCAATCCGGCATGCCTTTGCAGCTGGTCCTGCGCCGCCTGTTGTACCTGGGCGACAAGCTGCTCGGGCGTCACCGGCGCCGCCATCGAAAACTTGGTGGTGCCGACGAGCAACAGCGTGACGATCCGGGGTACAATTCGTTTGTTGAACATGGGCAACACCTTAGACTTGGCTCAATACGGATGACTGGACGGCATGCATGTTTCTGCGCTTGCCGGCGGCCATTTTACATGGGCTGCCCGCCATGGAAGGCGGTCGATCTCACAGGAGAAACAATGGCAATCAATTTCAAGGAAGCGATGGGCGCGCATGCCGATGCGCTCCACCTGCGGGCCGAACGGACCCGCGTCCTGGCATCGAATATCGCCAATGAAAATACGCCGGGCTTCCAGGCCCAGGACATCGACTTTGCCGCTTCGATGGCGCAGCAGCAGTCCCAGGACGCGGGCGGCCTCTCGCTGCTGAGCGACAGCGATCCCCTGTACCGCGTGCCATTCCACCCTACCGCCGACGGCAATACCGTCGAGATCGGTGTCGAGCAGGCCGCGTTCTCGCAGAATGCCACCGACTTCCAGACCAGCCTCACATTCATCAACATGAAGCTGCGCGGGCTGGCCAAGGCGATCGCCGGCCAGTAAGCGTTTGCTATCGGTACCGGCCGCCCGTGGATGACAGGCCGGCCAGCATTCGATGGCAAAATATTTCCACCAGTCATGGTGAATTTGCCATTCAGAAAGCCGGCAGCATGTCGATAACCGTCAAGTCAGCCCAGCAGGAGTATCAATGAGCTTCAAGGACATTTCCCAGATCGCGGGTTCCGCGATGGCGGCGCAGACAGTGCGCCTCAATACGGTGGCATCGAACCTGGCGAACGCCGATTCGGTGGCCCCCAATGAAAACGACACGTACCGCGCGCGCAAACCCGTGTTCGCCACGGTAATGAACGAAGGCCCGAACGCCGCCTCCGGTGGCCGCGTGCAGGTGCTGGACGTGGTCGAGAGCGCCGAGCCGCTGCGCAAGGTATTCGAACCGGACAACCCGATGGCGAACGCCGATGGCATGGTGTTCTACCCGAACGTCAACCAGGTGGCCGAGATGACGGACATGATGTCCGCCTCGCGGGCCTTTGAAACGAATGTCGAAGTGCTGGGCCGTATCCGCGGCATGCAGCAATCCCTGCTGAAACTGGGCGAAAGCTGATCATGGAAACCAATCTCTTTACCAATTCCGCCAGCGCGGCGTCCGCTTCCACCGCTTCCGGCGGCACGCCGAAAACGAACGGTGCCAGCGAAACCCAGGAAATGTTCACCAAGCTGCTGGTGGCGCAGATCAAGAACCAGGATCCGCTGGCGCCGTCCGACCCGTCGCAGTTCGTCCAGCAGCTGACCCAGCTGTCGCAGACCGAAGCCATGCAGAGCCTGGCTTCGCTGACCAGCAACAACGCCAGTATCCTGCAGAGCATGCAGGTGCTGGGCCTCGGTGCCCAGGTCGGGTCGGACGTGATGGCCTCCGCCACCGCCGTGCAGCTCGACGGCGCCAAGGTGGGCGGCGCGCTGACGCTCGGTTCGAACAGCAGCAAGACGCAGCTCGTGCTGACCGGCACCGATGGCGTTGCCCATGAACTGGCGCTGGGCCCGATGACCGCGGGCACCACGCCCTTCTCGATCGATCCGACGGCGATGGGCCTGCCGGCGGGGACTTACAAGATGCAGGTCGTTACCTCTTCGGGCGAAAACCCGCCGGTCGATATCGCCGGCCGCCTGAACAGTGTGCGCCTCAGCTCGACCGGCAGCATTGTGCTGAACATCGCCAACGTGGGCGAAGTGGCACCGAGCGCAGTTACCGCCTTCAACGGTAAATCCACCACCGCTGTCGCCGCTGCCGGCGCTGCCAACACCACTCTTTAAGCAGGGAATCTCCCATGAGCTTCAATATTGCAATGTCCGGCCTGCAGTCGATCACCGAGCAGCTGACCAGCATTTCGAACAACATCGCCAACGCCGGCACCTATGGCTACAAGGCCCAGCGCGCCAACTTCTCGTCGATGTACGCGGGCACCCAGGCGACCGGCACGCAGATCGGTTCCACCACGCAGAACATCGGCCTGACCGGCGGCGTGCTGTCCACCGGCCGCGCACTGGATGCGTCGATCAACGGCCGCGGCTTCTTCGTCAGCAAGACCGTCTCGGGCGAGAGCGTGTACAGCCGCGTCGGCATCTTTACCAAGGATGGCTCCGACTTCCTGGTGGACAGCGCCGGCCGCCGCGTGCAGGGCAACCAGCTGACGCCGGGCTCGGCATCCGAAGGCGTGCCGGGCGACATCAAGGTGCCGACCCAGACGCTGGAAGCCAAGGCGACGTCGTCGATCGATTTCGCGGCCAACCTGTCGGCCGACTGGAAAAAGCCCATCGTGGCATTCGATTCGTCCGACCCGGCCGTGCCGCCGGACGCTTCCAGCTACAACATGACCAAGGTCACGCTGGCGTTCGACAGCCAGGGCAAGAGCCACACGATCAGCCAGTACTTCGTGCGCGACGACGACAACCTGAACTCGGTGACCGTGCACACGCTGGTCGATGGCAAGCAGCCTTCCGCGGGCGAGAACGTCAAGCTGACGTTCGACGCGAACGGCAAGCTGACCACCACGCCGACCACGCTGGAGCTGGCATACAACCCGGCCCCGGCGGCGGAAATGGCCATCACGCTCGACTACCTGGGCACCACGTTCCAGGCCGGCGAAGCCACCACGTCCGTCAACGTGGCGGACGGCTACACCACCGGCCAGTTCGTCGGCGTGGAACTGGCCGGCGACGGCAAGGTGATCGCCAAGTATTCGAACGGCGAACAGCAGGCCGTGGGCCAGATCAAGCTGGCCACGTTCTCCAACGAAGATGCGCTGATTCCCGTGAGCGACACCAGCTGGACGGCCAACGGCGACGTCGGCACGATCAGCCTGGACAACCCCGGCACGAGCGTGGCCGGCAGCCTGGCGACGTCGTCGCTGGAAGGCTCGAACGTGGATATCACGGCCGAACTGGTCAACCTGATGGGTTCGCAGCGCAACTACCAGGCGAACTCGAAGGTCATCACGACCGAGAACCAGATGTTGCAATCGCTGATGCAGGCACTGTAAGGGCCGGACCGCCATGGACGCACTGATCTATACCGCAATGAGCGGTGCCGAGCGGGCCCTGCGGGGCCAGCAGGTGCACGCCAACAACCTGGCCAACATGGACACGGGGGGCTTCCGGGCCAACCTGGAGCTGGCGACCGCCCAGGCGGCGCCCGGCTACGGCTACGACGACCGCCACATGGCCACGCTGCAGGCCAACGCGATCTCGACCAAGCAGGGCACGCTGCGCCCGACCGGCCGCGACCTCGACGTGGCGATCTCCGGCGCCGGCTACCTGGCCGTGGAAGGCCCGACCGGCGAGGCGTACACCCGCGCCGGCGCGATCACGCTGAACCAGGATGGCACGATGACGGTCAACGGCATGGCGCTGCTGGGCGAAGGCGGTCCGATCACGCTGCCGATCCACAGCAAGGTCGAGATCGGCCAGGACGGCACCGTGTCGATCCAGAGCCCGGGCGGCCGCGGCGAGATGCAGGTCATCGACAAGCTCAAGCTCGTCAATGCCGAAGGCAGCGAGCTGACCAAGAACGAAGCGGGCCTGATCGTCGCGCGCGACGGCCAGCCCTTGATGACCGATAACACGGTGCAGGTGCGCTCCGGCCACCTGGAAGGTTCCAACGTTTCCGCCGTGGAAGAAATGGTCGCCACGATGAGCCTGAACCGCACGTTCGAAGTGCAGATGAAACTGTTCAAGGCCGCCGACGACATGACGCAGGCCGGCAACCGGCTGGTAAGTGGTAACTAAGCGGTAACCAAGCGGCAACCCGGTGGCCACTCACATGCTGGGCCGTACTGCACAAGTAATGGAACAAGCGCCCGCCCCGCACGGCCCAGCCGTGGCCGGGCAGCAACGCTTTGTGCGTATCGTGCGTCCTATTTTTCCAGACAGCACTAAAGTTGCCGTACGGATTGTCGTAACCGGTTCAAGTTTCCCAGCTCACAGAACATCTCCAGGAGTATCGTATGAATCCAGCAATGTGGATCAGCAAGACCGGCGTGCAAGCGCAGGATGCCAAGCTGCAAGCCATCGCCAACAACCTGGCGAACGCCAACACGGTCGGCTTCAAGAAGGACCGCGTGGTCTTCGAAGACCTGTTCTATTCGGTCGAAGGCCAGCCGGGCGCGCAGCGCGCGGACAACAACACGCTGTCCCCGACCGGTGTGCAGCTGGGTAACGGTACCCACATGGTCGGCACCCAGAAGGTGTTCACCACCGGCAGCACCCAGATCACCAGCAACCAGTACGACGTGGCCGTGGTCGGCAACGGCTTCCTGCAGGTGCGCCGCCCGAACGGCGAAGCCGCCTTCACCCGCGCCGGCCAGCTCGGCCTGGACGCGAACGGCGTGCTGATCAATGCACAGGGCCTGCCGGTCGTGCCCCAGATCACCGTGCCCGACAACGCCACGTCGATCACGATCGGCGAGAACGGCACCGTGACCGCCACGATCCCCGGCAATACCACGCCGACGGAACTGGGCCAGCTGACGCTGACCTCGTTCATCAACCCGGCCGGCCTGCAGGCGCTGGGCGAAAACCTGTTCCAGGAAACCGCGTCGTCCGGCGCGCCGACCGAAGGCCGCCCGGGCGATGCCCAGTTCGGCAAGATCAAGCAGGGCGCGCTGGAAGCATCGAACGTGCAGGTGGTCGAAGAGATGGTCGACATGATCGCCGCGCAGCGTACCTACGAGATGAACACGAAAGTGCTGTCGGCCGCCGACAACATGCTGCAGTACCTGGCCCAGGCCGCCCGCTGATTCACCTTCACGCTACCGAGGGTTTCAAACCGATGATCAAAGCGCAACTGTGCGCAATGGCCGCGATGCTGCTGGCCGGTTGCGCTTCCTCCCTGGCTCCTCCCGCCGTGCGTCCCGGTCCGTTCGACGAACCGCCGCAGGTGCTGCGTTCGGCCGCGCCGCGCGGTACGTCCGGCGGCGTGTTCTCCGGCGACGCCGGCCTGTCGCTGACGTCGGACAGCCGCGCGTTCCGCGTCGGCGACGTCGTCACCGTGCTGCTGCAGGAAACCACCCAGGCATCGAAAAGCGCCGGCACCAAGCTGGGCAAGGATTCCGGCATTGCCGTCGCCGCGCCCAACCTGCTGGGCAAGACGTTCGGCAAGGCGGGCGTGGACCTGTCGGCCGGGCACTCGTTCCAGGGCGACGCCACCGCCACGCAGCAGAACGCGCTGACCGGCGCGATCACCGTCGTGGTCCAGGAAGTGATGCCGAACGGCCTGCTGAAAGTGGCCGGCGAAAAGGGCGTGACGCTGAACCAGGGCGAGGAGTTCCTGCGCCTGCGCGGCTACCTGCGCGCGGCCGACATCGACGCCAACAACCAGGTGTCGTCGCAGCGCATCGCCAATGCCCGCATCGCCTACTCGGCGCAGGGCACGCTGGCCGATACCAACCAGCCCGGCTGGCTGCAGCGTTTCTTCCTTGGCCCCCTGATGCCGTTCTGACGCGACCATGAAAAAACTGATCACTTCCCTGCTGGCCGCCGCATCCCTTCTCCTGGGCGTCATGCCCGCGCAGGCCGCCCAGCCGCTGCGCAACCTCGTATCGATCGAAGGCGTGCGGGAAAACCCGCTGGTCGGCTACGGCCTCGTCGTGGGCCTGAACGGCAGCGGCGACTCGACCCAGGTGAAATTCGCCAGCCAGTCCGTGGTCAACATGCTCAAGCAGTTCGGCGTGAAGATGCCGGATGGCGCCGATGCGAAAAGCAAGAACGTGGCGGCCGTGATGGTGTCGGCCGTGTTCCCGCCCGGCTATCGCCGCGGCCAGCCGATCGACGTGACCGTCTCGTCGCTCGGCGATGCGAAGTCGCTGCGCGGCGGCTCGCTGCTGCTCACGCCGCTGCGCGCGGCCGACAATGAAGTCTACGCGCTGGCACAGGGCAACCTGGTGGTCGGCGGCCTGTCCGCCGCCGGCAAGAGCGGCTCGTCGGTCACCGTCAACACCCCCACCACGGGCCGGATCCCGAACGGCGCGATGATCGAGCGCGAGATCGCCACCGATTTCTCGACCAACAACACGGTGCGCCTGTCGCTGAAGCGCCCCAGCTTCGAGACGGCCACCAATATCGTCGAGTCGATCAACAGGAAATTCGGCGGCATCGCCAGCACCGACGACGCCACCAGCGTGGCCGTCGTGGCGCCTGAAAATCCGACCCAGCGCGTGGCCTTCATGGCCAAGCTGGAAGGCCTGGCGATCGAGGCCGGGCTGGAAAACCCGAAAGTGGTGTTCAACTCGCGCACCGGCACCGTGGTCATCGCCGACGGCCTGCGGGTCAAGGCGGCCGCGGTCACCCATGGCTCGCTGAAGGTGGTGATCTCGGAAAGCTCGAAGGTCAGCCAGCCGAACGCGTTCGCCGGCGGCCAGACGGCTGTCACGCCGCAGTCGAACGTGTCGGTGGACCAGGGGTCGGGCCAGATGTTCAAGTGGCCGGCCGGCGCCAAGCTGCAGTCGATCATCGACGTGGTCAACAGCCTGGGCGCGACGCCGGACGACATCATGGCGATCCTGCAGGCGCTCGACCAGGCCGGCGCGATCGAAGGCGAACTGGTGGTGATCTGATGGACCCGCGCTTCACTTCGACCATGCCGGCGGGCGGCGCGCTGGGCCTGAACGAGGCCAGCTCCACGCTGCCGAAGGTGGCCGCGCCGGTCGATGCCGACCCCGCCGCCGCCGCGTACAAGAAGAAAGCCAGCGAAGCGGCCGTCAAGTTCGAAAGCTTCTTCATCGGCCACATGCTCAAACAGATGCGCAGCTCGACCAAGGAGCTGGCCGGCGACGACAGCATCTACAAGGATTCGGTCAACAGCGACATGCTCGACATGGCCGACAACATGGTGGCCGACCAGATGGCGCACCAGCGCGCGTTCGGCATCGCCGACGCGATCCTGCGCCAGCTGCTGCCCGCCCCGGCCGCGCCGCCGGCGAAGCCGATGACGACACCGGTGACCGCCGCTGCTGATGCTCCTCAGCAAAATATTTCCTCAAAGACTTAATGCGCGGCGGCTTATCGTCGCCTTGTTCAGTTAAGAGAATGTAAACGTCCGCCAGGCTGTGCCCTGGCGGATGCACTTCAACCGGATCCGTCCATGCCTATCATCAACAACGCATTGTCCGGCGCCATCGCTGCCCAGGCCGCGCTGAACGCCACCAGCCAGAACGTCGCCAACCTGCAGACGAAGGGCTATACGCGCCAGGGCGTGCTGCTGACGGCCGTGGCCCCCGGCCTCGGCACGAAACAGGCCGGCAATGGCGTGGAAGTGAGCTCGCTGCTGCGCTTTGCCGATTCCTACAAGACGCAGCAATTGTGGCGCGCCAATTCCGAACTGGGCCGCTACACGACGCAGCAGCCTTACCTGTCGCAGCTGGAGCAGGTGATGGGCGACGACAAGTCGAGCCTGTCGAACGGCGTGGACAATTTCTTCAAGGCGCTGAACGCGGTGGGCGAAGAGCCCACGTCTGCGCCGCTGCGCGGCCAGGTGGTGGCGCAGGCCGGCGCGCTGGCGGAAAGCTTCAACAGCATCTACCAGGTCACGCGCAACCAGCAGCTTTCGGTGCAGCAGCAGCGCGATGCGATCCTGCCCAATTTCAACACGCTGACGCAGAACATCGCTTCGCTGAACCAGCGCATCGTGGCGGCGGGCGCCACCGGCACCAACGTGTCGGGCCTGGTCGACGAGCGCGACATGGCGATCGACAGCCTGTCGCAGCTGACGGCGATCGAAGTGCTGGAACAGCCCGACGGCAGCCGCTCGGTGTCGCTGAAATCGGGCCAGCCGCTGGTGGCCGGCAACGTGGCGGCGTCAATCGGCATCGATACCAGCGGCGGCACGCCGCAGATGCAGGTCACGTTCGCCCGCTCCGTGTACGCGGTGGACGACACGGCGCTGGGCGGCCAGCTCGGCGGCCTGGCCACGTTCGAAAAGAACACGCTCAAGCCGCTGCAGGAATCGATCGTGTCGATGGCCACGCAGCTGGGCACCATGGTCAACGCCCAGCTGGCGGCCGGCACGGACAGCGCCGGCAACCCGGGCCAGCCGATGTTCCAGGTGAACGGCGGCGGCGCCGGCGGCATCATGGCGGTGACCGAAGGCTACAACGCCAACGACCTGGCCCTGTCGTCGGACGGCACGCCGGGCGATTCCGGCAACCTGCAGGCACTGGTGGACATCAAGAACCAGGCCATCACCCTGCCCTCGGTGGGCAGCGTGATCATTGGCGACGCGGACACCCAGCTGGTGGGCAAGCTGGGCATCGACAGCCAGCAGAACAAATCCCTGCTCAACACCGCCTCCACGATCCGCTACCAGGCGGAAGACGACTGGGCGGCCACGTCGGGCGTCAACCGGGACGAGGAAGCCATGAACCTCGTCGAATTCCAGAACATGTACCAGGCCAACATGAAGGTCATCGCGGTGGCGAACACGCTGTTCGACTCCACGCTGGCGATGTTCGGCTAGAGGAGCAGCGATGCGTATCGCCACCACCCAGTTTCACGCCACGCTGAACCGCTCGCTCGAGCTGAACCAGACCGCCGTAACCCGCCTGACCCAGCAGATGGCGAGCGGCAAGCGCGTCATGGTCCCGTCCGACGATCCGGTCACCAACGTGCGGCTCTCGCGCCTGACGCGCGAGGAAGCCATCATCGACCAGTATCGCGAGAATATCAGCGCGGTGAAGATCCGCCTGTCGAAGAACGAAAGCTACCTGTCCGGCATGATCGGCGACCTGAGCCAGGCGAGCGACCTGCTCGTGTGGGCCGCCGACGGCAGCAACACGCCCGACGACCTGAAGTCGATGGTCGACAGCCTGGTGGCACTGCGCGACAGCATGGCCTACACGGCCAATACCCGCGACCAGGAAGGCAAGTACCTGTTCTCCGGCACGCAGACCGATACGCCGCCGCTCGCGTTCGACGGTGCGACGTACAGCTATGCGGGCAACGCCGGCGAGCAGAAGGTGGTGGTCGGCAACGGCATCACGCAGACCGTCAACGTCAACGTGGGCGGCCTCGACGTGCTGCTGAACAAGATGAACGAGGCCATCGACGCGCTGGCGAACACGACCACCGATTCGTCGGTCGAACCGATGAAATCGCTGATCGCCGAAACGATGTCGCTCGTGCAGTCGACGCAGGACGGCCTGTCCGGCAAGGTGGCCAAGCTGGGCGGCGCGCAGAACGTGCTGGCCACGCTGGACAGCAACCATGCCAACGTGAGCCTGTCGAACAAGACGGCGATGACCGAACTGGGGCAGCTCGATTACGGTATCGCCTCCACGCAACTGTCAGGCTACAATATGGCCTTGCAAGCCACGTACCAGTCGTATTCCAAGATCAGCGCCCTGTCGCTGTTCAATGTGCTTTAATCGACCTCGCGGCCGGTTTTTTTTGTCAAACCAGTTAGCAAATTTTTCACGCGGTTCAAAGCTGGAAGTCTTGCCCCGATGTTGCAGCCTGGAAGTTATAGTCTCGACGCTGTAGCGCGGAAGCCATCTTCCCCCGGTGAAATCGCGGTTCGTTGTTTACAGTCAGACCTTCGCAGTTAAATCCTTTTTCACGGGTCCTAAACCAACCCCATCATCGCAATGCAAATCATACAGCGCTCCAGCAGTGCCGGTATCAGCAAGGATTCGTCGGCTTCGGCGACCGGGCTGGACCAGGCTGGCCTGGCAGGCGCTGCCCAGGGAAGCACGTCGGCCAATGGGCCGGCGCCGGGGGCGTCAGCTGCGCCTCCAGCTGGAGCCGCGCCACTGCGGCGCGGGCTGAGCAACTGGGATCAGCCCCTGCAGAACGATATTTCCAGCGCCCAACAGGCGGTGGATTTTCTTGAACAAAGCGCCGCGCAACTGCGCACGCTGAAGACCGACCTGGCCACCAAGCTGGCCGCCCGCCAGCTGCGCGACGGCCAGCTCGAACAGCAGGTGCGGCAGTTCAGCGACACGTGGCGCACGCGCCGCGAGGCGTCCGGCGGCTCGCTCGACGCACGGCTGAACTTCAGCGGTGGCGAACCGTCCAGCCAGCGCTTCACGGTGCGCGGCATGTCGCTGGCGAACCTGCGCAGCGGCGCGCGCGAAACGCTGGCGATCTCGGTCGGCGGCGGCGTGCAGGGGCTGCGCTCGGTGCACCTCTCGCCCGGCTTGTCGGACGGGGAAATCGTCGCCCGTTTCGATGGCGCGCTGGCGCCGGCCGGCGTGCGCGTATCGTCGAACGACGATGGTGAACTGGTCTTCTCGACCGGCGAAAGCGACTGGCCGGCGGTGCGTGACTCGATCGCCGTGCAGGGCAGCGGCGTGCGCTTTCCCACCGGGCAGCTGAACCGCCTGCGGGCGGAACCGGAACAGCCCGCGGTGATGCCGGAGAACTGGGGTGTCGAGGACATCGAATCGATGCGCGATACGCTGCAGCAGGTGATGGGCGCGTTGTCGCACGTGGAAGCGGCGCTGTCGAAAGTGCGGCAGGAACTCAACGTCGCCACGCAGCGCGCGCAAAGCGCCATGCCGCAACTCGAAACGGCCGGCGTCGAAGACCTGGCCACGCGCTTCGCCAAGATCGCCGGCGAACCGGGCTACCAGTCGCTGATGGCGCTGACATCGGCGCTGGTCGGCATCAACCGCGACCGGGTCGTATCGCTGCTCAGCCTGCGCTGATGGTCCGGTGTCAGACACTATTACCCGGGTGAATTTCCCGGAAAATGGTGTCTGACACCGGTTTTCAGCCGCTGCGCCCGCTCAGCCCGACCCGAGCGCCTCCAGCGTCCCCTGCCGCGCCAGCGCCAGCAGTTCCTCCGCCGGCGCTGGCCGGGCGAATACATAGCCTTGCGCATGATCGCAGCCGGCCGCCTTCAGCAGCGCCAGCTGCGCCTGTGTTTCCACGCCTTCCGCCACCACTTCGAGTCCCAGCTTGTGGGCCAGCAGGATCATGGCCTCGCACAGCGCCAGGTCGCCGGAGTTGCCGGTGAGTCCGGCGACGAAACTGCGGTCGATCTTGAGGAAATCGATATCGAACCGCTGCAGTTGCGCCAGCGCCGAATGGCCGGTACCGAAGTCGTCCAGTGCAACCTGCATGCCCATCGCATGCAGCCGGCCCAGGCGTTCGAACACTTGGCCGGCCGGTTCGCTCAATAAATCTTCCGACACGTCAACCACCAGGCTTTTCGGCGGCAGCTGCAGGCTTTCCACGTAGCTCAGCCAGCCGTGCGCGTCGTCGCGCAATTGCGCCGACGACAGGTTGATGCTGACCTGGAACGGGCGGCCCAGCGCGCGCTGCCAGGCCAGCACCTGGTCGGCGGCCTGGCGGAATGCGCGGTCGCCGATATCGAGCAGCACGCCGGACGATTCGGCGCCGGCGATGAACTCGGCCGGGTTGAGCAGCCCCCGCTCCGGGTGGCGCCAGCGCAGCAGCGCCTCGGCGCGCGCGACCTCGCCCGTCTTCAGGTTCACGATCGGCTGGTAATGCAGCTCGAACTCGTGTCCGGCGGCGGCGCGGCGCAGGTCGGTGGCCAGCCGGGCGCGCTGCTGGGCCGCCGACTGCATGTCGTCGGTGAAGTAGCTGTAGCGGTTGCGGCCGCCATTCTTGGCCGCGTACATCGCCTGGTCCGCATGGCGCAGCAGTTCCTCGGCATCGGCCGCGTCGGACGGATACAGCGCGAGGCCCACGCTGCCGGAAATGAGCCCCTGCTGGCCGCCGGCCAGCTCGAACGGGCGGTTCAGTATGGCGATAATGTCCTGCGCCACCCGCTCGGCATCCTCGACGTGGGCCAGGCCGGGCAGGATCGCCACGAACTCGTCGCCGCCGATGCGGGCCAGCGTATCGCTCGCGCGCATGCAGGCACCCAGCCGGGCGGCGGCCTGCACCAGCACCGAGTCGCCCTGCTGGTGGCCGAAGCGGTCGTTGATCTGCTTGAACTGGTCGAGGTCGATGAACAGCAGCGCCAGGAAGCTGCGCTCGCGGCGCGCCTTTTTCATCTCGTGGCGCAGCCGCTCCTGGAACATGTTCCGGTTCGGCAGCCCCGTCAGCGCATCGAAGTTGGCCTGCTGCCAGGCCAGCTCCGCCGACTCGCGATGCTCGGTGATGTCCGAGGCCAGCGCCAGCGCGCCAAGGAAGCCGCCGCCCGCGTCGAACAGCGGATTGGCCGCCAGGTGCACCCACAGCGCGGCGCCATCCTTGCGGATGAACTTGAACTCGTGCCGGCCCGGCATGCCTTCCTGCTGGCGCGCGAGGTTACGCTCGAGCACCGAGCGCCCTTCCGCGTCGAGGAACGAGAGCAGCGGCCGGCCCGCCATTTCCTCGACCGGATAGCCCAGCAACTCGGCCATCCGCGGGTTGACGAAACTGGTGCGGGCCTCGGCGTCGAATTCCCAGATGCCTTCGCGCGCGGTCTGCACGATGCGCCGGAAACGCTCTTCGCTCTTTTCCAGCAAGGCCAGGCGGCCCTCGGCCGGTTCCACCGTGAGCCGCAGCACGCCGGCCGCCTCGCAACCGAGCAGCGTGACCGGCACGCCGCGCTCGCCGCGGCTGCGCTGCAACTGAAGGCTGCAGCGCAGTGGCTCCCGGCTGTTCAGGGCACGCGTGACGAAGGCATCGAAATCGGCCAGGAAGCGCTGCGCGACATAGCCGCGAAAACGCTGACGCACTTGAGCGGCGCGGTCGAGGCCCAGCAGGTCGGCGCCGACCAGGTTCGCCTGCAGGATGGTGGAATCGGTGTCGAGAAGGAAGACACCGACCGGCGCCAGCAGGTACAGGTCGTCGAACCGCTCGGGCCCGGCCGCAGCGCCGGGCGGCACCTGCGGGAAGGCGTCGCTGCCGCCCAGCGCTGCCAGCAAGCCTTCGTGCGACAGGCCGGTGGCCAGGCCGGGCAACTGGGCGAGCGCCGCGGGCATCAGCTGCGTCCGATCGAGTGCGGGCATGGCGTCATCCCCGGGATCGTTCCGAGCGTTGTCGTCGTTGGCACTATCCCTGAGGTTGACCATGGCTGATGAGACCCTCGCTAAGGTGGCGGCTGTCGAGAATGCAAAACAGCCTAGCATGCACGCCTTGGCAAGTCGAGCACACGCCGCACGCGCGCGCGGTGTGCCGCGTCAGGGGTGGCGCCGGCGGCCGAAGTTGTGGCCGACCACGAGCGTGGTGCTGGCAACCAGGGTGGACAGGCCAAGGATCAGCTGCACCAGCTTGTCGTCGGGCAGGATCCACATCGACCCTTTCGGCGGCTCCGCCTGCGCGACCGCGGCGATCAGCGGCGCTACCCATTCGGCATCCGGCGTAACATCGAGGATCACGGCGTCATCCGACGTCTGCATGTAGATGTCGCCCCCCGGGGCAAGCGTGAAGCACACGCCATAGCCGGTCTCGTTCTTGCGGATATGTTCCTGCAAGGCCAGGTCGTGTTCGGCGATCCACAGTTCGGCATCGGCCGGCGTTTCCAGTGCCGTCCACGGCACGGGGCGGAACCGCGGTTTCGCCCCATCGTCATTTTCTTGCTGCATGGGTGTTCAATATTCGGTATCGGTATCGGCCCGGCAGTGTAACCGAATCACCGGAGGGATGATGAAACTTACCGGATACGTATCGGAATTCGAGCAGTTCCTGAGCCAGTACAAGGAAGAGCACCCGGACATGGAAGCCGAACAGCGGCGCGGCTGGAAGATCTGGTGGGATCACCGGCAGGATCCGGACGCGGCCGCCCGGGAGAAACGGGACTCGGTGCGGACCAGGCCTTATTACTACAGTTGAGCGGGGCTGCGCTGGTTAGCGGTGGTTTGGCGGCTCTGCCTTGAAAGGCGGAGCCGTTCGACAGGCGTGGAGCCATGGCTCCACGTCCTGTCCTTCCCCCAGTCTCTGCCTTGCAAGGCAGAGCCGTTCGACAGGCATGGAGCTATAGCTCCATGTCCTGTCCTTCCCCAGTCTCTGCCTTACAAGGCAGAGCCGTTCGGCAGGCATGGAGCTATAGCTCCATGTCCTGCCCTTCCCCAGTCTCTGCCTTGCAAGGCAGAGCCGTTCGACAGGCGTGGAGCCATGGCTCCACGTCCTGTCTCACCCCTTCCATGTTCGCTTCAGGCCCGTGTCGGCATGGATCCACCCGCCGCGCGGGCCGCCGCGGTAGTAGAAGCCCACGCCGCCCTGCTGGAAGCTCTTGATCAGCCCGCCGACCACCTCTTCGTTCAGGTTCGCGATGCGGATGTCGGCCGCCTTGCCTTCGAGGTGCAGCGACTGGCGCGCGGCGGGGATGCCCTGCTCGCGCAGGCGCTGGTTCGATGCCGGCGTGCGGTAGCCGGACAGGATCTCGATCGGACTCTCGATGCCGTAGCGCGCCACGAAGGCTTGCGCGCCCCACAGCGTTTCCAGCAGTTTCGGGTCCATCGGCGCGGTGGACTTGCCGTTCACGTCGCGCAGCAGGTGGCACAGTTGCTGGTAGGCCGAATCGATCAGCTCGCCATCTTTCCAGTACAGCACCGACGCCTTTTCGCCGCTTTGCGGCCGTGTCACCGTCAGCGTGCGGGGCTTGATCCAGAATTCCAGGTCGAGTGCCTGGGCGTCGAAAATATCGGGCGGCGGCTGCAGGGCCTGCGCCCGTGCCGGCGCCAGTCCCACCAGCGGCGCCCCGATGAGGCTGGCGGCACCCGCCCCCAGTGTCTTGTGTAGAAAATCTCTGCGTGTTGCCATGGCCATCCCTTGATGCTCGTAAAGCGGATGCGAGCGATAATAGCCGATGAGACGAAGAGTTGAGAAAGCTCTTTAACTGTGTGGCCTAAATTGTATCAATTATGGCTCAACATTTAAGCCTCGATTAAGCCACGTGATCAGTATCAGGCAGCTGCCCGCACCGGCTGGGCCGGCAGCAGCGCGCGCGGCATGTCGAGGGCATGGCCCTGCGCCAGCGGCTGCACTCCGGCCAGGTCGGCAATGCCCTGCAGCGCCGACAGCGCGGCGGCGCCTTCCGCATGATGGAACAACACGCGCGCGCCTTTCCCGGCAGCGGCGGTCAGCAGGCGCGCCAGCCCTTCCCAGTCGCGCGCATCGCGGGCGTCGTAGCGGATCACGTCGGGCCGTACGCGCTCCAGCAGGGCCAGGCCTTCCTGCACGCTGCCGGCATGCACCGCGAAACGGAACCCGTTGCGGCGGTAATTGTCGGCCACGTAGCCCAGCAGCCAGCCCTGCTGCGGCGTGGTCGGCGGCAGCTGCAGCAGGATACGGTCCAGCGGCAGCTCCAGTGAATCGAGGATGCGGCGGAAAGCGTGGCCGTGGTTGCTGCTGACGGCCGACAGCAGGCGCCCATGCACGTTCAGGTGCAATTCCAGCGTTTCGCAATCCGGCTGGCGGAAGAAATTAATCGCGTGCAGCATCCGGCACAATCGGTCGAGCTCGACCGATTCATCGTCGCTGGCGGCGTTTTCCAGCAGGCGCCACAACGACAGGCCCTCGTCCTCGGCGGAAATCCCGCGCGCCAGCCCTTCGCAGGCGACGGCGGCACCGCTACCGAGTTCGCGGATCGGGTGGAACACGCTCGTCATCGTGCAATTGAAGAAGCGGCCATGCGCACGGCCCGTGGCATCGAGCCATAACGACGACGACGCGGTGGCCGGATCGGCCAGCCGGGCGAGATATTGTTGCAGGACGGGAAAGCTCATACAGCCTTTCTGAAGCGGAAGCGATCCGCCAAGGCTAAGGCCGGCGATGGAATTTCAGAACGAATCGTTTTACCGATTGTTATGCGGCCCGTGCATATCACCGCGCCGACGGGTTGCGGCGAAGCGGCGGAAACCATGACAATTTCCCAAGAGCATCGCGCTGGCATATAAGCATATTGAAAAAGATTCGTTCTATCGCCAGGCGTGCGCAGGTATCGTCTTTCCAACCTCAACGATTTCCCATTCCATCATGTGCCAGCTCCTCGGATTGAACAGCAGCGTACCCGCCGGCCTCGGACCGTTCTTCGACGTATTCGCCGAACGCGGCGGCCGTACCGACGAGCACAAGGATGGCTGGGGCATCGCCTTCCACAGCGGCAAGCGTTGCCGGCTTTATACGGACCACCGCGCGGCGATCGACTCGCCGCTGGCGGTGCGCGTGCGCCGCGGGGCACTGCGCGCCCGCAATATCCTGGCCCACATCCGCAAGGCCACCCAGGGCCGCATCGCGATCGAGAACGTCCATCCGTTCGCCCGCCAGTTGTGGGGCCGCACCTGGTGCTTCGCCCACAACGGCGACCTGAAGGAATTCGCACCGGCGCCGGGCCGCTTCGCCCCGCAGGGCGACACGGACAGCGAAGCGGCTTTCTGCCTGCTGCTGTCGCGCCTGGCTTCGCGTTTCCCGCATGGCCAGCCCGCGGCACACGTGCTGCGCGACGCGTTGTCCGAGGTAGCTGCCGAGATCGCTTCGCACGGTACGTTCAATTTCATCCTGTCCAACGGCGAAACGCTGTTCGCGCACTGCTCGACGCACCTGCACTACCGCCTGGATGCCGGCCGCGCGATGGTGGCCACCCAGCCGGTCGACACGCGCGAAGGCTGGGTGGCCTTCTCGTCCGGCGAGCTGAAGGCGTTCGGCAGCGGCACATTGCACCCCTGAACCGCCGGCTGCGTTCGATGCCCGAGCCTGCCGCCCGGTATCCTGGCACCCGTATAATCGGGCGCCATGAATGCTTGCCAACCCCGCCTCCAGACCATCTCCCACGGCGCCACCGCCGGTCATAACGAAGATTACGTTGCCGTCTTCGAATCCGCCGACGCCACCGACCTGATCGTGCTGGACGGCGCCACATCCGTTGCCGAGCGCGATTACATTGACGCCCGCGGCGACGTTGCCTGGTTCGTCCACCGTTTCGCCGCCGCGCTGGAACCGGCGATCCGCGCCGGTTTCGACCAGCCGGAGGCGGTGCGCCACGCGATCGACACGGTACGCGACGCCTGCCTGACCCGCTCGCACGGGGCCGATATTCCGGTATACGCCTGGCCCATCGCCGCGCTGACGTGGATCCGCGCCGGCTCCGACGGCATGCTGCACCTCTACTGCCTGGGGGACTGCATCACGCTGATGCGGCTGCCCGATGGCGGCGTTGTCGACCTGGACCCGTACAAGAATCCCCAGGAAGCGGTGCTGCGGGCGGAAATAGCGAAGCTGCGCGCGGCGGGCCTGGACGACCCGGCCACGCGCCACGCGCGCCTGCTGCCGATGCTGCGCGCACGGCGCGAACAGCAGAACGGCATGGCGGGGCCATCGATCCTGTGCCTGCAGCCGAACGGCGCTTTTGCCGCGCGGCGGCGCGCGGTGCCGGCACCGGCGGGCGCAATGCTCCTTTGCATGACCGATGGCTTTTACAGGCTGGTGGACCCGTATGCATTGCACACGCCCGCATCGCTGGCGGAAGCATGTGCACACCGCGGGCTGGAGCCGCTATTGGTGCAATTGCGCGAGCATGAGGCGTTGATGACCGCCGGCAACTCGGTGAAGCGCGCCGACGATGCTTCGGCGGTGCTTTGGCCGGTGTCCCGGCCCGCGCGGTAGCTCCCGCCGGCCACGGCCTGGCGTAGTCGGGCCCTGGTTCCGGCGCCGGCCCCGGCCTTCAGGCCGAATTGCAGTTGCAGAACCGCTTGCGCGCATCGGGCTCGGCGTTCTGCACCAGCGGCTTCCAGAACAGGATCGTCTCCACGCCATACGGCGAACGCACGTTGCCGTCGCGCCGGTAGCCGCTCGCGTCGAAAAACCCCTCCGCGGTGGCGGTGCTGTGCAGGTACAGCGCCTTCATGCCCAGCGCCAGCGCCCGCTCTTCCATGCCCAGCAGCAGCGCCGTGCCGGCGCCCTGCCGCTGCGCTTCCGGCAGCAGGTAGCACAGCGCCAGCTTGCCCGCGCCCGTCAGCAGCGCCACGCCGACGACTTCACCGCCCAGCACGGCGACCAGCGAGTAATTGGTGGATGATTCGAACCACGAATTGACCATCGCGGGATGCTTGTTGCCGAGCCATGCCGCGAGGATGTCGGGATCGTTGTGATGATCGAGCACGCAGCATTCGGCGATCGAGCGGCGCAGCACCTGGCAAACGGCGGCGGCGTCGGGAGGGGCGGCAGGACGGATCTCGAAACTCATGAAAACTCGTAGCAACTTGTGGCAGGCGGGCGCATTGCAAAGGGCTGGTCGGGCGGACGGATTAGGCGGACTATACACCAGTCGGCAAGAAGCCGCCGGCACCGGTCGCGATGCCCGGATCTAAGCAAATTACAAAAATATCGTTTCTCTCCCGATGGGATTTGACGGACTATTGATATCTGTTTCTTACACGAGCAAACCATGGCAAATAAAAAAACCGCATTAAGCGCAGCATTCAGTGCAACATTCAGCCGCTCCCGCAGGCTGCTGCTGGCATCCGCCGTTGCCGCCTCGGCGCTGGGCATGGCGCCGGCCCACGCGGCCGACGTCACGCTGCTGAACGTGTCGTACGACGTGGCGCGCGAGCTGTACAAGGACGTCAACCCCGTGTTCGAAGCCCAGTACAAGCAGCAGACCGGCAAGAGCATCGAAGTCAAACAGTCGCACGGCGGTTCGTCGAAACAGGCGCGCTCGGTGGCTGACGGCCTCGAAGCGTCGGTCGTCACGATGAACCAGGCCAACGACATCGACATGCTGGCCGACCGCGGACTCGTGGTGAAGGACTGGGCCAAGCGGTTCCCGAACAACGCGGCGCCGATGTATTCCACGCTGATCTATCTGGTGCGCAAGGGCAATCCGAAAGGCATCAAGGAATGGGCCGACCTGGCCAAGCCCGGCGTGAAGGTGGTGATTCCGAACCCGAAAACCTCCGGCAACGGCCGCTACAGCTACCTGGCTGCCTGGGGCTCGGTGACGCAGGCCGGCGGCAACGACGCGCAGGCGCGCGACCTGGTGACGAAGATCTTCCGCAACGTGCCGGTGCTGGACGGCGGCGGCCGCGCGGCCACCACCACCTTCACGCAGCGCCAGATCGGCGACGTGCTGGTGACGTTCGAGAACGAGGTCAACCTGGTGCGCAGCGAATTCGGCGACAACTTCGACATCGTCTATCCGTCCACCTCCGTGCTGGCCGAATCGCCGGTGGCGGTGGTCGACAAGGTGGTCGACAAGCGCGGCGTGCGCAAGGAGGCCACGGCTTACCTGAACTTCCTGTATTCCGAAGCCGGCCAGGAAATCATCGCGAAGCACTACCTGCGCCCCCGCTCGGCCGCCGTCGCCAAGAAATACGCGGCGCAGTTCAAGCCGATCAAGCTGTTCACCGTCGACGACGTGTTCGGCGGCTGGCGCGCAGCGCAGAAACGCCACTTCGACGATGGCGGCGAGTTCGACAAGATCTACGGCGCCAAATAAGCGCCAGACGCCAGGCCGCAGCAGAAGTACTGTTCATATAGACAGTAGTAACCCGACAAAGGGGCCACTTGGCCCCTTTTTCACGTCAATTCGTCCCGCACGGCTGGGATAGTCTGGACTGTGCCGTCGAGCGCATGCTATCGTTTCGCCTTCTGGAATATTGCTGCACGGCACACACACTGGTGCCGGTGCACGTCCACCCATTCCATTGCCACCCCGCCAACAACAAGATGATCAAGAAACTCGCAGCCGCCCTGCTGGTATCGTTTTCCGCAGCCGCGATCGCCGTGCCCCTGGGCTCGCAATCCGTGCTGGTCGTGGAAGACGGCACCGGGAAAATCCTCGTAGAAAAGAACGCCGATGCCATCGTGCCGATCGCATCGCTGACCAAACTGATGACCGCGATGGTCGTGCTCGATTCCAGGCTGGACATGGAAGAGCAGATCAGTATCGACAAGCAGGATGTCGATACGCTCAAGCACAGCACCTCGCGCGTGCCGGTCGGCACCACGCTGTCCCGCGCCGACGTGCTGCACCTGGCGCTGATGTCGTCGGATAACCGCGCCGCCGCCTCGCTGGCCCGCACCTATCCGGGCGGCCCGGCGGCATTCAAGGCCGCCGTCAACGCCAAGATCCGCGCGCTGGGCATGACTCAGACGCGCATCGACGAGCCGACCGGCCTGTCGCCGAACAACATGTCGACCGCCGCGGATCTCGTCAAGATGGCCACCGCCGCCGCGCGCTATCCGACGATCACCAGCATGACGACCGACAAGAGCGACATCATGCAGATCAAGGGCCGCCAGGTCGAGTACCACAACACCAACCGCCTGGTCGGCGCCAAGGGCTGGGATATCGGCCTGTCGAAGACCGGCTACACCGAGGAAGCGGGCCGCTGCCTGATCATGCGCATCACGGCCGCCGGCAAGAACGCGACCATGGTGCTGCTGAACGCCAGCGGCTCCTCCGCCCGCATCGCCGACGCGCTCAACATTCGCCGCCTCATGACGGGCAACGACGAACCGCGCGTGATGCCGGCCAGGGTCATGCGGGCCAAGGCCACCAAGGCACGGGAGATGCGCGTCGCCAAGGACAACGGCCGCAAGAAGGCCGTGATCAAGAAGAAGCCGCGCCGGCGCCGCGCCGACGCCTGAGCGTAGCCCGTTCGCACCGGAAGCCGGCCTTGTGCCGGCTTTTTTCATGGGCACGAACGCGCGGCCTCACCGCGGCATGCTCATTCCAGCACTTCCCCCACCAGCGTCACGGGCCCCAGCAGGCCGGCCGGCTGCGGCGCGATCTTCGCGGTATCCTGCAGCTCGAAGCGGTTGCCGTAGCGCAGCCGCAGCAGCTTGAAGTCCGGCAGTTCCCGGCCGGCCAGCGTGTTCACGCCCAGGTTCGCCACCCTGACCTCGACCTGGTTGGCGCCGGGCTTCAGGAACGGCGTGACATCGAGGCGGTACGGCGGATGCCACAACGTGCCGGCGCGCCGGCCGTTCACGGTCACGATCGCGGCATCGCGCAGCGCCGGCTCGTACATCGCGCGCATGCCCGAGTGGTGGGCGTGCACGCCGCTGTCCGGCAACGGCGTGCCGGTACCGAAATCGAGCGACACGCGCCGGCCCCGCAGCTGGTCCGCCGTGACGGTGACCTGCTTGCCGTAGGTGGCCTGCCCCGAGAAGTACCGGGTTGCCGCGCTGTCGGTCCACGAGGCCAGCCTGTCCATGGCGACCGGTGCCCCGCCGGGGAAACGCACCTGCCAGCCGGACGACAGGTCGGCCAGCACGCTCGCTTCCCCCGTGTTCGCGGCCGGCGCGGCGGCCTGCAGCGGCGCATCGCTCATCACGACCACCACCGATTCATACGGCGCCAGCCTGAGCTCGGGCGCCAGCGGCGATTGCGCCAGCTTGCCGGTATCGGGATCGAGCAGCGCCGCATGGCGCCGCGGCTGGCGGAACGTCGCGCTGGCGGATACCGGTTCGTTGCTGGTGTTGGCGATGAAGTAAATGTCGGCATCGGCCAGCTTGCGCCGCACGAAGCTGACGCGGTTCTGCGCCGCGGAAAGGCGCACGTCGCCGGGCAGCACGGCCTGCAAGGCGCGGCCGAGCTCCGTGTCCGTCCCGACGCCGGTCACGTTGCGGCCGCGGGCCAACAGCGCGGCGGCGGCACGCTTCACTTCGGCGGTGATGCGCTGCGCGTCCTTGAAGCCTGGCGCCAGCGACGGCGTGGCGCCGATCGTGATGATGCGCCCGCCCCCTTCGACGTATGCCTCCAGCTTCGCCAGCACTTCCGGCGCGAGGCGCGTCACGTTCGGCATCACCAGCACCGGATACCGCGCCAGGCCCACGCGCAGTACCGCTTCCGGATCGATGTAGTCGAGGTTGTGGCCGCTGTCCATGATCTGCTGCACCAGCTCGGGCGTGATGAAATGCGGCAGCTCCGCCGACAGCGACGTCTTGCCGGGCCGGTTGACCGCGTAGACATCGTCGTTCGGCAGCAGCACGGCGACCTGGTTGGCCGGTTCGCCCTGGCGCAGCAGGTAGCTGACGCGCGTGAGGTAGCCGCTCACTTCCGGCATCACCATGTACCATGGCTGGTGGTGGTTGAACACCGCCGCCGCGTACAGCTGGTAGCCCGGTTCCGGCGCGTCCGGCGGCGTGTACGGCCAGCCATGGCCGATGATCTGCGTGACGCCCTGCACGAACATGCGGTCGGCCTCGGCCTTCATGTCCAGCGGGCTGGCCGTATGCGCCGGGGAGCGCAGCCAGGTCCACGTTTCGGCCGACACCACCGGCCGGCCATACAGGTGCGCGGCCGACGAGGCCAGCCGGGTAAACGAGAATTGCCGGTACTGGGCGCCCTCGCCTTCCATCAGGTCGAGGTGGCGGAAGCTCGACAGCGATGCCGGCGGTTCGCCATAGGTCTGCGAGCGGAACCGCGTACCGTGCCGGCGCGCCCAGGCCGTGACGGGCTTCAGGTAATTGTCTTCAACAAGCTCGGTCTGGGTCAGCGCCCAGTCGTGCCGCAGGGCCGGCGCGTTGGCGCCCTGGCCGCTGAAAACCACCGGCAGGTACGGCCGCAGGTCGTAGCCGCGGCGGCGCTGGAACTCTTCCAGGAAATTGTCGGTCCAGTCGCTGCCGTAGGCTTCCAGGCTGTCCGAGAAGATCGCATACGGGGGCTTGTCGCCGAACGCCTTGAGCAGCGGCTCGCCCACGTTCTTCAGGTGGTTGTCGATGGCGCGGCGGCTCATGTGGTCGAGCACGAAACCTTCGCCGCCCACCGCCGGGCGCTTCACCTGCATGCCGGAGCGGCTGGCGATGTAGTACACCACCACGCGCGGCGCGGCAAGCGCTGCCAGGCTGCCGCGCCCGTTCTGCGCGTGATCGCTTTTCAAGGGCTGCAGCCGCGTGGCGTCATGCTCCTTCGCCGTGCCGCCGCCGACGAAGACCGCTTCGATCTTCTCCCCTTCCGATACCACCGGTGCCGCATAGCCCGTCGCGCCGGCCGGCACGTCGACCGCCACCACGCGCATCTTGCCGATCGCGTCCGCGATGCCGATGTGCGGGCCGCCGAACGGCCAGCCGCTGCCCAGCGTCACGTCGACACGCAGGCCTGCTTCGCGCCCTTTCTCGTTGGCGAAGCGCACCGCGTCCAGGTGTTCCGTCGACAGGAACGGCAGGTTCTTCACGCCGCGCGACGGATCGTCCAGCGCCATCGGGTATACGGCCTGGATTTCCACGCCGCCGATGCCGCCTTCCTTCATCCGGTCGATTTCAAAAGCCAGCTGTTTTTTCTCGACCGCGGGGCCGAACCACCACCAGCGCATCATCGGCCGGGCATCGGCCGGCGGATGGGCCAGGTGGCTGGCGACCTCGCCGATGCGCTGGAAAATGACCGGCTCCTGCGCGACCGGCTCCTGCGCAGCCGCCTGGGCCATACCGGCAGCGAGCGCGGCGGCCAGCGCACCCCGGCGCAGGCGGCCGGGCGATGCCCCCGTGAAAGCGGTAGCGGGGGATCGGCTGGCGTGGCGCTGGGGCATGAAACGGTCTCCTTGGTGTCTGCGTAAAGGTATGCGTGACGGGGTATGCGTGACGGCGGTAGCGGCGAAGCACGCCCCGCCCGCAGTCATGATGATGACCTTGCGCCAATTTTCCTACGCGCATGTGCCTTGCAAGCCCGAATACTCAGGGAATTGATCGTTTGCCGTTAGCAGCAAGAGGCGCGGCGCGCGACCGCCGGTGGCAAAATCCGGGATACTGCAAGGCTCATGAACCCCGTCGAGGAGCCCATCATGGAAGCCCAGGAAGTCCACCGCGGTCGTCTGATCGATCACCTGCAGCTGGTCGTGCAGGATCTGCCGGCATCGCAGAAGTTTTATACCGCAATCTTCGAAGTGCTCAACATCCCGATCGGCGGCAGCGCCGGGGATTACTTCTGGGCAGACGAGCTGTTCGTCTCGAGCCGGGACAGCGAAGCGGCCCAGGGCAAGCTGACCGGCCGCCATCACCTCGCCTTCCAGGCGCGCGGCCGCGACATGGTCGATGCGTTCCACAAGGCGGCACTGAACAACGGCGGCAAGGACAATGGCGCTCCCGGCGAACGGCCCTACCACCCCGGGTACTACGCCGCGTTCGTGCTCGACCCGGATGGCAACAACATCGAGGCCGTATACCACGGCGAATCGAAGCGCAGCGCGCCATCGGTGCACATCACGTGGTGACCGTGCAGCGGGCGTTGCCGACGACGCGGTCGCCGCGGGATGACGACACGCCGCAGCGTATCTTCGGCGCGACGCCCAGGCAATAAAAGTAAGAACAGGAAATTTCTAAATTGAATTATTTATTGCCGCGCGGTAGAATACATCCATCCCGTCGAAGGATGCAAGGCCCCGCCCGTTCACCGTTACGGTGACTCGAGGCCCGGCCGGACCGTGTGCGCGGTCCGGCCGGGCGCTTTGTCTTCCGCACAGCCTCCTGCCGTTCCCATTCCTGTTCTTTCCGTAACGCTGCACACCGATATGCCGCCGCGGGCATGCGTGCCTGTCGTCCGCCCCCGTTGTCGCGAGCGACGCAAAAAAGGCGCCGAAGCGCCTCCATCACTGCCGAACCGCCGGGCTTACTTACTGCTTGCGGCGACGCGCGGCGAACGCCAGCACGCCCATGCCACCGATCAGCATGCCATACGTGGACGGCTCCGGTACCGCGCTGATGGCGGTGAACACGCCACCGTAGCTGGCCGTGTTGCTGCCCTTGGCCTTGACGAAGCCTTCGATGGTGAGCGTCAACGGTCCCGTCACTTTTTCGGCAAAGCCGACGCCCGACCAGGCAAACAGGTTGCCGTACGAGACGTTGATGCCGTTCAGCGTCGCGCCCGTGAAGGTGATGTCGCTGACGAAGGTGGCCGTGTTGACCAGGCCGCCCGTTACGTAGCTGGCCGCGGCACTGTAATCCGAGAACGTGAACGTATCGCTGAAGGCGCCTGCGGTATGGGTAGCGCCGATCTCGTGCGTCGTCCAGAAGACCGGACCGCCCTTCAGTTCGATGTCGATGGTCGCGGCCGAAGCGCCGCCGAAGGTGCCGGTCAGTGCGGCCGCGAGTACCAGTGATTGCAGTTTCATGTGTTGATTTTCTTAAACAAGAATTGTCGTGCCGCTAAGTTAAGCTACCTTTAAGAAGTTGTCAATATCTAATTTTAAGTAATAAATAGCAATTTCATGATGTCGGAATCCCGCCGCCGGCGCAGGACGGGTGCTCTCGCATCGATGCACATGTCTTCAGGCCCATGGGCGCTGTCATAAAGCTGCCGAATCCTGTACTGACAAGGGCACTGAGAAATGCTTTTTTATTAACCTTGATGCCAATCAAGGTATCATTCGATGACACCGTTGCTTACACGATTCACGAACATGATGAAATTATTCTCTTCCCTGACGCTGGCATTGCTGGCCATGGCATTTTCCACCGCGAAGGTGCACTGCGCCGAGCTGGTGGTGGGCGCCCCGTCCGAGCTTGCCGGATATGTCGACGCCCTGTCGTCCGCTTTTATCGCCGGGGAGAAAGGCGCCCGCCTGCGCTTTGTCCTCGATACCAGCGGCAACCTGTATGAAAAGGTGTCGGCGGGTGAGCCGCTCGACGTCTACATGTCGGACGATTTGCGGTTGCAGGGGCAGCTGCTGGCCGACGGAAAAATGGTCTACGATACCTGGACCATGTATGCGGCCGGGCGCATCGTGCTGTGGTCGATGGACAAACGCTTCGATGTCGCGAAGGGCCTCCGGCTGCTCGCCGATCCGGCCGTGAAAAAAGTGGCCGTCGCCGATGGAGGCAGTCCCTACATGGCTCCCTCGCTGGCCGCGCTCCATCACGCCGGCCTGCTGGAAAAACTGCAGCCGCGCCTGCTCGACAGCCACAGCATGCAGGAGATGGTCAAGTCGGTCAGGGCCGGCAAGGCCGAGCTGGCCATACTGTCCTATGACACGGTTCTCGCGCCGTCAATGAAAGGCGTTGGCCGGTATTACCTTATCCCCGAGAACGAATACAAGGACGATATTCCCGGCCACGCCGCGGTGGTGACCTTGCACGGCAGGCAGAATCCCCTGGCACACCGGTTCATCCGCTTTCTGAGAACCGCCAGGGCACAAGCGATTCTGCTACCCGGCGGCTTCATGAAGCCGCCGCCGGAAAGCGTGGACATCAGGTAGCTGTCACTGCGCCTGGCGCCCGGCACATGGCCTTTTCCTCAACCCACGTCAAAGCCGCCGGAACACGAGGCTGGCGTTGACCCCGCCGAAACCGAAGCCGTTGGAGATGGCGTAATCGGTCGCCAAGTTCCGGGCCGAGCCGATGACGATGTCGACGCCTTCGGCAGCCGGATCGGGCTGTGCCAGGTTCAGCGTCGGCGGCGCAACCTGGTCGCGCAGGGCCAGCACGGTGAAGATCGCTTCCACGCCGCCGGCCGCCCCGAGCAAATGTCCCGTCGCCGACTTGGTGGCCGACACGGCCGGTCCGCGGCCCGCGCCGAAGATCGCCCGGATCGCGGCCAGCTCGCTGGCGTCGCCGACCGGCGTGGACGTCGCATGGGCGTTCAGGTGCCCGATCTGTCCGGGTGCCAGGCCGGCCTGACGGATCGCCAGCTCCATGGCGCGCCGTCCGCCGGCGCCGTCGTCGGGCGGCGACGTCATGTGATACGCGTCGGCGCTCGTGCCATACCCCAGCAGCTCCGCGATCGGCGTGGCGCCGCGGCGCAATGCGTGCTCCAGCTCCTCGATGACCAGCATGCCGGCACCCTCCCCCATGACGAAGCCATCCCGTCCGGCATCGAACGGGCGGGATGCCTGCGCGGGATGCTCGTTGAAGCCGGTGGACATCGTCCGTGCGGCGGCGAAGGCGCCGAAGCTGACGCGATCGATGCAGGCCTCGGCGCCGCCGCACACGGCGACATCGGCTTCGCCGGCACGGATCAGGCGCGCCGCATCGCCGATGGCCTGTGCGCTGGCGGCGCATGCGGTGACGGGCGCGCCGAGCGGGCCGCGAAAGCCGTGGCGAATGGAGATGTGCCCGGCGGCCATGTTGGCCAGGAAACCGGGGACCGTGAACGGAGAAAGCCGTCTCGGCCCGCGGCCATCGGTGGTTCGCACGGCCTCCACGATCGCGCCAAAACCGCCCACGCCCGAGCCCACGATGGTGGCCGTCCTTTCGCGCGCGCTGTCGGTGCCGGGCTGCCAGCCGGCCTGGGTCAAGGCCTCCTGTGCCGCGGCCAGGGCAAACACGCTGAACCGGTCCATTTTCTTGTGGTCCTTCGGTTCCACGACAAGCGCGGGATCGAATCCCCATGGCCGGTCCGGCGCCAGGCCCGGCACGACGCCCGCAACCTTCGATGCAATCCCTTCCGTGACGTCGTCGGGCAGCACCGTCAGTCCCGAATGACCATCCAGCAGGCGGCGCCATACGGCCTCGACCCCGCAACCCAGGGGCGACACCACGCCCATGCCCGTCACGACGATTCGTCTCGTGCTCGTGCTTGTGCTAGTACTCGTGCTCGTACTCAAGTGATGCTCCTTTTCGACCATTGAAGGATAGCGATAGGCAAATTGCGCCATGCGGCGGCTGTTGCACCCGCCAGGCGCTATCGAAATCAGGCGCCAGTATAGGGAAGCTGCATTGCAAAGGCTGGCACATCGCGCCAACGAATATGCAAAATGCGCCATAATGACGGCACCATGCAGCTACCCTGGCAAAGCGCTTTCACCGTTTCGGCTCACTTCCTGCACGGGATGCTCCACTTCGTCCGCACCCATCGCGGCGAAAAGGCGGCGGCGCAGGTACTCGCCGGCGCCGCGATTCCCCAGTCCCTTCTCGACCAGCCCGATGCCCGGCTGACGCGCCAGCAATATGTCGCGCTGTACCGGACCGTCGCGGCGGCACTCGATGATGAAATGCTGGGCCTGTGGTCGCGGCCGATCCGCACCGGCACCCTGAAATACCTGATGCTCAGCCTGCTGGATGCGCCGACCGTACTGGTTGCCCTGAATCGTTTCGTGCGTTTCTGGAACCTGCTGCTCGACGATTACCGGCTGCAGATTTCAACGAAGAACAACCTGGTCCGGCTGGCGCTCGTGGAAAGAACGCCCGGCACCCACGTCACGCCGCTCGCGCACGAGCTGATGATGAAGCTGATCCATGGCATCGCCTCCTGGCTGCTCGGCAGGGAAATCGGCCTGCACCGTGTCGAGTTCGGCTTCGCCAGGCCCAGGCACGTGGAAGACTATGCGTTCCTGTATCCCGGCGAGCTGCGCTTTGATACGGGCACGACGAGCATTCACTTCGCCTACACGGACTGCGCGGAGCGGTTCAAGCGCGAAAAACACGAGCTGTGGGCCTTCCTGAAACGCGCGCCGGAAGACTGGACCTTCAGCGCGTTCCACCACGCTTCGATTGCAGCCAGAACGCGCGAGTATCTCGGGCGGAACGTCGCACAGGCGGTGACGGTCCGGGATCTCGCGCAGGCGTTACATATCTCCGTCCGCACGCTCAACCGCCGGTTCGCGGAAGAAGGAACGCACTTCCAGGCGGTGAAGGACGGGCTGCGGCGGGATATCGCCGTGCACCGGCTGACCAATTCGAACACGGCCGTGGCGGCGCTGGCATCCGACCTCGGCTTCGCCGACGCCACCGGATTCTGCCGCGCGTTCAGGCAGTGGACCGGCAGCAGCCCTTCCGACTACCGGAAGGGCACCCGCCATGGCGAGTGAGCCCCCGCCATCGCAGGCTCGCGCGCCGGCGCGAGGCGCGCGATGGGGTATCGATCTGGTGCACGAGCGTTTTTATCCCGAACAAATTCACGGTTCCGGTGCGACGCGGCGACGAAGTGGCATCAGACGTGTTGGCATGAACTTTGCAGAACTCTTCCAGCACTTCGAGCCCGGATTTTCTGCATTCGGTCGGGCGATCGCGTAACACGACAGCGCCAGCACGCATTTCGATGGGAGAATCGGGCTTGCGCGAGCCACCGGAAAGGGGAAGCACATGACCGCAGCGAAGGGCAACGCAATAGCGGGCGCACCGGCGCTCAGGCAGACACTCGGCACTGTCCAGCTCTGGGGGATCGCCGTGGGGCTGGTGATCTCCGGCGAGTATTTCGGCTGGAGCTATGGATGGGCATCGGCCGGCACGCTGGGCTTCGCGGTGACGGCGATCTTCGTGGCGCTGATGTACACCTGTTTCATCTTCAGCTTCACGGAACTGACGACCGCGATCCCCCAGGCGGGCGGTCCCTTCGCCTACAGCAAGAGGGCGTTCGGCGCGACGGGCGGCTACATCGCCGGCGCCGCCACGCTGATCGAATTCGTGTTCGCCCCGCCGGCGATCGCCCTGGCCATCGGCTCCTACCTGAACGTGCAGTTCCCCGACCTGAATCCGAAGTGGATCGCGGCCGGCGCCTACCTCGTCTTCATGACGCTCAACATCGTCGGCGTGCAGCTGGCCGCCACGTTCGAGCTGCTGATCACCATCGTGGCGATCGGCGAACTGCTGATCTTCATGGGCGTGGTCTCGCCCGGATTCTCGATGGACAACTTCGTGCGCGGCGGGTGGGCCGGGCAGGACGGGTTCAGCATGGCGGCCGTGCCGGGCATGCTGGCGGCGATCCCGTTCGCGATCTGGTTCTTCCTGGCGATCGAGGGCGTGGCGATGGCGGCCGAGGAAGCGAAGGACCCGCGCCGCTCGATCCCGATCGCCTACATCGCCGGCATCCTCACGCTCGTGGCCCTGGCGATCGGCGTGATGGTGTTCGCCGGCGGCGTGGGCGACTGGACGAAGCTCGCGAACATCAACGACCCGCTGCCGCAGGCGATGAAAGCCATCGTCGGTGCCGACAGCGGCTGGCTGCACATGCTGGTATGGCTGGGCCTGTTCGGCCTGATCGCCTCGTTCCACGCCATCATCCTGGGTTACTCGCGCCAGATCTTCGCCCTGGCGCGCGAAGGCTTCCTGCCACGCTCGCTGGCACGCATCCACCCGCGTTTCCGCACGCCGCACCTGGCCGTGCTGGCCGGCGGCGCGGTCGGCATGACCGCTATCTTCAGCGACCAGCTGGTGAGCTTCGGCGGCCAGACGCTGACGGCGAACATCGTCACCATGTCGGTGTTCGGCGCCATCACGATGTATATCGTCAGCATGCTCAGCCTGTTCAAGCTGCGCCGTACGGCGCCCGACATGGTGCGCCCGTGGCGCGCGCCGTGCTATCCATGGTTCCCGGCATTCGCCGTCGCTGCCGCATGCGTCTGCCTGGTGACCATGGTGTACTACAACTTCCTGATCTTCTGCGTCTACCTGGGCCTGATGGCCGGCGGTTACGCCGTATTTCTGCTGAGCCGTGACAAGCACCCCGCCGCACCCACCGTGGAGACCATCTGATGCGCCGTGCCGGTGCCCCTGCCCTCGCCACCGCCACGCCAGACGCACGGCCACGGCAAACATGTGGCAGGATCGTCGCTGGTGATCAGCGCCGCGCGGCTTTTCTGATCTCATCCTGCAACGGGAGCCTGATGAACCATGCCTGAATATTCCCATACCGTCGGCGCCAGGACCTACGCCTTCGCCGGCCTGCGCGAGCTGATGGCCAGGGCCACGCCGGCCCGCTCGGGCGACCACCTGGCCGGCGTGGCGGCCGGCAGCGCCGAGGAGCGCGTGGCGGCCCAGATGGCCCTGGCCGCCCTGCCCCTCGCCACGTTCCTGAACGAGGCCGTGGTGCCCTACGAAACGGACGAGGTCACGCGCCTGATCGTCGACGGGCACGACGCCGCCGCCTTCGGGCCCATCCGTCACCTGACGGTGGGCGACTTCCGCGACTGGCTATTGAGCGACGAGGCCGATACGGCGGCGCTGGCGCGGGCCGCACCGGGCATCACGCCGGAAATGGCCGCCGCCGTCTCGAAGATCATGCGCATCCAGGACCTGGTGCTGGTGGCGCGCAAGTGCCGGCCGGTGACCCGGTTCCGCAACACGATCGGCCTGCCGGGCACGCTGTCGACGCGCCTGCAGCCGAACCATCCGACGGACGACGCGTCGGGCATCGCCGCCAGCCTGTTCGACGGCCTGCTGTACGGCAGCGGCGATGCCGTCATCGGCATCAATCCGGCCACCGACAACGTGCCCCAGGTGATCCACATCGTCAGCATGCTCGACGAAATCATCGCCCGCTACGACATTCCCACCCAGTCGTGCGTGCTGACCCACGTGACGAACACGATCGCCGCCATCGAACGGGGCGCGCCGGTCGACCTGGTGTTCCAGTCGATCGCGGGCACGCAGGCCGCCAACGCCAGCTTCGGCATCGACCTGGCGATCCTCGGCGAAGCCCGCGCCGCCGCCCTGTCGCTCGGGCGCGGCACCGTGGGCGACAACGTGATGTACTTCGAGACGGGCCAGGGCAGCGCCCTGTCGGCCAACGCAAACCACGGGCTCGACCAGCAGACGTGCGAAGCGCGCGCCTACGCCGTGGCCCGCGCATTCAAGCCGCTGCTGGTCAATACGGTGGTCGGCTTCATGGGCCCGGAGTACCTGTACGACGGCAAGCAGATCACGCGCGCCGGCCTGGAAGACCACTTCTGCGGCAAGCTGCTGGGTTTGCCGATGGGCTGCGACGTCTGCTACACGAATCATGCCGAGGCCGACCAGGACGACATGGACGTGCTGCTGACGATGCTCGGCGCCGCCGGCTGCACGTTCGTGATGGGCATTCCCGGGTCGGACGACATCATGCTGAACTACCAGACCACGTCGTTCCACGATGCGCTCTATGCGCGCCGCGTGCTCGGGCTGCGTCCGGCGCCGGAGTTCGAGCGCTGGCTGCGCGACATGGGCATCTTCGCGGGCAACGGCGAAGTGCGCCTGGGCCGCACGCTGCCGGCGCCGTTCCAGCGTGCCCTGCTGCAGCTATCGTGAAGGAGCCGCCATGACGGAACCCATCGACAACCGCGACCCGTGGCACGCGCTGCGCCAGTTTACCGCCGCGCGCATCGCGCTCGGCCGCACGGGCATCAGCCAGCCCACCGCCGCGCAGCTCGATTTCCAGCTCGCCCATGCGCGGGCGCGCGATGCCGTCCATCTCGCGCTGGACAGCGAGGCCCTGGCACGGTCCATCGGGGCGGCATGGCCGGAAGCGGGCCCCTGCCTCACGCTGCACAGTGCGGCGGCGAGCCGTCACGAATACCTGCAGCGGCCCGACCTCGGCCGCCGGCTGGACGAGCCTTCCCGCGCCCTGGCGGCGGGCGCACGCTCCGGCGCCGGGCCGCGCCCCCACGACGTGGCGTTCGTCGCCGCCGACGGCCTCTCCGCGCTTGCCGTGGCGCAGAACGCCGCGCCGTTCCTGGCGGCGATGCGCGACCGGCTGCAGGGCGAACACTGGTCGCTGGCACCGCCATCGGTCGTGCTCCAGGGGCGCGTGGCGGTCGGCGACGAGGTGGGCGAGCTGCTTGGCGCGAAGATCGTCGTCGTGCTGATCGGCGAGCGGCCGGGCCTGAGCTCGCCGGACAGCATGGGCCTGTACATCACATGGGCGCCCGCCGTGGGCCTCACGGACGAACGGCGCAACTGCATTTCCAACGTGCGGCCGGCCGGGCTGCGCTACGAGGACGCGGCGGCCAGGCTGCATTACCTGCTGGCCGAAGCGCGCACGCGGCAGCTGACCGGCGTGGGCCTGAAGGACGAGTCGGGCGGGCTGGCCGCGCTGCCGCAGGCCGGAGGCAGAAAGTTCCTGCTGTGAGCCCGGGGTTTCCCTGGAGGGGGCCGCGAAAGCGATGGTCCTATGGATTGACCACCACCACGCGGCCGTTCAGCGGCTGCACCGGACGCGCGTTCATCCGGTACAGCTTGCGAAATGCCGCCAGTTGCACGGGCGAGACTTCCACCGGCTGCTTCAGGATATGCCAGCGCACGCCTTCGCTGCAGGGCGGCGTCGTCAACGAACCGGTGTAGCCGTAGTAGCCGCGCCGTGCCGGCAGCAGCGCGGCGGGATCGAAATCGGCACCGGCCGCGTGCCTGCCGCCGGCCGTTGCCGGCATGTTGGCGAACACCGATGCCAGCGCGGCATTGTCCCGTCCCTGCCGGAACAGGACGGCCACCACGGCCAGTTCGCCCGCGTCGCTCTTGTGCACCAGGTGGGCAACCAGCGGATAGCGCCGGTCGTTGACGATTTCCTCGCTCGGAGTGTGGAAGTGGAACTGCACGAGCCGGTAGGTAGTGCCGCCCACGTCGATGCCGCCGGCATCGGCCAGGTCGACCTGCACCGTGTGGCCGTTGTTGACGATATCGGCGCTGCTCGCACGGTAGCCGAAGCCGATCGGCGCGTGCGTGCCCGTCCTGGCCGCGCGTATATTGACGGGCGATTGCGCCCTGCCCTGCCGGCAGGCTGAAAAATCCGGCGCCAGTTCGCCCCAGTGCGCGGCACCCGCCTTGCCCTGGTATTCCCAGCGGGCCCCTGTACCGGCGGCCCCCGCACCTGTCGTGACGGCCAACGCCGCCAATGCCGCCGTCACCAGCTTTACTGTCGCTTTCATGGAAACCTTGTTCAATGGATGACGCCTGCTTGCCGGTTCGCCGACCGGGCGCGACGGCAACCCATCGCCGCCCATGGCGCGAGGGTTGCCTGAAACGCGACGGTGTCGTGTCCGGCGGTGGCCGGCACATGGGCGATTCCGGGAAAGTGGCGATGGCCACCCATCATCGCGCTCGGTGGCCCTGCTCCGTTTGGGATGCCGGGCTGCAGCGGATGGCGTGTTCCGGCAAGCAGGCGCCGGCCGGATCACGTGGTCGTTTCATAAATCGAATACAAATATTGTATACAATTCTGCAGGATCGGCAAGGGTCAATGCGTTGAATGAGGCTGCTGCCGGGTTGCCGGCCTTCATGGCGTAGGCACAGTCGCGTGGAACCAACAACGCCGTCGATAGTCCATACCGTCGGCCCCAAGGTAAGTTATATTCCACACGGCAACATCACCTTAACTTTTCGCGGCCATCCGACATGTCACTCTACCAACTCGTCTACCTGAGTCAATCCACCCGCAAGCTGGACAAGGAGGAATTGTTCGCACTCTGGAAACAGGCCAAGGCCAACAACGGAACCATCGACGTCACGGGCAGCCTGTTCTACAACGGCGGCTGGTTCATGCAGGTGCTCGAAGGCCCGGCGCCGACCCTCGCTTCCCTGTATGACAAGATCGCGAAGGATCCCCGTCACCGCGATCTGCGCCTTCTCTACAACGAGCCGGCGGCCTACCGCACCTTCGTGCGCTGGACCATGAACATGACGAACCTGGAAGACCGGCAGGCGGACAGGTACGAGGAACTGGTGGAAGTGATCGAGGCCGCGAAGGCGGGCCGCAAGATCCATGCCCTGTCCGCCGCGGTGACGCTGCTGAACATCTTCAAGAGCTGACCCCATGGCGGCACGGGGCCGTCGCGCGTTCGCACTTCGCCGCGACCGGCCCCGACGTCACGTTCCCAGCGCCTCCCGCAGCCCGCTCGCACGCTGCGTGCGCTCGCCGATGGCCTCGGCCAGCACCGCCGCGTTGGGCGACACCAGGGTAAAGAACTCCCGCGCCCGCGTGATGCCCGTATAGACCAGCTCCCGTGCCAGCACGGCATTGGCCTGCGGCGGCAGCACCATCACCGTGTGCGTGAACTCGGAGCCCTGCGACTTGTGCACCGTCATCGCGAACGCCGTTTCCACGTTGCGCAGCCGGGTCGCCAGCACGCTGCGCACCGCCTCGCCGTCCGAGAACCACACGCGCAGCGAGCCGGGGCGCAGCGGGTCGGGCAGCGTGAGGCCGATGTCGCCGTTGTAGACGCCCGTCGCGTAATCGTTGCGGGTCACCATCACGGGGCGCCCCACGTACCATTCGCCGCGGCGGCGGATCAGCCTTGCGCTGTCCAGTTTCTGCTCGATCGCCTCGTTCAGGCCGGCGACGCCCCACTCGCCGACGCGCACCGCGCACAGCAGGCGGAACTGCTCGAAGCGCTTCAGCACGTCGCGCACCCAGGCTTCGTGATCGTCGCCGGGGCCGGCCTGTATCCGTTCCAGGTAATCGCGGTAGCCGGCGCCGGTGCCGGGACGGCCCTGCAGCGCCAGGGCGAGGACGTCGCCCGGACGCGCGCCTTCGATCCAGCGCAGCCGGCCGCCGCTGTCGCCGCGCAGGACATCGCGCGCCGCATCGCTGTCGCCGCGGTTGACGGCCATGGCCAGCTGGCCGATCGGGCCGCCGAAGCGGCGGCTCTGGCGCAGCATCACGATGCGCTGCGCCAGCGGACCGCCATCGCGTTCGCGGAACGCGGCGGGAATCGTCTCGCCGGCGGCGGCCAGCACGTAGTCGCAGGTGGCGCCATCGTAGTTGCCGCTTTCGGCCTGGGCGCACAGGTCGCCCAGCACGGCGCCGGCTTCCACGGACGCGAGCTGGTCCTTGTCGCCGAGCAGGATCAGCCGCGCATGCGGCGGCAGTGCCGCCAGCAGGGCCGCCATCATCTCGAGGTGCACCATCGACGCCTCGTCGACGATCAGCACATCGACTTCCAGCGGATTGCCGGCGTTGTAGGCGAAGCTGCGGGTATCCGGACGCGCGCCCAGCAGGCTGTGCAGGGTGCGCGCGGCCCCCATCCGCGCCGCCAGTTCGCGCAGCGGCAGCGCCGACCCGAGCCTGCCCGCCAGCTCGTCGAGCGCCGAGTCGATCGACTGCTTCAGCCGCGCGGCGGCCTTGCCGGTGGGCGCGGCCAGGGCGATGCGCAGGCCATGCGCCTCGTCGCCGGCCATCGCCAGCAGCAGCGCCAGCAGCCGCGCCACGGTGTACGTCTTGCCGGTGCCCGGACCGCCCGTGATGATGGCCAGCCGGCCGCGCAGCGCGGCGGCGCAGGCGATCTTCTGCCAGTCCGGCCCGCCGTCGCGCACCGGATGATGGAACAATTTGTCGAGCCAGCCGCGAATGGCGCCGGTGTCGGCAGCGGTACTCGCACCGGCTTCGGTGCCGGCCTGCGCGCGCGAGCGCACCGAAGCGGCCACTGTCGCCTCGTCGCGCCAGTAGCGGCGCAGGTACAGGCGTTCGCCGTCGAGCACCAGCGGCTGGTTGAAGTCGAAGGTGCCCACCGACCAGACCTGCTCGCAGTCGTGCAGGGCCTTGCGCCAGCCGTTGGCGTTCTTCGGCAACGCGGCGCCTTCCCGGGCCGCGGCGGCGCGCAATGCCGCCCACTCGCCATCGAGCCAGCCCAGCTGCGGCGACGGATCGCCCGCCAGGTCGGCGAGCACCAGGCAGCTGTGCCCCCGCCCTTCCAGTTCGGACAGCAGCACGCTGGCCAGCAGCAGCGGCGGCGGCGTGTTGCCCAGCGTGGCCACGAAGCGGGCGAACGCGCCCGCCAGCCGCCGCAGCTTGCCGTTTTCGGTCAGCGCGCCGATCGTCTCGAACAGCGCCGTATGGTCAGTCATCATCGGTTCCCAGGGTTTCGGCGGCGCCCCTGCGCAGCAGTTCATCGAGTTCGTCCAGCAGTTGCGGGTCCGGTTTCAGCAGGTGGCAGCCGTGCGTGGCGGCGTTGCCGATTCCGCGCAGGAAGAAGAACACAGCGCCGCCCAGCTGTTCCGCCGGGTCGTACGCGTCGCCCAGCCGGCTCGCCAGCAGCCGGTGCAGCGCCAGCAGGTAGATCGCCCCCTGCACGTCGTAGCGGTGTTCCGCCATGCCCTGCGCCAGCGCCTTCGCATGGTAGGCGGCATCGGTGCCGCCCAGCATGTTGGATTTGTAGTCCAGCACCCAGTAGCGCCCTTCATGCTCGAACACCAGGTCCGAGAAGCCTTTCAGCATGCCGTGCAGGGCCCGCTGCGGCAGCGCCGGCCGCGAAATGCCGCCCAGCAGGTGCCGACGGCACAGCGCATCGAGCGCGCCGGTCGCCAGGTGCTCGCTGGGGAACCAGAATTCCATTTCTGGCATCAAGGTACCGATGTCGCACAGCGACGCGCCGAGCGGCGGCAGCGCCGTCGTCACCGCCGCCCGCAGCCAGGCGATCGTATCGGCCGAACGGTGGCCCCAGCCGGCCCGCTCGATGCGGCGCGCCATGCGCTGCTCGCACGCGGCATCGTCCATGCAGCCGAAGCCTTCCTGCGCCAGCCATTCCAGCTGGTCGTGCAGGAAGTTGCCGGGCACGGAGCCGCGCGGGAAGCGGTGCCATGGCGCATCGTCCACGCGGCCGGGCGTCACGTCCGCGCCCTCGCCTTCGAGCAGCGTTTCTTCCTGCGCATGGCGCGGCGCGGCCAGCGTGCCGCGCGCCAGCGACGTGAAACTGCCGACCGACCAGTTGCGTTCGAACTGCGCGCCGTATGGCCGCGGGTCCACCAGCGCCGCGCGTTCCTCGACGCGGTCGAGGCGCGTTACCCGCTCCGGATGGCGCAGCGGGGCAATGCCGATCGCGCCGCAGTCGCCGGCCACTTCCCGCCAGCGCTCCTGCAACGTTTCGGCGGGCAGTTGCGCGCCGCCCGTGAGCAGGTAGCCGAGCGCCGACTCGTGCAGCACGTTGGTGCCCTCCTTCCTGGCCGGCAGCGCGGCCACGCCGAGCCACAGGAAGTGGCGGGCGCGCGTGAGCGCCACGTACAGCAGGCGCAGGTCTTCCTCGATGCGGGCCGCCTCCACGGCCGCCTGCGCCTCCTCGGACAGCGCCATGTCGATGCGGCGCGTCCCCCCGCCGTCGGTGTACTCGAAGAAGCTGCGGTTGCGCCTGTCGACCTTGCGGGCGGTGACCGCGAATGGCAGGTAGACCAGCGGGTATTCCAGGCCCTTGGACTTGTGCACGGTGACGACCTTGACCAGTTCCGCGTCCGATTCCAGCCGCAGCACCTGTTCGTCGCCCATCGCCCCCTCGCCTTCGACCTGCTCGGCCATCCAGCGGATCAGCGCCTGTTCGCCGTCGAGCTGGCGGCTGGCCGTCTGCAGCAGCTCGGCCAGGTGCAGCAGGTTCGTCAGGCTGCGCTCGCCGCCCACGTTTCCGGGCGCCAGCAGCGCGGCCGGAAGGCCCAGTTCGTGGATGAAGCGCCGCAGCATCGCCAGCACGCCCTGCCGCTGCCAGATCGCGTGCAGGTTCTTCAGCTGCTCGACACGGCTTTCCCACGCCAGCTCGTCCATCGACAACCGCGCCAGCTCGGCCAGCGGAATGTTGGCGGTGCGGGTGGCCAGCGCGGCGCGGGCCAGCGCGCCGTCGAGTGGATTGGCCAATGCCGCCAGCCAGCGCAGCACATCCTTCGCCTCGTCGCTTTCCAGCACCGAATCCTTGTCGGACAGGTAGACGCTCGGCACGCGCCGCTGCTGCAGCGCGCGCCGTATGGCCGCGGCCTCTTTCCTGTCGCGCACCAGGATCGCGATATCGGCCGGCTTGAGCCGGTGGAATCGTTCCGGCCCGTCGAAGCCGGTCTTCGGATCGTTCAGCAACCCCACGATGTGTTCGGCGCAGTGCTGCGCGAAGAAGTCGCGGTAGCCGTCCGCCTTCAGGTCCGGCACTTCGCTGCACGACACGGTGAGCGCCTGCAGCTGCCCGTCGACGCCGACCAGCCGTTCGCCGCGCCCCCTGGCGTCGACGGCATCGAACGGCAGCGGGTTCTCGGCGCCGCGGCGGAAGCGGAATGCGCCCTGCGCGAAGCCGCTGCCGCCGGCCGCGTTTTCCGCGTGCAGGAAGATGCGGTTGACGGCGTCGACCACGTCGCGCGTGGAACGGTAGTTGGTGCCCAGCTGGTAGTGGCGGCCTTCGGTGGCGCTTCGCGCGGCGAGATAGCTGTGGATGTCGGCGCCGCGGAAGCCGTAGATCGACTGCTTCGGGTCGCCGATCAGGAACAGCCCCAGTGCCGGGTCGTTGTCCGCCACGCGGTACAGCAGATCGAAGATGCGGTACTGCGACGGCGCGGTATCCTGGAATTCGTCCACCATCGCCACCGGATACTGTTCGGTGATGCGCTGGCGCAGCGCCGGGCCGTTCTCGCCTTCGAGCGCATGCTGCAGGCGTACCAGCATGTCGGCAAAGCCGAACTGCCGGTCGCGCGCCTTCAGCTCGGCCATGCGGGCGGCGATGACGCCGGCCGCATGGCGGTACAGGCGGTGCGCCAGCGGTTCGCAGGCGTCCAGCGCTTCCTTCAGCTGCGCCAGCGCTTCGAAATCGTCCGGAATGCCGGAGCCCTTGTACGCTTCCTCGATCCCCGATGGCACCAGGCGCTTCCAGCCGGATGCCGACATGCCGGGATCCACCATCTCCGGGTCGAGGGCCCATGCCTTCAGGCTGCCGAACCAGCCGGCCAGCCAGTTCGACTTCATCAGCTTGCCGTCGAGCTGCTTCGCGGCCTTCTGCCGCTCCAGCCACAGTTCCATCCGTTCGAGCCGTCCGCTCCAGCCTTCCTTCAGCGCGGCCAGCTGCTGCCGTTCGCGCAGCGAACGGGCGATCAGCACGCCCAGCGGTTCCCGCGAGTTCCAAGTCTCGTCGGCCCGCCGGACCAGTTCGCGCAGGCTGCGTTTGAGCCGCTCCACGTCGGGCCAGCATTCCAGCAGCGCGCCGAGGGCCGGGTCGCGCAGCGGGTACACCTGCTGGCGCCAGTAATCGTGCGCGGCATCCTCGAACAGCGCCGCCTCGTCGGTGATCAATTCCTCGTCGAACAGGCTGCCGCTGTCGAACGCGTGCTCGCGCAGCATGCGCTGGCACCAGGCGTCGATCGTGAAGATCGCCGCTTCGTCCATCGTTTCTGCGGCCAGCATCAGCCGGTGCGCGGCCTGCTGGCGCCCCGTGTCGTCGGGATACGCTTCCAGCAGGCCCTCCAGGTACGGGTCGCAGCTCTCGACCTGGCCGCGGAAGCAGGCGGCCGCCTCGACCAGCCGTTCGCGGATGCGGTTCGACAGCTCGCGCGTGGCCGCCCGGGTGAACGTCATTACCAGGATGTCGGCCGGCAGCAGCGGGCGCGCATAGGCGTCGTCGCCGCCATGGCCCAGGACGAGGCGCAGGTACAGCGCGGCGATCGTCCACGTCTTGCCCGTGCCGGCGCTGGCCTCGATCAGCCGGGTGCCGTGCAGCGGGAACGTCATCGGTTCGAGCAGGCGGCTCATGCCGCACCGCCTTCGATCGGCTGCACTTCCACGTTCGCCAGCCATGCCACGAGCGGGCCGTACAGCGCCTCGGCGGTGGCCCTGAAGTCCGGCTCGGCGGCCAGGTCGCCGTATTCGGGCCACAGCCGGTACAGGCACAGGTCGTCCTTCTCGCCGCGCCGGTCGAACCCGTGCTCGTAGATCTCGCGCGGGTCGCCTTCCGACACCAGCGCCAGCGCCGTCTTGCTGGCCACCGGCAGCGGCCCGTCCATGCCGCGGCGCCACAATGCGACCAGGTCGGCCAGCGTGGCGCGGGCCGCTTCGGTGTCGAGCGGGGCCATCGAGAGCACGGCATCGCGCGCCACCAGCAGCCCGGTCACGGGCACGCCCTGCGCGGCGGCGGCCAGCTGGCGCAGCCAGGCGCCGGCCAGCTTGTCGCCGCGCGGCTGGCCGGCCTTGTCCAGCGCCTTGGACGACATCTGCCCCAGCCACACCTTGGCACTGCCGTCCGCGCGCAGGCCGTCGATCCAGTCTTCCAGCACCACGCCGTTCAGTTCCAGGCCGATCGGCAGCTTCGGCGCCGCTTCCGGGAAGGCGCCGCGCAGCTGCAGCCACGCGCGCCGCACCGGCAGCAGCGCCTCGATCAGGCCGTCGCGCACCCGGTCGCCGAGCAGGCCGATCGGCAGCACGCCTTCGCGCTGCAGCCGGGCCGCCCGTTCCGCGAGGCTGGCGCGCACGTCGTCCTCTTCTTCGGCGCCGTCGTCGTCGAGCATTTCATCTTCGAGGAAATAGCGCTCCAGCGCATCGAGCGTGAACGGTTCCTCGTCTTCGCCGACGAGGGCCGAGTCGGCGAAGCGCACGCCCAGCCGCTGCTGGAAAAAGTACTTCACCGGCTGCCGCAGGAACGCGGCCAGGCCGGCCAGCTTCAGGCGGAAGCGCTCGTCCAGTTCATACGGCGGCAGGCCGGCGGGCAGCCCGGGCGCCGTTCCTTCCGCGTGCGCGGTACGCCATTCGGCGGCATAGGTGAACAGGCCGCCTTCCTCGAAATAGCGGCGCGAGAACGGCTGCAGCGCATGCTCGGTGGTGCGGTCGTGCAAGTCGATGTGCCAGCCGGCCTTCAGGTAGTCGAGCAGTTGCGACACCAGCACCGATGGCGGCTGTTCGCTGTTGTCGCGGGCGTTGCGGCCGCACCAGCTCACGTACAGCACGTCGCGCGCGGCCAGCACCGCCTCGAGCATCAGGTAGCGGTCGTCGTCGCGGCGCGAGCGGTCGCCCGGGCGCGCCATGCCGGGCAGCGCCAGCAGGTCGAAGTCGGCGCGGCTGGTGCGGCGCGGGAAATCGCCGTCGTTCATGCCCAGCAGGCACACCACGCGGAACGGCACCGCGCGCATCGGCATCAGCGTGCAGAACGTGACGCCACCGGAAACGAACTGGTGTTCCAGCGACGGTTCGTCCAGCGCGCCCAGCCATGTTTCTCGCAGCACCGACAGCGGCACCGGCTCGTCGAAGCCGGCGCCGTCGCAGGTTTCCAGCCAGGCATCGAGCGCTTCGCCCAGCGCGTTCAGCGTGAGCCTGTCGCCCTCTTCGCTGGCGTCGAAGAACGTGACGAGCAGCGCGCGCGCCAGTTCGCCCCATTCGAACGGCGTGCGGGGCTGCGCCAGCCGCTCGCGCCAGGCCAGCAGCGCCTCGACCAGTTGCGCCAGCGAACCGGCCAGCGCGGCATCGAGGCCGCCCACTTCGCCGTACGGCTCGATGTCGCCGAACGCGCCGCCGGCGCCGCTCGCATAACCGAGCAGCATGCGGCGGATGCCGAAGATCCACGCGTTCTGCTCGCCTGTCGGCCCCAGGCCCAGGCCGGTGCGATGGTCGCGGTCCAGGCCCCAGCGCACGCCGGCCCCCTCGATCCAGCGGCCCAGCGTGGGCAGGTCGTCCTCGACGAGGCCGAAGCGGGCCGCCACCGCCGGCACGTCAAGCAGGTCGCGCACTTCGCTTTGCCGGCAACGCTGCTGCGGCAGCCGCAGCAGCCACTCCAGCGCCACCAGCAGCGGGTTGACGCTGCGGTCGTTGACGTCGCCGATCTCGAATGGGATGTAGCGGGCATCGCCCCGGCCCCGGCTCTTCCCGTACTGGCCGAACACGGCGTGGATGGCCGGCGTGAACACGCCGATATCCGGCACCATCACCACGATGTCGCGCGGGCGCAGCGTGGGATCCTGCGCGAACCGCGCCAGCAGCTGGTCGTGCAGCACTTCCACCTCGCGCTGCACGCTGTGGGTGATGTGGAACACCACCGAGCGGTCATGCGCATCCGGCACCGGGAAATGATGCTCGGACAGCGGCAGCATGTCGCGCACCGCGCCCTGCATCTGCGCCAGCAGCGTGTCGCCTTCGTCGTCGCCGAACAGGTCCACGCGCAGGTGCTCCGCGCCCTCGCCGGACGCCTCGTCGAACTCGTCGAGCATTCGGATGTAGTCGCGGCCCTGCCGGCCCCAGCTCGCCAGCAGCGGGTGGCTGTGCGCATGCAGCGCCTCGATCGGCACCTGCGCCAGATCCACGCCGTTGCGCTGCGGCTGGCGGCGCCGGGCGGCGCGCAGCAGGTCGCGGCCGTCGATGATGTCGCCCCAGTAGAAACGGCACGGGTTCGGCACGGCCACGATCACCTGCGTGAAACGGGCGAGCGCGGCCAGTGCCTGCAGGGTCTGGTAGGGCAGCGCCGAGACGCCGAACAGCACGACGCGGCGGGGCAGCGGCCGTGTCGGCAAGGCGCCGCTCTCGACGGCGTGGATGAATTCCGTGTGCACGCCGGCGCGGCCCAGGGTGCGCTCTTCCTGCGGCACGCTGGCGATGATGGCGCGCCACAGCGCGGCCTGCCAGCGCTGGCCTTCCGGCAGCGGGTAATGCACGCCGCGCGGGCAGCACATCCGGTCCCGGCCCGCCGCCCAGTCGGCCAGCCAGTCGGCGCGATAGACCTGGTACCCGTCGAACAGGTCGGACAGCCGCTCGGCCAGCTGCATGCGCCGTTCCGGGCAGCCGCCCTTGAGGAAATGGCGCAACGGCTCGAACGCGTCGTCGCGCAGCAGGTCGGGCAGCAGGCGCATCAGGCGCCACGTCAGCGGGCCCTTGTCGAAGGCCGACATGCGCGGCACGCGGTCGCGGCCCAGCATCGTGCGGTAGGCTTCCCACAGGAAGCGCGCCGGCAGCGCCACGCGGGTGGCGGCGCATACGCCGGCCTCTTCGGCCAGCGCGATCTTCAGCCATTCGGCCACGCCGTTCGACTGCACCAGCAGCACGTCCGTCTCGAGCGGGGCGAGCGGGTGGCTGTGCAGCCATTGGAAGACGGCGGCACGCAGCTGTTCGAGCTGGTTGCCATGCAGGATCAGTAAGCCGGGGGCGATGCCAGTTGCCATGGTTTTCAATTGAAGAACGGTTCGCTATTATCGCTCAGTCATGCGACTTAAGAATTGGCACAGGCGTTGGTAGCGGCACGGACAACGCGGCGCGGCGCCGGGTTCGTGCCGGCATCGGCTGTTCCGGCAGGTGCCCCTCAGCCAGGCTGGTCGCCGAGCTCCTGCAGCAGCGGTTCGAGGTCGACTTCGACGAAGCATTGCAGCCGCTGCAGCATCGTTCCCATGTGCGCGACGATCTGCGCCGCGCGCGCCGGGTCGTCGTCCGGCTCCAGCCGTTCGAGCGCCAGGCACAGCTCGCCGAAGCCGAGCGCGCCGACGGCACGTGCCGACGACTTGATGCGGTGGCCCAGCTCGGACAGGCGCTTCAGGTCGCCAGCCGCCAGCGCCGCGTCGATCTCGGCCAGGCCGTCGCGCGCGGAAGTCAGGAACATCGCCGTATACTTGCGCATCTTGTCCTGCCGGTTGCCGAAGGTCTGGCCCAGCACGCTCAAGTCGAACAGTGCCGCTTCCACCGGCAGGGGTTGCGGCACGGGGTGCGGCATCATGTCGGTCGACCGGCGCGCCGGTACCGGCCCGGCGCCCTGCCCGGCCGCCGGCGTGGCGGTCACGGTGCGCACCTGCGCCGTGCGCCCGTCCGCCGCGCGCAGGCTCAGCCACTTGGACAGCGTGGCGAGCAGCAGGTTCGGCACGACCGGCTTGGTCAGGAAATCGTCCATGCCGGCTTCCTGGCAGCGCACCTGGTCGTCGCGGCCGGCATTGGCCGTCATCGCGATCACCGGCATGCCCGACAGCGTGGCGTGGCCGCGGATGCGCCGCGTGGCCTCGTAGCCATCCATCACCGGCATCTGCACGTCCATCAGCACGCAGTCGAAATGGCCCTTCTGCAGCAGGTCGATCGCTTCCTGCCCATTATTGGCGATCACCACGGTGGCGCCGGCATCCTCGATCAGCTCCTGCCCCACCTGCTGGCTGAACACATTGTCTTCCACCAGCAGGATGGCGGCGCCGCGTAGCGGCGCCAGCAGTTCCTCCCGCAGGCCGGCGGGCGCCGCGGCGGGCAGCTCGGTGCCCTTTTCCAGCTGCGCGGTGAACCAGAACGTGCTGCCCAGGCCCGGCGTGCTCTCGACGCCGACCGTGCCGCCCATCAGCTCGGCGATCTGCTTGCTGATCACCAGGCCGAGGCCGGTGCCGCCGTACTTGCGCGTGGTCGACGTGTCGGCCTGGTGGAACGACTGGAACAGGCTGTCCACCTGGGCCGGCGTCATGCCGATGCCGCCGTCCTGCACTTCGAAGCGCACGGTGAGCCGGTTGTCGCGTTCCTCGACGACGCGGGCGCGCAGCCAGATGCGGCCGTTTTCCGAGAACTTGATCGCGTTGCTGGTGAAGTTCAGCAGCACCTGTTCCAGCCGCAACGGATCGCCGCGCAGCTGCGCCGGCACGTTGGGCCACGCTTCGAACACCAGTTCGAGCCCGCGGCGCGTCGCCGCGTCGCCGAGCTGGGTCAGCACGTTGCCGAACAGCGCGTCGAGCGGGAAGTCGAGCAGCTCGAGATCGAGCTTGCCGGCCTCGATCTTCGAGAAATCGAGGATGTTGTTGATGATGCCCAGCAGGTGCTGGCCGGAGTGGTAGATCTTTTGCAGGTAGTCGCGCTGCTTCGGATCGGCCACCGATTTCAGCGCCAGGTGCGCCATGCCGATCACGCTGTTCATCGGCGTGCGGATTTCGTGGCTCATGTTCGACAGGAAGTCGCTCTTCGCGCGACTGGCGGCCTGCGCGGCCTCCTTCAGTTCGTGCAGCTCGGTCACGTCGGTGGACAGCGCGATCACCGCCGCGCCCCGCTCCAGGTCGACGGCGGCCTTCACCGTCCACAGGTGCCGGGTGTTGCCCTGCGCGTCGACGAACTGGCCTTCGCTGCTGCGCTTGATGCCGTCTTCCAGCACCAGCCGGTCTTCCGCCCAGGCGCGGATTGCCTCGCGGGCGGGCAGCAGTTCGCGGTCCGTCCGGCCCACGATCTGCTCGACCGGGCGCCCCATCACCTGCGCCATGCGGGCATTGACGTAGATGTAGCGGCGTTCGCCATCCTTCATGTACACGTGCGCATCCACGTTGTCGAGCACGCTGTCGAGCAGGCGCCGCTGCTCCTGCGCGTTGCGGCGCTGCGAGGTCAGCATGAACACGTAGCTGTACAACAGCATCGTGCCGGCGCCCCCCGTCAGCAGCGCGATCCATGGCAGGTGGCGGTCGAAGCCGCTGATCATGTCCACCTTGCGCGTGTAGAAACGGGCCTTCCACAGCGAGCCGTTGAAATCGATCGGCAGCACGGCGATGAAATAGTCGTCCAGGTCGCCTGGCAGGCGCGGCGGCGCGTCGAGCACGCCCGTATCGTTGTACAGGAGCCGGTCGTCGCTTTCGATTTCGAGGCGCCGCTGGTCGGGCGCGGTGTTGCCATCGGAATACAGGATCAGGCGCACCTTGCGGTCGGCCATCTCGTCGATCGCGCCCTGCACCAGCGCCGACACGGAAAAGCCGATCCCCACCGAGCCCAGGTACGCGGCGCGGCGGCCGGCCACGTCATCGACCGGCATGCCCCGCCGGTACACGGGCAGGCGCATGCCGAGGCCGATGTGCGGCACCGGCCCCTGCACCCGGACGGGCTGGCCGGATGCGCTCATCTGGCCGGTATCGCGCGACAGGTCCATGGCCCGCGCGATCGCCGGGTTGGCGGCGATGTCGACCCCCATCTTTTCCTTCAGCATCGGTTCCAGCCAGGTCAGCGGCGCATATCGGCCCCGCTGGCCCGGCGGGCGGATGTCGAAGGCGGGATAGCCGGCCGGATCCACGCTGCGGTCGCCACGAACGACGGCCACGAACGCCTTGCGCTCTTCGGCGCGCACATCGGGCGCATAGTTGATCAGTTCGATCGCGGGGAAATGCCGCGGCACGTCCAGGCTGGCGACATAGCTGCGGAATCCGGCGCGCGACAGGTCGTCCGATGCCTGAAACAGCGCCACCAGCCCGCGCAGCACATCCGAATAGGCCTTCACGCTGGTGCCGATGCTGTATTGCGTGGCACGTGCGGCATTGTCGAAGCGCAGCCGCGCATTGTCGTGCACCGACTTGACGGTGGCCACATACAGCGTCAGTCCCACCGCCGCGGCCAGCATCAGCCCGATACCCCATTGCAGGAGCCGGGACATCGCGGGTGCCTTCCTGTATTCGCCTGTCTTGCGCATTGATATCGAGTGAATCCACTGAGAATTTATTGCAATACGGCAGCATACCTTGAAAGACCCGGCCAGTCACCGCGGCCGCGCGCCTGGCGTTGCGCAAATCCCGATAACTATTATGATGGAACCAACTGGCAAAATCCGTTTCCAACGGAAGAGCAGGAGGCTTTCATGCGCGCGTCCATTGGCAGTTTGCCATCGGAATTCGTCCGATTCTTGTCCAGTGCGTTATCCGGGTTCGTCCGCCTGCGGCCCGGGTGTGTCCGCTCTCCCGTACGGCACACCGCGCCGCTCCTGGCAATGGTAACGGCGCGCGCGCACGAATGCCTGTCCGGATGGTCCGCACTGCTGCTGGCGGCGGCCGCAATCGTGTCTCCCGCCGCGGCGCAGCCTGGTGGACCGGCCGACCACGATGCATTTTCGGCATGGCTGGAAGCCCCCTGGCGCGTGGCCGCCTCGCCATCGGAAACGGCCGGCGGGCACCGTTTTATATTGACCTTCAACAATCCCACTGCGGCGCCCGCGCAACGCGTGGACTGGCGGCTGGAACTGTTCGCGGCCGACGGCCGCCCCGTCGAACGCTGGCGCGGCAGAGTAAAGTTGCTAGATGGCACGGGTCGGCACGTCGTGGCCTGGCGTCCGCGTGGCATGGCGCCCGGCATCTACCGCTTGCGGATGACGGCATCGCCGCGCGGCGAACCCGCCGCCGCCGTCGAAGAAGAGCGCACCGTCCGGATCGGCCCCGCGCCGGCCGCGCCGCAGCGGATGCGGTCGGCGGCAGCCCCGGTACCGGAAACCCGGCAAGCCTGGGACATTTACCTGGGTAACCTGCACAGCCAGTCCGGCCACAGCGATGGCGGCGTGCCGGTGGCCGACTGCCGCGGCGGCAGCCATCCCGGCAGCATGCCGGCCGGGCCGGCGCAGGCGTACGCATTCGCGCGGGAACATGGCCTGGACTTCCTGCTGGTGTCCGAACACAACCACATGTATGACGGTTCCGACGGCAGCGACCCCCAGGCGGACCCGGAACGGGCCCGCCAGCTGTATCGTGGCGGACTCGCGCAGGCGGCGGCGTTCACCGCCGCGCATCCCGGTTTCGTGGCGCTGTACGGGCTCGAATGGGGCGTGATCGCCAACGGCGGCCACCTGAACATCCTGGACAACCCGGAATTGCTCGGCTGGGAGCGCAATGCCGAAGGCGAGGTAATCGGCGACACGTTTACCGCGAAGAACGACTACGGCGCGCTGTATTCGCTGCTGGGCCGCCGCGGCTGGCTCGGGCAGTTCAACCATCCGGGCCGGCAGCAGTTCCACGCCAACGGCCAGCCTTTCGGCCACAGCGCCGAGGGCGATGCGGCGATGGCGCTGTGCGAAGTGATGAACAGCGCCGCGTTCTCGAACCGCACCGACGAAGGCGAAACCCGGATGAGCAGCTACGAACGCACCTGCCAGCGGGCGCTCGAAGCGGGCTGGCACGTGGCCTTCAGCAGCAACCAGGACAACCACTGCGCCAACTGGGGTGCCTCGGCCCCCAACCGCACCGGCGTGCTGCTGCCGCGCGGCACGCCGCTGACGACGGCCAGCCTGCTCGACGCGATCCGGGCCCGGCGCGTATTCGCCACGACGGACAAGGCCGCATCCGTGGTGCTGACCGCGAACGGCGCAATGATGGGGGAACGCATCGTCAACCGGGGCACGCTGACGCTGGCCGTGCAATACCGCGGCAATGCGGACCGCGGTCTCGGCGAACTCGTCATCGTTTCCGGCATACCCGGCCGCAACGGCACCCCGGAGACGATGACGCTGCTTGCCGGCGCCGTCACGATCGCCCCGGCGCCCGGCGAACATTATTACTATGCGCGGGTGACCCAGGACGACGGCAGCCTGCTGTGGTCCGCGCCGGTCTGGGTCACGCAGCAGGCGGTCATGCAGGAAGGCGGCATGCCGGGACCAGGCATGGGGAACACGGGCGCGCGGGAACCGGACCCACTGGCCCGGCAGTCCGGCATGCGGCATCCCTGATACACTCGGCCGGGTCTTCCGTGCCTGCCCTGCCCGCCGCCTTGTCCATACTACCGCCCTCCGCCGGATCGGCTGCTCCGTCCGACGAGCCAGCCCATCCATCAGCCGATCCATTCTCCGGTCAATTGCCCGGCGCCGCCATCGGCCGCGTGCAGGCCATCGCCTTGCGCTCCCATGCACGTGAAGCCATCCGCGCCGTCGACGCCGTCGCCGCGGATGCCGGCGTCGGCCTGGCGGGCGACATGCATGCCGATGCGCTGTCGCCACGCCAGGTATTGCTGGCAGGCGCGCCCGCGTATGGCCGGCACGGCCTGGCGCCGAACACCCTGCGGGAAAACCTGCTGCTCGATATCGACACCTCGCACTTTTCATCCGGCACGCTGCTGCGGGTGGGCACGCAAGCGGTGCTGTGGCTGACGTTCGGGTGCGAGGCTTGCGGCTACCTCGATGCGCGCCGCCCGGGCATCGCGGCGGCGATCGGCCGCGAGCGCGGCATGCTGGCGCGGGTGCTGCACGGCGGCGCCATCCGCACGGGCGATCCGGTCGTCCGGTTGCCGGACCTGCCGGCCACGCCGTTGGCCGGCTCCCTGCCGGGCCGGCCAACGGCGTGGTCCGACGACTGGCGCGAACGGGTCGCCGCGATCCTCGCGCGGATACCGCCGGGCATGGTGGTCGAATACCGGCAACTGGCGCGGCTGGCCGGCGTGCAGCCCGTGTATTGCCGCGCCTTTCCGCGGCTCGCCCGCAGCCTTGGCTTCGGCCACGCGGCCGTTGCAGCGGGCGGCCAGCCGGGCATTGCGCGCTGGGAAGGACACGGCCTGTTCGATGCGGACCCTGTCGGTCCGGCCGCCGCTCCGGTATCATTCCGGGATGAATGAAATTAATTACCACCCGTTTGTCATCGGGGTTGCCGGCGGCAGCGGCAGCGGCAAGTCGACGGTTTCCCAGCAGGTGCTTGCGTCGTTCGGCGCCGATATGGTGTCGGTCGTCATGCAGGACGATTACTACAACGACCAGTCCGACTTGCCTCCGGACGTGCGCCGCAGGCAGAATTACGACCATCCGCAAGCGTTCGACTGGCCGCTGCTGGTCCGGCACGTGCAGGCATTGCGCAATGGCGAGGCGATCGAGATGCCGGAGTACGATTTCACGATCGACAACCGCTCCAGCAGGACCATCCTGGTCAAGCCGGCCCCGGTCATCGTGATCGAAGGCCTGTTCGCCCTGTATGACGCGGACTTGCGCGAGATGATGTCGCTGAAGATCTTTGTCGACACCGCGCCCGACGTGCGCTTCATCCGCCGCATGCAGCGCGATATCACCGAACGCGGCCGCTCGGTCGAGAGCATCGTCGGCCAGTACATGGAAACGGTACGCCCGATGCACAAGCAGTTCATCGAACCGACCAAGCGCCATGCCGATGTCATCCTTCCTCACGGCGCGAATGTGCCGGCGGTCGATGTCATCACGACCAAGGTGGCGAGCGTGATCGGGCAGGTGAAGCGGTCGTGATCCTGCCGCCGGCAGGGTTATCGCTTCCTGCCAGGCGCCGGATAATGCCGGACCTGCATGGCATCGGCCACGATCCTCGCGCGTGGCTGGAGCCGCTGCGTTCGCTCCCGAACAACTGACCAGAAACGTTATGCGAGACGCAGGTAACGCGTGGCGCCGTTTTTCGGATTGACCAGCATGCGGCGCAGGTGCCTGCTCTTGATCTCGAACGGGAGCGCCGCCGCGAGCCGGTCGACGAATGGCTGGAACGCCGGGCTCTCGTACGCCATCGGGAAGATAAAGAATGGCGCGACCGATAATGCACGACGGTGCAAGTTCAACATCACGCTGCACGTGCCGCGATCCCGGCTGGCCAACGGCTCGGGGAACTCGTTCGAGAGATCGCGCCAATTGAAGTGATATGCTGCAAACAGACTGAGCGGCCCCGCCTTCTGCCTGGGCCACCGTTCGTCCGACAGGGCGAACTCGATCGCCTCCTCCAGCCATTCGGCGCCCAGTTCCCAGCTCTTGCCCGATTCATCGGGATTGCGCTCGATGCCGAATCGCCGACGGGCATCGTCGAGGCAGGCGGCGGCCACGGCCGCTTCCGTCCATTCGCCCGGCGGGTCGACGTTCAGCGATATGGAGTGGCCGAGCCGGACGTCGACGCCAAGTGGAAGCGTATGAATGCAGCGATGGCATTCAACAGGTCTTTCTTGCGCCAGCGTGCTCGCTCGTCTGCCGGCGCCGGGGCGGAAGGTACTGTCAGATGATCAAAGCCGCTTGCCGAAGCATACCGCGCCATCGTTCCCAATGTATTTGCCGAAATTCGGAATCCGCAGGTAACCCTGGGCATCATAGAAGCGCACCGCCCGCGTATTGACCTTGCGCGTTTCCAGCCACAGGCCCCGGTACCCCAGCGCACCGGCCTGCGCTTCCAGGAACGCCAGCACGGCGGCCCCCGCACCGCTGCCGGGCCGGGCATACATGCGCTTGATCTCGGCGATCTCGCCGTCTATGGCGCGCAGTGCGCCGCAGCCGACCGCCCTGCCCCGGTCATCGCGCGCGATGGCGAACGCGACACACATCGCCGGATCGAACGAGCCCGTGCCGTCGTCGCCGGCGATGCCGCGCAGTACCTCGGACAGTTCGCGCATCAGCGACACGGCATCGCCCGACGCGGGATCGGCGGCCGCCACGTCGATGACCGGCCCAAGCACCTTGTACATCACGCGCGTGGCACCCAGCGTGCTCCCTTCCAGGATCGCGTACTGCGCAATATCGCCCGCGGTGCGGTAGCCGAGGCCCGCATACAGGTGCTGGGCGCCGCTGCCCACCCACGTGTCGAGCACCAGCAGCGTGCGGCCCAGCGCCCGGGCGCGCGCTTCGGCGGCCCGCAGCAGCAGCCGGCCGATGCCCTGCCGGCGATGGCGCGTGTGCACCAGCATCTTGTTCACTTCGGCACGGTGGGCACCGTTGGCAGGCGTGGCCAGCGCCAGCTGCACGGTGCCGCAGACCACGCCATCGTCGCCGCGTGCGGCGAACAGCGTGCGCGCACCGGCATCGGCCTGGGCCGCCACATCCTCCCAGAAGCGCCGCGCATCGGCCGCCGTGAAAGGCTGCAGGAAACCGACACTGGCGCCATCGGCCACGCAGTCGTGCAGCACGTCGGCCAGTTCATGCGCGACCGCGCGGATGGCGTCGCCGGACAGTTCTTCGATGGTGATCATGGTTCGCAGATGGCGATCAGGTAGTGGGCCCCGGTGGCGCCGGGGCAGGCGAAGCGCGTGGCACCGAACAGGCGGAAGCGCAGGCAGTCGCCCGGCTGCAGCCGGTGCGTGACGCCGTCGAGCGTATAGTCGAGCAGGCCGTCCAGCAGCCAGATGTGCTGCTCCAGGCCCGGCTGCGACGGCTGTTCGTAGTCGATGACGGCGCCGGCCGGCAGCCGGCCTTCGATCAGTTCGCCGCGCAGGCCCCTGGCCGGCGGCGATACCATGCGGCGCGTGAAGCCGCTGGCGGGATCGGTCCACACGGGCTGGTCGGCTGCCCTGATCAGCTGCGCCCCGCCCTCCTCGACCTCGGCGATCAGGCGCGACATCGGCATGCCATAGGCGCTGCACAGCTTGCCGAGCAGCGCGGCCGTGGGACTCGACTCGCCGCGCTCCAGGCGTGACAGCGTGGCGCGGCTGATGCCGGAAAACTGCGCGAGTTGTTCCAGCGACCAGCCACGGGCTTCGCGCAACGCGGCGAGCCGGGCAACGAGTTTTGCGTCGAATGTGTGTTCATTTCCCATATATGGGAATGTATCTCATACTTGAGATGAAACGCAAGGGCGCCGGCAACCACGCGGACGGACGTAAGCGGTCAAACCATGTAACCTGCTTCATAGCTGTGTCATAGCGCGCCCGGCAATGTTGCACGATGCCCGGGCCCTCCCCAACCCACCGCAGGAGCAATGCAATGAGTAAAAGCCAGGATGCCAAGAAATCCACCAAAAAAGAACCGGCCAAGACCGTGAAGGAAAAAAAGGAAATCAAGAAGGTGAAGAAGGAGGAGAAAAAGCGGCAGCAGTAACCATCCCGGCGAGACCGGGGCAGCCGCCGCCCTGCGCGGAGCAGCCATTTCGCTCCGGGCCAGGCGGGCAAGGGCCCGGAAACGGGACGCCTGCCACGCGATCCGGCAGATGCGGTGTCACCCAGTCACCAGCGTTCTACGGCACCTCCTTCGCCTTCACCTTGGCTACCTTCGGGATCTTCTTCGCATCCAGCTCGATCCACGTCGGCGCATGATCGCTGGGCTTTTCCCGTCCGCGCACATCGCGGTCGACTCCGGCAGCCTTCAGTGCCGGCGCCAGGGACGGGCTCAGAAGCAGGTGGTCGATGCGGATGCCCGCGTCGCGGCCGTACGCGTTGCGGAAATAGTCCCAGAACGTGTAGATCTTCTCGCCCGGGTACATGGCGCGCAGCGAATCGGTCCAGCCCTGCGCCATCAGCCGCTCGAACGCCTCGCGCGTCTCGGGCCGGAACAGCGCGTCGTCGACCCAGCGTTCCGGCTTGTAGACATCCAGGTCGGTCGGGATCACGTTGTAGTCGCCGGCCATCACGACCGGCGCGCCGGTGGCGATCAACTGCTCGCCGCGCAGGATCAGCCGCTCCATCCAGCTCAGCTTGTAATCGAACTTCGGCCCCGGCGCCGGGTTGCCGTTCGGCAGATACAGGCCGGCGATGACCACGTCGCCCACCACCGCCTCGATGTAGCGGCTCTGCTCGTCCGACGGATCGCCCGCCAGGCCCCGCCCCACTTCGACCGGCTGGGTGCCGCGCGCCAGGATCGCCACGCCGTTCCAGCTTTTCTGGCCATGCCAGATCACGCCGTAGCCGGCCGCCTCGATCGCCGCCGCGGGAAACTTTTCCTGCGGCGCCTTCAACTCCTGCAGGCAGGCCACGTCCGGCCGGGCTTCCTCGAGCCATTGCAGCAGGGCCGGCAGGCGGGCGCCGATGCCGTTGATGTTGAAGGTAGCGATGCGCATGGGAGACTCCACGGTTGACTTGACGAGTTGCGATTGTGACAGCACGGCGCGTCGATTGCCACACGAATGCCGCTGCGGCAACGTTGGTGTAGAGTACGCGTTCCACCAATACAGGAGCACGCATGCGTTCGTCCCCCCAGCAGCCCGGCCTGCAAGCCGCCACCCCGGAAGACCCCCACCAGTGGCTGGAAGACGTGGGCGGCGAACGGCCGCTGGACTGGGTACGGCAACAGAACGGCGTGGCGTTGGACGAACTGGAGGCCCGGCCGCAGTACGGCGCGATCCACGATCGCCTGAAAACCATCCTCAACTCGCACGAACGCATTCCCTTCGTGCGCCAGCATGGCGATTACCTGTACAACTTCTGGCGCGACGCGCAGCACGTGCGCGGCATCTGGCGCCGCACCACGCTCGACCAGTACCGGCTGCCCGAACCGCGCTGGGAAACCGTGCTCGACATCGACAGGCTGGCCGCCGACGAAGGAGAGAACTGGGTGTGGAGCGGCGTTTCCTCGCTGTACCCGCGCGGCGAGCGTTTCCTGCTGTCGCTGTCGCGCGGCGGCGGCGACGCGGTCGTCGTGCGCGAATTCGACATGCCGTCGCGCAGCTTCGTCGCCGACGGTTTCAACCTGCCCGAGGCGAAGAGCGACATCGCGTGGATCGATGCCGACACGCTGTTCGTGGCCACCGATTTCGGCCCCGGGTCGATGACGACCTCCGGCTACGCCCGGATCGTGAAGGAATGGAAGCGCGGCACGCCGCTGGCCGCGGCGCGCACCGTCTACGAAGCCCTGCCGGAAGACCTGGGCGTGGGCGCCTGGCGCGACTTCACGCCGGGCCACGAGTTCCAGTTCGTGTCGCGCCAGATCGGCTTCTACAGCAGCGAGCTGTTCCTGCGCGAAGGCGACCGGCTGACGAAAGTCGACAAGCCGCTCGACGCCAATGCCTACACGGTGCGCGACCAGCTGGTCATCGATTTGCGCTCCGAATGGACGGTCGACGGCCAGGCGTACCCGCAGGGTGCGCTGCTGGCCACCGACTTCCGCCGCTTCATGGCGGGCGAGCGCGCCTTCGAGGTGCTGTTCACGCCGACGGCGACGGCATCGCTCGACGGCGTGGCTTCGACCCGTTCGGCGCTGCTGCTGAACGTGCTCGACAACGTGAAGAACCGGCTCGTCGAACTGCGCCACGTGGATGGCCGCTGGCAGCGGCGCGATGTCGATGCGCCGGCCTTCGGCACCCTGGAGGTGATGCCGCTGGACGCCATCGCTTCCGACGACTACTTCCTCGTCGTGACGGATTTCCTGACGCCGACCACGGTCCACCTGGCCCATGCCGGCAGCGACGAGCGCACCGCCCTCAAATCGCTGCCGGGCTTTTTCGATGCCAGCCCGTACGAGGTGAAACAGTTCCACGCGGCGTCGAAGGACGGCACACTGGTGCCCTACTTCGTGGTCCAGCGCCGCGATGTGAAGCTGGACGGCGGCAATCCCACCGTGCTGTACGGCTATGGCGGCTTCGAAGTGTCGCTGAAACCGTCCTACAGCGGCGTGACCGGCGAAGCCTGGCTGAAGCACGGCGGCGTGTACGTGCTGGCCAACATCCGTGGCGGCGGCGAATTCGGGCCGCGCTGGCACCAGGCCGCGCTGAAGGAGAACCGCCAGCGCGCCTTCGACGACTTCATCGCCGTGGCGCAAGACCTCGTCAGGCGGAAGATCACCAGCCCGGACCACCTCGGCATCATGGGCGGCAGCAATGGCGGCCTGCTGGTGGGCGCCGCGCTTACGCAGCGGCCGGACCTGTTCAACGCGGTCGTCTGCCAGGTGCCGCTGCTCGACATGCGCCGCTACAGCAAGCTGCTGGCTGGCGCGTCGTGGATGGGCGAGTACGGCGACCCCGACGATCCGGCGCAGTGGCAGGTCATCGCCGGGTACTCGCCCTACCATAACGTGTTCCCGGACCGGCATTACCCGCGCGTGCTGTTTACCACGTCGACCCGCGACGACCGGGTCCATCCCGGCCACGCCCGCAAGATGGTGGCGAAGATGCAGGAACAGGGGCACGACGTGCTGTACTGGGAAAACACCGAGGGCGGCCATGCCGGCGCCGCCAACAACGACCAGCAGGCGAAGATGTGGGCGCTGACCTATACGTTCTTGCTGGAGCAGCTGGGGTAGCCGGCAGCGGCGTCCCCGGGTGCCAGGCGCTTCCCCCGGCAGATTCAACCTGGTGACGGACACTTTTCGCGGCAGATGCACCTGGTGTCGGACACCTTTTTCCGGGGCGTCATCCGGAAAACAGGTGTCGGACACCGGTTTTCCTCGGCGGATCGGCATGACGCCCGGCGAACAACATGAGCCCGGCAGTAACGGTCGCGCGGCTACCGAGAATTCGTTTCCCAGTGGTATTGTATTTTTGCTATATTGATAGCCGGGCAAGCGGACATGTCCGTCGTTTTTTCTTGACTCGCGCCCGCACAAGCGTATCTTCTACAACGAAAAATACCGGGTGACGTCGTCGTGCATATTCCCAAAGTCCTCCTCGTGAACGACGATCCCGCCAGCCTGCTGGCGCTGGAGAGTCTGCTGGCCCCGCATGCCGACGGGTTCGGCTATGAACTCGTCAAGGCCCGCTCGGGGAACGAGGCGCTGCGCGAGGTGTTGCGCCAGGATTTCGCCGTGATCCTGCTGGACGTGGACATGTCCGGCATGGACGGTTTCGAAACCGCCGCCGCGCTGCGTTCGCACCCGCGCTCGGCGGCGTTGCCGGTCATCTTCGTCACCACCACCGATGCGGACGAGCAGCACCGGCTGCGCGCGTACGAACACGGTGCCGCCGATTACCTGAGCGCACCGCTGGTGCCGCAGGTGGTGCATGCCAAGGTGGGGGTCTTCGTCGAGCTGATCCGCAAGCACCAGCAATTGCAGGCGCAGGCCGAGGAAACCCGCCGCGTCAACGCCGAGCTGCGCTCGCAGCGGCTGCAGGACCTGGAGCGCGCCAACCGCGAACTGGAACTGGAAGTGGCCGAGCGCAAGCAGGCCGAACAGCGCGCCCACGAGCTGTCGACGAAGGATGCGCTGACGGGCCTGGTCAACCGTCGTTCGCTGATCCAGCACCTGGAACACGCGGTGGCATCGAGCGACCGCCGGCGCAGCCAGTTCGCGCTGCTGTTCCTCGACCTGGACGAATTCAAGCAGATCAACGACGGCTTCGGCCACGATGTCGGCGACGAACTGCTGCGCCAGGTGGCGGCGCGCCTGTCCGCCGCGGTGCGCGCGTCGGACGTGGTGGCGCGGCTGGGCGGCGACGAATTCGTGGTCCTCATCGAGGGCAAGGCGCCCGCCGAGAACGCGGCGCGGGTGGCGCGCAAGATCGCCAGCGCGCATGCGCGCCCGTTCACCATCGTCGAGCACCGGGTGCACACGTCCACCAGCATCGGCATCGCCGTCTATCCGCACGATGGCGCCAGCGCCAGGGCGCTGATGAAAAGCGCCGACCTGGCGATGTACCGCGCCAAGGAAGAACGCAAGCAGAATATCGGCAATGTCGGCGGCAATGCGGGTGGCAATGCAGGCAGCAACGCGGGCGGCAAGGTGGATACCCAGGGCGGCAACATCCGCTTTTTCCACGAAGAGATGAACCGCCGCGAACACGAGCGCGAACAGTGGACTGGCGAATTGCGCCATGCATTGGCGGCCGGCCAGCTCGACCTGCAATACCAGCCGCAGGTGGCGCTGGCCAGCGGCCAGGTGCGCGGCGTCGAGGCGCAGCTGGTCTGGCAGCATCCGCGCCTGGGCCGGATCGGGGCCGCCGCGTTCCTGCCGGTGGTGCAGGATCGCGGCCTGCTCGAGCGCGTCGATTCGTGGGTGATGGCCACCGTATGCGCGCAGGCCGCAGCCTGGCGCACCGGCGATTCGCCGCTGGCCCGCGCCCGCGTGGCGCTGAACCTGGTCGCGCCGGCGCTGGGCCCGGACCTGCCGGCGCGCCTGCTGGCCGAAGTGCGCCGGCATCACTTGCCCGCCGGTGCGATCGTGCTGGAGATTTCCGAGTCGCTGCTGGCGGCCCACAATGCCACGGTCGAACCGTTGCTGCGCCAGCTGCAGGGGGGCGGCGTGACGCTGGCGCTGGACGACTTCGGCCATTCCGGCACCAGCCTGGCCGCCTGCAAGAAACTGGGACTCGATATCCTGAAGATCGAACCTGGCTTCGTGCGCAATATCGGCGACAATGCCGGCGGCACCGACCTGGTGGCCGCCATCGTGCACCTGGCCCGCGCGCTGTCGATGGAGGTCGCCGCGATCGGCGTCGACCATGCGCACCAGCTGGCCGTGCTGGCCACGCTGGGCTGCGACGACTGGCAGGGCGCGCTGTTCAGCGCCCCGCGCACCGCGCAGGAACTGGCGGAACTGCTGCCCGAAGTACTCGAACCACATACTATTAGACACTGAGGACCCGTCGATGAACGACATGACCGAACTGCCCGAGGAATTGGATCTGAAGCTGATCCTGCAAACCCTGATGGCGCTGAAAAAAGGCGATTTCTCGGCACGCATGCCGTCCGACTGGTCGGGCGTTTCAGGCAAGATCGCCGACACCCTGAACGACATCATCGAGACCAACGAGCGCATCGTGAAGTCGGTCACGGAGGTGAGCCGCGTGGTGGGCCGCGAGGGCCGGCTGACGCAGCGCGCGCCGGTCGCCAACGTGTCCGGCGGCTGGGCCACGATCATCAGCGCCGTCAACACGCTGATCGACGACCTGGTGCGCCCCACCACCGAGATGGCGCGCGTGATCGGCGCGGTGGCCAAGGGCGACCTGTCGCAGACCATGGCGCTGGAAGTGGACGGCCATCCGCTCAAGGGCCAGTACCTGCGCGCCGCCACCACCGCCAACACGATGGTGGAACAGCTGCTGTCGTTCTCGTCCGAAGTGACGCGCGTGGCGCGCGAAGTGGGCACCGAGGGCAAGCTGGGCGGCCAGGCGCAGGTGAAGGGCGTGGCCGGCACGTGGAAGGATCTGACCGACTCGGTCAACTCGATGGCGGGCAACCTCACGTCGCAGGTGCGCAACATCGCCGAGGTGACGACGGCGGTCGCCAACGGCGACCTGTCGAAGAAGATCACGGTGGACGTGCGCGGCGAGATCCTGCAGCTGAAGGACACGATCAACGTGATGGTGGACCAGCTGCGCTCGTTCGCATCGGAGGTGACCCGGGTGGCCCGCGAGGTGGGCACGGAAGGCAAGCTCGGCGGGCAGGCCTACGTGCCGGGCGTGGGCGGCACGTGGAAGGATCTGACCGACAACGTGAACTTCATGGCGTCGAACCTGACCGGCCAGGTGAGGAACATCGCGGCGGTGACCACCGCGGTGGCGAACGGCGACCTGTCGAAAAAGATCACGGTGGACGTGAAGGGCGAGATCCTCGAACTGAAGAACACCATCAACGTAATGGTCGACCAGCTTTCCTCGTTCGCTTCCGAAGTGACCCGAGTGGCGCGGGAAGTCGGTACCGAGGGCAAACTCGGTGGCCAGGCGCAGGTGAAGGGCGTGGCCGGTACGTGGAAGGACTTGACCGACTCGGTGAACTCGATGGCGGGCAACCTGACCGGCCAGGTGAGGAACATCGCGGACGTGACCACCGCCGTGGCCAACGGCGACCTGTCGAAGAAGATCACGGTGGACGTGAAGGGCGAGATCCTCGAACTGAAGAACACCATCAACGTGATGGTCGACCAGTTGAACTCCTTCGCTTCCGAGGTCACGCGCGTGGCGCGGGAAGTCGGGACGGAAGGCAAGCTCGGCGGGCAGGCGAACGTGCCCGGCGTTGCCGGCACGTGGAAGGATTTGACCGAAAACGTCAACCAGCTGGCCGGCAACCTGACCGGCCAAGTGAGGAACATCGCCGAGGTGACCACCGCGGTGGCGAACGGCGACCTGTCCAAGAAGATCACGGTGGACGTGAAGGGCGAGATCCTCGAACTGAAGAACACCATCAACGTGATGGTCGACCAGCTTTCCTCGTTCGCCTCCGAAGTGACGCGCGTGGCGCGCGAGGTCGGCACCGAGGGCAAGCTGGGCGGCCAGGCCTACGTGCCGGGCGTGGGCGGCACGTGGAAGGACCTGACCGACAACGTGAACTTCATGGCATCGAACCTGACCGGCCAGGTGCGCAACATCGCGGCGGTGACCACCGCCGTGGCGCGCGGCGACCTGTCCAAGAAGATCACGGTGGACGTGAAAGGCGAGATCCTCGAACTGAAGGACACCATCAACGTGATGGTCGACCAGCTGTCGTCGTTCGCCTCCGAAGTGACCCGGGTGGCGCGCGAGGTGGGCACCGAGGGCAAACTGGGCGGGCAAGCCAACGTGCCGGGCGTCGCCGGCACGTGGAAGGACCTGACGGAAAACGTCAACCAGCTGGCAGCCAACCTGACGAACCAGATGCGCGCGATCGGTGAAGTGGCCACGGCCGTCACGCGGGGCGACCTGTCCCGCTCGATCCAGGTGGAAGCGCGCGGCGAAGTCTCGTACCTGAAGGACAACATCAACGAGATGATCCGCAACCTGAAGGAAACCACGCAGAAGAACGCGCAGCAGGACTGGCTGAAGACCAACCTGGCGCGCTTCACGCGACTGCTGCAGGGCCAGCGCGACCTGCAGGCGGTAACGAAGCTGATCCTGTCGGAACTGGCGCCATTGGTGTCGGCCCACCACGGCGTGTTCTACATGATGGATTCGCAGATGGACGATGCGCGGCTGCGCATGATCGCCAGCTACGGCTACCGGTCCAGCCGCAAGCTGCCCACCTCGTTCCTGCCCGGCGAAGGCCTGGTGGGCCAGTGCGCGCTGGAAAAGGTGCGTATCTGGCTGACGGACGTGCCGCGCGACTACATCGTGGTGTCCTCGGGCCTGGGGTCGGCGCCGCCGACCAATATCGTCGTGCTGCCGATCCTGTTCGAGCAGCAGGTCAAGGCGGTCATCGAGATCGCCTCGCTCGACCGCTTCACCGAGACCCACCTCTCCTTCCTCGACCAGCTGATGGAATCGATCGGCGTGGTGCTCAACACGATCGAGGCGAACAGCCGTACCGAATCGCTGCTGACGCAATCGCAGTCGCTCGCGCAGGAACTGCAGCAGACCAACCAGGAACTGGCGGAAAAGGCCCGGCTGCTGTCGGAGCAGAACATCGAGGTGGAGCGCAAGAACCGCGAGGTGGAACAGGCCAAGCTGGCGCTGGAGGAAAAGGCCACGCAGCTGGCGCTGTCGTCGAAATACAAGTCCGAGTTCCTGGCCAACATGTCGCACGAGCTGCGCACGCCGCTCAATTCCCTGCTGATCCTGGCGCAGCAGCTGGGCGACAACCCGGACGGCAACCTGTCGGGCAAGCAGGTGGAATTCGCCAAGACGATCCACGGCTCCGGCTCCGACCTGCTCACGCTGATCAACGACATCCTCGACCTGTCGAAGATCGAATCGGGCACCGTCACGCTGGACGTGTCCGAATACCGCTTCGGCAACCTGCGCAACTACGTGGACCGCACGTTCCGCCACATGGCCGAGGCCAAGCACCTCGGCTTCACGGTGGCGCTGAAGGAAAACCTGCCCGCCTCGCTGATGACGGACACCACGCGCCTGCAGCAGGTGTTGAAGAACCTGTTGTCCAACGCCTTCAAGTTCACCTCGCACGGCCAGGTATCGCTGGACATCGGCCTGGTCGAAAACGGCTGGAGCGCGGACAATCCGAATCTCGCCAATGCCGACGCGGTGCTGGCGTTCTCGGTGCGCGACACCGGCGTGGGCATCGCGGCCGACAAGCTGCAGCTGATCTTCGAGGCATTCCAGCAGGCCGATGGTTCCACCGCCCGCAAGTACGGCGGCACGGGCCTGGGCCTGTCGATCTCGCGCGAGCTGGCCAGGCTGCTGGGCGGCGAGATCCGTGTCGAGTCGACCGTGGGCAGCGGCTCCACATTCACCCTTTACCTGCCGTACAACCGCGCCGGCTTCATCAACTACGACCAGCCCCGCCCCGCCACGCTGCGCACGGTGCCGCTGCCGCCGAAGGTCATCTACACGCCGCCGCTGGCCGACGAGCCGGGCGATGCGTCGACCGACGGGGATGCCGACGGCGCCGTGTACGGGTCCACGCTGGACGACCGCGGCCTGACGGCGCCCGGCGATCCGTCGGTGCTGATCATCGAGGACGACGAACGCTTCGCCAAGATCGTGCTCGATTTCGCCCGCGAGAAGAACTTCAAGGGCATCGTCACGGTGCACGGCGATTCGGCGCTGTCGCTGGCGCGCGATTACGCGCCATCGGCGATCCTGCTCGACCTGGACTTGCCGGACATCGACGGCTTCACCGTGCTGGACCGCCTGAAACGCGATCCCGGCACGCGCCACATCCCCGTGCACGTGATGTCGGCCTCGCGCGAGCGCGAACGGGCGCTGCGTTCGGGTGCGATCTCGTTCCTGAACAAGCCCGTGAGCAAGGAAGCGCTGCAGGAGCAGTTCGCGCGCATCCAGAAATTCCTGCTGGGCGGCAAGCGCAGCCTGCTCGTCGTCGATGACGAAGCGAGCCAGCGCGATGCGATCGTGGCGCTGATCGGCGCCACGGACGTCGACATCGCCGCCGTCGGCACCGGCGAAGAGGCGCTGGCGGCACTGCGCACCAGCCATTTCGACTGCATGGTGCTGGACCTGACCCTGCCCGACATTTCCGGCTTCGACCTGCTCGACATCATCGGCAAGGACATGACGCTGCGCGACCTGCCGGTGGTGATCAACACGGCCAAGGAGCTGAACCGCCGCGAGGTGGCCAAGCTGAAACGCTATGCGAAGACGATCGTGATCAAGGATGCCCGCTCGCCCGAGCGGCTGCTGGACGAGACGGCGCTGTTCCTGCACCGCTCGCAGGCCAGCCTGCCGGAACCGCAGCGCCGCATGCTGGAACAGGTGCACGCGCTCGACTCCGGGCTGGCGGGGCGCAAGGTGCTGATCGTCGACGACGACCTGCGCAACATCTTCGCGCTGTCGTCGCTGCTCGAACGCGAGCAGATGCAGGTATCGTTCGCCGAGAACGGCCGCGACGGCATCGAGGTGCTGGAGCGCGATCCGACGATCGAGATCGTGTTGATGGACATCATGATGCCCGAGATGGATGGCTATGACACGATGCGGGCGATCCGCCGCATCCCCAAGTTCAAGTCGCTGCCGATCATCACGCTGACGGCGAAGGCGATGAAGGGGGACCGCGACAAGTGCATCGCCGCCGGCGCCTCGGACTACATCACGAAACCGGTGGACGTGGCGCAGCTGCTGTCGCTGATGCGGGTCTGGTTGCACTGATGGCGGCGCCAACGGGTGCGCGGGCCGGGGTACCGGCGGACCGGGAAACCGGCGAGCGCCGGCGCTCGCCCGATCCGGCGGTGGAGGAACTGGAATTGTCGCTGCTGCTCGAAGCGGTGGCGCAACGCTTCGGCTTCGACTTCCGCAGCCACGACCGGGCAGCGATGAAGCGCAAGCTGCATGCGCTGATGGCGCGGCGCGGGCTGCGCACGCTGTCGCAATTGCAGAACCGCGTGCTGCACGACCCGGCCGCGTCGCGCGCGCTGCTGCTTGCGCTGGGCGTGGCGCCGGCGTCGATGTTCGACGATCCGCAGGAAGCGCTCGAGCTCGTGGCGGTGGCCGAGAAGTGCCTGCCCGGCGCGCCGCTGCCGAAGGTCTGGCTGGTCGATTGCGCCGGCGCCGAGCAGGCCTGGACGGTTGCCGTGATGCTGGCCGAGCGCCAGCTGTTGTGGCGCACGGAGATCCATGCGACCGTGTCCAGCGACGAACTGCTGGAGGAAGCGTTGGCAGCTTCCCTGCCGCTCGAGAAGATGGGCGAGTACCAGCGCCGCTACGAACAGGTCGGCGGCAGCGGCCGGCTGTCCGAGTATTTCCATCTCGAGGGCGGCCGGCTGGTACCGGTGCCGCAACTGAAGAGCCGCATCACGTGGGCGCAGTACAACCTCGTCACCGACGCGTCGTTCAATGAATTCCAGCTGATCGTCTGCCGGCGCGCCCTGCCCGACTTCGGCCCGCTGCTGCGCCGGCGCGTGCTGCACCTGTTCGACGACAGCCTGGCCGTGCTCGGCGTGCTGGGCATCGACCGCGCTCCGGGCGACGGACTGGCGGGACAGTACCAGGAATTGATGGAGGGCCGGTCCTGGTACAAGCGCGTCGGTTGATGCCGGCTTCCCGTGCAGGCATGCCACCGTGGCAATGCGCATGCCCGCGGCCGAATGCGCCATCGCCCCTCGCGGTATTGCCGGATGCCGGCGAATCTCTTAGAATCGCGGCCCGCGGAAATGCCGGCCATTCGAGGATATGCAGGCCATTCGAGGATATGCAGGCCATAAAGCTGGCGGACAAAAAAAAACCGGCCGCAATCTGAGGAGGGGACCGGTTAAAACGCTTTCTGTCGAGAGCGCGGGGAATTAAATGGCATTTACCGCAATATCGACCATGCATCGTGGCTGCATGCCGAATCGTGCCGAGATCGTGACCGTGAATCCGTGCCGGATTGAGGAATCCGGCAACCTGCCGCGCAACAGCGTCGCGCGGTACAGGTGATACTTTGCCATCATTGCCGGCCATCAGGCTTAGGACTTCATTAAGGAATTTTGTTATCTTTTTTATCCTGCCGATTGCAGAAACGATAATGCGTGACGTTGGCGTAATACAACGGGCGAATTCGCGGGTGACTTTCTTTATTTATGTTTCCGCTTGGAATGCCGATAATGGGATGATTCCGGTTTGATCCGAATTACCGGCAATTCGCCTGAATTAATATTTCAACTTCATTCACTATAAAATGAACAACACCACTTTCAACCCGCGTAACTGGAGTGTCGGCTCGCGCACGACGGCAATGTCCTTCGCTTTGCTGGCATTCACGCTGACGGGACTGATCATGTTCATCAGCGTCAGCACCAGCCGGCTGCTCGAGCAGCGCGCCATGGCCAGCCTGCAGCAGGACCTGACGGGCGTGAAGAACATGGTGGAACTGTTCAATACAGCGGGTGTGAGCGAAGTCAATTCGTTTGCCAAGGTGTTTGCCGCTTCGTTCGATGGCGCTTTCACGCTCGATCCTTCGGCCACGGTGGAGGTCGGGGGGAAAAGCACGCCGACGCTGAAGATCGGCGAGACAATACTGAACAATAATTTCACGCTTCCCGACCAGTTCACCCGGATCACCGGCGGCGGCGCCACGGTCTTCGTCGCCTCGGGCGAGGATTTCATCCGCATATCGACGACCACGAAGAAGGAAGACGGCAGCCGCGCGGTCGGCACGGCGCTCGATCACAAGCATCCCGGCTACGCACCGCTGCGCAGCGGCAAGAGCTACATCGGCCTTGCCACGCTGTTCGGCAAGCCGTTCATTACCCGTTACGATCCGCTACGCGATGCTTCGGGCAAGGTGATTGGCGTCCTGTACGTGGGCGCGGATGTATCGCAGGAGATCCTGACACTGAAGGAGCGCATCAAGTCGATCAAGATCGGCACCACCGGCTATTTCTATGTGCTCGACGGCACGCCGGGCGCCAACTACGGCAAACTGGTGGTTCATCCGAAACGCGAAGGCGATGTGATCCTCGATTCGAAAGATGCCGACGGCCGCCTGTTCATCCGCGAGATCCTGGAAAAGCAGGAAGGCACCATCATTTATCCGTGGCTCAACCCGGACGAGACCAGGGCGCGGGAAAAAATCGTTGCCTACGCGACGTTCAAACCCTGGAACTGGGTCATTGCCGGCGGCGCTTACCGTGAGGAAATCACTGCCGAGGCGGCGCGGCTGCGCAACTGGTATACCGCTGCCGGCCTTGCCGCGCTGCTCGGCTTCTCGTGCATCATGTTCTTCGGTGTGCGCCGCTACATTACGCAGCCGCTGCGGCAGGTCGAACAGGCCGCCACGCAGATCGCCGCCGGCGACCTGACCGTGCAGCTCGTTGTGAACGGCAAGGACGAGATCGCCGGCCTGACGCGCGCGATGAACGGCATCAGCGCCAGCCTGTCCGCGGTGGTGGGCCAGGTGCGCAGCGGTGCCGACCAGATCGCCCACGCGTCCAATGAAATCGCCAGCGGCAACCAGGACTTGTCGAACCGCACCGAGCAGCAGGCCGGCAACCTGGAGGAAACGGCCAGCTCGATGGAAGAACTGACGGCCACCGTGCGCCAGAACGCCGAGAACGCGCGCCAGGCCAACACGCTGGCGCAAAACGCTTCCGACGTGGCGGCACGCGGCGGTGCCGTGGTTTCGCAGGTGGTGGACACGATGGGTTCGATCGATGCCTCGGCGCGCAAGATCGTCGACATCATCGCCGTCATCGACGGGATCGCATTCCAGACCAACATCCTGGCACTGAACGCGGCCGTGGAGGCGGCCCGCGCGGGCGAACAGGGCCGCGGTTTCGCCGTCGTGGCCGGCGAAGTGCGCACGCTGGCGCAACGCAGTGCGGCCGCCGCGCATGAAATCAAGGGATTGATCGGCAACTCCGTCTCGCAGGTCGAAGCGGGCGGAAAGCTCGTCGAACAGGCCGGAGCCACCATGCAGGAAGTGGTCGACAGCGTGCGGCGCGTGACCAGCATCATGGCCGAGATCCGCACGGCCAGCGATGAACAGTCCGCCGGCATCGAACAGGTGAACGTGGCGATCACCCACATGGACCAGGTGACGCAGCAGAACGCGGCGCTGGTCGAACAGGCCGCCGCCGCGGCCGCCGCGATGCAGGAAGAAGCCGCCGGCCTGGCCCAGGTGGTGCGCCAGTTCAGGCTGGACGACGCCGGGGCAAAAAAAACCCGCGTCCGGGACGCGGGTGAAAGGATTCAAATCGGGAGAGATTTGAAAGAGCGGGATCATCTTCTCACGTTGAAATGACACGGCAATGACATCGAGCGCAGGAGGCCGGAAATAGCTACCCCAGCCAACCCGGCCAACCCGGCCAACCCACCCGGCACGGGCGTTCCCGGCAATTATCCGGTTGCTTCCGCCCGCGCGACGGCGTGCTGCATTGCCGCCTGCCTGCTTCTGGCGGCCTGCGCCGCCCCCGTGCCGCCGCCGGCGGCTGCGCCGTCCGCGCCGCCGTCCCTCCCTCCCCAGCCCGCCGCTGTGCAACCGGCCGATCCGTTCGCGGCGCTGCTCCAGGGCCGCGCCGCGGGGCCGGTGCTGCGCATCGCCGACGATGCGCTGATCGCCGTCACCGTGCGCCGCGGCGGCGCCCTGGCCCGGCTGGGCCACGATCACGTGGTGGCGGCGCGCCGTATCGATGGCCATGTGGACCCGGCGGCCGGCCTGGCCGCGCTGCGCTTCCGCCTCGACGAGATGACGGTCGACGAGGCCGCGCTGCGCGAGGAGGCCGGGCTGGCGAAGCAGCCTTCGGCGGACGCGATTGCGGGCACCCGCGTCAACATGCTGACCAAGGTGCTCGAGGCCGGGCGCTACCCGCTGGTCGAGGTGCGGGCGCGGCGGACAGGGGACGCCGGAGCGCTGCAGGCCGACATCACGCTGCATGGCGTAACGCGCTCCTTCGCCGTGCCGGTGACGATCGAGCCGGCCCCGCCCGGCCTGGTGGCACGGGGCACGCTGACGCTGAAGCAGACCGATTTCGGCATTACGCCGTTCTCGGTGCTGGGCGGCGCGATGGCCGTGCAGGATACGCTCGAGATCCGTTTCGTGCTGCCGGCTCGCCCGGCGGCGCCGGACGCGGTACGATAGCACCATGGAATCCGACACGCACCGCGGGTCGCGCGCCGGCCCGGCGGCCTCGCTGCCGGTGGCCAGGCCTGGCACCCGCGCCTGGGTCCGCATGCCTTCCGGCAAGCGCCTCGACCTGCTCGACCCGACACCGTTCGACTGGGACGACGCCGACCTGGCGCTGGGACTGGCCCGCACCTATCGCTGGGGCGGCCATTCGGCCTGGCCGCTGCCGCTGTCGGTGGCCCAGCATTCGTTGACGGTACTGCAATTGCGGCGCAACGCGGCGGCGGCGCCGCTCGATCCGGTGACACAATTACGCGAACTGCTGCATGACGCCGAGGAAGGCTTGCTGGGCTTCGACTGCATTTCGGTATTGAAACCGTTTCTCGGCGGAGCATTTCGCGAACTGACGCAGCGCCTGGAGCGGGCCGTGTTCCTGCGCTACGGTTTGCCGGCCTGGACGCCGGCGAGCTACCTGGCGCACAAGCGCGCGGACCGGCTGGCGGCCGCCAGCGAAGCGGTGCATGCGGTCGGCTGGTCGGCCGACGAGGTTCGCCGCACGCTGAAGATCCGCATGCCGCCGCTGGCCGACGATCCGCTGCTGCCGTTGTATGGCGGCACGGCCTGGGAACCCTGGCCGCCATCGCTGGCCTGTGTCCGGTTCCTCGAAGAGTTGCAGCGGCTGAAAGAATGCAGCAACTGACAGAGGCTTGCTAAGCGACAGTTTTTAAAGCTAATTTTGCACTTATCCACTTCAGTTGTGGATAACGATGTGGACAATGGGGCCTTGACAAGCCGGAGAGCCAGTAATGATGCGGGTTTCAACAAAATGCCCGTTCTTGAGGCAAAATTTTCGGCCTGTAGAATCAAGTACTTACAGATCAGTTCGGCAGTACCGTCGCAGCCTGGCGGACAGCAGCAAAATATATTCGCAGCGCAGCACCTTGCACCGCTGCAACCAGAACCTTTGACAAAAATGCTGTCGAGGAATAGTGTGGCTTTTAACCGTTGCAGCGAGACCATCATGGAAGTCAAGACGGAAGATGCCAGCGAAGGCTGGATGATAGAAGACGACATGTCGGAGCCGGAAACCCAGGCTCCCCCCGCGCCGGCGCCGTGGAAAGTGCTGATCGTCGACGACGATGTCGATGTGCACGTGGTTACCAAGTTTTCCCTCAGTAATGCCCACTTCATGGGGAAACGCCTGTCGTTCCTGCACGCGTACAGCGGCGAGGAAGCGCTGGCCGTGCTGCGCAGCCATGACGACGTGGCGCTGGTGCTGCTGGACGTCATCATGGAAACGGCCGATGCCGGCCTGAAGGTCGCCAGGCGCATCCGCGACGAGTTGCGCAATCCGCTCGTACGCATCGTGCTGCGCACCGGGCAGCCTGGCCAGGCGCTGGAGCACAGCATCATCCTCGACTACGACATCAACGATTTCTGGTGCAAGACGGACCTGACCACGCGCAAGCTGTTCACGACCGTGATCGCCTCGCTGCGCGGCTATCACAGTCTGTACGAAGCGCAGCAGAGAATCGGCCGCGCCGAAGCCGAACTGCGTGCCTTGCGCGAACCGGTCGAACAGGCCCTCGACGCGCTGCGCACCGGGCACGGATGGAGCGGCGACGTGCCGCTCGACGGCTCGGGCACGCCGGTACGCCTGCAGGCGGCACCGGGCGCCGATCCCGGGCAATTCACCGTCACCGGCTGCCTGCCGCCCCAGCGGGCTGTATAGGCATACAGCCATCTTATGCGCAGGGTGAGCGCCCGTTAGGTACAAGCTTTCTTTGAGCTGCATCAATCGGTGGCGCTAAGTTACGGATTACAAAGAACTTTTTTAAATATCCACATCAGTTGTGGATAACTTTGTTGATAAGGCGCCCTTGACAAGGCAAACAGCCCGTAATGACGCCAGATTCCTTAAAATGCCCATTCAAAAGGCAGCCCCGGCCCTCAATGAAATCAATGACTTGCGAGCCCATCGGTGATTCTGCATCAAGCTGTCGAAAAAATTTACGGGACATTCTGTCCGACAATCTTTGTGCATAACCGGTCGCAGGCATCCTGGCACCACCCCAGTGTTAGGTGCCGCGCAGTACGCAGGGCGGTAGCGCGCTAAGCTCCAGTATCTTTCCAAGGAGACCACCATGACCGAACCTCTCAATCCTGGCGATGAAGTACCACCCGGCACCCCCGGCAGCGGCGAAGATGTCTGCCCTGCCTGCCATGGCAGCGGCAAGCTGGCGGACGGCAAGCCGTGCGCCAACTGCGGTGGCAGCGGTGTGATCCAGGAAGCCATCGGCGGCGGCTGAACCGCCGGCCGGTCGGGCGGCAACTGATCCGCAAGGCCATCGGCGGCTGATCCGCCGCCGCATGGACACGCGGCAGTCGGGCGCGGATAATGGCGCCCCATGACCGACGCGCCCGCCCGCCCCCGCTCCCTCGCCGAACTGTTCGTCGCTTTTACCGTGCTCGCCCTGCAGGGCTTCGGCGGCGTGCTGCCGGTGGTACAGCGCGAAATCGTCGAACGGCGGCGCTGGATGACGCAGGAAGAGTTCATCGAGGAATGGGCCGTCGCGCAGACGATGCCCGGGCCGAACGTGTGCAACCTGTCGCTCGTCATCGGCAGCCGGTTCTTCGGCCTGCGCGGCGCCGCCACGGCCCTGCTGGGGCTGCTGCTGGTGCCGGCCCTCGTCGTGCTGGCGCTCGGCTCGATCTATTCCCATTATTCGGATCATCCGCGCGTGGCCGGCGCGCTGCGCGGCATGGCCGCCGTGGCGGCCGGCATGATCGTGGCGACCGGCATCAAGCTGGCGGCCACGCTGCGCCGGCACCCGCTGCCGCTCGCCGTCACGCTGCCGCTGGCGGCTCTGGGCGTGTTCGGCCTGGTGGTGCTGCGCCTGCCGATGCTGGCCGCGCTGCTCGTGCTGGGCGGCACCGGCTGCGTGCTCACGTGGCGCAGGCTCAAGCCATGACCGGCGCGCTTCCGGCCCAGGACCTGGCGATCGTGCTGGCGTGGCACGACTGGCTCGACCTGTTCGCGCACTACCTGATGATCTCGCTGATGTCGGTGGGCGGCACGATCGCCACCACCGCGGAGATGCACCGCTACCTCGTCGAGCAGCATGGCTGGCTGACGCAGACGCAGTTCAACGACTCGATCGCGATCGCGCAGGCCGCGCCGGGGCCGAACGTGCTGTTCGTGGCGCTGATGGGGTGGAACGTGGGGCTGAACGCCGGCAGCTACGCCGCCGCGGCGCTGGGCGTGCTGGTGACGCTGGTGGGCGCCCTGCTGCCATCGAGCGTGCTGATGCTGCTGGCGGCGAACTGGGGCCACCGCAACCGCGAACGGCGCGCCGTGCGCGCCTTCAAGCAGGGCATGGCGCCGCTGGTGATCGCGATGCTGGTCTCGACCGGCATCATCCTCGGCAGCGCCAACAGCGATTTCGCCACCGACTGGCCGCTGTACGCGGTATCGGTGACGGCCGCGCTGGTGATCTGGCGCACCCGCATCCACCTGCTGTGGCTGCTGGCGGCGGGCGCGCTGCTCGGCGCCCTGGGACTGCTGTAGGGATCACCCCGCCAGCCGCCGGTCGACGGACCAGCGCCCAGCGCCGGCCAGCGCGATGGTGCCGAACACGATCAGCAGCAGCCAGCCGAACTGGCCCTGCTCGATACTCCAGTCCGGGTGCACCAGCACCATCGATACGCCCAGCAGGAACAGCACCGGCAGGCAGGCCAGCCGGGTGAACAGGCCGGCGGCGATCAGGAACGGGCACAGCACCTCGGCGAACAGCGCGCATGCCAGCGTGATGCCGCGTCCCATGTGCAGCGGGTCGTCGATATGCGCCAGCTCGCCCTGCCAGTGCAGCAGCTTCGGCAAGCCGTGCACCCACAGCAGCAGCGCGGCGCCCGCCAGGCGGGCGAACAGCAGGCCCGCATCCGGCGTGGAGGTTCCGATGAGTTTTTTCAGCATCCCGCCCTCCCCGGCTTATTTGTTCTGGTAGCCGCCGTAATGCTTCACGGGGCTCCATTCGGGCAGCACGGCCGGTGCCGGCGGCGCGTACTTGCCGAAGGCCTCGCCGGCGTACACCACCTTGCCGTTGACGACCGTCAGCGCCGCTTCGAGGTTGCGGATGCCCTCGGCCGGCATGGTGAAGTAATCCTGCGGCAGGATCACCAGGTCGGCATACTGGCCCACGGCGAGCGTGCCCTTGAGTTTTTCCTCGCCGCTCATCCACGCGCTGCCGCGGGTCATCAGCTGCAGCGCCTCGTGGCGCGACAGGCGGTCCTGCTCCTGCCAGATCTGCAGGCCGCCGGCCGTCTTGCCGGTCACGGCCCAGTAGACCGACGGCCACGGGCCGTAGCTGGAAACGCGCGTGCCATCGGTGCCCAGGCCCACGGGAAGGCCCATCTTCAGCATCGTGCGGATCGGCGGCATCTGGCGGGTCTGCGCGCCATAGCGCTTCCAGTACGCCTCGCCCTGGAAATACATGCGGTTCTGCACGGCGATGCCGCCGCCCAGCTTCTTCACCCGCGCCAGCTGGTCGTCCGAGATCGTTTCGGCGTGGTCGAAGAACCAGCGCAGGCCGTTCAGGGGCTGGTCCCTGTTCACCTTCTCGATCACGGCCAGGTCGCGCTCGATCGATTCGCCGTAGGTGGCGTGGATGCGGAATGGCCAGCGGTTCTTGACCAGCAGGCGCAGCACGGCTTCCAGCTCGCCTTCCATGTGTTCGGGCATGTCCGGCCGCGGTTCCAGGAAATTCTCGAAGTCGGCCGCGCTCCATACCAGGTTCTCGCCGCCGCCCTCGGTGTTGTAGCCGTTGGCGTAGAACAGGTGGTCGTTCCTGTCCGGTTTCGTCTGGGTGAGCCAGCGCTGGTAGTCTTCCAGCTCCTTGCCGGGCTTCTGCGCGAACAGGTAATACGAGGTGCGCACCGTCAGCTTGCCGTTCCTGGCCAGCTCCAGGCTGACGGCGTAATCGTCCGGATAGGCCTGGCCGCCGCCGCCCGCGTCGATCGCGCTGGTGATGCCCAGGCGGTTGAGCTCGCGATAATACTGCTGCGTGGAGTTCAGCTGCTGGTCGCGCGGCAACATGCCCGTCCTGGCCAGCGTGGAATACAGGATCAGCGCGTTCGGCTTGGCGACCAGCAGGCCCGTGGGCTTGCCGTCCGCGCCCAGCTCGACGACGCCTTCCTTGTACCGCGTTGTCGCATCGTAGCCGAGCGTCTCGACGCCCTTCTTGTTCAGGAAACCCAGGCCGTACAGGTACAGCAGGAACACGGGCTTGTCCGGCACCGCTTCGTTGATTTCGGCCAGCGTGGGCAGGCGCTTTTCGTCGAACTGGTATTCGTTCCAGCCGCCGACCACCTTGATCCACTGGCCATCGGGCGTGCGGGCGGCCTGCTCCCTGAGCATTTCCAGCGCGCGCTTGAGCGACGTGACGCCGTCCCAGCGCAGCTCGGCGTTGTAGTTCAGGCCTTCGCGGATGATGTGCAGGTGGGAGTCATTCAGGCCGGGTATCACCGTGCGCCCGCCGGCGTCGATCACCTGGGTGTTGGCGGTTTTCTTCTTCAGCACCTGGGCATTGGTGCCCACCGCCGAGATCTTGCCGTTGTCGATCGCCACGGCCTGGGCGAACTGCCCTTCCTTGACCATCGTCGCCACCTTGGCGTTGGTGACGATCAGGTCGGTCGCCATGGATGTGTTCGTCCCTGCCGCCGCGATGGCGGCAGCGAGCATCAGTCGCTTCATGCTTTTTTTCCTTGTGTGGCGCTGTACCAATTACAGCAAAAATTGCCGGGCGACCGCTGCCCGCCGGGCCAGGCGGTGACTGCCTGGCGCTTATTCCTTGATGGCTTCCACGGAGAACGTCAGCGTCACGTCATCGCTCACGTTCGGCGCGTATTTGCCGGCGTTGAATTCGGAACGCTTGATCGTGGCGGTCGCGTTGGCGCCGCAGGCATCCTTCTTGGCCATCGGGTGCGGCTGGCACTTGAACGACGTGATCTTCAGGTTCACCGGCTTGGTGACGCCCTTGATCGTCAGGTTGCCGTCCACCGACGCCAGCGCGTCGCCGCTGAAATTGAACTTGGTCGACTTGAACGTGATCGTGGGGAATTTCGCCACGTCGAAGAAGTCCGCGCCTTTCAGGTGGCTGTTGAAGGTGGCATTACCGGTGTTCACCGAATTGGTGTCGATCGTGATCTCGGTGGAACCGGTCTTGGCGGCGCGGTCCAGCGTGATCTTGCCCTTGGTGCTGTCGAAACGACTTTCCTGCGTCGAGAACCCCAGGTGGCTGTACGAGAAGCGCGCGAACGTGTGCGAATCGTCGATCACGTAGGTTTCAGGCGCGGCCAGGGCGGCGGTCGAGAAGCCGGCGGCGAGTACGAGGGCGATCAGTTTTTTCATGGTTGTATTTCTCCGGTGGTTGTCGATGCAAGTTATCGATGCGGCATTATGTCCGCGACCGGGAGAAGAAGTAAAACGGAAAATTTACCGTTGTGTTATCGAATTAATCGATAGTGCAGTACTCGCCGGAAGTGAATGCATGATAGCCGGCGCGCGGCCGTATTCACATCTGCCAAATGGCAAAGGCGGGAGCTACCGGGTTGGGGAGTGAAGCGTGGCGTGTTGCGAGCACTGCGGCTACGGTTGAGCCCGTGTCACTTTGGTGCCTGGCACCAAAGTGACACGGGCTCAACCGTATCGTACCGAGAAGGTCAGCGGGCCAGCAGCCGGTCCAGCAGCTTTTCTTCCAGCGCGGCGAACGCCGGGTTGCCGCGCGTGCGGGGCCGTGGCAGGTCGACGGCGAGGTCCAGCGTGATGCGGCCGTCCTCGATCAGCAGCACGCGGTCGGCCAGCGCCACCGCTTCCTGCACGTCGTGCGTGACCAGCACGGCGGTGAAGCCGCGCTGCCGCCACAGCGATTCGATCAGTTGCTGCATCTCGATCCGGGTCAGCGCATCGAGTGCGCCGAGCGGTTCGTCGAGTAGCAGCAGCGACGGCTCGTGCACGAGTGCACGGGCCAGGGCCACGCGCTGCCGCTGGCCGCCGGAAAGCTGCGCCGGCCAGGCGTCGGCGCGGTCGGCGAGGCCCACGGCGGCCAGCGCGCCGGCTGCGGCGTGCAGGCCGTTCGGCAAGCCGAGGGCGACGTTTTCCAGCACCGTCTTCCATGGCAGCAGGCGCGCTTCCTGGAACATCATCCGCAGCGGCGGTCCGTCGCGCTGCGCATCCCTGGCGACACCGTTGCCGACCGTGATGCGGCCGCCGTCGACCGCATCGAGGCCGGCGATCGTGCGCAGCAGCGTGCTCTTGCCGCAACCGCTGCGGCCAACGATGGCGACGAATTCGCCCGCCTTCAGTTCCAGCCCGATGCCATCGAGCACGCGGCGTTCGCCGAACGATTTGGTCAGCCCCTGCAGGTGCACGCCCACGCCCTGGCGCTGCAGCGGCCGGCGTGCCGGTGCCGCTTCCACGGGCTCCGGGGTGAACGCGAACGGTTCGGTATCGAGGGGTAAGGTCGCATGCAGCATATTGTTCTTTCAGTGATGATTCAGCGATGGTTCAGCCGGGTTCAGCTTGGGTTCAGCTAAAGTTCAGCTATAAGCCGGATTCCAGCGGAGCAGCCGGCGTTCCAGCGCGCGGGCCACCAGGTCGGCCAGCTTGCCGAGGATCGCGTACAGCAGGATCCCGACGAGCACCACGTCGGTCTGCAGGAATTCGCGCGCGTTCATCGTCATGTAGCCGATGCCGGCCTGCGCGGAAATCGTTTCCGCCACGATCAGCAGCACCCAGACGAGGCCCAGCGAGAAGCGCACGCCGACCAGGATCGACGGCAGCGCGCCCGGCAGGATCACGTCGCGGTACAGCGGCCAGCCCTTCAGGCCGTAGCTTTTCGCCATTTCGATCAGGCCCGCGTCCGTGGCGCGGATGCCGTGGAAGGTATTCAGGTACACGGGGAAGAACACGCCGACCGCCAGCAGGAAGAGCTTGGCCGTCTCGTCGATGCCGAACCACAGGATCACCAGCGGAATCAGCGCCAGCGCCGGAATGTTGCGCACCATCTGCAGCGTGGTGTCGAGCAGCGTTTCGGCCTGGCGGAAGCTGCCCGTCAGCAGGCCGAGCGCGAGGCCGAGGCCGGCGCCGACGGCAAAGCCGGAAGCGGCGCGCCACAGGCTCGTGCTCAGATGCTCCCACAGCTCGCCGGACGCGGCCAGCGTCCAGAACGCGGTGGCCACGGCCAGCGGCTCGGGCAGGATGCGGCTCGACAGCCAGCCGGCGCGGGCCGACACTTCCCATGCCAGCAGCAGCACGATCGGCAGCAGCCAGGGTGCCAGCGCCGAGCGCACGCGGGCCCAGGCCCGCGACGGTGCCCGCCCGGCCGCGGCCAGTGTATTTGCGATAGCGGCGCTATTCATGTCACGCCGCCTTCTTCGGCACGATATCGGTAGCCATCACTTCGCCGAACGGCCCGGTGATCGACACTTCGCCCTGCTCTTTCCCCCGCACTTTCCCATCCTTCAGCAGCGGGAACACCAGCTCGGCGAAGCGATACGATTCCTCCAGGTGCGGATAGCCCGAGAAGATGAACGTCTCGATGCCGAGATCGGCGTATTCGCGGATGCGCGCCACCACCGTTTCGGCATCGCCCACCAGCGCCGTGCCGGCACCGCCGCGCACCAGGCCCACGCCAGCCCACAGGTTCGGCGACACTTCCAGCTTGTCGCGCCGGCCGCCGTGCAGCGCGGCCATGCGGCGCTGGCCTTCCGAATCCATGCGGGCGAACGAGGCCTGCGCCTTGGCGATCACGTCGTCGTCCAGGTGCGAGATCAGCTTGTCGGCCGCCTGCCATGCCTCCTCGTTCGTTTCGCGCACGATCACGTGCAGCCGGATGCCGAACTTCACGGTGCGGCCATGCTCGGCGGCGCGGCGGCGGATATCGGCGATCTTCTCCGCCACGGCGGCGGGCGGTTCGCCCCACGTCAGGTACACGTCCATCTGCTCGGCCGCCAGCTCGTGCGCCGCCTCCGACGAGCCGCCGAAGTACAGCGGCGGGTAAGGTTTCTGCACCGGCGGGTACAGTGTCCTGGCGCCTTTCACCTGCAGGTGCTTGCCCTCGAAGTCGAAGCCGGCATCGCCGCCTTCTCCCGACAGCGCGCCGCGCCAGATACGGATGAATTCATCCGAGATCTCGTAGCGCTCGGCGTGATCGGCCGTCAGGCCGTCGGCTGCCAGTTCGGTGGGATCGCCACCGGTGACGACGTTGATCAGGAGCCGGCCGTTCGACAGCCGGTCGAACGTGGATGCCATGCGCACCGCCAGGCCGGGCGTGGAGAGCCCCGGTCGCACGGCGACGAGGAACTTCAGGTTCTTCGTCGCGTGAATGAGCGACGATGCGACTACCCAGGCATCTTCGCACGAGCGCCCTGTGGGCAGGAGCACGCCGTCGTAGCCCAGCGTGTCGGCCGCCACGGCCACCTGCCGGAGGTAGTCGGCATCGACGGCGCGGGCGCCTTTCGACGTGCCAAGGTAACGGCTGTCGCCGTGGGTGGGAATGAACCAGAACAAATTCAACGACATGGATGAAACTCCTGAATATTTATGCTTGACTGCTTCCGCGGCCAGCCGGCGGCGAGCGCCTGGCTGCGCCGCTTACTTTGCCGATGCCAGCACGGCATCCTTGATGACGATGGGTTTCGGGATCAGCTTCAAACCGGCGAAGGCATCGGCGATCTTCTGCTGTTCGCGCAGCACCGCGTCCGACACGGGTTTCACGCCGTAGCTGTAGCGCGACGCGGCCAGTTCGACGACGGCCGGATCGAGCCCGGTCTGCGCGGACAGGATCGCCGAGACTTCCCTGGCGTTGTCGCGCCCCCAGTCGTCGACCTTGGCGATTTCCTCGAGCAGGATCTGCTGCAGCGCCGGGTTGCCGCGCGCCCAGTCGCGCGCGGCGAGGTAGAACTGGTGGTTGGAGACCAGGCCCTTGCCGTCGACCAGCACGCGGGCGCCGATCTGCTTCTGCGCGGCGGCGAAGAACGGATCCCAGATCACCCACGCGTCCACCGAACCGCGCTCGAACGCGGCGCGGGCGTCGGCCGGCGGCAGGTAGACCGGCTGGATATCCTTGTACGCCACGCCGGCCTGTTCCAGCGCCCGCAGCAGCAGGTAATGCACGTTCGATCCCTTGTTCAGCGCCACACGCTTGCCCTTCAGCTGGGCGACGCTGGTGAGCTTCGAATCCTTCGGAACGACGATCGCCTCGCTGTGCGGCGACGGCGGCTCGTTGCCCACGTAGACCAGGGCGGCGCCCGCGGCCTGCGCGAAGATCGGCGGCGCCTCGCCCACCGTGCCGAAGTCGATGCTGCCGACATTGAGGCCTTCGAGCAGCTGCGGGCCGGCCGGGAACTCGGTCCACTGCACCGTCACGCCCTGCTGCGCCAGGCGCTTTTCCAGCGTGCCGCGGCCTTTCAGCAAGGTCAGCGTGCCGTATTTCTGGTAACCGATGCGCACCACCTTCGCCGCCTGCGCGTGCGCCAGGCCAGGCGCCAGCCCGGAAAACCCGGCGGCGAAGGCGGTGGACAGCAACAGGCCGATCGTGCGGCGGCGGGCCAGGAGTTTATGTTGTTGCGCCATCATGCGGCCTGCGACGTGTACGGATGATCCTGCAGCGAACGCACGGACGCGCGCTCGGCCTCCTCGGCCGCGGTGCGGTAGCCGAGCGCACGGTCCAGCACGGCCACGCCGGCGGCCACGCGCACGGCGATCTCCGGCGCCAGCAGCACGCCTTCGTGCTCGCTCCACTGCACCTGCTGCGAGGTGGCGTAGATGCTGGTCAGCACCTGGTCCGCTTCCAGCGCATGCAGCACCGGGCGCAGCGCGTAGTCGAGCGCCAGCAGATGCGACTGGCTGCCGCCGGTGGCCACCGGCAGCACGATCTTGCCGGCCAGGCCGTTCTGCGGCAGCAGGTCCAGGAAGGCTTTCAGCACGCCGGAATAGGCGGCCTTGTAGACAGGCGTCGCGACGATCACGGCATGCGCCTCGGCCACTTCCGCCAGCGCCGCGCGGATCACGGCGTCGGTGTTGTCGGCGGCGAGCAGTGCCTGCGCCGGCAGGTCGCGCACGTTCAGGCGGGTGGTGCGGTAGCCGTGGGCGGCCAGCTTGTCGCCGATGTGGTGCAGCAGGCGGCTCGACGAGGAAGGTACCGCGGGGCTGCCGGAAATCAGGAGGATGCTCATGGATGTTCGCCTTCTTTTGCCAGTTGATATAACAATTCAATGTCAGCAAGGCTACGGCAGCGCCACCGGTTACAGAACGAATGGTTTCGCACTTCGATATGTGATTTTCTCAACATGACTTTATCGCATATGGAAGCGTGCTTTTCTTCGTGGACTGACACTTGGGCCGGGCGCAATACTGGCCGCGCTGTCATTTTTTTCATTGTCATTCCTTCGTATACCCATGAACGCACCCGAACCCGCCCTGCAGCATGCCGATCCGCTCGCCGTCGCCGCGTCGCTGGCCGCCGAACTGGCCGCCACGGCGGTCGAACGCGATGCGGCCGGCGGCCACGCGCGCCACGAGCGCCAGCTGATCCGCGCATCCGGCCTGCTCACGCTGTCGATCCCGGCCGACTTCGGCGGCCAGGGCGCCGGCTGGGACACCACCCTGCAGGCGGTGCGCATCCTGGCGCGGGCCGACAGCGCGCTGGCCCATGTCTTCGCATTCCACCACCTGCAACTGGCCGGCATCCAGTTATACGGCACCCAGCAACAGCAGCGCCACCTGCTGCATGCCAGCGTCGACGACAACCTGTTCTGGGGCAATGCCCTGAATCCGCTGGACCGCCGGCTGGCCGCCACCGACGCGAAAGGCGACTTCATCCTCGACGGCACGAAGAGTTTCGCCTCGGGCTCGGTCGGCTCGGACTGGCTGACGATCTCGGCCTGGCACGAACCGACGCAATCGTCGCTGATCGGCGTGCTGCCGACCGGCGCCGACGGCGTGGACGTGCGGGCCGACTGGGATGCGTTCGGCCAGAAGCAGACCGACAGCGGCACCGTGCAGTTCCACGGCACGCTGCTGCCGGTGGGCCTGGTGCTGCAGCAGCCGGGCCAGGCGGCCACGCCGCTGTCCACCGTGCGCTCGCAGGTCGCGCAGCTGATCATGACGAACCTGTACCTGGGCATCGCCGAGGGCGCGTTCGCCGCCGCGCGCGACTACACGGCCGGCGAGGCGCGGCCCTGGTTCGCTTCCGGCGTGGCCAGCGCGGTGGACGACCCGTTCGTGCAGCACCGCTACGGCGAATTGTGGACGCTGCTGCGCCCCGCCGTCGTGCTGGCCGACCATGCCGGCCGCGAACTCGAACGCGTATTCCGGCTGGGAGACGGCGTGACGGCGCGGGACCGCGGCGAACTCGCCGTGGCCGGCGCCGAGGCGAAAGTGCTGGCGCACCGCGCCGCCATCGAGATCGGCAGCCAGCTGTTCGAACTGACGGGCGCGCGGTCGACGTCCGCCCGCTTCGGCTTCGACCGCTACTGGCGCAACGCGCGCGTGCACACGCTGCACGACCCGGTCGACTACAAGTACCGCGACCTGGGGCGCTATGCGCTGACCGGCGCGCTGCCCGAGCCGAGCCCCTATTCATAATCCGAAAGCCTCATCCCATGAATGCATTACACAGCCTGCCGGCGGCGGAACCGCTGATCCGGCTGCGCGGCCTGTCGAAGTCGTTCGGCAGGACGGCCGGCCGGAACGGCGGCAAAAGCGGTGACCGGGACGGCGGCGTGGCCGCCGTGCGCGACGTGTCGCTCGATATCGGCGCCGGCGAGATCTTCGGCATCGCGGGCCGCAGCGGCGCCGGCAAGTCGACCCTGCTGCGCCTGTTCAACCTGCTCGAACAGCCCGACGCCGGCACCGTGACCGTCGACGGCCAGGAACTCACGCGTCTGGACAAGCGCGCGCTGCGCGCGGCGCGCCAGAACATCGGCATGATCTTCCAGGGCTTCAACCTGCTGCAGAACGCCACCGTGGCCGGCAACGTGGCCTTTCCGCTGGAGATCCACGGCGGCCGCTCGCGCGAGGAGATCGCGCGGCGCGTGGCCGATTGCCTGGCCCTGGTGCACCTGGAAGACAAGCCGCAGGCGTATCCGGCCCAGCTTTCCGGCGGCCAGCGCCAGCGCGTGGCGATCGCCCGCGCGCTGGCCAGCGGACCGGCCGTGCTGCTGTGCGACGAACCCACTTCCGCCCTCGACGCCGAGACCACGCGCAGCATCCTGGCGACCCTGCGCGACGTGAACGCGCGGCTGAACGTGACGATCGTGATCGTCAGCCACGAGCTCGACGTGCTGGCCGCGCTATGCCACCGCGTGGCCGTGATCGATGGTGGCGAAGTCGCCGAGATCGTGAGCCCGGAAACGCCGCACGCCATCACCGCACTGGGGCGCGAGCTCGTGTCGCTGTTTTCGGCTCCGTCTTCGGCCCTGGCTTCATCCCCGTCTTCGGCGCCTTCGCGCTCGCCGGCCCGGGAGGTCCACCATGCCTGACAAGTGGATCGAACTGCTGCCCGAGCTGTGGACGGCGCTGGGGCAGACGCTGACGATGCTGTCGATCGGCCTGTCGGCGGCGGTGCTGCTGGGCGGCCCGCTGGGCGTGGTGCTGTTCCTCGTCTCGAGCGGCAAGCCGCTGCAGAACCGCTTCGCCGCGGCCGTGCTGGGCTGGTTCGTCAACACCGTGCGCTCGTTCCCGTTCATCATCCTGCTGGTGGCGCTGGTGCCGCTCACGCGGATCATCGCCGGCACCTCGATCGGCCCGCTGGCGGCCAGCGTGCCGCTGTCGTGCGCGGCAATCCCCTACTTCGCCCGGCTGGTCGAACAGAACCTGCGCGAAGTGCCGCGCGGCGTGATCGAGGCGGCGCACGCGATGGGGGCCAGCGAACTGCAGATCGTGCTGCGCGTGCTGCTGGTGGAAGCGCGCTCCGGCCTGGTGCTGGCCCTGACGGTGCTGGCGATCAGTTTCCTGTCCTATTCGGCGGTGGCCGGCGTGGTGGGCGGCGGCGGCATCGGTGACCTGGCCATCCGCTACGGCTACTACCGCTTCGAGACCGAGATGATGGTCGCCACCGTGGTGCTGCTGGTGCTGATCGTGCAGCTGGTTCAATTTTCCGGCGCCCGCCTCGCGCGCCGCCTCGACAAACGCTAGGAGTTTTCATGACCGTCAAGACCATGCCACGCCCCGCATTCAATCTCCGGCCGATCCTGTTCGCCCTGCTGCTCCCTTCGCTGGCGGCGCATGTCCCCGTCCACGCGAAGGACCCGAAGGAACTGGTGATCGGCACCAGCGCCGGCCCCTACGCCGACCAAGTGAAGCTGGGCATCAAGCCGATCCTGGAACGCCAGGGCTACAAGGTGAAGCTGGTCGAATTCAACGATTACATCCAGCCCAATTTCGCGCTGGCCGAAGGGTCGCTGGACGCGAACGTGTTCCAGCATGTCGTCTACCTGAACAAGTTCGCCGCCGAGAAAAAGCTGGCCATCGTGCCGCTGGTGACCGTGCCGACTGCCCCGATCGCGATCTACAGCAAGAAGCACAGGAGCCTGGACGAGGTGAAGGAAGGCGCCACCGTCGCGCTGCCGAACGATCCCACCAACGGGGCGCGCGCCCTGGTGGTGCTCGAACAGCTGGGCTGGATCAGGCTGCGCCCGGGCATCGACCCGGTGCGCGCCTCCGAGCGGGACGTGGCGCAGAACGTGAAGAAAATCAGGCTGGTGCCGCTGGAAGCGGCCCAGCTGCCCCGCTCGCTGCAGGATACCGACTACTCGTTCGTCAACGGCAACTATGCGCTCGCCTCCGGCCTGAAGCTGCGCGACGCGCTGAAGACGGAAAAGATCTCGCCGAACTACGTGAACCTGGTGGCCGTCAAGGCCGCCGACAAGGACAAGCAGTTCGCGAAGGACATCGCCGCCGCCTACCGCTCGCGGGAATTCCTCGCGGTGACGAACAAGCATTTCGCCGATTATGCGAAGACCGATTACCAGCTCGCGCTCGAAGCGGGCAAGTGAAGCGCAAGAGTCGCGGCTGAATCTGCAAGTGAATCTGCAACTGTATCTGCAATTGACTCACAACTGATCTGCAGGCAAGGCACCGAATACATCACATGAAGGAAGATCGAACCATGAAACGCCGTACGTTATTGAAATCCGTGGCCGGTGCCGCCGCGGTGCTGGCCGTGCCGTCGCTGGTGCGCGCCGCGGGGCCGCTCAAGGAGCTGCGCCTCGATTACGCCTATTACTCGCCGACCAGCCTCGTCCTGCGACGCTTCGGCTGGCTGGAAGAAGCGTTCAAGCCGGCCGGCACCGACATCAAGTGGGTCCTGTCCGCCGGCAGCAACCGGGCGCTCGAATACCTGAACGGCAACAGCATCGACATCGGCTCCTCGGCCGGCCTGGCGGCCCTGCTGGCGCGCGCCAACGGCAATCCGATCCGCACGCCGTACATCTACTCGCGCCCGGAATGGACGGCGCTGGTGGTGCGCAAGGATTCGCCGGTCCGCTCGGTGGCCGACCTGAAAGGTAAAAAAATCGCGGCCACGAAGGGTACCGACCCTTACCTGTTCCTGCTTCGCTCCCTGAAACAGGCCGGCCTGAAGCGGGGCGACATCGAACACGTGGCGCTGCAGCACGCCGATGGCCGCGCGGCGCTGGAACAGGGCCGCGTGGATGCATGGGCCGGGCTCGATCCGCACATGGCCGCCAGCGAGCTGGAAGGCGGCTCGCGGCTGGTCTACCGGAACGTGGCGTTCAATACCTACGGCTTCCTGAACGTGCGCGAGGAATTCCTGGCGCAGCGGCCCGAGGAAACCACGCGCGTGCTGGCGGCCTACGAGCGGGCGCGCAAATGGATCATCGCCAACCCGTCCGAAGCGGCGCGCATCCTGTCCGAGGAAGCCAAGGTCTCGCTGCCGGTCGCGCTGCTGCAGGTGAAGCTGCGCAGCGATTTCTCGCAGCCGCAGCCGGGCGACGAACACGTGGCGGCGCTGAAGCAGGCCGCGCCGATCCTGAAGGAAGAAGCACTGGTCAAGCCCGGCACGGACCTGAACAGGACCATCGCCGACCTGGTCGATACCCGCTTCGCCCGGGCGGTGACCGCCAGGGCATGAGCATGGCGCCCCCCACCCTGCAATCGAGCATCGAGATGGTGGGCGACACGCCCGCCGCCGGCCCGCTGCCGCCCGCGTTGGCGCCCGGCGTCGCGCCGGGGCGCTTCCGCCCGCATCCGGCGTGGGGCCTGCTGCTGCCGGCGCTGGCCCTGGCGGGCGTCGAGGTGCTGGTGCGCACCGGCGCCGTGCCCGCGCACCTGCTGCCGCCGCCTTCGGAGATCGCGGCCACGCTGGCGCAACTGGTTCATGCCGACCTGCTGTGGCACGTGCTCGCCAGCACCCTGCGCGTGGCCGCCGGTTTTGCCGCGGGCGCGCTGCTCGGCATCGTCGTCGGCGCCGCCGTCGGCCTGGATGCGCGCATCGCCACGCTGCTCGATCCCACGTTCCAGGCATTGCGCGCGGTGCCGTCGCTGGCCTGGGTGCCGCTGCTGCTGCTGTGGCTGGGCATCGACGAGGCGCCGAAGCTGGTGCTGATCGCGATCGGCGCGTTCTTCCCCGTCTACATGGGGGCCGCATCCGGCATCGCCGGCGTCGACCGGAAACTGGTCGAGGTGGGCCGGCTGTACCGGCTGAGCGGCGTGGCGCTGGCCCGGCGCGTGCTGCTGCCGGCCGCGCTGCCGTCGCTGATGACGGGGTTGCGCAACGGCCTGTCGCTGGCGTGGATGTTCATGGTGGCGGCCGAGCTGATCGCCGCCAGCCGTGGCCTGGGCTACCTGCTCAGCGACGGCCGCGAGACGGGCCGTGCCGACATCGTGCTGGCCGCGATCCTGCTGCTGGCGCTGCTGGGCAAGCTGAGCGACACGCTGATGCGGCGCTTCGAAACGCGGCTGCTGGCCTGGCGCGACGACTTGGCGAGGTCCGCATGACGCTTCCCGGCACGACCCGGCCCGATACCAACCTGGCCCACCCGACCTTGCACGACTCGACCTTGGCCCACTCGACCTTGCACGACGCGACCTCGCCCGATCATCCGCTGCTCGACATCCACGTCGTCCGCAAGGCGTTCGGCGACCGCACCGTGCTGCGCGACGTGCGGCTGCGCCTGATCGAGGGCGAATGCGTGTCGCTGATCGGCGCCAGCGGCAGCGGCAAGAGCAGCCTGCTGTCCATCGTGGCCGGGCTCGACCGCGACTGGCGGGGCCGCGTCACGCTCGCCGGAACGCCGCTGGACGGCGTATCGCCGGACATCGGCCTGATCTTCCAGGAGCCGCGACTGTTCCCGTGGCTGACGGTGGCGCAGAACGTGGCGTTCGGCGGCGAGGCCGACCCGTCGGCGCTGCTGGCCGAGGTGGGCCTGGCGGGGCTGGGCGATTACCTGCCGCGCCAGCTCTCCGGGGGCCAGGCGCAGCGCGCCGCCATCGCCCGCGGCCTGCTCAACCGGCCGCGCGTGCTGCTGCTCGACGAACCGTTTTCCGCCGTCGACGCCTTTACCCGCATCCGCCTGCAGGACCTGCTGCGGCGCGTGGCGCGCGAACACGCGCTGACGATCCTGATGGTCACGCACGATCTCGACGAGGCGCTGTTCCTCAGCGACCGCATCGTGCTGCTCGACGGGCAAACGGGCGGCCTGCGCGCCGAATACACGCCGCCGCCCGGTGCCCGCACGCGCGGCGACCCGGCCCAGGCGGCATTGAAAGGCAGCATCCTCGACGAACTGTACGCCACGCACGCGCTGTAGCCGCGCTGCCGTTACGCAGTTGCCATTCCTGCGCCCTCCTTTGCCAGCGCCATCCATAATGGCTGCAAACACAGGAGACCGTCATGACCGAGCAGATAAAGGATGACTACACGATCGCGGCGCGCTGCCTGGTGCCCACGCAGGCGCACGTGCTGCGCGGCTGCCTCGAGGCGGCCGGCATCGCCGCCGTGGTGACGGACGACCAGCACTCGCAGGTGGACCAGCTGATCTCGCCGGCCCTCGGCGGCGCCCGCGTGCTGGTGCTGGAACGCGACCTCGCCGCCGCCCGCGACGTGCTGGCGGCGTACGAGCGCGGCGACTTCGCGCTGAAGGATGACGAAGTGCCGGAGTAGCCGGCTGCCAGCTCAGTCGCTGCGCGTATGCGCCTGCGACACGTTGCTGTTCGGCGGCACGCTCTGGGTCAGCCACACATTGCCGCCGATGGTGGAACCGGCGCCGATCGTGATGCGGCCCAGCACGGTGGCGCCGGCATAGACCACCACGTCGTCCTCGACGATCGGGTGGCGCGGCGTGCCCTTGATCAGCATGCCCGAGGCATCGGCCGGGAAGCGCTTGGCGCCCAGTGTCACGTGCTGGTACAGCCGCACGCGCTCGCCCAGGATCGCCGTTTCGCCGATGACCACGCCGGTGCCGTGGTCGATGAAGAAACTGGCGCCGATCTGTGCGCCGGGGTGGATGTCGACGCCGGTCAGCGAATGGCTGATGTCGCAGATCATGCGGGCCAGGAACGGCGAACCGAGCTTGTGCAGCTGGTGCGCCAGCCGGTAATGCAGGATCGCCATGGTGCCGGGATAGCACAGCATGATCTCGGCGATCGACGTGGCCGCCGGGTCGCCCGCGTAGGCGGCCTGCACGTCCGACACCAGCAGCCCGCGGATCTGCGGCAGGCTGGCGGCGAAGGCGCGGGTGATGTCGTGCGCCTTTTGCGTCAGCGTGTCCTCGGCCATGTCGGCATCGTCGGCGAACTGCAGGCCGCGCCGCACCTGTTCGGTCAGGCGGTTCAGCGTGGTGTTGAGCGTATCGCCGACAAAATAATCGATGCTCTCGTCCGTCAGGTTCGGCCGTCCGTAATGGGTGGGGAACAGCACGGCCGACAGGCCGTTGACGATGGTGGACAGCGCCTCGCGCGAAGGCAGCTCGCGCACGCGGCGCTGGTGGCGGATGTTGTGCGTGGCCTCGCGCGAAACGCGCAGCGCGGCGACCACTGCATCCAGGTCCCAATGGGCGGGCTTCACGCCGGTGCCGTCGAAGATATCGATTGTCATGTTCTTCACTTACTCATATGTCGCGCAGGCTGCGCGCACGCGCATTCTACAAAATCCCCGCCGTCCCGGTCATGCAATAACTTCATATCGATATACCGGATTCCCCGCAGACGTGCTGGCCCGACAGGCGAACCGGGCCGGCGTACCGCCTTGACGTAAAATACGCGCCCGAAAAACAATAACGATACTCTTTCCATGAATATCCTGCTGACGCTGCTCCTGGCCGGCCTGACGATGGTGGGGCCGCTGGCCATCGACACTTACCTGCCGTCGTTCCCGGCCATTGCCAGCGAGTTCGGTGCCACGCCGATCGCGATCCAGCAGACGCTGTCGCTGTTCCTGTTCTGCTTCGCCTTCATGATGCTGTTCTACGGCACGCTGTCGGACACGCTCGGCCGCCGCCCGGTGATCCTGTGGTCGCTGGTGGCCTACATCATCGCCTCGGTGGGCGGCGCGCTGGCCGGCTCGCTCGGGTTCCTGCTCGCTTGCCGCGTGCTGCAGGGCCTGTCGTCCGGCGCCGGCTCGGTGGTGGGCCGCGCGATCGTGCAGGACCGGTTCGACGGTGCCGATGCGCAAAAGATCCTGGGGCACATCATGATGGTATTCGGCCTGGCGCCGGCGCTGGCGCCGATCATCGGCGGCTGGATGCAGGTATCGCTGGGCTGGCGTTCGATTTTCTGGTTCCTCGCGCTGTTCGGCGTGCTGATGCTGTTCGCCGTGTGGCGCTGGCTGCCGGAGAGCCTGCCACAGGAAAAACGCCACCCGTTCGAGGTGAAGCTGATCGCGGCGAACTACCTGAAGGTGCTGCGCAACCGCCGGTTCCTGCTGCTGTCGGCGGCGCTGGGGGTGGCGTTCGGCGGCTTCGCGCTGTATATCGGCTCGGCCGCGTATTTCGTGATGAACATCCTGCACCTGCCGGAAACGGCGTTCGGCTGGCTGTTCATCCCGCTCGTGGCGGGCATGGTGGTGGGTTCGGCGCTGTCCGGCAAGCTGGCCCGCAGGTACTCGCAGGCGCAACTGATCTGGCTGAGTTATGCGGGGATGACGGTGGCGGTGCTGGCCAACGTGGCCTACACGTACTGGTTCACCGCCGCGGTGCCGTGGGCCGTGCTGCCGCTGTTCTTCTACTCGCTGGCGCTGGCGCTGGCGATGCCGCCGCTGTCGCTGCTGGCGCTGAACCTGTTCCCCGACAACAGCGGGCTGGCCGCCTCGCTGCAGTCGTTCATCCAGATGACGTTGTTCGCACTGGTCTCCGGCCTCGTCGCGCCGCTGCTGTTCGACAGCGCGTTCAAGCTGGCGTGCGGTGTGCTTGGCTGTCTGGTGGTCAGCCTGCTGTGCTGGATCCCGGCGCGGCGCGGCTGATCAGGGCCACGGGGCGGGGGTCACGTCCAGGTACTGCGGGCCGCCCTGCTCCGGCTCGGGTGCCGCCTGCGGTTCCTGCGTCAGCTTTTGCCCCGGCGGCAGGCCGAGGCTGAGGATTTCCTTGCGGCCTTCGACAAAATCGCTGGTCGATAGCGGGTGTTCCGCATCGGGCCAGTTGGCGATCGCCCAGTTCTGCACTTCTTCATACCGCTTCCATACTTCCGCCACGAACTTGCGGCGTACTTCGTCTTCCAATGCCATGGCATCCTCCGTTGTGTTTTTTGCTACTGTACACCACGGACGAAAATCGCGCAGCCTGTCCGGAACACCGGACTCCCGGCCGCCGGCACTTTCGCAGCTCTATACCGGCACGATCCGGTATGCGCAGCGCCGCGCGCCGGATAACTGGTGCTCGGTGCGTTCCACGCTGCAGCCCGGGCCCAGCACGCGCCGGAACACTTCCAGTTCGGAGCGGCAAAAGTTCTGGCAGACGCGGGCGGCGGCACAGATCGGGCAATGGTTTTCCACCAGCAGCAGGCTGCCGTCCGGCTGCGTTTCCACTTCGGCCATGTAGCCTTCCACGTCGCGCGCCTGGGCCAGCGCCGCCACGCGTTCGGGCAGCGCGCCGGCCGTGCCGACCGTGTCGCGGTAGAACGCTTCGCTGGCGGCCTCGCGCGAAACGATCAGCCGGTCCATCGCCTCGTCGCCGAACAGCGCCTTCACCTGGTCGATCAACGCCACGGTGAGATCGGCATGGCGGTCCGGGAAACGTGCATGGCCGGCATCGGTCAGCAGCCAGCGGCGCGATGGCCGCCCCACCTTCTCGGCCACGTCCTCGAACGCCACGAGCCCCTTTTCCTCGGCCGCCTCGAGATGGCGCCGCGCGCCCATCGAGGTCAGTTCCACCATGCCGGCCAGCTGCTGCGCCGTTTTCGGCCCCCGCGTCTTCAGCAGGAACAGGATGCGGTCGGAGGTGTTCATCAGCCGATTCCTTTCAGTGCCGGCGCCAGTTCGTGCCGCCAGTTGTGCAGCCGCCAGCCGGCCCACAGGCTTGCCGCGGCGCCCACTGCCAGCACCAGGCGCGTATCGACCAGCACGAGTACGGAGCCGAGCAGCGCCATCAGGATCGTGGCCAGGCAGAAGGTGGTCGACATCAGGCCCATCACGGCGCCCTGCCCGTGGGCGGCGAACCGTTCGGCCGCCCACGGCTGCACGGTCGCATTGAAGAACGCGTTGGGGATGCCGAACAGGGCGATGGCCGCCAGCCCTGTCCACAGGTTGCCGACGGCGACGCAGCCTACCGCCAGCGCGATGCCCCACGCGAACCAGCCGGCGCGGCGCAGCGCATCGCCGCCGGCGTAGCGCCCGGCCACGACGGAAGCGGCCGTCATGATGCCGCACATCGTCATGTTGATCAGCGCGATCCGCGCGGCATCGTACCGGCCCTCTTCCACCAGCCACAACGGGTAGAACTCGTAGAACGCGGCCACGCCGCAAAAGCCTGCCAGCTGGATGAAGAACAGCGTACGCGGCTCGGCGTGGCGCAGCAGGTTCAGCGAATGGCGATGGCGCGCCACGTGCCACAGCGACGTGGTCTCGGCCGATGCGGCCTCGCGCGGGAGGGCGAGCGCGGCCAGCACTCCTGCCAGCACCAGCGCGGCGATCGCGGCGGCGAACGGCACCACGATGCCGAAGCCCAGCGTGAGCCCGGCCAGCATCGGGCCCACCAGCCAGCCCAGGTGGAAGGCGCCATTGACCAGCGACAGGCCGCGGGCCCGCTCGGCGCCGGTAAACTTTTCCGCGATCAGCGCGCGGCACACCGAACCGTTACCTTCCAGCAGGCCGGTCGCGAAGCGCGCCAGCACGAACAGCGGGAAGGATTCCAGCACCAGCGCCCAGGCCGTCAGCGCATGCCCCGCCGCGGCGCCGTATGCCGTGGCGAGCAGGATCCGGCGGCGCCCGTAGCGGTCCGAGAGCGGACCCAGCAGGGTGGCGCCGATCAGCAGGCCCAGTGGATTGACGGTCAGCGCGATGCCGAACAGCAGCTTCGGCGGCAGGCCCATGAACGTATTCAGGCCATTGACGGTGCCGGAGGCGAACAGCGGCGGCAGGATCGGGTACGGCAGCGATGCACCGACCGTGGACAGCAGCGCCAGGAGGCAGGCCGCCGAAAGGAGGAGTAGATGGTTCATGGGCCGACTATACGGCGAACCCGACAATAAGTAAACTTTTTAATTTACTAATAGCGAGGGTGCATTACCGGTTCAACTGCTGCTGCACCCAGGCCAGTATATTGCCCGCATCCATTGCACCCGGCTGGCGCGCCACCTCCCGCCCGCCGCGGAACAGCGCCAGCGTGGGAATGCTGCGGATCGCGTAGCGCGCGCCCAGGTCCTGGTTGGCCTCGGTGTCCACCTTGACCACGCGCACGCGCGGCTCGAGCCGCTGCGCGGCCTGCGCATAGAACGGCGCCATCGTCCGGCACGGGCCGCACCAGGGCGCCCAGAAGTCGACGAGCACCGGGATATCGCTGCGTTCGATATGCTTCTGGAAACGCGCGTTCGACAGGTCGACGGGCTGGCCGGTGAACAGCCCGAGCTGGCATTTGCCGCACGTGGGGCCCTCGCCCAGGCGTTCGTCCGGCACCCGGTTGACGGCATCGCAATGCGGGCAGACGATGTGCAGTGACGTGGTCATGGCGTATCCTGTGAATTGCGGTTCTTGACGATGCCGCGAACGTTCGTGGCGGCCAGGCAGCAGTTTAATACGATGAGCGCCCAGGCGTCGTCATGCAGGCCCCAGGTGATCCACATCGCGTTACTGACCAGGAAGACCACGAACCCGGAAAGGCGCCGCCGCGCCCGCTGCGACGCCACCAGCCATGCCGCCAGCAACGATGCGGCCATCGCCGGCCATTGCAGAAAATCGATCCAGTCACCCATCCGGCACTCCAAGCTCATCCGTCGAGTAACGAGTGTAGCGCCGGTTCGTTTCCGGTGTCGCATGATGACGCTATCGTGCGCCGATCCGCGTCGAACGCCGCTATGTTCGGATGCCCCCACGCCGGTATCGGGCGCCGTCCCGCGGGCGCCAGGCGGTCCCGGCAGCATGCGGGCCCGCGCCGATGCCGGCCGGGGTACCAGGAGTGCTGCGATGAATGTTGCCCTGCTTGCCCAATTTGCCGGCGTGCTGCGCATCGGCGTGATCCTGGCGATCGCGCTGCACGTGCTTGCGCTCGTGCCGCAGTGCCGTGCCGGCTGGTACCAGCCGCGTTTCCTGAACGTGAGCCTGAACGGGCTGGTGCTTGCCGTGGCACATGGCGCCCTGCTCGCGCTGGCCGGCGGCGAGCTGGCGCCGGACGACCCGCATGGCCGCGGCGACGCCGTGGCCTGGTGCCTGGGCGTTGCCATGCTGCTCAATATCGTCGTGGCGGCGCAGAACCTGCTGGCGGTGACGGCACTGATGCGCCTGCATCGCGCCAGCGCGGTGATCGCGCACAGCATCCGGGCCGCCGTGCAGCCCATGGTGTGGACCAGCGCTGCGCTGTCGCTGGCGGCCTATGGCTGGATCTGCGGCTGGCTCTGAAGGCCGCGCAGGAAACCGTCCAGGTAAGGCGCCGTGCGGCTCTCCGCCGTGCCCGCCACTGTGGCGGGCGGCCCGGCGGCCACGATGCGCCCGCCCTCGTCGCCGGCGCCGGGGCCGATATCGATCACCCAGTCGCTCGCCGCCACCACGCGCATGTCGTGCTCGACGGCGATGACCGTATTGCCGGCATCGACCAGTTTCTGCAACTGGGCCACCAGCCGCTCCACGTCCGCCGGATGCAGGCCGGTGGTCGGCTCGTCGAGGATGTACAGCATGCTGCCGCGCGCAGCGCGCTGCAGTTCGGTCGCCAGCTTGATCCGCTGCGCCTCGCCGCCGGACAGTTCCGTGGCCGGCTGGCCCAGGCGCAGGTAGCCCAGGCCCACGTCGTGCAGCATGTCCAGCGCGCGGCGCAGCGCCGGCTCGTCGGCGAAGAATTCCCGGGCCGCGTCGACCGTCATGGCCAGCACCTCGGCCACGTTGCGGTCGCGGTACTGCACTTCGAGAGTCTTGGCGTTGTAGCGCGCGCCGTGGCATACCGGGCATGGCGCATACACGCTTGGCAGGAACAGCAGTTCCACCATCACGAAGCCTTCGCCCTCGCAATTGTCGCAGCGGCCCTTGGCCACGTTGAACGAAAAGCGGCCGGCGTCGTAGCGGCGCGATTTCGCCGTCTTCGTCGCGGCGAACAGCTTGCGCACATGGTCGAACAGGCCGGTGTACGTGGCCAGGTTCGAGCGCGGCGTGCGGCCGATGGGTTTCTGGTCCACGCGCACCAGCCGCCGGATGTCCTCGAGGCCCGCCGTGATCCGGCCCTCCAGCGTGGCCGGGCCCTGCTGTTCCAGCGCGTCTTCTTCTTCCGGTTCTGCTGCCGGCTCGTGGCCCAGCGCACGCGTGACCAGTTCGACGAGCACCTGGCTGACGAGGCTCGACTTGCCCGAGCCGGAAACGCCCGTCACCGTGGTCATCACGCCCAGCGGAAACTGGCACGACAGGCGATGCAGGTTGTTGCGCGTAACGCCCGCCAGCTTCAGCCAGCCCTGCGGTGCGCGCGGCTCGCGTGCCGGCGGCGGCGCCGCCGGGAACAGGTAACGCTTCGTCTGCGATGCGTCGATGACTTTCAGGCCGGCCGGTTCGCCGCTGTACAGCACATGGCCGCCGCCCTCGCCGGCCGCCGGGCCCACGTCGACGATCCAGTCGGCGTGCCGGATCACGTCGAGCGAATGCTCCACCACGAACAGCGAGTTGCCCGCCGCCTTCAGCCGCGCCATCGCGCGCAGCAGCGCCACGGTATCGGCCGGGTGCAGCCCGGCCGACGGTTCGTCGAGCACGTAGACCACGCCGAACAGGTTCGAGCGCACCTGCGTGGCCAGGCGCAGGCGCTGCAGCTCGCCGGGGGACAACGTGGGGGTGCCGCGGTCGAGCGCCAGGTAGCCCAGGCCCAGGTCCAGCAGCACGTCGAGCCGCGCCAGCACGTCCTGTGCGATGCGCTGGGTGACGATCAGCTTTTCCGGGTGCGCCGCCCGCTCCTTCGCGCTGACTTTCGCCGTGCCTTCGGCATGCGGCGCCATCAGCTGCGCCAGCCGCTGCAGGGGCAGGCGCGCCAGTTCCGTGATGTCGTGCCCGGCGAACGTGACGGACAGCGCCTCGGGCCGCAGCCGCCTGCCGCGGCATGCCGGGCACTCGGTGCTGACCATGTAGCGCGCCACGCGCTTCTTCATCGACGCGCTTTCCGTGGTGGCGAACGTCTGCAGCACGTACTTGCGCGCGCCGGTGAACGTGCCCTGGTAGCTCGGCGTTTCCTTGCGCTTCAGCGCGCGCTTCGTTTCTTCCGGGGACAGGCCGGCGTACACGGGCACCGTCGGCTGTTCGTCGGTGAACAGGATCCAGTCGCGCACTTTTTTCGGCAGGTCGCGCCACGGCGTATCGACGTCGTAGCCCAGCGTGACGAGGATGTCGCGCAGGTTCTGGCCATGCCATGCGGTGGGCCAGGCGGCCACCGCGCGCTCGCGGATCGTCAGCGCATCGTCCGGCACCATCGACGCTTCGGTCGCTTCGTACACCCGGCCCAGGCCGTGGCATTGCGAGCAGGCGCCTTCCGGCGTATTGGGCGAGAACGATTCCGCATACAGCAGTTCCTGGCCGGGCGGGTAATCGCCGGCGCGCGAGTACAGCATGCGCAGGGAATTGGACAGCGTGGTCACGCTGCCGACCGAAGACCGGGTGGTGGGCGTGCCGCGCTGCTGCTGCAGGGCCACCGCGGGCGGCAGGCCGTCGATCTCGTCGACCTGCGGCACCGGCATCTGGTGGAACAGCCGGCGCGCATACGGCGACACCGATTCGAGATAGCGGCGCTGTGCCTCGGCATACAGCGTGCCGAACGCCAGCGACGATTTGCCGGAGCCGGACACGCCGGTGAACACGACCAGCGCATCGCGCGGGATGTCCACGTCGACATTCTTCAGGTTGTGTTCGCGCGCGCCCCGGACGGTGACTGTTCCTGCCTTGCCCTTGCCCGTCATGGGGTGTCCTCGTCGGCCGGCGGCTCGGCGAGAGCCTCGGCCAGATGCGCGCCGTCGCGGCCCGCGTAATTGACCTCGGTGCTGACGCGGTACCACGCGAAGGCATCCGGTTCCAGCGCCATCTGCCGCGCCAGCATTTCGGCCTGTTCGCGCGGCAGGTCGGGGTCGAGCCAGGTGGCGGCATCGGCGGCGTTCAGCACCACGGGGCGGCGGTCGTGCACGTCGAGCATGCCGCCTTCGGCATCGGCCGTCACCAGCACGAAGCCGGATTCGGCCTTGTGCGCCGGGTCGTCGTCGCGCAGCGGGGCGAAGCTGGCCAGCGCCAGCATGAACAGCGGCTCCCCATCCTTGCGGTGGATGTGCCACGGCTGCCGCTTGCCCTTCGCGCCGGTCCACTCGTACCAGCCATTGGCCGGCACGACGGCGCGGCCGCTCTTCAGCAGGCGGCCCCAGTAGTTGTTGGTGATCTTCTCGATGCGCGCGTTGACGGACACGGGCAGCTTGTCGGCCGCCCACGAGGCCCGGTAGCCCCAGTGCAGATCGTCGACGTGCAGCTTGCCGTCCACGAGATGCAGCACCGGGCGGTACGTGCCGGGCGCCGCGTTGAAGGTCGGCCGGGCCTCGCTGTCATAGACGGCGTCGGCCCAGCCGAAGGCGGCGACGTAGCGCCGCGCGATGTCATTTTGATCGAATCGTCCACACATGTTGCCATCGTAGCAGCATGCCACCCGGCCGCCGCGCACCGCAGGCACGCGGTGCAGCCGGGTCACGGGCCAGCCGACGATTTGTGCGAGATCAACGAATGCCCTGAGGGCTGGCCCCAGGACAAAACCTGAGCAAGATCAAGCTCAGTCGGTCCGCCCGGTCATCGTGTCCTTCGGCTGCTCGGCCACGTCGCCCCAGACCACGTAGTCGTCGACCGAGTACAGCCTGCACGGCTCGCGGCTGGCGGCCTGGCAGGCGGCCAGGGCGCGTTCGTTCGGCATTTCGCCTTCCTCGGCCCAGCCCCACGCGCCGCTGGACGAGACGGCGAAGGCGCGCGGCGTCTGCTTCGTCAGGAACGCCTTGTATTGCTGGCGTCCCTTCTCCGGCAGGAACGGCACGGCGGCCACGTCGTCGAGCGGTGCGAAGTTGGTGCGCGGCTGCGGTGCCGGTTCGGCCACCGCGTACACCTGCCCGGTCGGCATGCCCACCTGGCGCAGGAAGCGCTCCACTTCCGGCAGCCATACCGGCTGGCCGTCGCGGCTGCCCAGCATCGTGTGGGCGTCGTGCTTGAACGGGCCGTAGGCCACCAGCTGCACCTTGCCGCCGTTGGCGGAAAACGCGTCGTACATGCGGTTCACCAGCGCCGGGCTGAAATAGCTGTCGTTGGCGCCGTACATCCACAGGGTTTCGATGCGGTTCCTGCGGCCGAATTCGGCGAACGCGCTGACCAGCGACCCCTGCCAGTCGCAACTGCCGCCGTGCACCTTCAGGCCCCCGGCGAAATTCATGATGCCGCGTACGCCCGGCAGGTCCTGGGTCGACAGCGCGATGCTGGCCAGCCCGCCGTACGACTGCCCGGCGATCACGATATGGTCCGGGTCGATGAAGGCCTGTTCGCGCGCATAGGCCACCACGTCGGCGATGTCGCCGGCCTGCTGGTAGCCGTTCGCCTTCATGTTGCAGCCGAAGTCGGAATAGGTGCCACCCGACTGCGCGAAGCCGGTGCGCATCGGCACCATGACCGCATAGCCGCGCCGTACGAACTGCGTCGCCATGTAGACGAAGCGGTCGCGCCCCTGCGCGCGCGGGTCGCCCGGCGACTTGCCGTGATTGATGATCAACAGCGGAAACGGACCGGGGCCGGCCGGCTTGTACAGCGTGGTTTCCAGCTTCACGGTCATCCGCGGTCCGGCCGGCACCATGACGATCTGTTCGTTGAGGCGGGCATCCAGCGGCAGTTGCGGGGCGCCGGCGCACGGTGCCAGCACGGCGCACGACATGACGGTGGCAACGGCGAACTGGCGGAGTCTGGACAGGGCGGACACGGCGGCACTCTCGGGAATAATTGGCGCTAGGCAATATCCCGATTCTCGTGTCAAACCTCAGCCATTGCAATCCCAAATGATTAATCCAGGCAATTTTTAAGCGCCGCATGGGTCAATTCTGTTGCTTTCCGGAACGTCCATCCGGTAGCCGGCAGCCCGGCGGCGATGGCATTCGCCCAACTCGTTGCAGGAGTGTTCACGGTCGTTCCGATTTTGCGACACGGCTGTTGCATGGGGGCGCGTTTTTCCCTGCCGCCAACCGTGCACGCGGCGCGGCTTCGATAAACTGGCCTGTCTTCGGAACGAATTTTGCAGAAGGAACAGCGCGTGGCGATTTCGGCATTGGGCATCGGCTTGACGGGACTGCAGGCCAATGTCAAGGCACTGGACATGGAGGCGCATAACACCGCCAACATGAACACCGACAATTTCATCCCGCAATCGGCCAGCTTCACCGAAGCGCGGCCGGTCGGTACCGGCGTCACGCTGTCGGTCGCGGCGCGCGCCCAGTCCGCCGCGGAGAATGTCGGCGGCGCACCGTCCGGCACCGACCCGGCATCGTCGATCACCAATTCACTGGTGTACAAGGCCGGCTTCGACCTGTCCGCCAGGCTGATCCAGGCAGCCGACGAGCGCCTCGGCACGCTGATCGACATCCGCGCGTAGATCCACGCACAATGCGGCGCGGGACCTCTCGATGCGTCCGCGATCGACCGGGACGACCTGCTCGATGCCGATATGGCATGATTGCCCGACTTCACTCTGGCAGACCGGGCATGACGAATCCTCCCACGCAATTCCCTGCGAGTTCGACCGCGAGTTCGACCGCAAATCCGCCCTCCTTCACCCACCTGATTTCCGACTGCGACGGCGTGCTGATCGACAGCGAAGCGGTGGCGCTGGCGGCACTGGCCGATTACCTGTCGCCGCTGCATGCGGACCGCGAGGCATTGACCGCCCTGATCAGGCCGCGCCTCGGCCTGAAGCTGGAAGCGCTGGTGCTGGGCGTGTGCGCCGAGCTGGGCCTGCCCGAACCCACCGTGCCGGACCTGGCCGTGATGCGCTCGGTGGTCGAAGGCGAATGCGACCGCAAGGCACAAGCCATCCCGGGGGTGCGTGAAGCCTACGCGGCAATTCCCCTGTCGAAGGCCGTGGCCAGCAACAGCCGCCATGCGCGGGTGCAGGCCCTGCTGGGCCGCACCGGCCTGGCGCCGCTGTTCGACGGGGGCATTTACACGGCCGACATCGCCGGCCGCCCGAAGCCCGATCCCGCCGTCTACCTGGCGGCCGCGGCGGGCATGGGCGCGGCGCCGTCGCGCTGCATCGTGATCGAGGACAGCGTCACCGGCGTGCATGCGGCGGTGGCGGCCGGCGCCACGGTGCTGGGCTACGGCGGCGGCGAGCACAGCCCTGCCGGTCAGGCACAACTGTTGCGCGACGCAGGCGCCGCCCACGTGTTCGGAACGATGGCGGAGTTGCCGGCACTGGTGGCCCGGCTGCGCGACGCCGGCTGAACGAACGCAGGCGCCCCCCGCCGGCCTACCCCATCGTCGGCGCCGGCGCCCCCGTCAGCAAGCCCTCGATCGCGTGGCCCTGCACCACCGTTTCGAGCCGGTCGACGACCCGGCACGACAAGTGCCGCCGCACGTCTTCCGGCAGGCTGTCCCAGTAAGCGCGCGTGACCTGCAGGTCGTGCTTGTCGGCGTTGGTGCCATCCGGCGCGTCCACGCCGAGCACGAACACGGGACGCGACTTGTCGGACCGGTTCGCCGTGCCGCGGTGGATCGTCAGCGCCGAGCGTGCCGAGATGTCGCCCATCTGCGCCAGCTTGCGCTGGGCACGCGCCTCGTAGCGGGGCCACAGCGCCTGTTCCGGGAACATCGGATTGCCGCCCGCCAGATCGTCCCACTGGGTGCCGGGCGCGATCTCGAACGGGCCCATGTCCTCGGTCACGTCGACCGTGGTGATGTTGAACGCCAGCGAATCGAGCCGGCGGCCGGTCAGCGTGGCCGCGGGAGACGGGAAATCGCGGTGCCACGGCTGGTGCAATGCGCCGGGGCCCGGCACGTCGAAGCCGGCTTCGACGATCTTGTAGTCCGGCCCCAGGATCGCGGTGCACACGGCGACCACCCAGGGGTGGGTGATGATGTCGGCAAAGCCGCGCAGCCGTTCCGGGTGGATCTCCACATAGAAGCGGTTCGGCCCGCGCGGCAGCGCGCCGCCCGGCTTCTGCTGCGCCTCGGCGAACAGCGTGTCGATGTCTTCGCGCAGCCGTTGCACCCAGTCGCGCGGGAACGCGCCTTTCAGCGCGGTGAAACCATCGCCATACAGCGCGCCCATGATCGTGGCCACGTCGTAGCCGGCGCCGTCGGCGTTGGTGTCAGTATCAGTGCGGGTATCGTTCATCTTGTCCCTCCGTTGCCGCCATTGTAGGCAAAAGTCGCGGCGCGCGCGGCACGCCTGACCATGCGCGAAGTGTGCGTGCGCGAACAGCAAGTCGCCCTTTTCCCCCGTTAGCATTTGCCGGTACGGACCAGAAACAGCACGGGAGGAAAGACCATGTCGACCGGACGGGAGAAGAACGACGCCAGCGTGCCCACCGAACTGCAGGCGGACGGCCGCGTCATCGGCAAGCTTGCGTGCGGCGAACTGGAAGGCAATGCGGTATCCACGCTGGGCAATCCCGGCGTGCGCCACTGGCAGGCCACCTACCTGGACCACGCGGACCTGGCCGACCGCGGCAATATCTTCTTTGCCGCCGTCGAGATGACGCGGATGCCGATGCTGATCACCGATCCCAACCAGCCGGACGATCCGATCGTGTTCGTCAACGGCGCCTTCCTCGACCTCACCGGCTATGAGGAACGGCAGGTGGTGGGCCGCAACTGCCGCATGCTGCAGGGGCACGACACCGATCCGCGCACGGTGGCCGAAGTGCGCGACGCGCTGCGCGGGCAGCGCGCGGTGGCCGTCGACATCCTGAACTACAAGGCCGACGGCACGCCGTTCTGGAATGCGCTGTTCATCGGCCCCATCTTCGACAAGGCCGGCAAGCTGCTGTATTTCTTCGCCTCGCAGATGGACATCACGCAGCGCCGCATCCATGAGCAATCCTACCTGCAGGCACAGAAGATGGAAGCGATCGGCCAGTTGACGGCCGGCCTGGCGCACGACTTCAACAACCTGCTGCAGGTCGTCAACGGCAACCTCGAACTGGCCCAGCGCCTGCTCGACAACAAGGCCCAGGCGCTGCAGGCGATCGGCCGCGCGCAGCGCGCCGCGATGAAAGGCGGCGCGCTGACCCAGCAGCTGCTCACATTCGCCCGCAAGCAGCGGCTGGACCCGCGCCGCATCAACCTGAACGCGCTGGTGCTCGAATTTTCCGAAATGCTGGTGCGCACGCTCGGGCAGGAAATCCGGCTGCAACTGGACCTGCGGCCGGGCCTGCCGGCCTGCGTGCTGGATCCCACCCACCTCGAGATGGCCCTCCTTAACGTGCTGATCAATGCCCGCGACGCGATGGGCACCGGCGGCGAGGTCACCGTCGGCACATCGCTGATCGGCGACCCGCGCAAGGTCGCCGGCCACCACCTGCCGCCGGGGCAGTACGTGGCGATCTGCGTCGTGGACCGCGGCAGCGGCATGACAGCGGAAGTACTGCGGCGCGCGACCGAGCCGTTCTTCACGACGAAGGGCCCGGGAACCGGACTGGGCCTGGCGATGGTGCACGGCTTCGTGCAGCAATCGCACGGCAAGATGGAAATCGACAGCGCGCCGGGCGCCGGCACGACCGTCAGGATGATCTTCCCCGTCGCCGAGCAGGAAGCGGCCGCGCCGCCCGCCATGGCGGAGAACCGCGCCGGGCCCGGCAAGGGCAAGGCGAAGATCCTGCTGGTCGACGACTACGAGGACGTACGGCAGCTGGGGCAGGCGATGCTGGAAGCGCACGGCTATGCGATCGTCACGGCCGCCAGCGGCGAAGAGGCGCTGCAGCTGCTGGAGCAGCATGCGGACGTGGACCTGCTGTTCTCCGACGTCATCATGCCCGGCGGGATGACGGGCCTGCAACTGGCCGACGAGGCGCGCCGGCAGCGGCCGGGCCTGCCGATCTTGCTGGCCACGGGCTACATGGAGCAGTTGCCGGATGCGCGGCACCCGGCCTTTCCCGTGCTGCCGAAACCCTACAGGGAAAGCGAACTGCTGGGCCGGATCGCCGATGCGCTGGCGGGCCATGGCGCCAGGCCGCATCCTGCCAGCGTGTAATGAATGTCAGCCTGGCAGGCCTGTCAGGTCAGCAGCGTGGGACGGATGCCGAGGCTGTCGGTGTCGACGATCCACAGCGGCCGTGCGCCGCGCGCGGTGCGCGGGGTACGCAGCACGTAGTCGAAGCAGCGGTGACGGTCCAGCAGGCCGACCGCGGGCGGCAGCAAGGCCAGCACGCGCATCCGGGCACAACCCGGTATCGTGCGCAGCGCACGGGCCAGCTGGAAGCCGTCCAGGTAACGCAGGTCGAGCCCCAGCACGGCGGCGGTCGGAAAGAAGGCGCGCGCCTTGTCGAGCGCCGCCACACCATCGAACGCGATACGCACGGAAAAGCCGGCGGAGCCGAAGGTGCGCGCCAGCGCCTCGGCCAGCGCATGGTCGTCGCTGGCGACGAGCACCCGGTCGCCGGGCCGGAACGGTGTAATCAGTGTCGCGTTCGTCATCTTGTCCCCCTCCACACCGTCGATTCTGGCACGGGCGGCCGGGCGCGCTGTAGGCACACGCCTCGTACCCGCGTGGGAACAGGCCGATCCGCATCATGCAACCAACCTCGCGCGGGCCATCGGCGGATCGCGTTATTCTGGAACGAGACGGTAAAACACGTCATGCCAACCCGCGAGGCAGCCATGGAAGTTACGGACGACACGGTCATACTCCCCTTTCGCGATCGCGCCCAGGCGGCCGAACTGCTGGCCGAGCACCTGCTGCGATGGCGCGGCAGCCGGCCGCTGATTCTTTCGATCCCGCGCGGCGCGGTGCCGATGGGCCGCATCATTGCCGACCGCCTCGAAGGCGATCTCGACGTGGTCATGGTGCGCAAGATTCCCTCCGCGTTCGATCCCGAACTGGCGGTGGGCGCGGTGGACGAACATGGCACCGTGGAACTGGCGCCCTACTTCCACCGCACCCGCACCGGGATGGAATGGGTGGAGGCGCAGGTGCGCGAGCAGATGGCGCTGATGAAGCGCCGCCGGGCCGCCTACGGCCCGTCGGCCGATGTGCGCGGCCGCGTGGTGCTGGTGGTCGACGATGGCCTGGCTACCGGGTCGACGATGGCGGCGGCATTGCGCGTGCTGCGCAACCGCCAGCCGCGGCGGCTGGTCGCCTGCGCGCCGGTCGCCGCGCCGGAAGCGGTGTCGGTGATCGGGCCGTTGTGCGACGATGCCGAGGTATTGGCGGCGCCGCACAATTTCACTTCCGTCAGCCGGCACTACGAAGTCTTCCAGCAGGTCGAGGAAGCGGAAGTGATCCGGCTGCTGGACAAGGTAGGCTGAAGAGGCATGAAGAGGTAACCGGCATGTGTCCGGCCCGGCCCGTCGGCCGGCCGGGCAATCTCAGGCCAGCGCCGTATCGAGCACCATCATCACGATGAAGCCGCCCACGACGGCGCACGACGCCGTCTTCGCGTTGCCGTTGCGATGCCCTTCGGGAATCACATCGTGCGCGATCACGAACAGCATCGCGCCGGCGGCCAGCGCCAGGCCCCATGGCAGCATCCACCGCGCATACTCGATCAGCACGGCGCCGCCGACGGCGGCGACCGGCTCGATCAGCCCGGAAGCGATGCCCAGCGCGCACGAGAACAGCCGGCCATAGCCGACCGTGCGCAGCGCCAGCGCCACCACCAGGCCTTCGGGGACATCCTGGATCGAGATGCCGGTGGCCAGGCTGTGCGCCTTGGCCACATCGACGCCGGCATAGGCCACGCCGATGGCGAGACCTTCCGGCAAATTATGGATGGCGACCGCGGCCACGAACAGCCACGCCCGCTTCAATGAATCGCTGCGCGCAGTATCGACCCCTTCAAGGATCGTCTGCTGGCGCACCATGCTGTCGAGCAGCAGCACCAGGCCCATGCCCAGAAGTATACCGCCGCCGGCGATCGCGCTCGCTTCGAACGCGCCCGCCCCGCCGCCCTTCGCCGCCGCGATCGACGGGATCACGAGCGAAAACGCGGTGGCGGCCAGCATCACGCCGGCACCGAAACCGAGGAAGCCGTCATAGGTACGCTGCGAAAAATTCTGCGACAGCAGCACCGGCAGCGTGCCGAGTGCCGTCGCCAGGGCGGCGGTGGCGCCGCCCATCAATGCACCATGCACGCTGGCGTCGAATGCCTGCACACCGCCGACGATATCCTGCAACAGCGCCAGCGCTCCGCCGAGGCAGATCGCGGCGCCGAGCGCATAACGCCAGCTGGGAGGAACGCGCGCCAGCCGCATGTCAGGCCAGCGGTTTAGGCGCCGAGCCGTCCGGCGTCGATGGTACCGAGCCGCCGGTCGCGGAAGCCGAGGCGATCTGTCCCGGGTCCGCGATCATGCCCAGTTCGGCACCGGTCAGCGGATCCGTGCCCGGATCGGACATGGTGCGGGCCGCCAGCTGGTTCAGCAGTTCCGCATCGGCCTTGTCCAGCGTGACGCTGGCATCGCCGCCACCGCCATCCACGTCGGCCTGCTCGACACGGTCGGTAACCACCTGCCATTTTTCGCCGCTGTTCCACGGGCCGCTCAGATCCGGACCGCCCTGCGACATCTTGTAGTACACGCTGGCGAATTCCGGACGTCCGGCGGTTTTCCCCGGCGGGAAGTTCGGCTGGATCGCATACAGGGCTTTCTCGAACGACTTCTGGTGGGCGATCTCGCGCGTCATCAGGAAGCCCAGCGCTTCACGCACGCCCGGATCGGGCGTCAACGCGATCAGGCGTTCGTAGACGATCTTGGCACGTGCCTCGGCGGCGATGTTCGAGCGCAGGTCGGCGGTAGGTTCGCTGATCGAATCGATGTATGCCGCCGTCCACGGCACGCCGGCCGAGTTGGTCAGCGGAGCGCCGGCGCCATACAGCACCTGGGTGATGTGGCTGTCGTTGCCGGCGCCGGTGATCTGGCGGTACATCTCGCCTTCCTCGTCGACAGCCTCGGACAGGCGGCCCTTGGCGCCCTTGTTGAGCATGACGACGATATTGCCGATCACCTCGAGGTGGCTGAGCTCCTCGGTGGCGATATCGAACAGCATGTCCTTGCGGCCTGGATCATCCTCGGCAACGGCCTGGGTGAAATAGCGCATCGCCGCGGCCAGCTCGCCCTGCGGGCCGCCGAACTGTTCCAGCATCAGATTGGCCAGGCCTGGGTTCGGTTCGCTGACCCGTACGGTATATTGCAATCGCTTGTTATGTGCAAACATTACTCACTCCTAATCGGTTCATGAACGCCCGCGGATTGCGGTGTGCTCGCCTGTCGTACTCGTGTACGTCGTACCCGTGTATGAAGTACTCGTATGCAATCGCGTATGTCGTACTCGTGTTACAGCAGCAGGGACATCATGAACGTTTAGAAAACTTGCAAGTATAGGAACGCGACGACAGCGCTTGTAGGATAACCGCCGTCCATTTTGCAACACTTCGGCTCGCACGCCGTGGCGGGCTAGGCAGCCGCCGGCTCCGGGCCCGGCGTCATCAGCAGGCGGCGCAGCACTTCGCCACTGCGTTGCGCCGAGCCCGCCTGTTCCAGGTATTCGCCGGCGGTCTGCGGATAGCCCGCGTTCATCGCGCTGTCGGCCATCTGCCTGAGCAGCTTTTCCTTTTCCGCCAGCGCGCGCACCGCCGACCACAACGATTCCTCGACCGCCTCGCTCTGCTGTGCGCACAGGTGCCGTTCGGTGAACGCGTGCCCGGTATGGCAGCGGAAGCGCTTCGGCGAGAGGCCTTGCAGTTCCCACAGCGTACCATGGCATTCGGGACAGGTGAACGTCGATGGAGCGGCGATGCGGGCCAGCGTTTCCATGCCGCCGTCCTCCAGTGCGAAGCGGTTTTCCAGGCGCACCCATTCGGGCGCTTCGCGCGATGCGTTGCGGGCTGCGACCATGTTCTCCTCCACCATCTGCTCCAGCGCTCGCCCCATGTCGGCCAGCCGCAGCACGCGGTCGACCTCGACGTTGCGCAACGCGCTCTCGGGCATCTCCGGCGCCTGTGCTTCGTCCGGCAACTGCACCATTACCTGGCCGCCGCAGGCCTTGATCGCCTGCAGGCCGGCGGTACCGTCGTCCATCATCCCCGTCAGCACCACGCCGATCGCACGCGGGCCATAAGCCGTGGCGGCGGACCGGAACAGCGGGTCGACCGCCGGCCGCGCATGGTTTTCGCGGGCGCCGCGCGTGAGCGTGGCGCGGCAGAACCGGCCAGGGCCGTCGGCACTGCCTTCGTCGCGCGTCACCACCAGGTGAAAGTCCGGCGGCGCAACGAGGATCCGCCCCGGCTCGAGCACATCGCCGGCGCGCGCATGGCGCACCGGCAGCCGCGTCGAGTTGGCCAGCAGCGACGGCAGGATGCTGTCGTGGTGCCCCACGTGCATGACGATCAGCACGGCGGCCGGGAATTGCGCGGGCATGCCGCCGACCAGGATGCGCAATGCCTCGACGCCTCCGGTGGAGGTGCCGATGACGACCACGTCGTCCGCGGCGAAGATGGGAGTTGGGCTCATCGACCAAGCGTGCGCGCTCGCGCCCCGCCGGTCGGTACGCCAGGACACACAGGCCCCGCCGTCGTTTACGTATCAGCCGCCGGGTTTCAGCCGGGTTTCAGCCGAGTTTCAGCCGGGTCTCAGCCCCGGGGCAACAACCGGTCCACGCGCTCGCTGAGCAGTTCCAGCGTCACCGGCTTCGTCATGAAATCGGAAAAGCCCGCTTCGCGCGCCCGCTGGATGTCCTGCTCCCGCCCCAGGCCGCTGAGGGCGATCGCGGGCACGTGCCGCAGGGCCGGCTCGGCCCGCACCGCCCGCATGAACTCGAAGCCATCCATGTCCGGCATCGACAGGTCGGAAATCACCAGGTCGGCGCCGTGTTCGCGCAGCAGGTCGAGCGCGCGCCGGGCGGTGGTGGCCAGCAGCACCTCGGCCCCTTCCAGCTGCAGCAGTGCCTGGAAGGTTTCCGCCGTGTCTTCGGTGTCGTCGAGGATCAGTATCCGGCGGCCCGCCAGGGCGCCGTCGGCGCCGGTGCCGGACGGATCCTCGGGGTGCAGCTCCGACACCAGGGGCAGCCGCACGGTGAAGCGGCAGCCCCGGCCCGGCCCGTCGGACGCTGCCGCCACGCTGCCGCCATGCAGTTCGACCAGCTGGTGCACCAGTGCCAGCCCGATGCCCAGCCCGGCCTTGCTGCGCACCGGCTGCGCGCCGCCCTGGCGATACATGCGGAAGACGTCCGGCAGATGCTCGGGATCGATGCCGGCACCGTTGTCTTCCACCTCCACCACCGCCATGCGGTCGTCGCGCCACAGCTTCAGCGCCACGGTGCCGCCGGCCGGGGTGAATTTCACCGCGTTGCTGAGCAGGTTCAGCATCACCTGCTCGATGCGCACCGGGTCCACCGAGACCACCAGCGGCTCGTCCGGCGGCAGCAGGCGCAGCGTGAGGCCGGCCACCACCGGGTCGGCGCGCATCATGTCGATCAGCCGTACGGCGATATCGGTCAGGTCGACGTCGCGGCACGCCAGGGCCAGCTTGCCGGTGGAAACGCGCGACATGTCCATCAGGTCTTCGATGATCTTGGCCTGGCTGGCCACGGAATTGCGGATGATCGAGGCGGCGCGCAGCGCCGGCGGTGACTGGCGCACGGCGGGCAGGCGCGACAGCAGTTCCACATTGATGTAGATGAGGTTTAGCGGATGGCGCAGCTCGTGCGACATCACGGCCAGGAATTCATCCTTCATCGCGCTGGCGCTCTCGGCCTGGCTACGCCCGGCCTGCTCGGATGTGAGCGCGGCCTCGCGGCGGTTGTCATGCTGCGCGCGCGTGGTCTGGTCGCGGGCGATCTTGGCGAAGCCGTGGAACTGGCTGTGCTGCAGCGGCGTGGTAATGCCGGCGCAGAAGAAGCGCGAACCGTCCTTGCGCAGGTGCCAGCGCTCGTCCTCGGCGCGGCCATCCTCGGCGGCGCGGCGCCGCTCGTCCGCCGGCGCGCCGGCCGCGCGGTCTTCCGGCGTGAAGATCGGGTCCAGGCTGCGGCCCATCATTTCCTCTTCCGACCAGCCGAAGTTGCGCTCGGCGCCCTTGTTCCAGCCGGTGACGAAGCCGGCCGCATCGACCGTGACGATCGCGTAGTCGTCGGTGCTTTCGGCCACCAGGCGCATCCACACTTCGCCGGTGCGCACCTTTTCCTCGGCTTCGCGGCGGCCGGTAATGTCGAAGAACGTCATCACCGCGCCTTCGATCTTGTCCTCGGTGGTGCGGTATGGCAACAGACGAACGATGTAGTAGCGCCCCTCGTTGCTGCGCACCTCGCGCTCGACCAGGCGCAGCGTGTCGAACGTGGACGACACGTCGCCGGACAGTTCGTCGTAGTCGAGCCGGTGCGTGATGTCGAGCAGCGAGCGGCCGATGTCGTTGGGGATGATCGAGAAGATGTCCGCCGCGCGCGGCGTGAAGCGCTTGATGCGCAGCGCCCGGTCGACGAAGATGGTGGCGATGTCGGTGGAGGCGATCAGGTTGTTCAGGTCGTCGTTGGCCTTGCCGGTCTCCTCCACCTTCACCTTCAGCTCGTAGTTGACGGTGATGAGCTCTTCGTTCACGGACTGCAGCTCTTCCTTCGACGTTTCCAGTTCTTCCGTGGTCGAGCGCAACTCTTCGTTGATCGCCTGCAGCTCCTCGTTCGAGGCACGCAGTTCCTCGTTCGACCCCTCGGCATGTTCGATGGTTTCCTGCAGCTTTTCCTTGCTGCGCTGCAGTTCGGCTTCGAGCTGGTTCAGCACCAGGTCCTTGTGCTGGCTGAGCACCTCGGGCCGTTCGTCGTTCAGCGACTGGGCGATCTCCTCGAACAGGATCAGCGTGAAATCCCGGTTGGCCACTTCGTCGCTGAACGGGCGCACGATGATGTTGACGAACCAGGCCTTGTCGTCGCGCCTGACGAGCACGCGCTGGGCTTCGACGCTGTTGCCGCTCTGGTGCGCCTGGTACAGCGCGGTGCGCAGTTCGAGCCGCATTTCCGGCAGCACGAGCGCCAGCGCGTTGCGCGACGGTTCGCCGCCCACGTGCCGCAGGAACCTGCCGGCCGAGTCGGACATGTGGACGATGTTCGCTTCCCGGTCCACCACCAGGCTGGGCGGCGCGAACCGCGACAGCGCGCGCTGGTGCACGTCGGCGTACGAGAACTCGCGCCGCACGACCCCGCCCACGGCTACCTGCTCCTGCGCCCGGCTGGCCTGCGCATTCGACAGCGCCGGCAGGTAACGCGCCGCGCGCGACAGCGGCCGCGCCCGGTAAATGCGGTTCTTCTTGTCGAACGGCACGAAGAACTCGGCCGCCGCGTCGGCCGACTCGGACGAGCCCAGGAACAGGAAACCTTCCGGCTTCAGCGCCGAATGGAACATCTCCATCACGCGCAGCTGCACATCGCGGTTCAGGTAGATCAGCAGGTTGCGGCACGAGATCATGTCCAGCTTCGAGAACGGCGGATCGCGCAGCAGGTTGTGCGCGGCGAACAGGATGCGGTCGCGCACCGCCTTGCGGATGCGGTAGCGGTCGTCTTCCTTCGTGAAGAACTGCCGCACCCGGGTGGGCGGCACATCCATCACGATCGATGCCGGATAGACGCCGGCCCGCGCCGTGCCGATCGCATGCTCGTCGATATCGGACGCGAACACCTGGATTTCCGGCGGCCGCTCCTGCTGCGCAGCCTGGTCGGCCAGCAGCATCGCCACCGAGTAGGCTTCCTGCCCCGTGGCGCAGGCGGCCACCCACACGCGCACCTGCTCGCCCCGCGCCTTGTCGCGGAACAGTTCCGGGATCACGTCGCGCTCGAGCGCCTCGAACGCGTCGCGGTCGCGGAAGAAATTCGTCACGCCGATCAGCATGTCGTTGAGCAGCGCCTTGAATTCGCCCTCTTCGCGGCCGAGCAGCAGGGCATAATCCGGCAGCGTCGCCACGCCCTTGACCTGCAGCCGGCGCTCGATCCGGCGCAATACGGTGGCGCGCTTGTAATAGCTGAAATCGTGCCCGGTGTGGGCGCACAGCATCGAGATCACGCTCTGCAGCGCTTCCTCGTCGTGCACCTTTTCCTGCTCCTGGGGCGCCGGACCGATCGCACCGTCGCCATCGCCTGTGGGCGGCAGATGGATCTGGCGCGCGTTGTCCCAAAGTTCGATCAGCTTGGCGGGAATATCGGCGGCGGGCAGCACGAAGTCGATCATGCCGGTGCCGATCGCCGCCTGCGGCATGCCGTCGTGTTCGGCATCGTGCGGATCCTGCGCCAGCGTCAGGCCGCCGTGCTCCTTCACCCGCTCGATGCCGACGGCGCCATCGGCGCCGGTGCCGGACAGCACCACGGCGAACGCGCGCTCGCGGTGCGCCTCGGCCAGCGTGCGGAAGAAGACGTCGATCGCCACGTGCTGCCCGGGGTTGCGCGTGAGCTCGGAAACGCCCAGGCTGCCGTCGTCCATCCACAACTGCTGGTTCGGCGCGATCACGTACACGTGCTCGCGCTCGATGTGCACCCGTTCGGTCACCTGGATCACCGGCATGGGGGTGACCCGCTGCAGCACGTTGTCCGCCGAGCTCTGGTGCGTTGGCGACAGGTGCAGGATCACCACGAACGCCATGCCATTTCCGGCAGGCATATTCTCGAAAAACTGCAGCAGCGCCGGCAGGCCGCCGGCCGATGCACCGAGCCCGACGATGGGAAAATGCAGGTCGCTGGGCCTCACGGCCGGAGCGGGGTCTACTGCCAGGGGCGTGCCGGAGTGCGACATGGAAAGAGGTGGAGTTGTTTTGGAGGGCACTGAAGTCTACTCCAATCATGTTACAAGTTTAAGGATCGCCGTGAGTCTTTACGCGGAAAGAAGCGTTTGAGCACAAATTCCGAAAAGCTTTCCTGGCGGGGCAGGCGAGGGTTGACACCGGCATGCATCCCGCTGCACACTGCGCGCCCTTCGCATACCCGCCACCATGCCCGGAACAATCACGATGCAAGCCACGCCTGCACCGGCCACCAGCGCCGGCGCCCTCCCGCCGGCACTGCCCGAGCGCCTTGCCGGCCTGCTCGCAGAACGGGCCGCGCGCCATCCGCTGGCGCCGGCATTGCGCGAACATGGGCGCGACATCGGCTATGGCGCCTTGTGGGACGCGGTGCGCGAAACGGCCGGGCAACTGGCGGCGCTCGGCGTGCGGCCCGGCGACCGCGTGCTGGTGGTGGGCGAGAACTCGCTGGCGCAGGCGTGCCTGATCTTCGCCGCGGGGCTGTGCGACGCGTGGTTCGTGTGCGTCAATCCACGGCTGACGGCGCGCGAGGTCGACGGCATCGCCTCGCATAGCGGCGCACGGCGCGCCTTTTACCTGGACGGCGCGTCGCCCGAGGCCGCGGCGCACGGCGCGCGGCACGGTGCGGTGCACTTGCCCGCGCCGGCGCCCGTCGGGCGCTGGCTGGCCGGACCGCTGAATGCGGATGCGCGGCCCGAGCCGGTGCACGCGGACGGTGCGCGCCAATGCGCGGCGCTGCTGTACACCAGCGGCACCACCGGCCAGCCGAAAGGGGTGATGCTGTCGCACCGCAGCCTGCTGCACGTGGCCGCCGTCTCCGCCACCTTGCGCCGGCTGGTGCCGGGCGACCGCGCCTGCGGCGTGCTGCCGGTGTCGCACGTGTACGGCCTGGCCTCCGTGCTGCTCGGTACCTTGCACGCGGGCGCCTGCCTGCACCTGGTGCCGCGCTTCACGCCGGCGGGCCTGCTGCGCATGCTGCGCGACGACGGCATCACCATCCTGCAGGGCGTGCCGGCGCTGTACGCGCGGCTGCTGGACGCGGCCGCCGGGCCGGTCGTCTCCACCCTGCGCTTCATCTACGCCGGCGGCTCGCCGCTGACCCCGGCGCTGAAGGCGCGCATCGAAGCGGCGTTCGGCCTGCCGCTGCACAACGGCTACGGCATGACGGAAACCGCGCCCACGATCAGCCAGACCCCCGTCGACGCGCCGCGCGCCGACACCTCGGTGGGTTTTCCCATCCCGGGCGTGGCGATCCGCATCGACGGCACGGGGGGCGAGCTGTGGGTGCGCGGGCCGAACGTGATGCTCGGCTACTACCGCGATGCGGCGCAAACCGCCGCCGTGCTGCGGCCGGACGGCTGGCTGAACACGGGCGACGTGGTACGCCGGGGCGCGGACGGCGCGCTGTTCATCATTGGCCGCACGAAGGAACTGATCGTGCGCGCCGGCTTCAACGTCTACCCGCTGGAAGTGGAAACGCTGCTCAATGCGCATCCGCGGGTGGTGCAGTCCGCCGTGGTGGGCCGCCCCGGCCCGGACGGGGACGAGGAAGTGATCGCGTTCGTCGAGGCCCGTGGCGAGGGCGGCGGCAGCGGTGCCGGCGACGCTGCCGCCCTGGCCGGCGAACTGTCGGCCGGCCTGCGCGGGCAGCTGGCACCCTACAAGCTGCCGGCGCGCATCGTGGTGGTGCCCGCCCTGCCCGCCGGCGCCACCGGCAAGGTGCTGAAGGCGGCGCTGCGCGACATGGCGCTCGCGCTGGCGTGACGGCGCCTTATCGTGCGTGCACCAGCTGCGTGATCTCGATGAGCCGCTGCTGGTACTCCCGCGCCAGTTCGGCGATCAGCGCATGCAGCGCGTCGTCGGCCGGCCGGTAGATCAGCAGCCCGTCCGCCGTGCAGGCGCAGAAGCCGCGCGCGGCGAGCTCGCGAACGATCGCGTCGGCCCGGGCGACCGATTGCAGGTAGAGCCGTTGCGCGATCGCTTCGGCGGTCCAGATCGTGCCGGGCGCCCCGTGCAGCAGCAGCAGTGCTTCCAGGAACGGGACGGATGGCAGCGTCAGCACGAAACTGCGCAGGTCGGGGCTGATCTCCTTCATCGATTCTTTACTGGTGGCCGGCGGCGGGTGCACTCGCGGGTGGTGTCGCACGCGAGGCCTCGGAACCGGACCGGGGCCGGCGTGCCATCCGTGCGGCTGAGTAAACCATTCGGTATGCCCGCGCGTTCTCTACCTTTCGAACAGCCGCGACGAACCCCGGCTGGGCGGACGCCCGATGGGCGAAAGCGAAATTATATTCCTAAAAATGTATTTATGCCATGCAGCAAGGGAGACGGGCAGCCATGAGCAGCACCACCAAGAACAATCTACGCGGCAGGCAGCCGGGCACCGGCGGGGAGCCGGAGCGCGCGCCCGCACCGAACCTGGAGGCGCTGCAGAAGCTGCGCATCGTGATCCGCGCGGCGCAGCGCCATTCGCTGTGGATCGAGAAACAGTGCGGCGTCAACGGCGCGCAGTTGTGGATCATGCAGGAGCTGGCCGACGTGCCGGGGCTGCGCGTGGGCGAGATCACGGCGCGCCTGGCCATCGCGCAAACCACCACCAGCAACCTGCTCGAAGGACTGGCCAGGAAGGGCTACGTCGTCAAGACGCGCGACCGTGAAGACGCGCGTGTGGTAAAACTGGCATTGTCCGATGCGGGGCAGGCACTATTGGATGCCGCCCCGAAACCGGCGCGCGGCCTGTTGCCGGAAGCGCTGGCGAAGCTGGACGTGGCCGGACTGGCCAGCCTGAACGCGGGCCTGCAGGGCCTGCTGGAATCGATCGACGACCTGGATGTGACGTTCGGCCTGCAGCCGATGCCATTCACAATGTAGAAGGAACAGCATGGAAGACGAGCAGCGCGGCGCGGACCGCGAACACTCGCGAAGGAAGGACGACACACCGCGCTACCTCGATCCCGGCGACTCGGTGTTCTCGCTGTGGGGCCGCGTGATCCGCGCGCGTTACCAGCGCGTGGCCGCCGCGCTGACGCGGCATGTGATGCAGCGCCCGCTGCGCATCGGCATCTCGGCGCGCATCTTCCACCCCGAGGCCGGCGCCACGGGGCTGCGCAGCAAGAACCTGCAATACCTGGAAGAGTCGATCGCGCACTGGGTCATGTCGCGCGACGTGCTGGTGTTCATGATCCCCACCGTGAACACGAGCGGCCTGCTGCACCCGTCGAACATCCGGCTGCGCGACTATGCGCGCCACCTGGACGGGCTGGTGCTGCAGGGCGGTGCGGACGTGTCGCCGCAAACCTATTCCGAGGCGCCCACGCGCCCCGAGTGGAGCGGCGACCGCGCGCGCGACATGTACGAGCTGGAACTGCTGCATGAATTCGTCGAGGCGGGCAAGCCGGTGCTGGGCATCTGCCGCGGCTGCCAGCTGATCAACGTGGCCTTCGGCGGCACGCTGTACCAGGACATCGCCACCGACGTGCCGACCGCGATGGCGCACGTGCACGACGACTACGACCGGCACCGCCACGAGATCGCCTTCCCGCCCGGCTCCTCCCTGTCGAAGCTGTTCAGGGAGACCGCCGGCGGCGTGGTCAACTCGATCCACCACCAGGCGGTGCGCACGCTGGGCCGCGACATGGACGTGGAAGCGCTGTCGGTGCCGGACGGGATGATCGAAGCGATCCGCTACCGCAAGGCGCCGTTCGTGATGGGCCTGCAGTGGCACCCGGAATTCCACCGCGCCGGCGGGCAAGAACTGCTCGACTGCACGGGGATTCTCGACAACTTCCTGCGGGTGGCGCGGGAGACGCGGTTCTAAAATAGTAAATGGGACGGACCAAAAAAATGGGGACGGACCCTGTTTTTCAGGAAATTTCCTGAAAAACAGGGTCCGTCCCCGATTTTCGTCAGCGCCGCCCGCGGAACCGCTGCACCGCCGCGTCGACGATCCCCTCGACACTGCCGCTGGAAGCGAACTGGTCGCGCAGGTATTGCGCATCGCTGCCCACGTGCGTCACCTGCATCAGGTGGTTCACCGCGGCGCTGCCGCCGAGCCGTTCGGCATACGGGTCCATCTTGCGCAGCGTGGTCAGGATATCCTCGCGCAGCGACAGGCTTTCGTAGGTCTTCGGGTGCACGATGACGCCGTCGAGGCCGAAACGGCAGGCCTGGAAGCGGTTGTAGTTGTACACCAGGTAGTCGTCCTCCGCCGGCGGCTCCTCCTTGCGGTCCAGCAGGTAGGCGCACAGCGCCTGCAGGTAGGCCGCCAGCGCCGCGGCGCGCTCCACGGTCAGCGGCGTGTCGCACACGCGCAGCTCGATGGTGCCGTATTCCGGCTTGGGGCGGATATCCCAGTAGAAGTCCTTCATGCTCTTGATGACGCCGGTGTGCTCCATCTTGGCGAAGAACTTGTCCGCGAATTCGTCCCACGACAGCAGGAACGGCGCCCGGCCGCTCATCGGGAACGCGAACACGGAGTTCAGCCGCGCCGAGTTGAACAGCGTGTCGCCGCCCTGTACGAACGGCGACGAGGCCGACAGCGCGATGAAGTGCGGCAGGTAGCGCGACAGCGAGTGCAGCAGGTACAGCGCATCGTCGCCGTTGCCGGTGCCGATGTGCACGTGCTGGCCGAACACGGTGAACTGCTTGGCCAGGTAGCCGTACAGCGACGACACTTCCTTGAAGCGCGGCTTTTCGAAGATGCGGCGCTCGACCCACTTCTGGAACGGGTGCGTGCCGCCGCCGCAGATGCCGATGTTGAGCTTCTCGCCGGCCCGCACCAGCGTGTCGCGCACCTCGTGCAGCTGCGCCAGCAACTCGGTGTGGCGGGTGTGGATGTCGCTGTTAATCTCGATCATGCTTTCCGTGATCTCCGGCGTCACGTGCCCGGGGAACGGCTTTTGCTCCAGCAGGTGCAGCAGATCGGGGCTCGATGCGGTCAGGTCGTAATCGGAAAAACTCACGAGCTGCAGCTCGAGTTCGACGCCCATCGTCAGCGGAGTCGACGCGGTGAACGGTCCCAGTGCCATGATTATTCCTCCTTCGGCGTTTCGCGGGCCCAGATCAGGGCGCGCTGGGTGATGATGGGGCCGAGCACTTCCATGAACACGGTCATCGCGGCCACGGCGGCCAGTTCGTCGATGAAGACGACGCCGGAATTCTTGGTCTGCTCCAGCAGCAGCACGACGAACACGGACATCGGCGCCAGCGCCATGCCGGTCGCCAGGCCCTTGCGCCACGGGATGCCCGACAGCTGCGAGAACGCGGCCACGCCGGCGGTCTTCACGATGAAGCGGGCGATCAGCAGCACGAATGCCAGCATGCCGCCGTTGACGACGTTGTTCCAGTCCAGCGTGGAGACGGCGAACACGAACAGCAGGATCGTCAGCAGCTCGCCGATCGCGCCGAAGTTGCGCTGCGTGCGGGTGAAGGCCACGCGGCGGTGGCGTGCCGTCAGGCCGAAGGCCAGCGTGGCCAGCACCGGCGACAGATCGTAGGCGTGCGTGATCGCGACCAGGATCACCACCACCAGCGCGAACGCCAGCGTGCCTTCGCGCGCCAGGTTGCCCAGGTGGCGCAGCACGGCCGGCACCAGCATGCCGCATACCGCGCCCAGCAGCGCGGACGCCACCAGTTCGATGGCGCTCAGGGAGATCGCCTGCGTCAGGCTGCCCGACGTATTGAATACCCAGAAGCCGACGATGACCTTGAACGTCAGCACGGCCAGCACGCAGTTCATCGCCACCAGGTGCAGCACCCGCTCGGTGACCTGCCCGGAACTGCGCTGTTCGTTGACCACGCGCAGCACGCCGGCCGGGGACGTGGACATCGCCAGTGACGCCAGCAGCAGTGACGGCATGGTGTCCATGCCCCAGGCGCTGGCGATCAGGTAGACCACGGCGAACGTGGCGAACGCTTCCGCAAGGCCGCTGACGGCCACCCACGGATTGACGCGCAGCCAGTTCAGGTTGACGCGGTAGCCCAGTTCGAACAGGATCAGGCCGAACGCGACGTTGGCCAGCACGATGACGGGGCTGGACGATTCGGTGGCGAACAGGTCGGGAAACGCCTGGGCGCACAGGAAGCCCACCAGGCCATAGACACTGATGCGGGGCAGCTTGGTCCAGCGGTGGATGAACTCGCCGGCAAGCCAGGCGAGGAGTACAGCGAGCGGCCACGCGAGTTCGGCCGAAATGACCAGGAAATCTGGCATAAGGTTCCTCCTATTATGAATGCTTGAGCCGGGCAGGATCGGCAGTAATTACATTTGCGCGAATGTAATTGATAATGACCGGGGATGCAAGGAAACTCATCCGTAGATGACTATATAGCAAGATTGACCATGGTGTCGCACTGCAAGGGCGTGCAGTACAATGCGGGCAACTATCACGGAGCCAAGGGGAAATCCATGCTGGAGCTGGTCAGCGAACACGCCTGCCATGGCGGCGTGCAGCGCTTCTACAAGCACGCATCGGCGGCCATCGGCCTGCCGATGCGCTTCTCGGTGTTCATCCCGCCGCATGCCGACGGCGCGCGGCTGCCGGCCCTGTTCTACCTTGCCGGACTGACCTGCAACGAAGAGACCTTCATGACCAAGGCGGGCGCCCAGCGCGTGGCCGCGGAACTGGGCCTGGTGCTGGTGGCGCCCGATACCAGCCCGCGCGGCGCCGGCGTGCCCGGCGAAACCGACGCGTGGGACTTCGGCGCGGGCGCCGGCTTCTACCTCGACGCGACGCTCGAACCCTGGTCGCGGCATTACCGGATGGAGAGCTACATCCACGAACTTCGCGAGCTGGTCGCGCGCGACTTGCCCGTCGATGGCGGCCGGATCGGCATCTTCGGCCATTCGATGGGCGGCCACGGCGCGCTGACGCTGGCGCTGCGCCGGCCGGACCTGTTCAGGTCGGTCTCGGCATTCGCGCCCATCGCCGCGCCGGTGCAGTGCCCGTGGGGCCGCAAGGCATTCACCGGCTACCTGGGCGACGACGAATTCGCGTGGGCGGAACACGATGCGAGCGTGCTGATGTCGAAGAGCTGCAATCCTTTCCCCGCCGGGATCCTGGTCGACCAGGGGCTGGCCGACAAGTTCCTGCACGAGCAGCTGAAACCGGAACTGTTCGAGACGGCCTGCGCCCGCGCCGGCCAGCCGCTGACGCTGCGCCGGCACGCGGGGTACGACCACGGGTACTACTTCATCGCCACGTTCGTCGAAGACCACCTGCGCTGGCACGCGCCGCAGCTGGCCGCGTGACGCTCCGGGCCCGGCGGGGCCCGGCTACAGCCTGATTTCCGTGCCCAGCTTGCGCAGAAATTGGGCGATCCACTGCGGGTGCGCGGGCCAGGCGGGCGCGGTGACGAACTGGCCGTCGGTGACGGCGGCATCGACGGCGATATCGGCGAACTCCGCGCCGGCCAGTTTCACCTCCGGCGCGCAGGCCGGGTAGCACGAGATCCTGCGGCCGCGGATCACGTCCGCCGCCGCCAGCAATTGCGCGCCGTGGCAGACGGCGGCGACCGGCTTGCCGCTTTCGGCGAACTGCCGCACGATCTCGATCACGCGGGGATTCAGGCGCAGGTATTCGGGAGCACGGCCGCCGGCGATCGCCAGCGCCTCGTAGTTCGCCACGTCGACGTCGTCGAACGCCGCGTTCAGCGTGAACCGGTGGCCGGGCTTTTCGGTGTAGGTCTGGTCGCCCTCGAAATCGTGGATGGCGGTCTTGATCGTGTCGCCGGCGCCCTTGCCGGGGCAGACCGCATGCACCGTGTGCCCCACCGCCTGCAGCGCCTGGAACGGCACCATGGTCTCGTAGTCTTCGGCGAAGTCGCCGGTCAGGAACAGAATGGTTTTTGCTGCCATGCTTGCCTCCTTGAGCTGGATTACTGCATTGGGAACCGCTGATTTATTCGTGGAGGGGGGCCTGGTCCCGAGAAAAAGCGCCATGCTGCGTTGCAAATCATCGTCAATACCCAGGTATTGACGATGATTTACGCCTTGCCTGACACATTTTTCGGAACCATTCCCTCCCGCCAGAATTAAATCAGCGCTTCCTTAGCGGAAAGGCAATCATAGCATCGAAAAAAAAGCCGGGCGACGGCCCGGCTTGCGGCTGCGGTCCGGCGCACGCCGGACGCGGCTCATGCGTCTTTCTTGTGCAGCACGCTCTTGATGGTGGCGGCCAGGTCCTCGGCCACGAACTTCGCCACGTAGGCATCGGCGCCCACGCCCTTGACGTGATCCTCGTTGGTCTTGCCGGACAGCGAAGAGTGGATCACCACCGGGATCTTGGCGAAGCGCGGGTCCTGCTTGATCTTGCGGGTCAGCGTGAAGCCGTCCATTTCCGGCATTTCCAGGTCAGTCAGCACCAGCGCCACGCGCTCGCTCACCTCGATGCCTTCGGCCTTGCAGCCGACGGCGATGCTGTTGAGCTTGTCCCACGCCTCCTTGCCGGACTTCGTCATCACGAACGGCGCGTGCATCGCCTGCAGGCCCTGCTCGATCAGGTTGCGCGCCACCACCGAGTCGTCGGCCGCGAGGATGAACGCGCCCTGCTTCAGCGCGATCGTGGGGATCGATTCCGGGTCCACTTCCTTGCCTTCGGCGGGCACCATGCGGCGCAGGATCGTTTCCACGTCCAGCACCTGGGCCAGGCGGGTGCCGCTGGTGTCGCCATCGAGGCGGGCGATCGACGTCACCATGCCGGTGGCGTTGCTGCCCTCGGCGGTCAGCACCTGGCTCCAGTCCAGGCGCACGATCTCTTCGACCGATTCCACGGCGAACGCCTGCGTGGTGCGGGCGAATTCGGTGACCAGCATGATGTTCAGGCCCGTCTTCGGCTTCACGCCGATGATGCCCGGCAGGTCCATCACGGGAATGATCTGGCCGCGCAGGTTGACCACGCCCAGCATGTGCGGCTGCGCGCCGGCCACCGCCGTCACCGGCGGCATCGCCACGATTTCGCGGATCTTGAAAACGTTGATGCCGTACAGCTCCGAACGGTCGCCGTTCTCGTCGCCGCCGAGGCGGAACAGCAGCAGCTCGAACTTGTTCGTGTTGGTCAGATTGGTACGTTCGTCGATTTCCTGTTGCACGCTTTTCATGCTGGGGTCCCCATGGGTGTGAGCTGCCCGCTTGCAGCAGGCGATTCGTCGCAGTATAGGGGAGAAAACCGGTGGAACAGCCGTTCCTGTACATTACATCAACACCGAATAGTGCCGAGAAACAACAGTGCGAACGGGATCGGATCGGCTGCGGCGCGAAGCGCGGCACGCATGCGGGGAAGCGACGTGCGGGAAACGAATGCGCCAACGAAAAACGGCAGCCCGAAGGCTGCCGTTTTGAATCCTGGAGCGGGAGAAGAGTCTCGAACTCTCGACCTCAACCTTGGCAAGGTTGCGCTCTACCAACTGAGCTACTCCCGCAGAAGAGGCATGATTATGCCAGACCGTTTTGATAAAAACCAGAGTGAAATGCAATTATTTGGACGACAGCGGGGTACCGATCCGGAGCCCGGATCCGCGAGGGCAGCGTCGGAATTCTTGGCATGTTCCTGCTATAAGCGGCCCCTGCAGTGCCAAGTGGTTGAAATTGCAATATAAATTCCCCTGGCACCAATAATGCTCTTGAGATAGCAGCCGGTCACGGACCGGAGATACGCCAATCTACTCCAGGGGTTCAAAATGATCGTCATCAACAAGGGTCTTCTCGTCGCAGCGGCGATTGCGACCTTCGGAATGCAGACCGCTGCGGCCAGCACATTCGCCTCGGCGATACTGGACATCAACAATTTCAAGCTCACGCGCTCCAACGGCAACGTGTTCAAGAACACGGATTTCTCCAAGCTCATCGGCATGAACGACGCGCATGCCACGGCATCGCTGAACCACCAGTACAAAGCCCTGTCCGCGATCGGCACCGCGCCCGACGTGGCGCACCAGTGCGTGGGCGCGCCCTGCCCCGCCTTCGGGGAAAACAACTTCACGGCCCACAACGCGCTGCTGCCGATGAGCGGCAACTTCGGCTATGCGGACCAGTATTTCAAGGGCTCCGCCATTTCGATGAACGGCGGAGCCGCCGGCGCGCACTCGCAGACGCGGGCCGACGTGGCAACGTCGCTGAACATGCAGTTTGCGAACAGTAATTCCTCCGTCGGCAGTTCGAACACGATGATGTTCCGCCTCGGCAGCAGCGATACGATGACCGTGTCGTTCGACGCCACGCCGTTCGCGATGGCCTACTCGTCGCCGGGAGGCCGGCCCGTCACCACCGCCAACGCACGCATTTCGTGGAGCGTGAACATCATCGACATCCTCACGGGAGAGTCCATGCTGGCCTATGCACCCAACGAAATCAACGGCATGGCAACGGTCAGCCGCACGCACGGCTACAACGGCACGTCGCTGTACTCCCCCGCCAAGACGTTCCAGCTCAAGGAGACCTCGGCCCAGCTGAAGGCCAACCGCGACTACCAGATCACGGTGCAGCAAAATACGCTCGTCAGCGCGCTGCAGCAGGAAATCCCCGAGCCCGGCTCGATGGCGATCCTCGGCACGGGCCTGTTCGCCATGGTTGCCGGCCGCCACTCCCGTATCGGGCGGCGCCGGCAGCCGCGCAGCTGAGCATTGCCCTCAAGCCTGCCCGCGGCCCCTCCGCGGGCTCTTTGCCTTTGCCCGCCCTGCCGGCTTCGCCCCGTCCCCTATAATTGCAATGGCTTAATAAACAAATGCGTAAGCAAAGCGCACGCACAGGTAATCACGCAATAAGGGGCAACACGCAACAATGGATTCGATCGAAATCGTACTGGCCATGCTGCTGGCCGTGGTGGCCAGTGCCTATCTCGTCCGGGTATTGCCGGTATCGCTGCCGCTGCCGCTGGTGCAGATCGGGCTGGGCGCCGCGATCGCCGGCTATACCGGCCACGGCGTGCAGCTCGATCCCGGGCTGTTCTTCCTGCTGTTCCTGCCGCCGCTGCTGTTCCTCGACGGCTGGCGGATCCCGAAAAGCGGCCTGTTCCGCGACAAGGGCATCATTCTCGAACTGGCGTTCGGTCTCGTCATCTTCACGGTGGTCGGCGCGGGCTTCCTGATCCACTGGCTGATCCCGGCGATGCCGCTGCCGGTGGCGTTCGCGCTGGCGGCGATCGTGTCGCCGACCGATCCGGTGGCCGTGGGGTCGATCGCCTCGCGCGCGCCGATCCCGAAGCGGCTGATGCACATCCTCGAGGGCGAATCGCTGCTCAACGACGCCAGCGGCCTGGTGTGCTTCCGCTTCGCGGTGGCCGCCGCGATGACGGGCACGTTCTCGCTGACCCAGGCGTCGCTGACATTCGTATGGCTGGTAGCCGGCGGCATTGCCGCGGGCGTCGGCGTCACGATGCTGGTGACCTGGTCGCAGCGCTGGCTGGTGCGCCAATTCGGCGAGCCGGCCGGCTCGCCGATTCTCGTCAACCTGCTGATCCCGTTCGGTGCCTACCTGGCGGCCGAACACACCAATGCATCGGGCATCCTGGCCGCCGTGTCCGCTGGCGTGACGATGAGCTACGTGGAACTGTCCGGCCAGGCGATGGCCGCCACACGGATCCAGCGCTCGGCCGTGTGGGACACGGTGCAGTTCGCGCTGAACGGCGTGATGTTCGTACTGCTGGGCGAGCAGCTGCCCGATATCCTGCACGGCGCCCGCGTCTCGCTGGACCAGAGCGGCCACCTGAACCCTTGGTGGTTGGTGCTGTACGCGTTCTCGATCTCGTTCGGCCTGCTCGTGCTGCGCTTCATCTGGGTATGGGCCGCGCTGCGCATCACGCTGTACCGGCGCAACCGGCGCGGCGAGGATGCCCCCAAGCCGCCGCTGCGGCTGCTGCTGGCCACGTCGCTGGCCGGCGTGCGCGGCGCGATCACGCTGGCCGGCGTGATGACGCTGCCGCTGGCGCTGCCTTCCGGCGCGCCGTTCCCCGCACGCGACCTGACGATCTTCCTGGCCTCCACCGTGATCCTGATCTCGCTGGTGCTGGCCAGCGTTGCGTTGCCGCGGCTGCTGGCGGGCATGGATTTCCCCGAGGAGCCGGCCGAGCAGAAGGAGGAAGACCTGGCGCGCCGCGAAGCCGCCAGCGCCGCCATCGCCGCCGTGGAGCGGGCCCAGATGGAGCAGCTCCAGAGCGGTGCCGACAGCGACATGTACCCGGAGGCGGCGGCGCGCGTGATCGCGCTGTACCAGCACCGCCTCGACACGACCGCCGCCGTCGACGACGAGGACGTGGCGCGCTACCGCAAGCTCGACTCGGCCGAGCGCCTGCTGCGGATGGCCGCCCTGCAGGCCGAGCGCCGCACCATCTTCGGCCTGGCGCGCCATGAACACATCTCCGACGAGATTTCGCGCAAGCTGGTGCGCGAGATCGATCTCGTCGAGGCGCGGCACAAGCACTGATGGACGACCCGCGGCTGCCCCGGCGCGTGCGCCTCGTCATCGCCACGGCCTGGATCCTGTTCTGGAGCCTGATGATCGTGACGGCCGTGCAGGACTTCCTGCGCAACGACGACGGCCCGCTGTGGCACCCGCTGCTGTGGGAAAGCTCGTCCGCCGTCACCGGCACGCTCCTGCTGCTGGTGCAGCGCCGTTTCACGCGCCGCCACGACGGCCTCGTGGCGCACCCGCGCGCCTGGTTCGCCCGCCAGGCGCCATGGCTGCTGCTGTTCTGGGTGGCGTTCGTGCCGATCGCGTTCGGCATCCGCCACGCCGTCTACGCGATGATGGGCGAGATCTATCCCCACGGCGCCTGGCCGGGCGTACTGGTCTACGAGAACATCAAGATGACGATCTTCTTCGCCATCTTCGTCTGCATCACGTTCGGCGTGCTGTCGTGGCAGCTCATGCTGGGCGAACGGCTGCGCGCCGAGCGGGTGGCCACGCAGCTGCGCTCCGCCCAGCTGCACCAGCTGACGCAGCAGATGCAGCCGCATTTCCTGTTCAATGCGCTGAACACGATCGCCGCCGTCATGCATGAAGACGTCGAGCGCGCCGATGCGCTGCTGGTGCGGCTGGCGGAATTGTTGCGCGCCGCGCTGGGCGACAACGCCCAGCAGGTGCCGCTGGCGGCCGAGCTGCGGCTGCTGCGCGGTTACGCCGAACTGATGGCCGAGCGTTTCGCCGACCGGGTAACGATCGCCTGGCGCATCGATGCGGGCCTGGAGCACTGCCTGGTCCCGGCGATGAGCCTGCAGCCACTGCTGGAGAACGTGTTCCGGCATACGGTCGAGCAGAGTACGGTGTGTGTCCGTGTGACCGTCACGGCGCGGCGCCACGGCGATCGCCTGCTGCTTGCCGTCGAGGACGATGCCGGCAGTCTCGCGCAGCCTGCCGGCCGCGGCACCGGCAGCGCGCTGGCGAACCTGCGCACGCGGCTGTCCGCGCTGCACGGCGACAGCGCCGCGCTTTCCCTGCGCCCGCTGGCACCGGCCGGAGTGCGCGCCGAACTGTCGCTGCCTTGCGTGGAGGCGGCATGCGCATCCTGATCGTCGACGATGAGCGGCCCGCGCGGGACAGGCTGCGCCGGCTGCTGGCAGGACACGATGGCGTGACCGCCGTGGACGAGGCGCGCGACGGGTTCGAGGCGCTGGCGAAGATCGACACGTTCCGGCCCGACGCGCTGCTGCTCGATATCCAGATGCCCGGCATCAGCGGGCTGGAACTGGCGGCTTCGCTGCCCGATCCGGCGCCGCTGGTGGTCTTCGTGACCGCGTTCGACGACTACGCGCTGCGCGCCTTCGACGCCAACGCGATCGACTACCTGCTCAAGCCGTGCGACCCGGCCCGGCTGGCCCGCGCGCTGGCGCGGCTTCAGGAGCGGCTGGACCGGCGGCCGCATGCGCGTGCGGGCGATCATGACCGGCCCGCGCCTGCCGCCGGCCTGCCGCTGCGCCAGCTGCTCGTCACCGAGCGCGGCGTGACGCGCATCGTGCGCATCGCCGACATCCGCTGGATCGAAACAGCCGACAACTACGTGGCCCTGCACGACGGCACGGCCGCCCCGCTGATGCGCCAGACGCTGGCCGGACTGCTCGACACCATCGGCCCGGCGTTCGTGCGCTGCCACCGCCGCGCCGCCGTGCACCTGCCGTGGATCGAACGCATCGTCGCCAACGACAAGGGCGACGGCGAAATTTTGCTCACCGACGGTGGTACGGTGCCGCTGAGCCGGCAGTACCGGCCTGGCGTACTAGCCGCACTGGCGCAGCTGCGCTGACCTGCATCCGCAAGGACCAACTATGGAACCACTGATTTATCGTTGGAGGGGGCCTGGCTCCGAGAAACAGTGCCATGCTGCGCCGCAAATCATCGCCCTCCAATCGAACTTAAACCAGTGATTCCCCAGGCAATTTGATGATTGTCACGCGGCTCGCCTGCCAATAATTCGCTTTTCATTATCGCCATTCGCGTGGGTGGCAATGATGGTCGCCATGACGCTTTATAACTTCCTGCCCAGTTGGGGAAACGATGAAAAAACTCTTTTGCGCCCTGTCCGCTGTCATTCTGGCCGGCTGCGCATCAATGTTGCCGGCCCCGGTCGCGCAAATCGATGCCCTGCCCCTGGTGAAGATGGGCGACACGCCGCCCGCCAGCGCCGAGTATGTGCTTTACATCCCAGCCCATTCGCCGATCCGCGTCAATCTGAATGCGCATGGATCTCTGCTCAAGGAGCAACAGGCGGTGCTGGGCAATATCATGTTCAACCAGGAGGTTTACGTGTACAAATACTGGGCTAGCCATGACCGCAAGACCTGGAAAAATTCGCACGAACTCCTGAACGTCAACTTCAATGGCGGATTCGATGTCACGGGCCTGAACGTGAACGTCGGACTGGACAAGAACTGACAGCGAGCCAAATCATCGCTCCTTGAGCATCCACTCAAACAACCGCAGGGTGCGCCAACGCTGGGCATCGATACATCGCAGCCTCCATCGAGCCACGCGGTATCAGAAATTGCTGCCGGTCGTGATCGTCCGTGATTTTTTACCTGAACACGTGCGATCCTGAACCGAACGGCCGAGTTCGGCCAAAAGCGGGCATAGTCCGTTCGCATCAGGCTGGACAAGCTTTACTGAGGCTGCCGCCAACATGATCTGCAAAGATGTCGAGCTATAATGATTGCTGGGTGTTCGTACTGTACGGGTACGACAGGACGCGCGATGGTCGGGCCGCCACGCGGTTTTTTCGCGACCACCTATGACTCCTCTTTTTCCTTACCCGTTTCTCTCCCCCTCTCCTTGCTCCGGAACCTTGGGGGCCGCGTGATGCGCATCGAGCAGCGTCTGTCCGACACCTTCAAGGCCTTCGCTTCGTCAAGCAAGGCAGGCGGCATCGTACTAATCCTGTGCACGCTCGCGTCGCTGGCGATCGCCAACTCCCCGTCAGGCACGGCCTATCTCGACTTCTGGCACCTCCATGTGGCAGGACTGAGCATCGAGCACTGGGTAAACGACGCACTGATGGCGATTTTCTTCCTGCTGATCGGCCTCGAGCTCGAGCGCGAACTGTATAACGGCGAGCTTTCCGACCTCCGGAACGCGCTGCTGCCGATGCTAGCGGCCGCCGGGGGCATCGTGGTACCCGCGCTGATCCACTTCGGTTTCAATAGCGGCACGCCGGCGCAGGCCGGTGTCGGGATTCCCATGGCGACCGACATCGCTTTCGCGCTGGGCGTGCTTGCTCTGCTAGGCAATCGCGTGCCGGCATCGCTGAAGATTTTTCTCACCGCCCTGGCGGTGATGGACGATCTCGGAGCGATCGTCATCATCGCGCTGTTCTATACCGCCGAGGTGTCGTTCGCGTACCTGCTTGGCGCGCTGGTAGTATTCGGCGCCCTGCTGGTTATGAATCGGGCCCTACGCGTGATGTCCATGCTGCCCTACCTGCTCGGTGGAGCGCTGATGTGGTTCCTGATGCTCAAGTCCGGCGTGCACGCCACTATTGCCGGCGTGCTACTGGCGTTCGCCATTCCGTATTCTGCACGTCAGGACGATGCGCAGTCGCCATCGCACCGACTTGAACATGCCCTGCACACCCCCGTAACGTTCCTGATCCTGCCCATCTTTGCGCTGGCTAATACCGGCATCGTGATCGGCGCCGGATGGATGTCCACCCTGCTGGATGCGAACAGCCTAGGCATCATCCTCGGTTTAGTCGTGGGCAAGCCGGTCGGCATCTTCCTGTTCACCTTTGCAGCGGTGTCTGTTGGCCTGTGCCGCCTGCCACTAGACTTGGCTTGGCGCCACGTGCTGGGTGCAGGGCTGCTTGGCGGTATAGGCTTCACCATGTCGATCTTCATCACCAATCTCGCATTTGAAGGGGAGCCAGAAGTAATCAATGCATCAAAGATGGCAATTCTCGCAGCTTCGTTGGGTGCAGGCATATGCGGCTTCTTGTGGCTGAAGGTGATGGGGACCCCACTCGCTAACGACACGGATCTGGATACGATGGATCTAGAGCAAGATTTATCAAGGTAGGCACTGCTGTAGCTTTATCCGATGTCTGCACTGGGGGCGAAAGCGGTCGCCTCGAGTGCTATACGTACGACGGCGACTGGCCAGGTACCGAGTCGCTCTTCAGCGCAAATTCAACTTGCGACGGTCAGGTGCGAATATCAGCTCTAGGGCGGAAAAAGAAGTACGTAGCAGGGTGAAAAAAAGCCAATGCGTTCTCTGCAAGCTGTCATCCCGAAGTAACGCACATCAGGTTACCTAAATCGGTCCAATTCAAACTAGAAGAGTCTATTCCAGTCGATTATTGGCGTGAACATTAGAACGTGGCCTCGTTACAAACGCAGGCTTCGGTGCGGCGGCCCCGCCCCGCCCCGCCGATCTCCGCGTCGCCCCAAAAGCCTCGCGACACCGCGCGCGCCCGACTAACCTGTGGTCATCCCCATCGACCCGGACCACGCCATGCCCGACAACCACCGCCTGTACTTCCTCGACTGGCTCCGCATCCTCGCCTTCTTCCTGCTGATCCTGTACCACACCGGCATGTACTACGTGACCTGGGACTGGCACGTGAAAAGCCCGCACGCGAGCAGCGCGATCGAGCCGCTGATGCTGCTGACGTCGCCGTGGCGGATGTCGCTGCTGTTCCTCGTCTCCGGCGTCGCGTCGGCCTTCCTGCTGCGAAAACTGGCGACCGTGACGTTCATCCGCGAACGCAGCGCGCGGCTGCTGGTGCCGCTGCTGTTCGGCATGCTGGTGATCGTGCCGCCGCAGCCGTATTTCGAGGTCGCCGGAAAGCTCGGCTATGCGGGCAGCTATACCGATTTCATGAAGCTGTACCTGCACGCTTATGGCGGCTTCTGCAAGGAAGGCGAATGCCTGACCCTGCCCACCTGGAACCACCTGTGGTACCTGCCCTACGTATGGACTTATACGCTGCTGCTGGCGGCGCTGGCCGCCATGCTCGGCCGGGAACGCATCGAGCGGGCCGGCGCGGCGCTGGCCCGGCTGCTGGGCGGCTGGAAGGCGCTGGTGCTGCCGGCGGCCCTGCTGGCCGTGATCCGCATCGCGCTGAAACCCCATTTCGAGGAAACCCACGCGCTGGTCGACGACTGGTTCAACCATGCCACCTACCTGCCCCTGTTCCTGGCCGGCGCGGCCTTGTCGGGCCAGGCGGCGTTCTGGCGCGAGCTGGAACGGCTGCGCTTCGCCGCGCTCGGCACGGCACTCGCGTGCTGGGTGGTGCTGGTGGCCTGCCACCGCAACCCTGAAGCCATCCAGGCATGGCTCACGCCGGCGCGCGTGGTTTGGACCACCTGCCAGTGGTGCGCGGTGGCGGCGGCGTGCGGCTTCGCGCGGCGCCACCTGTCTCATGACGGACCGGCCCGGCAATACCTGGCGCAGGCCGTGTTCCCGGTCTACATCCTGCACCAGACGCTGATCGTGTGCTTCACGCAGCTGCTGCGTCCCGCGGCGCTGCCGCCGCTCATGGAGGGCATCGTGCTGGTCGCGATGACGGTCGCGGCCAGCTTCGGGATCTTCGAGATCGTGCGCCGCGTGCCGCCGCTGCGGCCGCTGTTCGGCCTGAAGATGCGCGCCGCCGCCATGCCTGCAACGGCCGCTCAGCCGCCCGGCCAGGCGGACAGCCGCGTGGTCAGTTGAGCACCTTGCGGCTGCGCCTCGCCCGGTCCATCTCCGCGTCGGCCATCGCGTACGCTTCTTCCAGGTCGTAGCCCGGCTTGCGCAGCGCCATGCCCAGCGAGGCCCGCACGTCCGCCCCGGCCAGCGCCTCCTGCACGCGAACCAGCAGCGCCTGCGCGTCGAAGTAGTCGCATTCGACCATCAGCATCGCGAACTCGTCGTCGCCCACGCGGGCCACCGTGTCGGTGCCGCGCGTGACGCCCTCCAGCGCCCGCGCGGTGCGGATCAGCAGGCTGTCGCCGGCCGCCCTGCCCAGCGTATCGTTGGTGAAGCGCAGGTCGTCCAGGTCGAGCGACACCACGCAGGCCGAGTGGCCGTAGCGGCTGCAGCGTTCCTCCTCGCGCCGCACCAGCATGTCCCAGCCGCGGCGGTTGACGACGCCGGTCAGCGGGTCGCGCGTGGAATCGACCTCGGCACGGTCCGCGCGCCGCGATGCCGAGCCGGCATCGAGCTCGGTGGCGAGGATACGGCCCAGCAGGTCGCCCATCAGCGTCACGGTATCGAGTTCGTCGCAGATCGTGTCGGGTTGCGGCCGCGGGTCGATGCCGCACAGGGTGCCGAACAGCGAGCCGTCGGAACGCCGCAGCGGTACGCCCACGTAGGCGCCCGTAGGCAGGTGGGCGGCCAGCGGCGCGTTCGCATAGGCCGGCACCTGCCGCGTCGACGGCGCGATGCCCGGGCCATGGCCCAGCACCATCCGCGAGCAGAAGGTATCGGTCCAGCGGAACGACTGCCCCGGCGCGATGCCATAGGCGGCGTTGCCGGCCGACGCGGCTTCGTCGGCATACAGCACGATCCAGTCGTCTCCTTCGGATCGCGTCACCATCCACAACTGCAAGCCAAGCCGGCGGCGCAGATAGGCCATCGTGGCCTGGGCCGCCGCAGCGAAATCGTTAATCATGCACGCCTCTTCTGGTGTTGATTGCTCCGGCACATTATGCACCGAAAGGCGCGCCGGATCACGGCACGAGGGCTAATGTGTGCTGCACCGGCCCCGGCAGCAGCGGCGTGGCGCGGGCACGCACCCAGTCCGAGTGGCCGGCCAGGAAATACGGCGACAGCGGATGCCCGCTCTGCCCGCCCGGCATGTTGAAGATGCCCGCCTCCTCCTTGCCCGGCGACACCGTGAAGCGTTCGGACTGGCCGAACGCCGGGCCGGCCACGCGCGGCATGTTGGTATCGCCCGCCAGCTGGTCGGCCGGCACGCTCAGCCATTTGCGCAGGGCCGGCACGGCGCCGGCGATCGGGTGCGCGATGCCGGCCGTGTTGAAGGCGCCCCAGGTGGCCTGCCTGAGCGGCGTGCCATCCGCCGCCAGGTCGCCGATCGTGCGGTCGAGCGCGGCCAGTTGCAGGTCTCGCCAGGTGGCGTACTGGCGTGGCAGCCAGCCGGCCGGCTGCTCGTCGAGCAGGCGCGCCAGGATTTCCGGCCAGCGCTTGCCGGCCAGCGCCGCATTGCCGCCCCATTCCTTGAGCTGCATGTTGGCGCCGCCATACAGCAGCTCATACAGGTTCCACATGTAGCCGCGCGCGACGCGGTAGCCGGTCGAATCCACGCTGGCGCGGCCGGTCCAGCCCGAGCGCAGCGCCTGCAGCGCCTCGGCGCGCTTCGGGTCGGCCTTGACGGCGGCAGCGTCCAGCAAGGCCACCGCGCGGTCGCGCCATGGCGCCAGGAACAGCGCACGGTCGTCGAGCATCACGCCGTAGACGCCCTTCTCGTCCGTTTTCGGGCCCAGCGCCGCCAGCGCGTCGCTCGCCTGGCGTGTGCGCGCGCCGAGGTCATAGCCGCCGTCGCCCAGCAGTTCCGCGCCCCGCCCCGCCAGCTGCCGGCTGTTCGCCGTGACGAGCTGGCCGCCGGCCGGATTCACCACGCGCGGGTATTCCCCGGGCCGCAGCCAGCCCTGCCAGCCCGCCGTGCCGTCGGCCAGCGGGTAGCTGGCGTCGGTGCCCGGTGCGCCGCCGTGCGTGCGGCGCGGCAGCGGGCCGGCAATGGTCCAGCCGATGTTGCCGGCGGCGTCGCCGGCCACGAAATTCTGCGCCGGCATGCCGGCACCGTTCGCCACCGCCAGCGCTTCGTCGACGGTATTGACGGCTTCCAGGCGCCGCAGGTTCACGTTCAGCAGCGCGGCTTCGTGGGCGATCCAGTGCAGCGCATAGGTGCGCCCGGCGGTATCGAACAACGGGCCGCGCGAGGTGGCGCGCACCGTCATCGTCTCGGCCGGCGCGCCTTTCACCAGGATGGTTTCCTGGTGCGCTACCGGCGTCTCCCACTTGCCGCCCAGCCGCACCTGGCCGGGCCGGGCGGCGTCGCGCGCGGCCGGCACCAGGTCGAGGAAATCGCCGTAGCTGTTCGTGAATCCCCAGGCCACGTGGCCGTTGCTGCCGGCCACGACGAAGGGGGTGCCCGGCAGCGTGACGCCGACGATGCGGCGCGTGCTGCCGTTGCTGTCCGGAACCTGGAGCAGCGTGCGGTACCACGTGTTCGGCAACTTGATCCCCAGGTGCATGTCGTCGGAGACGATGGCGCCGCCGGTGGCGCTGCGCGCGCCGGACACCGCCCAGTTGTTGCTGCCGATATTGGCTTCCATCGTATCGAGGTTTTCGGCCCGGGTGTTGGCTGGGGATGCCGCCGGGGATGCGGCCAGCGCCAGCAGCGCGGCATCGCGCGGGCCGGGCTGCCCCCACCACGACGGCGCCGTGGCGGAGATCGGCGCCTGCGGTGCCGGGATATCGTTCCCGTCCAGCGGCGCATCCCAGCGCGACGCCGGCGGCAGCAGGAACGCCAGCTGCTCCGGCGTCGAATTGTCGCGCAGCCAGCCGCGCGACAGCTCGCGCCGCGCCGTGGTGCCCTGCAGGTCGAAATACATCGCCCAGATCACCAGCAGCGTGTCGTGCGCCGACCAGGAGCGGGGTGCCTGCGCCAGCAGGCCATATTCGAACGGCCGCGTGCCCAGCGCATTCAGGCCTTCGTTGACGCCGGCCGCGTAGCGCTCCAGCAGTTGCCTGTCGGGTTCGGGGAGCAGTGCGTAGGCATCGGCCGCGCGCGCGCGGAAGCGGTGCAGCCGGTGTTCGCGGTCGGTCGGCAGCGCTTTCGGGCCGAACAGTTCGGCCAGCTCGCCGGCCGCCACCCGGCGCAGCAGATCCATCTGGAAGTAGCGGTCCTGCGCGTGCACGAAACCGGTCGCGTAGGCCACTTCGAGCCGGTCGCCGCCGGAAATCGACGGCATGCCCAGCGCATCGCGATGCACCGTGACGGGGCCGCGCAGGCCCGGCACGGTATGCTTGCCGTCGAGCTGGGCTAGGCTGCCGCGCAGGAAGAACCACACTGTCATCACCACCACGACCGCCAGGGCCAGCACGCCCCACCCGATGCGCCGGAGCCAGCGCCCCCTGCGTTCTCCTGCCATGCGTCGTCTCCGCGAAGTTGCTCTGCGGCGCATCTTGCCAGAAATCCAATGGAAACGGGAGCAAAAAAGTGTAATGAAGCGGCCGTGCCGTCCGGCCGCCCGTGCGCCCGTCAGCGCGCCGCCGCGCCGGGCAGCGCGCGCTGGCCGGGCGCATACGGCAGCCGCAGCGTGAACACGCTGCCTTCGCCGAACCGGCTGCGCACGGCGATGCGGGCGCCGATCAGGCCCGCCAGCCGCTCCGAAAGGTGCAGCCCCAGGCCGGTGCCCTCGAACTGCCGCGTGCTGCCCTGGTCGATCTGCGTGAACGGCTTGAACAGCAGGCCCAGCTTGTCGCGCTCGATGCCGATGCCGGTGTCGGCCACGTCGATCCGCACGGCCTGCCCGCCGTCCCCGCCGCCTTCGTCGATATCGATATCGACATCCACCCGCACCTCGCCGTGCTCGGTGAACTTGATCGCATTGTTCAGCAGGTTGATCAGGATCTGCTGCACGGCGCGGCGGTCGGTGCACACGGTAACGTCGCGTTCGACCTGCGTCACGCGCAGCGCCAGCCCCTTGGCATGTGCCAGCGGCGCGAACATCGCCGCCACGTCCTGCACCAGCCGGCGGCAATCGAACGGTTCCTGCTTCAGCTCCACCTTGCCGGAAACGATCTTGGTGATGTCGAGGATATCGTTGATCAGCGACAGCAGGTGGCGCGCGCTCGACTGGATCGTGCGCAGCTGGCGCTCCTGCTCCACGTTCACCGGGCCGGGCAGCTGCATCAGCAGCGTGCCGGTAAAGCCGATGATCGCGTTGAGCGGCGTGCGCAGCTCGTGCGACATGCTCGACAGGAAGCGGTCTTTCGCCAGGCTGGCATCGGCCAGTTCGGCGTTCTTTTCCTGCAGCGCGTGCTCGATGCGCTTGCGCTCGCTGATATCGCGGATCGCGCTCATCACGAGGGTGCCCTCTTCCGTGGCCAGCGGCGAAAGGCTGATCTCGATCGGGAACTCGGTGCCGTTCTGGCGCAGGCCGTACAACGCGCGGCCCACGCCCATCGGCCGCTGCGTGGGCGCCAGCGCATAGGCCACGCGCTGGTCCACGTGCGCGGCGCGGTAGCGCTCCGGGATCAGCACTTCCAGCAGCTGGCCGCGCAATGCGCCGTGCGGGTAGCCGAACAGGTCGTCGGCCTGGCGGTTCGCCAGCACGATGCGCCCGGCCGCGTTGGCCATGATGATCGCATCGGGCATCGACGCCAGCAGCGTGCCGAACCGGGCGCCGACCAGCGCCGCATCGCGCATCACGCGCAGCGGCGTCACGTCCTTCTTGGTCCACAGGATGCAGTCGGGCCGGCCGCCGCTGCCGCGCACCGCCTTGCTCGAGCTGTCGATATAGATCAGCGAGCCGTTCCGGGCGCGGCGCATCGTCTCGTAGTTGGCCGAACCGTTGGCCAGCGTGTCGAACATGATGGCGCGCTCGCTGTCGCGCATTTCCGGCGGCACGATCAGCTCGCCGAGGGTGCGTCCGATCGCTTCGGCCGCGGTGTAGCCGAACACCGATTCGGCGCCCCGTGTCCAGTACAGCACGGCCCCGTCCGTGGCGGTGACGATCACCGCATCCGGCGTCTCGTCCAAGATCAGCTTGCCAAAATCAGTGTCGTTCATGTTGTTGCTGCGAATTGCCTGCGGCTGAGATTTCAGGCCAAGCTTACGCACTTTCGGGAAAGTACCGAGCACGGCTCACGGCGGCGCCGGTCATGGCAGGACTTCGAACAGCAGCAGCTGGGTCACCTGGGTCTTGCCGAAGTTGTCGTCGGAAACGAAGACCAGCGTGGCATGGCCGTTCGGCAGCCGCGGGCCGAAGGCGAAACCTTCCAGGTTGTCGGGCACCGGCAGGCCGGGAGCCGCGAAGTCGAGTACCAGGCGCTTCGTGCCGGGCCGGAACGCCGCGCCGGCCAGCGCGGGCAGCGCGCCGGTATCGGTGGCGCCCCGGAAATCGGCCTCGTACAGGCGGATATGGTTGCGATAGCGGCCGTCCGCGCCCTGCACGGCCGCGCGCTCCAGCACCAGCAGCGTCTGCGCACCGGTGGCGACGATCTCGGAAATGCCGTTGTCGGCCCGCATGCCTTCGCCCGGCGCGGCGGGAATCGCATCGACCGGGTAGGCATACTGGCCCAGCACGCGGCCAGCCCTGTCCAGCTGCGTGATGCGGGCCATGGCGCCGTGTTCCGGCGTGGGCGGCTCGCCGTCCTCGTACAGCGGCGCTTCCAGCGCCAGCCACAGGCTGGCGCCGTCCGGCGCGAAGGACAGGCCCTCGAAACCGAGGTTGTTGCGCACGCCCCGTTCGCGATCGGGCCAGGCCCTGAACATGGCCGGGAGCGGCAGTTCGGCGCGCAGCGTGCCGTCGCTGCCGGCCTGGCGCACGAATGGATCGAGGCCGAGGCGGCGGTCGCCCTCGCTGGCATGCCACAGCGTGCCGTCGCGCGGATCGACGCGGGCCGATTCGATATCGGCGACCACGCCGCCCGACCCGGCATGGCGCTGCACGTCCGGGTAGGTGGAACCGTCGCCCTGGCGAAAGAAATGCACGCCGGTCAGCGTGACGGCATCGAACGAGGTCGGCGTGAAACGCAGCCTTGCGCGATAGTAGCGCGCCGGATCGATGGCCGAGCGGTCGTCGCTGACCAGGATCCAGTCGCCGGCGGCCGCATCGTAATCGATGACGGACAGGCCGCCCACCGTCGTGCCCTGGAATTGCGCCTTGAGCGCAATGCGCTGCTCGCCGATGAAACGCAGCGCCGCGATACCCTGCGCGCCCTGCCCGGCATACGGCACCGGCGCGCACCCCGCCAGGCACACCGCCACCGCCCCGATCAGACTTCTCATTCTAGGCGTGGTGCCCGCGGTGCAGCCGCTTGTGCATGTTGCGCAGCGTGAGCCAGACGCCGGCGGCGACCAGCGGGACGGCCAGGCCGATCACCACATCGGCGTTCGGCACCAGGCCGAAGATCTTGGCGCCCTTGACCGAATAGCCGAGCAGGCCGACCACGTAGTACGAGATCGCCGCCACCGACAGGCCCTCGACCGACTGCTGCAGCCGCAGCTGCTGGGCGGCGCGGGCATTGAGCGATTGCAGGATCTGGCGGTTCTGCGTTTCCTGCACGATGCCCACGCGGGTGCGCAGCAGGTCGTTGCTGTTGGCGATGCGGCGCGCCAGCGCTTCCTGCCGGGCGGCGACCGCCTCGCAGGTGCTCATCGCCGGCGCGAGCCGCCGCTCCATGAATTCGGCGACGGTGGGCACGCCTTCGATCCGCGTTTCGCGCAGTTCGTCGATGCGCGTGTTGACGAGCTTGAAGTAAGCTTTCGACGCCGCGAAGCGGTAGCTGTTGTCGAGCGACAGCTTCTCGATGCGGGCCGCCAGGTGCGTGATCTTCTGCAGCAGCGCCTGCTCGGTCGTGCCGTCCGATTCGAGCAGCGCCTGCGTGGCTTCGGCCAGTTCCTTCTCGACGGCGTTCAGCTCGGGCACGGCGCGCTGCGCGGCGGGCAAGGCGTACAGCGCCATCATCCGGTAGGTTTCGATTTCCAGCACGCGCTGCACCAGGCGCCCGGCCTGCTGTTCGCGCATGCGCACGTCGTTGATGACGAAGCGCGAGAAGCCGTCGGCCTGGATCGCGAAGTCGGAACAGACTTCGCCGCCCTGCATCACGCTGCTGGCGGCCAGCGACACGCCTTCGAACAGCTCATGCACCGGCCCGTGCTCGGCGGCGCCGCCCTTGCGCAGGATGACATGGGCGGCCACCAGCACGCGGCCCTTCAGCGCCAGCAGCCAGTCCTGCGGCACGTTCTCGATCGGCATGCGCGCGAAATCCGCGGCGGACTCGCTGCGCTCGGCGAACGTGTACGTGGCGAACTCGGAATGCAGCTCCCACTTCAGCCGGAAGCGGCCGAAGTCGTGGTAGAAGTAACCGGCGTCGCGTGCCGGCGCGGAAACGCCGAAGTGCGTGCACAGCGCCGTCAGCAGGTCATGCTGCGCCTGCGCATTGTTGTTGCGGCCATGGCCGAACACGGCGATGTGCGACACCAGTTCCGGCGCGCGCAGCTTGAGGAACGGCCGCGAATGCAGTTCCGCGGCGAGCGGCACCCGTTGCGGGTGGTTCAGGCTCGAAAAGACGAACGTCATCAGTACACCTCCTTGGCGGCGTTGCGCACGGCGGTCAAGAGCAGGTTCGCGCCCGGCGACATGATGTGGTCCTGCTGGCGGATGATGCCGAACGCATCCATCTTGACGGGCAGCTCGATCGGCAGGATCGTCAGCACGTTGAGCGACTGGTAGTAGCGCGCCACGTCGACCGGCATTACGTGCAGCGTGTCGGTCTGCTGCAGCAGCGCGGTGATCAGCAGCAGCGCGGTGGTGTCGACGGTGTTCGCCGGCGGCTCCAGGCTGGCGCGGCGGAACATCATGTCAACCCGGTGGCGCAGGATGCTGCCCTGCGGCGGCAGGATCCACGGGTGGCTGGCGATATCCTTCAGCGTGAGGTTGGCCGCGCCCGCCAGCGGATGGCCGATGCGCGCCACCGCGCATGCCGGCTCCTCGGTGAGTTCCTCGTAGGTGAGCCGCGAATTGGTGTCGTGCTCGAGGATGCGGCCGATCATGAAATCGAGCGTGCCCCGTTCCAGCATGTTGAGCAGCGTGTTCGACGGTTCCAGGTGCACGCCGATGCGCAGCAGCGGCGCCTGCAGCTTGACCTTGGCGATCGCCTTCGGCAGCAGCGACATCGCCGGCGTCATGATGACGCCGATCTCGACCTGCCCCACCAGCCCCGATTTCAGGGCCAGCACGTCGTCGTGCGCCAGCGACAGACTGGTCAGCGCCATGCGCGCGTGGCGGATCATCGTTTCGCCGAACAGCGTTGGCTCCATGCCACGCGGCAGGCGCTCGAAGAGCTTTACATCCAGCATCTCCTCGAGGTCCTTGATCTGTTTCGACGCCGCCGGCTGCGTCATGTGCAGCGTCTCGGCGGCGCGGTGGATATTGCGTTGTTCGTCCAGCGCGATCAGCAGCAGCAGCTGGCGCGTCTTGAGGCGGGCGCGCAGGAACCAGTTGGGATTGAGTGTGTCCATCGGCGAATCATATCATTGCCGAGTTTCAATCCGGCATCGGCTGAGCCACGAAGGGCTCGCCGAAACCCGATTGCGCGGGTCCCGGCTGTCCTTACAAAAAAGTTCTTTACTTGCAGCTTGCGCTCGGGTTGGCGGCAGGCCCCGCTTCGGTTTGCGCAATGAACGGAATGGTACCGTCCGCGTTGTAGCGGAATTCCTCCACGGCCACCGAGCGCCGGTGCTCGCCGCCGGCGGGCAGTTCGGCGTTGTGGTACACCACGTACGACTTGCCGTTGAACTCCAGGAACGCGTGGTGCACCGTCTTCGTCTTCCTGTTCGCGTCCATGATCTTGCCGCGGTAGCGCCACGGTCCGGTCGCCTTGTCGCTCGTCGCGTACACCGTGTATTCCGGCCAGTCGCGCGAGTAGGAAAGGTAATAGGTGCCCTGCCGCTTGTGCAGGTACGGCGCCTCGGTGAACTGCGGCAGGCCCTCGGTCACGATCGGCCCGTCCAGTTCCGTCATGTTGCGCTTGAGCCTTGCGTACTTGAGCACCTGGTTGCCCCAGTACAGGTACGGCGTGCCGTCGTCGTCGATGAAGATCGTCGGATCGATGTCGTCCCAGCCGATATCGGTCTGCAGGGTCATCGCGCTGGTGATCAGGGGCTTGCCGATGGCGTCGCGGAACGGGCCGGTCGGGCTGTCCGCCACGGCGACGCCGATCGCCTTCGCATTGGCGGCGCGCTCGCTCACCGTGGCGAAGAACCAGTACTTGCCGTCGTGCTTGACGATGTCGCTGGCCCATGCGGAATCCTTGGCCCACTTGAACGTGTCGTAGCGCAGCGCGGTGCCGTGCTCCTTCCAGTTCTTCATGTCGCAGCTCGACAGCACCAGCCACTCGTTCATCACGTAGCCCTTGTCGTCCGGCGATTCGTCGCGCCCCACGTACACGTAGGCGCGGCCACCGTCGGCCAGCACGGCCGGGTCGGCGGTGAACTTGTCCTTGACGAGGGGGTTGCCGGCCAGCGCCGGGGCGGTGCACAGCACGGCCGCGACGGTGACGAGGGCACGCTTGAAGTTGGAACGCTTGAACACGGGAGTCTCCAGTCCGGGAATATCGTTGCGGATGTAAAAAGCCCCCGCGAACGGGGGCGGCGCACTTCTTCTTATTTCTTGCAGGCCGCGGTCGGATTGGCCGCCGGGCCTTCGGGGGTCTGCGGGATGAACGGGATCGTGCCGTCCGCGTTGTACCTGAACTCTTCCACGGCCACCGAGCGGCGGAACTCGCCGCCGTTCGGCAATTCGGCGTTGTGGTAGACGATGTAGGACTTGCCGTTGAAGTCCACGAACGCCTGGTGGATCGTCGGCGTGTTCTTGTTCTGGTCCATGATCTTGCCGCGGTAGTGCCACGGGCCCGTCACCTTCTTCGCCGTCGCGTACACCGTGTGCTCGGGGAATTCGCGCGAGTACGACAGGTAGTACGTGCCGTTGCGCTTGTGCACATACGGCGCCTCGGTGTAATGCGGCAGGCTGGTGGTCTGGATCGGGCCGTCCATCTCGATCATGTTCTTCTTCAGCTTGACGAACTTGAGCGTCTGGTTGCCCCAGAACAGCCACGGGGTGCCGTCGTCGTCGACGAAGATGCCGGGGTCGATGTCGTCCCAGGCGATATCCGTTTCCTTCGTCATGTCGTTGGTGACCAGCGCCTTGCCGATGGCGTCGCGGAACGGCCCTGTCGGGCTGTCCGCCACCGCCACGCCGATGCCCTTGGCATTGGTGCCGTTGTCATGCAGGGTCGCATAGAAATAATACTTCTTGCCGACGCGCGTGATGTCGCTGGCCCAGGCCGAGCCGCCGGCCCACTTGAACACGTCGTAGCGCAGCGCGGTGCCGTGCGCGGTCCAGTTCTTCATGTCGCAGGTCGAATAGACCAGCCATTCGTTCATCACGAAGTCCTTGCCCTCGGGCTTCGGCGGCGCCTCGTCGTGGCCGGCATACAGGTAGACGCGGCCCCCGTCGACCAGCACGGCCGGATCGGCCGTGAACTTGTCGGAAAACAGCGGATTGGCGGCGCTTGCCGGAGCGGCGGCGCAGGCGGCCGCCACCGCGAGCGCCAGGGCGCCGAGGTGTTGCAGTTTCATTGGATCTCCTCAGGAATGTTGCGAGCGGACGGACAGCAGCCGTTGCACCACGCAGAACAGGAAAAGCAGCCCGCCGATGACGATCTTGGTCCACCAGGAACTGAGCGTGCCGTCGAAGGCGATCAGCGTCTGGATCGTGCCCAGCACCAGCACGCCGGACAGGGCGCCGGCCACGTAGCCGTAGCCGCCCGTCAGCAGCGTGCCGCCGATGACGACCGCGGCGATCGCATCGAGCTCGGTGCCCTGCGCATGCTGGCCGTAGCCGGACAACATGTAGAACGCGAACAGCACGCCGCCCAGCGCGGCGCAGAAGCCGGAAAACGCGTACACGCTGATCTTGGTGCGGCCCACGGCCAGGCCCATCATCAGCGCCGACTGCTCGTTGCCGCCGATGGCGTACACGGCGCGACCGAACGCGGTGCGGCGCGACGCCCAGACGGCGACGACCAGCATGACGACGGCGATCGCGGCGCTCGGCGACAGGAAGCCCCCGAGGAACGGAATCTGCGACTGCGACGCGGCCACGAACAGCGGGTCCTCGATCGTGATCGACTCGATGCTGATCAGGTAGCACAGGCCGCGCGCCAGGAACATGCCGGCCAGCGTGACGATGAACGGCTGCAGCTCGAAGAAGTGGATCAGCGCGCCCTGCAGCGCGCCGAACAGCGCGCCGAACGACAGCACGATGGCGATCACCACCAGCGGATGCCAGCCGGCGTTCAGCAGCCAGGCGGCGATCATCGTCGTCAGCGCCAGCACGGAGCCGACCGACAGGTCGATGCCGCCGGCCAGGATCACATAGCCCATGCCGACCGCGATCACCAGCAGGTGCGCATTGTCGATCAGCAGGTTCAACATCACCTGTCCGGACAGGAAGCCGTCGTAGGCGGCGCCGCCGGCGGCCAGCAACACGGCCAGCAGCAGCACGGTCACCAGCGACGTGAACCACGGCGCGCTCATGATGTTCGGGCGCGCGGCGCCCAGGGTTGCGGCAGCTACATTCATTTACGGCCCTTCCACAGCTTCTGGAAGCCCGTCGACTGCGACAGGCAAACGATGAATACGACGATCGCCTTGACGACCATGTTCACTTCCGGCGGCACGCCCAGCGAATAGATCGTCCACGTCAGCGTCTGGATGATCAGCGCGCCGATCATGCTGCCCACCAGGCTGAACTTGCCGCCGGCCAGCGACGTGCCGCCCAGCGTGACGGCCAGGATCGCATCGAGTTCCAGCAGCATGCCGGCGTTGTTCGCGTCGGCGCTCTTGATGTTCGAGCTGATCATCAGGCCGGCGACGCCGGCGCAGGTGGAGCAGAACACGTAGACGAAGAAGATCAGCGTGGCGGTGCGGATGCCGGCCAGGCGCGCGGCCACCGGGTTGATGCCGACCGACTGGATGAACAGGCCCAGCGCCGTTTTCTTCAACAGCAGGCCCACCACCGCCAGCACGGCCGCCACCACCCACAGCGAGAACGGCAAGCCCAGCAGGTAACCGCTGCCCAGGAAGAAGTACGGCTCGTAGTACACGGTGACGATCTGGCCGTCGGTGAACAGCTGCGCCAGGCCGCGGCCGGCCACCATCAGGATCAGCGTGGCCACGATCGGCTGCAGCTTCAGGCCGGCGACGAGCACGCCGTTCCATGCGCCGCACAGGATCGCGACGCCCAGCGCGGCGGCCAGCGCCACCGGCATCGGCGTGTTCGCCACGTATTCCGGCTGGCCGTTGTTGATGACCATCGTGCCGCCGATCAGCATCGCGGCCACGGTGCCGGAGAGCGCTACCACCGCGCCCACCGAAATATCGATGCCGCGCGTGGCGATCACCAGCGTCATGCCCAGCGCCGCCAGCATCAAGGGCGCTGCGCGGTTCAGGATGTCGATCAGCGGGCCATACAGGTGGCCGTCCTTGATTTCCAGGCTCAGGAAGCCGGGAATAAAGATAATGTCCAGCACCAGCAGCGCCGCCAGCGCGAGGACCGGCTTGGCCAGCGGGTGCGACAGCAGCGACGCCTTCGCCGGTGCGGTCCTGGCCGCCGCCGGCGCGGCCATGTTCACTTGCGTCATGCCTGTTCCCCTGCGGTTTCCCGTGTAAATTCGCCGGCGATCACCTGCAGCACGGTTTCGTCGTTCAACTCGCCGCGCACGTATTCGCCGCATTTCTCGCGGTCGCGCAGCACCACCATCCGGTCGCTGCAGCGCAGCACTTCCGGCAGCTCGGACGAGATGAACAGGATCGACATGCCCGTCTTGCACAGCGTGGTGACGTAATCCATGATTTCCTGCTTGGCGCGCACGTCGATGCCTCGCGTGGGCTCGTCCAGGATCATCAGCTTCGGATCGGTACACAGCCAGCGCGCCAGCAGCACCTTTTGCTGGTTGCCGCCCGACAGCGTGCCGATCGGCGTTTCGATGCTGGCCGTCTTGATGCCCAGCCATTTCACGTAGTTTTCCGCCAGCTCCTGCTGCAGCTTCATCGGAATGGCGCGCATCACGCCGGTCTGCGCCTGCAGCGCCAGCACGAGGTTCTCGCGTACCGACAGCGACAGGATCGCGCCTTCGTGCTTGCGGTCTTCCGAGCAGAAGCCGATGCCGGCCGCGATCGCGTCGCGCGGCGTGTCGAACGTGCGCGTCCTGCCGCCGATGGTGATGCTGCCGGTATCGGCCTTGTCGGCGCCGAACAGCAGCCGGGCCAGCTCGGTGCGGCCCGAACCCAGCAGGCCCACCAGGCCCAGCACTTCGCCCTGCTTCACTTCGGCGTCGACCGGCTTCAGGGCGCCGCGGCGGCCCAGTCCCTCGATCGTCATCAGCGTGCCGCCCGCGTGGCTTGCGGTCTTCACGGCCGGCGCGGCTTCGTCGCTTTGCTGGGCCGGCGCGCCGATCATCTTGTTGATCAGCGCCAGGCGGGACAGTTCGCTGGCCGGATACTCGCCTTCGCGCTCGCCGTTGCGCATCACCGTGATGCGGTCCGAAATGGCGTAGGTCTGGTCGAGGAAGTGGGTGACGAACAGGATCGCCATGCCTTCCCCGCGCAGACGGCGCAGCACGCGGAACAGCAGCTGCACTTCGGCTTCGTCCAGGCTGGACGTCGGTTCGTCGAGGATCAGCACTTTCGCCGAGGTGTTCAGCGCGCGCGAGATCGCCACCATCTGCTGGATCGCCAGCGAATAGCGGGCCAGCGGCTGCGTGACGTCGATGTCCACCTCCAGCTGGCGCAGCAGGACCGTGGCCTGCTCGCGCATGGCCTTCCAGTCCACGCCGAACCAGGTGCGCGGGTAGCGGCCGATGAAGATGTTCTCGGCCACCGACAGATTCGGGCACAGGTTGACTTCCTGGTACACGGTCGAAATGCCCAGCTGCTGGGCTTCCAGCGTGGAGTTCGGCTGTACCGCCTGCCCGTCGAGCAGGATGCGGCCGGCATCCGGCGTGTACACGCCGGTCAGCACCTTGATCAGCGTGGACTTGCCCGCGCCATTCTGGCCCATCAGCGTGTGCACTTCGCCCGGATACAGGCGCAGGCCCGCGTCAAGCAACGCCTTCACGCCGGGGAAGCTTTTATGGATGCCGGTCAGCTCCAGTACCGGCGTGCGGTCGGTTGCCATGCCTGCCGCCGACATCAGTACTTACGGTTCGGGAATTCTTTCAGCGCCACTTCGGCCGGGAACACGCGCTCCTCGACGACCAGGCGCTTCGGCAGCTGCTTGCCGGCCTTGACATCCCTGGCGGCCTGCATCAGCTGCGGCCCGAGCAGCGGATTGCATTCCACCGTGACGTTCAGCTTGCCCTGGATCATGGCTTCGAATGCGCCGCGCACCGCGTCGACGGACACGATGATGATGTCCTTGCCCGGTTTCAGGCCCGCTTCCTCGATCGCCTGGATGGCGCCGATGGCCATGTCGTCGTTGTGCGCGTACAGCACGTTGATATTCTTGCCGTGCGCCTTCAGGAACGCCTCCATCACTTCCTTGCCCTTGGCGCGGGTGAATTCGGCGGTCTGCGTGCGCAGTACCTTCAGTTGCGTGTTGCCCTTGGTGACTTCCTCGAAACCGGCCTTGCGGTCGATCGCCGGCGCCGAACCCACGGTACCCTGCAGCTCGACGACGTTGAACGTCTTGCCCGGCTGTTTCTTCACGTACTCGTTGAGCCAGCGGCCGGCGCGGCGGCCTTCCTCGACGAAATCGGAACCGATCAGCGTGACGTACAGCGACTTGTCGGCCACGTTCACGTCGCGGTCCGTCAGGATCACGGGAATGTTGGCCGCCTTCGCTTCGCGCAGCACCGTGTCCCATCCCGATTCCACCACCGGCGAGAAGGCGATCACGTCGACCTTCTGGGCGATGAACGAACGGATCGCCTTGACCTGGTTTTCCTGGCGCTGCTGCGCGTCGGCGAACTTGAGGTTCACGCCGGCCTTCTTGGCGGCGTCCTTGATCGACACGGTGTTGGCGGTGCGCCATTCGGATTCGGCACCCACCTGCGAAAAGCCGATCACGAGCGGCTTGGCCGCCATGGCGGGGAAGGAAATGCCGGCCAGGGCCAGTGCAAGTGTAAGGGAACCTGCGGCGATGAACGTCCTGCGCTGTACAGTCATGCGTGTCTCCGTGCTTGTCGGTCGTTGCAGATGCGGTTGCAAATGCAGTAGCTAAAATGTAGCAATTCTTCTTTTGCGGCTATGGTAGAAGAAATGGCCATGTCGAACCAATATATTTTTTACAGGCTGCCATACCTTTTTTGTTATCGCAACAGCCTCAAGCCATACAGGCCGCCGGCGATCGAGCCGGGCCGGGCAACGAACTTGACCTCGATCTTCGCGCCGACATCCGCCGGCAGCGCGATATCGCGGCTGTAGAACGCCTCATCCTCCTTCTCCAGCTCGACCGAGTCCAGAACCTTGCCGTCGACCAGGATGTCGAACCGGCGGCCCGCGTCGCCGGACGCGAACGTGAGCCGCAGCGTCTTCGCCTCGCCTTTCGGGTTGTTCAGCACGTAGCTGAACCAGCCCGTGGCATGGCGCCAGTGGCGCCCGGCGTTGATGCCGGAATCGGCGCCGTCGCCCTTGAAGGCGTGGTCGGACTCCGGCTGCTGTTCGCCGGGCGCCACCTGGTCGATCGTGCGCCCGTTCAGTTCCAGGCGTTCCTTTTCATCCTGCGCGGTCCGTTCCTTCAGCGCCGCATGGCCGGCCGGCGTCGAGCGCTGCCAGTACATCGTGTAGCGCGCATCATGCAGGCGGAAGAACGGGATCAGGCGCAGGTTGCCGGCATCCGGACCGCCCCTGATCAGGCCCGGCGCGGTAAATGTCAGCGGCTGGCCCTTGACGGGCTTGATGCGATTGGTGAAATCCTTCGCATCGGCGACGAACATCGGCGCCGCCTCCAGGGGGCAGACCTGGCCCTGGGCGATGTGGCCCATGCGCGAATCGTCGGCGAACACGTTGAGCTTCTCGTCCCGGAACGGCGCGGTCTTCGCGGCCAGCACGATTGGGCCGTGCAGCACCGCGTACCAGTTCGACTTGTCCGGCATCTGTTCCAGGTGCGTCTTCATCGGCAGTTTCAGGTCCACCGTGTCGCCGTCGCGCCATTGCCGGTCGATGTTCACGTAGCCGTCGGCGCCGGCCGTGGCCTGGACTGCCTTGCCGTTCACCTTCACCGCCAGCGCGCCCTTGGCCACCCAGGCCGGGTAGCGCAGCTTGATCGAGAACCTGCCGCCGCCATGGACGGTGACGCGGGTGGTGTCCTCGTCCGGGAAGGCGGTGGCCTGCGTGATGCGCACGTTCTTGTCGGCCCACGTCAGCTCGGACGGGATGAACAGGTTGACGAACAGCGTATCCTTCTCGCGGGCGTAGATGAACTGCCCGTACTTCGCGTGGCTCTCGATGCCGGAGCCCACGCAGCACCACATGCCCTGATCCACCTGCGAATACACGCGGTAGTGGTTCGGGCGCATCGGCGTGAAATAGACGAAGCCGCCGGTTTCCGGGCGCTGGGACGACAGGATGTGGTTGTACAGCGCGCGCTCGTAGTAGTCGCCGTAGCGCGACTGCGGCCTGTCGGCGAACAGCAGCTCGGTGAGCTTGAGCATGTTGTAGGTATTGCAGGTCTCGGGGCCTTCCACCTCGTCGATCATCGGGCCGAAATTGGCATGGTCGTGGAAGTGCTCCTTGACGCTGTTGCCGCCGATCGCCACGCTGCGGTTGTTCACCACCGTCTGCCAGAAGAACCGGGCCGCCTCGCGCATCTTCGGATCGTTCGCCAGCGTGCCCACGCGTTCGAAGCCGATCACTTTCGGGATCTGCGTGTTGGCGTGCAGGCCCGTCAGCTGGTCCTTGCCCGCTTCCAGCGGGTCGAGCACGGCGCGGTGCGAGAAGCGCTGCGCCAGCGCCAGGTACTTGCGATCGCCCGTGATCTCGGCCACATCGGCCAGCACTTCGTTCATGCCGCCATGCTCGGCGCGCAGCATCGCCTGCATCTGCGCGTCGGACAGCTTCGACGTCAGGCCCAGCGCCCAGTCCGAATAGGCGACCAGCATCGCCCTGGCATCGGCGTTGCCGCCGATCCTGTAGGCATCGCGCAGGCCGGCGAACGTCTTGTGCAGGTTGTACCACGGCACCCACTTGCCGTTGACGGAGAAATTGTCGGCCTGCAGGTCGCCTTGCGCGATCTTCGCCAGCGCTTCCTTGCCGCCGGGCACCCCGCCGAGATAGCCGTCGCCGCTGGCGTCCTGGCAGCGCTTCAGCTCGCGCACGAAGTAGTCGAGGCGCTCCTTGACCTGCGGGTCGCCGGTCGCCGCGTGCATCAGCGCCAGCGCCGACAGGTAGTGCCCGCCCATGTGGCCATCGAGGCCGCTGGACTCCCAGTTGCCGTACGACTGCTTCACCGCCGGCAACCCCGCCTCGCGGCGGAACGGCGCCAGCAGCCGGTCCGGATCGAGCGCCATCAGGTAGCGCAGGTCCGTCTGCTGGGCCTCCAGGAACGGGCTCGCGGCCAGGCGCACATCGCGCAGCTGGAACAGGTCGGCGGCGTGGGCGGAACCGGCGCAGCACAGCGCGGCGGCAAGGGCAAGGCGGCGGAGAGTCGACATGGATGTTTTCCTACAGTTCAGTCCGTGTCACTCTGGTGCCAGGCACCGAAGTGACACGAGCTCGACAGCTAATTTTCATGGCTGAGGCCGTGTCACCCTGGTGCCTGGCACCAGGGTGACACAAGCTCGACAGTAATCGCTCGTGACCGAGGATGGTTACTTTGCGCCAGCCGGCAGCAGCACGCTCTGGTAGCTGTTCAGCTGCGCGGGATCGACGACGGGCCAGCCGCCGTCCCACTTGATGTCCAGTACCTTCAGCTTCTGCCGGTAGTCGTCGGCGGTTTCATACGCGTGCAGCACGAGCACGTCGCGGCCGTCGAAGGTGTAGGCGCTGTTGTGGCCCAGGCCGACCCAGTCGCGGTTGCCCTTGATGACGAGCGAGCCGCCGCCCTTCGCCATGTCCTTGCCGTCCTTGTCCAGGTAGGGGCCGGTGACCGTCTTCGAGCGGCCGACGACGACGTGGTACGTGCTCCCCTCCTTCTTGCAGCACAGGCCCCAGGAAGCGAACAGATAATAGTAGCCGTTCTTCCGGAAGAGGAACGGCGCCTCGATTTCCGCCGGCGCGGCCGATTCGTCGGGCTCGAACGCGGGCCGCTCGCGGCGCGCGATGGTGTGCCATTCCTGCGGCTCGGCCGGTCTGGTCCAGTCGGCGTTCAGCTTGAACAGCTTCAGGCCCGTCCAGAACGAACCGAACGACATCCAGCCGTTGCCCTGCTCGTCGGCGATGACGGCCGGATCGATCGCGTTCCACAGGTCGCGCCCCGGCACGGACTGGATCACCATGCCCTGGTCGACCCACTTGTAGTCTGGCGAGCGCGGGTCCAGCGTCTTGTTGATGGTGACCCCCATGCCCGACGTGTTCTTGCCGAAGCCGGACACGGAATAGTACAGATAGAACTTGCCGTTGCGCTGGACGATGTCCGGCGCCCAAATGTGGCCGTCGAACGACGGCGCCGCCTTTTTCGCCCACGCCGGATCGCCGGCGAACACCCGGCCTTCCGGACGCCAGGTTTTCATGTCTTTCGAGCTGTAGAACGTGATGCCAGGACCGGTCGAAAACACGTAGTACGTGTTGCCGTCCTTCGCCATCACCGGGTCGTGCACGCCGACCTGGCCCGCCTGGGCGCCGGCCGCGCCGGCGAGCAGCGCCGCCGCCAGTGCAACATGTTGAAACCTCGTTTGGAACCTCATCTGCAACATCCTCCGATACTCCTTCGATTGCCTGCTCAGTTACCCACCCTCGCGCCCCACAGCGACACGCCGTCGGCATTCTGCGCCGAGAACGTCACCGTGAACGCATTGGCGTTCGTGTTGTACTGCCGCGACAGAACGCCGTTGTATACCGCGGCCGTGCCGTCGACGGCCAGCGCGATGCGGTTGGCACCCTTGTGCGTCCACGTGCCGGTGACCGCGCCGGCCACCCTGCCGTCCGCCGCCAGGGTAATCGCCTGCGACGGCTTGATGGTTGCCGAAATGTCCTTGCCGTGGTTGACCAGCTTGTACGAGCCGGCCACATCGGCCGCCGCCACGACCGGCGACGGCGTGCCGGCGGCGCGGCTCAACGGCACGTAGCGGAACGGCGCGGCCACCGGCCAGCCATCCTCGTTGATGAACATCTCGTGCACCCGCACCTCATGCAGCTCGCCCTGCCCCGGGAAGCGGGTATGGAAGATGATGAAGTACTGCTTCGTCGCCGGATCGTAGTACGTGCTGTTGTGGCCCGGCGAAACGTAGCCGGGAGCCGTGCCGGTTTCACCCGCCGCCAGTGCGAACTGGTGGTTGCCCATCAGTTTCTGGCCATGCGGCGCGATGCTGGCATCGTCGAACAGCGGCTTCGCCGGGTCGGACTTTACCGTCGCCATGTCGGTACCCTTCGCATCCACGTAGGGGCCGTCCGGCGTTCGCGAGCGCGCCACGCGCACGTTGTAGGCGCCGTTCGCGTCGAGCCCGCCGAACGACGTGAACAGGTAGTAGTAGCCGCTTTCCGGGCTGTATTGCACGTAGGCGCCTTCGATGCGCGCGTGGTTGCCGCCCAGCAGGTGCCTGCCGTAGCCCTGCCCCGCCAGCGGCAGGCCGGTGGCCGGGTCCATCTGCAGGATGAAGATGCCGCCCGAATACGAGCCGTAGATCATCCACAGCCTGTTTTCCTTGTCCCGGAATACCTGCGGGTCGACCACGTTCGGGTGCTTGACGGCGTCGTAGATCGTACCGTCCGCGCCCGCCTCGCCCCACATGCCAGATTTCAGGATCACCTGCTTGTTGACATACGGGCCTTCGATCCTGTCGGCCACGGCCACGCCGAGCGCCGAGCGCGGCGAGTCGCCCTTGCAGGCGTTATAGTAAAAATAGTATCTGCCGTCATCGAGCTTGATGACGTCCGGCGCCCACAGGGTGCTGGACTGTGCCCAGGCGAAGGTTTCCGCGAGCTGCTTCGTCACGTCCGCGAACAGCGGATTGGTGGCGGTGGCGCCGTCGGCGATCTTCGTCCAGTTCACCAGGTCGGTCGATTTCGCCGCGGCGAGGTGCGATCCGAAGACATAGAACGTGCCATCCACGCGCACCACCGACGGATCGTGCACGGAGACGTTGGCGAACGTGACCGGCGCCTGTGCCGGCGCGGCAGGCACCGCCGGCGTGGCCGGCGTGGCTGGCGTGGCCGGGGTGGTGGGGGTGGCGGGCGTCGAAGGCGCCGTTGCGACGGGCGTGTCACTGCCGCCCCCGCCGCCACAGGCGGCGAGGGTCAGCAGGCCCGCCGCGGCCAGCGCGGCCGCAAGCGTTCCTGGTTTCATGGACTTACTCCACTGCGCCGACGATCACCGACTTGGCCGGCAGCTGGATGGTCAGCTTGCCGCCGGCGGCCTGCGCGCTGTAGGCGGCGGGCTTCACCGCGTTGGGCGCCTCGAACGTGTTGTGCGCATCCATTGCGGCGGACGTCAGCACCTGGCCCGTCAGCTTCGCCGCGCCGGCGCCGCCGACGTTGACGGTCACCTCGGTCGCCTTGTTCGGATCGGTGTTGACCAGCGCCAGGTACACCTTGCCATCCTTGCCGCGCGCGGCCGAAGCGCTCACCTGCGGTACCGCTTCGCTGCCGAAGCTGTACGCGGTGTTGTTCTGCAGCGCCACCGGCAGCGAGGTCGCATCCTGGAACGGCACGTACATCTTGTAAGCGTGGTACGTCGGCGTGAGCACCATGCGGGTCTTGTCGGTCAGGATCATCGCCTGCAGCACGTTGACCATCTGCGCGATGTTCGTCATGCGCACGCGGTCCGCATGGTCGTGGAAGATGTTGAAGTTCAGCGCGGCCACCACGGCGTCGCGCATGCTGTTCTGCTGGTACAGGAAACCGGCGTTGGTGCCCGGTTCCACGTCATACCAGGTGCCCCATTCGTCGACAAACAGGCCCACCTTCTTCTGCGGGTCGTTCTTGTCCATCGCCACCTTGTTGTCGCGGATGAACTTGTCCATCTTCAGTGTGTTCTGCATCGTGCTGAACCACTGGCTTTCCGGGAAGCCGGTGGCGGCGCCCTTCACTTCCCACTTGCCGGTCGGGATCGTGTAATAGTGGAAGCTCACGCCTGCCATGTCGTTCTTGACCTCGCGCGTCAGCACGTCGGACCACTTCACGTCGTCCGTGTGGCTGCCGCTGGCGATGAACTGCGGCTTGTACTCCTTCGGCGCGCGCAGGAACGTGGTGGCGTTCTTGTACAGGTTCGTGTAATGCTCGACGTTCATGTTGCCGCCACAGCCCCACATCTCGTTACCGACGGCGAAGAAGTCCACTTTCCACGGCTTGTCGCGGCCGTTCTTGCGGCGCAGCTCGGCCAGCGTGGACTTGCTCGGCGACGTCATGTACTCCACCCACTCGCTCATCTCCTGCACCGAGCCGGTGCCCAGGTTGCCGTTGATGTAGACCTGGGAACCCAGCAGCTCGGCCAGGTCGAAGAATTCGTGCGTGCCGACGGCGTTGTTCTCGGTGACGTTGCCCCAGTTGGTGTTGACCTTCACCGGGCGCTTGCCGCGCGGGCCGATGCCGTCCTTCCAGTGATATTCGTCGGCGAAGCAGCCGCCCGGCCAGCGCACCAGCGGCACGTGCAGGTCCTTCAGCGCACCGACCACGTCGTTGCGCCAGCCCTTCGTGTTGGGGATCTTCGATTCCGGGCCCACCCACATGCCTTCGTAGATGCCGGTGCCGAGGTGTTCGGCGAACTGGCCATACACGTTCTTGTCGATGACGGGGCCCGGCTTGGCCGTGTCGATCGTCACGCTGACTTGCGCGAAGGCGGTGCCGCAGAGGGCCAGCGCGCTGCTGACACTAAAGGCGAGAATGGTACGCTTGATCATGAGGGGTCTCCTGAAGTGGTTTTTATTCGAATACGGCGACAAAGCCGCCACATGCTTTTACTTTGATGCGGGTCTTCTTCGTTGCGGTGATATCGGCCTGCGCGAACGCGCGTTCGCCGGCGCCGTCGGTGATGATCCTGCCGGCCTTGCCGTCGGCGAAAGCCAGGTCGAGCGTTACCGTGCGGTCCTTCTGCGTGCCGTTGAAGCCGGCCACGTACCATTTGCCGCCGGCCTGGCGCGCGATGACGGCATACCGGCCTGGATCGCCCGCCAGGAACCGGCTGTCGTCCCAGCGCGCCGGCAGCGTGCGCAGGAATTCCTTGACGTAATCGGGCACGGTGGCCATGCCCTGCGGGACTTCGGCGAAATGCTGGATGCCGGAAACGAACAGCACCGACTCGGCCAGTTCGAAACCGTTGCGGGTGACGCGCCTGATGTTCGGAATATCGCCGAACACCATCGGCGTGAAGTCCATCGGATCGAACAGGTTGCGCGCGAACGGCAGCATTGCCGCATGCCCGGCGACCGGATCGTGGTTCTTCTGCTCGAACGTGCCGAACTCGAAGCCGCGCACGGCTTCCGCCGTCACCAGGTTCGGCCACGTGCGGGACCAGCCGCGCGGCAGGGTGGTGCCATGGAAATTGACCAGCAGCCTGGCCTCGTAAGCGTCGCGCAGGATGCCCACGTGGTAGTCGATCATCGACTGGCCGTCGCCGCCGAAGAAGTCGACCTTGATGCCCTTGACGCCCATGTCGCGCAGTTTGGCGAACTCGGCGCGGCGGTCGCTTGACGTGAGCAGCTTGCCGTGCGGGGTCATGTCGGTATCGTTCCAGGCGCCGGCCGAGTTGTACCAGACCAGCACACCGACGCCTTTTTCCTTGCCGTAGGCGGCCAGCTCCCTCACCTTGTCGTAGCCGATCTTCTGGTCCCAGTAGGCATCGATCAGCGTGTAATCCCAGCCCATGTCGGCCGCGTAGTCGATGAACTGCTTCTGCGTGCCGAACGTGGTGAAGTCATCCTTCAGGATCGCCCAGCTCCACGACGCGTGGCCCGCTTTGACCCAGTCGGGAATTGCGTTCCGTGCCGGCGCGGCCAGGTCGGTGCCAAGCGTGGAATCGACCACGGTGGCCAGGCTGCCGATCGCCAGCACGCGCCACGGCGTGGTGATCTGGCCGGTGGCATCCGGGAGCAATGCGCCGCCGGTGAACGTTTCGGCCGGCATGGGCGCCCCGATGCGGTAGACGCCGCCCTTCGACTGCGCCTGCAGGCGCGAGGCGTGGAAACTGCCGTCCATGTTCGCCTCGGTCAGCGCCACCCAGGTGTCGCCGGTGCGGAACAGCGCCGGGAACACCCAGCCGGCCGCCAGCGGCGACGGCGTGCCGACCGGGATATCGACCTGGTACAGCTCCTCGTATGACGGGTTGGTGCGCGCAAAGCCCGTCTTGGCGACGGACATCGGCTGCAGCCACGCGCGGGCCTGGGGCGCGAACGCGAAGCTCGTCGCCTCTTCCCGGAATGTCAGCCGGGGCGCACGGGCCGTGTAGCGGAACGCCACGCCGTCGTTCGACACGCGGAACGTGATCTCGAGCGGCTGCTGGCTGGCATTGACGTAGCGCCAGGTGCGCTCGTTGGCCGCGTAGGTGACGTGACGGCGCTTGCCGGCGGCCAGCTCGTACTGCTCGTCGACCGGCTGCGGGGGCGACACGTCCAGGGCGGTCAGCTTCTTCGTGAAGTCGACGCCGTCGAACGACAGGCCCAGTGCGGACTCGCGCAGCACGGGCTTGCCGGCGCGTGCGATCTGATACGTGACGCCGCCGTCCTTCGACTGGGCGACGGTGACGGCGAGCTGGCCGTCGGGGCTGGAGAGAGTCTGGGCAAATGCGGCGGGCGCGGCGAAAGCCGATACCGCCAGTATCCGGTACAGGGCAGGTTTCATGGTCGTCAACAATGAATGCAGCGATGGATACAACAAACCAGCTACGCTTGAGCTCGTGTCACCCTGGTGCCAGGCACCATGGTGACACGAGCTCATCAAAGTCGAGCTTTGCCGCGCAGCTGGGAGCCGAACATGGCCGGGCCTGTGTCACATGGGTGCCTGGCACCAAAGTGACTCGGGCTCGACCCTAGCCGCTTAAACCCAGCCCGCGTCGACGATGAATTCCTGCCCCGTGCACATCACGCTGTCGTCGGCGCCCAGGAACAGGATCATCGCGGCCACGTGCTCGGGCATCAGCTTGCCCGGCAGGCACTGCGCCTTCTTGATTTCCAGCTCGGCGGCGTCGTCGACCCACAGGTCGATCTGCCGTTGCGTCATCACCCAGCCCGGGGTGACGGTGTTGACGCGGATGTTGTGCGGGCCGAAGTCGCGGGCCAGGCAGCGTGTCAGGCCGATCACGGCGGCCTTCGTGGTGCCGTAGACGGGATAGCCGCCGTTCTTGGCATGCCACGACATGGAGCTGATGTTGATGATCGAGCCGCCACCCTTCTTCTTCATGCCCTCGAGCACGGACTGGCAGGTGAAGAACATCGGCCGCTGGTTGATCGCGATGCGTTCGTTCCAGTATTCGAGCGTCACGTCTTCCGGCGCGTGGCGCTGGTCGTTGGCGGCGTTGTTGACGAGCACGTCGAAGTCGCCGATTTCCGCCGCCAGTTCGGCGATGGTGTTCTGCAGCGCCGGGATGTCGGTGATGTCGCAATAGCGGTACAGCGGCGCCGGATGGCCGGCGGCCTTGATGCGCTCGACCAGCGCCAGGCTGGGTTCCTTCGCGATGTCGACGAACGCGACGATCGCGCCCTGCTCCGCGTAGGAAGCCACGATCGCTTCACCGATGCCGGTGCCGCCACCGGTGACGAAAACGCGCTTGCCGCGCAAACTGCCGAACTTGGCCAACTCAGTCATGCTCTGTCTCCCGTTCTTGTTTCAACTTGTTCCAACATCCGTTCCGGCCGCCGTTGCGGTGCTGCCGTCATTCCTTGCCCAGCACGCCATCGCGGCGGCGCCAGATCCCCAGCGGGTTCCCGTCGCGCAGCGCGTCGGGCAGCAGCGGCTGCGGCAGGTTCTGGTAGCACACCGGGCGCAGGAAGCGCAGGATGGCACCGGTACCCACCGACGTGCTGCGGCCGTCCGACGTGGCCGGGAAAGGTCCGCCGTGCACCATCGCCGTCGACACTTCCACGCCGGTCGGGAAGCCGTTGGCAAGAATGCGGCCGACCTTGCGCTCCAGCGCCGGCAGCAGCGTTTCGGCCGCGGCATGGTCGCTTTCCTCCAGCTGCAGCGTGGCGGTCAGCTGGCCTTCCAGGTGACCGGTCACATGGCGCATTTCTTCGACATCGCGGCAGGCCACCAGCAGCGACGCGGGGCCGAACACTTCGCCATGCAGCGCCTTGTCGGCCAGGAAGGCGTCGGCCGACGTGACGAACAGCGCCGCGCCGCCCTTGCCTTCTTCCTGTGCGGCCAGCGCCAGCGTCTTCACGCCGGGCTGTCCGGCCAGCCCGGCCACGCCCTTCTGGTAGGCGCCGGCGATACCGGCGCTCAGCATCGGACCCGCGGCCACGCCACCCAGCGCGGCAGCCGCGGCATGGGCGAAGGCGTCGAAGTCGGCGCCGGCGATGCCGAGCACCAGGCCCGGGTTTGTGCAGAACTGACCCACGCCGAGCGTGAGCGAGCCGGCGAACTGCTGGGCGATATCAAAGCCGCGCGCCTGCAGCGCGCCCGGCAGCAGGAACAGCGGATTGATGCTGCTCATCTCGGCGTACACCGGAATCGGCTGCGCACGCGCCGCCGCCACGCCCATCAACGCCAGTCCGCCCCCGCGCGAGCCGGTGAAACCGACCGCCTGGATTTCCGGATGCGCGACGACGGCCTGGCCGAACGCGTTGCCCACGCCGGTCAGCAGCGCGAACACGCCCGCCGGCAGGCCGGACAATTCGACCGCCTTCGCCACCGCACGCGCCACCAGCTCCGACGTGCCCGGGTGCGCCGGATGCGCCTTCAGCACGACCGGGCAGCCGGCCGCGAACGCGGAAGCAGTATCGCCGCCGGCAACGGAAAACGCCAGCGGGAAATTCGATGCCGCGAACACGGCCACCGGGCCCACGCCGATCAGGCGATAGCGCAGGTCCGGGCGCGGCGGCGCGCGTTCGGGCAGCGCCGAGTCGATGCGCACGTCGCGGTACGAGCCTTCGCGCAGCAGGTCGGCGAACAGCTTGAGCTGGTTGACCGTGCGGCCGCGCTCGCCTTCCAGGCGGACGCGTGGCAGGCCAGTTTCCGCCATCGCGCGTTCGATCAGCGCATCGCCTATCGCCAGGATCTGCGCGGCGACCGTTTCCAGGAACGCCGCGCGCTGCTCGTCGGTGGTGGCGCGGAACGTGTCGAACGCCGCGCCGGCCAGGCGGCAGGCCTGGTCGATCTGGTCGTCGTCGACCGTGTGGAACGACGGCTCGATGTGCGCGTTCAGGCTCGGGTTCCAGGCCTTGAAGTCGCTGCCATTGCCCCTGACCGCGATGCCACCGATCAGTGCTTCGCCGGTGATCACGCTCATAGTGCCTTGACCTGCGCCACTTGGGTTTCGACCACGGTCAGCTTGTTGCGCAGGGCCGGGCCGAAGGCGCTGGACTCCACCTCGAACGTTTCGCCCGGCTGCACGGAGATGTTGTCCGCGAAGCTCAGCGTGGCGGTGCCGAAGAAGTGCACGTGCACGTCGCCCGGGCGCTTGAACAGCTGGTACTTGAAGTGGTGGTGTTCCAGGTTGGCGATGGTGTGCGACATGTTGTTCTCGCCGGAGACGAACGCCTTTTCCCAGCGCACCTTGCCGTCGGTATCGAGCACGCGCGACACGCCGTCGATGTGCGCCGGCAGTTCGCCGACCAGCAACGCCGGGCCCACGCCGCACACGCGCAGCTTCGAGTGCGCCAGGTACAGGTAGTTCTGGCGTTCGGTCACGTGGTCGGAAAATTCGTTGCCGATCGCGTAGCCCAGGCGGTATGGCTGGCCGTCGTCGCCGATCACGTACAGGCCGGCGATTTCCGGCTCCTCGCCGCCATCGAGCGCGAAGTCGGGCATCGCCAGCGCTTCGCCCGTCGCGGCCACGATTGTGCCATCGCCCTTGTAGAACCATTCAGGCTGCACGCCCGCCGCGCCGGCCGCAGGCTTGCCGCCCTCGACGCCCATGCGGAACATCTTCATCGAATCGGACAGTGTTTCGACGTCGCCGCCGATCTTCTTGTGCATCGCGTCGCGCGCATCGGCCGAGCCAAGGTGGGTCAGGCCGGTGCCGGTCACGTAGGTGTGGGCAGCGTCTTCATGGTCGAGCGGGGCCAGCGGCGTCACGTCGGCATAGGCCACGGTGTTGGTGCCGGCGGAGGCTTCGGCCAGCGCGGCCAGGCCCTGGCCCGAGCGGATCGCGGCTTGCGCCAGCGCATAGGTGGTGGTGTAGCCGTCGATCACGCGCAGCGTGTCGTTTTCCAGGATGCCCACTTGGCGGGCGCCGTCATTGTTCTTGAATTGTACGAGCAGCATGTTGATATCTCCTGAAGCCGTCCCCGGAACATTCATCGCGAACGGCTTGTTTAGAATGGGGTGCCGGCGCCGCCACGAGGGGGAGTGGGCAGCGGCGCCGGCGGAGAAAGCCTGGTGAAGCCTGGTGCAGGCAACGCTTAGTGCGAGTGCTTGGGCACCTTGGAACCGCGCATGCCGACGAGGAAGTCGAAGTCGCAACCCTGGTCGGCCTGCAGCACGTGGTCCACGTACAGCTGGGCGTAACCGGATTTCGGCAGGTCGTTCTTCGCCTCTTCGGCGCGTGCCGCCAGGCGCTGGGCCATCTCTTCGTCCGAGATTTCCAGGTCGAGGCGGCCGCCGGCGCAGTCCAGCGAGACGATGTCGCCGTCGCGGACGATGCCCAGCGGGCCGCCGGCCATCGCTTCCGGCGCCACGTGCAGCACGACGGTACCGTAGGCGGTGCCGCTCATGCGCGCGTCGGAGATGCGCACCATGTCCTTGATGCCCTTGGCCAGCAGCTTCGGCGGCAGGCCCATGTTGCCCACTTCGGCCATGCCGGGATAGCCTTTCGGGCCGCAGTTCTTCATCACCAGCACGCAGTTCTCGTCGACATCCAGGTCCGGGTCGAGAATGCGGGTCTTGTAGTGGTCGAAGTCCTCGAACACGACAGCGCGGCCGCGGTGCTGCATCAGGTGCGGCGATGCGGCGGAAGGCTTCAGCACGGCGCCGCGCGGCGCCAGGTTGCCGCGCAGGATGCAGATGCCGCCATCCTTGATCAGCGGGTTGTCGATCGCGCGGATCACTTCCTCGTCGTAGATCGGCGCTTCCTTGTTGTTTTCCCAGATCGTCTTGCCGTTGGCGGTCAGCGCGTCGGGGTTCGGCAGCAGGCCGTTCTCGCCCAGGCGGCGCAGCACGCCCGGCAGGCCGCCGGCGTAGTAGAACTCTTCCATCAGGAAGCGGCCCGACGGCAGCAGGTCGACGACGGTGGGCGTGCCGCGGCCGATCCTGGTCCAGTCTTCCAGCTCGAGGTCCACGCCGATGCGGCCGGCAATGGCTTTCAGGTGGATCACGGCGTTGGTCGAACCGCCGATGGCGGCGTTCACGCGGATCGCGTTCTCGAATGCTTCCTTGGTCAGGATCTTCGACAGGCGCAGGTCTTCCCACACCATGTCGACGATGCGCATGCCGGACATGTGGGCCAGCACGTAGCGGCGCGCGTCGACGGCGGGGATCGCGGCGTTGTGCGGCAGCGACGTGCCCAGCGCCTCGGCCATGCAGGCCATCGTGGAGGCGGTGCCCATCGTGTTGCAGGTACCGGCGGAGCGCGAGTGGCCCGCTTCGGCGGCGAGGAAATCGTGCATCGAGATCTCGCCGGCCTTCACCTGTTCGTGCAGCTGCCAGACGGCGGTGCCGGAACCGATGCTCTTGCCGTTCAGCTTGCCGTTCAGCATCGGGCCGCCGGTGACGACGATCGCCGGGATGTCGCACGAGGCGGCGCCCATCAGCAGCGCCGGGGTGGTCTTGTCGCAGCCGACCAGCAGCACGACGGCATCCATCGGATTGCCGCGGATCGATTCCTCGACGTCCATCGACGCCAGGTTACGGGTCAGCATCGCGGTGGGGCGCAGGTTCGATTCGCCGCTGGAGAACACGGGGAACTCGACCGGCCAGCCGCCGGCCTCGATGATGCCCTTCTTGACGTGCTCGGCGATCTTGCGGAAGTGGGCGTTGCAGGGGGTCAGCTCGGACCAGGTGTTGCAGATGCCAATGATCGGCTTGCCCTGGAATTCATGATCCGGGATGCCCTGGTTCTTCATCCAGCTGCGGTACATGAAGCCGTTCTTGTCCTGGGTACCGAACCATTCGGCAGACCGCAGTTTTACGTTCTTTTTCGTCTCAGACATTCGATTCCTCCGGTTGTTCTGCGCCCGGCGAACTGGCAGTCCTCGTCGAGCTGGTGATTCTGGAATGTTAAAGAACGGAACGATTCTATTCCAATGAATAAAAAACGCCCAGCGATATGAAAAAAGATATCGCGACAGAAAAAGTGACCAAAAAAATAGGGACGGACCCTGTTTTTCAGGAAATTTCCTGGAAAACAGGGTCCGTCCCCATTTATTGAAGCTGTATTTACGGCCGAACTGAAAACCGGTACAGCGATTGCGTCGAATAAACTTCCCCAGGCCGCAGGATCGTGGACGGGTACTCCGGCCGGTTCGGCGAATCCGGGTAGTGCTGCGGTTCGAGGCACAGCGCTTCGCGGTGGCCAAAGCGCCAGCCCTTGCCGGACAGCGAGCCGTCCAAGAAGTTGCCGCTGTAGAACTGCACGCCCGGCTCATCCGTCAACAGTTCCAGCACGCGACCCGATGCCGGGTCGCACACCGTGGCGGCCAGGCTCAGCGCCCCGGCTTCCGGCTTGTTCAGCACGAAATTGTGATCGTAGCCGAGGCCGTTCTTCAACTGCTCATCGTCCCGACCGATCCCCTCGCCCACGGGGCGCGGCGTGCGGAAGTCGAACGGCGTGCCCGCCACCGGCGCCAGCGGCCCCAGCGGGATCGAGTTCGCATCGATCGGCGTGTAGCGGTCGGCATTGATCGTCAGTTCGTGATCCAGGATCGAGCCGCGGCCGGCCAGGTTGAAGTAGGCGTGCTGCGTGAGGTTGACAGGCGTCGCCTTGTCGGTCGTCGCGTGGTACTTGACCAGCAGCTCGTTCGCATCGTTGAGCTCGTAAATCACCGTCACGTCCAGGTTGCCCGGGTAGCCGTGGTCGCCGTCCGGGCTGGTGTACGTCAGCGTCAGGCCGACCGTGAGGTCCGTCGCCAGCGGTTCCGCGTGCCACACCTGCTTGTGGAAGCCCTTGCTGCCGCCGTGCAGGTGGTTCGGGCCGTTGTTCACTTCCAGCTGCACGCTTTGCCCGTCCAGCTCGAAGCGGCCGCCGGCGATGCGGTTGCCGTAGCGGCCGATCAGCGCGCCGAAATACGGCACCGCGTCGGTGAAATACGGCGCGGCTTCGTCGAAGCCGAACGTGACGTCCGCCACATTGCCCTGCCTGTCGGGAACGTGCAGCTGCGTGATGACGCCGCCGTAGTTGGTGATCTTGACGACCATGCCGCTGCGGTTGCGCAGCGTGTACAGGCTCAGCGACTGGCCGTCCGGCGCGGTGCCGAACGGTTCCTGCTCAATGCTCAATTCCATCCGTATCCGTTCAAAAAAGCGTTGCGTGCGAGAGCGCGACTCCTGCGAGGGAATCGTGCCGGCAATCAGCCCGGCAGTCAGCCCAGGGAGGGCCGACCGAAATCCGGCGTGCCGTCGTCGCGCCAGCGCAAGGGTTTGACGAAGGTATGGCGATCCGGATTCCACAGCGGATCGCCCTCGATTTCAGTATAAGTCCGGGCATGGTACACGAGGAGCACGGTTGCGCCATCCTCCGCCACGGTGAAGCTGTTATGGCCGGGGCCATAGATCTTGTGCTCGAAGCAGGTCCGCAGCACCGGCTCGGGCGATTTCGTCCACGACGCCGGGTCCAGCAGGTTCGCGTTCTCATCGGCCCACAGCAGGCCCATCGCGTAGTTCTCGTCGGTGGCGCTGGCCGAGTAGCTGATGAAGATCCTGCCGTTCTTCTTCAGCACCGACGGGCCCTCGTTGACCCGGAAGCCGCGGCATTCCCATTCGAACTCGGGCCTGCTCAGCAGCATCGGCGCGCCCTCGATCTGCCACGGCGTCTTCATCGGCGCGATGTACAGGTTCGAGTTGCCCTCGATATCGTCGTGCTTCTGCGCCCACAGGTAGTACAGCTGGCCCTTGTGGGTAAAGGTGGTTGCGTCGAGGCAGAACGTGTCGATGCCGGTGTCGACCTGCCCCATGAACTCCCACTCGCCTTCCAGCGGGTTGGCGTTGGTGTTGCGGAGCGCATACATGCGGTGCTGGAACAGCTTCGACTTGATCTCGCGCGACGGCGCGGCCGCGAAGTACACATACCAGGCGCCGTGGTTATGGTGGATTTCCGGCGCCCAGATCAGCTCCGAGCACGGGCCGCTGTCCGGCTTGCGCCACACGGTGCGCGTTTGCGCCGAGGCCAGGCCTTCGATGGTTTTCGCGCGGCGCAGTTCGATGCGGTCGTACTGCGGCACCGAGGCGGTGAAGTAGTAGTAGCCGTCCGTATGGCGATGGATGTACGGATCGGCGCGCTGCTCGATCAGCGGTTCCAGTAGTTCTTCCACATCGTTCTCCATTTCCAGGAATTCTGCCTGCCACATGAAGCGCCTCCGCATGTTGTTCCCCACATGGCATGGCGCCGGCCGGTGCCGGTGCCATGCCGAACCGCCGCCGTCGCTCAGGCGAGGGACGGCCGGCCGAATACCGGCATGCCCTGCTCATCCCAGCGCAGCGGCTTGACGAAGGTATGGCGGTCCGGATTCCACAGCGGATCGCCGATGATCTCGGTATAGGTGCGCGCGTGGTAGACCAGCATCACGCCCTCGCCGTCCTCGGACACCGTGAACGAATTGTGGCCGGGGCCGTAGATGCCGTGTTCCAGGCAGCTTTGCAGCACCGGCTCCTTCGATTTCGTCCACGAAGCCGGATCGAGCAGATCGGCTTCCTCGTCGGCCCACAGCAGGCCCATGGCATATTCGATGCCGGTGCCGCTGGCCGAATAGCTGATGAAGATCCGGCCGTTGCGCTTGACCACCGACGGGCCTTCGTTGACCCAGAAGCGCTCGATTTCCCAGTCGTACTCGGGCTTGCTCAGCATGACCGGCGTGCCCTCGATCGTCCACGGATTGCGCATCGGCGCGATGTACAGGTTCGAGTTGCCGCGGATTTCCCTGTCCTTCTGCGCCCACAGGTAATACAGCTGGCCCTTGTGGGTGAAGGTGGTGGCGTCCAGGCAGAAGCTGTCGATGCCCGTGTCGATCTGCCCCATGAACTCCCACTCCCCTTCGAGAGGATTGGCGTTCTGGTTGCGCACGCAGTACATGCGGTGCTGGAACAGGTCGTCCTTGATCTCCCGGCTCGGCGCGGCGGCGAAATACACGTACCAGGCGCCTTCGTTGAAGTGCAGTTCCGGGGCCCACAGCAGTTCGCTGTACGGGCCGCTCTCGGGCTTGGTCCACACATCCTTCGGCGCGGCATCGGCCAGGCCGGCGATCGTCGTGGCGCGGCGGATTTCGATACGGTCGTATTGCGGCACCGACGCGGTGAAGTAATAGAAGCCGTCGCTGTGCCTGTAGATGTGCGGGTCGGCGCGCTGCAGGATCAGCGGAGCGAGTTTTTCGACAGCGGCGTTTTCAGCCTTGGATTCAGCGTTTTCAATGGTCATGTCTGTTACCTTGGATCGTTCGATGGTCAGCCGGCCACGTAGCCGAGCTTGTTCATGTCGGCCTTGAGCTCGACGTAATAGGAATCGCTGATGCGGTACTTGAACATGAAGATACCCATCAGCAGGTGGAAGAAGCCGGGAATCACGGTCAGCATCAGCGCGATGCCGTTCAGCGCGTGGGCCGACTGCGTGGCGTTCGGCACGTAATGGAAATAGGTGAACAGGCCGCCCACCAGCGCGCCGGCGATGCCCATGCCGGCTTTCTGGCACACCGAGATGCCGCCGAACGCGAAGCCGGAAACGCGCTTGCCGGTCTTCACGTGCCCGTAGTCGATGGTTTCGGCGATGGCGGACCAGAACACCGGCGCATGCAGGTCGACGATGAACGACAGCAGGAAGTACAGGACGAACGCCAGCACCATGTCGCCGGGCTTTACCAGCACGTAGATCGCCACGCTGATCAGCGCCACCAGCACCTGTGAATTGCGGAACAGTTTCACCTTGCAGTAGGACTTGGTGATCCAGGTGGATGCCACCATCGAGATGATCGCCGCCGCCACGCCGGTGGACAGGAAGGCCGACACCACGGCCGCGTCGCCGCCCAGGTAGTATTTCGCGTAGTAGATCGCCACCGAGCCGCGGATCACGTAGCCGATCGTGCCGGTCACGCAGGCGCCGCACAGCAGCAGCCACTGGTCGTTCTTCAGCAGCACTTTCAGCTGCGCCGCCAGCGACTGGCGCTCCACCACGTGGCGCACGCGCTCGGTGGTGGTGAAGAAGCAGAACAGGAACAGCAGCACGCCCATCAGCGCCATCACGGCCATGGCCGCCTGGTAGCCGGCGGCCGGATTGCCGTTGCCCCAGCGCTCGGCCAGGATCGGCACGATGATCGTCACCATGAACGCGCCGATCTTGGCGAAGAACAGGCGATAGCCGTTGGCGGACAGGCGCTCCTGCGGATCGGCGGTCAGCGCGCTCGGCAGGGAGATGTACGAAACACCCACGCCGGATGTCATCACCGTCATCAGGATGTAGGTCGAATAGGCCCACAGCAGCTTGGCGTCATAGCCGAAATCGGGCGTCACGAACACGAAGAACACCGAGATCCCGTAGGGCACGGCCAGGAACAGGAACCAGGGGCGGTAGCGGCCCCACTTGTTCGTGTAGCGGTCGGTGATCTGGCCCATCGCCAGGTCGGAAATCGCGCCGATGAACTTCACGGCCAGCAGCAGCATCGCCAGGTCTTCGACATGCAGGCCATAGATGTCGGTATAAAAGAAGGTAATGATCAGCATCATCGACGAGATCACGACGTTCAGGGCCATGTCGCCGGCACCGAAGCCCACCTTCTCCAGCGTGGATAATTTTTGAGTCTGCATGTCTTCCTCTTCAATTGCCGGGCCGCGGAACGGATGGCCCGCGCGGCCCGGAGATGTCAGCCTGCGACATCGGTACGATCTGCTTACAACTACAGCACAACGACTGCTGGGCAACCATTGCAGCCGGCCGGTGAACGGGTCACCGGCCGGCTGCGCGGACCAATGGGCGGACCGTGCCTGTGGCACCACTGGCAACGATGCGACGGACGTTCGGGATGGAAGAAGTGGAACCGGGCATGGCGATGCCTGGGGAGATGTGCTTCATGGGTCTCCGACGTCTCTTTGCTTGTTATGGTGCTTCTTGTCGTTATTGCACGGATGGCCGGCAGGATGAAGTGCTGGCCTGGACCGATCTTAGGCGGCCCGCCGAAAACGATCCAATCAAATTTTACCGGTTCTCAATATCAATTTTGATATCGGATACTCAAGCACTGAGCAAAACGCTCATTTTTTTGATCATTTTACGCGCGGTGGTCAGCTTTTGATGCGGGCTTTTGATGCGGGCTTTTGATGCGGGCTTTTGATGCGATGCACTCAGGTATTACTTAACGACAATGCATAAGCACGTGTTGTCGCGAGGAGACGGAAGCGGGTTTCCCGGCCGTGGGCGACGACGATCAGCGAGTGCGCCGCCAGCACGGCAAGGCTGTCGATCGTGTCGTACGGCGATTGCTCCGGCTGCAACAATGCGCCGGCGTCGTCCAGCGTAAACCAGGACGGCAGCGCGGCCAGCCGGCGCAGCGCCCCCTGCGCGGCCGCGGGCAGCAGCACATAGCTCCAGTCCAGGGCCGCGCGCAACGTGCGGTGACGCGGCGTGCCCGTGGCGGATGCGCTGGCGGACGCGTCCTGCCGCAGCAGGCCCAGCATGTCGTCCAGACCGTCGACCACCCGGTGCAGGCCCAGGCGCGGGACCTGGGCGGCGGCCAGTTCGATCGCCAGCGGCAGGCCGTCGAGGCGGCGGCAGATCGCCGCGGCCAGCGCGAGGCCGCCGGCACCCGGCGCGAAGGCTGCACCGGCGGCGGTGGCGCGCGCCGCGAACAGCGCCACGGCACTGTTCGCGGCCAGGCTGGCGGCATCCGTGTCGTCCGGCGCCGGCAGCGCCAGCGCCGGCACGCGCAACACCGTTTCGCCGCTGGCCAGCAACGGCTGCCGGCTTGTCGCCAGCACGCCCAGCCACGGGCACCGGACCAGCAGCGCCTCCGCCAGCCGGCTGCAGGCGTCGGCCAGGTGCTCGCAATTATCCAGCACCAGCAGGGCCACCGGCGGCGACGATGGGGGCGGCCCATCCCGCGTCAACTGCGCCGCCAGGGTGGCGGGCGAACGCCAGTACTGCCGCGGCGCCAGCCCGAGCGCCTCGGCCACGGCCGCGAGCATGCCCTCTTCCGACCCGGCGGCATCGAGCCCGGCCCAGGCCACGCCGCCGTGCCGGTGCGCGGCGGCCAGGGCCAGCGCCGTCTTGCCGATGCCGGCCGGGCCTGCCAGCGTGACGAAGCGCGTTGCCGCGCAGCGCGCCACCACCTTGTCGACGAGCGCGTCGCGCCCCACGAACGCGGCGGGCAGTCCCGGCAGGGAAGCCCGGATCGGGCGCCGCACCGCCCTGCCCGCGAACAGGTAGCCGCGCCCGGCCACCGTGCCGATCAGCGTGCGGTCGTCGTCCGCCAGCGCACGGCGCAGCGCGGCGATCTGCACGCGCAGGTTGCCGTCGTCGATCTCCCTGCCGGGCCATGCGCGCCGCACCAGGTCGTCCCGGCTCAGCACCCTGCCCCCGGCCTCGACCAGCGCCTGCAGCAGGCGGCCGGCACGCTGCCCCAGCGGCACGGGCGGCCCGCCGGCAGTGCGCAGTTCGTAACGGTCGATGTCGAAGGTATGGCGGCCGAATGCGATCGCGCCGCCTTCGCTGCTGTTGTATCTGTCCATGCACCGAGGATACGTTGCAGTGCAGCAAGGGCATAGCCCACATCGAGGCTGTCGCGACTGCCCCCATATGGCGCCGGTCCCATCCCCCGATCGGGGCAGTGCCGCCGCCGCAGGCCCGTGTAAGATGGCCGTTTCACCAGGCAGCACGACAATGAACTACAGCACGGGCAGGAGCGGCGGCATGCGGGATATGACAGGCGGCGCCGGCGGCGCAAACGGCGCGCCGGTGCGCGTGATGGTGGTGGACGATCATCCGCTGCTGCGCGAGGGCATCGCCGCCGTGCTGTCGATCGGCGGATCGTTCGAGCTGGTGGCCGAAGCCGGCGACGGCCGCGAAGCGCTGGCGCAATACGTGCGCCACCAGCCGGATGTGGTCCTGATGGACCTGCAGATGCCCGTGATGAGCGGGCTGGAAGCGATCGTGGCGATCCGCGAGATCGCGCCACGGGCGCGCATCATCGTGCTGACCACCTACAAGGGCGATGTGCAGGTGCTGCGCGCGCTGAAATCCGGCGCGATGGGCTACCTGTTGAAAAGCATGCTGCGCACCGAACTGGCCGACGCCATCACGCGCGTGCACGCGGGCCAGCGCCATATCCCGCCGGAGATCGCCATCGAACTGGCGGCCCATATCGATGCCGATGCGCTGTCCGCCCGCGAGACGGAAGTGCTGGGCCTGGTCGCCGACGGCAATTCCAACAAGCGCGTGGCCCAGGCACTGGGCATTGCCGAGGAAACCGTGAAAGCCCACATGAGCACCGTGCTCGGCAAGCTCGGTGCCCGCGACCGCACGCATGCCGTCACGATCGCGATCCGGCGCGGCATCCTCGAACCCTGAGTTTTTCCGCCGGGCCGCGCCGCCGGCAGCATTCCGATAGCCGCTGGAAATAATTCCACAAAGAAACGGACGCTGACGAGCCGCCCGGCGGAGTACGATGGCGGGATGCAGATGCCCACGCCTCCTCTTTCCGGGCCTTCCAGGGCCGGCCGTGCCGCGCACATGCTGTCCCTCGCCCTGGCGCTCGGCACGTTGTGCACGGGACTGGCAGCAACCGCGCTTGTATGGAACGGCCTGCGCGCCAGCCACGATGCGCGGCTGCGCGCCGAGTTCGAGTACCGCGTGCGCGAACTGCAAGCGCGCATCGGCCGCCGCATGGACACGTATGAACAGGTGCTGCGCGGCGCGCAGGCCTATGCGCTGGCAACGCCGGCGACGCCCGACGCCGCGGGATTCCGCACCTATGTCGGCACGCTGGCGCTGCGCCGGCACTATCCCGGCATCCAGGGCCTGGGAATCGCCGTGCTCGAGCGGCCGGCAGGCACGCCGGCCGGCCACGAACGCAGTGCCGTCGTGATGATCGAGCCGCTCGACGCGATGAACCGGCGCGCCCTCGGCTATGACATGTTGGCCGAGCCGGTCCGCCGCGCCGCCATGACGCGCGCCGCCGCCACCGGCGGCGCGGCGCTGACCGGCCAGGTGCGCCTGGTGCAGGAAGGCGCCGGCGCCGGCCAGCCCGGCTTCCTGATGTACCTGCCGCTGTACCTGTCCCGCGGCGCGCCGGCGGATACGGCGGCGCAGGCCGGAGCGATACCGGGCACGCTGCATGGCTGGGTCTACGGCGCGTTCCGCATGCACGATTTCATGGCGGGACTGAAGGGCGAGCGCGAGGCCGACCTGCACGTGGCGGTGTACGATGCCACCCCCGCGCCGGCGAACTGCATGGTGGGCTGCGCCCAGGCCGGCACCGATGCGCGGCTCGACACGATGCGCACGCTCGATGTCGCCGGCCGGCCGTGGATCGTGCGGGTGCGCAGCACCCCCGCATTCGAGCAGCGCATGGCTTCGCAGCAGGCCGCCTGGGCCGGCGTGGTCGGCATCATCGTCAGTGTCCTGTCGGCCACCCTGGTATGGCTGCTGGCGCAGGGCCGCGACCGTGCCCGCCTGCTGGCCCGGCGCATCACCGACGACCTGCAGCGCTCCTACGGCACGCTGCGGCACGAGCGCAGCCGCCTGATCAGCATCCTGGAAAACGCCAACGACGCGTTCGTGGCCGTGGATGCGGCCGGCAACATCACCTACTGGAACGCGCAGGCCGAGCGCATCTTCGGCTGGAGCGTGGACGAGGCCCGCGGCCGGCCCCTGCGCCTGCTGTTTCCCGGCCCCCAGCCCGAGCTGGACCGGCTGCTGGCATTCGACGCCGCCGCGTTCGCGGAGGGACTCGGCCGGCGGCTGGAATTGCAGGCCGCCACCCGCGAAGGCTTGCCGGTACCGGTCGAGCTGTCCTGCTCGCTCGTCGACAGCGGGGGCGAGCAGGCGCTGCACGGCTTCATCCGGGACCTGTCCGCAAAGAAGGCCGCCGCCGCCCGCGAGGCGGCACGCCAGCGCGACCTGCAACAGGCACAGCATGCCCTGAACCGGGCGCAAAAACTCGAAGCCGTCGGCAAGCTGACGGGCGGCGTCGCCCACGATTTCAACAACGTGCTGCAAGTCATCTATGGCAACGTGCAGGCGGTGGCCACGGCGCCGCGCGCACCGGACGCGCCACGCCGGCTCGCCGGCGCGCTGGCCGCCGTGGAGCGGGGCGCGAACCTGTCGCGCCAGTTGCTGGCGTTTGCCCGCCGCCAGCCGCTCGAACCCGTGGTGATCAACCTGGCGCGCCTGCTGCGCAACGTGGACGACCTGCTGCGCCGCGCGCTGGGCGACGGCATCGAGCTGGCGACGAGCGTCGAGCCGGGGCTGTGGAACACGCTGGTCGATCCGAACCAGCTGGAAAACGTGGTGCTGAACCTGGCGATCAACGCGCGCGACGCCATGAAGGGGCGCGGGCGCCTGACGGTCGAGCTGTCGAACGTAGTGCTCGACGAGCTCCATGCCGCGGTGGTGCCCGACGCGGTGCCCGGCGACTACGTGCTGCTGGCGGTATCCGACAATGGCAGCGGCATGCCGCCGGACGTGCAGGAACGCGTGTTCGAACCGTTCTTCACCACCAAGCCGGAAGGCGAAGGCACCGGCCTCGGCCTGTCGATGGCGTATGGCTTCGTGCGGCAGACCGGCGGCCATATCCGCCTCTACAGCGAGGTGGGCGTGGGCACCACGATGCGGCTGTACTTCCCGCGCACCGGCGCGCCGGAAACGGCATTGCCGCCGGAACAGCCGCTGCCGGCCGCCGGCGGCAGCGAGACGATCCTGGTGGTGGAAGACGATGCCGCCGTGCGCGAGACGGTGACCGCGATGCTGCGCGATCTGCAATACGAGGTGATCGAAGCCGGCGACGCGGACGAAGCGATCCGCGCGCTGAAGTGCGGCGCCCCCGTGGACCTGCTGTTCACCGATGTCGTCATGCCCGGTGCGCTGCCCGTGGCGGAGCTGGCCCGCGTGGCGCGCCACCTGCACCCGGGCATCGCCGTGCTGTACACATCCGGCTACACGCAGGAGGCGGTGCAGCGCGACGGCCGGCTGGAACCGGGCACGCACCTGCTCTCGAAGCCGTACCGCCGCGACGAGCTGGCGCGTAAGGTGCGCACCGTGCTGGACGAGCGGATGGACGAATGCCCCGTCCCGGAAGCGGCGCCGCCCGCCCCGCTGCGCGTGCTGGTCGTGGAAGACAACGACGACCTGCGCGAGCTGACCTGCGAGATGATCGCAGCGCTGGGCTGGCAGGCCACCGGTGCCGGCAGCGCCGAGGCGGCGCTCGAATCGCTGGCGGCCGGCGGCATCGGCGCCGTGTTCACGGACGTGCAGCTGCCCGGCATGAGCGGCCTGGAGCTGGCCTGGCGGCTGGCCGACAACCCGGAGCTGCCGGTGGTGGTGGTGACGGGACGCGCGCTGGGCGACGAACTGCCGCCGGGCGCGCGGCTGCTCTACAAGCCCTACCGCATCGATGCCGTGGAGGAGATCCTGGCGCAGCTGCGGCTGCAGCGGCGGGAAACGGGCGAGCCGGGGATGGATTGAGGCCAATGCCCGGGCGCGCCAGGCGGCGGCGCGCTCACGAAAAGTGGAAACCGATGCCGAGAACGATCGCCACGGCCAGCAGGCTCGCTCCGTATACGGCACGCCGCAACGCCTTGCGTTTGCGGAGCGCGGCGGTCAAGGCGATCTCGCCGCATGCCTGGGCCATCACTTCAAGGATCATCTTTTCTCTCCGGACCGGTTGGCGGCACCATGCCGCCGAGTCATGAAGATACCAGCCGTTTGCCCGCCCTGCAATGAACGCGTTGGCTCGTTCGGAGGGATGCCGGCCGGATTAAGCCACAGTTAAGCGACTCGCCGGCCAGGCCCCTCCTTCACCGCATTACTGGAACGCCACCTCGGCAAAACTGCGCAGCTTGCGGCTGTGCAGCCGGTCCACGCCCAGCGCCCGCAGCAGTTCCAGCGCGCGGATGCCGATGCGCAGATGCTGGTCGACGCGGTCGCGGTAGAACTGGTTCGCCATGCCGGGCAGCTTGATCTCGCCGTGCAGCGGCTTGTCGCTGACGCACAGCAGCGTGCCGTAGGGAACCCGAAAGCGGAAGCCGTTGGCGGCGATGGTGGCGCTTTCCATGTCCAGCGCCACCGCGCGGCTTTGCGAGAAGCGCCGTTCGGGGGTGCGCTGCGGCAGCAGTTCCCAGTTGCGGTTGTCGGTGCTGGCCACCGTGCCGGTGCGCAGCACGCGCTTCAGGTCGTGGCCCGTGAGCTGCGTGACCTCGGCCACGGCGCCTTCGATCGCCACCTGCACCTCGGCCAGCGCGGGGATCGGCACCCACAGCGGCAGGTCTTCGTCCAGCACATGGTCTTCGCGCACGTAGCCGTGCGCCAGCACGTAGTCGCCCAGCTGCTGCGTGTTGCGCAGGCCGGCGCAGTGGCCCAGCATCAGCCAGGCATGGGGGCGCAGCACGGCCACGTGGTCGGTGATGGTCTTGGCGTTGGCCGGGCCCACGCCGATATTGACCATGCTGATGCCGCTGCCGTCGGCGCGCACCAGGTGGTAGCCCGGCATCTGCGGCAGCCGCACCGGCGGCACGCCCATCGCGTCGCCCGGCATGCTTTCCTGGCCGGCGCGGCGCGTGACGAGGTTGCCCGGTTCGACGAAGGCGATGTAGCCGTCTTCCGCGCTGGCCGGCTCGCGGCTCATGATCGCGTGGCCGAGGCGCACGAATTCGTCGATGTAGAACTGGTAGTTCGTGAACAGCACGAACTTCTGGAAATGTTCCGGCGACGTGCCCGTGTAATGGCGCAGCCGCTGCAGCGAATAGTCGACGCGTGGCCCGGTAAACAGCGACAGCGGCAGCGCCTCGCCCGGCGCCGGCTCGCAGGTGCCGTTGGCGATGCCGTCGTCCATCGCCGCCAGGTTCGGCAGGTCGAACACGTCGCGCATCATCGCGCGCCGCTCGGGGCTCATGCTGCCCTCGATATGGTCGTGCTCGGCGAACGAAAAATGGATCGGGATCGGCTGCGAGGACATGCCGACTTCCAGCTGGACGTTCTGCTGGCCGTGGTTCTTCAGCAGCAGCCGGAACTGCTCGTGGTAGTAGCGCGCGAACAGGTCGGGGCGCGTGAGCGTGGTTTCATAGGTGCCCGGGCCTTCGACGAAACCATAGGACAGCCGCGAATCGGCGCGCGCGAAGGTTTCCGTCTGCACGCGCACGAACGGGTAGCAGGCACGCACATGGGACAGCGTCTCGCCTTCCACGAAGCGGTGCAGGTGCTCGCGCAGATGGGCGATGCTGCCGTCGTAGATTTCGCGCACGCGCGCCAGCGCGGCGGCAGGGTCATCGAATCGCTCAGGGGGCACAAAGGGACGAATGGACACGTCGAACTCCTGTTGTTGTTCTTGTGGTCATCCTATCATGCCGGAGGGCGGCGTGAAGGGCACGCCCGCGTGCAGGCAGCGGATCGCCTGGGCGAACAGCACGCTGCTGTCCAGCACCGCGAACAGCGCCCCGGCGCGGCTGCCGTCGTGCACCGTGTCGGCCACCGCGCCGCCATAGAGCCCGGCGCGTGCCAGCGTGCCCGCCGCGTCGCCGGCGAAGATCGCATGCGTGGCCGCCGCCATCACGCGGGCCGCGCCCCGCTCCCGGCAGGACCGCACCGCGCGCGCCATCGTGCCGCCGGTGCCGATGATGTCGTCGAACACGATGGCCAGCCTGCCGGCCACGTCGCCGGCCATCAGGTCGCCCGTCAGTTCGCCGCCATGGCGGTGCTTTTCGACGAATGCCAGCGCCACCGGACGGTCCAGCGCCCGGGCCAGCGCCTGGCGGAAACCCTCGGCACGGCGGATGCCGCCGCCGTCCGGCGCCACCACGCACACTTCCTGCGTGCCGGCCACGGCCGCGAAATGGGCTGCAAACAGCGCGCTGCCGTCCAGGTGCTCGGTGCGGCAGCGGAAGGCGTTCTGGAATGCCGACAGGTTGTGCACGTCCAGGGTCAGCACCGTGTCCGCGCCGGCCGCCTCGAGGAGCGTGGCGACGTAGCGCAGCGTCAGCGGATCGCCGGCCTGCTGCCGGGTATCCTGCCGTGCGAACGCCACGTAGGGCAGCACGGCCGTCACGCGGGCGGCTCCCGCGTCGCGCAGCGCGCCGATGAAGAACAGCAGCCGGCACAGCCGCTCGCCGCTGCCCTGCTCCGGCGTGGCCGCCAGCGCGTGGATCACGCAGGCATGCCCGCCGCGCACGGCGGCCGGGGCGCGCACGGCAAATTCGCCGTCGTCGAACTGCTCTTCCTCGTGGGCGGCCAGCGGCACGCCCAGGTGCCGGGCCACGCGCTGGCCGAACGGTGCGCTGCCAGCCAGCGCGAACAGGTGCAGGGGTGCGTTCATTGTGGGATGCGAAAACCGTGGAAGTGAATGGCGACAGTGCCATTGTAGGCGCAAGCGGCAGGTGGCAGTGCGCACCGCGGCGGATATCGACGCGCAGCATGCGGCCGACATTGCAGCCGATCGTGCCATGCACGGCAATGAACAGGGAGGACGGTGCACCGCCAGGGTGCGTGGCCGTACGGAAGCGCCCGATGGGTCGGCCGATACTAGGCGTGCCCCGGCGGCTCACCTGGCCCGCGGGGTTGCAACCGACCGGCAACATGACAGAACCTACCGATACCGACATCCTGATCCTCGGCCATGCGCCCCAGGCGCGCGAATGGCTGCGCGCGCTGCCGTTCCCCGTGCGCCCGGCAACCGAGGCCAGCCTTGTCGCCGAACTCCCGTCGCATGGCGTGCGCCTGATCCTCTGCGCGCCCACCATCGATCCCGGCATGCTGGCCGCCCTGCGCGTGCGCCCCGCCCTGCAGGATTGCGCGCTGGTGGCGCTGTCGCCCGCCTGCGACGACGGCCGGGTGGAGTTCGACGACGTGATCGACCTGGCCGCGAGCACGGCCGAGGCGTTCGCCGCCCGCATCCTGGCCACGCTGAACGGCACGCGCGTGCGGGCGCGGCGCAACGCGGGTTATCGCCTGCTGCAGCAGATCGACGACACGTTCCGCCAGTTGAACGATCCGCGCGACGTCGCGCTGGCCGCCGCCAGCCTGCTGGGCCGGCACCTGCGCGTCAACCGCTGCGCGTTCGCCGACGTGGAAGAGGACGAGGACACGTTCAACCTCGTCGGCGACTACAACGCGGGCGTGCCGAGCGCTGTCGGCCGGTACCGCTTCGCCCAGTTCGGCGCGGCCTGCCTGGCTTCGATGCGGCGGGGCGAACCGTTCGTGGTCGAGAATGCCGAAGCGGATGCGCGTGCCGGCGAGGCACTGTCCAGCTACCGGCTGATGGGCATCGGTGCCGTCATCTGCGTGCCGGTGCGCAAGAACGGGCGACTCGTGGGCGGCATGGCGGTGCACCAGGTCACGCCGCGGCGCTGGCGCACCGACGAGGTGTCGCTGCTCATGGCGGTGGCCGAGCGCTGCCGGGAGTCGATCGAGCGGGGCCGCATCGCCCGCACGCTGCAGGCGGAAGAAGCACGCTACCGCACGCTGGTCGAGACGATGTCCGCCGTGGTCTGGCACATGCGGGACGACCGCATGACGCCCGGCGAGAATCCCAGCTGGTCGGCCTTTACCGGGCAGTTGCCGGACGAGTACGCGGGCGCGGGCTGGATGGATGCGCTGCATCCGGAGGACCGCGCCGCGACGGCCGCCGCGTGGCAATCGGCGGCCACGCACGGCCATCCCTACATGGCCAGTTTCCGGCTGCGCCGGCACGATGGCGAATACCGCCACATGCTCTCGCGCGGCGCCGCCGTGCACGCCGGCAGCGCGGCCGTCGAATGGGTCGGCAACTGCCTGGACGTGACGGACATGCGCACCACCCAGGAAGCGCTGCGGGTGGCCAGTGCGCGGCTGCAGTTCACCCTCGACTCGGCGCAGATCGCCGACTGGGTATACGACCCCGGCCGCCGCCGCATCGCCGGTTCGGCGCGGCTGGCCCGCCTGCTGGGATGCGACGCCGGCGACAGCGGGTGGGACGTGGACATGGTGGCGGCCCGCGTCCACCCGGACGACCGGCCCCGGCTGACCGCAAGCTACCGCGCCGCCATGGCATCGGACCGGCCGTGGCGCGACGAGTGCCGGCTCGTCGGCGCGGACGGCAACGAGCGCTGGGTTGCCGTGCATGGCAACCGCTACAGCGATGACGGGGCGGCCGGCTGGCGCCTGCTCGGCATCGTCTACGACATCACGGCGCATAAACGTTCCGAACAGGCGCTGCGCGAGGCCGATGCGCGCAAGGACGAGTTCCTGGCCATGCTGGCCCACGAGCTGCGCAACCCGCTGGCGCCGATCGGCGCCGCCGCCCAGGTCCTGACGATCGCGGGCTGCGACCAGGCCAAGGCCACGATGGCCGGCGCCGTGATCGGCCGGCAGGTGCGCCACATGGCGGGCCTGGTGGATGACTTGCTCGACGTGTCGCGCGTGAAGCGCGGCCTGGTGCGGCTGGAAAAACGCCCCTGCGACATGGCGGCAGTGATCGCCGCCGCGATCGAGCAAGTGCGCCCGCTGGCCGACGGCCGCCACCATCGCCTCGCGGTCGGCCTGCCGGACGCGGCGGCCATCGTCGATGGCGACGAAAAGCGCCTGGTGCAGGTGGTGGCGAACCTGCTCAACAACGCGGTCAAGTACACGCCCGACGCCGGCCGCATCGACGTCACGCTGGCACTGGCCGGCGGCACGGCGGTGGTGACGGTGCGCGACAACGGCGTGGGCATGAGCCCGGCGTTTCTCGATCGCGCGTTCGACGTGTTCGCCCAGGCGGACCAGAGCATCGCCCGCTCGCAGGGCGGCCTCGGGCTGGGCCTGGCGCTGGCGCGCAGCCTGGTCAGCGCGCACGGTGGCACGATCAAGGTATCGAGCGACGGTCCGGGCAAGGGGGCCGCATTTGCCGTGACGCTACCGCTGGCCGCGCAGGACTGACCGGCCGCACAGCCGCAAGCGAATCGCAAGGGCCGGTGCTGCCGGCCGGATCAGCGGTCCCGTCCGGGTCGGCGACCGCGGCGTTCAGTGCACCGCGTGTTCAGGCTTGCCGGGCATTGCATCGGATCGGGGGGCATTCAGCAGCCGCCACTGGCTGGGCGACACGTGTTCCCACTCCCGGAACGCGCGATAGAACGAATTGGCATCCTGGTAGCCGAGCAGGAAAGCCACTTCCCCGACTTCGACCGAACCGTCGGACAGGAGCTGGCGGCCGAGTTCCCGCCTGGTTTCGTTGAGCAACATCCTGAAGGTCTTGCCCTCGGCGGTGATCCGCCGCTGCATGGTGCGCTCGCTGAGGCCCAGTTCGCGGGCGACGATCGCGATATCGGAACGGCCGGCGGCGAACGCGCGCCGCAAGGCCGCCTTGACCTGGTCCACGAAGTTCGCTTGCGCCTCGAATTCATGCAAGGCTGCCGCCAGGGCGGGGCCGACCATCCGGAGCATTTCAGGATTGTGGTCGAGAAACGGCAAGGCCAGGCTCGACGCATCCAGCACCATGCGATCCTCGTCCGCGCCGAATCGTACCGGACATCCGAAAAACGCCGCATGCGGGCCGGTACCGGGGGCACGGCGGCGCAGCGTCATCCTCAACGGCGAAATTCGCTGCCCGGTCCCTCTGCGGCCGAGCTCGATCAGCAGGGCGAAGCTGGCCTCCACCGATATATACGGCTCGGGTCCCGTACCGCCTGGCCACTCGCTCGTCACGGCTATTTCCCCGTTTTTTTCATCCATCAGCAGCCGGTCCGGGCTGCACAGGCGCTTGTAGCGGACGATCCGCTCGAGACCGTCGCGAAAATCCGCTGCATACAAAGCGGACACGAACGCCATCATGTGCCTGGCGCTGCTTGTGTCGCACACCATCCGGATGCCGAAACCGGGGTCCCCGGACAGCGACTCGATGGCCTGCCACACGGCAAAGAGTTGTGGCGTGCTGATGAAGGCGGCTTCGTCGAGATGCAATGTCGCCGGCAGCGAAGCCTGCCGCAGCACTGCCGGGGGCTGCAGCCCGAGCCGTTCAATCGATTGCCAGAATGCTGCCGGCAGCTTGCAGCGGTCCGCCGGCATTTTCGTAATTGTCATCTTTCTGTCCTGTTCGGCGATCCGGCCCGGCCAGGAACGGTCATTGAAAATCCCTGCGTTGACACGATCCTGCGGCCTCATGGAATACGCATGGCGATGCGACGGGGCGAGTGATTTTGCCGGCCACTGCCGGCCGCCGGATTCCGGATCGGACGATTGGCGTGATTCGCAGGGGCGCTGGCGTGTTTTGCAGCGACGGCAGCCGTACCCGGCCGCTACTATCTGCCGGTCCGATTCCTTCACTACCGCCAGAGACAATTATGACATTGAAGTTCTACACCAACCCCAATTCCCGAGGCCGGATGGTCCGCTGGATGCTCGAAGAGATCGGCTGCCCGTACGAGACCATCGTCCTGGACTATGAATCGTCAAGCAAAGCCGATCGATGGGGCGGCGCCGCGCTGGCCCGGCCCGGCAGCGGCGATGCGGATACCGTCCGCACGCGCTTTTTCGACCAAATCAATCCGATCGGTAAAATTCCCGCGATCGAGCACGAGGGGCGAATCGTCACGGAGACCGCGGCAATCTGCGCCTATCTCGCGGAAGCATTTCCCGCTGCCGGCCTCGGCCCCACGGCGGCGGAACTCGCCGATTACTACCGCTGGATGTTTTTCGCAGCCGGACCTGTCGAGCAGGCCGTCACGAACCATCGCGCCGGCTTCGAACCGCTGCCGGAGCAGGAGTTCTTTTTCGGCCATGGCAGCTATGCGCGGACGGTCGACCAGCTGGAGCGGGCAGTACAGGCTCACCCGTATATCGCGGGCGATCGATTCACCGCCGCCGACGTCTACGTCGGTTCGCACATCGGCTGGGGCCTGGGCCTCCAGACTCTGCCGGCACGCGATGCATTCCTGGCTTACGCCGGGAAATTGACGGCGCGCGATGCCTACCAGCGGGCGGTGATGAAAGACAATGAGCTGGCGAAGATGACAGCAATGTAAGCTTGCGTGGACTGCAGGCGCCGTCGGCCTGCGGACAGCGCCGAACTGTACTGGTACAAGGGCCGTCACTGCGGCGGAGAGTATCGGGGAAAGTGTATCGGTACCGTACCGTCCACTTGCGCTAGCATGGGTTTCTCACCTGCGGAGCCAGCCCATGCGCATCCTGATCCCCTACCTGCCGCTGATCATGTTCGCCTTCGTGTCCTCGATCACGCCCGGTCCGAACAACATCATGCTGACCTCATCGGGCATCTGGTTCGGCTTTCGCCGCTCGATCCCGCACATGCTGGGCATTACCATCGGCTTCGGCGTGCTGCTGGCCGTTTGCGCGACCGGCATCGGCGCCCTGGTGATGGCGGCGCCGGCGGCGCAGTTCGCGCTCAGGGCGGCGGGCTCCGGCTACCTGCTGTATCTGGCCTGGCAACTGCGCAGCATGGATTTCGACCGGCAGGCCGGCCAGGCGCGGCAGCCCATGGGTTTCGTGGCGGCAGCGGTATTCCAGTTCTGCAATCCGAAGGCCTGGGTCATGGCGATCACCGGCGGTGCGGCTTTCCTGCCGCAAGGCATGCCGGCGCCGCTCGCGATCGCGATCTACTGCCTGGTCTTTTGCGCGGTCAACCTGCCGTGCATCTCCGTGTGGACCGGCGCCGGGGCACTGCTGCGGCGCTATCTTTCACAGCCGTTGTGGCGCAAGGTGTTCTGCGCCGTGATGGTGGCATTGACGGTGTACTCGGCGGTTGCGATCTGGCTGTAGTCACCGCGCGCGCAGCTTGCGGCGCGCCGCCCGCGCATGCGGCACCCACGCCTGCACGGCCCAGCGCCGCCACATGATCAGGCCGCGGATCCATTCGTCCGCGGCGAAGGCGATGTACAGTCCGGCCAGGCCGAAGCCCAGGTGGATGCCGAGCACCCAGCTGCCGCCGGCCAGCACCAGCGCCATCGACGCGGCGCCGGCGGCGACCGGGAAGCGCACGTCGCCGGTCGCGCGCAGCGCATTGATGACCACCAGGTTGAACGTGCGGCCCAGTTCCACCAGCACGCCGAGCCACAGCAGCAGGCGGCCTTCGGCGATGATCGCCGGGTCGCTGGTGAAGGCGCCCAGCAGCCAGGGCCCGGCCAGCGCGACCGCGGCCGACACCACGCCGCTGATGACCAGGCCCCGCCCCAGCGCGCTGCGCACCAGCCGGTGCGCGTCGCCGAATTCGCCGGCGCCCACCATGTGGCCGACCATGATCTCCACGGCGAACGCGGTGGCCAGGCTGAACACGATCACCATGCTGCCGATCTGCTGCACGTAGGCATGCGTGGCGAGCGCCTGCGCACCCATCGTGCCGGCCGCCGCCATCGCCGCCATGAACGACAGCCGCCAGGCGATGTTCTCGGCGGCCGCGGGAATCCCGATATGCAGCACTTCGGCCAGCTCGTCGCGCGGCAGCCGCCACCAGTCCGGCGCCCGCGTGACGAGGCCCAGGTGCTGCCGCCACAGCAGCAGGTGCAGGAAGAGGCCGAGCGCGCGGCTGACCGTCAATGCCACGGCGAAACCGGGCAGGCCCAGCGCCGGGATGGGGCCCCAGCCATGCATCAGCGGCACCGCCAGCATCACGTGCGTGGCGTGCATCGCCACCAGCACCAGCAGTGTGTCGCGGGTGCGCAGGTGGGCCCGCATCACCGCCGCCATCGACGCATTCCACGCGTCGAACAGCAGCGCCGGCGCCAGCGCCATCAGGAACGGCACGGCCAGCGGGAACACGTCGGCCGGCGTCTGCAACAGTTTCAATAACGGTCCGGCGCCGAGAAGCGCCACCAGCGCGGTGACGGCGCCGATCCACGTGCTTGCACCGACCGATGCCAGCGCCACCCGGTCCGCCCGCTCGCGCTGCCCCGCTCCGAGCCCCTGCGTGATGACGACGCCCACGCCGGAACCGACGATGCGGAACAGCAGGAACAGCGTGACGGAGATGTTGTGCGCGATCGCGAACGCGGCGCCGGACGTGTCGGACAGGTGCGATGCCAGCGACGTGCCGGCAATGCCGATGGCGACCGCCAGCACGAGTTCGACGAGCAGGGGCCAGGCAAGCGTGAAGATATGGGGTCGGGGGGTGCTGGGAGGAAGGGACATGGCGGGCGCAGGGAATCCGCCATTGTACGTGGTTCGGGCGCACTACAATGGCGGTTTCCACCGATTTCTCCGCCCTGTCATGGAACCCGCCCTGAATCCCTCCCCCGATCACGCGTCGCTCACCCGCCTGGTCCACGAATTCTATGCCGACGTGCGGCGCGATCCGCTGCTGGCCGCCGTGTTCGGCCCCCGGATCGGCGACGACTGGGACGCGCACCTGGTGCGGATGGTGGCGTTCTGGAGCGACGTCATGCTGGGCCGCGCCGCCGGTGCCCCGCCCTTCCAGGGCAATGTTTACGGCAAGCACATGACGCTGGAAGGCGTGACGCCACAACACTTCCAGCGCTGGCTCGACCTGTTCGACGCCACCGCGCGCCGCCTGTTCGAGGCGCCCGTGGCGGACGAGCTGCTGGTGGTGGCGAAGCGCATCGCGGCCAGCCTGCAATATGGCTTCTTCGGCAAGGTGGAGGTGGCCGGGCCGTCGGCCTGAACGGAGTGGCCTTGCCAGCCAGCAGGTGCCGGCAAGGCAGGTCCATGACGGGTCGGCCACGAAATCGCATCGGCAGTGGTCTTCCTGGCCAGCCGGTCGGCCGGGTCGGTGCCTGCCGTCGTCCCTGCCCACGCCGATGGCGGCCACCAGCAGCGCCGTCATGTCGACGATCCGGCGTACCGTCGCCGACGGCGCCAGGTCAGGCACCGGCCGTGCCGCACCGGGCAGGATCGGACCGATGGCGATATTGTTCCCGGCCGCCACCTTCAACAGGTTGCAGGAGATGTCGTGGATGTTTCGGAGGTCATGTCCAGCCTTGTTTCAGGTCGTGGATGAGGCAGCCGCGAACGGCCGGCATCAATTCGGCATGCGCGCTACCGGAGCAATCGACTCCGGTACGGCACCGGACTGCCCGTCGCCGAATGCCGCGCCGCGATCGAGAACGGCCCTGGCCTGTTTCATGTCGATGGCGCCCTCCCAGCGCGCCACCACCACCGTGGCCACGCCATTGCCCACCAGGTTCGTCACGGCGCGGGCTTCGTTGAGGAAACGGTCGACACCGAGCAGCAGCACCAGCCCTTCGACGGGAATCTTGTGCATCGATGCCAGCGTGGCGGCCAGCGCCACGAAGCCGGCGCCGGCCACGCCGGCCGACCCTTTCGAGGTGAACAGCAACACGCCCAGCAGCACCAGCTGGTCCCACAACGTCAGGTCGATGTTCATGGCCTGGGCGATGAAGATGGATGCCATCGTCAGGTAGATCGCCGTGCCATCGGCATTGAAGGCATAGCCGGTCGGCAGCACCAGGCCAACGACCGGTTTCGGGATGCCCAGCATTTCCAGCTTGACGAGCATTTGCGGCAATACCGCCTCCGTCGATGCGGTACCGAGCGTCACCAGCAGTTCGTCCTTGATATAGCGCATGAACTTGAACAGCGAGAGGCCGCACGTACGCATGACAATGCCCAGGACGAGGACAATGAAGACGGCGGATGTCAGGTACAGGCAGAGAATCAGCTGGCCGAACGATGCCAGCGTGCCGATGCCGTATTTCCCGACCGTGAAGGCCATGCCCCCGAAGGCGCCCAGCGGCGCGACATACATGGCGATGCGCACGACGCCGAACATCCCTTGCAGGAACTGGTCGAGCATGTCGACGAAGGGTTCGACCTGCTTGCCGGCGCGGGCCAGCGCGATGGCGAACAGCAGGGAAAAGAAGATAATCGGCAGCATTTCGCCTGCGGCAAAGGCGCCGACGACGCTGTTGGGCACCATGTTCAGGACGAAGTCGAACGCGCCGCCCTGCTGCTCCGCCCGCTTGGCATAGGTGGCTACCGAAGAGCCGTCGATATGCGCGGGATCGATGTTCATGCCGACGCCGGGCTGGAACACGTTGACGACGATGAGCCCGATGGCCAGCGCGAGGGTGGAAGCAACCTCGAAATACAGCACTGCCTTGATGCCCACGCGGCCCGCTTCATGGACATTGTTCATGCGGGCGATGCCGACGACGATGGAGGCGAAGATGATCGGCGCCAGCAGCATCTTGATCAGCTTGATGAAAAGATCGCCGAGGGGCTTGAGCTGGGCCCCCAGGTCCGGCATGAAGTGGCCGAGCGTGATGCCTAGGACAATGGCAATCAGGACCTGGACATAGAGTTTGGAAAGGGACTTTCCGAGGAAGGTGGATCGCATGGCTGTCTCCTGTTGCGAATCGTTTGTACTGCGTTTCGTACTGCGGACTGCCGATGGACAGGCGCGACCGTGGCGGGGCGCCTGGCGGCGCCGCCCGGATGGTCACGGTCCTTTCGATGGGGTTGCTTGCGGCCACGCCTCTTCTGGGTAGGCGTCGGGGCCGCGAGGCGCTCAGGCCGACAGTTTTTGCATTTCCGCGAACAGGTCCGCCTTGCCTTCGAAGCCGATGCCCGGCAGGTCCGGCATGGTGATGTAGCCGTTGTCGACGGCCACGCCGTCCGGGAAGCCGCCGAACGGCTGGAACAGGTCGGGGTAGGATTCGTTGCCGCCCAGGCCCAGGCCGGCCGCGATATTGAGCGACATCTGGTGGCCGCCGTGCGGAATGCAGCGCTTCGGCGACCAGCCATGCTCGCGCAGCATGTCGAGCGTGCGCAGGTATTCCACCAGGCCGTAGGACAGGGCGCAATCGAACTGCAGCCAGTCGCGGTCGGCGCGCATGCCGCCATAGCGGATGAGGTTGCGCGCGTCCTGCATCGAGAACAGGTCTTCGCCGGTCGCCATCGGGTTCTTGTAATAATTGCGCAGCGTGGCCTGCAGCTCGAAGTCCAGCGGGTCGCCCGGTTCCTCGTACCAGAACAGGTCGTATTGCGACAGCGCCTTGGCGTACATGACGGCGGTGTCGAGGTCGAAGCGGCCGTTGGCGTCGACCGCCAGCTTCTGGCCATCGCCCAGCACGGACAGGATCGAATCGATGCGGCGCAGGTCTTCGTCCAGCGAGGCGCCGCCGATCTTCTTCTTGACCACCGTGTAGCCACGGTCGATGTAGCTGCGCATCTCGTCCTTGAGCTTCCGGTGGTCCTGGCCCGGATAGTAGTAGCCGCCGGCCGCGTAGACGAAGATCTTGCGGTCCGGCGTGCCGTTGCCGTAGCGGTCGGCCAGCAGCTGGAACAGCGGCTTGCCTTCGATCTTGGCCACCGCATCCCAGACCGCCATGTCGATCGTGCCGATCGCCACCGACCGCTCGCCATGGCCGCCCGGCTTTTCGTTGGTGAACATGCAGTTCCAGATCCTGTGCGGATCGAGGTTGGTGCCGGCGTCGTCGACCAGCGAAGCCGGGTCGGCCTCCATGATGCGCGGGATGAAGCGCTCGCGCATCAGCTTGCCCTGGCCGTAGCGCCCGTTCGAATTGAAGCCGTATCCGATCACGGGCTTGCCGTCGCGGATCACGTCGGTGATCACGGCGACCAGGCTCAGTGTCATCTTGCTGAAATCGATGTACGCATTGCGGATCGGCGAGCTGATGGGGAGGGTTTGTTCACGGATTTCTACGATTCTCATGCGAGTCTCCTGGAAGCGTCGCTTTGCTCGCGACAGATATTGGGAGAACGTAGATTAATCCCGGAAAGGCGGCCTATAATTTCCCTGGATTTATTTGACAAGTGAAAACATGTGAAGAATGACCTGACATCGGACATGCATCTTTTCGTGCTGATCGCGCGGCTGGGCAGCCTGTCGGCGGCCGCGCGCGCCATCGACCTGACTCCGCCGGCCGCAACCAAGCGGCTCGCCATGCTGGAAAGCCGCCTGGGCGTGCGCCTGCTGAACCGCACCACCCGCAATCTCAGCCTGACAAGCGAGGGCGAGACCTACCTGCAGCACGCCACGCGCATCCTGGCCGACGTCAGGGAGATGGAAGATGCCGTGTCGCAGGGGCGCGCGCTGCCACGCGGCCTGCTGCGCGTGAATGCGACCCTGAACTTCGGCCGCACATCCATTGCGCCGCTGGTCTCGGAATTTGCAAAGCGCTATCCGGAAGTGGAGGTGCTGGTCGAAGTGACCGACAGGCCGGTCGACCTGGTCGAGAGCGGATTCGACCTCGCCGTGCGCTTTGGCGAACTGCCCGACAAGCGGCTCAATGCCCGCCGGCTCATGTCGAACCGGCGGTTCCTGTGCGCGTCGCCGGCCTACCTGGAAAGCCACGGAACGCCCAGGGCGCTGGCCGACCTGGCCAGTCACCGCTGCATCATCCATCGCCAGAATGACGACGCGTACGGTATCTGGCGCTTCCTGCACCACGAACACAGCGAAGTGGTGAAGGTGCACGGCATGTTGTCGAGCAATGACGGCGATATCGTCCTGGGCTGGGCCCTGGACGGGCACGGCATCCTGATCCGGTCGGAATGGGACCTGGCCCGGTATCTCGACAGCGGCCGCCTGCGGATCGTCCTTCCCGACTTCAAGCTGCCATCCGCGGACCTGTATGCCTATTATCCGGAACGCCGCAACCTGCCGATCCGGGCGCGGGCGTTCATCGACTTCCTTGCCGAGCATTTCAAGGCGGCGCTCGACAGCCGGGGCGGCAGCGTCCAGGAACACATCAAACCCGTCGCCCGTTCACGCAAGGTACGGCCGTGACCAGCTTCATGCCATGAACCTTCGAAACTGCTGCCGGGCGCCGGCAGGAATCGGGCCGCCACTGTCTTCCAGGACCAATGGCGAGCGGGATGACCCGCGGTTCCTTACAGCTTGCCCGACAGCGTAACGAACACCTGCCGCGGCGCGCCGTTCAGCAAGGTCATCGACGTGCCCTGCGGGTCCGAAGCCGAGAAGCCGTTCGAACCGATGGTGCCGAAGTAGTCCTTGTCGAACAGGTTGGTCACGTTGACCTGCAGGGTCAGGTCCTTCAGCATGCCGGCGGAGCCGAGCCGGTAGCCGCCGGACAGGTTGGCCACCACGTACGACGGTACCGAATTGTCGTTCAGGTAGGTGTAGTAGCGCTTGTCCGTGTACTTGGCGCCCAGCCGCGCGAAGAAGCCGTTGGCGTCGTACGCCAGCTCGGTGTTGAACATCTTCTTCGGCGCGTCGACGACCTGCTTGCCGTCGGTGGCGACCAGCCTGCCATTGTCCGTGTAGTTCGATTCGTAGGTGGAATCGTTGTACGTGAACGTGTTGAACCACGACAGCGCCGGCGAGATCTTCCACACCGCCAGCGCTTCCAGTCCGCGCGTGGCGACCTCGCCCACGTTGACGATCGTGCCGGCGCAGCCGACGATGCCGGCGCAGGTGGCGATGCCCAGCTGGCGGTCGTCGAATTTCGAGTGGTACAGGGCGACGGAGCCCTCCAGTTGCTGTTCTCCCATCCTGCGCTTGAACCGCATGCCCAGGTCGAACGTGGTCGACGTTTCCGGCTTCAGGTTCGCGATCGACAGCGCGTAGCCGGCGCGGGTCTGCGAGAACGGCCCGTTCACGCCCGGCTGGTACGAACGCATGTTCTTCGCGCCAGAGGCGAACAGTTCGTCGTTGCGCGACAGCTGGTACGTGACGCCCGCCTGCGGCAGGAACGATTTCCTGGCCGTGATCGAGCCGTCGGCCCGGTCGCCGACGAACGTGCGCGCATCGATCTCCACCTTCGGGCTCTTGAAGCCGAAGTTGAGCTTCAGGCGGCCGTCCAGCAACGCAACCGTATCCTGCAGGTGGAACTGGCGGGTATCGGTGACGAACGACTGCAGGAAGCCCGTGCTCATCGGATCGCGCAGGAAGTCGTCGATGTAGCGCCCATCGGTCGCCGCATAGAAATTACGCGTCAGCACGTGCTTGCTGCGCTCGGCCCAGAAGCCGGCGTTCAGCGTGTGCATGCCGAGCTCCCATGTCCCGTCGCCCAGCAGGCCGTTGCGGCTGATCGTGTATTCGGTGGTGCGGATCGAGATCGGCACCGCGGCGGAGGTGGGCGTGTACGGGGTGTACCAGTGGCCCTGCCCTTCGTTGCCGTGGTGGTAGCCGGTGAGCTTGGCGGCCAGCGCCGGCGTGAGCTGCAGGTCGAGCGCGGCGCCGGCCAGCTTGTCCTTGCGCAGGCCCTGGCCCAGGTAGTAGGCGTCGTCCAGGCTGTTGACCCCGCCGCTGTAGACGCCCTTGGCAGCGTTGACGGCGCGCTGCCAGTCCGGGTAGTAGTTGTCCCAGTCCATGCCCAGGCGGTTCGCGCTTTCCAGCGACAGGTCCTGGTAGTCCACTTCGCGGCGGTCCGAGTAATTGAAGAACGCCGACAGCGTGTGCTCGCCGATGCGGCGCTCGACCTTGCTGTTGAACTGGTCCTGGTCCTGCGGGCCGGCGCCTTTCCATTTTTCGGAACGCATGCGCGTGCCGCTGATGTAGAACCTCGTGCCGCCGGCGAATTCGCCGCTGTCGAACCGCACGAAGGTGCGCGCCGTGTCGTCGCTGCCCAGCGTTTGCGCGGCGGTGATGCCCTGCTCGCTCGCCGGGCCCAGCGTGACGAACTGCACCGTGCCGCCCAGGTTGCTGGTGGACGCGGTGCCGAGCGCGCCGGCCCCCTGCGACACGGCGACACGGCCGATGTTCTCGGACGAGATCGCCCGCGAGATGTGCAGGCCGTTGTTGTTCCCGTAGCTCATGTCGCCCAGCGGGATATCGTCGAGCGTGAAGCCGAGCTGGTTCTGGTTGAAGCCGCGGATCGAAAAGCGCGTCGACCATTCATAGCTGCCGAACGGGTCGGCCGACTGGAAACTCACGCCGGGCAGTTTTTCCAGCGTCTTCAAAGGGCTGGTGCCGGGCGTTGCCTGCTGCAGGTCGGCGCGGGTGATGTTCTGCACCTGCCGCGACTGCCCCGTGCCCGTCACTTCCACGATCGCCATCGGCGGCGCGCCCGCCGGATCGGGCGCCGGGTCGGCCGCATGGGCGAACGCGGGCAGCGCGGCCAGCAGCGACAGGCACAGGGGTTTCAGGCGGAGTTGGAACGAAGGCTGGCGCATCGGAGTCTTTCTCGGACAATTGGTTGGCACGACGAAGTTAATCAAATGAAAACTGTGCCGGATGGTAAAGACCGGATATGACGCCGCCATGACAGCCGCCCCTGCATGCACGCCGGCGTGGCCGCGTGGCGACAAAAACATGCGTCGGTATCTTCCCTGATAGCAACCCACTATTACTCTGCAATGCGAACTGATAGACTTGCGGGTTGTTTTAACTGTACCGCAACGAAAATTAACAATCTGACCATGCGCGGTGCGGATTCACCTGAGAGAGAAGTAATGCGAGATCGTCGCGGAGCCCCCGTTTTGCTGGCCGGCCTGGTGGCCGCTGCCTGTTCCAGTTTTTCAAGCAATGCCGCGCATGCGCAGGACGCGCCATCCACGGCATCGCAGATCCAGGAAGTGCTCGTCACCGCGCAGCGCACCACGTCGCCCGAATCGAAGACACCGGTGGCGATGAGCGTGGTATCCGGCGACGCGCTGCGCTCCGCCGGCTTCGACACGCCGGCCGAACTGGCCAAGCGCCTGCCGAACGTGCACCTCGACGGTGCCGCCGACGGCCTGAGGATCACGATCCGCGGCGTGTCGAACTCGGACGCCACCGACAAGGGCGACCCGTCCGCCGCCTTCATGCTCGACGGGATCTACATCGCCCGCCCGCAGAACCAGAACGGGCTGCTGCTCGACGTCGACCGCATCGAAGTGTTGCGCGGCCCGCAGGGCACGCTGTACGGCCGCAACACCACCGCCGGCGTCGTCAACGTGATCTCGCACGCGCCGACGCGCAAGCTGGAAGCCGCGTTCGGCGCGGATGCCGGGAACTACCGCAGCCGCAAGGCGAACGGCATGCTGAACGTGCCGGTCAACGACTGGCTGGCGCTGCGCGCCGCCGTGGCCACCGGCCGCCACGACTCCTACCTGCGCAATGGCCAGGGTACGGGGCACACGCTGGGCCTGGATGCCGATATCCGCACCGCCCGCCTGTCGGCCAGGGCGGCGCTCGGCGACACCGCTTCGCTGCTGCTGCGCATCGATCACAGCACCAACGACTACAATCCCGACGGTTTCGTCTCCGACAACAACTTCTTCCGCAACGCCGACCGCGGCAACCCGGTGTGGTACGGCGCCCCCGCAGGCGAACGGCTGACGAACGGCTTCAGGCCGCGCAACGGCAGGCCGGAACAGGGCTGGGCGCATAACCGCGCGTCGGGCATCAGCGCCGAGTTCACGTGGGACCTGGGGCCGGTCACGCTGTCCTACCTGGGCGCGCACCGCAAGTTCGACCTGGATTTCCTCACCAACTATATCTACCGCGTGGCGCCAACGGCCACGCTCGGCGTGCGCCAGAACTTCACCGGCGGCCAGCGGCAGGATTCGCACGAGCTGCGCGTGGCCACGAACGGCACCGGGGCATTGTCGGCGCAGGCCGGCCTGTACTGGTTCGACGAACGCTCCCACTCGAACTACGTGTTCCGCGACCTCGTGCCGATCGGCCTGACGCCATACTATGCGTTCCCCACCGATCCCACGGTGGCGAAAAGCCGCGCCGCGTTCGGCCAGCTGACGTACCGTGTCATGGACCGGCTGCGCGCCACCGCCGGCCTGCGCTACACGCAGGATGAAAAATCGCGCGTGGGCGCCACCAGCTTCCAGCAGGGCCCCGTGTTCAACCCGGCCACCGACTTCCAGTTGCCGAACGCCGCGCGGATCGAGACCGACAAGCGCACCTGGCGGCTGGGCCTCGACTACGACCTGGCGCCGTCGACGTTCGTGTACGGCACGATCGCCACCGGCTACAAGGCCGGCGGCTTCAACGACGGCTGCGCCGCCGGCACGACGCTGGGCGTGGCCTGCCCGGCCGCGGCGGCCGTGGCGCCCGGCTACCTGTTCTACCAGCCGGAGTCGCTGAAATCGATCGAGGTGGGCGCGAAGACGCGCTTCTGGAACGGGCGGGCCAGCCTGAACGCCGCCGCGTTCAGGTACGACTACACGAACCTGCAACTGTCCGGCAACGCGATCGTCGCCGGCGCGCCGCGCTTCATCACGACCAACGCGGGCGTGGCCAGCGTGCGCGGGCTGGAACTGGACGGCAAGGTGCAGGCCACCGCGGACGACCGGTTCAGCTACGGCCTGACGCTGCTCGATGCGCACTACGTGTCGTACACACCGGACGGCATCCACTCGTGGAACGATAAAAAGCTCGACCGCGCGCCGTCGCACGTGCTGGCGGCCGGCTACGAGCGCCGCGTGCGCTTCGCCGGCCACGAAGTGCGCGGCGGCGTCAATGCGCGCCGCAGCGCCGCCTACATGATCGGCGTGCCGTCGAAGCTGGTGCAGTACCGCGTGCCGGCGATGACCACCGTGGATGCCACGCTGGCCTGGCATCCGGACGACGCGCCGTGGACCCTGTCCGCGTATGGCCATAACCTCGGCAACAGGATCGCGCCGGCCACCATCGACAGCTTCGGCATGTCGGTACCGGGCGCGCCGCGCACCTATGGCGTGCGCTTCGACTACCGGTATCAATGAGCCGCACATCAATGAACCGCGCCGCCATCGATCAGGCATGCCCGATGCCCGCGGCGGGCGGGCCGCAACGCCACGCGCCCCGCATCGCCGCCCTGCTGCTGCCGGCCTTCCTGGCGGCGCTGCTGCTGCGCGGCCAGGGCGAAACGACGGCGCTGCTGATCGCCAGCTCGCTGCTGATGTTCGGCGCCAGCGCGGCGAGCGCGGTGCACCTGCTGGGCGCACGGGCCGCGCTGCGCTTCATGCTGATCGCGGTCGCCGCCGGGTGGGCCGGCGAGCAGCTGGGTTCCTCGTACGGCCTGCTGTTCGGCGCCTACACCTACACGGACGTGCTGGGCCCGCGGCTGGGCGACGTGCCGGTGGTGATCCCGCTGATGTGGTTCGCGCTCACCTACGGCGCCTACGTGATGGCCAACCTGGCGGTGTGGCAGGCGCCGGTCGATGGCGCCGCGGGCCTGGGCTGGTCCGCCGCGCTGTCGCTGCTCGCCGCGCTGATCGTCACCGCCTGGGACCTGGGGGCCGACCCCTACTTCGTATTCACGCTGAAGGCCTGGATCATGCACAAGCAGGATGGCTGGTGGTTCGGCGAAACGCTGCAGGGCTTCGTCGGCTGGATGACGGTGTCGTTCTTCATCGTGCTGGGTTTCCGCCTCACGCACCGCTTCGGCCCCATCCGCCCCATGCTGCCCGCCGCGCGCCGCCACGTGCTGGTGCCGCTGGCGCTGTACGGCGGCTGCATGGTGTTCCAGATGGCGGTGGGCGATCCCGTCGAACTGCGCACCGTGGCATTCTTCGCGCTCGGCATTCCGCTGCTGGTCGCCGCATGCGGGCTGGCCCGCTGGCAATCCACCCACCACCAGGAGTAAATCATGCCCGACGGCTCCCGCCTGCCCGCGCCTGTCGCGTCTCCCGGCTCGCCGGTCTCTCCCCTGCTGTGCGCGGACCCGCTGGCCGATGCCACGATCGCGCAGGTCTTCGCCGCCGCCGGCTGCGACGGCGTGCCGGCCGCCGCGCTCGCCATCGTCAACCGCGAGATCGCCGGATGGACCGACAACGGCATGCTGGCCGGCTGGCGCGCCGCGGCGGACGTTCCGGTCCCCATCGCGCGGGCGCTGGAAGCCTACGTGGCCCAGGCATCGTTATTGCCGCCGTGGGCCGACCGGGCACAAATCGCGCGCGCGGAAGAACTGTTCATGGACTTCGGCATGCTGTCCTGCACGCTGCTGTTCTGCGCCAGCCTGCCCGAATGCTACGTGCTGCCGGACCTGGCGGACGTGCTGCACGCGGCCGGCCAGCTGGAAGCGCACACGGACTACCGGGTGCGCTCGACCGCGGCGATGATCTTCCCCGTGATGCTGCATGGCGGGCTGGCGACGCCCGGCGGGGCCGGCGTTGCGCAGGTGCTCAAGGTGCGGCTGATCCATGCCACGATCCGGCGCCTGATCCTGCGCGGCAGCCCGGACGGCGCGCTGGCGCGCGGCCACGTGCCGCCGCTGGCGGCCGATGGCGGCGGCATGCACCAGGTGGTCCACGCGCTGGGCTGGGACCCGGCACGCCAGGGCCTGCCCTGCAACCAGGCCGAACTGGCCTACACGCTGCTCACCTTCGGCTACGTGTTCCTGCGCGCGCTGCGACGCCTTGGCATCGGCCTGCCGCGCGCCGACGAGGAAGCCTACCTGCATGCCTGGAACGTGGTCGGCCACGTGCTGGGCATCGAACGGCCGCTGATGGCCGACACGATGGCGCAGGCCGCGGTGCTGTTCGAGCGTTTCCAGGCCGGCGGCGCGCCGCGGCCCGGCGAGCCCGATCCGCGCCCGGCGCTGGCCGCCGCCCTGATGACGGCGATGGAGCGCGAGATACCGTTGCCGCTGCTGCGCACGTTCCCGGTCCAGCTGACGCGTTACCTGTGCGGCCGCGAGACGGCCCGCACGCTGGGGCTGGCACGGCGCACCGCCTGGCCGGCACGGCTGCTGTTCCTGGCCTGCCTCGGCGCCGCGCGCGCCACCGATGCCACCGTGCGCCTCGCCATGCCTGGCTTCTCGATTTCGCGCATGCTCACGCGCGTGCTCGGCTACCGCTTCACCGCGCGGATCCTGATGGACCAGACGCGGCCGCTGCGGCTGCCCGAGGCGCTGCTGAACCAGGTGGGCAGCGTGCTGTGCGAATGGGAGTGCGACTCCGCGGCGCCGCGCTGGATGAACCGGCTCGAGGCGCGGCTGTCCGGCAGGGGCCGGGGATGAAGCGCGCGCAAGCGAGTCCGGAAAGAGCGCGGCCGGCAGCCCCCCTGGGCGAACTGCTCGCCTTCGCCGTGGCGTGGGTGCTGCTGGCGCCGTTGCTGGCATGGTTTGCCGGCGCCGCCGCGGCCGCCCCTGTCACTGCCACTGCCACTGCCGTCGCCTCGGCCCCCGCGCCGCTGGTACTGGACAACAGTCTGCGCGAAGTCGATGCCTGGTCGGCGCTGACGATGCTGCCCGACCCCGAGCGCCGGCTCGACGCCCCGGCCGCGCTGGCCGCGAGCGACCGGTTCGCGCCGCCCGTCACGGCGCGGGGCACCACGGGCAAGGAGCAGCGCGTGCTGTGGCTGCGCCTTCCCGTCAGGGTGCCCGCGGACGCCGACGGGCGCTGGGTGCTGGCGCTGAACTACGCGCTGCTGGGCCGTGTCGACACGTGGGTGGTGACGGATGGCCGCATCGGCCGCCACATGGCGGCCGGCAACCGCCTGCCGCCGCCGGAACCGCACCTCGGAGCGCGCGTGCCCGCCTTCATGCTGGCGCTGCCGCCGGGCGAACACACGCTGCTGTTGCGCGTCGAGGCGCGCGGCCCGGTCATCCTGCCGGTGCGGCTGGAAAACACGCACCGGTTCCACCGCATGGAGCTGCTCGAACAGATGGTGCAGGGCCTGCTGGCCGGCCTGGCGCTGTGCCTGGTCGTCTACAGCCTGGGCCAGTGGGTGACGCTGCGCGACATCACGTTCGGCAAGTTCGCGCTGGCCACTTCCGGGCTGGCGCTGTACGCCATCGACTTCTTCGGCATCGGCCAGCAATACCTGTGGCCCGGCAGTCCGTGGATGATCGAGCACGCGGGCGGCGTCACGGCGATGCTGGCGTCGTGCGGCTCGTACCTGTTCGTCGAACAGGTGGTGGCACGGCTCGGCATGGACCGCCGCTTCAGTATCCTGATGAAGGCCGGCGCCGCACTGATGGCGGTGTGCGCCGTCACCTACGCGTTCGACATCCTGACGATGAACGGCCTGCTGGTCGTGGTGTCCACGCTCGGCGCCGCGCCCAAGCTGTTCGGCCTGCCCGGCGCATTGCGCCAGATGCGCCGCGGCGACCCGGTGGGCTGGTATTTCATGATCGGCTGGGTGGTCTCGTTCACCGGCGCGATGGTGCTCGGCCAGGTCTTCGGCGGCCGGGTGGAGGCCACCTTCTGGACCATGCACGCGCTGCAGCTGGCCAGCACCGTGGACATGCTGCTGTACATGCGCATTCTCGGCCTGCGCACGCAGGGCCTGCAGACGGCGATGCTGCGCGCCGAGGCGGCCGCGCGGCTGAAGTCCGAATTCATGGCCAACATGAGCCATGAAATCCGCACGCCGATGAACGCGATCCTCGGCATGAGCCGGCTGGCGCTGATGGCCGGGCCCGATGCGCGGCTGCGCAACTACCTGACCAAGATCCTCGGCGCCGGCGAACACCTGCTCGCCATCATCAACGACATCCTCGATTTCTCCAAGATCGAGGCCGGCAAGATGACGATCGAGAACGTGCCGTTCGATATCAACGCGCTGCTCGATCACCTGTCGAGCATGACCGGGCTGAAATCGGATGCGCGCAAGGTGGAGCTCGTGTTCCGCGTGGGCCGCGCCGTGCCCGCGGTGCTCACCGGCGACCCGTTGCGGCTCGGCCAGGTGCTGCTGAACCTCACCGGCAACGCCGTCAAGTTCACCGAACGCGGCGAAATCGTGGTGGCCGTCGACGTGGCCGCCCGCAGCGGCAACGACGTGACGCTGCGCTTCACCGTCAGCGATACCGGCATCGGCATGAACGAGCAGCAGCAGGCCGGCCTGTTCCGGGCGTTCAGCCAGGGCGATGCGTCGATGACGCGCCGCTACGGCGGCACCGGCCTGGGCCTGACCATCTCGCAGCAGCTGGTGCAGCTGATGGGCGGGCAGATCACCGTGCGCAGCCGGCCGGGCGCCGGCAGCACGTTCACGTTCACGGTCGACGTGGGCATCGGCGACCCGGCGGCGGCGCTGCCGGTGCCGGCCTCGCTGCTGCACGAGGCGCGCGTGCTGGTGGTGGACGACAGCGCCACGGCACGCGAGGCCATCGTGGAAATGCTGGGCGGGTTCGGCATCGCCGCCGACACGGCCGGCTCCGGCGAGCAGTGCCTGACGATGCTGCACGCGGCGGAAGGCGACGGCGAGCCCTACCAGGTGGTGCTGATGGATTACCTGATGCCGGACCTGGACGGCGTGCAGACGATCCACCGGATCCGCGACGACAAGCGCTTCGCCGCGCCGCCGGCGATCCTGATGCTCACCGTCTGCACCCGCGACACCGTGCTGCAGCAGGCCGGCCAGCTGCCTCTCTCGGGCTTCCTGACCAAGCCGGTCGGCCCGGCGCTTCTGTATCACAGCCTGCTGCAGGTGCTGCGGCCGGATATGACGGCCATGCCGGGCGGCGCGGCGCCGCCCCGCACCCTCGACCTGGCGCGCCTGGACGGCGCCCGCGTGCTGCTGGTGGACGACAATGCCAACAACCGCGAAGTGGCGCTGGACTACATGGCGGCCGCCCGCATGCACGTGGACGTGGCGGTGAACGGCATCGAGGCGGTACGGATGGTGCAGCGTGGCGACTACGACGCGGTGCTGATGGATATCCAGATGCACGAAATGGACGGGCTGACCGCCACGCGCCGCATCCGCGCCCTGCCCGCCCATGCCGCACTGCCGATCATCGCGATGACGGCGCATGCGCTGGCCGGCGACCGCGAGAAGAGCCTGGCGGCCGGCATGAACGATCACATCGCCAAGCCGATCGATCCGGACCTGCTGTTTGCCGCGCTGCTGCGCTGGATCGCGCCGGAGCGCCTGGCCGGCCGCCTGCCGTCGCCGGCGTTCGAATCGTATCGGCCGGCCGATGCGCCGGAAGGAGGACCGATGCCGGCCGCGCTGCCGGCGCTGCCGGGGGTCGACTGGCATGCTGCGCTGGCCGGCGTGGAAGGCCGCCGCAGCCGGCTCGACAAGCGCCTGCAGGGCTTCATGCGGGAGTATGCGCCCGCCCCGGCCGCGCTGCGCGACGCGCTGGCGGCGGGCAGCCATGCGCCGATCGGCATGCTGGCGCATAACCTGAAATCGAGCGCGGTATACATCGGCGCCACCGAGCTGGCGCGGCAGGCCGGCGCCGTCGAACGGGAACTGCGCGCCGGACGGGATGAGCAGCTCGCGGTACTGGTTCCGCAACTGGTCGGCACCCTCGATACGCTGCTGGCCGGCCTGGCGCCGCTGGCGGCGGCGCAGGCCTCGCCTGCGGCCGGCACGGACATGCGCGCGCTGCTGCAACAGCTGGCCGCCTGCCTGCGCGCCGACGATGCCCGCGCCGAAGACCTGTTGCGCGAACTGCAGGCGCTGCCGGGCGTTGCGGCGCATGCGGCGCTGCTGGGCGAGATCGGGAGGGCGGTCGCCGAGATCGAGTATCATGCGGCAATGCAACCCCTGGCCCGCCTCGCGCGCGCGCTGGATACGACCCTCGAAGATCCTGCATGAATGCCCTGCAAAAAGTCCTGGTGGCCGACGACGACGCGATCAACCGCGAAGTTCTCGCCGAGCTGCTGAAACCCGAATACACGGTGCTGCTCGCCAAGGACGGCACGCAGGCGCTCGACCGCGCCGTGCGGCACGTGCCGGATCTGATCCTGCTGGACGTGATGATGCCCGACATGGACGGCTTCGAAGTGCTGCGCCGCCTGCGCGACGACCCGCGCACGGCGGATATCGCGGTGATCTTCGTTTCCGGCCTGGGCCAGCCCGAGGACGAGGCGCAGGGCCTGAAGATGGGTGCCTCGGACTACATCCTGAAGCCGTTCAACGCCACCGTGGTGATGGCACGCGTGGCGCTGCACCTGCAGATGGTGCGCCAGCGCCGCATGCTGGAGCACCTGGCGCACGTGGACGGCCTGACCGAACTGGCCAATCGCCGCCGCTTCGATGAAGTGTTCGAGCTGGAGTGCCAGCGGGCGCTGCGCCACGAGACCGCGCTGTCGATCGCGCTGCTCGACATCGACGCCTTCAAGCAATACAACGATCACTACGGCCACCCGGCCGGCGACCGCGCGCTGCGCGCCGTGGCGCGTGCCGCGGCCGCCGCGGTACGGCGCCCCGGCGACCTCGCGGCACGCTACGGCGGCGAGGAAATCGTGCTGCTGATGCCGGACACCGACGCCGCGCATGCCCGCGCCGTGGTGGAGCGGCTGCGCAACGCGCTGAACCGCCTGGAGATCCCGCACGTGGGTTCGCCGGTGGCGCCGGTGCTGACCGTCAGCGTCGGCGGCGCCACGCTGCTGCCCGGCGAGGATGCCACGGCGCTGTTCGCCGCCGCCGATGCGCACCTGTACCGTGCCAAGCAGGCCGGCCGCAACCGGGTGGTGTGGCGCGCCACGCCGTGATGCCGTAACGGCGGCCGACAGGAGATGGAACCATGCAGCCGGGCTTCCTGCTGACCCGCCACTGGCGCGATACCGATGCCGGCGTCGAGGTCGAATTCTGGGTGGCGACGGACGACGGCCCGCGCTGCGTGCGGCTGCCGCCGCAGACACCCGTCGCCTTCATCCCCGCCGAATGCCAGGAAACCGCGCAAGCCGTGCTGCGCTCCGAGCGCGGCTGCGAACTGCGTCCGCTCTCGCTGCGCGATTTCCGGCACCGTCCCGTCGTGGGCCTGTATTGCCGCCACTACCGGCAGCTGCTGAAGCTGGAAAAACGGCTGCGCGAGCACGGCATCGATGTCTATGAAGCCGACGTGCGCCCGCCCGAGCGCTACCTGATGGAGCGGTTCATCACGGCACCGGTCTGCTTCGAAGGGGATGAAGAAGAAGCGGTAGACGAAGTACAGGCGGGGGGCGGCGTCATCCGCAACGCGCGCATCAAGCCGCAGGATGGCTACCGTCCGCGGCTGCGGCTGGCGTCGCTCGACATCGAGACCACTGCGCACGGCGAACTGTATTCGATCGCGATCGAAGGCTGCGGCGCGCGCAACGTCTACATGCTGGGGCCGCCGAATGGCGACGCCGCCGGCCTCGATTTCGAGCTCGCGTGGTGCGCCGACCGGGCCTCGCTGCTGGTGCGCCTGAACGAATGGATGGCGCGCCACGATCCCGATGCGATCATCGGCTGGAACGTGGTGCAGTTCGACCTGCGCATGCTGCACAGGCACGCGGAGCACTACGGCGTGCCGCTGCTGCTGGGGCGCGGCGGCACGCGGATGGAATGGCGCGAGCACAGCAACGGGCAGCACTTCTTCGCCGCGGCGCCGGGCCGGCTGATCATCGACGGCATCGAGGCGCTGCGCTCGGCCACGTGGAGCTTCACGTCGTTCAGCCTGGAGCACGTTGCCCAGACCCTGCTGGGCGAAGGCAAGGCGATCGACAATCCCTACGACCGGATGGACGAGATCAACCGCCTGTTCGCCGAGGACAAGCCGGCGCTGGCACGCTACAACCTGAAGGATTGCGAACTCGTCACCCGCATCTTCGCCAGGACCGGCATCCTCGACTTCCTGCTGGAACGCGCCAGCGTGACCGGCCTGGCGGCCGACCGCAGCGGCGGCTCGGTGGCCGCCTTCGAGCACCTGTACATGCCGCTGATGCACCGTGCCGGCTTCGTGGCGCCGAACCTGGGCGACGTGCCCAACGGCGACAGCCCGGGCGGCTTCGTGATGGATTCGCGCTCCGGGCTGTACGACTCGGTGCTGGTGCTCGACTACAAGAGCCTGTACCCATCGATCATCCGCACGTTCCTGATCGACCCGGTGGGGCTGATCGAAGGGCTGCGCGAGCCCGAGGCGGATACCGTGCCGGGATTCGTGGGCGCGCGGTTTTCCCGCACGACGCATTGCCTGCCGGCGATCGTCACCCGCGTTTCGCAAGGGCGCGAAGCGGCCAAGCGGGACGGCAACGCGCCGCTGTCGCAGGCCCTGAAGATCATCCTGAATTCGTTCTACGGCGTGCTGGGCGCCTGGGGCTGCCGCTTCTTCGACCCGCGGCTGGCCACCTCGATCACGATGCGCGGGCACGAGATCATGCACCGCACGCGCGAACTGATCGAGGAACAGGGCTACCAGGTGATCTACGGCGACACGGATTCGACCTTCGTGTGGCTGGGCAGGGCCTGCGGCGCCCGGGAGGCCGACGATATCGGCCGAGCGCTCGTGGCCCGCGTCAACGCGTGGTGGAGCGTCCACCTCCGGCAGCGGTTCGGGCTGGAGAGCGCCCTGGAGCTGCAGTACGAAACGCATTACCGCCGATTCCTGATGCCGACGGTGCGCAACTCGGACGAAGGCAGCAAGAAACGCTACGCCGGCCTGGTGCGGCGCGCCGACGGCAGCGAGGACATCGTCTTCAAGGGCCTGGAAACGGTGCGCACCGACTGGACTCCGCTGGCCCAGCAATTCCAGCAGGCGTTATATGGCCTGATCTTCCGCGGCGAGCCCTACCGCGACTACGTGCGCGACTACGCCGAGCGCATGCTGCGCGGCGAGCTGGACGAGCTGCTGGTCTACCGCAAGCGGTTGCGCCGCGCGCTCGACGACTACGATCGCAACGTGCCCCCGCATGTGCGCGCCGCCCGCATCGCCGACGAATTCAACGCCGCCCGGGGCCGCCCGCTGCAATACCAGAACCGCGGCTGGATCCGCTACCTGATGACGACGCAGGGCCCCGAGCCGCTGGAAACGCGGCGCTCGCCGATCGACTATGCGCACTACCTGGACCGGCAGCTGCAGCCGGTCGCCGATGCGATCCTGCCGTTCCTGGGCGACAGTTTCGTGGGGCTCACGAGCCGGCAGCGCGCGTTGTTCTAGGATCGCCGGCGTGGCGTGAAGCATCCGGTGTGCTTCTGGTGTCCGACACCAGATGCTTCGGCGCCGCCGGCCTTTACTGCCCCATCAACTTCCTGGCCGCTTCCGCATACGGCGCGGCCTTCGGCGCCGTGGTCCACCGCGGCCGCGCCGGATCGTTGGCGATGCCCTGCACCGCCAGCGCCACCATCCGGTTGATGCGCGCCATGTTGTCGTAGTCGAGCTTGGCCCAGTCGTCGTCCTTGCCGTGGTAGTCCGGGAAGCCGAAGGCCACCGCCAGCGTGTGGGCCGGCACGCCCACGTCGGCCAGCGCCTGGTTGTCGCTGAAGGCGAAATAGCGGTCGCTGTTGACGGCGTGCTTCCACAGCCGCACGCCGGTGCGCTCCCCCGCCTTCTTCAGCGCATCGGTCACCGTCGAATAATCGAAGCCGGTCAGCGTGGCGGTGCCGACCTGGGCGCCCTCGCTGTCGTCGGTGCGGCCGATCTGTTCCAGGTTCAGGTTCGCCACGGTGTCCTTCAGCGGGAAGACCGGATGGCGGCCGTAATAACGCGAACCGAGCAGGCCCAGTTCCTCGCCGAACACCGTCATGAACACGATGCTGCGCTTCGGGCGCTCTTTCTGCGCCGCCAGCGCGGCGGCGATCTCGATCACCGATACGGTGCCGCTGCCGTCGTCGTTGGCGCCGTTGTGGATCACGCCGTCGCGGATGCCCAGGTGGTCGTAATGCGCCGTCAGCATCACATAGGTGTTCTTCAACGCCGGATCCGTGCCGCGCAGCACGCCGATGACGTTGCGCAGCCTGACCGGGCGCAGGTGCGGCACGCCGACCGTGGCGGCCACCGTGGCGCCCGCCCCTTCGAGCGCGGCCGCGGCGGCGGCATCGTGCAGCACGATGACCGGCGTCGCCCCGGCCGGCACGGCCTGTTCCGGATCGATCAGCCAGCCCTCGCCGCGGTTGCGGTGCTGGCCCTTCGTATCGAGCAGCACCACCAGCGCCGGCCGCGACTGCAAGCCGTTGCGCAACACCTCGGCGGCGCCGGGCACCGGCGCGGCCGGCACCACCAGCACCTTGCCGTCGACCTCGGTGCCCGCCTCGAGCGCTTCCTTCCAGCCCAGCCGGACGACCGCCGTGGCGCCCAGCGCCACCGGCTGCACGAAGTTGGCGGTGGCGGCAGCCAGCGGCACGGCGAGCGTCTTGCCGGCCGCCTGCACCATGAGCACGAAATCGTTGTCGTCGCGCCGGGCCTGCTGCCAGCTGGCCGTCTGGAAGTAGCCGTCATCCCCTGCCGCCTCCAGGCCCGCCCGGCGGAATTGCGCGGCGATGTACTCGCCCGCCAGGTCGAGCCCGCGCGATGGCGTGCCGCGGCCTTCAAGCAGGTCGGAAGCGAGGAACGACAGGTGGCCGCGCAGCGAATCGGCCGAGATGCGCTCCGCCAGGGTATCGGTCGCTGCCTGGGCGCAGACGCCGGATGCGGCCAGGGCGAGGGTCAGTGCGGAGAAGAGATGACGCATGCGATGACTTTCTTGACACAAAGAAAATGCAATATTGCATGGGACTTGTCGGGCAGTCAATGCCGTGCGGCCGGATGCCCGCCGCGGGCGGGATGTTGTTCCCAACCGTAAGCCGCGCACAACACATCAGACAATTCAAATTGCCACAAGGAAACTAAAAGCGTATCGTCACGGGGTTTGCTCCGAACATTATTTCATCCTGGACCCTTCACGCTTGGACCCTTCCCGCGCCTACCGCCTGATGCACCGTGTGATCGCCGCCCTGGCGGCGATCACCATCGGCTTGCTGCTCTGGCATCATTTCGGAATGGAACGCGTGATCGACCTGACCACGCGCGCCGATGTGCGCCGCAGCGCGATGGACGACCGCTGGATGGGCGGCACCAGCCGCGTCGCGCTCGCGCACGACGGGCGGGCGCTGACCATGCGCTGCCGGCTGGCGCGCACGATCGACTGGCCGGCGTGCAAGTACCAGTTCGTCATTTCCGACACGCAGGCGGGTATCGACCTGTCGGAATTCGACGCCGTCACGTTCGACGTGGCCTACCGCGGACCGGGGCGGCATGCGCTGCGCCTGATGGTGCTCAATTTCGAACCCGGCACATCGACCCTGGACAATCCCATGTCGCAGAAGATCAACGAGCTGGAGTTCGAAGTGCCGCACGACGGGGCGATCCGCGTTCCCCTGAACGTGTTGCATACGGCGACGTGGTGGATCGATTACATGAAAGTGCCGCTCGAGGCGACCGACATGCGGATCGATAACGTCACCCGCATCGAGCTGCTCACGGGCGCCGCCAGTGCCGGAGGCGATCATGTGATCGAACTGCGCTCGCTGCGGTTGCATGGCAAATGGATCACCAGTGGCGAGCTGTACATGGGCCTGATGGCGGCCTGGATCGTGTGCGCGGTCAGCTGGCCGCTGCTGGCCTCGTTGCGGCTGCACCGCGAACTCGATCACAGCAGCCGGCGCCTGGCGCTGCTCGGCGAGATCAACGCGGCCCTGCAGCTCGAAACGCGCGAACTCGCCGAGCAGGCGAACACCGATCCCCTGACAGGCGCGCTGAACCGGCAGGGACTGCGCGCCGCGCTGATGAACAGCCCGGCGCTGCTGGCACGGCCGATGGCGGTGCTGTTCGCCGATATCGACCACTTCAAGCGCATCAACGACCGGCACGGGCACGATGTGGGCGACGCGGTGCTGCGCGACTTTGCCGCCGCGATCCATGGCGGGATCCGCGCCAACGACAGGCTGGTGCGCTGGGGCGGCGAGGAATTCCTGATCGTGTGCCCGGCCACCGGCGCCGAGCAGGGCCGGCAGCTCGCCGAAAAGCTGCGCGCCGCGTTGCGCCAGTGCGCCTGGCCGGCGGGGCTGAATGTGACCGCGTCGTTCGGCATTGCCGCGCGGGGAGAAAACGAAGACATCGGCGCGGTGATCAAGCGTGCCGATGGCGTCCTGTATGCGGCGAAGGCCGCGGGCCGCGATTGCGTGATGGTGGCCGAGGCACCGTTGCCGCCGGTGCCGGCATGGTCCCCGCCTTCCACCGGCGCACACTACGACTGAACTGCGCTTGCGTTTCCGCAACACTGAGCGTTGATCTTAAGCAATTTTTTGACGATTCCGTCGAACTCCGCGATTACACTGGCACGACCAGCGGCGATACAGCGCCGTGCCACCCGAGAGACATCCATGCCCAGCCTGACCCAGTTCTTCGCCGACGTAAAACTGCCGACCATCCCCGAAGTGGCGCACGCCCTGATCGCCACGCTCGACAACGAGGATGCCTCGTCGAAAAGCATCGCCGCCATCATCGCCCGCGATCCGGCGCTCACGGCCAAGCTGATGCGCCTGGCGAACAGCGCCCGCTTCGGTTTCTCCCGCGGCGTGAGCTCGCTGGACGATGCCGTGGCCCTGGCCGGCATGTCGCACATCCGCACGCTGGCGCTGGCCACCTGCTTCGCCGAATCGTTCCCGGAATTGCCGGGCCTGGACTCCGGGGAATTCTGGAAAAGCAGCATGGCCTGCGCCGGCTATTCGAAATGGCTGGCAACGGGCCTGGGCGCCGACGGCGGCGAAGCCTGGCTGGCCGGCATGATGCTGCGGCTGGGCGAGCTGCTGATCTACCAGGTGGCCCCCGCCCAGTTCGCGGAAATCGAAGAGCAGCCGCATCTGCCGGGCGGCCGCTGGGAACGCGAGCAGCGCCTGCTCGGCTTTTCCGAAGGCCAGATCACGGCCGAGCTGGGCCGCCGCTGGAATTTCCCGCCCCGCATCGTGCGCGCGCTGGAATGCTCGTCCGAACCGATGGCCGCCAAGCCGTTCTGCCAGCTGGCCGGCGTGATCCACCTGGCCAGCCTGCTGGCCGACACGCCGAGCGACGATCCCGAAATCATCGCCACGCTGCCGGCCGACATCGTCGCCACGCTGCAGCTGCGCACCGAGTGGATGATGGCGAAGTTCCCATCGCATGAGTCGTTCTCGGCCGCGCCCTGAGGCTGCCGTCGTGACGCCGGCCCGGGCTTGCCGGCGGCGGTGAGGCAATCGGGAGAGACCCCATGACCCGCTCTGCCATCGGGCCGGCATCTGCGGCGCCGGCCATGGCATATACTCGCGTTTCCCCAGACGCGAGTTGCCGATGCTGACACCCGAACAATTCTTCCCTTTCCTGCTGGCGGCCGTCGTGCTGACGATGTCGCCGGGCCCCGACAACCTGATGGTGCTCGGCATGGGCATGGCGAAGGGGCGCAGGCGGGGCGTCGCATTCGGGCTGGGATGCGCGTTCGGCTGCCTGAGCCATACCCTGCTGGCGGTGGTCGGGGTCAGCGCGCTGATCGCGGCCTCGTCCACCGCGTTCACGGTGCTCAAGGTGGCCGGCGGCCTGTACCTGGTGAAACTGGGCTGGGGCGCGTGGCGTCACGCCGGCGCGGTCAGCCTGGCCACCACCGAATCGTCGCTGGAATCCCCTGCCCGCCTGTTCTGGAAAGGCTGTCTCGCCAGCGCGATCAATCCGAAGGTGGTGCTGTTCTTCCTGTCGTTCCTGCCGCAGTTCGTGGTCGCGTCGCATGGCGCCGTGGGCTGGCAACTGGCCGCGCTGGGCGTCACCTTCACGCTGCAGGCAGCCCTGCTGTTCGGCCTGCTCGGCTATTTTGCCGGCGCAATCGGCCAGTGGCTGAGCCGGAAACCGCGTGCCGGCGTGGTGCTCGACCGCGCGGCCGGCACCGTGTTCATCGCGCTGGGCCTGAAACTCATCGTTTCCAGGTAGGCGCATGCGGCGCGCCCGCCGGGCGCGTCCGTGCAGTATAGTGCCGCCATTCGCGACAAGGAACCGCCATGGCCGAGCCAACCTCCACCACCCTCGATCCCGCCGACTGGAGCGCGCTGCGCGAACAGGGCCATCGCATGCTCGACGACATGTTCGACTACCTCGAACAGCTGCGCGAGCGCCCCGTGTGGCAGCAGGCGCCGGCCGACGTGCGGGCAAAATTCCAGGCACCGCTGCCGCGCGAAGGCAGCGACATCGCGGACCTGCACCGGGCTTTCATGAACGACGTGCTGCCCTATGCCGTGGGCAACGCGCACCCGGCCTTTTTCGGCTGGGTGCACGGCGCCGGCACGCCGGTCGGCATGCTGGCCGAGATGCTGGCGGCGGGCCTGAACGCGAACGTGGGCGGGCGCGACCAGATTCCCGTCGAAGTCGAGCGCCAGGTGGCGCGCTGGATGGCGGAGCTGTTCCGTTTCCCGGCGGGCGCCAGCGGCCTGTTTGTCACCGGCACGTCGATGGCCAACATGATCGCCGTGCTGGTGGCGCGCCGCCGCACGCTGGGCCTGGAGGTACGCGACGCCGGGCTGGCGCGGATGGGGGCCGGACTGGTTGCCTACACGTCCGCCGCGGCGCACGACTGCATCGCGCAGGCGCTGGACCTGACCGGCATTGGCCGTTCTGCGCTGCGCCTGATTCCGCTCGACGACCAGTACCGGATGGACACCACGGCGCTGGAACAGGCCATCGCCGCGGATCTGCAGGCCGGCCTGCGGCCGTTCTTCGTGGCCGCCACCGCCGGCACCGTGGACACCGCCGCCATCGACCCGTTGCGGCGCGTGGCGGACGTGGCCCACGCCAACGGCCTGTGGTTCCATGTCGACGGCGCGTTCGGCGCGATGGCGATGCTGTCGCCGGACCTGGCGCCGCTGCTCGACGGTATCGACCGGGCCGACTCGATCGCGTTCGATTTCCACAAGTGGGCGCAGGTGCCGTACGACGCCGGCTTCGTGCTGGTGCGCGACGGCGAACTGCATCGCCAGACGTTCGCCGCCGCGCCGCGCTACCTGAAGCGCGAGCCGCGCGGCATGGCCGGCGGCTCGCCGTGGCCGTGCGATTTCGGCCCCGACCTGTCGCGTTCGTTCCGCGCGTTGAAGACATGGTTTACGCTGCAGGCCTATGGCGCAGACCGCATGGGCGAAGCGATCGCCGGCACCTGCGCGCTGGCGCGCTACCTGGCCGGCGAGGTGGGCAGGCGCCCCGCCTTCGAGCTGCTGGCCCCCGTGGCGCTGAACATCGTGTGCTTCCGCCACAAGGTCGCCGGCCGGGTATCGGACCAGGACGTCGACGACTTCAACGCCGCGCTGGTGGCCGACCTGCAGGAAGCGGGCATCGCCGCGCCGTCGCTGACCACGCTGAAAGGCAAGGTGGCGATCCGTGTGGCGATCGTCAACCACCGCAGCGAGCGGCGCGACATCGATGCGCTGCTGGCGGGGCTGGAGATGCTGGCGGCGCGCAGGCTGGCAATCTGACGAGTCGGTGTCCGGCACCAGATGGCCAGGCCGACGCATGCGAAAACCGGTGTCCGACACCATAAGGCCGGTGTCCGACACCAGCTAGTCGGCTAGCGCTGGCTGCGCGCGTTTTCGAGCATCTGGCGGAACGCCGTGAAAATCTTCCGCATGGCCGGCTTCTTGTAGGGGTACGTCGCTTCGTCATCCATCGCATGCACGATCATCGCGTTGTCGACCTCGAACACCAGCAGGCGGCCGTCCGGCGTTTCGGCGCAATCCATGCCCACGTAGGGCAGCCCGATGCGGCGGTCGATCTCGGCGAGCGCCTCGCGGTGCCGGAGCGCGAACCCGTCGTCGAACCGCGCCATCGCTTCCGCTTCCAGCGCGCGTTTCGCCTCGCTCTCCCCCATGCCGGCGTTCAGGTAATGCACCATCCAGTGCTCGGAACTGGCGAAGTGCGCCAGGAACGGCCGGCCATCGACCAGCACCACGCGGTACTTGCCGAACAGGCCGTTGGCGCCGCGGTAGTCGACGAAGCGCGACAGGTAGAACTGCCCGGCCGGCACCCGTTCCAGGTAGGCCGCCAGGTCCGCCGGGGTATCGATCTTGTCCAGGTCGTGGCCGGCGTGCGATCCCAGCGGGCGTACGATCAGCGGGAACACGCCATCGGGCAGCAGCGAGCGCAGGATCTCCGGCGCGGCCGCCAGCGCGGCGACCCGTTCGCGCGCCAGCCGCACGGTCTGCGGCATTTCCACGCCGTCGATGCCCGCCAGCGCATTGCAGACACCGTCGCGCGACAGCACGGCGATCCGCTCCGGCGCATTGACCACGGGCCGCGGCCAGCCGGCGATCCATTCGGAGAGCCGGGCCAGCAACGGCTGGTTGGCGTCGTTTTCGCCCATGCAGACCATCATCACATCGTGTTCGGGCACCACTTCCGGCCACGGCGCCTCCGCCGTTACGTACAGCATTTCGAGCGTCACGTCCGAATCTTCCAGCAGGAACTCGATCGGCGTGTTCGCCATCAGGTCGCCCAGCCCCATGATCACGAGCAGGCGCAGCATTTCGCCGCGCCGCGCCGGCAACGTGTAGCGGGGCCGGATGCGCACGCCCTCGGCCTGCACGTCCATCGCCACGTCGCGGTCGCCCGTCAGCTGCAGCGTGATCGCGAAGTCGAGGTAGGCGTTCGCATCGAGCTGGTCGGCTTCGGCGCGGGCGAGCAGCGCCTGGGCCACCGGCGCCATGTCCTGCTTGTCGAAGGCGCGGCGCATCAGCGGCGCCGTGCCGACCAGCGGCGCGAACGGCAACGCGGCCGCCGCCACCAGCGGATCGGCTTCGTGCACCACGTCCGGCACGAAGCGCTTGAGCAGCGCCAGCTTGCCGGCCAGGCGCGGCTCATCCCAGCGCGGCGCATAGGCATGCACGGTGTCGCCGCCGGTCACGCGGGCACTCCACGGCCGGCCGGACAGCACGATGTGCGCATACAGCGCGAATGCTTCGGCGAAATCGTCGAGCGGGCTGCGCGCGCCGTGCGGCGTGAGGTGGGCCGTACTTTCCAGCGCCGCGTACGCAGCGGCGGCATCGTGGCCGGCGCGCCGCACCGCGTCGTTCGCCGGCACGACGACACCATCGCCATCCACCTGCCACGACAGCGGCAGGAACGAGTAGTCGCCCTGCGCGTCGTCCGTCCACCAGTCGGGAATGAAGCGGCGGCCGGCGGCCAGCGCCTTGCCTGCTTCGTGCAGCAACAGCAGCCGCAACGCGTTAACGCGCGTGTCGGCGGCGTCTTCCTCGACGCGCACCGCCACCGCCGAAGCCGCGCCGGCCCGCGCGCTGGCCCAGCTGTTCGCGGTAACGCCTGCCAGCATGCCCGCATCGAGCAGGGTCGCGGTGCCGAGAAACTCGCCGTCGGCCGTCACCACCAGGTCCGTCAGCGCTTCCCGCCCCAATCCTTCGACCAGCCAGGCGCCCAGCCAGCTGGTGTGCAGCCGCGCCAGCACGGCCGGCGGCAGGTCGCGCAGCGCCGTGCCCAGGTCGGCATCGAATGCGGGTGCAATTTCGGGCGCAATGTCGGCCGCAACGTCAGGCGCAACCGCGGCGGCCCGGATGCCGGCGTGTTCCGAGCGCAGTGCTTCGACCAGGTGATCCGGCGCGGGGCCGTGGCGCCGCTCCGTCGGTTGTTGGATGGCGTCGTTCCAGAAGGCGATTTCCGGGCTGATGATCATGGATACGCTGGCTTGAGTTATCGGAATCCCAGTATACGACGGATGATCGGAAGCTTGAGCGCAACAGGCGGCCATCCCGCTCTACAATCGGATCAACCTTCGAGGAGACCCATGACATCCACCCGTTCGCCGGCCGCCGTGGCGCTGGCCATCCCTCTCGCTTCCGTGCTTGCCGCCGCCGCGGCCCTTGCCTCCCTCCCCGCCCTTGCCGTCGAGCTGCTGCCGCGCGCCGGCGCCACCGGCGTCAACCCGGATACGCCGCTACGGCTCGTGTTCGACACCTCGCCCACCGTGGGCACGCGCGGCCGGATCCGCATCTACGACGCCGCCGACGACAGGCTGGTGGACACGCTCGACCTGTCGATCCCCGCCGGCCCGACGACGCGGCGCACGGCGCCGCGCGCGCCCTACCTGGTCCACCCTTATCCCTACGGCGGCCCGCGCCGCACCAATGCCGACACCAGGCCCGGCACGCCGACGGCCGGCGTGGACCCGGCGCCGGTGGCCGCGCCCGGCGACTACCAGCTGACGATCATCGGCGGCTTCACCGAGGGCTTTCATTTTCATCCGGTGATCGTGCGCGGCAACACGGCGCTGGTCACCCCGCACCACGACCTGCTCGACTACGGCAAGACGTATTACGTGCAGGTCGATCCCGGCGTGCTGTCCGGCGACGGCTTCGACGGCGTCCAGGGCCGGCAATGGCGCTTCACGACGAAGCCGCACGGCCCGGCGAAGGATGCGGCGCTGGTCACCGTCGGCGCGAACGGCGATGGCGACTTTTCGACCGTGCAGGGCGCGCTCGACCACGTTCCGGACCGGCCAGCCCGGCGCACGACGGTCTTCGTGAAGAACGGCGACTACGAGGAAATCGTCTATTTCCGCAACAAGCGCGACCTGTCCATCGTGGGCGAGGACCGCGACAAGGTGCGCATCCACTATGCCAACAACGAGGTGTTCAACCCCCATCCGCTGAACGTGGCCACCAACGAGCTGCCGGGCACGTTCCCGTCGCGCCGCGCCGCCTTCATGGCGGACAACGTGCACGATCTCGCGCTCGTCAACCTGACAATCGAGACCACCGCGAAAGGCCAGGCAGAGGGCCTGCTGCTGAACGGCTCGCGCAACATCGTCTCGCACGTGACGGTGCGCGGTTCCGGCGATGCGCTGCAGACCAACGGCAGCGCCTACTACAGCCACTTCCGGCTGGTGGGCGACGGCGACACGATCCTCGGGCGCGGCCCGGCCTTCTTCCGCGATTGCGACATCGCCTCGAAAGGCGCGTTCATGTGGATCCGCAACCCGCGGGAAAACCACGGCAACGTGTTCGTCGGATGCCGGTTCACCGCCCTTGGCGGGCCCGCCGAGATCGCGCGGCTGCCGGACAACAAGGGGAAGAATTATCCGTACGCCGAGGCCGTGCTGATCGATTCCACGCTGGACGGCATCCTGCCGGCCGGCTGGACGGATATCGGCGACGGCGCAACGCACGTGAAATTCTGGGAATTCAACTCGCGCGCGGCGGACGGCAAGCCCGTCGATACCGGCGCGCGGCATCCGCGCTCGCGGCAGCTCGACGCAGCGCGCGACGCGGCCCTGATCGCGCAGTACCGCGATCCGGCCTTCGTGCTGGGCGGATGGCGGCCGGCACTGGCGCCGGTCATCCTGGCCCAGCCGCGTGCCGCGGCGGCCGATGGCGGGACGACGCTGACCGTGCGCGCCGCCGGCGTGCCGGAGCCGGCCTACCGCTGGTATCGGGATGGCAAGCCAGTTGCCGGCGATGGCCCCGCGCTGCTCGTGCGCGAGCCGGGGCGCTATACCGTCGAGGTGTCGAACGGCAGCGGGCGCGTCGCCAGCGCGCCGGTGGCTGTCGGGATTTGACCGTCCGTGACCCGGCGGTTGCCGCCGGGGATGGGCGCAAAGGATAGTCGCAAACAAGGCGCTGTTTGCGTTAGCTGAGCATTTCCTTCGAGTACGGAACTATGTCTGCTGATTGATGTCAGGCCCGGACAGCACCATTGCTATCCAGGTGCGACGGCGACGCGCAGCCAGTGCGCCGGGGCCGTCAGTGCAGCCGCATCGAGCACGCGCTGCCACCCTGTGTAGTTGGCCAAATAGCGGCTGGCCACGCCGTTGAAGCGCCGCAGCCATGTCTTGAAGCGGCTGTGCCATCCGTTGACTCCCTGGATGTGCAGTGCGCCGCGGGCACGGATGCCGGCCTGGATATTTACCGTTTCGTGGGTGATGCCGGCCTGCTTTGCAAAGAGCTGATACGCCCTGGCCGAGTCGCTCACGAGAAGCACGTCATGCGCCAGCACTGGCAGCAGGTGCAATGCCAGTTGCCGGGCAGTGACCGGCCCGCGCCCGGTCACGAAATCACAGGTTTGCCGGTTGCGATCGCGGGCAACGAGGAGGCAATCGAGCTCCCGGCTGATGCCACGGCGCGTGGCCTTGCCGCCGCGCTTGCGGGCCGGGCGATCGAGGTGGCGCGATCCCTTCTGCGATTCAAGCAGGTATGTCTCATCGGCCTCGACGATGCCGGACAATCGCGGTCGACGTTCCTGGCGCACTGCAGCGATGAAGCGATGGCGCCACCGGAAGCTGGTCGATTTCGCCACCGCTACCCGCTCGGCCGCGGCCCGCACTGTTTTCGACTCGATCAGGCATTGCAAATATGGCAACCACTTGTCGCGCAGGCGCAAGCGGGCCAGCGGCGTTCCGGTCAGCGCATTGAAACTGTGCCGGCAGCCAACGCAGCGATAGCGCTGCAGGCCATTGGCCTCGCCGCACCGGTGACAGCGACTGCCGCCGCAATGCGGACATGCCCGCTTCCCCGCTGCCGCCTCGATCAGGGCCAGGCATTGCTTCGGATCGACGGCGGTGGCAAGAAAGCCCTGCAGACAGGCGATCTCTTCCGAGGAAAGCTGAAGTTGTGCCAGCGCCTTGAACACTACGTGGAAACTCGCCATTTCCATGATCGCCTCCCTGATATACATGAAGTATCTCAACAGGAAGTCAGACAACGGCTGAGAGCGGGAGTTCCCCAACTTTACGCGGACAGCGCCGCAAACAAGCGCCGGCCCGCTCCCGGTAAGGGAACGGGCCGGCGAATGACGATCCATGCAACGCCCCCTTGCCGGAGGCGCTCATCCGGCCATCAGAACTTCATGCGCAGGCCGAGGGCGAACGTGCGGCCCGGGTCGTACTGCGACATCGTGGCGTTCCCGTACTGGAAGTAGCCGCTGCGCTTGGCCTTGTTCAGGTTCACGATGTCGAAGGTCAGCATCGGCAGGCCGTCGCGGTCGAAGATCTGGTCCAGCTCGAAGCTCGACGAGAAATCCAGCTGCTTGTAGTCGTTGCCGTACAGCGCCGCCGCCGTGATGCCGCTCTGGTTGGCGTTGGCGACCTGGCTGCCCTGCGAATACGTGTGCATGAAGCGCACCATGTAGCCGTGGTTCTCGTAGTAGACGCCGAAGTTGTTGGTCTTCTTCGGCACGCCCAGGGCGATGAAACCGGAAGAGCCTTCGCCGCTGGCCTTCTGGTTGATCAGCGTGAGCGTTTCGTTGAAGCCGAAACCGCGCCAAGGCAGCAGCTTGTCGAGCGGCTGCACCCAGCCGATTTCCAGGCCGCGGATGCGCAGGATGCCGTCGGCATTGCTTGGACGGGTCATCACCACGGTGGCATTGTTCGGACCGCCACGCGAGTCGATCGCCAGCTGCTGCGCCGGGATCAGCGTGCCGTAGTTGACGCCGTACTGGGCCAGGCTGGAGAACGGCAGCGTGATGTTCTCGTTCACGGTGAAACCGTTGATGCGCTTCTGGAATCCCGTCACCGACAGGTAGCCTTCGCGGCCCGTGTACCAGTCCACGCCCACGTCGATGTTGTCCGACAGGTATGGGTTCAGGCCCGGATTGCCGATCGTGCCCACGTCCGCCGAGACCGACGAGAAGTTGATGCCCGGGCGCAGGTCGTTCGGGTTCACGCGGGTCATGCTGCGCGAGGCGGCGAGGCGCAGCACCACGTCCTTGCGCAGGTCCAGCGCCATCGTGGCCGACGGCAGCGTGTTGCTGTATTCCGTGTTCTGGTACACCCACTCGCTGATGTTCGGGTACTTGCTGCCGTTCAGCGGCAGGTTGGCGTTGCGCGGATCGGAGAGCGAGGTCAGCGCGCCCACCTGCTGCTCGGTGCGCACATAGCGGATACCGGCGTTCCAGCGCAGGTTGAAGCCGGCCGGCTGCAGTTCGCCGTTCGCTTCCACGTAGACCGCCTTCGACTTCTCGCGGATGTAGCCGGCGCTGGCGCCGGTCGACGAGGCGCCCGAGTCCGGCGCCGTGCTGTTGTAGTAGTCGTAGTTCGAGTCGTTGCGGAAGCGGTCCCAGTCCAGCGCCAGGCGGCCGTACGGGCCCGGCACCAGGTAGGTCTGCAGCGCTGCGTTCGGGATCAGCGAGCCGCCGTACGTGAGCGGTGCGTTCTGGCCGGCGGTGTAGCCGGTGCCGTAGCCCGGATACAGGGCGGCGGCGCTGGCGCCCGGCGTGCTGGCGCCGTTGCATGGCGGCGCGCCGTTCGGACCCTGCAGGAACACGCTCGGGTTGTTGCCGCAGGCTGCGGCCTGCCAGGCGGCCGAGTTGTCCTGCGCGCGGATCGTGCGGTTGATGTCGTCCCACGCGAAGCCGGAGCGGATCGTCAGCTTCTTGTCGCCCCACGCCATGTTGGTGTGGAAGCCCTTCGTTTCCGTTTCACGCAGCTCGTTCTGGATGTTGACGCGCCCGCCCACCCACTGGTAGTTGGCCGGATCGTTCAGGTCCAGGTTCGAGACGATCGACGGCACGCCGCCGTTGTTCTGGTAGGTGATCGTGTTGCCGCTGTTCGGCGCCGTGATCGGCATCACGGTCGGCGCTTCGTGCGTGAAGCGGCTGCGGTTCCAGTTGCCGGCCGCATCGAACGTGAGCTTCGGCGTGATCTTCCATTCCACGCCCGGGTTGATGCCCAGCAGGTCGACCTTGTCGCGGCGCGGGCCGAACTCGATGAAGTTCAGCGCATTGGCGAACGTGCCCGACGTGACCACGCAGCCGTTGGCGCAGTCGCTGCGGTCCACCGTCATGTTCAGCGGGATCGACGCGTTGTTGCGCACCGCCCACGTGTAGGCATTGCGCTGCATGTCGTCGTCCTTCTTGCTGTACATGGTGTCCAGGTAGAAGTGCAGCGCATCGGTCGGGCGGTACTCGGCGGCAAACACGGCCGAGATCTTTTCCTTGGTGCCGTAGTATTCCATCGTGCGGCCCAGGCGCGGCACGATCGCGTTGTCGATCTGGTCGATCGTCAGGCCGGGATTGTTCGCCAGCAGGAATGCCTGGTTGATCGCCGTACCCGGCACCAGGCCGTTGCCGGCGTTGACCGGCACGGTGGCTGGAATCGTCCAGTTGCCGCCACCGGTGGCGTTGCGGCCCGGCGAGTTGCTTTGCGCCGCCGTCAGGTTCGGGTTGGTCCAGCCCACGGTCTCGAAGCCGGTGGTGCGGGCCTGCTGGCGCGAGAAGGAAATGCCGCCGAGGATACCGAACTTGCCGTCCCACGTATTGGAGGCGAGCACGTTGCCGCGGAAGCCGGCCTTGTCGGCGATCTGCTGCTTGGTGCCCGTGAGCCCCATCGAGAGCTGCTTGCCCTCCTTGTCGAACGGCCGCGCGCTGCGCAGGTTCACCACGCCGGCGGCACCGCCTTCGATCTGGCTGGCGGCCGCGCTCTTGCTCACGGTGAGCTTGGTGAACAGGTCCGTCGGCAGCAGGTCGAGGTCGACTTCGCGGTTCGTGTTGGCGCCGTCGATCGGGCCGGAGGAAGCCACGGCGATCGGCGCGTTGTTCAGCAGGATCTTCGTGAACGAGGAACCGAGGCCGCGAATCTGGATCGTCATGCCCTCGCCCGTCACGTCGCGCGACACCTGCACGCCGGGTACGCGGCTCAGCGACTCGGCCAGGTTCTTGTCCGGGAATTTACCGAAATCCTCGGCGTTGATCGAATCCTGGAAACCCACGGATTCTTTCTTGTCGCGGGCGGAAGACAGCAGGCTGTTCCGGTAGCCGGTGACCTTCACGGTCGCCATGGCGGGTTCGGGCGCGGCCGCGGTGTCGGCAGGTGCGGCGGGTGCGGTGACCGCGGGATTCGCCGCGGCATTGGCAGCTTCGGTAGCGGTATTCGGTGCGGTGGTGTCCTGGGCGTAAGCCTGGGCGATCATGCTCGCCATGATGGTCAGGCCCAGCGCGACGCGCCGGCCGGCGGTCGTTCGATGATTCATGGTTGTCTCCTGTTTTTATCAGCACTGCCGTGCTTCTGTTGCCTTTTAGTAGCACAGCGCAATCGAGTTTAGGATTGGCACGATACAAAGTCAACATTTTTTAACATCACTTGTTAAGCGCTACCATTTGCGCAACAACGCTACCGAACCCGTCAATTCCCCCTATGACAGGCATGAAATAAACTGGTCAGGCCAATATGATATGCGCAACCATTTGGTAGCGCATATCAATTTCCAAAATTGTAATTTTAGTTGCACATCATAAAAATCCGGGACAGACCCCTGTTTCCAGGAAATTTCTTGGAAACAGGGGTCTGTCCCGGGCTTTGCCGGACGGAATGCTGGCCGGCTTACGGCTTGGCCGGCGCCTGCCAGCGCGTGATGGTGCCGCCCTGCGCAGCGTAGTCTTCCGCGCCGGTGGCGCGGGCGACATGGAAGCCGCGCGCGGCGAGCAGGTCGGCGACCGCGCCGGCGCGGCCGGCGTGGTTCGACACGGTGACGATCACGCGGTCGCGCGGGATGTACGCCAGGTTCTTCTCCACTTCCTTCGCCTGGATGTTCAGGTAGACGGGGAAGCCGCCCTTCGCCGTCAGCTCGTCCGGGCGCCGCACGTCCAGCACGGTCACCTTGTCCGGCTGCGCCAGCAGCGCGTCGACATCGGCACGGGCCAGGCGCTTGGCCTGGTATTTCCATGCCTGCTCGGCGGCCGCGGGGGCCTGCTGGGCGAACGCGGGCATGGCGGCGAGCAGCGACAGCGCCGCCAGCATCTGCATAGTCTTCATCGTGGTTCCTTTTCGTATGGTTGGCCGGTTCATGCCGGCCCTCCCCTTCAGGCAACTTGCATGCCATTGCCTGCAGGGGCACAGCGCGATGGCGAACCCCTGCAACTGCTGCGCCCGCAGCAGTACGAACGGCCGGCTGCTGCATCCGCAGCGCGGCATGCACGGCGCCGCCCTCTGCGACGGGATGGCATGGCGCTTGCAGATGGACGATGCATCAGCCACCAACCCGCCATCACAATGCACAAGCCAGCACGCCATCTGCCGACCGCCTTACTCCCCTTCCTCGCCGCCTTGAACGCCCACGCCGACCCGCAATCGGCCATTGCGGTGGCGGCCGGCGGCGTGCCGCTCGAACAGGTGCATGTCACCGCCCGCAACCGCGAGGAACTCGCGCAGGATGTGCCGGTGCCGATCTCCGTCGTCGGCGGCAGGACGCTCGAGCGCGACGACATCGTCGGCATTGCCGGCCTCACGCAGAAAGTGCCAAACCTGGGCCTGTTCGGCAGCAACCCGCGCCAGACCAGCATCTCGCTGCGCGGCATCGGCAATAACAGCGCGAACGACACGATGGAACCCTCGGTCGGCGTCATCGTGGACGGTGTCACGAGTTCCTACGTGGGCCAGAACTGGACCGACTGGGTGGACGTGGACCGCATCGAGGTGATCCGCGGCCCGCAAGGCACGCTGCTGGGCAAGAACACCACGCTGGGCGTGATCAACATCGTCACGAAGGCGCCGAGCTTCACGCCGGCCTATACGTACGAAGCGCGGATCGGCGACTACAACACGCTGGAAGGCAAGTTCTCCGCCACCGGCCCCATCGTCGACGGCGTGCTGGCCTACCGCGCCTCGTTCTTCTACAACAAGCGCGACGGCATGCTGAAGAACGCGTGGCAAAGCGGCCCGGAAACGTGGAATGAAACGAACCGCGGCGGCGGGCGCCTGCAGTTCCTCGTCAAGCCGCGGCCCGGCCTCGATGCCCGCATCATCCTCGACCAGATCCAGTCGTCCGAGAACGGCAACAAGTCGCTGCTGGTGAACAACGGCCCGGCCAGCTTCGCCGACGGCCCGGCGCGCACGCTGACGTTCGCCAGCCGACTGGCGCGCAGCTATTTCGACAGCCCGGACGGCACGCCGTACCGGCCCGTGTTCGGCAACAACGAGATCGAGGATTCCCAGGCCCGGCCGCAGCGCACGCGCCAGGGCGGCCTCTCCGCCGAGATCAACGTGCGCTTCGACGGCTACACGCTGACCTCGATCAGCGCATACCGCAACCAGCGCTTCGACATCAAGAACGGCGGCGTCACGCGCTTCGACATCGGCAACGGCGGCCAGCAGCTGAAGAACAACCAGTACTCGCAGGAGCTGCGGCTGTCGTCCGACGTGGGCGGCGCGATCGACTGGCAGGCCGGCCTGTACGGCCTGCGCGCCACCGTCTACAGCGACGACCCCTCGTACTACGGCGCCGATGCCGCCGCGTTCAACGCCAGCGCCGCGCAGTACGCGGCCTTGTCCGCCCCGCAGTACCGCGGCCTGCTGCGCGCGGCGCAGGACGGCGTCTACCGCTCGTATGTGCTGGAGCCGAAGACGTCGTCCGTGGCCGCGTTCGGCCAGGGCAACTGGCACTTCAGCGAACGCGGCACGCTGACGCTCGGCCTGCGGGACACGCAGGAACACAAGACCGGCCGCAACCGCCGCGAGCTCGATCGCGCGGGCGCCGCGCTGACCGATATCAACGGCAACGACACCGGCAAGGCCGGCCGGTACGGCCTCGATCTCGCGAAACCGGCGGACCTGGCGGCGTGGAATGCGGCCAAGGCGCTGTACCTGAACGCGATCGGCGGCGCCGGCTCGGTCTATGACTGGAAGGATGGCGACACGATCGACGCCAACTCGGTATCGTGGCTGGTCAGCCCGAGCTGGCGGCTCACGCCGGACGTGCTGCTGTACGCGTCGGCCGCGCAGGGCGAGAAATCGGGCGCCGTGGAATTCGTCACCAGCAGCGGCGCGCTGCTGGGCGCCCCGCAGAACGTGCGGCCGGAAAAGGCGCGCGACTACGAGCTGGGCATCAAGGCGCTGCTGGCCGAACGCTCGGTGCAGCTGAACGCGAACCTGTACCAGATCAAGGTGCGCGACTACCAGTCGAACCTGACGGTGCCCGACGAAACGCAGCCCGGCGGCACCCGCACCTACCTCGGCAACATCGCCGGCGTGCGTGCCCGCGGCGTGGAGCTCGAACTGAACTACGCGCACAGCCGCAACCTGCGGCTGAACCTGAATGCGTCGTACAACAAGGCGATCTACCTCGATTTTTCCACCACCGCGCCGGACACGTCGTCCACCACGCTGGTCAACTACGCCGGCCGCCAGCTGCACGGCGCGCCGAAGACCATCGTCAACGCGGGCGTGGACTACACGCTGCCGCTGGGCCGCTTCCAGGCGCATGCGTGGCTGACGGACTCGTTCCGGTCGGGCACGGACCTGGCCGCCAGCCTGTCGCCGCAAACGTGGCAAGGCGCGTATTCGCTGGTCGACGGCGGCATCGCGATCGGCACCGCGGACAACCGCTACGAGCTCGCCGTCTCGGCCCGCAACCTGCTGGACAAGGACTACGCCACCGGCGCCGGCACGTTCAGCAGCTCCGGGGCGGTGACGAGGCAGCCGGGTTACGGGCGCACGCTGGCGCTCGTGTTCCGGGCCAGACTGTGACAATGTTGCAGAATCGTTACAGCCTCGAAGGAACGCTCACGGGCCTTATGCCCTTATGCCATAAGGCACGCTGCCCGAACTGTTAAATATGGCATAAGCATTCCGGAAATCCGTCGTTCGCAAAAGGGGGAGGTTTCAGTAGGCTCGATTGTCCCGAAAGAGAGAGGCAACAATGAGCACACTCCTGACCCTGCCGGACAGCGCGGGCGCCGCGCTGTCCATCCGCGCCAAGGCACTGCTGTTCCACGATCCGCTGTCGGCCACGCTGCTCGCGCATATCGAGCGCGTGGCGCGCAGCGATGCCACCGCGCTGATCATCGGCGAAACGGGCACCGGCAAGGAACTCGTGGCGCGCCACATCCATGCGCAAAGCGGCCGCCGCGGCCCGTTCATCGCCGTCAACTGCGGCGCGTTTTCCGAAACGCTGATCGACGCGGAGCTGTTCGGCCATGAAAGCGGCGCCTTCACGGGCGCCACCCATGCCCGCGCCGGCTGGTTCGAGGCGGCCAACGGCGGCACGCTGTTCCTCGACGAGATCGGCGATTTGCCGAAGGCGCTGCAGGTAAAGCTGTTGCGCGTGCTGCAGGAACGCCAGGTGACACGCCTGGGCGCGCGCAAGCCGGTCGCCCTCGATGTGCGCCTCGTGGCGGCCACCAACGTGGACCTGCAGAAGGCCGTCGCGGCGGACCACTTCCGCACCGACCTGTATTACCGCCTCAGCGTGGCGCCGATCACGCTGCCGCCGCTGCACCAGCGCCCGGGCGATATCCTGCCGCTGGCGCGGCACTTCCTGCAGCGCTATGCGCACGGCATGGGCATCGAGAACCCGAGCCTGGCGCCGGACACGTGCGCGGCCTTGCTGGCCTATGCGTGGCCGGGCAATATCCGCGAGCTGGAGAACGTGATCCACTATGCGCTGATCGTCAGCGCCGGGCCGCATATCCGCGCCGCGGACCTGAACCTGGCCGGCGCCGTGAAGCGCCAGCATGCGGACGAGGGCCGCGCAGCCCGGGCACCGCTGGAGCGGCTCGAAGCGCTGTTCGAGGACATGATGCACGGCGGCGAGCTGGAACTGTACGAAAAGGTCGAGGCGTGCCTGGTGCGCACCGCGTATGCGTGGTGCGACCAGAACCAGGTGCAGACCGCGCGCGCGCTCGGCATCACGCGCAATGTGGTGCGCACCCAGCTGAAACGCTTCGGCTTCATCAGCAGCGACGGCGAAACCGTCAACGCTTGACGTTCCCAAGGCTGCTGCGCCGGCAGCAGCCGCCTGCTGCCGCTGCAGCACCCCGCCCGCCCCGCCTTTCCCCCGTTCTTCTCCCCGCTTGCATTTTTTCCTTTGCTTTCAACGGCTTGACGTTTGACTCATCGTTGGCACGCCGCTTGCAAACGGGTCTCCTGTCCGCAACACCGCACCAACCATGGAGAACGAGATGAACCACGATAACGCCACCGGGCCGGGCCGCCTGCCACTGCTGCTGCTGGCCGCCGCCGCGGCAGCCTGCCTGCTGGTTTCCCCGCCCGCCGCCCGGGCGCACCACGCCTTCGCCGCCGAATTCGACGCCAAGCAGCCGATCGACCTGAAAGGCAAGATCACCAAGGCCAGGTGGGTGAACCCGCACAGCTGGCTGTATTTCGACGTGACGGGACCGGACGGCACGGTGACCAACTGGGGCGTGGAGTTCGGCGCGCCGAACTCGCTGAGCAACAAGGGCCTGAAGAAGTCGGACCTGAAAGTGGGCGACGAGGTGCATGTGCGCGGCTACCGCTCGAAGAACGGCCAGCCGTTCGGCTACAGCGTGTTCGTCACGCTGGCCGACGGCCGCACCATCCAGACCGGCGGCGCGCAGGACGCGCCCACGGCCGCCACCGCCGAAACGGCCCGCCAGTAGGAGCATGCGTTGATCAAGACTCTCCTGCCGAAATCCCTCCTGCCGAAATGGACAGTGCTGGCCTGCGCGCTGGCCATCGCCGGCCAGGCGCTCGCCGCGCCGGTCGGATCGATTCCCCGCGCCGCCAACGGCAAGCCCGACTTCTCCGGCATCTGGGAAGCCCACGGCGCCGCCGACCACGACCTCGAACCGCACGCCGCCCGCAAGGATGCGCCGCCGGGCCCGGGCATCGTCGAAGGCGGGCAAATCCCCTACCTGCCGGCCGCCCTCGTGCAAAAGCAGAAGAACTTCGCCAACCGCGAGAAGGACGATCCGCGCCTGAAAGGCTGGACGCTGGGCGTGCCGCGCGGCGTGTATTACCCGGAGCCGTTCCAGGTATTCCAGCGCCGGCGCGACATCACGATCGTCCACCAGTTCGGCCACTCGGTGCGCACCATCCATACCGACGGCACGCCGCACCCGGGCGGCGACCGCAACCAGTTCTGGCTGGGCGACTCGCGCGGCCGCTGGGACGGCGACACGCTGGTGGTGGATGTGAAGGACTTCAACGACGAGACGTGGCTGGACCGCGCCGGCAACTTCCACAGCGAGGAACTGCACGTGGTCGAGCGCTGGAAATACGTCGACCCGAACACGATCGAATACCGCGCCACGCTGGAGGACCCGCAGGTCTTCAGCCGGCCGTGGACGATCGCCGTGCTGCTGCACCGCCACCGCGAAAAGAACTTCCAGCTGATCGAGGACTACCGCTTCACGCTGGACTACGACGAGCACTACCCGCCGAAGCCGCCCGCCGGGGCCGCGCCGGCGGGCGGGTCGACGACCGCGCAGCCGGCAGGAGGACAACCATGAACCGGAAAGTGAAAGCCGCCCTGGCGGCCGCCTGGCCTGCCGCCGCCGCCGCGGCGCTGGCCTTCGCCGTGCTGCCCCGCGCGGATGCCGCGGAACCGAAGGACAAGCCGCACGACAAGCCACTGCAGACCACCGAGCGCATCGCGTTCGAGCCCGCGTATGCAGAGATAAAATCCGGCAAGTGGACCGGCAAGCGCCTGCCGGACGGCCAGCCGGACGTGGAAGGCCACTGGTCCAACACGGTGGCCAACCACAACAACTGGACCGACCCGCAGGGCGGCATTCCCGGCGACCCGAACCCGCCGCGCCGCGCGCTGCCGCCGCGCGACGGGCGCGCGCCCAGCCGCGTGACCGATCCAGCCGACGGCCAGGTGCCGTTCCAGCCATGGGCGAAGGCCGCGCAGGAAGACTTCCTGAAGAACTTCCACAATCCGACCGAACCGCGCTACATCGAGCCGCTGGCGCGCTGCGCGCCGGCCGGCGTGCCCAAGTCGTTCATCTGGCACGGCTACGAGATCCGCCAGTATCCGGGCTACGTGCTGTTCCTGTTCAATTCGGGTACCCGCATCATCCACCTCGACAACAAGCCCCATCTTCCCGCGAACATCAAGCTGTGGAACGCCGATTCGCGCGGCCGCTGGGAAGGCAACACGCTGGTGGTGGACGTGACCAACAGCAACGGCAAGGCGCTGTTCGGCCGCACCGGAGAATTCGCCAGCGAAAACGCGCACATCACCGAGCGCTACATATTCGCCAACGACGGCAAGGCCTACAACTACGTGGCCACCTTCGACGATCCCACGGTGTACACGCGCAAGTGGACCGCCACCATCCCGAACAAGCGCCGCACCGAGGGCGACGCGATCGACGGCTGGCACTACGAGGTGGCGCTGAACCACGACGACAAGGGCCGGCGCGTGATCGAGCGCGACGAGCGCATCTGCACCGAGAACAACATCGGGTTCGGCCACGTGGCCGTCACGCCCGCGAAGAAATGAGGATACTTTCATGCGAACCCTGTTGACCCTGCTCGCCCTGGCGCCGGCGTTCCTGCTGTCGCCGGCGCTGGCGCAGACGACGGCGACACCAGCCAGCGCGCCCCCCGCCGCGCCGGCCAACACCCCACCGCCGCCGCCGGCCCGCGGCCCCGCGCTCGCACTGGCCCACGAGGCAGCGCAGGCGGCCATCGATGCCTGCCGCGCGAAGGGCTTCAACGTCAGCGTCAGCGTCGTCGACTCGGCCGGCGTGCTCAAGGCGCTGCTGGCGGCCGACGGCGCCCATGAACGGGGCGTCAATTCAAGCACCGCCAAGGCGCGTACCTCGCTCGCCTTCAGGCTGCCCACCAGCGCCGTGGGCAGGCGGGCATCGGAAGACGGGGCGTTCGATGCGCAGGTGAAGGCGAACAGCGGCTGGAACAGCCGCGCCGGCGGCCTGCCGATCCTGGCCGGCGAGGAGCTTGTCGGCGCCATCGGCGTGGGCGGCGCGCGCGGCAGCGAGAACGACGAGGCCTGCGCCCAGATCGGCCTGGCGCAGGTGCAGGCACGCCTGCGGTAGCGGAAGGCGACTTTGCGCCGGCACCATCATCATCACCAACACGAAGTAAACATCATCATGTCAACATCTTCTTACCCACGCCTCACGGTGCTGGCCGCCCTGCTGGCGGGCGCATTCGGCACGGCGCAGGCACAGCAGGGACCGAACGCCGGACCGGCGCCCATCGCGCCGGAAGGCCAGATCGACAGCGTCGTCGTGCTGGGCTCGGCGCGGCATGACGCCACCGTGCTGTCGAGCTCGGCGCCGGTCGACGTCATCACGCCACAGCAGCTGAAGGAAACCGGCGCCGTGTCGCTGAACCAGGCACTGGCGCAGCTGCACCCGTCGTTCAACTTCCCGCAGGGGCAGAACGCCGTCAAGGGCCAGGGCGTGCGCTCGGCGTCGCTGCGCGGCGTCAGCCCCGCCTACACGCTGGTACTCGTCAACGGCAAGCGGCGGCACACGGCGGCGCAGTTGTCCGGCACCGATCCGTGGCCCGCCGCCACCGTCGTCGACCTCAATACCATTCCATTGTCCGCCGTCAGCCGCATCGAGGTTCTGCGCGACGGCGCGGCCGCGCAGTATGGCTCGGACGCCATCGCCGGCGTCGTCAACATCGTGCTGCGCGAGAACGCCACCGGCGGCGAGGCTGCCGTCCATGGTGGCGGCTACAGCGACGGCGGCGGGCACACGACGGCCGTCAATGCCTGGAAGGGCTTCAGGCTGGGCCGGGATGGCTTCGTGACGCTGTCGCTGGACCGGCTGAAGAACACGCAGGTGGACCGTTCGGAAGCGGACTGGCGCCAGCTGTTCCCGAACGGCGACCCGCGCAACGACAGCTTCGACAGGAAATACGGTACCTGGGGCCAGGCCGAGCGCAGCAACTGGAGCGCGCTGGCGAACGGCGAGGTGCCGCTGTCGGCCGGCCTGGTGGCGTATGGCTGGATCAACGGATCGTACAAATCCAGCTCGAACCATGTCAACCCGGAACGTGTCGTGAAAGCCGTCACGAACAATGCCACGGTGACGGACGGCACCCGGCTCGGCGAGAACGACATCCTGGCCATCTACCCGGACGGCTACCAGCCGTGGATGGATTACCGGGCCCGCGATGGCGCCGCGGCCGCCGGCCTGCGCTACGAAACCGATTCGTTCGGCAAGCTCGATGTCGCCGTGAGCCTGGGCTACAACGAGACGGCGCGCGACACCTACAACACGGGCAATCCCGCGTACGGCGCGGCCACGAAGACGCACTTCTACCTCGGTTCGTGGAAGAGCGATACCACCAGCCTGACCGCCGACTACGTGCGCCAGCTGGCCACGGCGTGGACCGACTCGCTCGCGTTGTCGGCCGGCCTGACGGGGCGGCACGAGCGCTGGCGCACGGGCGACCTGGGCGACCCGGCCGGCTACTCGGGCGGCCCGCTGGCCGGCCAGATCGTGGGCTCGCTGTATCCGGGCACGCGTTATGCCGCCGATACGACGCGCATTCCTGGCAGCGGTTCGTCCACGTCCGGCATCAAGCCGGAGGACGCGGGCGAGATCGAACGCAACGTGGCGGGCGCCCATGCGGGCATCGATGCGCAGCTCACGCGCCGCTGGCAGGTTGGCGCGACCGCGCGCTACGAGCATTACTCGGACTTCGGCGGCACCGGCAACTTCCGGCTCACCAGCCGGTTCGACGCCACGCCATCGTTCGCCGTGCGCGGCACCGTGAGCTCGGGCTTCCACGCGCCGAGCCTGGCCGCGCTGGGGTTCCAGAGCACGGGCACCACCAGCAACTGGTCCAACAGCGGCAGCGGCGCGCTGACGCCGGGGCAGACGCGCCAGTTCCGCCCCGCCGATCCGGTGGCGGCCCCGTTCGGCGCGCGCCCGCTCGACCCGGAAAAATCGCGAACGTACTCGTTCGGCGCAGTGCTGCGCAGCGACGGCAATGCATCGCTGACCATCGACGCCTACCGGCTGAAGGTGGACGACGTGATCATCGCCACCGACACGCTGCAGGGCGCCACGGTGACGGCGGCCTTCAACCGGGCGGGATTGAACGGATTCACCCAGGCATCGTATTACCTGAACGGCTGGAACTCGCGCACCGACGGGCTGGACATCATCGGCAAGAGCCAGCTGCGGGCCGGCGGCGGCCTGCTCGACCTGCACGCTTCGGCCAGCTTCCTGCGCACGCGGGTGTCGGATGTGCAGCGCTTCGTCACGATCGGCGGCGCCCAGGTGCTTGCCGTCGGCAACGCCAAGGTGCGCGATGCCGAATGGGGCACGCCGAAGAACAAGCTGCTCGTCGGCGCCCGCTACGCGATCGGCGACTGGAACGTGGACGGCACCGTCACCCGCTTCGGCAAGTACCGCTATAACGTGGGCGACGTGGCCGGCTCCGTCGCCGCCAACGGCAACACGGACCAGGTGTTCTCGCCGGAGACCTATCTCGACACGAGCATCGGCTACAGGCTGAGCGAACGGTGGAAGCTCGACCTCGTCGTGCAGAACGTGTTCAACAGGTATCCGGACAAGTACATCACCGCCAACCGCTCGTCCGGCATCAACCCCTTCTCGTTCATCGCCCCGAACGGCGCCTCCGGCCGGTTCGTCTACGCCGGCGTCAGCTACAAGCTCTGACCCCACGGGGGGCTCCGCCTCCCGTGCCACTCCAGGCCAGCTATCCTTCCACGCGGACGCTCCACGTCACCAGGCGTCCCACCAGCGGCCGTACGACGAGTATGCACAGGAAGGCGGCCGGCATCGCCACCCGATACGCATTCATCACTTTTCCGAAGTAATCTCCGCCGAACCCGAACTCGGTCCAGGTAATGATCAGGCACATCAGGAATGACATGATGGTTGCCATGTACAGGGCGAACACATATGGGCCCAGGCTTTTCGGCAAGCGCAGGGCGCCCCGCCGACTGTGTTGATATTGCATCGTCGTTCTCCATCGTCGATTCGAAGCAGCACAGGCTATCACCCCGCCGGCGGCAAAGACAGGCCCACGGCCTTGGTTCTTTATAAAGTAAAATTTACGAATCGGGCGAGGGAGGGTATGTGAACATCATTGGAGCGATCACCAGCTTCGTGCGGGTGGTGGAATGCGGCAGCATTGCCGCCGCGGCCCGCGCACTGGGCGTCAGCGCCGCCGCGGTGAGCCAGAATATCGCCCGCCTCGAAGCGCACCTGGAAACGCGGCTGCTGTCGCGCACCACGCGGCACATGGCGCTGACCGAGGCGGGCACGGCGTATTACGACAAGGTGCGCCACATTCCGCGCGAGCTGGACCTGGCAAGGCAGGCGGTGAGCAAGGAGGCGGACCTGCAGGATCACCTGCGCATCGCGACGACCGCCGCGTTCGGCCGCCATGTGCTGGCCGCCATGCTGCCGTCATTCCGCGCCCGGTACAGCGCCCTGACCATCGAGCTGGTCAGCACGGATCGCCGCGTCAACCACCTGCAGGAAGGCATCCATGTCAGCATCCGCATCCCGCCCCAGCTCGAGGAACGGCTGGTCGCGCGGCCGATCGCCTCGGTACCGTTCGTCCTCTGCGCGTCGCCCGCCTACCTGGAGGCCGCCGGCCGGCCGGCCTCGCCGGAAGACCTGATGCGCCACGCCTGCCTGGTCCTGCGGTACCCGACCGATGGACGCTTCCTGCCATGGGGTTTCATCCGCGACGGGGTACGCTTCGACGCGCCGGTCAATGCCGCGTTCATCAGCGACGACATCGACATCCTCGCGCGGATGGCGGTCAACGGCGGCGGCATCACGCGGCTGGCCAGCTTCGTCGCCCAGCCCCTGCTCGACAAGGGCGAGCTGGTCGCCCTGTTCGAGGAAGGCGCATGCCCGGACGCCCGTGCCGTGCCGGAACCCCTGCAGTTCTTTGCCTGCGTGACCGATCACCAGGGCCTGACGCCAAAGGTGCGGGCGTTCCTGGACCATCTCCAGGCGCATCTCTCCGCGCGCGGGCTGGCGACGTGACCCCCTGGCCTGCGGGACCGGGATGCACGGCACGGGATGCAAGGCACGGGATGCACGGCACGCCGCGCCCCTTATGGCGCCTTCGTCAACGGTGCCGGCCACGCCGGCTGCGCGGCGTTGGGGTACCAGTAGGCGGCGTGGCAGCGCTCGCAGGCGGCGTCGAGCTTTTCGCCGGCGGCGAGCAGGCGCTGCGGGGAGCGGGCATCGATGGCGGCGAGGACTTGCCGGCCGGCCGCGTGCAGTTCCCTGGCGCGGGCATTGAACGCGGCGCGGTCGGCGTCGATGGCTTGCCGGATCTGCGGGGCGGTGGAGATGCCGGGCACGTCGGCATCCTCGAGCGGCTGGCCGTGGCTGACGGGGCGGCCGTCGACCTGCAGCAGCTTCGCCGCCCCGACGATGTCCAGCGCGCCCTTGCGCAATGCGGCCCATTCGGCCGCCGTGCGCGGAAAGTGTTCCTCGATACCGTTCGGACCGGTTTCGCTGCTGAGCGATTCCCACACGGCGTCGGCCGCCGGGTCGATCACGCCGGCCATCAGTTCCTGGATCGAGGCGACGGGCTTGGCGGCAGGTGCGAACGCGGCGGCGCTGAAAGCCGCCAGCACCAGCACGGCGGCGGTAAAGTGAAATGGTCGCATGCGTGCCTCCGTCAGATGTAGCCGATGGCGCGGCCGCACAGGCCCACGCCGAACCACAGCGCCAGCAGCAGCGCGGCGCCGGAGCGGGCGACGGCGGGCCCCGGTTCCGGCGCCCGCACCACGCGCCGATACAGCACCGCCTGGGCGACCAGGGCCAGCGCCAGCAGCACCATCTTCGGGCCGAACGCCGCGTTGGCGTAGTAACGCACGGGGCCGGACAGGAACAGCAGCGTTCCCGTCACCATCGCGGCGGCCAGCCCGCCCCACAGCAGCGGCGACGCGGCCCGCGCGACGGTGGCGGACGGCAGCGCGGGCAGCACCACGCCCAGCAGCCGCAGGCTAAGGAGCAGCACGGCCGTCAGCAGCCCGACGAGCCCCAGCACGTGGACCACCTCGGTGATCTCGATGACGAGGTGGTTGGCGCCGCGCAGCTGCTCGACGGGCCAGGTGCCCTGCAGGGCACCGAGGAATTCGATGAATGTCATGTCGGCTCGTGTCAGTAATAGGGAATCGAGCGGCCGAAGATGGTGGCCAGGGTCCAGAAGACCAGCGAGATCCAGCCCGCGCGGCTGGCGGCGGCGGGCAGCACGGGGCCGCCGGCCCAGCGCTCCGCATGGCGGCCCAGGCGCAGCTCGAAGAACAGCGCGTTAGCGCAGGCGATCGCCATGCAGGCGACCTTGAACCAGAACGGGATGTTGTCGTACAGCGCGGCCGCCTCGGCCCAGAACAGCAGGCCGCCGGTGGCGAACGTGAGCGCGAAGCCGGAAAAGATCCACGGCCTCAACTGGTGGAGCAGGTCCGCCAACGGCACGCCGCGCAGCAGCAGGCCGGTGAGGCGCAGGTCGGTCAGTAGCACGAGACCGAACGACAGGGCAAGGCCGAGCAGGTGCGCGGCCTCGACGAGGGGAAAGGCATACTGCGACTCGCGCAGCGCCGTGCCGATGGCCGATTCCTCGATCCATACGGCGGTTTCATACAGGGACATAAAAACTCCACAACAAGGGACCCCTGTTGTGGAGCAGCTTTCATGCCAGGGCGCGAAGCCCGGCATCGGGCGATGAACGGCGGGCGCTCAGCCGCCGGCTGGTGAAACCGCAGCAGAAGCCTGCTGCGGTTTCAGCACTCCAATGCGCACCAGGTGGCCTCAGTGGTGGCCGTGCTCGGCCTCGTAGGCGTCGGCTTCCGCCTTGTCCTTGTGGATCGTGCCGTCCGGGTGCTCGGGCGGGGTGTACAGCGTGTACAGCTTCAGCGGTTCGCTGCCGGTATTGATCACGTTGTGATGCGTGCCGGCCGGGATCACGACGCCCACGCCGTCTTCCAGCGCATGTTCCTCGCCGTCGAGGATGGCCTTGCCCTGCCCCGCTTCCACGCGGATGAACTGGTCGGTGTCGTCGTGCTTCTCGGCGCCGATCTCTTCGCCGGCCTGCAGCGTCATCACCACGAGCTGGCTTTGCGGCGTGGTGAACAGCACTTCGCGGAAGTTGTCGTTCGACAGGGTTTTTTCTTCGAGGTTGATACTGAATCCGGGCATGATGGCTCCTTTGTGACAAGTATGACTTTTTACCACATCGTGAGCCATTGCGTCGGCTGAGCCGGCGGCCCGGCATGCCGCCGGCTCCGCCGATCACACCGCCCGCCCCCGGCCGGCCAGGCTGCGCACCACCTTCACCAGGCAATCGATCTCGTCGAACGTGTTGTAGAACGCCAGCGACGGGCGCACGGTGAGCCCAGTCTCTCTTATTGCAGCGCAGCATTCAACCGCCTATCGCCACCAAACCGTTCCAGGATGTTGAAAAGTTATTAATGTATTTTCGCCATGTTGCACCAATGCCGAAGGCGCGACCTTGAAGGCGCGCGCCAGCTCGGCGATCGTCGCCAGCGATGCCGTGACCTCGCCGCGCTCGATCTCGCCGACATAGGAACGGTTCAGGATCGCCAGGTCGGCCAGTTGTTCCTGGGACCAGCTGCGCGCTTCACGCAATTCGCGGATGCCCCTGCCGAAGCTGCGCACCAGCGCAAGCTGGGTGTCCCCTGCCGGCCCCGGCGCGGCGTTCCGCTCGCCGATATCCGGATGCCGCACCTCAGTCCTGGACCCACGGCAGGCCGTGGCTGCGCCAGCCGTTCAGGCGGCCGCGCTGCGAATTGCCATCCAGTTCGCCTTCGAAGCCTTCCGTCACATTGAAGACCAGCGTCAGTCCCGCCTTCGCGGCCGCTTCCGCCGCCTGGGCGGATCGGTTGCCGCTGCGGCACAGCAGCACGGCGCCCTTGTCCTTGCCACCCAGCTTGGCTTCCAGCTCGCGCACGAAGCGCGGGTTGCGGATCAGCGACGTGCCGGTAGCCCACGGCACGTGCACGCTGCCCGGCACATAGCCGACGAATACCCGTTCCTCGTGGCTGCGCACATCCACCAGCACCGCCTTGCCGCTTTTGACGAGCGACCACGCCACCGGCGGGCTCACGCCGCCCGCAAACGGCAAGCCATTGGCGACCGCTTCCTCGCGGGCTTGTTCCAGTGCATCGGGCAGGGCAACTTCGAGCAGTTCAGAAGACATGACAGGCAACTCCGGCTGTGGATCGTGGATACGCGGTTACCGCTTCGCGTGGATGATCAATATAGGCAGCGGGAGTGCGATTGGGAACGAAGGGATCGTCGCAAGGACATGCGCAAAGCGCATAAAGGAACATTGCAGGGCCGGCGCAGGAACACTGGTGTGAATACCGGTATCGGACACCTTTTCCGGGTGAATTTTCCGGAAAAGGTGTCCGACACCGGTTTGCCGGCTAAAAATTAGCCCAGCGCCACCTGGTGCAGCCAGCCATGCGTATCGGCCGCGGTACCGCGCTGGATACCCAGCAGCGCATCGCGCAGGGCCAGCGCGACCGGGCCGTTTTCATTGTTGTTGATGCCCTGCTCGAAGCCGCGGCCCTTGATCAGGCCCACCGGCGTGATGACGGCGGCGGTGCCGCAGGCGAACACCTCGGAGATCGCGCCGGAGGCGATATCCTGCAGCACGTTGGTGAGCGCCAGGCGGCGTTCCTCGGCCTTGTAGCCCAGATCGCCCGCCAGTTGCAGCAGCGTCGAACGGGTGATGCCGGGCAGCAGCGTGCCGGTGAGGCCCGGCGTGACGATGACCGGTTCGCCGTTCTCGCGGTACACGAAGAACAGGTTCATGCCGCCCATTTCCTCGATGTATTCGCGCTCGATCGCATCGAGCCAGATCACCTGGTCGCAGCCGTGCTGGGTGGCTTCGGCCTGGGCCAGCAGGCTGGCCGCGTAATTGCCGGCGCACTTCGCCTCGCCCGTGCCGCCCGGCGCGGCGCGCACGTATTCCTTGCTGGCCCACACGCTGACCGGCTTCAGGCCCTGCGGGAAGTACTCGCCGGCCGGCGATGCGATCAGCAGGAACAGGTATTCGTTCGACGGCCGCACGCCCAGGTAAGGATCGGTGGCGATCATGAACGGCCGCAGGTACAGGCTCTCGCCGGAGCCGGACGGCACCCATGCCTGGTCGACCGCGACCAGCGCCTCGGCGGCGCCGATGAAGATTTCCTTCGGGATGGCCGGCATCGCCAGGCGCGCGGCGCTGCGGTTGAAGCGCTCGCCGTTCTGCTCCGGGCGGAACAGGCTGACCGAACCATCCGGCTGGCGGTAGGCCTTGAAGCCTTCGAAGATCGCCTGGCCGTAGTGCAGCACGGACGCGGACGGATCGAGCGACAGCGGGCCATATGGCTTCACTTCCGGATCGTGCCAGGTGCCGTTGCTGTACTTGACGACCGCCATGTGGTCGGTGAACACGCGGCCGAACTGGATGGCCTGCAGCTTCTGCTCACGCTCGGCGGCGGACAGCGGGTTGGTCGAAGGGGTGATTTTGAACGTGGAGTTGATTGCCATGGCGAGAACTGCGGAAAAGCGGAGTTGATCGTCGGGGGAGTTTAACATGCGGCATCCGTGGCGTGCCCGATCGGCCGCGGTGCGCGGCCCGACCTTCAATCAAACTGCGAACGACGATGACCGACGAAACGTCACCGCATCAAGGGGATCCGGCTTTCATGATGCATCCGCGGACGGGTAGCCGGCCGGCCCGGTTGCCTGGCGTTTTCACTCGCTGCCGGGCAACTGTTAGAATCCATCGCAATCACATGGCCAGATAACGATGCCCTTCTCGACATTAAAAATACCCCAGGCGTTTTCCAAGGAATCGGAGGCGGTTTTCGGAGAATTCCAGCGTGGCATGGGTTTCCCCATGACCCCCAACTTCATGAAGATGCACGGGCACTCGCTGGCGGCGGCGAAAGGAACCTGGGGCCTGTTGCAGGGTGCGATGCTCAGCGGAAACCTGCCGCGTGCCCTTAAGGAAATGCTCGTCGCGGCAATCTCGCACGACCGCAACTGCATGTACTGCGAAGCCGCGCATCTGGCGTGCTGCAGGAGCCTCGGCATCGACACGGCCACGCTGCAGGCACTGGTCGAGCATGTCGAGGACCTGGCGCCGGAAAAGGTGCGCGACATCATCCTTTTCGGCGTGAAGTGCGCCCGCAATCCACAAGGCATGACGCAGGAGGACTATGCGTCGCTGCACGGCCATGGCCTGAACGACGAAGACATCATGGAGCTGATTTCGGTGATCGGCCTGGCGGTATACCTGAACATCGTTGCGGATGCGACCGGCGTGACGCCCGACGACATGTTCTTCCAGATCTGACATGGACCTGAAGGAGGAGCTGACGCGTCAGGGATTGCTGCTGGAGTTCATCTCCGAGTGCGTGAGCCTGCAGAACGTGGCGGATCTGGCAAGGCTGGTCTTCGCCCGCCTGCACTGGATATGCGATTACGACACCTGTACAGTCTTGCTGCCCTGCAGCCAGGGCTTGACGCTGTGGTCGCAGGACCGCAAGGCGGGGGCCGCGGCGCACATCGGGGATGACGTCCTCCTGGCGGGACACAGGACCGCGCTGGAAGACGCAATGACGCGCGGTTCGCCGACAGCGGCGCACGATGGGGACAGCGACATCTTCCTGGCCGCCCTGCCGCTGGGTTCGAAGACCGTGGTCCACGGCGCGTTGTGCGTCGGCAGGACGGCCAGACGATTCACGCACGGGGATGTCCGCCATCTCCAGCATGCGTCCAGTGCCGTCGGCGGTGTGCTGACGCGCATCGCGGCGCTTGCGGCGGAACACGAGGCCGAGGCGACGCTGCGCGAAGAAGAGGCGCGCTATCGCACCCTGTTCGAGAACATCGACGAGGGCTTCTGCGTCATCCAGTTCATCGACGGACCGCGTGGGCCGCTTTCCGACTATGTGCACCTCGAAGCGAACCCCGCCTACATCCGCCATGCCGGCATCCCCGACATCGTCGGCAAGACAGCCCGTGGAGAACTGACGGAGAGCGAGGCGGACGCCTGGGTGGCCATCTTCCGGAACGTGCTCGAAACCGGCGAACTGGTCCGCTTCGAGCGCGAGCTCGAAGCGACCGACCGGCACCTGGAAGTGGCGTGCTCCCGCATCGAGCCACCCGCCAGGCGCCAGGTGGCGATCGTCTTTCAGGACGTTTCCAGCCGCAAAAGGGCAGAGCGAAAGCTTTCGGAGCTGAACGAGACGCTGGAGAGCCAGGTTGTCCAGCGCACGGCCGAGCGCGACCGCATGTGGGATACCTCGCCCGACCTCATGCTCATCATCGACTTCAAGGGCTACTTCAGGCGGGTCAACCCGGCCTGGACGGCCTTGCTCGGCTACGCTCCCGACGAGCTGATCGGCCGGCATGTCAATGAATTCGTGATCCAGGCCGACCACGCCACGACGGTCGACGCTTACGAGCGCGCGGCGGCGGGCCGCCTGCCGACGGTCGAAAACCGCTACCGGCACAAGGACGGTTCGATCCGCTGGATCTCCTGGGTCGCGGCGCCTGACGGCGACCTGACCTATGCCACCGGCCGCGATATCACGGCCGAAAAGAAGCGCGAAGCCGAGCTGGCTACCCGGACCGCCGAGCGCGACCGGCTCTGGAGCCTGTCCCAGGACATGCTCGCCCTGGCAACCTATGACGGGAGGATGTCGGCCGTCAGTCCTGCATGGACGCAGGTTCTGGGCTGGACCGAGTCCGAGCTGCTTGCACGTCCTTATTCAAGCTTCATGCATCCGGAGGACGTGTCCGCTACTCTGGGGGTGATCGCGCAGATGGCCGGGACGCACCAGCCGGCCCGTTTCGAGAACCGCATCGCCAGCCGGGACGGCGGCTGGAAGCACATCGAGTGGACTGTCACGCCCGAACTCGATGGCGAGCACTTCGTCACCGTCGGGCGCGACCTCAGCCTGAACAAGGCGCGCGAGGCCGAACTCGAACAGGCGCAGCAAGCCTTGCGCCAGGCACAGAAGATGGAAGCGGTGGGCCAGCTTACCGGCGGCCTGGCGCACGACTTCAATAACCTGCTGGCCGCCATCAGCAGCAGCCTGCAGGTGCTCAAGCTCAAACTGCAACGCGGGCAGTACAGCGGGCTGGACCGTTACATCGACATCGGCGAATCGTCCGTGCGCCGCGCCGCGTCGCTCACGCAGCGGCTGCTGGCTTTCTCGCGCCGGCAAACGCTCGATCCCAAGCCCACCGATGTGAACCAGCTCATTGCCGGAATGGAGGAGCTGATCCGGCACTCGATCGGACCCGTTGTCGACCTGGAGGTGAGCAATGCACAGGATCTGTGGCTGACAAAGGTCGATCCGTCCCAGCTCGAGAATGCCCTGCTGAACCTGTGCATCAATGCGCGCGATGCGATGATGCCCACGGGCGGCAAACTGATGCTGGCAACAGCCAACAAGGTGATCGACGAGCGCACCGCCAGGCAGCAGGAGTTGCGGCCCGGACAGTACATCGCGCTGTCCGTGTCCGACACCGGCGCCGGCATGCCCCCGGAAGTCATCGCGCGCATCTTCGATCCGTTCTATACCACCAAGCCCCTGGGCGAAGGCACCGGCCTCGGGTTGTCGATGGTCTACGGTTTCGTGCGGCAGTCCGGTGGCCAGGTGCGCGTGCACTCCGGGGAGGGGGCCGGCACGACCATGTGCCTGTACCTGCCGCGGTATGCCGGGGCGGCGCATGCCGAGGAGTATGTCGAGGCGCCGTCCATCCCGTCGGGCCACGGTGAAACCGTGCTCCTGATCGAGGATGAAACCGCACTGCGCGACATTGTCGGAGAGGTCCTGCGTGATGCCGGCTATCGGGTGCTGACGGCACAGGACGGCCCGGCCGGCTTGCGGATCTTGAATTCGGACACATGCGTGGACCTGCTGGTCACGGACGTGGGCCTGCCCGGCGGGCTGAATGGCCGCCAGGTGGCCGATGCCGCAAGAGTATCGCGCGGCGGCCTCAAGGTGCTGTTCATCACGGGGTATGCCGACACGGCAGCCGTCGGCAACGGCCGGCTCGACCAGGGAATGGCGGTCATGACCAAGCCGTTCGAGATCGGCGCGCTCGTCGGCAAGGTGCGCGCATTGATCGACGCAAAGCTGCCGCAGTGATCCTGTTTCGAAGAAGAAAATGAATGTAAGCGAACTCTTGCTGGATGTGGCTCGACTGCTTGGGAAAGAGGTGGAGCTGCAAGGGATTTTTGTTCTGGTCGGGGAGGATGGCTATCTTGTCGACACCATCGACGCCCGTGACGAGCGTTCAGGCGCGGTCAGGATCGACATCCCCGAAATCCTCGATGTAGTCACGGAAAACGTGCCGCCTTCGGCAGGAAGCAAATACCATTATCTTGACCCGGCGACAATTACGGGTCGACTGTTGAAATGCGAAGAAGGCGATGCGTTCGGATACAGAATCTCGGATGTCGACAAATTCATTATCGACAAATCGGGGCACGTGATAACCGTTCGAAGAAATTCAGCGCCTTCCTAGGGAACCGCCGATTCATTCATGACGGCGATCTTGGCCATGAGAGAAAGCGCCCGGCTGCGTCGCAAATGGCCTGCCATACCCCGGTATGACAGGCCATCTGCGTCTTGCTGGACACGTTTTTCAAGACTAATCTCATCCACCAGCAATAAATCAGCGCTTCCCTAGCGAATAAGTCGGAGTTTCTCTAAAAGTTCGTTCCGACCGAGACATGGTGGCAGAAGCAAAAACGGCGCCTCAGCGCCGTTTCATCCCGGTCAAACCCTTGTTAGCCCTCGCGGCTTTCCCGCTGCCGACGCCTCGCCAGGCCGCCAAGCAATGCCAAGCCGGCACCCAGCATCAGGCAGGTTTCCGGTTCCGGCACGGGCGAAGTGTGGAAGGTGAACTGGATGTTCTCTGCCTGTATGTTGGCATACGATTCCGCCACCAGTGAGCCCCACCCGTTCCTCGTGGCGCCGGCATACGTCTCGATGAACGTGTCCACCTGGAAGCCGAAGTCTCCAGCGAGCGCCAGGCTGTCGATCTCCAGCACTTTCGTCAGCTTGCCGTCCAGGTTGGTGGCAGTCTGCCTGTACACGGCGCTTTCGCCGGGCTCTCCCAGCGCGGTAATGACGCGCAGCTCATTGTATGCAGATCCCCCTCCGGCGCCCGGACGCAGGTCGCCCGCGAAGGTCACCTGCACGGTAACCCCGGTCACCCGATAGCCGTCGTCGACGCCGACGCGATACCGTTCGCCATCGAAATTCTGACGCGAGATGCCGGTTCCCCATGCGCCTGTCGCGTAGTTGTCGAGCGCGGGATACGATCCCGACGCCGTCGCCAGGCCGGTCAGCGAGACCACGGTCGCGCTCTCGGACTGCGACACGAGCGACACGCTGGAAGGCACATGATCTGCCGTATAGAAGCGGTCGGTGAGCGTGAAGGCCAGATGGTCGAACTGCCAGACATCGGCAGCTTGCACGGCAGACGAGGAAAGCAGGAAGGCTGCCGCTGCGATAGCTGGAAGAACGTGTTTCATCAAGGCTCCATAAGATTGTGGAATGCAGGGAATTGCGATGATAGCATTGCAAATAATGCATGATTCTCACCAAATCCCACATCAGGAAATTTTAATGAGCGCTAACCCGGCAGACAGTGGCTGTTCTCGTGCCAACCGCGTTTATTGAGTTCTTCGAGCAGGCAAAATCCGGTTCGCAAGCTGGCGCGCGCTGGACCGTAAAAGTAGCTAAAAGCAACCCTCCAGAGGCAACCTGGGCCAAAAATAGCCATCGCGGGGAAAACCCAATGGCACCATGGGGCGCTTCCACACGCCCCACGGCGGCTCAGTAATTCACCGGATAGTCCTTCGCGAACTTCGCCCCCGAATACGCCCTCTTCTGCGTCCAGTCCTGCGCCGGCGCCGTCCAGTAGCTGTCCGTGGCGGGCAGCCCGAGCGACAGGAAGCCGGCGGATGCGATGTACATGCTGCCGTTGTTCGAATACCAGTCGCCCAATTCCGGCTGGTGCCCCATGAAGCCGATCGTCAGGTAGCCGTCGGACGTGAAGTTCGAAGGCGTCGTCCAGATCGCGCGATGGGCGGCATCGAGCGCGGCGCGCACCTGCCCTTCCGGCAGCGACTTCGGCAGCTTCTTTCGCCACGCCAGCAGCGCCAGCGGCTGGAACACGGCGGTGCGGTACGTGAGCGAGCGCCCCACGGGCGGCCACGTGCCCTGCGGCGAGATGAAGCGCTCCAGGTGTTCGCCATAGCGCTGCATGCGCTGGTACGCCTGCGCCAGCAGCTCGTCCGGCTTGCCGTTCCAGAACGGTCCCTTGTGCCTGGCCAGCACTTCGAGGATCTCCACCAGCATCGGGTACATCACGTACGACGAGTAGTAATCGAAGTGGAACGCTTCGCCGTCCTTGATCCAGCCGTCGCCGATATACCACTCGTTGATCTTGCGGATCGCCACGTTCATCCGCATCGGGTCGTGTTCCTCGCCGATCGACAGTAAAAATGCCTCGTTCATCGCGGCGAACAGCAGCCAGTTGATGTACGGCGGCTCGATGCGGCGCAGGCTCTTGATCTCGGCGACGATGCGGCGCTTCGTCGTCGCGTCGAGCGGTTCCCACAGTGCCTTCGGCGCGCGCATCAGCGCATTGGTAAAGTAAGCCGAGTCGACGAGCGTCTGCCCCGGCCCCTTCCACAGCAGGTAGTCCGGGCTCTTCGGATCGACCGAGTGCACGTAGCTCTGCACGGCCAGCTCGCGCAGCCGCTTGCGGGACTTGCCTTCCGGCGTGCCGTCGTCCGGCAGCTCCAGCCATGGCGCCACGCCGGCGATCAGCCGCCCGAAGCATTCCAGGTACGTCACGCCCTTGTCGCGCCCGTCCCACGTGGGGCTGACCTCCAGCTGGAAGGTCTTCTTCAGCTGCCCCTTCGCCATGTTGGCCAGCACCGGCTCGGCCATCCGTTGCATCAGGCCGAGCTGGAAGGCACGGGCATCGGCGGGCGAGCCCGACGATGTGGCATCGGCGGCCAGTGCATCGGTGCTTCCAGCCAGCAGGGCGGCACCCGGTGCGGCGGCCAGGCCGCGCATGAAGTTGCGACGTTCCATTTATTCTCCCTTGTCCATCAGACGTACCATTTCCGCACCGGCCAGCAGGAAGGCCCCGACGCCGAAATGCGCGGTCGAGTTCCTGTCCACCACCTGCCCCGGGATCGCGCGGTCCCCGATCGGCTGCACGTAGCCCAGGCGGCCGTCCGGCTGCACCGCGGTCTTCGTCAGGAACTCCCAGCCCTTGCGCGCGGTCGGCAGGTACTCGGCCTTGTCCAGCAGCCCGTTGTTGATGCCCCACAGGTAGCCGTAGGTGAAGAACGCGGTGCCGCTCGTTTCCGGGCCCGGCGCATGCGCCGGGTCGAGCAGGCTGCGGGTCCAGTAGCCTTCCGCCTGCTGCGCCTTCTTCAGCGATGCCGCCATGTCGCGGAACACCTGCTCGTACTCGGCGCGGTGCGGATCGTCCTTCGGCAGGTCGTCCAGCACGCGCGGCAGCGCCGCGAACACCCAGCCCACGCCACGCGACCAGAAATCCTTGCTGCCGTTGACGCTCTTGTGCTTCGGGTAGACGTAGCGCGCATCGCGGAAGAACAGCCTGGCCTCCTCGTCGTACATGATCTTGCGGGAATGCGCGAAGTACTCGTGCATCTTGGCCAGGTACTGCCTGTTGCCGGTGATCGAGTACAGCCGCGTCATCACCGGCATGCCCATGTACAGCCCGTCGGACCACCACCAGTAATCGTCGTTCGGGGTGCTCATCTGGTATTCCATCACCTCGCGGGCGCGGGCGATCTTCACCGGGTCGGGCTGCAGTTTGTACAGGTCCGCATACACCTGGAAGCAGGTCTGCCAGTCGCCGAACAGCACGTGCTCGTCGGTCTCGCCGTACGTGTACTTCCACTTCGTCCTGTCGGTCGACTTGGCGCCCGTCCACTTGTTGTACTCCGCCCAGTCCTGCGTGTAGCGCAGGTAGGCCGGGTTCTTCGTGATCTTGTAAGCTTCCAGGTTGCCCGTATGGTAGGCGGCCACGTTCCAGAACGGCCACTCCTGCGCCGGCGTGGTCTTTTGCCAGTAGCCGTTCACCTTGTCGATGGCGGCGACCACGTCCGCCCTGCCCTGCTGCGCTTCCCCGCGCGCGGCTTCCTTCTGCGCCGCGCAGCCAGCCAGCACGAATGCCGCGACCAGCAGCACGCCCGTCATCCGGTACCGGTGCTTCACTGAGTGATGATTCATCGTTTCCATTCCTTACGGTTTGAACTCCAGCACGCGCACCATCGTGGGTGCGCCCCGTGCCAGTCCTTCGCCATCGGCCTGCCGCACATCCTGCACGAACAGGTTCAGTTCCCCGGTCCGCCGCCAGCGCTCCGGGTCCAGGTTCGGTTCCCACGCGCCCACCGGCGCCTCGGTGAGGTCGCGCAATGTCCAGCTGCCGCGTTGCAGGTCGACCTGCGCGGCCGACACCCGGCTGCCCCGCTCCGCATCGCGGAACAGCAGCAACGCATTGGCACCCCCGTCGTCGACGACCAGCTGCGGCCGCGACACGGGGATCGCCTTCGTGCCCACGCCGGACAGCGAGAACGCCGTGCGCCGGAACGGCAGGTCGAGCGTGCGCCAGCCGCCAATGCCCAGGTGGACGATGCGGTACTGCGGCACCGTTTCGCCGGCCTTGCGCCAGTACGTGGCGATATAGGGCCGGCCCGCGCCGTCCACGGTCATCGACGTCTGGTTGATCAGCTCGCTGTTCTGCGGCACGCGCGCCGCCACTTCGGCGCCGGCCTCGGTGATCGGCAGCGCCAGCCTGCGGCCGGTGCTGTCTTGCCACGTGGCACCGCCATCGCGCGAGCGCGCATAGGCGATATCGTGGTTGCTGGCCACGTCCGGCGATTCGCGCCACGTCCACGACACGTGGATGGTGCCCTGCCCGTCGACGGCGGCCTGCCAGTAGGCGCTGCGCCGCCCTTCGCCGGAAATCAGGTTGTCCTGCAGCCGCGTCCATTTCCCGGCGGGGGCGCTGTAGCTGTTTACCACCAGGTTGCCCCGGCCGGAACCGCCGTCGCGGTACAGGAACAGCATGCCGCCGCCGGCCAGCGGGTGGAACTCCGGGTACGTGACGGAGCGTTCGTCGCGCCCCGTCATCGGCTCCTCGGCGCCCAGCGTCAACGCATGCGGCGCCGTGCCGCGCGCATAGCGCAGCGGGCCGTTGTGATGGTCGAACGCCACGTGCAGCACGCCGGTGGCATCCAGGCCGATGCTGATGCTGTTGTGGGCATCGCGCACGTTGCCCTTGTACTGCGTGGGCGACAGCTCCCAGCGCGTGGCACCAAGCTGCCGCTTGCCCAGCACCACGCGGCCGTCGGCATCGTAGAACGCGATGAACTGGGTGCTGCCGTCGCTGACCAGCGCATGGCGCCGGAAGACCACGGTGTTGACGGAATTGTCCGCCCAGCCCGGCGCCACGTCGACGAGGCGGACAGCCCCGCCGGGGATGCCGGGGCCGGGCTGCGCGCAGCCGGCCAGGGCGAAGGCAACCGCCAGTGCCGTGCCCCGGATGGTTCCGCGCATCACAGCGAACCGCGGATGCCGATCTTGATCGTGCGGCCGTCGTACTTGGCGTAGTCCATGCGGGTCTTCTTGCCGCTGCCGTACACGCCGTTCGCATCCTCGAAGTAATCGTAGGTCAGCGTGTTCGACAGGTTCAGCGCATCGAGCCGCAGTTCCAGCTTGTCGCTGATCTTGTAGCTGATGTTGCCGTCCAGGTAGCCGCGCGCGGCGCGCCAGCGGATCAGGTCGTCGCCGTTGTTGCGCGGATTGTCGCCGTGCAGCGAGCGGCCCTTGTAGTTCCACGACAGGCGCACGGCCAGCGGGCCCCGCTCGTAGTAGCCCGTGGTGCTGTAGGCGAACTTCGGCACCGAGTTGACCTCGATTTCCTTGCCGGCGTTGGTGATCCAGCGCTGGCTGTTGAACGGATCGATGTGCGTGAAGCTGGCCAGCGCGCCGAAGCCCTTGAACGGATCGGGCAGGAAGTCGAACGCCTGCTGGTAGGCCAGCTCGTAGCCCTTGAGCACCTGCTCGCCGGCGTTCGAATAGGTGCGCAGCGTCATCGCCAGGTTCGGGTCCACGCGGCCGCTGGCATCCTGGAAGATGGCGCCCAGCGCGGTGTCGGGCAGGCCGAGCGAACCGAAGGTGACGATCTGCGTGGACGATACCGTGGCATCCGTCAGCACCTTGCGGAAGTAACCGGCGGACAGCAGGCTGCCCGGCTTGAAGTACCACTCAAGGCTCGTATCGAGGTTCTTCGACTGCTGCGGCTTCAGGTTCGGGTTGCCGGCGGTGGCCGTGTTGTCGAACTGGTTCGGGATCACGGTCTGCGCGGCGATGATGCCCAGCGATGCGCGCGAGATCGTCTTGCCCCACGAAGCGCGCCACATCAGCGTGTCGGTCACGTCGAAGGCGGCGCTCACGGCCGGCATCACGTTGCTGTACTTGCCCTCTTCCTCGTTCGGCGCGTAGGCGTTGTTGGCGCCGGTCTGCTTGAAGTTGTCGATGTAGGTCTTCGTCTCCGAGTAGCGCACGCCGGCGTTGAAGCGCAGCTCCCTGCCGAATACCTCACCCTTGAAGTCGGACTGCACGAAGGCCGAGCTGACCTTTTCCTGCGCCGTGAAGCTTTGCGCCGGCGTGAACGTGGAGTTCGGGTTGTATTGCAGCGGGTTGAACGTGGAATACGTGTAGCCCCGGTCGAACGTGCCCCAGGCGCCCGGCCAGCCGCCGCCCATGTCCAGGTTCCCGATCGGCAGGTTCGACGTCATGCCGGCGCGCAGGCCGGCGTTGCCCAGCTGGTTCAGCCGCGTGGTGGCCAGCGAGGTGCCGTTGCGCTTGTCGATGCCCTTCGTGGTTTCCACGAACGAGAAGCCGGTCTTCATCTTGCCGGTCCAGCCGGCCGGCAGGTCGTAGGTCCACTCGGCCGCCGCGCGTGCCTGGCGGCCCTTGTCCGTTTCCTTGGTCCAGCCGGTGCCGATCTGGAAACCCTGGAAATTGTTCGGGTCCGTGTAGCTGGTCGGCGACGACAGCGACGGGTAGACGTGATCGTCACCGTAGCCGATCGTGGACGTGATGCCGAAGATCTGGCCGGACAGCGTGCTCTGGTACGACAGCGCGCTGCTGTTGTTGGCGCTGGCCTGGGCGGTGAATGTCAGCCGGTCGCTGGCCTTGTAGGTCAGGTTGAGCGCGCCGTAGCCGAATTCGGTCTCGTCGTTGGCATAGGTGACGCCGCTGCTGTACGACGTGTTGCCGAACGTGCCTTCGAGCAGGTTCGACGAAGGATCGATGCTGACGTTCAGCGGGATCAGGCCGTTGTTGCCGGTCTGGCCGGCCGGCGCGTTGCGGTTCGTGGTGCGGCTGTTGCGCACCAGGATGCCGAAGTACATTTCGTCGCGCTCGTTCTTCAGCTTCGAATACAGCGTGTCGAAGCTGACGTTCAGGCCGCCGTTCTTGTACTGCAGCGACGAGACCAGGCCGTCGCGCGTGCGGTCGTTCTGCGAGCCGTAGAAGCGGTAGATGCGCGGCAGCAGCGCGTTGTCGATCTGCTGGCGCGTGTAGCCGCCCAGGTTCGCCAGCGGCGAATCGTAGTCGAGCGCCACGGCGAAGTTGCCGCGCACGGGGTTCCGGCTGCCGTTGGCCGAGCTGTTGTAGCCGCCCGTGGCTTCGAAGCCGGAACGGTTGTTCATGCTGCCCGAATGCGAGGCGCCGACCAGGAAGCCCCAGTTGCCCCAGGTGTTCGAATACAGCGCGAAGGCGGCCGGGTTGGTGTGCTCGGACATCGTGTTGTAGCCGGCCGTGACGCCGTAGCGCACGGCGCGCTTCGGATTGTCGAACGGCCGTGGCGTCTGCAGGTCGACGATGCCGCCCAGGCCGCCCTCGGTCAGTTCGGCCAGCGGCGACTTGTAGAAGTCGATGCGGCCGAACAGCTCGGAGGCGAACACGTCGTAGTTGAAGCCGCGCGCGGCGCTGCCGATCGTGCTGGTCGACGTGGTGTTGACCGGCGCGCCGTTCAGCGTGGTCACCGAATATTCGGTGGGCAGGCCGCGGATCGAGATGCGCTGGCCTTCGCCCGAGCTTTCGTCGCGGTTCAGGATCACGCCCGGCACGCGCTGCAGCGATTCGGCCACGTTCGCCTCGGGGAACTTGCCGATGTCCTCGGCCACGATCGAGTCGCGCACGCCGATGGCCTGCTGCTTCAGGTTCAGCGCCTTCTGCAGGCTGGAACGAAAGCCCGTGACGACCACGGTGCTGACCGGGTCCGCACCGGGGGCGGCCGGCGCCGCAGCCGGTTCGGCCTGGGCGACGGCGCCAGCGGCATCGGCAACACCGACGGTCGTGGCGGCCTGCGGGGTGCTGCCCTGTGCCACACTGTCCTGTGCCACACTCGCCTGCGCATGGGCCGTGCCGTAGGCGGCGGCCAGTGCCAGCGGCAGCAGGGTGGCAAGAATCGTCTTGTTCATCTCTGTCTCCGATTTGATTATTTGTTGTGCCACGAATGATGGTCACGTTACCACAAGGGCTTTTGAAAAAATCGCTCACGAAATTGAGCGGTTTTCAACGCCGCACATAAGCCATTGACTTCATTGAACAAAGTCGTTTGGTGCAAATCCGGGCCTGTGGTAACGTGACCACATTTCCGCCCGAATGCCGGACGCTCTGGTAGAGTCGGGCTCCAGATCAGCACACCGAAACCTCCATGCGCAAGACCAGCAAGCTCAGTGAAGTGGCAAAAATCGCCGGCGTCTCGCCGATCACGGCATCGCGGGCGATCCGCGGCGTCGGTTACGTGTCCGAATCGGCGCGGGCCCGCATCATGGAAGCGGCGGCCCAGCTGAACTACACGCCGGACATGCTGGCGCGCCGCATGCGCGGCGACAAGAGCAACCTGATCGGCGTGTTCGTCAACAATTACGGCTCGCTGGTGCTGCACGAGGTGACTCGGGCGATCAGCGCCGAGGCGCGTGCCCGCGGCTACGACATCCTGCTGTTCAACGCCGAGCGCTTCGACAGCCCGGCCCGCGCCGGCACCGTGGACATGCTCAGCAAGCTGTGCGACGGCCTGCTGCTGGTGATGCCGAACGGCGCGGACGGCTACCTGGACGTGCTGGAACAGCACGGCATGCCGTGCGTGCTCGTGCACTACGACGCGCGCACCGTGCAGCTGCCCGTGGTGGCACTGGAAAACCGCAACGGCGCGCGCCTGGCGGTGGAACACCTGCTCGCGCTGGGCCATCGGCGCATCGCCTTCATGGCCGGCACGTCGCACACGGGCCAGAGCGACGAGCGGGAAAAAGGCTACAAGGATGCGCTGCGCGCCGCCGGCATCCGCGCCGACGCTTCGCTGGTCGTGGGCGGCGCGTTCAACCAGGCGGCCGGCAACGCCGCGGCGCGCCAGCTGCTCGAACTGCGCCGGCCGCCGACGGCGATCTTCGCCGCCAACGACGAGATGGCATACGGCGCGATCGATGCGATCCACAGCCGCGGCCTGAAGGTGCCGGCGGACATTTCCGTCATCGGCTTCGACGACATTCCCCTGTCGAGCCACGTGTTCCCGCCGCTGACGACGATGCGCCAGCCGCTGGCCGAGCTGGCGGCGCGTGCCGTGGGCGACGTGGTCACGCTGGCCCAGGGCGGCACGGTGGCGCCGGTCAAGACCGCCTTTCCGATGGAACTGGTGATCCGGCAATCGACCGGACCGGTCCTCGCCCGCACCGCCGGCGAAAAATGACAGCCAAGGCCGCCGCAGCCGGCCCTGGCGGCGCTGCCGGCCCGGCAGGACTGCGCACGGCCGCCGGCGCGGCCACGCTGGCCGGCATGCTGGGCTGGCTGCTGCTGGGCGACCTGGGCATCGCGATGCGCGACCGCGCGGCGCTGCCGTCCGGCCTGGAACTGCTGCGCGTGGCCGGCGCGACGGACACGGCCACGTCGCTGCTGCTGTCCACGGTGCCGGCGTTGCTGTCGATGTTCGTGGTACCGCTGGTGGGCTGGCGTTCCGACCGGCACACGAGCCGCCGGGGCCGGCGCCGGCCGTTCCTGATGGTGGCCGCACCCGTCGGCTGCGCCGCATTGATCGGCCTGGCGTTCTCTCCCGCGCTGGGTGCGGCGGCCGATGCGATGCTGGGCGACTGGTCGCCCGGCGCCCGGGCCTGCCGGCTGGCCGCGTTCGGCCTGTTCTGGACCGTTTTCGACTGCGCCGCGCTGTGCGCGCTGTCGCTGTTCACCGGGCTGGTGAACGACGTGGTGCCGTTCGGCTGGCTGGGGCGTTTCTATGCGCTGTTCCGCATCGTCGGCCTGGGCGCCGGCATCGCGTTCCACTCGTGGATCTTCGCCCTCACCGATCACCACCTGACCGCGATCCTGGTCGGAACCGGCGCGGTCTTCGGCGCCTGCATCCTGGCGATGTGCCTGGCGGTGCGCGAGCCGCCGGCCCCGGCGCCGGCCACGCAGGCTGCGCGGGGCCGCGTCCTGCCCGCGGGATTCACGACGCCCCCGATCCTGTGGGCCATCGCGATGTTCGTCTGCGCCAGCATCACGTTCAATCCGTTCAACACGTTCTACCAGTTCTTCGCGCATGCCAGCGCGGTACCGAAAGCCACGCTCGGCATGCTGACCGCCGCCGGCTACGCGGTGTCGATCGGCTCGGCATTCGCCATCGGCTGGCTGGTCGACCGCTGCGGCGCGATGCGCATTTCCGCCATCGTCATGGCCCTGTACTGCGCCGTGGCCGCGCTGGGCGCGCTGTTCGTCGACGACGCGGCCAGCTTCCAGGCTGTTTACCTGTGCCACGTGATCGTCTCCGGCGCATGGTGGACCGCCGCGGCATCGATGCCGATGGCACTGTTTCCTCGCGAGCGCTTCCTGCAGTTCAACGCCGCCAAGGATTTCGTGGTCGTCACCGGGGCCATCCTGCTCGGGCTCGTGCAGGGGCCGGTGCTGGACCTGTCCGGCCACGACTACCGTCTCACCCTGGGCTGCGGCGCCGTCTTTTCGGCGCTGTGCCTGGCCTGCATGGCGCGCCTGCGCGCCCTTCATCCATCCCTGCATCCATCCTCGACACGAACGACATGACGAAACAGCTGACCAACCAGCCATCCCGCCGGCGCGTACTGCTCGGCACCGCCGCCGCCGTCGGCGGCACCCTGCTCCCGGCGCTCGGTACCGCCGCGCCGGTGGCACCGAGCGCCGGCCGGTTCGCCATCGGCGACAACGACTTCCTGCTGGACGGCAAGCCGCTGCAGATCCGCTGCGGCGAAGTGCACTTCGCCCGCGTGCCGCGCGAATACTGGGGCCACCGGCTGAAGGCGATCAAGGCGATGGGCCTGAACGCCGTGTGCGCCTACCTGTTCTGGAACTACCACGAGTGGCGCGAAGGCAGGTACGACTGGAACGCCCAGCGCGACGCCTTTGAATTCTGCCGGATGGCCCAGGCCGAGGGCCTGTGGGTGATCCTGCGCCCCGGCCCGTATGCGTGCGCCGAATGGGAAATGGGCGGCCTGCCGTGGTGGTTGCTGAAAAGCCCCGACGTCGGCAAGCCGGACGCATTCCTGCGCACCCGCGACGACGCCTTCGTGCAGCCGGCACGCCGCTGGATGAAGGAAGTGGGCCGCGTGCTCGGCCCGCTGCAGGTCACGCAGGGCGGCCCCATCCTGATGGTGCAGGTGGAGAACGAATACGGTTTCTTCGGCGAAGACCTGGAATACATGCGCGTGATGCGCCAGGCGCTGCTCGACGGCGGCTTCGACGTGCCGCTGTTCCAGTGCAATCCGACCAACGCGGTGGCGAAGACGCACATCCCCGAGCTGTTCTCGGTGGCGAACTTCGGCAGCGATCCGGAGCGGGGCTTCAAGGAACTGGCCAAGGTGCAGAAGGGCCCGCTGATGTGCGGCGAATACTACTCCGGCTGGTTCGACACGTGGGGCGCGCCGCACCGCACCGGCGACGCCACGAAGGCCGTGGCCGACATCGAGACGATGCTGGCGGCGAACGGCTCGTTCAGCCTGTACATGGCGCACGGCGGCACGTCGTTCGGGCTGTGGGGCGGCTGCGACCGCCCGTTCCGGCCCGACACCACCAGCTACGACTACGACGCGCCGATCGGCGAGGCGGGCTGGATCGGCAAGAAGTTCGATGCCTACCGGGCCGGCATCGGCCGCCACCTGCGGGCCGGTGAAACGCTGCCGGCGCCGCCCGCGCAGATGCCGGTGACGACGATCGACGCCTTCACGCTGGCCGAGAGCGCGCCGGTGTTCGCCAACCTGCCGCCGCGGGTGATCCGGGACGTGACGCCCAGGCCGATCGAGCAGTACGACATCAGCCGCGGCGTGATCGCCTACCGCGTCACGCTGCCGGCCGGGCCGGCCGCGGTGCTGGAGGCGGCCAAGGTGCGCGACCTGGCCTGGGTCTACATCGACGGCAAGCAGGTGGGCACGCTCGATACCCGCTACCGCCGCTTCCGCGTCGACCTGCCGGCCCGCGCGAACACCACCACGCTGGAAATCCTGCTGTACACGATCGCGCGGGTGAACTTCGGCGTGGAAATCCACGACCGCAAGGGCCTGCACGGGCCGGTGACGCTGCGCGAGAAGGGCAAGGATGCGAAGGAAAAACAGCCGACGGCGCTGGAGAACTGGGAAATCAGGGCGATCGACTTCGATGCCGACGGCGTGCTGCCCCCGCTGGCCTGGAAGGAAACGAAGTCGAAGGGCCCGGCGTTCTGGCGCGGCGGTTTCGACGCCACCGGCGGCGGCGACACCTTCCTCGACATGTCCTCCTGGGGCCAGGGCATCGTGTGGATCAACGGCCGCTGCCTGGGCCGCTACTGGAGCATCGGCCCGACGCAGACGATGTACCTGCCCGGCCCGTGGATCAGGCAGGGCCGCAACGAGGTGGTGGTGCTGGACCTGACCGGACCGCGGGACAACCGCATCGCCGGCCTGGCCAGGCCGATCCTCGACCAGCTGCGCCCCGAGCGCGACCTGGCCCGCCCGCCCAGCACGGCGCGCCTCGCGCTGCAGGGGGTGAAACCGGTGCACGAAGGCCGCTTCCAGGCCGGCGGCGCCACGCAGGACGTGCCGTTCGCCCGGCCGGCGACCGGGCGCCAGCTGTGCATCGAGGCGCTGGACGCGTTCGACGGCAAGCCGTTCGCCGCGATCGCCGAACTGGCCCTGCTCGGCAAGGACGGCAAGACGCTGAACCAGACGCTGTGGACGATCGCCTTCGCCAGCAGCGAGGAAGCATCGAAGGAGGACGGCACGGCACTGAACGCGATCAACGGCCAGAACACCGACTTCTGGCATTCGGGCTACAGCAAGGCGGTGGCCCAGCCGCCGCACCGGCTGGTGCTCGACCTGGGCGCGCCGTGCGACGTGGCCGGGCTGCGCTACACGCCCCGGCAGGGGCCGGACGGCGTCACGGGCCGGATCCGGCGCTACCGGGTTTATGTCGGCGACAAGCTCGTTGTCGAACAGGCATGATGACTTCGACAAACGCTGCCGATTGACGTTTTTCCAAGGAGTGCACACTCACCGCGCGCACGGTTGACCCGGCCGTGCGCGCTGGCAATACTGGAGGCCTCCCCCACGTTTCAAAAGGTTTTCGGCATCCATGGCAACCGTTGCACAAGCTACCAGCACTCCCCTCTCCGGTTACAACCACATCGACTCGCTGCTCGGCAACCTGCCGAACTGGAACTACGTCACCCCCGGCACGAACACGCTGTACTACTCGTTCTCGGTGGCGGGCAACCTCGAAACCGGCAGTACCTCGCTGCTGAGCGCGCCGCAGGCCTTCACGGCATCGCAGGCGGCCTTCACGCGCGGCGCCATGTCGTATATCGCCAAGCTCACCGGCATCAAGTTCGTGGAAACGGCCGATGCCGGCCTGGCGCAGGTGCACTTCGCCAACGCCAACCTGGCCGGCTCCGGCACCACGGGGCTGGACAGCAACCGCATCGGCTATTCGTACAACGGCAGCAACGTGGTGACCAAGTTCGTCGCCTCGTCATATGTCTATCTCGACAACGCCGAATGGGCCGGCATGAACGCCAACCTCGCGCCCGGCACGCAGGGGTATGAAACGCTGCTGCACGAACTGGGGCACATGCTGGGCCTGAAGCACCCGTTCGAAGGCGCGATCAAGCTGCCCACGGTCGACAACAACACGTCGCATACGCTGATGTCGTACACGCATACGGGCGGCAACCATTCGACGTTCAGCGAAAACGACATCGCCGCGCTGAAATGGCTGTACGGCGGCGACGGCCTGGCCGGCAACCTCGGCGTCAATTCCACCACCGGCGGACGCTGGCTGGCCGGCACGGCCGCGGCCAATACGCTGACCGGCGGCGCGGCCAACGACATCATCGAAGGCAACGGCGGCAACGACATCCTCAACGGCGGCGCCGGCACCGATACGGCGTTCTACAACGGCGCCCGCGGCGCGTACACGTTCACGCGCACCGGCACCAGCTCGTGGAACGTGTCGGGCGCGGAAGGCAGCGACACGCTGTCGAACATCGAGCTGTTGCGCTTCACGGACGCGACGGTCACGCTGGCCACGGGCGTCGTCACGATGAGCGCGCCCGCCCCCACGGCCGCCTTCGCGCTGCCGGTCACGCAGGAGAAGAGCGCCATGCTGGCCCGTGCCGACGCGCAGGTATCGCCGGCGGCCGACGACATCGGCGTGCAGCTGATCGGCCACCACAAGGCGGCGGAGCTCGACATCGCCTGACCCGCGCCAGCCCGATCACTTGGGTTCTTTGCAACAAAGTGTAATCCCGCCGCCCGCCCCGCGCACGGCGGGATTATGCTATCCGGATAGGCAGGGCACCGCCGATGCGGACCAATGCGGACTAATGCGGACTAATGCGGACTAAACACAAGGAGCACGACAGTGGCCTACGATTCGATTCCCTATCTTCCGCTGCTCGGCGTGGCGGACATGGAAGACGCCGCGCATCTCACGTTCGGGCCGCGCCTGGCCGATGACGGCTATGACAACCAGGCATTGTTCTCCAGCTTCGACCCGAATGCGGGCCGCTTTCCCGTGTTCAGCTTCACCGCCGTCGAAGGCGCGCTGTACACCGTCACCTCCGACAGCTGGTTCGATCCGCGCCACCTGGTCGTGTACGACGCCGAAGGCTATCCGATCGCCCAGGACGACGGCTTCGGCCCCGTCGGCGAGGACGGCCTGAGCTTCGTCGCGCCGTATTCGGGCACCTATTACGTCGACGCGTCGTGGAGCCAGGCCGCGGCGCCGAACGGCCACGTGGAACTGGCGATCCTGGAAGAGCTGGACACGGTGCCCGTGCAGCTGGGCCAGGGCACGCCGAACGACGACGACATCACCGGCACCGCCACCAACGACGCCCTGTACGGTAACGGCGGCTGGGACCTGCTCGAAGGCGCCGGCGGCAACGACCTGCTCGACGGCGGCAGCGGCACCGATACCGCGTGGTACGAAGGCATCCTGTCGGACTACGACGTGATCGTCTCGGGCCACCGCCTGTTCGTCACCGACACCGTCGGGCTGGATGGCAACGACACGCTGGTGAACGTGGAGCGGCTCGACTTCGCCGACGTGGCGCTGGCGTTCGACGTGGACGGCACCGCCGGCGAAGCCTACCGGCTGTACCAGGCGGCGTTCGACCGCGCTCCCGACGAGGAAGGGCTGGGCTTCTGGATCGCCCATCTCGATGCCGGCACGACCCTGCGCAACGTGGCGGAAGGCTTCGTCACGTCCCCCGAATTCCGCAACCTCTATGGCAACAACCCGGACAACGCGACCGTGCTGGCCGGCCTCTACGAACACGTGCTGCACCGTGCGCCCGATGCCGAAGGCCTGTCGTGGTGGCTCAATGTGCTCAATACCGGCCAGGATACCCTCGCCGGTGTGCTGACCGGCTTCAGCGAAAGCCAGGAGAACTACGACCAGCTGATCGGGGTGATGCAGGACGGGATGGCGTACCAGGTGTGGGGCTAGCCGCGGTGGTCCGCCTCTTGCCGCCGGTTGCTGCCTAGCGGGCCCTGAAGCCGGCACCGGTGGCGGCCCAGTAGATGCCGCCATACAGGTGGTGGCGGAACACGGGGTCGCCGTACGTGGCCGGCAGGTGGCCGAGCGCCGTGTAGAACGCGCGGCCGCCGTCGAATTGCTGGTACCAGCTGACCGGGTGGAACGCGCCCATGCCATTTCCCTTTGCCGTCTCCGGGCGGTATGTCGATTCGTCGACGGACAACAGGTAGCGCAGGCCTTTCGATTCCGCTGTGCCGTACTCGTACCATTCCTCTGTCACCAGCGCGCGGGGCGCGAAGCGCTCCATGCCGGGAAAGTTGGCATCCTCCACCTTCAGCACCGCCGACTGCACGGCCGGATGGGTGACGAACATGTGGCCGACCAGCCGGCGGTACCACGGCCAGCCATGCTCGGTATCGGCCGCCGCGTGCACGCCCACGTAGCCGCCGCCGGCGCGGACGTAGCGCTCGAACGCGCGCTGCTGTTCGTCGTCCAGCACGTCGCCGGTCGTGGACAGGAAGACGACGGCCTTGTATTTCGCCAGCTCCCGGTCGTTGAAGACGCGCTTTGCATCCTCGGTCCAGAACACATTGAAATCGTGCAGGCGCCCCAGCTCGCGCACCGCCGCCACGCCCTCGTGGATCGACTCGTGGTGCCACCCCGCCGTGCGCGAGAACACCAGCACATCGAACTGCGCCGCCAGCACCGGCGCGGACGCTACAGAACCCATTGCAACCAGCACTGCTGCAGCAAGCTTCATGTCTCCCCCAGTTAGTTTCTCGAAACCGGGGCGGCGCAGCGATCTGGCAGACCCCGGTTATTGGAAAAATCTATAAATATCAGCGCATGGCAAATACAGCGCAGTTAACAAAATTGCCAAAAACCGGGGTCAGACCCCGGTTTTTGGCAACTAATTTCCTGAAACCGGGGTCTGCCGGATCGCCGTACCGCCCCGGTTTTGAGAAAGATTTTACTTCGGCAAGGCCAGCGTGGTGCGCGCGGTGATGGCGTCGGAGGCGCCGCCGAGGGTGAACTCGACGTTGCCGGCGGTGCGCTGCCACTTGCGGGTTTTCGGGTTCCACACGGACAGGATGCGCGGGTCGACGGTCACGTTGACGGCGCGGCTTTCGCCGGGCTGCAGGGCCACCTTGTCCCACGCGGCCAGGCGGCGCGGAGCTTCCCAGCCGGCGGCCCTGGCGGAAGCCGCAGCGGGGCCGGCATACACCTGCGCCACCGCCTGCCCGGCGCGCTTGCCGGTGTTGGCGACGGTGAACGACAGCACCACCTTGCCGCCATCGTTGCGCGCCTTCAGGTCGCGGTACTCGTACGTGGTGTACGACAGGCCGTGGCCGAACGCGAACAGCGGTTTCTTGCCGGTCTTCTCGAACCACTTGTAGCCGACGGCGGCGCCTTCGATGTTGTAGTTGGTGGTGAAGCGGCCGTCGCGGCTGGTCGGGTCGCCATCGATCTTCGGCCGCGGCAGCTGGGCTTCCGAGGCGGGGAACGTGAAGGCCAGGCGGCCCGATGGATTGACCTCGCCGGTCAGCAGCCGCGCGATCGCCTCGCCGCCCGCCGATCCCGGGAACCACGCGGCCAGTACGGCGCCCACGTCATTCAGCCACGGCATCGTGACGGGGTTGCCCGTCTCCAGCACGACGACGGTGCGCTTGTTGGCACCGGCAACGGCGGCGATCAGCGCATCCTGGTTGTCCGGCAGCGCCATCGACGGCGCATCGAGGCTCTCGGCGGCCCACTGCGTGGCGAACACGATCGCCACGTCGGCCGACGCAGCGGCCTTCGCGGCGGCGGCGGCATCCTTGCCGTCGACATAGGTCACGCGCGCCTTCGTGCGGGAAGCAAGCGCCTTCATCGGCGACGACGGCAGCCAGATGATCGGCCCCGGGAAGCCCTTCGGCCCTTCGCCCTTGACGGCGCTGCCGCCATGCGGATGCACCTGCGCCGCGCCGCCGCCGGAGATCACGGCCTTGTCGGCATGCCCGCCGATGATGACGATCGACTTCACATCGGCAGCCAGCGGCAGCAGGTCGCCGGCGTTCTTCAGCAGCACGCTGCCCTCTTCCGCCACCTGCCGCGTCACCTTCGCATGCGCCGCGAAGTCGATCCTTTCCGGCTCGACCTTCGGCTGCGGCGCATCCATCAGGTTGTTGGCATACATCGCGCGCAGGATGCGGCGCGCCATGTCGTCCAGCCGCTCTTTCGGCACGTGGCCGTTGTCGACCGCTTCCTTCAGCGCGGGGCCGAAGTACATCGACTTGTCGAACGGCCAGCCGGACTGCTGGTCGAGACCGCCGTTGGCGGCCTGCGTGGTCGAGTGCGTGGCGCCCCAGTCGGACATCACGAAGCCTTTATAGCCCCAGTCCTTCTTCAGCACCTGGTTGAGCAGCCAGTCGCTCTCGCACGCGTACACGCCGTTGACCAGGTTGTACGAGCACATCACCGACCCCGGATCGCCCCGCTCGATCGCGATGTGCATGGCCAGCAGGTCGGACATCTGCCCGGCCTGCTCGTCGATCTTCACGTCGATCGTGTTGCGGTTGGTTTCCTGGTCGTTGAACGCGAAGTGCTTGATCGTGCCGACGATGTCGTTCGACTGGTTGCCGCGGATCTGCTCGCCGGTGATCACGCCGGCCAGCAGCGGATCCTCGCCCGCGTACTCGAAGTTGCGGCCATTGCGCGGATCGCGCATCAGGTTCACGGCGCCGCCCAGGATCACGTTGTGGCCGGACAGCCGCGCCTCGCGGCCGATCATCGCGCCCGCCTCGTACGCCAGCTTCGTGTTCCAGCTCGACGCGGTGGCCATCCCTGAAGGCAGCGCCGTGCGTTCGCGCGGCGCCGGCGACGGCTGCGTGGCCACGCCCAGGCCGGCATCGGTCTGCCACTGCGGCGGGATGTTCAGCCGCGGGATGCCCGGCACGTACCCGGCCGTGTACGGAATCGCGTCCTTCGGCGGCTTGACGCCGGCGAATTCGGCGCCGAAGTAGCCGAACACCAGCAGCAGCTTTTCCGCCTGCGTCATCTGCGCCACGGTGTCCTGCGCGCGCTTGTCGGCATCGGCCACACCTGGCGCGGCATGCGCGCCGGCAAAGGCCGCCGCCAGGGCGACAGCCAGTACTTTCTTCATCACCGCCATTACAGTTTCACCGTCACTGGTTTGCCTTCATACACGATTTCCTTGTCGGAGGCGTCGAACGAATCCGCGCTGGAGACGCCCGGCTTCACGAAGTGCACGCGGAAGGTGCGCCTGGCGATCATGCCCTGGTAGCCGTCGCCGCCGCGCTGGCCGATCGTCAGCGTGCCGCTCTTCTCGTTCCACGACAGCGGAATGCGCGAGTACTTGCCGCGCTGGTAATCCTCGCTCACCCCATCGTCCTCGTAGAAGCTGAACTGGCCGTCCGCCCCGGTGTACACCTTCAGCGTGACCGGCGCATCCGGCTTCTCGTCCACGTATTGCGTGACCGGGCCCATCGGCACGATCGAGCCGGCCTTCACGAACAGCGGCATGCGCGTTTCCGGCGCCTGCGCGGTCACCGTGCGGCCGCCCTGCAGGCGCTCGCCGGTATGGTAGTCGTACCACTGCGCGCCCTTCGGCAGGTACACCTTGCGCTCGCGGGCGCCGTACTCGGACACCGGCGCGACCAGGAACGCATGGCCGAACAGGAATTCATCCTTCACGTCCTTCGAGCCCGCGTCGGCCGGGAAGTCCATCACCAGGCCGCGCATGATCGAGCCTTCGTTGAAATACGTGCTCGACGCGGTCGCGTAGATGTACGGCATCAGGCGGTAACGCAGCTTCAGGTACCACACCATCGAGTCGCGCATCGGCGAGCCTTCCGGCGCGATGTTCTGGATCTCGCGCTTGACCACCTCGCCGTGCGAGCGGAACAGCGGCGTGAACGCGCCGAACTGCCACCAGCGCAGGTTCAGCTCGCGCCATTCCTTCAGGTCCTCCGGCTTGATTTCCACCCCGCCGATGCCGCGGTTTTCCTGCGCCGAACCCAGCTCGCCGCTCTGGAAGCGGGTTTCCTGCGCATAGCCGCCGATGTCGTGCGTCCAGTTCGGCATGCCGGACATCGACGAGCTCACGCCGGCCGAGATCTGGTCGTACAGGTTGTTCCAGCGGCCCACCGTGTCGCCGCTCCAGGTGGCCACGTAGTTGCGCTGCGCGCCGGCAAAGCCGGAACGCGACAGGATGAACTGCCGCTTGTTCGGCTGGTCGCGCTTCAGCCCGTCATACAGCGCCTGCGTCTGCACCAGGCTGTACGAGTTGAACGTGATTTCGCCGGGGCCGTAGACGGTCGGGCCGATCAGCTTCTTGAAGTCTTCCAGGCGCGTGTTCGACAGCACGTCCGGCTCGGTATTGTCGAGCCACCACGCGTCGAAGCCCAGGTCCACCAGCTTGGTCTTCATCTGGCGGTAGTAGATGTCGCGCGCTTCCTGCGCGTACGGCGAATAGTGGCTGTTCTTGTAGCCGGGGCCGACCCAGTCCAGCGCGCCATCCTCGACGTTCTTGGTCCACATGTGGCCCTTGGCCTTCAGTTCCCGGTAGTTGTCGGTGTTCTCGTAGAACTTGCCCCATACCGACAGCATGATGCGCGCGTTCATCTTATGAACCTCGTCGACCATGCCCTTCGGGTTCGGGAAGCGCTTCGGATCCCAGTCGTGCGAACCCCAGCCGTTTTCCGGCCAGTAGAACCAGTCCTGCACGATGTTGTCCAGCGGCCAGCCGTTCTGGCGGTAGGTCTTCACGGTGTCGAGCAGCTGGTCCTGCGTTTCGTAGCGCTGGCGCGATTGCCAGAAGCCATAGGCCCACTTCGGCATCAGCGGCTGCGCACCGGTCAGCACGCGGTAGCCGCCGATCACGTTGTCGATGCTGGTGCCGCGCACCACGTAGTAGTTCAGGCCTTCGGCGATCTCCGACGAGAACTGCAGCGAATGGCGCTCGGGCTTGGGCAGCGGGTTGTTGTGCGCCACGTAGACCATGCCGCCTTCCGGCTTCCATTCCAGCTTGAAGTCCACCGGCTTGTTCGCCGCGAAGTTCACTTCGAAGTTGTGGTACCACGGGTTCCAGCCCTGGCGCCACACGTCCATCACCTGCTTGCCGTCGACCGTCAGCGTGGCGTAGTCGGACGAGTAAAGCTTCATCTTGTGCATGCCCGGCTTGTCGCTGGCCAGCTTGCCCTCCCAGACGACCTTGACGTCCTTCAGTTCCTTCAGCGGCTTGAGTTCCTTCGGCCAGAATTCGGCCACGTCCTTCAGGTACTGGTAATTGATGTTGTCTTCGCGGCGCTCGAGCGCCAGCTTGCCGCCGATGTAGTAGCGGGCGGTCAGCGCGCCTTCCTTGCCGGCCGCATCCGTCAGCTTCAGGTCGCGGCCGATCGGGCCGTAGGGACGCGCATCGCCGAAGCGGGTGATGCCGTTGTTGTCCCACAGGATGCCGTAGTTCTTGTCCGAGACGACCAGCGGAATCGCGATATCCATGTTGTGCTGCAGGAGATCGACGTCTTCGCCGTTCAGGTTCATCTGGTTGTTCTGGTGCTGGCCGGTGCCGTAGAACGCATCCTTCGTGCCGAAGTTGAAGCCCTGCTTCACGGCCAGGTATGGCTTGCCGCCGACCGTGACCGGTTTCAGGTCTTCCGCATCCTGCTTCAGGAACACGGCGCCGCCCTTGTCGGCGAACTGCACGCGGCCATCCTTCAGCGATACGGTGGCCACGATCTTCTTCGTCGTGAGCGAAACGCTGTCGCCGCTCTTCTTCACGTCGAACGTGCACGCGCACGGCTTGGCGATCGTCATCAGCGACGGCGTCAATTGCTTGCCGGCCTGGTCCACTTTCACCACGTGGACGATATTGTCGGCCATGACTTCGAGCCGGATTTCCTTCGCCGCGCCGTTGTCGGGTGCGATCGTCACGCCGGTGGCGGTTTGCTGGAACGTGCCGGCCCATGCCGGGGCGCCGGCCGCCACCATCAGGCATGCCAGGCTGACTGCTTTCATTTGCGTCTTGATCATTGATATGTCCCGAGTTTTATTTTGAGTACGAATGGTTTGGCGCCGAAATTCAGACCGTAGTCGGTCTGGTCGCCGTTCCACACGCGTTCCATCACCCATTTGCCCTTGCCATCGTACTGCCCTTCTTCGACACGCGCATACATCGACGGCTTGCCGTCATTGCGGCCGCTCGGGTCGAACTTGATGCGCGCGTTCTGCGCAACGACGATGAATTCATTGTCCGCCACCTGCGCGATGGCCAGGCCGCCATTCGGCTTTTCCGTGCCTTCGATCGGATCGTTCTTCGCCATCGAATCGCCGAACTGGCGCTGGCGGAAGCTGACGGTGGCCTTCCATCCGTTCAGCGCGATTTCCTGCGGCTTGCGGTCGTCGTGCTCGAACACGCCGTGGGTGCGGCCTTCGAAGCCCCATTTCGCCCATTCGCGCATCATCGGCCGGAATGCGCCGTACACCTGGCCGAACGGCGCCGTCATCGTCTTGTCCGTCGCCTTCGCGCCCAGCGGATAGTTGCTGAAGTCGAAGTAGTCGAGGCCGAACGGCGCGAAGCCGATGCCGCCCTTGCCGAACACGGCGAACGCCACGCGGGCGAAGTCTTCCGAATTGCCGATTTCCGGCACGAACAGCGGGTTGTCCTTCGTCAGGAACTGCTCCAGCGTCTTCGCCACCTTGTCGGATTCGTGCAGGTAGATGTCCGGCCCGGCCACGTCGATGTGCGGCGCGGCCGCCTCGTAGATGCCGAGAACATCGTATGTCGGGCCGCCGCTGGCGAAATTGCCCTTCCATGGCGCCAGCGGCTCCACCGGATCGCGCAGCGCGTTGTTGACGAACATCGGCAGGTCGTAGACGGCGCGGCCGGCCCTGGCGATCTGCTCGATGTAGTTGGCCACCGCCCACGTATGGAAGTACTGGTCGGCGTAGTCGCCGTAGACTTCCTTCCACGTGCCGCTGGCCTTCCCTTTGACAGGTGATTTCTGCTTCGCCAGCACTGCGGCCGGTACCGGGCCGCTGAACGCCTTCTGTGCGGCCGGGCTGTGGTCGCGCACCAGGCCGTAGGTGCCCACTTCGTTCTGCACCTGCACCATGATGACGGTCTGCCTGTCGCCATCGATGGCTTTCAGGTGCTTCATGAGCTCCACGAACGCGCGCTTGTCCGCGGCGAGCGTGGCGGTGGCGTGCGGCGAATGGCTGTAGCTGTCCTTGCCATCCTTGTCGACCATGCGCGGGAAGCGCCTGTTGTCGAACTTGACCCACTCCGGCAGGTAGGCCGGTGCGGTGTTCTTCCACGTACCGAACCACAGCAGCACCAGGCGCACGTCCTTCTCGCGCGCCTCCTTCACGAGCGTGTCGACGAAGCTGAAGTCGAAACGCCCTTCGACCGGCTCGACCTGTTCCCACGCGATCGGGATTTCGAGCGTGTTGGCCTGCGCGTCGGCAACGGCGGCCCACACCTTCGGCAGCGCCTTCGGGTAATTGCTGGAATTGTGCGCCTGCGCGCCCAGGATCAGGTACGGCGCGCCGTCGACCATCAGGGCGTGGCGGCCATCCTTCGACACGACGCGCGGCAGCTCGCCGGCGATGGCGCGGGTCGAAACCCCTGCCGCCATCGCCATCGCCACCATGCACGCACCGGCCATCCATGTTTTTTTGAACATCGGGAGAGCGGTTGCTTTCATGGGTTCCTTGTCAGAACGAGTAGTTCAGCTTCGCGGAGTAGCGCGGGCCCGATTTGAACCAGGCGCGCCCCATCATGCCGATGCCCTGCTGCATCAGCTGCTTGTACGTCGAGTCGGTCAGGTTCGAGCCGTCGACGACAACCTGCACGCGCTCGTTGAACTGGTACGACACGGAAGCGTCCAGCTGGCCGTAGTCGTCCGCCCACGTCGGCAGTGCCCAGCCGATGTTGGTGGCGCCGCGCGTGGCGCTGTTCGGATTGGTGTCCGTGCCGTCGCCGCCGCGCGTGCCGTTCACGTTCACGCCCTGCAGGTTCTTCGAGCGCCAGCTCCATGCCGCGCGTGCCGACCACTTGCCGTAGTCGTACAGCAGCGCCAGGTTGTAGGCGTTCTTCGACAGGTATTGCAGCGGCAGGTTGCCGAACGACTGGCCGTTGGTGTCGCAACCGTTCTGGTTCAGGTTGACGTTGGCGGCGTCGTTGCCACCGCTGCAGTAAGCGGTGAACGTGCTGTTGGACAGTTTCGTGTTGCTGTCCACGTACGTGTAGTTGGCCTGCACGCCGAGGCCGGCCCAGGCGCCCGGCAGCTTGTCGAAGTACTGCTGGTAGGCGACCTCGAAGCCGGTGGCCCGGCCGGTGGCGCCGTTCACCGGTGCCGTGACGTTGAAGTTGTACATCTGGCCGTTCACGTCCGGGATCGGGTACTGGTACGTCTGGTTGACGATGATGTCCTTCAGGCGCTTGTGGAACATCGCCATCGTGATCGAGCTCGATTTGCCGAAGTACCACTCGCCCGTGAGGTCCAGCTGGTCCGATTTGATCGGCCGCAGCATCGGATTGCCCTTGCCTTCGCCGGTCTGGTTCACGGCGTTGACGTTGGTGTTGGACGGCCGGTTCGGGAAGATGGTCGTCGTCGTATCCGTCGACTGCGACAGCGTCGTGTAGCCCTGCAGCTGCGAAAAGTCCGGACGGGATATGGCGCGGGCCAGTGCGAAGCGGAACTGCAGGTCGTCGCGGGCCTTCAGGCGCAGGTTCAGGCTCGGCAGCACGTTGCTGTACGAATTGTCGTAGCTCCGCGCGGCCGAGTAGGCCGGGATGTTCGGGATCGGCACGCCGCTCAGCGTCTGTGGCGGATTGACGATGGCGCTGGTATTGTTGAACACCGTGTAGCCGTTGGCATCCATTTCCGTCTTCACGTAGCGCACGCCCACGTTGCCGTCGATCGGCATCTTCAGGTCATCCCAGCCGAAGCGCAGCTGCGTATAGAACGCCTTGGTCTTTTCCGACTGTTCGTTGATGCCGGACGGGTTGTTGCCGAAGGCGGCAGGCGTCCATGCATTGCAGTTCGGCGCGGTACCCGCGCTCGCCGCCGCTTCCCGGCACAGGATCTGGTAGTACTGGTGCAGCGCCGCGTAGCTCTGCGGGAAGCCGGTGGCCACCGACACGTCCGGGAACACCAGGCTGGGCACGCTGGCATTGCCATTGTAGAAGTTGTCGAACGTGTGCAGGTGGGTGTTGCCGGAGAAGCGCGGATCCGACAGGTAGGCCAGGCTGCTGATCGACGTGCCCATCCATGGGGCCGTGACGGCGGCCCAGTGGTAATCGGGATTGGACAGCTCGGTGGTGGCGTCGCGCTTCGTGAAGCGCACGCCGAAGCGCACGTCGCGCAGCACCGGGTTGTCGAACGTGTACTTGGCATCGAGCTTCAGCGCCTTCGACTCGGATTCGCTCCGGTCCAGGTGTTCCTGCGTGAAGTTCCAGTAGTATTTGCTAGGGTCGGCCAGGTAGGCGCGCTGGGCATCGTTGAAGATCAGGTTCGGCCGGCTGCCGGTCAGATCGAGCGTCTCGCTCTGCATCTTGATCGCGGTCGCCACGGTAGAGTCGAAGCCGTTGCTCTTCGCCTTGATGCGCTGCAGGTCGCCGGTCAGCGTCCAGCTGTCGGTCGGGCGCCATTCCACGTTCCACGAGATGTCGGTTGTGTCGGACTTGCGGTTGGCGATACGGGTATCGGCGCCGAAGTCGATGCCGCCATCCTGCGGCGACGTGAAGGTGCCGGTCAGGAACTGGCCGTTGGCGCCGTACGTGGCATCCCGGCTGACCTGGAAGTTGTAGGGATTGGATGCGGCGAAGATCGCGTTTTCATCCCATTGCATCTCGTACTTCGACTTGAAGAACGTCAGGTGGGAGCGCAGGTTGGCATCCTTCTTCCACTGCAGCGCGCCGTACAGGCCCTGGCGTTCGCGGTTGAAGTTCAGCGTGCGCCACTGCGCGCCTTTCGGGATCCAGACGGTCCTGCCATCGACGATATTGTCGCGCGGGTAGTACGGCTCGACCTGGAACCCGTCGGTGCGGGTGCCGCTCTCGGAGTGCGCCAGGTCGATCAGCAGGCCCACTTCGCCGATCCCCGTCTTCCAGCGGTCCGACAGCAGGAGCGATGCGGAAGGCGACCATTTGCCGCCCTTCAGTTCCGAGTACGTGGTGGAGGCCGACAGCGCGACCTTGCGGCCCTTGAAGTCGAACGGCAGCGCGGTGCGCAGGTTCACCAGGCCGCCGATGCCGCCTTCGATCTGCTCGGCGGACGGGTTCTTGTAGATGTCCACGCCGGCCATCAGCTCGGGCGGCACGTCCTCGAAGTTCAGCGAGCGGCCGCCGTTGGCCGAGAACGAGTCGCGGCCGTTCAGTTCCGAGCGCACCCACGACAGGCCGCGGATCGATACGCCGGAGCCTTCGACGGAGTAGTGTTCCGGATCGCTGCGCGACATCGTGCGGTCGATCGTCACGCCGACCACGCGCTGCAGCACCTCGGTGACGGATTTGTCGGGCAGCTTGCCGATATCGGCGGCCACGATCGAATCGACGATCTCGTCCGAGTTCTGCTTGATCTTCTGGGCGTTTTCCAGCGACGCGCGCTGGCCCGTCACCACGACCGTGGCGGGGGTGGCGCTATCGGCCGTCTGCGCGTGCGCCGCGCCGGCCAGGAACGCGATCTGTGCTGCTGCCAGCGCGATCGCCGTGAGTTTGAGTTGGTTCACCTGCGTCTCCTTGAAAAATAAAATCTTTGGGCTTCGGGTCCGGCCGGGGGGGCCGGCAACATGGCAGCTCAGCGCAGGTCCGCGCCCAGTTCCCTTGCCTCACCCTGGTTCAGTTTCAGCATTACGGTCTTCGCACCCGCGCGCACTTGCACGGTGCCGGCCCCGTTGCCCGGTCTTGCCCTGATGGTGGCCGACGTCAGCTGCCCGTCGCGCCACGCGATGTCCACTTCATAGCCGCCCCGCGCGCGCAGGCCCGCCACTTTTCCGCTGCGCCACGCGGCCGGCAGGGCCGGCAGCAGGTGCAGCGCGCCGTCGTGCGATTGCAGCAGCATCTCGCAGATCGCCGCGGTGGTGCCGAAATTGCCGTCGATCTGGAACGGCGGGTGCGCGTCCAGCAGGTTCGGATACATGCCGCCGGCCGTGTTTTCCTCGGTGCCGGGCTTGTGCTCGACGGCCCGTGCGCCCGGCGTCGCGATCACGCCGCGCAGCATCGCATGGGCCCTGTCGCCGTCGCCCAGCCGGGCCCAGAACGCGGCCTTCCAGGCCATCGACCAGCCGGTGCCGGCGTCGCCACGCGCGGCCAGCGACACGCGCGCCGCTTCGGCCAGCTTCGGCGAACGCTGCGGCGTGATCTGGCGGCCCGGGAACACGCCGAACAGGTGCGACACGTGGCGGTGATTATCAGACGGCGTATCGAGCACCGGGTCCTTTTTCTCTTCCATCCATTCGAGCAGCTGGCCCCAGCTGCCGACTTTCGGCGCGGCCAGGCGGTCGCGCGCAGCCGCGACCTGGCGGGCAAATGCCGCGTCGGTGCCCAGCTCGCGCGCGGCGTCGACGGTATTCTGGAACAGGTCCCACACGATCTGCTGGTCGTACGACACGCCATCCTCGACCGGGCCGTGTTCCGGCGACCAGCCGTTCGGCGCCACGAGCTTTCCATCTGGCAGCTCCTTCAGGTAGTCGAGCCAGAACTGGCTCACTTCCTTCAGCAGCGGGTAGGCGGTCTTTTTCAGGAAAGCCCTGTTGCGCGTGAACGCGTAGTGTTCCCAGAAGTGCTGCGCATACCAGGCGTTGGCCGTCTTGTTCCACTTCCACTGCATGTAGCCGAACGGGTTCGTTTCGGTACGAACCGTCCAGCCGCGCACCGGCTTGCCGTCCTTGCGCAGGAAGGTTTCGACGACCTGCCCATCCTCGGCGTCGCGCGACGGGTTCGCCGCGCTCTCGGCCACCAGCCGGCGGTACGACGGCACCATCGATTCGACGAAGCCGAACAGCGGTTCCGCCAGCTCGGACAGGTTGGCCGTTTCCGCCGGCCAGTAGTTCATCTGGATATTGATGTTGGTGTGGTAATCCGCATTCCAAGGCGGCGTGAGGCTGTTGTTCCACAGGCCCTGCAGGTTGGCCGGCAGCGGGCCGCGCGAGCTGCCGATCAGCAGGTAGCGGCCGTACTGGAACACCTGCGCTTCCAGTTCCGGATCGTTGCCCTCTTTCGTGTAGACCACCAGGCGGCGGTCTGTCGTCAATGCCCGGCGCTCCTCCGCGACCTTGCCGTCCCATCCCGTGTCGACGTCGAGTTTCAACCGGCCGAACAGGCTTATGAAATCGTTTTCGTGTTCGCCCTGCAAAACGCTCCACGGCCGTGCCGCCGAGCGTGTCACCTGGCCGGACACGCGGGCCAGCGGGTGTGTGCCCTGGAAAGCGGCGGCACCATCGCGCGCGTAGCTGGTGCCGGCGCCGAGGACGAGCGTGATCGCATCGGCGTTCTCGAAGCGCACGGCATCGCCTTCCATCGTCACCTTGCCGCCTTCGTTGACGACCTGCACCTGCGCGGCGTAGTCCATCGCGTTCGATGTCAGCGGCTGCTGCGCCGGCGTCCACTGATTGCCCCGCTCGCGCGGTACCACGAAGCCTGCCAGCGAGCCGGTGGCGCGGATGCGGTTGCCGTAGGCGTTGACGTGCGCGCCATGCTGGTCGGTCAGCCGCACCACGCCGCTATAGGCGCCGGGCCGGTCCGCGGTGAGGCGCACCACGATCACGTCCGCCGGGTGGCTGGCGATCGTTTCGCGCTGGTAGCGCACGCCGTTGTGCACGTAGGTCACCTTGTGCAGGCCGCGCGACAGGTCGAGCGTGCGCGCGTAGTCCGTGGCGGCGGCGTGGCCCGGCAGGTCGACGAACAGGTCGCCGAACGGCTGGAACGCGCCCATCGATTTCGCATCGCCCGTCCACAAGGTGATGTCGTTGAACTGCAGGTGCTCGCGGCCGGGCTGGCCGAACACCATCGCGCCGATGCGGCCATTGCCGACCGGCAGCGCCTCGCGTTCCCAGCCGTCCGCCGTGTCGGCGGCCGGGCGGTCGTAGCGCAGCACCAGGTCGGGCGCGGCCTGGGCCGCCGATGCCGCCCACAGCACCGCCGTGAAGACTGTCCGGATCATTGCGCGATCTCCCCGTAGACGATGCCGCGGCCGGCAGTGCTCATGTAGACGCGGCCGTACACGTTCATGTCGCCGCTGATGAAACGCCCGTCGCCCGGGCCGCCGTACTGGTGCGCGTCGTCGTTGATGCGCACCCAGCCGCGGCCCTCGTCCGTCGAACGCCAGATGCCGCGCAGGCCGTCCACCGTGCCCCACAGGTAGACCGCGGGATAGCCGCCTTCCCTTTCGGCCTTGCCGAAGCCGACCGCGCCGGCATACGTCACGTCCTTCGATATCGCGAAGGTGGCGCCCGCATCCGTCGAGCGGGCCAGTCCGCCGTCCTTCAGCGCGACCCACACGTCGCCGGCACGGCCCGGCACGGCGCGCACGACGTCCGAACCATCCCTGGGCAGTTGCGCCGTGGTGCCGAACGTGCGGCCGGCATCGGTGCTGACGAGGAAGGCGCCGCCCTGGTAGGCATAGAAGCGCTTCGCATCGACCGTGTCGGCCACCGGGCGCGCGCCTTCGATGCCTTTCGCGGGCGACCAGGTGTCGCCGTCGTCCATCGAAATGAAAGTCACGCGCGACTCACCCTTGCCGAGCTCGGGGCTGTGCAGCAACACCTTGCCGTCCGCCGACAGCGCCAGCTGGCCCTTGGTGCCGTTCATGCCGCGCGCCTTGCGCCACGTGGCGCCGCCGTCGCGCGTCACGTAGATCGATTTTCCCGCCCGTGCCAGCACCTGGGGCTGCGCGCCGGCGGAGGCCAGGCCGAACGTGGTGCCCATCTGCGGCTCGTGGATGCGGCCATACTGCTTCAGATCCGTGTGCACGAACCCGTCGTAGTCGCCGATGGTCGACACCAGCGGCGCGCCGGCGCGGCTGACGAGGCCCAGCGGCACCGTTTCCTCGATGCCCCTGACATCGAAGCGCCAGACCGTCGGCACGGCATCCAGGTTCGACGACTTGAAGACGCCGTTGCCGGACGTGACCCACGCGGTGCGCGCGTCGAAAGGATCGAAGGCGATGGTGCTGGCCCAGTGGATCGCATGGCCCTTGACCCATGCCACGCCGGCGCGGTCCATCCCGAAGCCGCGCGCGACCAGGTCCGTCCACGTGGCGCCGCCGTCGGTGGACAGGAACAGGCGGTCGCCCTTGGCGTCCCCTTTGTTCTTCCCCTGCGGCGCATAAAGGCTGATCGTGGAAGCGAGCAGGCGGCGCGGATCGTTGCGGTCGATGCTGATGCCCGAGTACGCGGCCGGCATGCCCGGCTTCGGCGTCACGTCCTGGCCGGAGCGGGCGGCGATGCCGTACTTGCGCACGGCGCCCTTGTCCATCGGCTCGGCGCCGCGCGGGTGCGGGCCGGCGCCGTTGGCGAACGTCACGTACAGGTGGCCGGCGCCGTCGAGCGCGGCGCGCTGCGGCATCAGGCCGTCCGGCGTGGCATCCATCGGCGTGAAGGTCGCGCCGCCGTCGTCGCTGCGGAACAAATTCGTGCCGGGACGCGACACGCCGACGAACAGGCGCTGCGCGGTGCCGGCGGCGCCCTCTTTCACGCTGGCCGGATCGGGCACCACGAAGGCGATGCCGGCGCCGTTCGGCGTGCTTGTCACGTCCAGTCCCGGCAGGCGTTTCCACGTGGCGCCGAAGTCGTCGCTGCGGAACAGGCCATCGGCGCGCGTGCCCACGTACAGCACGTTGCCGGCACCGGGGTCGACGGCCAGCCGTTCGCCGTTGTTGCGGCCCGCGCCATTGCCGTGGGTCTTGAATTGCGCGGTCACGTCGGTCACCGCGAACGTCTTGCCGTAGTCGTGCGAGCGCAGGACCGCCGTGCGGCCGCCGTTGTGGTAGGCGATGCCGGCCAGCAGGTAGACCTTCGACGCGTCGCGCGGGTCGCTGGCCAGCGAGTCCACGCCCAGCAGGCCGGTCTGGTCTTCGGACACCCAGTCCAGCAACGGCACCCACCTGTCGCCTGTCCATCGATAGGCGCCGCCGACATCGGTGCGGGCATACACCATGCCCTGCTCGGCCGCGCTCGGCAGCACCGCCGACACGAAGCCGCCGCCGCCGATCGCCACGCTGTCCCACGTGTAGCCGGTCAGCAGCGGCTGCAGGATCGGGTCCATCGCCTTGCCCCAGATTTCGTAGCCGCGCGCGTTCGGGTGCAGCAGGTCCGGCATGATGTCCTTCGACAGCGTGCCCGCCTCGTCGAGGAAGGCGCTGCCGATGTCGGCGAAGAACACGCGGCGGTTGTCGGCGAACTTCGCGATGCGTTCGTTGATCGCGGTGTTGATGCGGCGCGACCGGCTGTCCGCCGCGTCGCGCGGGAACACGCCCAGCAGCAGGATCTTCGCGCGCGGCACGCGCCCCTGCAGCTCGTCGATGACGCGGCGCAGCCCGGCCGCCGTGGTGGCCGGGTCTTCCTGCCGGCTGCCGGTGTTGTTGGTGCCGGCCATCAGCACCACCACCTTCGGGTCGATGCCGTCGACTTCGCCGTGCTGCAGGCGGTACAGGATGTTCTCGGTGCGGTCGCCGCCGAAGCCCAGGTTGATGGGGTTGTAGCGGGCATAGCGCCGCGCGAATTCGTCCTTGCCGTCCTTCGCCCAGCCCTCGGTGATCGAATCGCCGAGGAACACCAGCTGGGGCGGCGTACCGGCGGCGCGGCGTTCCGCGTTGTCCTTCACCTTCTGTTCGTGCCGCGCCATCCACCAGTCGATGGCCCACGATTCGTTCAGCGGTTCGGGCGTGACGGACTGCGTTCTGTAGTCCGGGCAGGCCGTGTTCGGCGTGCCCGATTTCAGGATGCGCACGTTGGCGACAGCCACCTCGCCCTGCCCCGTCGCTTCCACTGAAAACGGTTTCATGACCGTTTCAAAAAAATCGCCGTCGCGGTAGAAACACGCCAGGGCGATCGAAACCGGCTTCCAGCCCTGCCCCGCAGCGGCGCGGCCGGCCAGCACGTACGGCACCTTGCGCTCGCAGCCTTCGCCGCAATCGAGCTTGAAGTCGATGCCGCCCTTGCCCAGTTCGCGCACGTTCAGGTCGAACGCGACGACGCCGCTGGCCAGGTACGGGCGCAGGTCCTGCTTCGCGCCCTGGAAACGCAGGCTGGCATACCAGGTGTCGCGCCATGCGAGCGTGACGGCATCGCGGCCCGCGACCTTGCCGTTGCTGCCGCGCACGAAGGCGTTCGGCAGCTTGGCGTTCTTCGGCACGACCGTGCCGGCGCCGGCCAGCGGCACCGCGCTGTCCGGATCGGCGACCAGCACCTGCCAGCCGGCGCCCGGACCGTTCTTGAAGAGCGAGAGCTGGCCGGGCGCGGCCGCGCCGGCCGCCGCCGCGTATGCGGAAGCGCCCGCCAGCAGTGATGCCAGCAACAGCGGCTGAAGGGATTGGCGCATGTCGTCTCGTCGTTATGGTTATTGCAGCGATTCTGGACGTGGACGGTAACACACATCAATTACGAAATTCACCAGCGTGGTGAACGAAATTTCACGTTTGCAGCGATACCCGGTAGACCGTGGTTTGCCGGTACACCTGCCCGGGGCGCAGAATCACGGCAGCCGCGCTTTTATGGTTCAGCTGGTCGGGGTAGGCGCCGGCTTCCAGGCAAAAGCCGTCGTGTCGCGAATATGTCACATCGTTGCGGCCGCGGATGCCTGTCAGGCCATTGCCGCTGTAAAACTGCAGGCCCGCCTCGGTGGTCGACACGTCCAGCTGGCGCCCGGAACCGGGATCGACGACGCACGCCACATTGCGCAGGCGCCGCGGCTCGCGGGGGTCCGATGGCAGGCAATAGCAGTGATCGAAGCCGCCGGCCATGCCGATCTGCGGTTCGGGCCAGCGCATGCGCGGTCCGATCGCGGCCGGCTGGCGGAAGTCGAACGGCGTGCCGGCCACGCTGGCGCGGCGCACCGGGATGCCGACCGCGTCGGTGACGAGGTAATCGTCGGCGTCGATGCGCAGCATGTGGTCGCCCACGTCGGCGCTGCCGCCGTTCAGGTTGAAGCACGGATGCGACGTGAGGTTGACCGGCGTGGGCGCGTCGCACGTGGCCTGGTATTCGATCGACAGGCTGCCGTCGTCGTCGAGCTGGTAGAACACCTGCACGGCCAGCGTGCCGGGAAAGCCGCCCTGCCCGTCCGGCGAGACATACGACAGCGCCAGCCCGCCGTGCGCCAGCTCGCCCTCCCAGTGCGCCGCATGGAAGCCGGCTTCGCCGCCATGCAGCAGGTTGCCGCGATCGTTGACGTCGGCCTGCACCACCCGGCCGTCGAGCATGAAGCGGCCGTGCGCGATGCGGTTGGCCCAGCGGCCGATGATCGCGCCGAACCAGGCGTTATGCAGCTTGCCGTTCAGGCGCAGCTGCTCGTGGTCCGGGTAGCCGAGCAGGATGTCGGCCATGCGGCCGTAGCGGTCCGGCGCCAGCCAGGAAACCAGCGCCGCGCCGCGCTCGCTGATCGTCACGCGCATGCCGAACGCGTTCGTCAGCGTGAATTGCCGGGCCGTGGCGCTGGAGGCGGCGATCATGGGCATGATCTTCATCCCTGCAGGTCGCCGGCCGCCTCGGCGCCGCGCTGGCGTTCCTGCCAGGCGCGCGGCGTGCAGCCGAGCTCCCGCTTGAACACGGAGTGCATGTACTGGCTGGACGTGAAGCCGCAGCGGATCGCCACGTCCGTCAGGTTGCAGCCGCCGCGCGCCAGGTAGCCGGTGGCCGCTTCCAGGCGCAGCCGGAGGATCTCGTCATGCACGCTGCGGCCCAGCTCCGCGCGGAAGTGCGCCTCCAGCGACGAGCGCGAAATGCCCACGTATTCGGCCACCTGGTCGGTCTTGATGCCCTGGCACGCGTACTGGCGGATGAAATGGCGCGCGCGCATCACGTGCGGGTGCTTGCCCGCTTCGTGTTTGCTGGAGGCGAGCACGTTGATGCCCGATGGCGGCACCAGGATGCGTGTATCGGGCAGGCGCACGCCATGCAGCATCTGGTCCAGCAGGTGCGCCGCGGTGCGGCCCATCTCCTGCGCGCCCTGGATCACGGAACTCATCGGAATGCGCGTGAGCATGCGCGCCAGCGGATCGTTGTCGATGCCGATCACGGCCACCTGCTCGGGCACTTCGATGCCGGCCAGCGCGCAGGCCTGCATCAGCTGGCGCGCCCGCGCATCCGTCACGGCGATGATGCCGACCGGCTTGGGCAGGCTGTGCAGCCAGGCGATCTGCTGCTCCACCGCTTCGCTCCAGTGCTGCGCGCTGGTGGCGCGGCCGCGGTAGATCTCGGGCTGCAGCTTGTCGCGCAGCAGCAGCCTGCTGTACGCCTTTTCTCGCTCCTGGGCCCAGCGGTTTTCCTGCGCCTCGGGCAGGCTGAAACAGGCGATGTTGCGCAGGCCGGCCTCGATCAGGTGGTCGTAGGCGAGCTTGATCAGCTTGAAATTGTCGGTCGCCACGTACGGCACGCCGGCCGGGTAGTCGGCCTGGTTCTCGTACGATCCGCCGACGGCCACCAGCGGCACGCGCGCCGAGGCGAGCGCGCTGGCAACGTGCGGATCGTCGAAGTCGGCGATGATGCCGTCGCCCTGCCAGCCGTCGATGCCGGACAGGCGCAGCCGGAAGTCCTCTTCCAGGAACAGGTCCCACGCGGTGCGGGTGCTGGCCAGGTAGCCGGCGATGCCGGTGATGACTTCACGGTCGAAAATCTTGTTGGCGTTGAAAAGCAGCGCGATGCGATGCGTTCTCAGCATGTTGTCTGTCTCCCCGTGCTCGGTTGTGGACGCCATTATTGTTGTGGTCGAGGCGCAGCGAGCGAATCGTAGCATTTTGATCACAGCGTGTGCCAGCTGCAATTGTGAAAATCACCGGGCAGTATTGCGTTTCTTGACAACGTTTGCAAGCCCGGTGAACGAATCGCGATAACCGGCGCCCGGGCTATCCGGCGCATTCTTACAACAGGGACAATCCCCGATTTTTTACAACACCATGCGTGTTGCCAAAAACCGGGGTCAGACCCCGATTCCGGGAAATGTTTCCGAAAATGGGGGTCTGACCCCGGTTCCAGGAAATATTTCCGAAAACTGGGGTCTGACCCCGGTGTCAGGCGGCGGAGTGCAGCCGGTCGACCAGCTGCGCATGCAGCGCCCGATCGCCGCAGGCGACGATCGTGCCGCCGTGCTGCGCGTCGCCGCCGTCCCACGTGGTGACGATGCCGCCGGCGCCTTCGATGATCGGGATCAGCGCCTGGATGTCGAACGGCTTCAGGCCCGCCTCGATCACGGCGTCGATATGGCCGCCCGCCAGCAGGCAGTACGCATAGCAGTCGGCGCCGTAGCGCACCAGCTGCGCGTCCGCGGCGATCGCGTCGAAGGCGGCGCGCTGGGCGGGCATGCGGAAGAAATCCGGCCCGGTGGTCATCAGGCGCGCCGTGCCCAGGCCGGCGCAGGGGCGCGTGCGCAGCGGTTCGCAGTTGAGCCATGCGCCTTCCGGCGAACCGGCATAGAACTCCTGTGTGAACGGCTGGTACATCGCGCCCACGACCGGCCGCTTGCCGTCGTTCAGCGCGATCAGCGTGCCCCACAGCGGCAGGCCGCAGATGAACGAGCGCGTGCCGTCGATCGGATCGAGCACCCAGTGATACGGACTGCTGCCCTGGTGGTTGTCCTCTTCTTCGCCGACGATGCCGTGCTCCGGGTAGCGTGCCCGGATCAGCTCGCGCATCGCCCGCTCGGCGGCCTTGTCGGCCACGGTGACGGGGTCGTAGGCGCCCGGTTCCTTGTTGGCGACATCGAGCCGCGTGCGGAAGTACGGCAGCGCGGCGGCGGCGGCCGCGTCGGCCAGTTGGCGGGCGAAGTCCAGATATTCGTCGATCATCGGATGGTCCTCTCGGATATGTGTTCGCGCAGGTGATCGGCCACGCGCCGGGCGCGCGCCGGCAGCGGCCATTCGGCGCGGTGGATCAGCCACAGCGTATCGACCACCGGCGTGGCGGTGTCGATGACCCGGATGGCGTCCGGCCGGGCGAAGGCGCGCCGCGCATGGGTGGGAATGACGGTGAAGCCGAGCCCGCGCGCGACCGGCTCGAGGAACAGGCCGACCTGGTTCGAAAAGCCGCGCGATGGCACGCTGGCGATGCCCGGGTTGCCGGGGAACACGCGGCTCAGCAGCCGGGTGGCCATCGCGTGCCCTTCCGGGTGGTCGATGAATCCGAGCACCTGCAGGTCGGCCCAGCTGTTCACGGGAGCGCCGGCGGGCACCACCAGCTCCAGCGCCTCTTCCGCGAACCGGGAAGCGGCGAGGCGCGGATCGTCCGGCTTCAGCGCGACGATACCCAGGTCATACCGCTTGTCCAGCACCTGCTCCAGCGTTTCCCGGTCGGGCGCGAACTTGTGGCGGATCGCCAGGCCGGGATGCGCAAGCTGGAATTCCAGCAGCAGCGGATAGATGAACAGGCCCAGGCTGCCCGGCGTGATCAGCCCCACGTCGCCGCAGCAGGCATCCTCGTCGGCCAGCCGGGCGGCCAGGCGGCGGTCCGCTTCCTCGATTTCGCCGCAGTAACGCAGCAGCGCCGCCCCGGCCGGCGTCAGCTCGATCGCGCGCGGGCGGCGGATCAGCAACGGCCCCAGGCGGTCTTCCAGCTGCCGCACGTGCTGGCTGACGGCGGCTTGGGTGAGCCCCAGGCTCTCCGCGGCGCGCGTGAAGCTGCCGGTATGGGCCAGGGCGGTGAACGATTGCAGCCATTGCGGAGGATGCATAAGTAATTCTAATGGTGGGGATAAGCTCCCATTAGTTTACATGATCCCGGCGTTCGCATACAGTTCACGGTCCTGCCAGCTGGCCAGACCAGCCGGCGCCATGACAGCCACGCAACCAAAGCCAAACCATGACCGCACTCTTCACCGAATTCAAACTCAAGGATGTCACGCTGCGCAACCGCATCGCGGTACCGCCGATGTGCCAGTACAGCGCCGTCGACGGCTTCACCAAGGAGTGGCACCTGGCCCACTACACGAGCATCGCGCGCGGCGGCGCCGGCCTGGTGATCGTCGAAGCGACCGCCGTGTCGCCGGAAGGCCGCATCACCCCGGGTTGCACCGGCTTGTGGAACGACGCCCAGGCCGAGGGCATGGCGCGCATCGCCGCGGCGATCGAGGCCGGCGGCGCGGTACCCGGCATCCAGATCGCCCACGCGGGCCGCAAGGCCAGCGCCAACCGGCCGTGGGAAGGCGACGACCACATCCCCGACACCGACCCGCGCGGCTGGCAGACCATCGCCCCGTCCGCGATCGCGTTCGGCGCCAACCTGCCGAAAGTGCCGCAGGCGATGACGATCGCCGACATCGAACGCGTCAAGGCCGATTTCGTGCAGGCCGCGCGCCGTGCCCGCGATGCCGGCTTCAAGTACCTCGAGCTCCACTTCGCGCACGGCTACCTGGCGCAGACCTTCTTCTCGGTGCACGCCAACCAGCGCGACGACATCTACGGCGGCAGCTTCGAGAACCGCACCCGCTTCCTGCTCGAAACGCTGGCCGCGGTGCGCGAGGTGTGGCCGGAGAACCTGCCGCTGACGGCCCGTTTCGGCGTGATCGAATACGACGGCCGCGACGAGGAAACGCTGGACGAATCCATCGCCCTGGCGGCGAAGATGCGCGAGGGCGGGCTGGACCTTCTGAACGTATCGGTGGGCTTCTCGATCCCCAAGACCGCGATTCCATGGGGTCCGGCGTTCCTGGCGCCGATCGCGCAGCGCGTGCGCCGCGAAGCCGGCCTGCCGGTCGCCGCCTCGTGGGGCATCGACTCGCCGGCCAATGCCGATCGCGTGATCGCGGATGGGCAGATGGACCTGGTGATGGTGGGCCGCGCACTGCTGGCCGACCCGCACTACCCGTACCGCGCCGCCAAGGAGCTGGGGCTGGCGCGCCCGTCGTGGGTGCTGCCGGCGCCGTATGCGCACTGGCTGGAACGGTACGCGATGGCGTCCTGATTACCTTCCTCAAGTCAACATCCTGATCGATTCTCCGGCCCCGCTCCCGCGGGGCGCCTGCGCGACGTACCATGCGTCATCTGCAGCCAGGGAGAATCGCATCGTGCCGTCCACCAGCAAAATATTCACCGGTACGCCGGTCATCGGCATGTCGCCCATTGACCGCGGGCGCCGCAAGGTGATGTTGGCCGGTTTCGCCGCGCCCCTGCTGGCCGGCTGCTCGGTCTTGCAGCCGGGGGGCATGGCACGCCAGCAAGTGAACGTGACGGCGCCGTTCGACATGCCGGCCATCCGCATCCCGGATTTCACCGGCGCGCCGCGCTTCCCCATCACCGACTTCGGCGCCGACCAGGCCGACCAGCGCAGGACTTCCGATGCCCTCGCCCGCGCGATCGACGCCGCCCACGCGGCCGGCGGCGGCATCGTGGTGGTGCCGCAAGGCGTGTGGCCGACCGCGAAGATCCACCTGAGGAGCAACGTCAACCTGCACGTGGCGAAAGGCGCCACGCTGCTGTTCTCGGAAAACCCGGCCGACTACCTGCCCGCCGTGCACACCACGTGGGAGGGGCTGGAGTGCTACAACTACTCGCCGCTCGTCTACGCATATGAATGCGAGAACGTGGCGCTGACCGGCGAAGGCACGCTGCGCGCGAAGCTGGACGTGTGGAGCATCTGGTACAAGCGGCCGAAGCCGCACATGGATGCGCTGGTGGCGCTGTACGACATGTCGGCGAAGGTGTCGGCCCAAGGCGGTACCCCGGTGCCGGTGGAACAGCGCGTGATGACGAAGGGCGAAGCGAACCTGCGCCCGCAGTTCGTGCAGTTCAACCGCTGCCGCCACGTGCTGGTGGAAGACATCACGATCCAGGACAGCCCGTTCTGGATGCTGCACCCCTACCTGACGAACGACGTGGTGATCCGCCGCGTGAAGATCACGGCCCAAGGCCACAACAACGACGGCGTGGACCCGGAAATGAGCCAGAACGTGCTGATCGAGGATTGCGTGTTCGACCAGGGCGACGACGCCATCTCGGTGAAATCGGGCCGCGACCGGGACGCCTGGCGCCTGGCCACGCCGGCGCGCAACATCGTGATGCGCAACTGCCGCATCAGGAACGGCCACCAGCTGTGCGCGATCGGCAGCGAGCTTTCCGGCGGCGTCGAGAATGTCTTCGTGGACAACTGCCACTTCGACAATACCGGTTCGGGCGCGGCCAGCACGATCAACAACATCCTGTACGTGAAGACCAACGAGCGGCGCGGCGGTTTCGTGAAGAACATCCACGTGTCGAACGTGACGGCCACCAGCATCAAGGGCGGCGTGCTGGCCGTCGAAACGGACGTGCTGTACCAGTGGAAGACCCTGCTGCCCACGTACGAACGGCGGCTCACGCCTATCGAGGGTCTCCATGTCAGCAACATCATCGTGGGCGAAGCGAAGTTCCTTTGCCTGATCAAGGCCGAGCGGGAGGCGCCGGTGCGCAACGTGTCGATGCGCGGCGTGCGCGTGGCGAGAGTGACCGGCACGGTGGTGACGACTGAGAACGTCGAAGGGTTTATCCGGGCATGATGCCGGGTTGATTTACACTGTTTCCGTTAACGTTTGCGGAGAATGCAGTGTCCATCGATGCCTATCTCGACCTGCTCGGCGTGCGCCCCGGCGCGGCGCCGTCGCTCGATGCCCTCGCCCGCCTGCAGCGGGCCCACATCCAGGCGATCCCGTTCGAAAACCTGAACCCGCTCGCCGGCCTGAACGTTTCGCTGGAAATCCCGGCACTGCTGGAGAAATTCGCCGCGCGCCGCGGCGGCTACTGCTTCGAGCACAACACCCTGTACCGCCATGCCCTCGCCTTGCTGGGTTTCGAAACGACGGCGCTCCTGGCGCGCGTGCGCATGACAGCCGCGCCGGACGCGGTCACGCCCCGCACGCACATGCTGCTGCTGGTCGACGTGGAAGGCGAGCGGATGATGTCCGACACCGGCTTCGGCAAGATGACGCCGACGGCGCCGCTGCGCCTCGTTCCGGACCTGGTGCAGGACACCCCGCATGGCCGGTATCGCCTGGTGCGGCTCGGCGACGAATGGCGGCTCGAAGCGGAAGCCGGCGGCGAATGGCTGCACCTGTACGTGTTCGACCCGCGGCCGGCGTATCCGGCCGATTTCGACATGTCGAACTGGTACGTGTCGACCAATCCGGTCTCCCACTTCACCCGCGACCTGATCGCCGTGCGCACCGTAGACGACGGCCGGCACGTGCTGCACAACGCGCGCTATTCGTTCCAGGGCCCGGGGAGGCCCGGCATCCGGCGCGACCTGGCCTCGGGCGACGAGATCGCGCAGGTCCTGGAAACCACGTTCGACCTCGCCGCCGGGCGGGTTCCGGGGCTGGCCGCGAAGCTCGATGCCATCGCGCGGCGGCAGGCAGCGGCCTGATTTGCGATGCCGCTGGCTCAGGCGGCACAGCCGGCCGGACGTTCTGCCGCCTCCTCCGTCCTCGCTGCTGCCGTCGTCGCTGGCTTCAGAAGGAAGCGCGCCAGCGACGGTAGCAATACCAGCGCGCCGATCATGTTGACGACGAACATGAACGCCAGCAGGATGCCCATGTCGGCCTGGAACTTGATGGGCGAGAACGCCCAGGTCGCCACGGCCAGCGCCAGCGTCACGCCCGTCAGCATCACCACCTTGCCGGTGAACAGCAGCGCGCGGTGGTAGGCCTGGGCCAGCGTGCGGCCCTCGCGCAACTGGGCGAGCATGATGCTCAGCACATACAGCGCGTAGTCGACGCCGATGCCCACGCCCAGCGCCACCACCGGCAGCGTGGCCACCTTCAGGCCGATGCCCAGCCACACCATCAGCGCCTCGGCCATCACGGACGTCAGCGCCAGGGGGATGATGGCGCAGGCCACCGCGCGCCACGAGCGGAACGTGACCCAGGCCAGCAGCACCACGGCCGCATACACCAGCAGCAGCATTTCATGATTGGCCTTCTCCACCACGGCATTGGTGGCGGCCTCGAAGCCCGCATTGCCGGCCGCCAGCAGGAACTTCGCGTCGGCGCTGTCGTTGTCCCTGGCGAAGGCTTCCACCGCGGCCGTCACGCGGCGCAGCGTCTGCGCCTTGTGGTCGGCCAGGTAGACCTGAACCTGCAGCAGCGAGAAGTCGGCGTTGACCAGGCTGCGTGGCGCCTTCGCGCTGGCCGCGTTGAGCGCGCCCTGGTTCGGCTGCAGCTCGTACCAGCGCGGATTGCCCTCGTTCATGGCCACCGCCGTCTGCCGCGCCAGCGACGCTACCGATTGCGTGGTTTCCACGCCGGCCACCTGGCGCAGCCGCCATTCCAGCTCGTCGACCTTTTCCAGCGCGGCATGCTTCATCGCGCCCTGCACCGGCGTGCGCACCATCACCACCAGCACATCGCTGCTGGTGCTGTAATGCCCGGTCAGGTAGGCGTTATCGAGGTTGTAGCGCGACTGCGGCCGCAACTCGGGCGCGCCGGCATCCAGGTCGCCGACCTGCAGTAGGCGGCTGGCATGCAGGCTGACGCCGCCGAGCACCACCGCGGTCACGATGGCGCCCACGGCCCAGCGGGTCTCGGTGAACCGGCATAGCCAGGTCCACAAAGAGCGGCCGGTGTCCACGTCGGCATGCGCGGCACGGCGGGCGGCGCCCGGGTTCACGCCGGTGTAGCTGAGCAGCACCGGCAGCACGATCAGGTTGGTGAACACGAGGATCGCCACGCCCAGGCTGGCGGTGATGGCCAGCCGGCGGATCGAGGCGATGTCGAGCATCATCAGCACGGCAAAGCCCACCGCATCGCAGGCCAGCGCCGTGAACCCGGCCAGGAACAGGCGGCGGAACGTGAAACGCGCCGCGGCCAGGCGCGACATGCCGCGCCCGATATCGTGCATGATGCCGTTCATTTTTTGCGCGCCGTGGCTCATGCCGATGGCGAACACCAGGAACGGCACCAGCACCGCATACGGATCGAGCGCATAGCCCAGCAGCGGCAGCATGCCCAGCTGCCACACCACGGCGACCAGCGAACAGGCCACCACCAGCAGCGTGCTGCGCAGGCAGCGCGTGTACCAGAACACGATGGCCGTCACGATCAGTGCGGCGATTGCAAAGAAGGCCAGCACCTGCACCAACCCTTCGAGCAGGTCGCCAGCCACCTTGGCGAAGCCGGTGATGTGCAGGGCGATGCGCTCGTTGCCGTACTTCGCGCGCAGGCCTTCCAGCTGCCGCGACAGGGCGGCGTAGTCCAGTTCGCGGCCGGCCTCGTCGCGCTCGGCCAGCGGCACGATCAGCGCACTGGACTGGAAGTCGCGCGCCACCAGCTGCCCCACTTCGCCGGAGCGCTCGATGTTCAGGCGCACGCGCTGCAAGGCGGTGGGGCTGCCGTCGAAGTCATCAGGGATCACGGTGCCGCCTTCGAACCCGCGTTCGGTGACGGCGGTCCAGCGCGTCGACGGCGTCCACAGCGATTTCAGCTGTCCGCGCACCACGCCGGGCAGCAGGAACACGTCGTCGTTGATGTGGCGCAGCGTGTCCAGGTAGGCCGCGTCGAGCACGCTTCCGCCCCCCTTGTGCTCGACGACGATGCGCAGGCTGTTCGCCTGCGATACCAGGTTCCTGCGTTCGGCCACGTAGTTCTGCAGGTACGGATGGGTCATCGGCAGCATGCCGTCGAAGCTGGCGTTCGGCACGATGCGGGTGGTCTGCCAGCCCAGCAGCAATGTCGCCAGCAGGCATAGCCCGAGCAGCCAGCGGCGGTGGCCGAACACGAAGCGTTCGATGCGGTTGCCGGAGGCGGGATCGAAGGATGCCGCTCCGGCGGGCCCCGCGTCGTCATGATGATGCGTGTTCATGGTCTGGCTGCCCTCATGGTCGAAATCCCGGCGGCGCGGCCGGGCGGCGCCATGCGCAGCAGGCCGCGCGCGCCGACGATCACCAGCGTTCCATCCGGTGCCACGGCGGCGCCGGCGAATGGAAACCGGGGTTGAAGAGGAAGAACGTTGAAGCTGCGGCCGCCATCACGGCTGGCCACGATCTGGCCGGCCGAGCCCAGCAGCAACGCCGTCCCGTCGGGCAGTTGCACGCCCGAGACCAGCGACGCGTCGACCGGGGTCTGCACGGTGCTCCATGGCGCGCCCGGCTGCCCGCTCCGGTACACCTTGCCGCGCAGGCCGAACAGCAGCAGCGAGCCGTCGTCCAGCGCCAGCGAGCCGAACAGGCTGCCCGCGGCGGGCGAAGCCTGCGCGGCGAAGGCGCCGTCCTGCGCCGCGGCGCGCAGCAGCGCGCCCTGTTCACCGAACAGGTAACGCTCCTGTCCTCGCGAGGCAATCCCGTACCAGGTGACACCCTCGGGATTGGGCAGGTCCTTCATCCGCGCGTGCCAGGTGCGGCCCCCGTCGGCGGTGGAAAACGCCAGGCCGTAGGCGCCCACCACCCATACCGAGCCATCGGCGCGCTGCGCGATGTCCAGGAAAGGCTTGTCGGCGCCTTCGTCGGCCAGGCGCCGCGCATCGTCGAGCAGCCGGTTCAGCGGGTGTTCCGTTTCCGACGGATCGGGCTTTACACTGTCCCACGCCTGCCGCGCCGCCTGTACGGCCAGCCCCGCGGCGGCGGCACCGTCGAACACGCGTATCCAGCTGGCGCCGCCGTCCGTGGTGCGCAGCACCACGCCCATGTTCCCCACCGCCCAGCCTTCGCGCGCATTGCCACCGGCCGTGGCAGCGAAGCGCAGCGCGGTCACGGTCACGCTGACCGGCACGCGTGCCTGCGTCCAGTGCCGGCCGGAATCGTCGGAATAAATGATCAGTCCGCGTTCGCCGGCGGCTACCAGCCGGTTGCCCGTGCGAGCGATCGCCTGCAGGTTGGCGGCGGCCGGCCGGGCCACCGCCAGCGCCGGCCGTTGCAGTGCCGCAGGCGGCCTTCCGGCTTCGGGGACGGCTGCGAGTACGCCGGAGTCCACCACCAGCACCAGGGTTGCGGCTAGCGCGGCAGCGTGCTTGCCGCTGCGAATGAACGGCTGCATCATCAGCGCACGCCGCCGCTGGCCAGCGCGCTCGACGTGAAGCGGTTCAATTGCTTGCTGTCGAAGTCCTGGTAGGCCACGCCGCCCGTTTCGTTGATCGCGCCGGCATACACCCAGCCGCCGGACAGCAGGTCGTGCCATGTGTAACTCAAGGTGCTGGCGGACGGCTCATCGCCGGCCAGCAGCGTGAAGGCCTGGCCCGTCTTCCACAGCTTGCCCTGCGCATCCCAGCTGTCGGCCAGCACGGCCTGCCAGGTGTCTTCATCGAGGTACAGGCGGCGCTTCGCGGCCACGTTGCGCTTGCCCTCGCGCAGCGTGGCTTCCAGCACCCATACGCGGTGCAGTTCCCAGCGCACCGCGTCGGGATTGAGCGTGCCCCTGCCGATCACGTCATTGACGGGCTTGCGGAACAGGCCGTTATTGTTGTACGGGACATAGATCTCGCGCTTGCCCACCAGCTTCACGTTGTAGCGGTCCTGCGCGCCGATGAACAGGTTGACGTCGTCGAAGTTGGCCACGCCGGCGGCGGACGGATCCGGCGTGTCGTACACCAGCGACGGCGACTTGCGCACGCGGCGCTGCCCCGGCACGTACTGCCAGCCATCCTTCGGCCGCGCGTAGTTGTCGACATAATCGATCGTCATCATGGCCTGGCCGGCGTTGGCGGGCGGCTCGGTGACATCCAGGCGGGCGCGTGCCCATTCGCCGCTGAAGGCATCCGGCTTGCCTTTCGGGTCATAGTACGGATACGCGAGGCTGGTACGCTGGCGGTTGGTCAGAACGCGGTCGCCGCCCGACGTCATTACATACTTGTCGGCCGTGAACGTGGTCAGCTGGCCACGATAGCTCAGCATGTGGTTCCACAGTGCCTCGTGGCCGTTCTTCGGCACCGGGAAGGGAATACCGCCATACGCACCTTCCACTGTCAGGCCGTTGTTGGTCAGCTTCGCGCGCGTGGCGTTCTGCGCCACGGCGTCGTAGATCGCCTGGGCGAAGACCGCGCTGCGGTGCGTCGGATAGACATCGACGCGCATGCCCGGCCATTTCGCCAGCAGCGCCTTCGTGCCGTCGGTGAGCTTTTCCGCGTGCTGCGCCATGTTGGCGGCCGTGATGGACAGCACCGGCTTTTCGGCGGCGAACGGGTCGGGCCGCTTGTTGCCGGCGCCGGGCGGCGTATTGACCGGCTTGCCGTCCCAGGCGGGAATCGTGCCGTCCTTGTTGGCGGCGCGCTCGGCGCCGATGGGTGTCAGGGTACCGGACTTCAGGTCCTGCGCCAGGGCGGCACCGACCACCAGGTCGGTGGCCATGCCCGTTGCCAGGCCGAGAACCAGCAGCGCGCCGGCGGATTTCAGGTAGGGGGCGATCATGTTGTCTCCTTGGTTCTTGTGGATCAGAAGCTGGCCTGCAGGCTGAAGCGCAGGTAGTCGCGGTCCAGCAATGGCTGGGAACTCACCTTGCCCTTGTAGTTGATGAACGACAGGTTGGCGTTCCAGCGGTTCAGGTAGACGCCGCTCACGCCGACGATGATTTCGCCACCGTGGTCCGGGCTGCCCGAGAACGGAAACGCGGTATCGATCACCGAGCGGCCCTTGAACGACCAGCCCACGTTCAGCGGCAGGCTCAGGTCCACGCCCGGCGCCACCTGGTACCAGGTCGGCGTGAGGATCACGCGGGTACCGAAGCTGGTCTTGTTCAGCGTGGCGTCGACCTTGGCGCCATTGCGCTGCACGCTGTTGAGGTGGTTGGCCGACAGCTCGCCGACCAGGCTCGCGCCGTCCCACAGGCCCGAAGCGCCCGTCACCATCGTGCTCGACAGGTTCAGGTGCGTCGTGCGGCCGGTGGGGAACGGCACGTTGTCGGTGAGCCAGCTGCTGGTGGAACCGGCCGGGATCACCACGGTGCCCGAGCGTGCGACCAGAGGCTGGCCGAAGCGCATCGACGCCTCCAGCCCCACGTTGGCGATGCCGACCAGGCGCGAGATACTGGCGCCGACGGCGCGCACGTTGTTCGGCACCGCCAGATAGTAGCTGCGGGTCGATGCCTGCGTCACCACCTGGGTCGACGCATCGTTGTAGCGGATCGCATACAGGCCCAGGTCCGCATCGAGCGTGCCGCTGCGGGTGTTGAGCGCCACGCCGAAGTTGTTGGGCAGGTCGCCCTTCACCATGCCGGCGAAATCGAGCTTCAGCGGGCCGGCGAAAATCGATTCGGCGCCGGCGCCGAGCATGTCCGTCGCGCTCAGGTAGCTGCCGGCCGGATGCAGGCGGGTGGGCCGGTACTTGAACTGGTAGTAGGCCTCGACGCTGGTATCGTCGGTCAGTTGCAGGGTGCCGGACAGCTGCGGCACGGGGATCGTGGTTTCCTTGGCCTGCGCGCCCGGGATCGACAGCTTGTACAGGTCGATCGGCGCCATGCCCTTGGCCAGGCCGTTCATGCCGAAGAACAGCGACGTGCCCCAGATCAGTGAATGCTGCCCGAGCCGGTATGACAGTGTGGAATCGCCGATCCGGTTGGTGCCGAACACGAACCAGTCGAGCATCTCGGCGTTCCGGCCGGCGATACGGCGCGTCTCGTCCGCGAACCGGTCATAGGGCGCGCGGACGTTGTTGCTTGTAGCTGCCGAGGTGTTCGACGTCGGGTTGTTGTAGACCGTGTCGTACCAGGCCGCGGCGGAAAGCCGCAGGCCGAAGCCATCCTTCTGGATATCGAACTCGGTCAGCAGGTCGGCGCGGTTCGAGATCAGGCCCTTGTCGAAGTTGCGGTCGCCGTCATCGTTGTTGACCTTGGCCGCGCCGGCCACCAGTGCGCTGTCCGGATTATCGAGCCGATAACCCGCGCTGTACTTGATGGTGTTGTCCCAGCGGATCTGCCACGCGCCCCCGGGGTTCAGGTCGGCGGCATGGCCGGTGCCGCAGACGGCCAGCGTTCCGGCCAGCGCGGCAAGCCCGGCCACTGTCCTGCGCCTGTGTCGGAACGCGGTTGCGCCAGAGTGCTTTTTCATCGTGTCTCCTGGTTTTTCCTGGCGATGTGGCGGTGTCCCGCTACTCGCCAATTGATTTGAGTGCTTCAAGAATATGGGAGGCGCGAATGCGCGTCGTTGCACAAAACTCAGATTCACTGGCACTTTAGGTTCGGTGTTTTTCGCCACGGCGCGCCCTGCCCCTTCGGCAGAAAATCGCCGCCGCAAAGGTGCAAGCAAACCTGAATTTTGTGTAAAGCCTTGCCCGCCACATCTCGTTACGCTCCATCCGGCGCCGCCTGCTTTTTCAGCAGGCGACCGTTCCGCTCCAGAAAAAACCAACAAGGAGACATATGAGCAAACTTCAAGACCTCGTGGTCTGCGGCGTCAGTGCGCTGTCGATCTGCGGCACGGCTGCCGCGCAGTCCGCGGCCGCCGGTTCTGCACAGGCGCCGGCCCCGGCAGCGGCCCCGGTTGCCGACGGCGCGCCGGTGGCCGGTTCCCCGGCGGAACCGGCGCTCACGACCGTCACCGTGACCGGCTCGCGCGTGATCAGGAACGGCGACAGCAGCCCCTCGCCGACCACCGTCGTCAGCACCGATGACCTGCTGACCTCGAAGCCTGGCGCCACGCTGGCCGAAGCACTGAACACCCTGCCGGTGTTCGCCGGCTCGCGCGGCGCCAGCAGCAATCCCACCACGTCCGGCAGCGCGGCGGGCGGCAACGGCTCGGCCAACCAGCTCAATCTGCGCAATATCGGCGCCACCCGCACGCTCGTGCTGATGGACGGCAAGCGCGTGCCGCCCACGCTGTACAACGGCGCGGTGGACGTGGACCTGATCCCGCAGATGTTCGTCGAGCGGGTCGATATCGTCACCGGCGGCGTCTCGGCGGTGTACGGGTCCGATGCCATGACGGGCGTGGTGAACTACGTCATCGATCGCAAGTTCAACGGCTTCAAGGTCGACGCCAGCTACGGCCTGTCGGAACGGGGCGACGCCGCCCGCCGCAACATGGGCCTGGCCTGGGGCGGCACGCCAGCGCGCGGCCTGCACCTCGAAGCCGGCGTGGAATATCGCAAGGAAGACGGCATCGACCGCCGCTCGGATCGCGACTGGCTGAACCAGGTGGGCGTGACGGGCGCCGGCACGGCCGCAAACCCGTACACGCTGCAAACGAACCTGCGGCAGAAGAGCTTTCCGTTCGGCGGCCTGGTCACCAGTGGCGCGCTGGCCGGCCAGGTCTTCAAGCAGAACGGCGTGCTCGGCCCCTTCGTGGCCGGCACGGCCACCGGCACCTCGGCCATCGAGGTGGGCGGCGACGGCGGCTACTGGGATTCCGGCCTGCTGGCACGGCTGGAAGGCACGCAGCTGTTCGGCCGCGCGGACTACCAGCTGGCCGACGGCGTGCGGGCCTATGCGCAGGTGTCGGGCAACCTCAAGACCAATACCAGCTTTGCCGAGACGAACCAGCTGAACGGCGTTTCGCTGCGCCGCACCAATGCCTTCCTGCCGGCCCAGTACGCCGCGCTGATCCCCGCCGCGCAGCCCACGTTCACGTTCTCCAAGTTCCTCGGCGAGATCCCGCGCATCACGGCCGATTCCGATTCGAAGCAATGGGTCTTCACCACGGGATTGGAAGGCAGGCTCGGCGGCGCTCGCTGGGAGCTCGACTACACACATGGCACGTCGAAGCTCGATACCGACCTGTCCAACGTGCTCAATCGCCAGAAGCTGTCCGCCGCGCTCGACGCGGTCAGCAACGGCGGGCAAACCGTCTGCAACATCACGGTCACCAATCCGGGCCTGGCCAGCGGCTGCGTGCCGCTGAACGTGTTCGGGCCCGATGCGGCTTCGGCCGAGGCGATCGGCTACGTGACCGACACCGTGCGCTTCGGCTCCACCACGAAGATGAACGATGTCTCCGGCTCGGTCACCGGCACGCCGTTCGACAGCTGGGCGGGCCCCGTCAACACGGCGCTGTCGGCCGAATGGCGCGAGGTGTCGTTCAAGTCGGACAGCAGCTCGCGCCCGACCGACCTGGTCGACTGCACCGGGCTGACGCTGAACTGCACGCGCGGCGCGGCGCTGACCGAATACGTGTTCGGCGAAAGCCCGCAAGGCGTGAGCCAGCGCGTCTGGGAGGTGGCCGGCGAAGTGGACGTGCCGCTCCTCAAGGATGCCGCATGGGCGAAGAGCCTGAACTTCAATGGCGCCGCGCGCTACACGTCGTACAACACCAGCGGCAACTACGTGACATGGAAGGCCGGCATCGACTGGAGCATCGCCGACACGCTGCGCCTGCGCGCCGCCCGTTCGCGCGATATCCGCGCCCCCACGCTGTATGACCTGTTCGCGCCGACGTCGATGGTGCAGGTGCGGCCGACCGACCTGCTGACGGGCACCAGCCCGACCGTGGGCCAGATCGACGAATCGAACCCGGACCTGACCGCCGAAATCGGCAACACGACGACGGTGGGCCTGGTGTGGAAGCCGCTGCCGAAGCTCAGCTTTGCCATCGATGCCTACCGGATCAGGATTTCCGACGCGATCACCACGGTCAGCGGTTCGACGACGGCGTTCCAGGCCGCCTGCTACGCCAGCGGCGGCACGTCGCCGTACTGCGCGCTGCAACGGCGCCCCAACGGGTTTTCCGACACCTCGGCGGCAAACGCCGTCACCGCCTGGATCAACCGCAGCGTCAACATTGCCGAAGTCGAGACCACCGGCCTCGACTTCGAAGCCAACTACACGGCCAGGGTGTTCGACCGCCCTGCATCGTTTCGCTTCCTGACCGCGTGGCAGCCGCACGTGTATTACCGCCAGCCGGGCCTGGCCACCGTCGACCAGGGCGGCGTGGCGTTCGGCCCGGGCGGCATGGCGGCCACGCCGGCCGTGCGCCTGTCGGGCTTCCTGCGCTTCCGGCCGGTCAGCGACCTGACCGTGGACATCACGCAGCGCTGGCGCAGCAAGATGAAGCTCTCCGGCGACCCGGCCGAGGTATGGGCAAACAACCACATCCGCTCGTTCGCCACCACCGGCCTGAACCTGGCGTACAAGTTCGACATCGGCGGGGGCGACGCGCAGCTCTACTTCAACATGGAAAACCTGTTCGACGCGGAGCCGCCCGTGGGCGCGTTCTCGGGCAACGGCACCAGGGCCGGCCTGCGGGATGGCTTCGCGCTGGCCGACGATCCGCGCGGGCGCTACTTCACGGTGGGGGTGAGGACGCTGTTCTGACGGTCGCGATGCTCGTTTCCACCTGCCCGGCGGCGCTGCAATGGCGCCGCCGGTTTTTTTCATTGTTCGAGGTAATGCATGTCCGTCACCAGCAATCCGGCCGGGAACGCCGGCAATCCCCTGTCCGCCTTCCCGGCGTTCCGCCATTTCTTTTTCAGCCGCATGGCCTCGACGATGGCGATCCAGATGCTGATGGTCGTCGTTGCCTGGCAAATGTACGACCTCACGCACAGTGCCTACGACCTGGGGCTGGTGGGGCTGGCGCAGTTTTTCCCGGCGCTCGCGTTCGCGCTGGTGACCGGCCAGATCGTCGACCGCTACGATCGCCGGCGCATCCTGCAATACTGCCTGGCCGGCCAGGTCGCCATCGCCGTGCTCCTGGCCATCGGCACGCTGAACCACTGGATCGGCCGCGAAGTCATCCTGCTCGCGTCCGTCGGCCTGGGCATCGCCAAGGCATTCCAGATGCCGGCCCAGCAGGCGATCCTGCCGCGGCTGGTGCCGGCCATCGAGCTGCCGCGCGCGCTGGCCGTCAATTCCGCCGGTTCGCAGTTCGCCATCATCCTCGGCCCGGCCATCGGCGGCTTCATCTACGTGGCCGGTGCGCTGGCGGTGCATGCGGTGTGCGGCGCGCTGTTCTTGCTGGCCATCGCGATGATTTCCCTGGTCCGTGTCGACTGGGTGCCGGGCGGCCGCGCGCCGGTCACGCTGGGAACCCTGTTTGCCGGCGTCGGCTTCATCTGGCGGCGCAAGGAAGTGCTCGGCGCCATCTCGCTCGACCTGTTTGCGGTGCTGCTGGGCGGCGCGACGGCCCTGCTGCCCATCTTCGCCCGCGACATCCTGCATGCCGGCCCGTGGGGCCTCGGGCTGTTGCGCTCGGCCCCCGCCGTGGGCGCGCTGCTCGTCTCGCTGTACCTGGCACGGCATCCGATCCGGGCCAACGTGGGCAGGCTGATGTTCGCATCGGTGGCGCTGTACGGCGTCGCCACGATCGTGTTCGCCCTGTCCACGTCATTCGCGCTGTCGATGGCGGCGCTGGCCTGCAGCGGCGCCTTCGACATGGTGAGCGTCGTGATCCGGCAGTCGCTGGTGCAGCTCGAAACGCCGGACGAGATGCGCGGTCGGGTCAGCGCCGTCAATTCCATCTTCATCGGCGCCTCGAACCAGCTGGGCGAATTCGAATCCGGCCTGACCGCCGGCTGGCTTGGGGCGGTACCCTCGGTGCTCCTCGGCGGCATCGGCACCATCGCCATCGTGGCGTGCTGGATGCGGCTGTTTCCATCGCTGGCGAACCGGCAAATGCTGGCGGACGCATGAAGTTGCGGGGGCGTGCTGGACGATTCGGCTACGGGCTCGATGCGTGCTGCGAGGTGTGAAAGAAGCGCGGCCTGGCGGCCGCGCCCCGTGGGTCAATCGTCCGGATCAATACCCCAGTTCCGCAGCGGTCCAGCCGGGCGCGCGCAAGACGTTGCCGTTCGGGTCCTCGAACATGGTGTTGTAGCCGGCGGTGCCGGAACCTGCCGCGGGCGTCTTGTAGTAGTAGGCCTTGTCGGTGAAGATCAGGTGGGCGGCATCGGTTTTCTGCACCGTGGCGGCAACAAAGGGCTTGTTCAGGTCCAGCTTCTTGCGATTCATCTCCGACTGCCGGCTCTGGCTCAGGAGCCACTGGTAGTTGGCAACGATGCGGTGTGCGTAGACCCAGGTGATACTGTGGCTGCCGCCTTCGTAGGCCTCCCAGATCATGCCGAAGTCGGGATTGCTGAAATCGGCGGAAGCGACCAGGGCCCGCACCGCCGCATTCTGGGCATCGAGCGGGCTGGTCACCGGATTGAACTTGGCATACCGGCTGCCCTTGATGTCGATTGCATTGCCCGTGAGGTCCTTGTACAGGGCGGCAGCCTCACCCCATATCGACGAGGAGAAGCCGTCGCCAATGCAGTTGTCGATGAGGATGTTGTCGTCGGAAATCATGTAGTACCAGTTGCGGTGGTCGACGGCGTTACCATGGGCGTCCTGTTTCCAGATCGTCGCGTCATTCGACGGGTAGTATTTGACGCCCCCATACGGCACTTCCAGGCTGTTGTTGCTGCCCCACTGGGAGGCGACCGGCCAGACGGCGGCGAAGTAATTGTCCCGCTGGGCCGCCATCGCCACCACCTGCATGCCGCCCATGGACTGGCCGGAAGCATAGATGCGGTCGGCATCGATGTTGTAGGCGGCGGTAATCTTGTCCAGCAGCTGCCATGTCGCCGGCACGGCCGCGCTCGTCGAATAGTTGTCGCGGGTGCTGCGCAGCGCGGCGGGAATCTGCGGCGCGACCACGATCAAGCCGGCATACCCCTGGTCCCTTGCCAGCTGCTGGACCTCGGCGGACGCATAGTTGACATTGGCCTTGGCCTCGGTCAGGGTAATGGTCGGGTCGCTGCCGAGCGCGCCGGCGTCTTCCACGTGCACCACGAGCATGTATTTTTTTGTCGCGTCATAATCGGCGGGCACGAAGAGCGCATAAGGCAGGTCGACGTCATGCAGCAGGCCGTCGATCTCATCGAAGCAGTTGGTGGCATGGAACGCCGCGCCGTCGGGCGTATAGCCCAGCACGTCGGCCGTGTCGTTCGTGAAGCGCTTGAAATTCCTGATGTTGGTGATGTTGAACGTGTTGGCCCTGGCCGTGTTGGTATAGGTGGTCACCCCCTGGTTATTGACCGTCGTGACCACGGTGTAGTTGGTGAATTCGGTCGGGCTTGCGGTCACTTGCGTACCGCCCGCGGTCTTGAACGCTGCAAGCTGCTTGACGCCGGCCGCCATGGCCGCCTGGTATTTCGGCACGGCGGCGAGCTGGTAATCGGTATTGACGGTGATGACGACGTAGTTGCCCGTGCCGGTCTTGCCGTCGGTATCGTACGGCTCGTCGTCGATATAGGCCGCCTTGAAAGCCCCGGGATTCGAACCGATCTCGACAGCTTTGTTCAATGCATAATCCCACAGCTCGAACGTGTTCGCATCGATATTGGCGCCCTTGAGCTCGATGTTGTACTTGACGGCGACGGCCTGTGTCCGTGCACCGTCCACTTCCACGATACCGGTCGTGAAGATGCCAGTCACGACATTGTCGGCGGTCTTGGATTCCGTCACGGCGGCGGTGGCGGGCGTGGTCGTGATGGACGTAGCGGCAGGCTCGGCAGCAATGTTGCCGCCGCCCCCGCCGCAGCCGGCAAGTCCCAGTCCCAGTCCCAGTCCGAGGATCGCGCAGGTGCCCACGCTCGATGTGGATTTCTTCAGGTCCGATGCATTGTGCATTGTGTCTCCTTGTTTAGGTATAAGTCTCCTCCATGTCCTGGCGTGCCAGCCAATCCGGAGGCGTCACCGTATGGTCTGACGATGCGTCCAGTCCGGCCATGGACAGAAAATCGATTCGCTGGCACTTTTTCGCTCATTGACAGATTTGCAATATTCGTGTCAGCAAGGCGTTGGCCGGCGACTGTAGAGTGCGGGCTGCCGCCGCCAGTATCCCGGCCGACGCGGTCGTGCAGACGCGCGCAGCGGTGTGCTGGTACAGGAAAACGACAAGGCCTTCGCCCTGCTCGCCACGCTGACCCCGGAGCAGCGCCGCCAGGCGGTGCGGGACTACAAGGTGGGCGACCTGGTGCTCGGTCCCGGCCACGATGGCGAAACCATCGTGGCCACAGGCCGAACCGGCCATGCATGCTCCCGCCACCGAAGCCAGCACATTGATCCGCTTCTTCATCCAGTCTCCAGTATCCTGATCGTCCACGCGAAATGCGTGCGGGTGAGTACGCCGACGGAGGTTGCGCGCAGCCGCGTGCCGCGCGGCGCAGACCGCCAGGCGGCAGGCCCCCGCGTCGCGGCATCATCGATACCCGGGAAATGCATGGTTGTGCGCCATGCAGGGCTGGGTACGGAGCTTATTGAAAGCCGAGCTATTTATTTCTGGATAAAAGCGATTTTCGCTGGCACTTTTGAGCACGGCGGCGGCCGCGCCGCTCGGCAGCCATCAACCCGGCGGCAGCCCAGCCTGCAGCATGCTTCGGCGGGTGTCGCGAGGCGCGCACCGTGGCGTGCGCAGAGCTCGACAGCCACCCCTGATCGGGATCTACCCGATCCAGTGCCAGGAGTATGGCCGGACGCAGCGCCGCGGCGCGCCGGGTCACCATGGAGCTGTCTTCCTGGCCTTGAGTGCAGCGTTATGGCTGTTGAAAGACCGGTTCCAGGAACCTTCCGGAATCACCACGGCACCTGGGTCGCAAAGAAGCGCAGCCAGAAGTCGGTGCGCTCCGGCGTGGCGACCGGCATCATCCCCCACCCTTCCCCCAGGCGCATCACCGACGGCGTGCCGGCATCATGGGCGGGCCACCGTGGCAGGCCTGCCCCGTTAGGGTTCCCGGTCTTGACGATGTTTGCCCAGTACGACGACATCGTGTCCGCGATACGACGGTCCTCGTCGGTCCAGGGACGATCGGTCGCATACAGGTTGCCCAGCACATAATTGATCTCCGACCCGTGGTAAGCCCCCCGCGCCGGCGCGTCCGGGCCTGGCGGCGCATGATTCCAGAAATAGGTGTAGACCGGTTGCCCGGAGCCTTTCGCCCATTCACGCCCCCACGACCACGTCGAAATGCGGGAATTGTCGCGTGCCGCCTCGCTGCTCGCCAGCGCGGCCTCGTCGTCGTTACCCGCCGGATAGAGCCGCAGGAACTCGTTGGCGAGGGCGCCGAATTTCGCGTGCGCGCCTTGCCGGAAAGCCTCGAGCGTGACGTTCACCTGAGGCGACCCGGCACGCGGCGGCCCGGTTCGAGCGCGCAGGGCCGCGAACGCGGTATCTGGAACGGCTCCGGTTTCGTCGCGATTGCTGCCGGCGACGAACACCACCTTGTTCTGCGTGCCCGCCGCGAGCGTCTCGCCATAGGTTCGGGGAAGCACCCAGCCGTCGAGCACCGGCCTGAACAGCGGCGGTTTCGCGGTGCTCAGCGTGTCGACGCCCTGGTCGACCGTGTTGCTGCCGTCGATCACTTGCTGCCAGGGCATCGCGCGCAGCGCCGCCAGGTCGCGGGTTCCCCTGGCTTCGACGAAGCGCGCGCCGGCTTCCTCGGCCTGTTTCAATCGCCGGTACGACACCGAGAGATAGCGCAACTCGGGGTCGCGCGGATCGCGCGCATGGCTTTCCGCGACGGCATGCCGGAACAGTCCCGTAGCAAGCGGCGACACCGCCAGGAATCCGACCGATCCCGCGCCCGCCGATTCCCCGGCGATCGTGACGCGCTGCGGGTCGCCGCCAAAGGCGGCGATATTGCGCCGCACCCATTGCAGCACCGCGATGTCGTCGAGCAGGCCATAGTTTCCCGAGGCGCGGTGGCCCGACTCGCGGCCGCCTTCGGCACTCAGTTCCGGTGTCGAAAGGAAGCCGAGGACGCCCAGGCGATAGTTGAACGTGACCACGACGACGCCCTTGCGCGCCAGGCCCTCGCCATCGAACAGGGCGCTCGATCCGCTGCCGGTAAGGAAACCACCCGGGTAGATCCACACCAGCACGGGCCGGGGCTCGCCCCCGGATTCGGCCGCGCTCCAGATATTGAGCGTCAGGCAGTCCTCGTTCATCCCTTGCGCCGCGGCCCCGGCATCGGCATCGGCGGGCTGTGGACAGGCATGCCCGAACCGGTCGGCCTTGCGCACGCCTTGCCAAGCGACCGCCGGTGCCGGCGGTCGCCACCGCAGCGCCCCCACCGGCGGCGCCGCATAGGGAATGCCTCGATAAACCATCACCGCCGGGTCGCGGCCAGGCATACCGGTCACCAGGCCTGTCTCCGTCGGTACAGCCTTGGCGTATGTCTCCCCCGCCGGCTTGCTGGAGATGCCGACGAGATCCCCACTGGCGAGGACATGGCCCTGCATTTGCGCGACGGCCGCGTCCAATGTCGAAGGATTGGCAGCGAGCCTGGTATCGAGCGCGAAGACCTGGAAATGGTAGGGTTGTGGCGCAGCGGTGTGCGTATGCGGCCCGGCATAACCTTGCCCCGGGCCGTGCACGTTTGGCCCGTAGCTCGCACCGGCCGGTAGAACGCCGATCCCGGCGGGCAGAGACGTGGCATCGGCAGGCAGGTTGATCGCGGTGAAATGGATCGACGTGGCGGCGGTGCGCCCGCCGGCACGGGGATCGCCCTGCACGATCACTACATACGATACCGTCCCGCGTGGCCCGGGCGACCAGCGCAAGCCGGGGAAACGGTTGGCGCCATATTGTGTATGGTCGAGCGGAATGCTGTCGCCGTCCTTGAAAGCGGGACTCGTCACGGCGAGCGTTACAGCCGGTTTCCCACTGGCCTTGGCCACCGTGATGGCAAGTTCGGGCACATGCCCGACGTCGGGCGCACCGTGCGCCATGGCGGTAAACGCGAAGGTCGCGGCCAGCAGGATCGCCGGCGTGCATGTCAGCCTTTTGCTGCCCATTTTTGTTTCCTTGCAGTGAATCATCCGGGCCTGGCCCGGAGAAGGTTCCGCGCCGGCGCCAGCCACCGCGGAACCGCCGATTGCCACACTTCATCCATCAGAGCTTCATTCGAAGCCCGACCGTGAAGTAGCGGCCGATCGGATCGTCGCCCTGGGCGAAACCGCCGAACGTGCCAACCGCGCCATTGCCGGCGATGAAGGCCGCCGTGGGCGGCTGGCGGTTGAACAGGTTCTGCACGTTGAAGTAGACCTGGCCGGCGTGCCCGGCACCGAAACGGACATCCCAGCCCAGGTTGAGGTTGGTGTAAGCGACCGACGATGCATCCGGCGCCGAGACGACTTGCGTCGGATCGCCCGAGTAACGCAACCGGCTGCGCCACCGCTCGCTGAGATCGACCGACAGGTCGCGCACCTTGTAGTTGACGAAGAACGTGCCGCGCAGCTTCGCGCTGGCCTGGAGTGCGTTCGCGCCGTAGGCCACGCCGCCCATGTCGATGGTCTGCACACCCGGCGTCTCATAGATGATGTGCGGCTGCCAGGTCGTCAACAGGCGCAGGCCGAGCGGGTTGCCGAGCATCTTCGTGCGGTAGCCGGCCTCGAAATCGAAGCCCCTCGTCTTCATGCTGCCGATGTTGATGACGGTGTTGGTGTAGGACGTGACGGCGTTGGCGGCACTCGTGTTGGCAAACCCGAGCGGGCGCGTTTGCAGCGCGCAGTAAGGCGAGGATCCGCCGCTGGCGTAGCACGCGGCCTGGATCGATGGATTGGTACCCTGGATGTTGGTGATCGCATCGAGCACCTTGATATTGAAGTAATCGATCGAGACGCTGACGCCGGGAATCAGCTTCGGCTTGAATACGAAACCGAACGCGAAGGTCTTGCCGACCTCGGGCTTCAGGTCGGGATTGCCGCCGATGGTGACCGGCACGGTTGGGCTGAGCCCCGTCAGCAGGTCCGTGTACGACCCCGCACTGGTGGTGCCGGACTGGAACAGGTCGTTCAGGTTCGGCGCGCGGATGTCGCGCGAATAGCTGGTGCGCAGCTTGACTTCATCGCCGATGTCCCAATCGAGGCCGGCCTTGTAGGTCCAGGCGCTGCCGCTGGTGTCGTAGTTGGTGAACCGTCCCGCAAGATTCAGGTGGAGGTCCCTGGCGAAGGCCGCGTTTTTCAGCAGGGGCACATCCATTTCGCCGGCCGCTTCCTTCACGGTCTGCGACACTTTCGATCGCGGCGCGATCGTCGCATCCGCATACAGGAACGTAGCAGCGTTGCAGTTGTAGGTAATGCCCGTACAGTCGGCCCTGTCGGTCGGCATGGCGGTGCTGGTCACGGCATAGGTCTGGCGGCGCCACTGCCCCGTCACGGCGACATCGACCGGCCCTGCCCAGGTCGAGAATGGCGAACCCGATACGGTGGCCTCCACGTCATCGAGCGTGTTTTCCACCGCGAACGACGTGGCTTGCGTGATGTAGGCAAGCGCTTCCCGGCTCACCGCGGTCGGGCCGAGGATATTGAGCGGCACGCAGTTCGCATATGCGCTGGATGCGAGCGAGGCGCGGCAGACGACCTGGCCGGTAGCGGGATTGACGACCGCGTCGAGCGCCGCGGCCAGCCGCTGGTTGTTCCAGTTGTTGTCGTTACGCGTGGTGAGCTTCGCCTTCGACGTGGTGCCGGACAAGTCCCATTTCCAGCCGTTGCCCAGTTCGCCATCGAGACCACCGTTGAGGAAGTACTGCCGGCTCTTGCCGGCGGTATTGATCCGCGGCGCGTCGGCGAACACCCGCGCGACGTTGAAGCTTGCGACATTCGCCGCCGCCAGCTGGTTGCGGTACGTCTGCGCGAGGAAGGGATTGCTGGCGCCGATCGTGGCGCCGTTGAGCAGTACGTTATAGGCGCCGAAGTTTTCCGTCCGGTTGTCCGTGTAGCTGCCTTCCACATAGCCGTGCATGGTGTCGGCGAAGTCATAGTCGGTGCGCACGAACGCCTGGTTCGACCGCATCGCGCCGCGGATCGAGCCGTTGTAGTAGGCGCCGCCGCCGCCGCTTTCATAAGCGGCGTTGCCGGTTGCCGCACCGTGCACGAGCGGACTCAATACGCCGTCCTGCGCGAAGTCGAGGCCGGCGAGCGGCCCGTTGCGCACCAGGCCGCCGAACGTCGCCGTGGCGATGCGCGTATTGTCGACGAGGTGATAGGGATTGGCCGCCGTGCCGGCGCCCTGCGCGGTCCACTGGTGCGTGCCCCATGGGCGATCGGTACGGTACAGCACGCCCGGGTCGTCGCGAAACTGGTAGCTGGCGATCACATGCCCGCGGCCGCCCCACAGGTCGGTGCCGCCGGCGAATCCGATATCCCTGGTCTTGCCATCGCCGTAGGTCGAACTGCCGCCGCTCACTTGCGCCTTGACGCCCGTGAAACGGGTATCGGTAACGAAGTTGACGACGCCGGAGACTGCGTCGGAGCCATACACCGCCGATGCACCGCCGGTGACGATATCGACGCGGCGCAGCAGCATCTGCGGGACCATGTCCGTGTCGACCAGCTGGTCCTGCGTGGTAGCGGGCAGCCGGTGGCCGTCCCACAGGACCAGCGTGCGCGGAAATCCCAGGCCGCGCAGGTTCTGCACATTGCCGGAGTTGTTGGTGGTGCCGTTGCCGGAATTCTGGTTCTGGCCGCGAGAACCGGCGAAAATCGGCAGCTCGTTGATCGCATCCGAAATGCTGCCGGGCTTCGCTGTCAGCAGCTCGTCCACGCCCACTGACGTCAGCGGCGTGGGGCTCTGGCTGCCGGCACTGACGCGCGACCCGGTTACGACGACTTCACTCATCGGCTGGGCCGCAGCCGGCTCCGTGGACTGCGCATGGGCCGCGGTGCCGATGGCGAGCGTGCCAACGCCCGCCAGCGTGGACACCAGGCCGAGCGACCTGCGCCAGTCGCACGGGCCCGTCCTCGACAAGGCCAGCGCGATGCGATTGCGTGTGATGGCCGGGCGGCCTGTCCGCATGCCCTCGGCGGCGCGGCGATTTTCAACGTTTTGCATGACAAGATCTCCTTTGATACGGATCGCCTGCGCGAACCCGCTATTGTTTTTTGCTTGTACGACCAGCACAGGCGGTGGCTTCGTGCTCCTGCGTTGGCGTACCGATACTACGGCGCGTCTCGCGGGTGAGTATTTAGACGAAAGTGAGTTTCACTGACACTTTTTGGGCAGGCGCCCGGCCTTCGGGTCACCAGGCGCGTGCCGGCGGCAAGGCGCCGGTACGACATCAGGGCCCGGGTCATGAACATGCAACGAGGCCCGTAGTTGCACTACACGGCTGGAGGCAACCGCTGCCGTTTCGCGGCTGCATCGGCGATCGGCACGATGCGCGGCGCGCCTCCGAAACAGAGAAATCGTTTTCATCTTGCGACACCTTCGTCGTATCGAAAAGTGCCAGCGATTCTGCATTTCGTGCAAAGCCGCGTGCAAGGCGGGCCGATATGCTCACGTCAAAAGAGCTGTATGAAAACTACATGCCGCCTCGGTGTGAATAGGACGGCACATCACGTTGTTCCGGCAGGACGAACGGCGATACGAAAACCAAGAGGAGACAAACACCATGACCTTGCATGACTTCCCCCGCAATCTGCTTGCCGCCGCGCTCGCGGTTGCATTCCCCCTGGCCAGCAATGCCCAGACCGCGCCGGCCACGGAACAGGCGCCGGAATCGGGACAGAAAATCGAAGCCGTGGTCGTGACGGGATCGCGGGTGATCATCAATGGCGACAACAGTCCGACGCCCGTTACAGCCGTGCGCGCGCAAGATCTGCTGTCGTTGCAGCCGTCGACGATCGCGGACGCATTGAACACCCTCCCGGTCTTTTCCAGCCCACGCAACCAGACTTCGAATCCCAGTGGCGGAGCCGGTGGCGTGTCGGGCGGCGGCAACCCGGCCGCCAATCAGCTGAACCTGCGCAACCTGGGCGCCGTGCGGACCCTTGTCCTCTTCGATGGCCATCGCGTTGCGCCCACCACGGCGAACGGCACGGTCGACGTGGACATGATTCCGCAAATGCTGCTGCAGCGGGTCGACGTCGTCACCGGCGGCGCCTCCGCGGTGTACGGGTCCGACGCCATCTCCGGCGTGGTCAACTTCATCACCGACAAAGGCTTCAATGGTATCAAGACCAACATCCAGACCGGCATCTCGGACAAGGGGGATGGTCGCCAATCGCAATTCGGCGTGGCTTACGGCACGCGCCTGGGCGATAAGGCCCACATCGAGGGCAGCTATGAATTTCGCGACGACAAAGGCATCCTCTACCGCTCGTCGCGCCCGGCAACGGCACGCACGACCGTCCAGGGTGCCGGCACGGCGGCGCTGCCGTACTTCGTGGAAAGCGACACCCGGCTGGCCACCACGACTTTCGGCGGCTATATCCGGAACAGCGTGCTGGCGGGGCAGCAGTTTGCCGCCAACGGCGTGCTCGGTACCTTCGACGCGGGATCGCGCACCGGTTTCAACCCGACAGTGCCGACACAGAGCGGCGGCGACGGCGCCTACCAGGACGCCTCGCTCAAGTCACCATTGCGCAGCCACCAGCTGTTCGGCCGGCTCGACTATGACTTTACCGACACCACCCGTGGTTACATCGAGGTAGCCGGCAATCTCAAGCGCAATGAGTTTTACGCCAACTGGCCGGTGCTGAACGGCGTCACCCTGAGCCGGGACAATGCCTTCCTGGCCTCGGCTTACCGCGGCCAGCTCACTGCCGCCAACCAGGCCACCTTTTCCCTGGGAAAAATCATCCAGACCGCAGCGCGCCTGAATCCGGTCATCGACGAGCACCAGGTCTTTCTCAATGCCGGCATCGAAGGCGAGATCGGCACCGGCTACAAGTGGGATGTCGGCTACGTCCACAGCAGCTCGTCGATGAAGGTCACCAACAATAACAACATCAACCAGCTGCGCCTTGCGGCCGCCCTCGATGCGGTTACGGGTCCGGACGGCACGACCGTCTGCAGGACAACGCTGACGAATCCTGGAAGCTTCCCGGGATGCGTTCCGATGAATGTGTTCGGTCCCGCCTCGGAGAGCGCCGAAGCGATTTCCTACATCCTGAGTAACACGCATTTCAACGCCCGCACCGTGCAGGATGACGTGTCCGGCAGCATCAGTGGCGCACCGTTCAGCACCTGGGCGGGACCGGTCACGGTCGCCGCGTCGGGCAACTGGCGCCGGCAGGCATACCGGGCGAACAGCGATGCCAGCTCGGCGAATGCGTCGAACTGCGGTGCGCTAGGGCTGCGTTACAACTGCGTTTCCTCCACTACGGAATGGCTGCAGCCCTATGAAAACCGCTCGCGCGTGGCCCAGACGGTGAAGGAAGGGGCGCTGGAATTCGACGCCCCGTTGCTGAAGGACGCACCCCTGGCGAAATCGCTCAACCTGAACGGCGCCGTGCGCTACACGGATTACGACACGAGCGGCAGGTATGTGACCTGGAAGATCGGGGCCGACTGGCACATCAGCGACGAGGTCCGCCTCCGGTCCACGCGTTCACGCGACATCCGCGCCCCTACCCTCGATGACCTGTTTGCCCCCGCCACGACGATCTCTGGCTCGAATTCCACCGACAGTCTGCTGGGCATCCAGTCGATCGCGCCCAACACCACGACGTCGAATCCCGACCTGAAAGCGGAAAAAGGCGATACGACCACCATCGGCATCGTCTACAGTTCACGCCGGATCCGCGGATTGAGCCTGGCCCTGGATGCCTTCGACATCAACGTCAGCGACGCCATCACGCAGGTCCAGGGAACGAACTTCAGTTACCAGGCCGCCTGCTATGCCAGTGGCGGTACGTCGCCACTGTGTGCAACGCAGGTCCGCGCCTTGGGCAACTACACCAGTGCGCCAGGCAACGTCGTGACCCAGTGGTACAGCTTCCCGATCAACTTCGCCAAGGTCCATACCTGGGGGGCCGATATCGAGGCGAATTATGCGACGGCTATCCAGGGTCATGCTCTGACCCTGCGCGGCCTCGTCACGTGGCAGCCGCACATCAAGTACATGACGCCGGGCTTGCCGACGCTGGACATGGGGGGTGTCGCCTACGGTGCGACCGGCCTGCAGGCCAGCCCGGCCTGGCGCGCAACCGCATTCATCCGTTACAGCCCGGCCAAGGACCTGGACGTGGACTTGATGGCGCGGTGGCGCAGCACCCTGGGCCTGAGCGCCGATCCCACGCAGGTCACCACGGGGCGCGTGGCATCGTTCTACACGACCAACCTGAACATCGACTACCGGATCAAGCGCGACGTGGGGACCATCAGCCTGTATTTGAATGTGCAGAACCTGTTCGACAAGATTCCGCCAGGCGCCAATTTCAGCGGTACCCAACAAAACGTCGGCAATTTCGGCGGCTTCGCGATGGGTGACGATCCGGTCGGGCGCTATTTCGCGGCCGGTGTGCGCTTGAAGTTCTGACCCGGCGATCGTGGACGGACCGACGGCGCCGGCCCGTTCCGATACGGGTCAACGCCGGCGCTCCCCCGCTCGATGGCTGCCAGACCACCCCGCACCGTGCAGGACAGGGTTGCGGGGGATCGCCCTTGATGGCCGGCGTGCGGCAGTTGCCGGCCCGGTCGCGATGAATCCCAACCGGACGGAGTCCACGTCCATTTCCCAAAGGAGCAACGCCATGAAAAAACTGTTCAAGCATATCGTTCTGCTGTCGCTGTCGTCGTCATTGACACTGGCGGCCAGCGCCCAGGAATCGGTCGAGCAAAATATCCTGAAACTCGAAGATCAATGGTCGGAAGCGCTGGTCAAGGCGGATACAGCGTTCCTCGACCGGCTTTACGCCGACGACATCGTCTACACCCACACCAACGGCACGGTCAACACCAAGACGGAGTTTCTCGATGCGATCAAGGCCGGCAAGGCGAAATACATTTCGGTCGACCGGAGCGACGTCAAGGTGCAAAGCTACGGTGACACGGTAATTGTCACGTCCCGCGCCATCATCAAGGTCAACACCGTGACATTGCCGTCACGCCTGATCCACGTCTTCGTTCGCCGGAATGGCGAGTGGCGGCTGGCGGCATACCAGTCGACCCGCTTGCCGGATTGACGGAGATCCGTGCACGCCGCGTGGCGGCCCGACAAAATCCAAAGGAGACAGCATGAAACTTCGCACCGGCCTGATACTGGCCTTGTCCATCGCAGTAACCCAGAGTGCCGCGGGTACCGAGGGCGCGCTGAGAGCCGCCGCCGCGCGCGTCGACATTACCCCGCCCATCGATGAACTGCCCAAACCCTACAAGTCGATCTACGATCCCATCTACGTACGGGCACTCCTGCTCGACAATGGCGCGACCCGTGCCGCCGTGATCGTCGCCGATGTTCCCGCCATACAGGCTGGCATTCATGCCGATCTCATCCGGCGAGTCGCCGCGCAGGCCGGCATACCGCCGGAGAACATCCTGCTAGGTTCCAGCCACACGCACAATTCTATTCGCGTCGATACCAGCAAGTCGGGCGGCATCATCGCCGGGTCCGACGCATTCACCCGGCGCGTGATCGCGGCGACGCTGGAAGCCGTGCGCCAGGCCGCCGCCGGCCTGCAGCCGGTGCGTGCCGGCTATGGCGTGGGACAAAGCAGTCTGGTGGCGAACCGCAACGAATGGTCCGCGCCGGAACGGCGCTACATCGATGGCATCGACCGAACCGGCACGCAGTTCGTCGACCCGTCGCTTGGTGTCTTCAAGGTCGAGAGCTTGTCCGGCGACCTCGTGGCACTGGTGCTGAATTACGGCATCGAACCGGTGGTCAACGAAGCACAGGGAACCGAAATCAGTGGCGACGTGCCGGGTAGCGCAGCACGCTATGTCGAGGAGGCAGCCGGCGGCAAGGCTGTCGCCCTGTTTACCATCGCCCCGGCTGGCAGCCCGGCCTACCGCGTATGGGCCGGCCCCGATGCCGACGCGGCACGGGCGCACCGCATCATGGCGGCCATGGGCACGGTGCTGGGCGAGGAAGCACTGGCGACAGCGCGTCATATCAGCCGCACCGTGACGCAAATGCGCATCGGCGGGGGACTGAGGACGCTGCAATGCCCGGGCAAGATCACGACCCCGCAAAACCTGAAGCGCGAATGCTCCAACATGCCGGGTGCAACGGTGCCGGCATGCAGCTTCAGGGACGCGGAAGGACCGCCGGTCGCATTGAACTATGGCGTACTGCAGCTTGGCGATACGGCCATCGTGCATGCGGACGCCAATGTCGTGCCGGCGATCGGCGACAGGCTCAAACGTGCGCTGCCGCTGGCCAACGCCATGGTGGTCCTGGATAATTTCGGGCCGTTCCGCTTCCTCGTCGACGATGCCAGCTATCCGCTCAACACCTATGAAGCGACCGCGACGCGCGCAAAGCAGGGTTGCGGCGAGCAAGGCCTGATCGACGGCACTTTGCAATTGATAGAACAGCTGCGTTGACAGCGTACCTGCCCTGCGCAACGTGAAATTCTGTTGCGCGGTGCAATGACTATCCGCGATGAAGGCGCCTGGTTCCAGGCCGCGTAGCCGGGACCGGGCCTGCGAGGAGCAGAAGCCCGGCCCAACATTCATCCAGACCCGACTTTGTTTGAAACCCCGGCCTTCAGGCGACTGGGGAGGGGGATGCACACCCCTTCCAGTCTTGTGCAGTTCGACAGGCCTGAAGGCCTGTCGCATTTCGGTTGCTCGATCCCGGTCTAGTGGCGAACCGAACTTGCCGAGGCGATCGCCGACGCCGTCCTGACGGTTGCCCGCTGGATGACACCGACGTTCGACGCCGTCGAGCCGGTGTCGATCTCGACAATCACGTAGCGCCCCGAACCGGAAGCCCGCGCGGCACCGGGCGTGGCCGACGGCGCACCGTTGATATACATGTTCGTGATGGTGCCCGGGATCTTCGTACCGCCTTCATCAAGGAAATCGTAAGTGTCCATCACGACCTTATCGGTGCGGGGCTTGCCCTTGCCGTCCAGTACGGCGTCGCCTTTCATGTGGATGACCGCATTGGTCATGTCGACGTTGTATTCGATTGCCACGGCAGCGAGTTTGCCGCTCGCGCTGATCGGCGTGACGCTGGTGATGCCGGCAGTGGTGACCGTGTGATGCATGCCCTCCGGCAGCCAGCCCGGCACCGCGTCGGCGGTAACGTTGGTACCGAGTCGCAACCAGCTCGTGTTGTAGAACCGGGTTCCGGCTCCGGCCTTGCCGGTCAGGTACGAAACGACACCGCCGGTTTTGGGATCGACAAAGTTCGGCATTACCCTGCTGTACTGCTGCGGCGCCAGTTCGAACGGCTTGTTGAGGTCGAGCTTGGCACGGGCCATCTCGGTACTGCGACTCTGGCTCAACAGCCACTCATAACCGGCATTCAGGCGGCGCGACCAGATGGGGGTGGTCGTATTGGAACCACCATTGAAGGTGACCCAGCGGATCCCCATGGCTTGACCATTGTAGTTGCTGGGCTGTGACAGGAAGTTCTTCAGCGACAGCTCCTGGTCGGCGAGTGGCGCGCTCCAGTCCATGATCCACAGCCGGGGAATCTCGAAGTCGACCAGGTCCCTGTAGAGATGATTCTGTTCTATCCAGATATTATTGGACAGGAAATTCTCGCTGGAATTCATGATCAGGATATTGTCATCCGAGGTCAGATAATAATAGTTATTGCTGTCATGACCATCGTAGACTTTTTCCCCGTTATTGCTCCAGTGGTAAGTCCAGGTCAAATCGTCTGTCGCCGGGTAGTAGCGGGGGGTGTTGGCAGGCGTCTCGGCATAGGCGGGATCGGTCATGCCGCGCGCAAACACCGTGTCCTTGTAGTAGTTCTGGCCCCATTGATTATCGTACATCAGGATCCCGGCGAAATAGTTGTCGCGCTTGACGTTCGTCTCCAGGATCATCATTCCGCCCACGGATTGCCCGGCTCCGTAGAGATGATCGGCACTGATGGAATACGTTTTTTGCAGCTGGTCCCAGAGTTTCACCAGCGCGGAAAACTGCGCGGTGGTGCCGGTATTATCGCCGACGCGCTGGCTGTAGACCGGCACGACGACGATCAAACCGGCAAGGCCATGTTTGGTCTTGACGATCTGCTGCGCCCAGTCGGAAGCGAATACGGCTGGACCGCGTGAGGCCAGCACGGCCTGGAACGGATGCGTGCCGGTGGCGAAAGCGGGATGGTCGACGGTCACCAGCGCGTATTTCCTGGCCGGATCGTAGTCGCTCGGGACATAGAGGGCGTAATCGATGTCGACCGTGCCATACAGCCCGGTTTCTTCGGAAAAATTGTTCTCGGACGTGAATGCCGGGCCGGTCGCGCCAAAGGCACCCGGGGTGTTGGTGTAATACTTGAAGCCCTCGACGCCCTTGATGGTGTATTTGCCTGCCAGCGCAGTGCGGGCGTTCCCGGTCTGGCCTGCGGTATAGTTCAGCACTGCCCTTGTACTGGGAGTGATGGTGTGGCTGGCACTGTGCATCGTCGCCGTCTGGGTAACGCCGGCGGACAATGCTCGCAAGAAGTTCTGTTCCGAGGAATACTGGTAGTCCGTGTAGACCTCGATGATCGCGTACTTGCCCTTGCCGGAGCCGCCCGTTGCGGAAACGCCGGGCGCGTCGTTGATATAGATCCTCGTCACATCGCCGATTTGCCCGGTTCCATAATTGACGGACCTGGCGTCCCAGGCCGTCGTCCACGCATCGAGTGTGTAGTCGCCTGCCGTGACTGCGGCACCTTCGAGCTCCACGTTGTATTCGACCACGATAGCGGTCAGCTTCGCGCCGTCGGCCGCCATGGTGCCGATCGCCTGAATACCGACGATGGCATCGTCGGCCGAGATCGTGGCGATGCCCCCGCCGCTGCAGCCGGCAAGTACCACGCCTGCCAGCATCCAGGCCGGCAGGGGCGATGCGAGTTTCATGAATGCTTTCTTCAACGCGGATACGAATGCCATCGAGTCTCCATATAGTTTTATTCGAGAAATTGGCAGACGTGAAAAGCACTGCATTGCGCAGTGCCCCGGGTATGGGCTGCCCATCAGTTCCCCGGGTGAGGACGGTTGCGGCAGCGCAGTCCGCGAGAACGCGGACCGAACGCGGCATCGTCAACGTTTTCCCGCAGCGCTTATGCCAGGCTCCCCGTCACATCGTCGAACAGCTCTTCCACCGACAGCCGGCGCGGAATGATCTTCTGGTCCAGTGCCCAGTCGATCGCCAGTTGCAGGCCCTTCCGGTTCGCCTCCAGTCCGAGCGGCGGGAAGATGGCGGGAATCGATTCGGCCTGTTCGCGGCCCTCGCCGATCATCCGGTACAGCTCGCGCACGATGTCCGGCCGCTGCCTCGACACCTCTTCGTGCACGACGAAGAAGTGGTTTACCGGCACCACGCCCTCGCGCGCGAACCAGTCCTTCGCGGCGGCATGCGCATCCGGCACCAGCGTTTTCACGCGCGGGTCTTTCGGCATGTCTTCGCCCAGCAGCGCGGCGGCAAGCTCACCGTCCAGCATCATCTGCGGGATCGACGCACCCTTCGGCAGCCGCTCGGTGTTGGCCGGGTCGGTGTACTCGGCCAGGTGGCCGTCGCCCAGCGTCATCCATGTGACCTTGTCGAGATCCACGCCGTACTCGTGGCGCAGGATGCCGCGGATCCACAGCGCGGTGGTCTGCGTGTAGGTGCGCACGCCGACCCGCTTGCCCTCGATGTCCTTCGGGTCCAGGTGGCCGAAATCGCTGTTGTAGCCGGCGCAGTGGTGCTGGAAACGGCCGGAGATCGGCGCCGGCAGCAGCACATATGGCTTGCCGTAGGCTTTCGCCTGCAGGAACGTGACAATCGCCAGCTCGCCGGCGTCGAAGGCATTTTCGCGCACCATGGCCTTGAAGCCGTTGTGGGCCGGCGTGGGGCCGCAGAAATCCAGTTTCACGATGTCCGAGGTCACGCGGCCGTCGAGCAGGGCCTTCGTCACGGCGTATTCGGACAGGTTGACGCGCAAGGTCGGCACGCCGGTCAGGTCGGTAGTCATATCGCTCCTCTTAGTTTGATGGGAATTACAGGCGAACCTCGATCAGGGCCGGTCCAGGCTCGCGCGCCGAATCCACCATCGCCTTGTGGAATGCTTCGGCCGTGTCGACGGCGGCGGCACGCACGCCCATGCTCTTCGCCATCGCCAGCCAGTCGATGCGCGGGCGGTCGATATCGATCATGGCCAGCGCCTGCGGGCCCGGCGCGCCGGCGCCCATGTTGGCGTATTCCTGCTTCAGGATCGCGTAGCTGTTGTTGGCGAAGATGATGGTGGTGATATCGAGGCCCTCGCGCGCCTGGGTCCACAGCGACTGGATCGTGTACATCGCGCTGCCGTCGCCCACCATGCAGAACACGCGCCGGTCAGGGCAGGCCAGTGCCGCGCCGGTGGCGACCGGGGTGCCGTAGCCGATCGAGCCGCCCATGTTGTTGATCAGGTCGTGCGGCGCCGCGCCGACCGTCAGGCCCATGGTTTCACGGCCGGTGGTCAGCGATTCGTCGACCAGGATGCAGTTTTCCGGCAGCGCCGCGGCCAGCGCCTGGGCAATCGTGGCGGGGCCCAGCGTGCCGCTCGGCACGATGGCTTCGGCCCGTGCCTGCAGCACGGGTGCAGTGCGCGTGGCATCGAGCGCCTCGGCCAGCATGGCCAGCGCCGCTGTGCTGTCCTCGTCCACTTCGGCCAGCGCATGCACGCCGGTACCGGGCGCCTTCAGCAGGCTGGGCTTGTCGGGGTAGCTGAAGAACGCGATCGGCTCGGTGGTCTCCACCGTGATGATGTGCCTGAATCCCTTCAGGTACTCCAGTGCCTGGCCCACCGCGTAGGGGATGCGTTCCAGCGACACGCGTCCTGCCCCGCGCTCGATGCGCGCGGTGAAGAACTGGGTGGCGAGGCGGCAGCCGGTGGCGGCCTTGATGCGGCCGGCCAGCTCCAAGGCCGTGCCACGCGTGGCGCGGCCGGCCAGCACGATCAGCGTGGGCTCGCCGGAGCGCAGCACGCGCGCGATGTGCTCGACCCGTGCCGCTTCAGGCGCCTTCGCCCTGGCGGGTTGTACCGGCGGCAGCGCGGGAACATTGCCCGCCTCCAGCCATGAAGCGTCCCCCGGCAGGATCAGCGTGGCGATCTGGCCCGGATGTTCGCTGGCCTTGGCCACGGCAGTGGCGACATCCCAGCCCACGGTATGCGGCCCGTCGACGCGGCGCACCCAGTGGCTCAGCGGGCGTGCCAGGCCCTCGATGTCGGACATCAATGGCGGATCGTACTTCAGATGCGCCGCCGAATGTTCGCCGACGATATTGACCATGCCCGATCCGGCGCGTTTGGCGTTGTGGATGTTGGCCAGCCCGTTCGCCAGGCCCGGCCCCAGGTGAAGCAGCGTGGAGGCCGGCGTGCCCTTCATGCGGTAGTAACCGTCCGCTGCACCGGTGCACACGCCTTCGAACAGGCACAGCACGCTCCGCATGCGCGGATTTTCCAGCGCCTTGAGGAAGTGCATCTCCGACGTGCCCGGGTTGGCGAAACAGATGTCCACGCCCTGCCCTGCCAGGGTATCGACGAGACTTTCGGCGCCGTTCATGTCAGTAGCCCGCCATGTCGCGCGCCTTGCCGATCACGCCGTAGCTGCGCTGCGGGGCCGACATCAGGAACTTGTAGCCTTCGCCCAGCAGGCGCTCGTAGTTTTTCGCGGTGACGTGCGGATTGCCCACCACCACCTTGTGCTTGTGGCAGGTCTCGACGATCTGGCGCATCGCATCGAGCACCTCGGGGTGTTCGTATTGGCGCGGCAGGCCCAGTTCCTGGCTCAGGTCGCCCTCGCCGATCAGCACGAAGCCGATGCCGGGCACGTTGGCCAGCATGTCGTCCAGGTTGCCGATGGCCTGCGTGCTCTCGATCATCAGGCCCACCAGGATCTCGCCCTGCGGCGCCAGCGGCCACACGTCGGCCTTCGCATAGTATTCCTGCTGCGTCAGGCCCCAGTAGCGGGCCGCGTTGGCCGGGCCGTCGCCGCGCACGCCTTTCGGCTCGTACAGCGGCGCGTTCTTTGGCCGGGCGTAGCGGCACGATGCCACCGCGTTATAGGCCTGCTCGACGGTGGCGACGTGCGGCGTGATCACGCCGTAGACGCCGCGGTCCAGCACCTGCTTGGCGAAGGACTGGTTCATTTCCACGCCGTTGGCCGGGATGCGCGCCAGCGGCGTGACACCCGGGGCCACGGAGCCGGCGTCGGCGATCTGCCTGCGGTTCAGCAGGTACTGCAGCGCATCGCCCAATGCCGACACGTCGTAGGGGTTGTGCTCCATTTCGAACACGATGCCGTCGTAGGGTGCCTCGCTCATGTCGATCGCGCTCTGCCTGTCGATCTTGGAGAAGGCGGTGAAAGCCGGCTTGCCCTGTTCCCAGGCGCGGATGATGCCGTTCAGGCGGCTCATTTTGTTTCCTTGCTCATGATAGTCCTTCGTTATGTTTGATGATGGTGATACCGACTACCCGGCGCGCCAGTACATGAAGCCCATGCCTTCGCCGGTGCCGGCGGCGGTGCGCCAGCACGGCACGTAGTCCACCAGCGTCATCGGCGCGCCGGTATCCTGCATGGCCTTCATCACGCTGACGTACAGCTTGATCTCGGAAGTGCCCGACTGGTAGTAGCCGTCTTCCACGGCGGCCAGTCCGTCGTAGTCGTAGTCGGCCAGCATCTTCATCACGCGGTGGTCGAATTCCTCGTCGTTGACGAAATGCGACAGCCCGCCAGAGGCGAAGATGCCCACCCGCACGTCGGCAGGCCAGGCCTTGATGGCGTCGCGCAGTACCCTGCCGAACTCGATGCAGCGCGCCATCGACGGCTGCGTGGGCGGATAGAAGCAGTTCATGATGACCGGCACGTGCGGCGGCGGATTGTCGTCCATGATCTGGTGGTAGACGAAGCTGTAGGCATGCGGCGCCACCGGGTAGTCCGGCAGGGGCTTCATCCACACGTTGTCCGGCCACGCGAACAGGTCGGTCAGGTCGAAGCCCTCGGCCTGGAAGGCCTTGATCAGGTACTGCGCCAGCTCCGGGTGGCACTGGTGCGTCACGTGATGGTCTGGCGCGTAGACCGAGCGCTGCGGCGGGCCGTTGTGCACCTCGGCACCGCTGTAGATTGCGATAGACGGCGAGAACTGGGTGAAGATTTCCTTCTGGTCCTTGCCCAGGATGATGGCTACGTCGATGTCGGCATCGCGGTAGGCGTCGGCCATCCTGTCCAGCGCGGCGCGGCAGCGTTCCGCGCGCGCGGTGCGTTCCTCGATGGTGAGATACGGTTCGAAAGCCGCCTCGCGGTGCGCTTCCAGTTCCGGGTAGGTCCAGGTGCGGTTGCGGAACCACAGTTCGGGGTTGTTCCGGTCCCGCTCGCCGTTCTTCAGCCAGTCTTCCGGTGCCTGGCCGAGCATGCCGCTGTGGGGCACCGCCATGCCGAATACGATCTTTGCCATGTTGATCCTCGTGTTATAGGTTTTTATGATTGCCGTGTGACGGCTGACGACACCGCTCAGCTTCTGCCCAGCGCTTCCTGCGGCGCCGGGGCTGCCGGCGCAGGGTCCGCTACCTTCGGTGCCCACTTGCGCTGCAGCAGGATCACCGTGCTGCCGGCGCCGATCATCAGGAAGATAAAGATCGCCATCATCGGCAGGCGGTAACTGCCGCCCACGTGCAGCAGCCACCCGGACAAGCTCGCCGAGACGCCGCCGGCCAGGCTGGTGGCCACCTGCTGCAGGCCGGTGTTCAGGCCGATTGCCTGCTTCGGGATCAGCGTGAGCTTGCACAGCGTGGTGTTGTTGGCGGTGGCCAGGCCCAGCAGCGACAGCGACAGCACGTTCCAGAACAGCGCCATTTCCAGCGTGGGCGCATAGGCGCCGAGCAGCACGGTGGTGCCGCCGATGAAGCCGGTCACGACGAAACTCTTGCGCACCAGTACCGCATCCCGACCCCGGGCGATCAGCCGGTCCGCAGCCCACCCGGCGATGGTGGCGACGATGGCGATGCCGACGAAGCTGAAGAACGTGTACAGCCCCGACTTCGTCAACGACAGGCCACGCTGCTCGACCAGGTAGGCCGGCATCCACGCCATGCAGTAGAAGGTGAAGTAGCCGTAGCAGAAGTTGTTGATCATGCCGCCCCAAACCACCGGGCTGGCCAGCAGGCTGCCGACCGTGATCGAGGCCGCCGCCTTCTTGCGCACCACCAGTTCGGCCTTCGACGGATAATCGTTTTTCAACATCAGCAGCCATGGCGCCAGCCACAGCAGGCCGGCCAGGCCGGTCGCCACGAACATCAGCTGCCACGAGTGCTGCACGATGAACCACGCGGCGATGGGCGCGCCGATGGCCGGGCCGATCTTGCCGCCCATCGCGAAGATGCCGACGGCGAAGCCCTTCTGGCTCTCGGCGAAGTTGTTGCCCATCCAGCGGTAGCTGGCCGGGATCACGATGGCTTCGGCCGCGCCGACGATCAGGCGCATCAGGATCAACGCGCCCAGTGTCGACACCAGGCCGGTCAGCGCCGTGGCCACGCACCACAGGGTGAAGCACACGGCATACGGCCACTTCACGCCGTAGCGGTCCACCATCCATCCCATCGCCAGCTGGAACAGCCCGTACGACCAGAAGAACGTGGAGTTCAGCCAGCCGCGCTCCACGCTGGTGAGCCCGAACTCCTTGACGAAGTTCTTGTCGGCCAGCGCCGAAGACAGGCTGGTGCGGTCGATGAATGAAATCAGCAGGCCGACGGCAAGCAGCGCCAGGATCGGCCAGGGATTGAATGCCGCGGGGGCTTTTGGGTGATCGGACGTCATGTGATCGGTCTCCATCCGTCCGCTTTTTAGCGGACATTGTTATCGGTTGCTTCTCGATGCACGCGTCAGGCCAGCGCCGGATACAGGGTCAACGCAGTCCTGCTGAAGATCCATTCGCGATCTTCCTCGCTCAGGCTCGCCAGTCCTTCCTGCGCGGTCGCCAGGATGTCGGCCAGCGTGCCCGGCGAGGTGGGGAAGTTCGATCCCCAGGCCATGCGCTGCGCGCCGAACGCCTCGACCACGCGCGGGAAGAACGTGTCCGGCCGGGCGTCGCCCTTGCGCACGTCGCCGAAGATGCGCGGCGTCAGCTTCAGGTGGATGTTCGGCAGCGATGCCAGGTCGAACAGGCTTTGCGCTTTCGCGTACGGCGCGCCGTCCGCCACTTCCGGGCGGCCCAGGTGATCGAGGACGATCGCCACGTTCGGGAAGCGTTTCGCCAGCGCGGTCACCTGCGGCAGGCCGACGGGTCCCGTCTGGATGCACATCGGCAAGCCCAGTTCGGCGCACAGTTCCCAGGCAGGGAACGCACGCGGATCATCGAGCTCGCTGGGGTCGAATTCCTTCGTGCTGCCACCGGTGAACAGGCGCAGGCCCGCCAGGCCGCGTGCCCGCCATTCGCGGATGCGTTGCTGCGCATCTTCCTGCAGCACGTCGACGGAGCCGACGGCCGCGAGCCGGCCCGGATATTTCGCGCAGCCGTCCACCACGTAGCTGTTGTCGAAGCCGTAGGTGGTCGACGAGTGCACCACGGCGGCCTTGGCCACGCCGGCTTCGTCCATCGCGGCGATCAGCGTCTCGACCGTCGTCGGGCGTTCCTGCGACCATTCCGAACGCTTGCCGAACAGCGGCGCGGGCGGATAGGCCTGCTCGTCGTCGGAGATGATGTGGGGATGGATGTCAACGATCTGGTAGGTCATGCCTGTCTCTCTGTATTCTGGTTGCGGTAGGTTGCGCCTGTCCGGATTACTGGCCGCGCGCCTTCAGGCGCGCATCGAGGCGCGGGTAGACACGGCGCGCATTGCCTTCGAAGATCTTGTAGCGGTCTTCGCCGGTCAGCGCGGCGCAGGCATCGAGGTAGCGCTTGGTGTCGTCGAAGTATTCGCCCGTGTTCGGGTCGCGGCCACGCACGGCGCCGATCATCTCCGAGCCGAACAGCACGTTGTCGGTCGGGATCACCTTGGTCAGCAGCTCCACGCCGGGATGGTGATACACGCAGGTATCGAAGAAGATATTGTCCAGCAGCCCTTCCAGGGGCCGGTTGGCCATCTCCAGCGACATGCCACGATAGCGGCCCCAGTGATACGGCACCGCGCCGCCGCCATGCGGGATCACGAAGCGCAGCGTGGGGAAATCCTTGAACAGGTCCGACTGCAATACCTGCATGAAGACCGATGTGTCGGCGTTCAGGTAATGGGCACCGGTGCCGTGGAAGCACGGGTTGCACGAAGCGGCCACGTGGATCATCGCCGGCACGTCCAGTTCGCACAGCGCCTCGTACAAGGGATACCACTCGCGGTCGGTCATCGGCTTGCCGGTCCAGTAGCCGCCGGTCGGATCCGGGTTCAGGTTGCAGCCGACGAAGCCCAGCTCCTCCACGCAGCGGCGCAACTCGGGAATGCTGTTGGCCGGCGCGGCACCGGGCGATTGCGGCAGCTGACAGACCGGCGCGAAGTTGTCCGGGTACAGCTGGGTGACACGCAGCACCAGGTCGTTCGAGATTTCCGCCCATTCCAGGCTGGTGCGCTCGTTGCCAAGGTGGTGGCTCATCAGGCCGGCGATCGGCGAGAACAGCGTCAGGTCGCTGCCGCGCTCGCGCTGCAGCTTCAGCTGGCCGTGGCCGATCGCTTCGCGGATCTCGTCGTCGGATACAAAGGATTCCTCGCGCTTCGGCCCGTTGACGGGGTCGTTGGCGAATTCCACCTGTTTGGCGCGGAAGTCGCGGAACGATTTCGGGACGGTGGTGAAGTGGCCGTGGCAATCGATGATCATGTTGTTGGTCTCCTGGTGGTTCTTGTCTGTCGATTCTTGTCTAGTTGTTGGCCGACGGCGTTGCCAGTGGATCCACGAACAGTTCGCCGATCGACATGCGGCGCGGCGTCAGGCCCTGCTTGAACGCGGTGGCTTCCAGCGTCTCGATGGTCTTCAGGTTTTCCTGCAGGCCGTACGGCAGCGGGTCGTGGCCAACGATCTTCTGCAGCTCGCGGTATTTCTTGTCTCCGGCGCTGTTCGCTTCGCCGGCATCCAAACGTGCCAGCCATTCGTTTTTGGCCTGCGCGAAGGCGTCGTAGATCGAGCGTGCCACCCATGGGTGCTCGGCCAGCACCGAATCCTTGACGACGATGGTGCCGTGCATCGGATACACGCCGGTGCGGGCGTAGTATTCCTTCTCGATTTCCGCCGCGTTCGGCAGCAGGTCCGGGTAATCGGCCTCGACTTCCTTCCAGCCGCCGGTCGGCGCGCCGGTGCGACCGATGCCCGCGGCGCCGCCGAAGCCGGCCACCAGTTCGCCCTTGGCCATCATGTCGGCCAGCGAACTGCCTTCCGGTGCATGGATCACGTTTTCCGGCAGCTTCAGCTGGGTGACGTGTTCTTCATCGTCCACCACCCAGGTGACCTTCGAGGAATCCAGGCCGAACTCGTCGATCAGTACCTGGCGCGTCCACACGCCGGTGGTGACCGAATAGGCGCGCACGCCGACCTGCTTGCCTTCCAGGTCTTTCGGGTGCTCGATGCCGGCGTCGGGGCGCACCAGCAGGCCGCCGTGGTGGAAGCGGCGCACCACGAAAATCGGTAGTGCCACGAACGGCGCGCCATAGGCCCGGGCGATGATGTAGGTCGTCGGCGCCAGTTCGCAGACATCGAATTCCACGTCGCGTACCATGCGGCGGAAGGCGCCGATCTGTGGCTGGACAGTGACGAATTCGGCATCCACGCCCTCGATCGGGATCGAGCCGTTGCGGATGGCCGAGGTATGTGGATGTTCTGCGATAGCGATCTTGAGTTTTACCTTGTTGGCCAACGTGTTCTCCTTGGTTGTTCTGGCCAGCGGCGCGGCTTGCACGGCGCTTCGCTGAAGTGTTGTATCGAGTAGCCAGAATATGGGATGGGCGGTGGCGCGTCTCTGCACAAAATTCAGATTCGCTGGCATTTTTCGCGGGCCGCCCTGCCATGGAACCCGCCAAGAAAAAAGCGGCCGTCATGGGCCGCCTTTCCTGTCTTTTCCTGTCCTTTCCTGCCCTGCCTGCGCTGGCGGGTCACCGCACGAAGGCGATGCTGACGGGACTCGGCACGTCGACCGCCTGGCCGGTTGCCGCCAGCATGCCGGTGACGGCATCGATGCCGAACAGCGCGACCTTGCCGCTGCGCTGGTTGGCCACCAACAGCCATTTCCCGGAAGGATGCAGCGCGAAGCCCCACGGCACTTCGCCGCCGGACGGGATGCGCTGTACCAGGGACAGCTGGCCCGTCGCGGCATCGGCGCGATATGCCTGCAGCGCATGCTCGCCCCGGTTGGCCGCGTAGACGAACCGCCCGTCCGGGCTGGCGGCGATTTCGGAACCGCTTTTATTGCCCTGGAAGCCGGCGCTGGAAATAGGCACTGTTTGCACCGGCGCCAGCCCGCCATGTTGCGCATCCCAGCGCAGGGTCATGATTTCCGCCGCCAGTTCGTTGAGCACGTAGACAAAGACGCCGCCGGCGCCGAACGCCAGGTGGCGCGGGCCGCTGCCAGGTGGCGCCGCGAACGAACGGGGCCGTGCCGCATCGTCAGGGACCAGCGCACCACTGCCGGGATCGAACCCATAGATGAATACGCGATCCGCGCCCAGGTCGGGCACCAGCACGTAGCGGCCGGAAGGATCGATGGCGACGGAATGCGCGTGGGCGCTCCCCTGGCGGCGGTGCGGGCCGGAGCCGGCCGACCGCAGCGTCGTTACCAGGCCGCGAAGTCCGCCGTCGGCGTTGACGGCAATGCTCGATGCCGAGCCGCTGCCGAAATTCGCCGCGAACATCGTCGTTGCCGCCGCATCCAGCGACAGGTACGTGGTGCCGCTCCCTCCGGCCGGCGCGTCCCCCATGCGCACGAGAGCGCCCGTGGCGCGATCGACAGCGTATGCGCTCACCTTGCCGTCCTTTTCTTTTGCGTTGTCGGCAGCATAGAGCACCGGCAGGCGGGGATGCGCCAGCACCCAGGTCGGCGCGCCGCCTTCGGCGACGGTCCCGATCGACGCCAGTTTTCCGCTGCCGGCGTCGAAGCGCAGCGCGTATACCTGGCTGGCCTGGGTGCCGACATAGACCAGTTCGGCCGCGAAACCATCTGCGCTGGCCAGCACGGCCGCCAGCGAAATCCATGCGGAAGTCCTGCGCAAGAATCGCGTCATGCCGGCCGTCTCCATTGTCGTTGTGAACAATCCAGCGTATTCGCTGTGTTGTCCGGCGTCTCTGCACAAATAGCAGATTCACTGTCACTTTTCAGTAATCGGGCCGCCCCGGCCATTGAGCCCGCGCCGATGCGGGCCTAGAATGGCACGGACCCGCCAAGGAGACAAGATGACACATAGTGCGATAACAAAACGTCAACATCACTCGGGTAATGAAATGACGCTGACGACCGTGCCGAAAGTGCGGCTGTACGTCGAGCGCCCCGAGACGGAAAGCTGGTTCGTGAACGTGGGTCACGTGACGGACCGGGGCCGGTGGCGCACCGCGCCGCATGCCCATCCCGATTACGGCCAGGTGATCTTCGTGCGCAGCGGTTGCGGCGTGATGAACCTGGAAGGCTCCAGCGTGCGCTTCGAAGGCCCGTGCGCACTGCTGCTGCCGACCGAAAGCGTGCATGGCCTGGACTATGAAATGGATGTGGACCGCTGGGTGGTCACCATCGAGCGCTCGTACCTGAGCCAGGTGAACGCCAAGCTGCGCGAATTCACCCGGCTGTGGGCCCAGCCCCGCGTGATCCCCCTTTCCTACGCCCGCGACGCCGCCAGCGGTTTTCTCGACGTGGTCGGCAAGCTGGAACGGGAAGTGGCCGAGAAACCGCTCGGCCACGTGGCGGGTACCGAAGCCCTGCTCACTTCCCTGCTGCTGATGCTGGCGCGCGGCACCGAGCTGGAACATCCCGAAGGCGAAGCGGGCTCGCGCAACGACATCCGGCTGGCGGAACGCTTCCGCGACCTGATCGAGCAGCACTACCGCGAGAACCTGGCGCTGCAGGACTATGCGTCGATGCTGGCCGTATCGCTGGTCCAGCTGCGCGCCGCCTGCGCGTCCGCCATGGGTCAAAGCCCGGCCAAGATGATCCATGCCCGCATCATCACGGAGGCCAAGCGCAACCTGATCTTCGGCGACATGTCGATGGAGCAGATCGCCTTCGGGCTGGGCTTCTCGAATGCCGCGTATTTCACCCGCTTCTTCCGCAAGGAGGTGGGGCAGGCGCCGAGCCAGTTCAGGATCACTTCGCGGCAGCAGCAGTAGGAGCAGCACGGGCGGTGCACGCCCCGCCCGTGCTGCACAAAAGTGCCAGCGAACTTCACTTTTGTTCAAAGACTTCGCCCACGCGCGCACGCCATACTCTCCGCCAGGGCCGGTGCGATCACCGGCCCGACCTGACGTCCGGTGACCCGCCGGAGACGCAACGTCGACCCCATAATTATTATCAGGAGAACAAATGGATCGCAGAAAAATCCTTCGCCTGCTTGGCTCGGCCGCGGCCGCGGCGCAGATGCCGCTGGCAGGCATGGCATGGGCGCAAGGCGCCTCCGACGCCGCAAAGAAGAAGGGTGTGATGCTGATGAACCGGATCGCGCCGTCGATCTCGGAACTGTATATCGCGAACCTCGACGGTTCCAACGAGCGCAAGCTGCTGCCCGATACCGCGTATGAATACAACGCCAGCCGTTCGCCCGATGGCAAATGGCTGCTGTTTACGTCCGAACGCCGCGGCGACGGCCAGTCCGATATCTACCGCGCCCGCGCGGACGGCAGCGGCATCGAGCCGCTGGTGACGAACGACGCGATGGACGATACCGGCGTGCTCTCGCCGGACGGGAAAATGCTGGCGTTCGTGTCCACCGCCAATGGCTACCGCACAAACGTCTGGCTGCGTGACATGACTACGGGGCGCCTGAGGCAACTGACCGGGATCGGCAAGATCCGCGGCAAGGATGACAACAAGCCGGACGGCTATTTCCGCCCCTCCTGGTCGCCGGACGGCAAGTGGCTGGCCTTCTCCAGCGACCGCGACACCGGCTGGACCGGCCACGACGAAGGCCACGGCTGGGAACACACGCAGGAACTCTCCATCTACATCGTCCGCCCGGATGGCACGGGCTTGCGCAAGGTGGCCACGCGGCCAGGCTACTGCCTCGGGTCGCCGCAATGGTCGCCGGACGGCAAGCGCATCGTGTTCTACGAAATGACCGTCGAGGCCACCTGGGGCGCGCGCCGGCCGAACTACATCGGCAAGGCGTACTCGCAGATCGTGTCCGTGGACGTGGCCAGCGGAGAAAGAATCGAGCACACGACCGGCACCGACCTGAAGCTGCAGCCGCAATACGTGAACGCCACGGAGATCGGCTACCTGGTCAAGTACGGCCCGAACGAGGGCCTGGCCTACACGTCCGGCCGGGCGCCGGTGAAGCAGGCCTTCCTGCGCTCGCCCAGCTGGACGCCGGACGGCACGTCGGTGATCTACGAGAAGGTGTCGTTCAAGCCGGTGCGCCCCCTGTTCAAGCCGCTGTTCAGCTGGGACAGGAATTGGGACTATCGCCACGTGGATGTGTATCCGCAGATGTCGCGCGACGGCTGGATCGTGTTTACGGAAAAACAGCTGGGCAACAGCTCGCTGTTCATCATGCGGCCGGACGGGTCGGAAAAGCGCAAGGTCTTCGAATCGGAAGGCCATGGCCTCGACCTGGCGAAGGTGCGCATGGGCCTGGCCGGCGCCTTCCAGCCGGCCTGGTCGCCGGACGGCGAATGGATCGCGTTCGGCCTGGGCTACTGGTTCGCCGAACGCAACACGATGACCGCCGCGCTGTGGCGCGTGCGCCGCGACGGCAGCGGCGCCGAGCAGCTCACCGACGGCACGCTGCACTCGGGCTTCCCCAGCTATTCGGCGGACGGCAAGGAGCTGGTCTACCGTGTGTGGGGTGCCAAGGAAAAGGGCTTGCGCGTTCTCGACCTGGAAACGCGCAAGGCACGCGTGCTGACCGAAGGGCTGGACAACCTGCCCGGCTGGTCGCCGGACGGCAAACGCATCGTGTTCACGCGCCGCGGCGACGACGGCAACTACGATATCTACACGATCCGGCCTGACGGCAGCGGCCTGTTCCGCTGCACCGACCACCCGTCGAGCGACGGGCACGCGGTGTGGAGCGCGGACGGCCGCATCCTGTGGAGCGGGTCGCAGCACGGCTTCCGCGACGAGGCGGCGTTGTACGAGCAGACCTTCCAGCAGTACGGGCAGATCTACATCATGAACGCCGACGGCAGCGGCAAGCGCATCCTCACGGACAGCCGGTGGGAGGATTCGATGCCGCTGTATCTGCCGGGAGGTTGAGCCGGACAAGGCTGGCGGCGGCCGGCAAGGCAGAACATGGGCGCCGGCTTCCAATAATGGTTGGTGTTCTGGTGTATCAGTTTACGCCGCTGCGCTGCAGCGTTGACAACGCATGCCGGTGTCGCGTCTGACTTGTCATGCGGCGTGGACAGTGTCGTCCGCGGCACTTCAGCCTGGACGATCAAGATTCGGCCAGCGACCCTGCCCGCCTTGCCCGGCGCGTCGCCATCCCAGCCGTCGTCAACACGCGCTGCGGAGCCGGTACCGCAGAATATCCAGCTCTCGCAGGACACGCTCGAAGCAGCTGATCCATTCCGTGGCCTGCTCCGTAGGCATCATCTTCACCGGGGCACGGGCAAACATCGCCTGGCCAAGGCTGGATTCCAGGTGCTTGATAGCCTGGCTCACGGCGGGCTGCGTGACACAGCCTGCCGTGGCAACGCTGGGCATGTGGCCCTGTGCGGCGAGCAAAACCGCCAACCGAAGGCGGCTTTCGTTAAACAGCGCGGCAACCTCGGCCACGGGGCCGATCCGACCCGGCGATGAAAGCGCTTCGGCATGTACGCCGACCAGCTCGGCCCGGATCTTGCGCACATGCTGGCGGACCAGGTCGCCATGCGCCGTTAGCCGCAATCCGGAGGCCGTGCGATCGAACAGGGTCGTGGCCAGCATGCCTTCAAGGCTGGCAATCGCGCGCGTCAGTGTGGACGGTGCCTTGACCAATGCGTCGCAGGAAGCGCGGATGCAGCCGTATTCGGCAACGACGGCGAAGACATGAAGATAGCGCAGCAGGTCCGTTCGCATGGGCAGCAGCAATACGCGTTCAGAGCGGATCGAAGCCGTAGAGCTGTGCCGGGTTATCGACGAGAATTTGCTTGCGTACCTTGTCGCTTCCGGTAAATTCGTGGAACAGATTCACCAGCTCGCCGTCGTTCGGCATGTCGTGGGAAATATTCGGATGCGGCCAGTCCGTACCCCAAAGCAGGCGCTCCGGTGCCGTGGCGATCAGTTCCTGGGCGAACGGGACAGCGTCATTGAAGGGGCGCTTGCCGGTCGAGACGCGCTCGGCACCGCAGATCTTCACCCAGGCCAGCGGATTCTCACGCAGTAATGACAGCAGCAACTGGAACGGACGCTGCCCGATCCCCTGCGCAGCGCGGACACGCCCCATATGGTCGATGACGAACGGCACGGTGATTTTGCGCAGCAATGCCTGCTGTTCAGGGATGTCCTCGGCGTCAAAGTGCAGCACCATGTGCCAACCGAGCGGTGCGATCCGCTGCGCCATCGTCTCGATGACGGCCACGTCGGGTACACCGCCCAGATGCTTTACGAAGTTAAAGCGAATTCCCCGAATTCCTCCAGCATGCAGATCGGCCAGTTCGCTGTCGGAGATCTCGGGACGGACATTGGCGACACCGCGATAGGCGCCATTGCTCGACCGGATCGCGTCGAGCGTAACGGTATTGTCGACGCCGTGGCAGCTGGCGTGGACGATCACAGCACGGGAGATGCCGAGCCGGTCGTGCAGTGCGCGCAGTGCTTCGACAGGCGCGTCGGGCGGTGTATAGGTACGATCCGGTGCATAGGGAAATTTTGCAGCAGGTCCGAACACGTGGCAGTGCGCATCGCAGGCGCCGCGAGGCAGGCGATAAGCCGGTCGCACAGGATTGGCGTCGGGAGGCAAGCAAGTTTTCATGGTGGTTCCTTTAGAGATAACTGGCCAGCGCCTATGCGCTGAACGTGGATTCATTGTGACAATCCCTTCTTACCGATACAATGCCGATATCCCACTAGCTCCTATGCCGTATTCACATACCGCAAAATGAACCTTGACCAGCTTGAAGCCTTCGTACACGTCGCGGAGCTGAGCAGCTTCACGCGAGCATCTGCCATTCTTGGCCGCACCCAGCCGGCACTCAGCCGGCTCGTTCGGCAGCTGGAAGTGGAGTTGCGGCAGAACCTGCTCCTTCGCAATGGCCGCGGTGTTGTATTGACGGAGGCCGGCAAGGTGCTGCTCGAGCACAGCAAGGGGATCCTGCACCAGGTGGAAGGCGCGCGAGACGCATTGAAGAACCTGCAGGGATCGCTCGACGGCCAGTTCAAGATTGGCCTGGCGCCCAGCGTTGCGCGCTTTGCCACGCTGGCCCTGGTACGCAGCTTTCAGGCGCAGTTTCCGCAGGCAACGATTGCCGTCTCGGAAGGATTGTCGAGCTATCTCGTCGAATGGCTGGCGATGGGACGGATCGACGCAGCCATCCTGTATGACACGGGCGAGACGCCGCTGATCGACAAACGGACACTGTTCACCGAAGAGATCTATCTGATCAGCCGGGCCAATGCCGACATGCCCGACACAATCTCCATGGCCGAGCTGGCGCGCTACCCGCTCATCATCCCCGGCCGCCAGCATGCGATCCGTACGCTCGTCGAGATGTGTGCATCGGAGCGTCGTGTGCAGCTTGACATCGCCCTGGAAATCGATGCTGTGCCGCCGCTGCTCGACTTGGTAGATGAAGGCCATGGCCATGCCGCTCTGCCCCTCAACGCGATCCTGGCGGATGCGCGCCAGCGGCGTTTCCGCTGCACACGGATCGTCGACCCGGTCATCCGCGGGCGGATGGCACTGGCCACGAACAACCAGCATCCAATGTCCCGGCTGGCGACCCGCGCGGTGGCGATGCTCGAAAGCGAGATCATGCCGCTTTACGAGGCGCGCCAGAAAAACATCGACGCGTATCTGGGCTGACGCGTCAGAACAGGTGGCGAATGCCCAGCGCATAGCTGCTGCCACTCGCCTTGCCATGGATCTTGTCGTATAAGTATGTGACGTAGACGTCGGTACGACGCGACAGATAATGGTCGTAGCCGATACCTAGGGTATCGCGGCGCGCCACGGCGGCGGCTGGATTGCGCCCTGTTGTCGTGGCCCAGGAAGCGAGGATCGAACCGCCTTGCGTAACCGGCACCGCGGTACCAAGCTGCCAGGTACGGGAAGCGATGTCGGTCACCGCATTATCGGTCGTTTGCACCGACGCATAGAGTCTTGCCCATCCCGCGTCGTACGACAGGCCGGTGAGGTACGCTTTCTGTCCCGTCGACGGCGCCACGGCAGCGGTGCGCATACGCTGCGCAGATAGCACGGCAGTGAGCTTGCCTCGCACGTAACGCCAATGCAGGCCCGCATTGGCGATGCCTGACTTACCTGCGGTCTCGCCCGGTGCATAGACGATCGTCGTACCCAGACCACCGAACGTGGGCGCGATGTACTGGATCGTGTTGTTCCATACGGTATCGCCAATCACCGTACTGCCGAATGCCGCTACATAACTCTGGACGACAAGCGGAGAGAACACGACCGATGCGCCGAATGGATTGACTTGCTGCATCGACAGATAGTAGGGCGAAGTGTGCCGGCCGAGTGTCAACTGGCCGAACCGGCCCGCAAGCCCTACCCAGGCGCTCCGGGAAAAACCAGCGGGATCGGCAGCGGTGCGGCCTGCGCCGCCGGTATCAGGTTGAAAGAACTGCTCCAGCTGGAACACGGCCTTCATGCCATCATCGAGGTCTTCGCTGCCGCGCACGCCCCACCAGGACGTCGTGAGGCCGCCGGAACCGATCACAGCGGTGTGTGCAGTACTGTCGCTGCGTCTGATGCTGCCGGCATAGGTACCGAGCAGGCCGTACAGCTGGACGCCGTCGGCCGCGTGGACAGCGACGAGCGGAAGCAGTGCTGATGCAAAAAAAGAAAAGGCAATAAGACGGCCAGCGGCCGTGCGGTGTGGCCTGCACATGGATGTCTCCCGGATTGGGGCCAGCAAGCTCCGACGGCCTGCATGGCAAGTAGAGGAAGAGCGATTATTCGCGGTTGAGAACGCGCTGCAGCGTCTCGGTGTCAAGCGCCTTTTCCCATTTCGAGATGACGATCGTTGCCACCGCGTTGCCGATCAGGTTCGTCGGCGTAAGGCCTTCGGAGAGCAAGCGATGTACGCCGAGAATCATGGCAACGCTGGCTACCGGAATGGAGCCCACTGTGGACAGTGTCGCGGCAAGGACGACGAACGCAGCCCCCGCCACGCCGGCGGCCCCCTTGGATGTCAGCAGCAGGACTCCCAACAGCGTAATCTGCTGCGTCAGGTCAAGTGGGGTATTGGTGGCCTGTGCCAGGAAAACAGTGACACTGGCAAGGTACAGGCAGGTGCCGTCGAGGTTGAACGAATAGCCGGTCGGGATGATCAGGCCGACGACGCTGGGCTTGCAGCCCAGACGCTCCATCTTCGTCAGCATCTGTGGCAGAACGCTTTCCGACGAGGTCGTTGCCAGGCAAACGAGAATCTCTTCACGCAGGTAGCGCATGAGCTTGAACAGACTGAAGCCACACAGCCGTGAGATCGGACCGAGGATCGCAAAAATGAAGACCAGGCACGTGATGTAGAAGCACAGCAGCAAATTGCCCAGCGACAGCAGCGCGGATGCTCCATATTTGCCAACCGTGAATGCGATCGCGCCAAAAGCGCCGATCGGAGCGGCCCACATGACGATGGCCACCATGCCGAAAAATACCTTGGAGAGGCCTTCCAGCAGGCTGATGACGGGCTTGCCGATATCGCCCGCCTTCACGAGCGCGCAGCCAAGCAGTACCGACACCAGCAGTACCTGCAAAATGTGGCCTTCGGAAAACGATCCCACCATTGTGGACGGAATAATGTTCATCACGAACGGAATGATCCCGGCATCATGGCCCTGCGCCACATAACTCTTGATCGAATTCGTGTCCAGGTTCGATGCATCGACGTTCATGCCCGCGCCCGGTTGCCACAGGTTGACCATGACCAGGCCCACGATCAGGGCAATGGTCGTCATGACTTCAAAGTAGATGAGTCCCTTGATGGCAACGCGTCCGACGCGCGACATGTCATCCATCTTGGCAATACCCAGCACGACGGTGCAAAAGATGATTGGCGCGATCAGCATGCGGATCAGCTTGATGAAGCCATCCCCCAGGGGCTGCATCCTGGTTCCCAGGTCGGGGGCGTAGTGCCCGAGCAAGATGCCCAGGGCCATCGCAACCAGCACCTGCACCCATAGTTGTCCGTACCAGCGGCGCCGGGCTGGATTCTTTGTTACGGTGACCCCTGCGGCGTTTGTCAACATTGCTTGTCTCCTTTATCTGATGAGGGTGGACGCGGGCTTTTACCCGCTTATTCCCTGCAACGATTCTGTCAGACTGGAAGAAACATACAACATTCATAACCCACTAGCTGCTATGTGAAAAATACATAGCTGGACAAGCGGTCAGCGTGGGTGGAGTGGGACAGCGTGGCAGCTGATCCGCACCTGTGCGCAGATTTCGGCACAGGTTAACAGTGACACGGCGCAGGCGGCGACAATCGCGTTGGACTGTCGGTCATCGCCACCGACGCCCGGGTGACGGGAACTGCCCTGGAGCGGGCCGGACCATACGCCTTCGACTGGCTTGACGAGCGTAACTCGACCTATCCCCGCATCGCGCCGGGATCGCGGCAGCGTACCTCGCGAATGCCGGCCGCTGCCCGGCACCACATGCAAGCGCGGGGTCTTCCGCCGCGATCCCGCGGCAGGATGCAAACCCGGCAGCGGCAAGCGCATCCTCACGGACAGCCGGTGGGAGGATTCGATGCCGCTGTATCTGCCGGGAGGATAGTGCGTCAGAACTTGTAGCTCGCCCCCAGCACGAGCGTACGGCCCGAACGCACGTACAGCAGCGTGTCCTGGCGCTGCGTATCGTTGTAGTAGCGGGTCGGTTCGTTCGACAGGTTCTGCGCCTCGAACGAGATGCGCAGCTGCGGCGTGACCTGGTACGACGTGCTCATGTCGTACGTGGTGGAGGCATCCGCGACCAGGTAGTCGTGGCCGTCCACGTTGCCGCGGATGGCCCGATAGTAGCTGGAGCGGTAGGCGCGCGAGACGCGGGCGCTGAACTTCTCGTCGTCGTAGTACAGCGTGAAGTTGTTCGCGCGCGGCGACAGGCCCGTGAAGTTCGTGATGATCGACAGCTCCTCGTTGGTGGTCGTGCGCGGGTTGTCCAGGCGCGTCAGGTACTTGATCTTCGACTTCACGCGCGTCACGTTGGCCATCATGCCGAAGTTCGACCAGGCGCCGGGCAGGAACGAGAACGGCGTCTGCCACGAGAATTCCGCGCCGTTCAGCGGGCCGCCGCTGGTGTTGACCTGGCGGCTGACCGTCACGAGCGTATCGGGCTGCGTGGGGCACGCTGGCGTGCCGCCGGTGATCGAGCAGCCGGTGGAGGTCTGCAGCAGGTCGTTCGGAATGCCCAGCGACGAGTAGGTCTGCAGCTCGGACACGCCCTGGATGAACGACTTCATGTCCTTGCGGAAGATGCCCAGGCCCACCATCGCGTTCTTCGCGTAGTACCACTCGCCCTGCACGTCGAAGGTGTTGGCGCGGATCGGGTCCAGGTTCGGATTGCCGATCGAGACCGACTGGCCCGTCGTGTTGACGGAAACCGACGGCGTCAGGCCCACGTAGTCGGGGCGCGACAATACCTTGCCGGCCGAGAAGCGCAGGAACACGTCGTTCGGCAGGATCGCCGTCAGGTTCAGCGCCGGCAGCCAGTCGCGGTATTTCTTGTAGCCGTAGTTCGGCGTCAGCTGGCCGTTGACGTTGATGAGCGCCATCGACGACAGCTTCGTCTCGGCGCCGCGCACGCCCAGGTTGCCGCGGAACGTCACCGGGCCCACGTCGTAGTTGAAGTCCACCATCCCGAACACCGCGTTGATCTTTTCCTCCACGTTGCGGTTCGACTGGGTGAGGTAGTTGTACTCGGAACCCGGCACCGCGGCGCAATGGCATTCGATATCCCACGCGGCGCGGAACTTGTCCAGGTCCACCGTGGCCCACGATGTCGGCACGCCGGTGCCGCCCAGGTTCTTGCCGAAACCGGTGATCTGCTGGGTATAGTCGGCCACCGTGGTGCCGGCCGGCAGCGTCAGGCCGTTGCCGCCGGAACCGAGCTCCAGGTTGGTCCAGCGGTTCTTGCGCGCCGAGAAGCCGGTCTTGAGCGTGATATGGTCGTTGACTTCCCATTCGACGTCGGCCTGCGTGGTCTGCAGCCGGTTGGTGGTCTTCAGGTAGCGGCCCACGAACTGGCCATGCAGCGTGCCGTTGGCTTCCTGCGGACCGAACGTGAAGTTCTTCGGGTCCGACACGTCGATGCCGAAGTTCAGGATCGGCACGTTGCGGTTCTGGCGGAAGTCGAACGAAAAGCCATCCACGTTCGGCGCATCGAACTGCACGGTGGCGCGCATGGGCTCGTCCAGCTTCGAATCCGATACGCCGTGCATGAAGTTGCCGCGCAGCGTGTCGCTGAAGCGGTGGCCGACCGTGAACACGTGCTGCTTGAAGATGGTCTTGTACACATCGACCAGGCCTTCGCTGCGGATGTCGACATCGTTGAACTTGCCGTAATCCCAGCTGCCGTTCTCGTTGAAGTGCGCATCGACGATCGAGGTCTGCGGCTTGCCGTTGGCCTGGTCCATCGTGCGGCCGAACGAGATCGCCGAGATGTAGTTGTCGTAGCGGATGTTGTCGAACTTGCCGTACATGAGGTCGAGGTTGACGTCCGTATCCGCGTTCGGCTTCCATTGCAGCGCGCCGGTCATGCCCAGGCGCTCATAGTCCGTCATCGAACGGCGGAAGCGCGGAATGCGCGGGTGGAACGCACCGTTGCCGGCGGCCGGATTGGCCAGCAGGCCACCGTAGTCGTCGCGGCGGCTGAACACGTCGTTGTAGGCGGCGGCGTTCGACAGGCGGTCGGCACCGGTGCCGCACGAGGTGGCGGTCACGCCTTTCACCGGGTTGTTCGCCGGTGTCTGCGGCGTGACGCCGAGCGGCGAGCAGAAGCCGCCGTCGGTGTTGGCGGCCACGATGCTGACGGCCTCGTAGCCCTCCTCCTGCGCGCGCCGCTTGGACCAGGCGCCGGAGATCAGCGCGCCGAAGCGGCCGTATGGCGTTTCCCAGCGGTCGGAGATCAGGCCGGTCACGCGCGGCTGGGTTTTCTTGCCCATCTCGCGGTACGATTCCTGCAGCCCGAAGCTGATCGTGCGGCCCTTGAAGTCGAACGGCCGGCCGGTACGCAGATCGACCGTGGCGCCCAGCGAACCTTCTTCCACGGCGGCTTCGGAAGTCTTGCGCACCGACAGGCTGTTGAACAGCTCGGACGCGAACACGGAAAAGTCGAAGCCGCGGCCGCGGTTCGTGCTGCCGTTGATGTCCGATGCGCCGGTGGCCGCCACGCCCTCGATGCCGTTGATGCGCACGCGTGTAAAGCCCGCGTTCAGGCCGCGCACGGTGATCTGCTTGCCCTCGCCGCCGTCGCCCCGCTCCAGCGCCACGCCGGGCACGCGCTGCAGCGACTCGGCCAGGTTCGCATCGGGGAACTTGGAGATGTCCTCGGCCTTGATGACGTCGACGATGCCGTCGGCGTTCTTCTTCGTGTTCAGTGCGCTGTTCAGGCTGGCCCGGAAGCCGGTGACGACCACGGTATTGGCATTGGCATCGGCACCGCTGGCCTGGCCCGCGGGCGCTGCCGAGGAACCGCTTGCCGCCTGTGCACCCGATGCACCCGATGCACCAGCAGCTGCGGGCGCCGCTGCCGGTGCCGTTGCCTGTTCCGCCGCCGCCGGCGATTCCACTGCCGGCGTTGCCACGGCCTGCTGCGCTGCCGGCGCCGGTGCATCGACAGCCTGCTGTGCCTGGGCCTGGCTAGCCAGCATGGCCACGGCCATCGAAGTAGCTAGCGCTATCAGCTTGGGTTGAAGGCGAACCGCGTGGTGCTTGTTCTGTTGCATGTCTCATCCTCTTGCGTGGTGGTGAACGTTATAAGTGCTCCGCATGGCGGAACGGGCCGCGCCCGGCAAGGGGCGCGGCCTGGTTGCGGACCGTCAGAACTTGTAGCTCAGGCCCAGCACGGCCGAGCGGCCGGAATGCACATACAGCAGCGTGTCGTTGCGCTGCGTGTCGCGGCCGTAGCGCAGCGGCTCGTCGGTCAGGTTCTGGCCTTCCAGCGACACGCGCAGGTTCGGCGTGAGCTGGTACGAGATGCTGGCGTCATAGTTGGACGATCCGTCGACGACCGTGAAGTCGTGGCCCTGCACGTCGCCCAGCACGGCCAGCAGGTACGACGAGCGGTGCGCCTTCGACACGCGCGCCGAGAACTTCGCATCCTCGTAGAACAGCGTGAGGTTGTGCGCGCGAGGCGACAGGCCGGTGAAGTTGGCCTGCACCTGGAGCTGCTCGTTGGCGGCGGTGTTCGGGTTGTCCACCCGCGTGATGTAGGTGATCTTCGACTTCACATACGTGTAGTTGGCCAGCATCCCGAAATTCTTCCACACGCCCGGCAGGAAGGTGAACGGCGTCTGCACATTGAATTCCAGGCCGTTGAGCGGGCCGCCCGGCGTGTTGACCTTGCGGCTGACCACCACCGAATCGGTCGGCGAGGTCGGGCAGCCCGGCGTGCCGCCGGTGATCGAGCAGCCGCTGAACACCAGCAGGTCGTTCGGCAGGCCCAGCGTGTTGTAGACGGCGCGTTCCGACACGGTCTGGATGAAGCTGTCGATCTCCTTGCGGAACAGGCCCAGCGACACCATGGCGTTCTTGGCGTAGTACCACTCGGCCTGCAGGTCGTACGTGCGGGCGCGGATCGGGTCGAGGTTGCCGTTGCCGATGGCCACGGTGCCGGACTGGCCGGACACGGTGGCCGACGGCGCCAGGTCCACGTATTCCGGCCGCGACAGCGTCTTGCCGGCGGAGAAGCGCAGGTACACGTCCCGCGGCAGCTGCGCGGTCAGGTTCAGCGCCGGCAGCCAGTCGCGGTACTTCTTGGTGACGATGTTCGGCTGCAGCTGGCCGTTCACGTTGAGCAGCGCCATCGACGTGGCCTTGGTCTCGGCGCCGCGCACGCCCACGTTGCCGCGCCAGCCGATGCCACCCCAGTTGTAGTTGAAGTCGACCATGCCGTACAGCGCATCGATCTTTTCCTCGACCGCGCGGTTGGCCTGCGTGAGGTAGGCGTACTGCGAGCCCGGCACCGCGGCGCAATGGCACTCGATGTCGTAGATGGCGCGCAGCTTGTCGAGATCGACGGCGGCCCACGACGACGGCACGTTCGCGCCGAGCCCCTTGCCGAAGCCCGATACCTGCTGGGTGATATCGGCCAGCGTCACGCCGGCCGGCAATGCCAGCCCGTTGCCGCCGGAGGCGATTTCCACGTTGCTCCACGTGTTCTTGCGGTTCGAGTAGCCGCCGCGCAGCGTGAGGTTGTCGTTGACTTCGAAGGCGCCGTTCAGCTCCGTGGTCTTCAGGCGGTTCTGCGTGTTCAGGTAGCGGCCCACGAACTGGCCGTGCAGCGTGCCGTCGGCTTCCTGCGCCGCGAAGGTGAAACTGTTCGGGTTCGACACGTCGATGCCGAAATTGAGTGCCGGAACGTTGCGGTTGTTGCGGAAATCGAACGAGAAGCCGTCCACATTCGGCGAGTCGAACTGCACGGTGGCGCGCATCGGTTCGTCCAGCTCCGAATTCGACGTGCCATGCAGGAAGTTGACCTTGAAGCGGTCGCTGAAACGGTGGCCGCCGGAGAACACGTACTGCTTGAACGTGGTGGTGTAGACGTCGAGCAGGCCTTCGCTGCGGATATCCACGCCGTTGAACTTGCCGTAGTCCCAGCTGCCGTTCTCGTTGAAGTGGGCGTCGACGATCGAGGTCTGCGGCTTGCCGTTCGCCGTCTGCAGCGTGCGGCCGAACGAGATTGCCGAGATGTAGTTGTCGTAGCGCCGGTTGTCGAACTTGCCGTACATGAGGTCGAGGTTGACGTCCGTATCGGACGAAGGCTTCCATTGCAGCGCGCCGGTGATACCGGTGCGCTCGTAGTCGGTCATCGAACGGCGGTAGCGCGGAATGCGCGGGTGGAAGGCGCCGGAGCCCGCCGCCGGGCTGGCGATCGTGCCGCCGTTGTTGTCCGTGCGGCCCATCACGTCGTTCCATGCAGCCAGGTTCGACGTGCGCGGTTCGCCGAAGCCGCAGTTGGCCGCGTTGATGCCCTTCACCGCGCTGCTGGCGGGATTTTGCGCCACGCCCACCGGCGAGCAGAAACCGCCGTCGGCATTGGCGGACAGCAGGTCCACCGCCTCGTAGCCTTCTTCCAGCGCACGGCGCTTCGACCAGGCGCCGGAAACCAGCGCACCCACCTTGCCGTACGGCGTTTCCCAGCGGTCCGACAGCAGTGCCGTCACGCGCGGCTGGGTCTTCTTCGACAGGTCGTTGTAGTTTTCCTGCAGGCCGAAGCTGACGGTGCGCCCCTTGAAATCGAACGGACGGCCGGTGCGCAAATCGACGGTGGCGCCCAGCGAACCTTCCTCGACGGCTGCCTCGGAGGTCTTGCGCACTTCGAGGCTGTTGAACAGCTCCGACGCGAACACCGAAAAATCGAAGCCGCGCCCGCGGTTGGTGCTGCCGTTGATGTCCGACGAGCCGGTGGCCGCCACGCCTTCGATGCCGTTGATGCGCACCCTGGTGAAGCCGGCGCTCAGGCCGCGCACCGTGATCTGCTTGCCCTCGCCGCCGTCGCCGCGCGCCAGCGCCACGCCGGGCACGCGCTGCAGCGACTCGGCCAGGTTCGCATCGGGAAACTTGGCGATGTCTTCCGCCTTGATCACGTCGACGATGCCGTCGGATGCCTTCTTGGTGTTCAATGCGCTGTTAAGGCTGGCCCTGAACCCCGTCACGACGACGACGTTCGGGTCCTGCGGTGTCGCGCTTTCCGCGGCCGTTGCCGGTGGCGCCGGTGGCGCCGCTTCCTGTGCCCAGGCCTGCGTGGCAAGCGTCGATATCGCCAGTGCGATCAACGTTGGCTGCAGGCCCTTCCCCATGTGCTTGCTGGACTTCATGCTGTCTCCTCGCTTTTTTGATGTCACGCTCCGTTTGCCGGAGTCGATTTGATAGTAGGGCGAGTTCATTTTGTTGAGGCGATGCGAGCACCAATCACTCACGGAGTTGAGCCGTAATGGCCTGTTTCGGCGCAAAAGTTGACGATGCTGTGTGCTTTGAACAACGCCGCGCCGTTTTCGGCATGCCGCTTCCATGCTTCCCGCAAGCTTGCGGAACGGCCCTTGCGCACCGCGGCATCGCTGCTTACAGTGTCGCCTGTCCCCCGTACCGCGGGGAGTCATGAACAAGGAGACCGATTTGAAATCATCGTTTGCGCCCGCGCGGCGCCGCCTGCTCGCCGCCACGCTGTCGCTCGCCGCGCTGGCAGGCATGCCATCGGCCCACGCCTTTTCCGAAGCCGGCCAGGGCTGGGCCGGCACGTGGGGCACGGCGCCGGCCGACGCCGCGCCGAAGAATCCGGAGACGTTCACCGGCCAGACCGTGCGGCTGGTCGTCCGCTCCAGCATCGGCGGCGGCAAGGTGCGCATCCGGTTGTCGAATGAACTGGGCGATACGCCGCTGCGGATCGACGCCGCGCACGTGGCGTTGCGGACCAGCGGTGCCGGGGTGGACACGGCGTCGGGCCGCGTGCTCACGTTCGGCGGCCGGCCGTTCGTGGTCATTCCGCTGGGCGCGCCGGTGCTGTCCGACCCGGTGGACCTGGCGGTGCCGGCCCAGGCAGACCTCGCCGTCAGCCTGTATTTGCCGGGCGAAGCGAAGGCGGCCACGATCCACGGCAACGCGTTCCAGACCAGCTACGTGTCCCAGCCCGGCAACTTCGCCGGCGCCGCGACGTTCCCGACGCAGCGCACGATCACGTCGTGGCCGTTCCTGACCGGGGTGGACGTGATGGCGCCAGGGGCCGGCACGATCGTCGCGCTCGGCGATTCGATCACGGATGGCTCGAACACGACCAGGGATGCCAACCGGCGCTGGCCCGACGTGCTCGCGCGGCGCCTGCAGGCGGCCCGGGCGAAGGCGCCGGACGGGCCGGCCGGCGTGCAATCGGTTGCTCAGTTGGGCATCGTCAACCGCGGCATCGGCGGCAACCGGCTGCTGCGCGACCCCGGCGAGTGGCCGCCGTTCGGCCGCGCCGTGCTGGCGCGCTTCGACCGCGACGTGCTGGCCACCGCCGGCGTGCGCCACGTGGTGCTGCTCATCGGGATCAACGACATCGGCCACCCCGGCACCGGCTCGATGCCGGCCGCCGAAGGCCCCACCGCGGAAGACCTGATCGCCGGCTACCGCCAGGTGATCGCCCGCGCCCGCACGCACGGCATCGCGATCCACGGCGCCACGCTGACGCCGTTCGAAGGCACGACCTTCCCCGGCTACTTCACGGCGCCGAAGGAAGCGGTGCGGCAGGCCGTCAACCAATGGATCCGCGAAGGCGGCGAATTCGACTCGGTGATCGACTTCGACCGCGCGCTGCGCGACCCCGCGCGCCCGGCAAGGCTGCAGGCGAAATACGACAGCGGCGACCGCCTGCATCCGAACGATGCCGGCATGGCCGCAATGGCGGAGGCGATTCCACTGGAGATATTTAGCGGCGCGAAGGTGCGGCAGCGCTGAAGTTCAACGCCAATCCCGCCCGCCGAGCTCGTGTCATGGGGTCTGCCCCCCTGACACGAGCTCGGCAGTAGTAGCGTCAGTCGAACAGCTGCACAGGCCGCGCCATCGGGACGAGTTTGGTGGCACAGGCTGCCTGGCATCTTTCTCAGACGGTATCAAGAATCGGATTGCCATGGTTGAGGCTATTGTCGAGGTCGTGTCAGGGTGCCTGGCACCATGACACGGCCTGAGCCGTGAAAGCGTCAGCCGAACGGCCGGACTGCCGTCAACGGCGTGGCGTTTTCCGCGCTGCCGGGCGGGTCGGTTTCGTCGAGCGTGCCTTCGATGCCGTCCCATACCTGCACCAGCGCGGCCCAGCAGGCCAGCATGGGGTCGGTGCGTGTCACCAGTTGGGCGACGTCCGTGTCGTTGCTCAGCTTTACATACGCTGCGTCCATGGAACCTCCTGTCGTTCAGCGACAGGGTGGACCCACGCCGGCTTGCCGTCCGTTAGCTGGCGCACAGTGCGCCGGTATCGCTCCCGGCGTTACAAGCGCTTGCCCTCGTCCACCTGCTGGCCGTCTTCGCGCACGATGAAGCCGGGTATCTTGCCGTCGACCGGCGGCTTGAACTCGACCTCGATGTTGCGGCCCTTGATGAAGAAGGTATTGGCGCTCTTCGGGTACAGCGTCCATGGGCGGCCACCGACGTCGACCGTCAGGTTGCCGCCCTCGCGCTTGAGGACGAACACCGGCTGGGCCTTGGCCGAATAGCTGCCGGCGAACCGGTCCAGCTCCGCCGCGCTCAGCGTGACGGCCGCCGGCGTGTCGGGGTTTTGCAAGGGCTTGTGCTCGTAGCTCAGCGCGCGGGACAGCTTCCAGCCTTTGTTCTCACGCAGCCACAGCATGGTGTACAGCGCCTCGCCCACCGGCACCGCGGCGCCGCCGTTCCGGCTGTTCGTGAATTCATGGCGGCCGGTCAGCACGGCGCCATACACATCGGGACCGCGGTGCAGCAGGTAGGCCTGGCCGTCCTTTTCCTGCGCCGTGCGGCGGATCGCCAGCGTGGCATCGCCGCAGATGTTCTTGCGCACGGAATCCGTCAACGCGGCGCGGCCGGTCAGGCTGCCGGCCACGTCGTGGTAGAACTCGACGTTTTCCGCCGTCAGCGCATCCAGCGCGGCATAATCGCAGCTGTTGTAGGCTTTCCAGTAGGCGGCATCGGCCGCCTTCACTTCGGCCAGCAGGCCCGGGTTGGCGAAGGCCAGCAGCGGCGTGGCGAAACCGATGGCCGCAAGGGCGGCGCGGATGATGGACATAAGTCTCCTGGATATGGTTTTGGTGGACTTGTCATATTAACCATATCCCGGCGGCGAAGTCATCAACAATGTGATCGCCGGGCAGCGTCATGCCGCCCGGCGGCGGACTCGACCACCCTGCTCAGCGGCGATCCTGCGGCGTTGCCACGATCTCCAGCGGCACGCCGCCGCGCACGGTGCGCAGGTTCACCAGCGCCACCGGCTCCAGCGCGTTTTCCTTCCTGCCGTCGGTGGTGACCGCGAGCGCGATCGTGTTCCGCCCGTTCGGGTTCAGGATGCCGGGCGGGATCACGAACGTGCGCTGCGGGCCGATGTGGGCGATGAACTGGCCCATGTTCCAGCCGTTCACGAAGATCAGCGCGCGGTTCTCGCGCTCCGAACGCGGCTTCGACGTATCGCCGAACGCCAGGCCGAGCTGCACATCGTGCGCCTTCGGCAGGTCGAGATCGAAGCTCGTCTTCAGCCAGTAGGTGCCCGCGGCCGGGGGCGCATCGGTCGGCTTCGCCGCCACCCAGCCGGCACCCGCTCCGGCCTTCGCGGTCGCCGGCAGGTGCCAGCCTTCGCGCTCGCCATACAGGCCGCCGTTGTTCAGCGGACCGCGCGCCACGTCGTCCAGCGTTTCGCCGCCCCGGCGGCCCTGGATGCGCCACTCGATCGGCACGGCGAAGCGCTTGCCGCCCTTCGACGTCAGCGATGCGGAAATCAGGCCGCGCGCCTCGCGGTGGTAATCGTCCGCCATCAGGTTCCAGTTGTGCGAGTTGTTGCGCACCATGACGGCGATCACGTGCCTGCCCGGCTTCAAGTCGCCCAAGGCCAGCTTCACGCTGTCGGTGGTTTCCGGGAACGAGCGGCCCGTGTCCATTTCATGCTGGCCGACGAAGCGGCCGTCGATCCACACCTGCACCATGCCGGCGCCGCCGGCGCCATAGAACAGTTCCAGTTGATTGTTCTTCACGTCGGCGATGTCCACATGGCCGCGGTACCACACGTCGCCATGGTGGAAGCCGTAGTCGCTCATCGCCAGCGTGGGCTGGCCGCGCTCGGGCATCGTCCACGTCTGCGCGGCGGAGGCGCGATTGTCCGCCTTCGCCCAGGCTGCGTCGTCGAAACCCGGCTGCGCCTCCGGGCTGTCGGCGCGGCGCGTCCACGGCAGCGCGGCGAGGTCCGGCAGCCTGACGGCCGCCGGTCCGTCGACGGCGTTCGACCGGTGGCTGCCGTCCGGCTGCGCGGCCAGCGACAGCGCCGCGCCGTTGAAGGTGGCGGTACTGAACTTCGGCCCCCAGATCTCGATGGCGCTGGCCGCGGCGGTGTCGCCCGTCAGGGCCAGCTTGCCGCCGGCCAGCGTGGCGCTGCGCACCAGCGCCGGCGTCAGCTGCAGCACCTGGCCGGCGGGGGTTTTCTGCGTCCAGAACCGCAGGCTGGTTTTTTCGTCGGCCAGCAGCAGCAGCAGCGGCGCGCGGCCGCCGCCGGTGATGCGCACCCGCGCCAGGCCGTCGTGGGTATAGCGCAGTGTCAGGTCGCCCTTCGCCGCGTCGTAGTCCGACGAGACCTTGCCGGCCAGGACTTCCACTTTCGGGGCGCCGGTGAAGCGAAGAACCGTCTCGCCGGCTTCGCCGTCGCGGCCGTGCAGCAGCGCGATATCGCGCTCGCCGTTGTTGAAATGCGTCTGCAGCTCGGACGTGGAATACACCAGGTGCTGGCGCTCCAGCGGATAGGCCGCCAGCAGCATCTTGGCATCCTGCCCGTTCAGGCGCAGCGGTACCTTGTAGCTGCCGTCCTTCGTGGCCAGGTCGAACGTGAAACTGTCGTCGCTCAGCAGGTCCGACGGGCTGTGCACGGCCAGCAGCACATGCGCGCCCAGCTTCGGGTTGACGTTGTGGTAGACCTTCACCTTGTCCGACGACGTGGCGATCGCCGGGCCCTTGTCCATCTGCGCCACGGCCTGCTCGGCCGCCTGCACGAACATGCCCTGCTGCTTCAGCGCCAGCGCCTTCGGCCGCAGCCCGCGGTCTTCCGAGATCGGCGCCCCGTAGTCGTACGAGGTATAGACCACGGGCCCGGCAAGCCAGCCCCACGACGTGCCGCCGAACGTCATGTAGACGTTGTGGATCGTGATCCGGTTGATCAGGTTGGTGCCGTAGAACACCCGCTGGTAGCCCTTGCCCTGGCGCTCGGCCGTGCAGGCGTAGGTGCCGTTCGAGCCCCAGTAGTCGAACCAGCCGCCGCCCAGTTCGGCCGCGAAGCCCGGCGTGCCGGGCGACGACAGCGCGCCGGCCTTCGGCCCCGGCTGCGCATACATGCCCCAGTCCGGCGCCTTGTTCGGGCCGGACGGATCGGCGAACACGTTGCAGCTGCCGCCCGGGTAGCCGTCGAACGCGTAGATGTCGGTCGGGCCGCTGTTCGCCCACGGCGCCGTGGAATTCTTCGGCGCCCAGTCGGGCAGGCGCCCCGCCGCGTTGTGGAAGAACGGTACCGTGATGCCGTCGGCGCGCGCCTTCTTCGCCAGGTGGTCCATCTGGCGCACGTGCTTCGGCTCCACCTTGCCCAGCTCGTTCTCGAGCTGGTAGGCGATGATGTTGCCGCCGCCGTCGCTGATCTGGTGCCGCGCGATGATCGCGTTAATCTGCGTCATCCACTCGTCCGCCGCGGCGAGATAGGCCGGGTCGTCGGTGCGGGCTTCCGCGCGGCTGCGGAACATCCAGCCCGGGTAGCCGCCGCCCGTCAATTCCGCGTTCACGTATGGGCCGGTGCGGGCGATGATGTACATGCCCTCCTCCTCGGCGATCTCGATCGCGCGTTCCACGTTGCGGATGCCGGCGAAGTCGTACACGCCGGGTTCAGGCGAGTGGTAGCCCCAATCGAAGTAGAACGCGATGCCGTTGAAGCCCACCGCCTTCATCTTCTGGATCACGTCGCGCCACAGCGAAGGGCTGGGCAGGCGGAACGGATGCACCTCGCCGGACCAGACGACGATGCGCCTGCCGTCCACCATCATCGAGTGCTCGTCCCACGAGACTTTCCTCGGCTGGCCTTTCGGCTTCGTCGCCGCGGCGAATGCCTTGCGCTCCTCGGGAATGACCGACGCGGTGCCGATCATGCCGGACACGCCGCCCACCTTCGCCTTCGGCGACCAGGTGCGCAGGTTGTCGCGGCTGTCGGCGTACCAGTAGGCGCGGCCGCCGGCATCGCGGAAATACGCGCGCCAGGCCCCATCGGCCAGCCTGACGAGAGACTGGCCGCCGGACGATGCGCCCCACCCGGACCAGTCGCCCTGTTGCGTCACCGTCCACGGACCGGCCGGCGCCGGCGCCGTGGCCAGTTCCAGCATGCCGGTGGAGGGATTGCGTACCAGCGCGGCGTAGCCGCTGTCGGTGGCCGCGATGGCGGCCGCGCCGGACAGGCCCTGCACGGCCTGCGGTGCCGACCACCGCGTGAAGCCGGCGTCCGGCGCCACGATGTACGTCTGCGCGCCCGCCGCGACGACCACCTTCACCGCGCCGTTCTTTTCCTTCACCCAGCGCGGCGCCGAAAGCTGCGCGCCGCCGGCCAGCGCCAGCGGCGCGGTGCGCACCGTTTCCCACGCCTTCAGGTCGCGCGAGCGCGCGATGCCCAGGCCGGCGCCCTGCGCGTAGACGGCGTAGTACTGCCCGTCGTGCCGCACGATGGATGGATCGGCCAGCGCCGTGCCGCCCGGCGCGTGCGCCTCCGATGCGAACGTGGTGAACGTCACGCCATCGCCGGACGAATACACGCTGAACTTTCCTTCCGCCGACAGCGGCACGGCCGCCATCAGGAACACCGGCGCGTTCGCGCTGGTGCCGGCCTGCGACTGGCGCTGCTGCGTATCGGAAGCCTGTGGAATACCCAGTTCCTGCGCACCGGCCTGCAGTGCGAAGGCGGCAAGACCGAACTGAAGAAGATGGGGAAGGCAGCGGCGGCGGAACGAGGCGGGAATCTTGGGCATCGGCTTCTATGAATGGTCTGTCGGATGGTGACAGATCATAAGGCCTTTTGCCTGTGTGACATGAGCGCTCTTTCGTCAACTAATTGAGCGTTTGCTGCCTCGAACGATCGGCCGCCGCCCGCCCGGCCACCGGCAGCCGGATCGCGAAGGTGGCGCCCTGCCCGCGGCCGGCGCTGCTGACGCCGAGGGTGCCGCCGTGCAGCTCGACGATCCGGCGCGCGATGTACAGGCCCAGGCCCAATCCCGTGGCATTGTTATCCTGCTGCAGCGTGAACGCACCGAACACGTGCGGCAGGTCTTCCGGTTCGATGCCCTGCCCCGAATCGGCGATGTCGATCGAGACGATGCCGCCGGCCTGGCCGACCGAGATGCGGATGATGCCGCCGTCGGGCGTGAACTTCGTGGCATTGAAGAGCAGGTTCCAGATCACCTGCTGCAGGCGACGGCCGTCGGCCTCCAGGCGGATCCGGTCGCCGAAATCGGCCGGCGTGACCTGCATGACGATGCGTTTCGTGTGCGCGAACGTTTCCACGGTCGAAATCGCATCGCGCAACACCTGCCCCAGCATGACCGGCGCGCTTGCGATCGACATCTGGCCGGTCAGCGTGCGCGCCGCATCGATCAGGTCGTCGACCATGCCCGCTTCCTGGCGCACGTGCACGCGCATCGCCTCCAGTCCAGCGACGACGGCCGGCGGCAGATCGGCGATGGTCCGCAGCATCAGTTCGATGCGCAGCGACAGGGCCGACAGCGGCGTGCGCATCTCGTGCGACACCGTGGCCAGGAACAGTTCGCGCGTGCGGTTCACGCGCGTCAGGTCGTCGATGGTTTCGCGCTGCCGGTCGAGCGTGCCCGACAGCGTGCCCAGCAGCGCGGCGTAGGTTTCCATGCGCTGCGCGGACACGGGCGCATCGAGGCGTGCCTCGTTCCACAGCGCGTGGCCCGGCAGGCCGATCTGCCGGGCGATGCGCTCGCACTCGAGCGCCGAGGTGAAGTCGGCGAAGCGCCAGCCGAATACCAGCACGCCGTAGACGTCGCCGCGCAGCAGCAGCGGCTGCGCACGGACCTGCAGCCCGCCGAACTGCGCCGAGGCCGGCTTGCCGTCGTGCCGCACCGACTGCACCAGCGTGCGTTCGAGCGCCGAGCCCGGGCCGTCGTCGGCCCACAACGTGGACCGGGCCAGCAGGCCGGCCAGGCGCGAGGCCGTCTTCGGGCCGATGCGGCGCACGCCGGCGATATCGAAGGCCGACGTGACGAGGCCGGTCGCCTCGGTGAACTGCGCCAGCGGCGTTTCCCAGTCGTCCCAATCGACCGGCGTATTGCCCGGCAAGGTGGCCGTGATCACCGGGGATCTTCGGTGGGAAGGTCGGCCGACTCCGGCATCGGCGCCCCCTTGACGACGGCGCCCTCGATCAGGGGACTCTGGCGTGATGGCGACCGCGACAGCAGGCCGTAATACGACGAGAACGGCAGTTGCGGCACGGCGCCGGACTGCACTTCGTCGTCGCTCTCGTCGATCAGCAGCAGGCCGCCTTCGCCGATCGTGTACTCGCGCGTGACCTGCAGGTTGCGGCTGCCCCGCACTTTCGGCACGGCGATCGCGCGGCGCAGGACGGTGGACACTTCCACGTAGTTCAGGAGAATGATGTTGTCGACCAGGTGCGAGCCCTTGAGCTCTTCGCTGATCTGCGACACGCCCAGCAGTTCCGGGCTTTCATAGTTGAACAGCGTGGTGGCGAGACGGTTCTTGAAGAACGTCGCCAGCGCGTACAGGTAGTCGGCCACCTCGCTGCGGCTCGTCATTTCGTACACGGCGATGGAATCGAACACCACGCAGTCGATCCCCTGTTCCTCGACCAGCCTGACAATGCGCTCGAAGTGCACGTCCAGTTCGAGCTCGAGCGGCGATTCGTAGTGGATGAACAAGTCGCCCGCATCGACCAGCGCCTGCAGGTCGAAACCGAGCGAGCGGGCATTGCGCATCAGCTGGGCCGGGTGCTCGTCCAGGCTCACCAGCAGCGCCTTGTGGCCGGCCCGGATCGCGTTCGTCAGGAACTGCACGCTCAGCACCGTCTTGCCGGTGCCGGAAATGCCGCTCACCAGCGTGACGGACCCCTTGTAGATGCCGCCGTCCATCATCCGGTCGATGGCCGGCGAGCCGGTCGACAGGCGCTCCTCGGACGTGGGCTGGTCCACCGAGGCTACCGGCCGCGACTGGGCGCGGCGGTACACGTGCACGCCGACACGTGGCTCGATGCGCATCGTGTGGCTGCCGCCGATGAAGTCCTGGCCGCGCGACTTCATCACGGTCAGGCGCCGGTGCACGCGGCGGCGCATTTCTTCGCGCGTCAGCGAAATGATGGTGTCGAAGACAAAGCGCTCGTGCGCCAGCACACCGGTCAGCGACTCGTCCTTTTCCGCGGTGACCATTGTCGTCACGCCCAGCCGCGTCAGGCCTTCGATCAGCAGGTGCACATCCTCGCGGAACGGCATGTCGTTCGCCTCCGCATACAGGCGCAGGGGCGTCAGGCCGTCGATCAGCAGGCGCCTGGCGCCCATCGCCACCAGCGATGCCGCGAAGGCGCCGTCGGCGCTGCGAAATTCGCCCAGCAGCACGGCCGGGCTGGTCTGGATGATCTTGATCCTGCCCTCGTCGATCATGCCTTGCAGGTCCCAGTCGAAGCCGGCCGCGTCGCGCATCAGCTTGGCCGGGTCGAGTTCGAACGACACGATGGCGCCGGGCTCGTCGAAGTCGCGCGCGCCATGGTAGATGAAGCCCAGCCCCAGCGTGGTCTTGCCGGAACCCGGCGGTCCTTCGACGATCAGGTTGTTGTTGCGTGGAAGACCACCGTGCAGTATTTCGTCCAGACCTGCTATGCCGGTCTTCACCCAATCGCTCATTGCCTTGCCCTTTTCTCAAGTTTATTCCAGCTTAACATGCACTGGCGCAATCTACACGCGACAACATCGGGCGGCCATGCGGCATCGCGGCGCGGGACAACCCGCGATCGGCCCGGTGGCCGGCCGACGCAGGCGCAAGCGTCAACGGCCGGCCTGGAACTGCTTGCGGTAAGCCGACGGCGAAGTGCGCAGCACGGCCCTGAAATGCTGCCGTAGCGACAGCGCGGTGCCGAACCCGGCCTCCTCCGCGACCGCTTCGATCGATACATTGCTCGATTCCAGCAGCCGCCGCGCATGCGCCATCCGCTGGTTCAGCAGCCACTGCTTGAACGACGTGCCGGTGGCCTGGCGAAAATGGCGGGTGAACGAGCGGCGGCTCATCGCCGCGCGTGCCGCCAGCGCATCGATGCCGTGCTCGCGCTGCGGGTGCCGCGCGACCCAGTCGAGCACCTGCGCGAAGCGGCCGTCGCTGCTGGAAACCGGCAGCGGCCGCTCGATGAACTGGGCCTGCCCGCCATCGCGGTGCGGCGCGACCAGCAGCCGGCGCGCCACGCCGTTCGCGGCTTCGGCGCCGCATAGCCGCCGCAGCAGGTGCAGGCAGCAGTCGAGACCCGCGGCGACGCCGGCGGAAGTGAGCACGTCGCCCTCGTCGACATACAGCACTTCCTCGTCGACGATGATGCGCGGGTGGCGCCGTGCCAGTTCCTCCGCGGCCGCCCAGTGCGTGGCGACGGTGCGGCCGTCGAGCAGGCCCGCCTCCGCCAGCGGGAAGGCGCCGAGGCACAGGCCCACCACCCGGGCACCGCGGGCATGCGCACGCCGCAGCGCATCGAGCAGCGCCTCCGGCGCGGCGCGGCAGTCGTCATGCCAGGCGGGCATGACGACGATGTCGGCATCGGCCAGCGCGGCAAGGCCGCGGCGGGTGGCGATCTCGAAGCCGGCGGCCGTCTGCAGCGGTCCTTCGCCTGCCGAGCAGACCTCGACCTCGAAGCGGGGCGGGCCGGCGCCCAGGCTCGCGCCGAACACCAGGCATGGCACGGAAAGGTGGAAGGGCGTGATGCCGTCGAATGCGATGACGGCGATTTTCAGCGGCGGGGAGGATGGCGCGGACATGGCCCGATTATATCGAAACGGTGCCTTCGGGCCACTATGCCGAAAACGTCGTGGCATCGACAATGCCTGGCATCGGGCAACGCTTGCCCGCTTACAAGGAGAACCAGCCATGCATGTCAGGAATGCCGCCATCGCCACGGCACTCGCCGCCACCGTCGGTACCGCCGCCGCGCAGACCGTCAATTTCCAGCAGATCCGCAACGCCACGATCAAGGTCGAGTACGCGGGCACCACGTTCCTCGTCGATCCGATGCTGGCGCCGCGAGGCGCGTGGCCCGGCTTCGAGGGTACGGTCAACAGCCACCTGCGCAATCCGCTGGTGGACCTGCCGGTACCGCTCGCCGACGTGCTGAAGGCCGACGCCGTCATCGTCACCCACACGCACCTCGACCACTGGGACGACGCCGCCCGGCAGGCGCTGCCGAAAACCATGCCCGTCTTCGCCCAGAACGACGAGGACGCCGCCGGCATCCGCAAGGACGGTTTCACCGATGTGCGCGTGCTGGGCGAGGACACCATGTTCAACGGCATCCGCCTGGCGAAAACCGGCGGCCGGCACGGCACCGACGCGATGATGGCGACAGCGCTGGGCAAGCGGCTCGGCACCGTTTCCGGCATCGTGTTCCGCCGCGCCGGCTTCAAGACCACGTACATCGCCGGCGATACCACATGGACCGCCGATGTGGAACAGGCGATCACGGCATACCGGCCGGACATCATCGTGCTCAACACCGGCTACGCGCGCATCCAGGGCGTGGAGGGCTCGATCATCATGGGCAAGGAAGACCTGGTCCGCGCCGCGCGGCTGGCGCCGGCGGCGCGCGTTGTCGGCATCCACATGGAAGCCGTCAACCACGCCACGCAAACGCGGCGCGAACTGCGCGACTTCGCTGCCGGCAACGGCATCGGCGCGCGCGTGCTGGTGCCGGAAGATGGGGAAAAGTTCGGGTACTAGAACCACGCGTCACGGCACCGGATCCCAGCCCTTTCCGCCATCGAAACCGGAGAAATACGCCGCCCGCGTGCCATACGCCGCCTTCGCCTCGTCGGCGCTCAATACGCGTCCATGTTCGCGGCGCGACAGGTCCAGCGGCTTGCCGTCCAGGTCCATCGTGCCGAACTCGCGCCACCCGCCGGTGGCGCTGGCCGCCTTCGGGTTCGGCAACGGCTGCTTCACGCCCGGCCCGGCCCACCCGGCCGGCGCCACGTGCTGCCCCATCCGGCAGTCGATGAACGCGATGTGATCCCAGGTGTTCTCATACCCCGGGCTGCGCGCCAGCCAGGTGGCGCCGGCCGGCACGTCGTTACCCGTCGGACCGGGGCCGTGCGTGAGCCGGCTGTTCACGAACATGAAGCCCCTGTCGCCGGCCGACACGGTGCGTGCCTGCAGCAGGTAGCCGCCGTTTTTCGCGTTGGCGCTGTCGCCCACCGTGCGCAATTCGCTGTCCTCGAACAGCGCGGCGCGGTTGTTACCCCAGATGAAGTCCACGTTCCCGGCGACCAGCGTGCGGTGGAACCACGCATAGCCGCGCACCTGGATCGTATCCTGCTCGCTGAAGAAGGCGGCATTCTTCGCCACCAGCCGGCCTTCGCTGTTGAAGAAGATCGTTTCGGCCTGGCCGCCGGCAGGCGATGCGCGCAGCGTGCTGTTGCGCAGCGTGAGCGACTCCAGCGTGACCATGTCCGCATCCTCGACCAGGAAGATCGCGCGGCCACCGCCGATGCCGGGCGACCGCGCATCCTGGGCGGTGCCGGAACCGGGGTTGATGCCGTCGCCGTTCAACGCGTCGATCACCACGCCGTCGCGGCTCTGGCCGCGCAGCGTGATGTTGTCCTTGCCCCGCAGGTACAGCTGCTCCTGGTAGCGCCCGTTCCTGATCTCCACCGTGACCGGCGTGCGGCGGCCGGCATGCTCCATTGCGTGGTTCAGCGCACCCTGCACGGTGCGGAAATCCGCCGCACCGTCGTCGTCCACCACCAGCTTCGTGGCGCGGGGGACGGCGGCGCGGGTGCGGAACGTCCAGCCCTGCTCCCGGCCGATGCCGGCGAACGGCTGGCCGTTGAAGCGGCCATGGAAGACGCCGTCGTCCACGGCCACCACGTATTCCTCGCCCGGCCGCAGCTTCGCGCTGTGCAGGTGGACGACCACGTTGCGCCCTTCGATCGCGATCGGCTGCAACCGCACCGCGCGGCGGTGCGCCTGGCCGGCGTAGCCCAGCCGGTCGTACTCGCCGCTCGCGTGGATCGTGTCGGCCAGCGCGCCGTCGCGCTTGCGGTAGACGCGGATCGCGCCGGAAGTGCCCAGCGCCGGCATCGCATCGAAGCGCAGGTGCAGCGGCGTGTCGTACGGCACGTCGCGCGCGCCGCCGGCAGGTGCCACGGCGCCGCCCAGGCCGTATGCGGCGCCGGATGGCGTCCTGCGCTCGGCGATCCGGATATCGACAACGGATTGGACATTGGGGTCGTCGAGGCTCGTCAACGTGACCGTCGTCGCGCCCGGCGCCAGCGGCGTCAACGCCAGGTAGCCGGCGCCGGCGTCGGCACGGACCAGCGCGGGATCGGCAGCCGCGGCCGAAAACCGGAACGGCAGCGCGCCATACGCGGTGGCGTTCGGCAAGCTGGCGGCGGTCAGGAAGGTGCCGGGTTTGTTGGCCGGCAGCGCGGCGGCCGGGTCGCCGGACTGCCGGTAAGCGCCCAGCGCGCTCACATCGAGCCGCACCGGGCCGTCGCCGAGCGTCAGCTGCGCCAGCTGCGGCGCGCGGGCCAGCGCCAGCCGCGCAGGCTTCAGTTCGACATCGCCCGCGACCGGCACGCTGGCCTCGAACGCCGTGCCGCCGGCCACCACACCGAACCGGCCGCCCTGCGCCAGTGCCGTGTCGGTAACGCTGGTGATGCGCTCGCCGTTCAGGTAGACGGCCAGCGTGGCTCCCTGCATGTCGAGCCGCACGGTATTGAAGCGTCCATCGGTGACGGCGGCGCGGCCGAAGCCCTTCAGCCGCGTCATCTGTCCGTCCTGCATCTTCACGATCTCGACCTGCATCCGCCGCGTGGCGGACTGGAAGCTCAGCCCCGCACCGTACCAGTTGCCGTCGTCCTGGTAGCGGCCGACGACGTACAGCCGCCCGTCGCCGCCATCCGCGGCCAGCGGCCGGAAGCGCGCCTCGACGAACGCATCGGCGCCGCTCGCGCCGGCAATGCGCACCGGCGCACCAGCCATGATCCGCATCACCTGATCCGTCGCCGGCACGGCGATCGCCGCCGGCGCCGCCGTGCTCCAGGCCAGCGCCATCGCCGCACCCGCCAGTCCGCAAGAAGCCTGCATCGTTGTCTCCCATCTGTTTTTTATTTGGCCTGACCACTTTAACGCAGGTTGACCAGTTGACGCCAGCGTTTTGGTGATTGCGCCAACACACCTTCGCAGAGCGAAAACGCAAATTCGTAACACGATTCGGGACAAAAAATGTTTGCGTAATCATGCATTTTAAGCCATCCTGAATAAAGGTTGGTCAGGCCAAATAATCATCGGCCTGACCAATGTGCTGCAGAAAACATGCCAGCCCGTCGAACAAAAAAACCAGGAGACCAGATGCACCGTATCCCCCAGCGGATCGCGCTTTCCCCGATCGCCCTCGCCACTTCCTTGCTCACCCTCGCGTTGACGCAGACCGCGGCCGCCCAGCAGGCCGCCGAGCCGCCGATGGCGCGGGTCGAAGTCACCGGTTCGTCGATCCGCCAGCTGGCGACCGAGAACGCGCTGCCGCTCACCACGATCAAGTCCGAGGAACTGGTGGCGCGCGGCCTGACCACGATGTCCGAGGTGGCCACGTCGCTGACGGTCGGCTCGACCAACGAACCGGTCGGCGGCGGCGGTGGCGGCACGATGATCAACATGCGCGGCCTGAACACCAACCGCACGCTGGTGCTGCTGAACGGCCGGCGCCTGCCGAACGAGGCGATCGGCGCCAGCTCCGTCAACGTCGACGTGGTGCCGATGAGCGCCGTCGAGCGCGTGGAAGTGCTGCGCGACGGCGCCTCGTCGATCTACGGCACCGATGCGATCGCCGGCGTCGTCAACTTCATCACGAAGCGCACGCATACCGGCACCACCGTCACCGGCGGCTGGGTGCAGCCGGAACGCCATGGCGGCGGCGACCAGCAGCGCGTGAGCATCGTCAGCGGCGTCGGCGACTTGAACGAACAGGGCTGGAACGTGTATGCGAGCGTCGATTTCCAGCAGCGCGCCCGCCTGGCGCAGAGCGACCGCCCGAACATCAGCGATCCGAACCTGATCGCCCAGCTGGGCGGCAATCCGTTCGGCACGGCGGTGGCCGGATCGTCGTCCGCGCCGGCCAACTTCACCGTCTACCAGAACGGCAAGGCCACCACGCGGACCGGCAACCCGTCCTTCGCCGCCGGCTGCGCCGCGCCCTACGGCGGCGCTCAGTACACGATCCCGTCCACCAAGGCCACCGGCGCCGGCGCGGGCACCTGCATCCTCGATCCGGACATCTACCCGCAACTGCTGCCGGACAACATGCAGGCCACGCTGTTCACGCGCGCCTCGCTGCGCCACCACGGCGACCGGCTGCTGACGGTGGAACTGCTGGCCACCGAGTCGACCATCAAGGCGCAGAATCCGCCGCAGGTGTTCGGCGCGCAGACCGATTACGACAAGTACAACCCCGGCGTGCGCAAGCCGCTGTTCATCACGCCGTCGAGCAAGTGGTACCCGGGCGGCAGTGGCGGCGTGCCGGCGGTGGCCGGCGTGACGAACCAGGACCTGGCGCTGACCTGGAGCATGGATGAAGCCGGCCCGGCGAAGACGGACGACCGCCAGAACACCCGCCGCCTGGTGATCGCCGACCAGGGCGAACTGATGGGCTGGGATTACCGCGTGGGCGTGGTGGCGGCGGAAAGCAAGCGCGCGGTCGGCTGGCGCAGCGGCTTCTTCGCCACCGACGGCATCTACCGGGGCGTGGCCGACGGCACGCTGAACCCGTTCGGCGCGCAGGATGAGGCCGGTGCCGCCTACCTGGACAGCATCAGCCGCGACGGCATCACCTACCGCGTGGCGCGCGTGGGCTACTTCGGCACGGACTTCAACGTCGCCCGTCCGCTGCTGGACCTGGCCGGCGGCCCGCTGACGCTGGCCATCGGCGGCGACTGGCACCGCGAGACGTACCGCGACGGCACCGACCCGGTCGCCAACGAGGTCACCTACAAGGTGTCCGGCACGCCGAACTCGTACCCGCGCGGCGAGCGCAAGGTGGCCGCCCTGTACCTGGAAGCCGATGCGCCCATCACGAAGGAACTGACGCTGACCGGCGCTGTGCGCGCCGACCATTTCAGCGATTTCGGCGGCACCGTGAACCCGAAACTGAGCGTGCGCTGGCAACCGCTGCAATCCGTGCTGGTACGCGGCACCGCCAGCACGGGCTTCCGCGCGCCCACGCTGCCGGAACTGTACGGCACGCCGCAGACCCGTACGCCGTCGACCGGCAAGTGGGACGACCCGCTGCTGTGCCCGAGCGCCACGCCATCCGTGCCCGGCACCGGCAGCCTGACGACCGATCCGCGCTACGCCGGCCTGAACCTCGACCCGGCCCGCGTCTGCAACACCAACCTGATCACGCTGCAGGGCGCCAATCCGGACCTGGAGCCGGAAAAGGCGCGCACCGTCACCGCCGGCATCGTGCTGTCGCCCATCAGGAACCTGAGCGTGTCGTTCGACTGGTGGTCGATCAAGATGAAGGGCACGATCGCGCAGATCACCGAGGATTCGATCTTCGACAACCTGGGCCAGTACCAGGACCTGTTCGTGCGCAACGCCGACGGCACGCTGGACTACATCGTCAAGACGCGGCTGAACATGGGCGGCCTGCGCACGCGCGGCATCGACACGAACGTCAACTACACGTGGCCGACGACGGCGTGGGGCAAGTTCGGCGTGGGCCTGGACGGCACCTATGTCGACCGCTACGAAGGCCAGAACGACGCGGGCGGCGAGTGGATCGACAGCGTGGGCAAGCCCGGCGCGCTGGCCACCGGCTCCACGTCGGCCAACACCTACGTCTACCGCTGGAAGCACAACCTGCGCGTGTCGTGGAATTACCGGAAGTTCGGCGTGCAGCTGACGCAGGCCTATACGTCGCACTACGAGGATACCAACGCGCAGCCGAACCAGAAACCGGGGCAGCCGTACTTCAACGAGATCGACCACTACACGCTGTACAACCTGACCACGAACTGGAACTACGCGGACAATCTCAAGCTCACGTTCGGCATCAACAACGTGCTCGACGAAGACCCGCCCCTGTCGAACCAGCGCATCGGCTCGCGCGTGGTATTCGCACAGAACGTGTCAAAGCCGATCGGCCGCGCGTACAACGTGCGCGTCAACTACACCTTCTGAGGATGCCATGAAGACGACCACCACGCTGCGCGCCCTGCCCCGGCTGTTGCTGGCACCGTTGCTGGCACCATTGCTGGCGCTGTCCGCCCATGCGGCCGACGCCTGGGTGCCCGACCTGGGCAACGGCAGCTACCGCAATCCGGTGCTGAACGCGGATTACTCGGACCCCGACGCGGTGCGCGTCGGCGACACGTACTACATGACGTCGTCGAGCTTCAACAGCGCGCCGGGCCTGCCGCTGCTGCAGTCGAAGGACCTGGTCAACTGGCGGCTGGTGGGGCACGCATTGCCGAAGCAGGTGCCGGCGGCGCACTTCGCCGCGCCGCGCCATGGCGGCGGCGTGTGGGCGCCCTGCCTGCGCCACCACGACGGCAAGTTCTGGATCTTCTACCCGGACCCGGACCACGGCGTGTACGTGACGACCGCGGCGAACTTCAGCGGACCGTGGAGCGAGCCGCGGCTGCTATTGCCGGGCAAGGGCATCATCGACCCCACGCCGCTGTGGGACGACGACGGCAAGGCATGGCTGCTGCATGCGTCGGCCAGGAGCCGCGCCGGCGTCAACAACATCCTCACGCTGCATGCGATGGCGCCGGACGGCAGCCGGCTGCTCGATGCAAAGGGCAAAGTCATCATCGACGGCGACAGGCTGCCGGGCTACCGCACGCTGGAAGGGCCGAAGTTCTACAAGCACGACGGCTATTACTACGTGTTCGCGCCGGCCGGCGGCGTGGAACATGGCTGGCAATCGGTATTCCGTTCGCGCACCATCGACGGGCCGTACGAAGACCGCATCGTGATGGAACAGGGCGATACGCCCGTCAACGGGCCGCACCAGGGCGCGTGGGTGCGCGCGCAGGACGGCAAGGACTGGTTCCTGCACTTCCAGGACCGCAAGGCCTACGGCCGCGTGGTGCACCTGCAGCCGATGGCGTGGCAGGATGGCTGGCCCGTCATCGGCAGGCAGGGACCGAAGCCCGGCGTCGGCAATCCGGTCGACACCCACCGGAAACCGGTGGCAGGCCAGGCAATCGCGGTGCCCGCCACGAGCGACGAATTCGACGGCAAGTCGCTGGGCCTGCAGTGGCAGTGGAACGCCAATCCACAGGAAGGCTGGCATTCGCTGTCCGCCCGGCCCGGCCACCTGCGCCTGCCGGTGCAGGCAATACCGGAGTCGAAGGATTTCGTGCGCGCGGCGCCGAACATCGTCACACAGAAGCTGCCGGCCACCACCTTCACGGCCGAGACGAAAATCGAACTGCGGGACCCGCGGGACGGCGACCGCGCCGGCCTGATCCTGAATGGCCAGAGCTATGCGGCACTGGGCCTGCGCCAGCGCGGCGCCGATCTGCAACTGGTGTACACCACCTGCGCGCCGTTCAGGCCGCGCTGCGCCGAGAGCGAGACGGTGCTGCTGCAGAAGGCGCCCGCGGTGCTGACGCTGCGCATGGCGATGGCCGAAGGCGCCAATGCCCGGTTCCAGTACAGCACCGACGGCAAGCGCTTCGCCGACGCCGGCGCGCCGTTCGCCGCCACGAAGGGCCACTGGGTGGGCGCGCAGATGGGTTTATATAGCGTGAGCGACGCGGCCAGGCCTTCCGGGGCGACGCTCGATGTCGATTATTTCCGGGTGACGCCATGAAGAAAACGGGCCTTTGCCTGCTGGTCCTGTCGCTGGCGGCGCTGTCCGTCAACCTGGCGCATGGCGCCGGGCCTTACCGCAACCCGGACAACAGGAACCCGAACGATCCGCTGGAAGGCACCTACCCGGTGCCCTACAAGCTGCCGGTGGTGGCCGAGATCACCGCGCAGCTCGACAGCGTGCGCGGCTTCATCGACCGCGCCACGCCGAGCCGCATCGTCGACCGGGCGACGGGCCAGCCGGTCACCGACTTCGCCGCTCCCAGCGCGACGGCGATCGTCGAACCGTCGCCGAACGATTTCGGCATCATGAACTACGAGATGGGCGTGATGCACGCGGGGCTGATGCTGGGCCGCCGCGTGACCGGCGACCCGAAATGGACGGCGATGACCGAGCGCCACCTGGCGTTCTTCCACGATCGCCTGCCCTACTTCCAGGCGCAGGAACAGGAGTTCAAGCTGGGCCGGGCCAACAGCTTCGCGCGCTGGGTCAAGCCCCACGCGCTCGACGACGCCGGCTCGATGTGCGCGGCGCTGGTGCGCGCGCGCCTGGAAAAGATCGGGCCGGACATGGCGCCCGTCATCGCCACCCTGTCGGACTGGGTCGCCAACCGGCAGGTGCGGCTGAAGGACGGCACGCTGGCGCGCAACCGCCCGCAGGCCTGGTCCGTGTGGGCGGACGACATGTACATGAGCATTCCCGCGCTGGCCGAAATGGGCCGCATGACGGGCGAGCGGCGCTACTACGACGACGCCGTGAAGACCGTGCTGGGCATCTCGAAATACATCTTCGACGCGCAGGCCGGCCTGTACACGCACGGCTGGAACCAGAACAACCCGGATGCGCCCGAGTTCTACTGGGGCCGCGCCAACGGCTGGGCCGTGCTGGCGATGTCCGACCTGCTGGACGTGCTGCCGAAAAGCCACCCCGGCTACCAGAAGGTACTGGCCCAGCACCGGCGCGCGCTGCGCGGCATCGCGAAGCAGCAGTCCGGCGAAGGCATGTGGCACCAGATGCTGGACCGGCACGACTCGTTCCTGGAAACCTCCGGCACGGCGATGTTCGTGTATGCGCTGGCGCACGCGATCAACCAGGGCTGGATCAGTCCCACCACGTATGGCTCGATCGCGCAGGCAGGATGGGCAGGCATCTCGGCACGCATCAAGGCGGACGGCAGCATCGTCGACGGCGTGACGGCCACCACGTTCGGCGCCGACCACGTGTATTACTACAACCGGCCGACCAGCATCAACGCGATGGCCGGCTACGGCCCGGTACTGCTGGCCGGCTTCGAGATGATCAGGCTGCTGGGCAATCCCGACGTGGTCATCACCGACAAGGTTAAGACCTATCATTACGGGCCGAAGAAGCCTTGATACCGGGAACGTTCGGAATGAGAAATTCATACATCGTCTGCGGACGTGCCGTCGCACTGGCGGCCGGCCTGCTCTGCCTTGCCGTGCATGCACGGGAAATATCACAGGCCGGCGAACTGCGCTTCGATTTCACCAGCCGGCCCGCGCCGGGAGCGGTGGCGGTGAAATGGAACGGGCGCGTGCCCCTGTACGACGCCGCCACGGGCCACGGCTTCGTCGACCGGACCGCCGCGCTGCCGGCCCGGCCCGTTCACATCGAAGGCATCCGCGGCGATGGCAACGGCTTCACGATCACCGAGCCCGCCGTCGACCCGGCTGCAGCAACCGATCATTACAACAACTTCGGCATGGCGTTCCGGATCAAGGCGCCTCCGGGCGCATACGCGGTGAAGGTGGTGACCACGTCGGACGCGGCCGACACGACCGTCTCCATCGCCGGCATGCAGACCAGCCGCCTGCTCGCGCCCGTGTTCTGGGACGCGGCCGGCCTGATGCCGAACCGGACCCGCGTGACGGCGCAGGGACATGAATGGTCGTACCGCTACGTGAACGGCCGCGAATTCATCGACATCGAGATCGAGCCGAAAAAGGCCGGCGTGCCGGTTGGCGTCGGCGGGATCGTGCTGACGCCCATTGCGCCGCAGGCACGCCCGGCCGGCACGCCGCCCGTGCTGTACACGCTGGGCGACTCCACCGTGAAGTCGTACACGTTCGACGAGGCGCCGATGAGCGGCTGGGGCCAGGTGTTCGACAGCCTGTTCGACCCGGCGAAAGCGACCGTGCTGAATTATTCGATGGGCGGCCGCTCGTTCCGCAACGCGTATGCCGAGGGCAGGCTGAACGACCTGCTGCTGTCGGGCCACGCGGGCGACGTGGTGATGATCCAGTTCGGCCACAACGACGAAAGCGCCGATGAAACGCGTCGCTACGGCCGCGGCGCCACCGAAGCCATGTACGAGGAAATGATCCGCGAGGTGTACCTGCCCGCCATCCGCGCCCGCGGCATGGTGCCGGTGTTCGTCACGCCGATGTCGCGCGTGAACGGCTCGCCGAAGCCGGGCGAGCCGTACGTGAACTCGTTCGGCAGGCGCCGCTTTCCGGACCTGATGGAGAAGCTGGGCGCCGAGCTGGGCGTGACGGTGGTCGACCTGAATGCGCGCAGCGTCGAGTACTACAACGCGGCCGGGCAGGATGCGATCACGGCGATGGTGATGTCGATCGAGGCCGGCGAAACGCCGGGCAAGACCAACGACGGCAGCTATGCCAACGGCCACCCCGCCAACAAGATCGACGGCACGCACTTCAAGGAAGCGCTGGCGAAGCAGTATGCCCGGCTGGTGGTGACAGAACTGGCGCGCCTGGCCGCGCAGGGCGACAAGGTGGCGGCCGGCATCGTGGCGCAGCTGCGTGGCGACGTGCGCAAGGCGCTCGCCGCGAACGACTGGTCCGGCATCCATCCGGAAATCGCCGGCGATGTCGTGCGTGGCGAAGGCGCCTACTACCGCAACCAGATCGAGAAACTGCTGCAACTGGGCGCGCTGCGCAAGGATGCGCAGGGTAATTTCCGTCCGGGAGAAGTGATGCGGACAGGGGAATTCGCCGGCGCTCTGTCCGGGCTGATGGGTTTGCCGCCGTCGGCCCTGGCGAACTACGCGGAAGGCCCGCTGACCCGCGAGACGATGGGCGCGATGCTGCACGATGCCTATCATGCCAATTTCAGGGCGAAGCCGGCCTACATGACCGACTACAACGGCAAGACCATCCTGCCCGGCTCGCCGGGCTACGATCCGAACCTGGATACCGGCGCGCAGGGCGCGATGTACTACCCGCTCGTGCGCTGGGCGCAACTGCAGGACACGGCCGCCATCTCCCCGGCTTACGTGGACAGGCTGCGCGACGCCTACGAACTCGGCCTGATCCGTTCCGAGGCCGGCATCGCGCGCGGCCGCATGGTCAACGGGCGGCTGCTGGAGCCGCGGGCACCGGTCACGCGGGCGAAAGCGGCCAAGGCGCTGTACTTCATGTGGGTGCTGGCGCAGCCGCCGAAGGCGGAGAACGACCGGCGGTGAGGATAGATGCCCGGCGAGAGGCTTCCGGCGCGCACCGTTCCATATTTGAAACGCCGGGTTTCGCCAGCTTCCTTCCCCGGGCGGGACAGGTACGTTACGCTGGCATCAGTTCATCACCTGCGCCGACCAATGACCGATCGCCCCGCCACTGTCGAAATACCCCATGCCGAAGCCGGACGCTGGCATCCGGTGCTGCCGTCCTCCCACCTGCCCGCTGCCGCGGCGCAGCAGGCGTCCTGCCCCATGCTGGGATTCTTCGAGGGCGAGGAACTGGCGCTGTGGCGCGCGGACGACGGCACCGCCCAGGCATGGGCGAACCGCTGCCCGCACCGCGGCCTGCGCTTCACGCTCGGCCGCGTGGCGAACGGCCGGCTCTCCTGCGGCTACCACGGCTGGGAGTACCAGGCCGGCGACGGGCGCTGCGTCGCCATTCCGGCCCACCCCGCGCTGACGGTGCCGCGCGCCATCTGCGCGACAACGTTCCGGACGGCGGAGGTGGACAGCATCGTCTGGGTGAGCCGAGCGGTATCGGGCGGCCCGCCACCCGCCACCGGCATCCGCACGATCCTGCGCACGCTCGGCGTGCGCGCTTCCCATGCAGCCGTCGCGCAGGCGCTGTCCGGCCGCGGCTGGACGCAAGCCGCGCCGGACGTTTTCACCGGCGAGCTTGCCGGTCATGGCGCAGTGCTGCTGCCGGCCGGTGCCGGCGACAGCCTGACGCTGCTGCATGCCGGCCTGGTGGAGACACCCGATCCGGCAAACCTTCCCGGTCTGCACGCTGCGCTGCGCATGCTGCGCAGCATGCTTGAAACCCCACAGCTCGAAACCGCATTGATCGAAAGCCCATTGCCGGAAGCAGCGCCGGCTGAACCGGGAGCGGCGCAATGATATCGACGACGAACGATCCGAATGTGCTGAACGACTGGCTGACTGTCGGCCCGGCCGCCCGGCTCGCCGGCACGTCGCGGCAGCGGCCTTATGTCACGCGCCTGATCGGCGCGCAGGCCTGCGTGTGGAACGCCGCCGACGGCACCGCGGCCGCAACGCTGGACGGTGCGCCGGTCCGGGTGCAGGTCCGCTACGGCTACCTGTGGATCTGCGCCGCCGGCACGCCGAAGCCATTGTTCGATTTTGCCGAGTTCGATGAACCGGGCCGCATCGTCGCCGACTGCGACGGCATCGGCGTGCACGTCTCCGGCCTGCGCATGATCGAGAATTTCCTGGACATGGGGCACTTCCCGTTCGTGCATGCGTCCTACCTGGGCGAGGTGCCGCATACCGAGGTGGCGCCGTACAAGGTGGGCATCGATCCCGGGACGGACGAGATCCGGGCCACGGAGTGTTATTTCGTGCAGCCGAAGTCGTCGTCCAGCGCCACCGCGGCGCTGGAGGTGCAGTACCGCTACCGCGTGATGCAGCCGTTCACGGCGATGCTGTACAAGTCTTCGTTCGCCAGGCCGGGCGAAATGGACGCGATCGCCCTGCTGGTGCAACCGGTGGACGAAGAACGGATCATCGCGTACACGCTGCTGGCCTACGTGGACGACGGCTCCTCCGCCAGGGACCTGGTCGCTTTCCAGCACACGATCTTCGGGCAGGACAAGCCGATCCTGGAAAACCAGGTGCCGAAGCGGCTGCCGCTGCGCCCCGGCAGCGAAGTGCCGGCCCGTTGCGATGCGGCGTCGATCGCCTACCGCCGCTGGCTGCAGGCACGCGACATGCGCTACGGCGCGGTGGCGGATTGAAAACTGGAATGAATACGAAATGAAGCGAGACCCCGCCATGCAGCTTTTCGACTACGAACTCTCCGGCAACTGCTACAAGGTGCGCTTCCTGCTGCACATGCTGGGCCTGGCGTACGACCGCTATCCGGTCGATTTCCATCCCGGCCGGGAGCACAAGGCCGCCTGGTTCGTCGCGCAGCACAACCCGCTCGGGCAGATCCCCGTGCTGGTCGACGACGGCGTGTCGATCCCCGATGCGCAGGCCATCCTGGTGTACCTGGCCAGCAGGTACGATGCCGCCGGCAGCTGGTACCCGGACGATCCGTTGACCCGCGCGCGCATCCAGGCCTGGCTCGGCATTGCCGGCGAGATCACGCGCACCGCCTCCGCCGCGCGCCTGCACGACGGGTTCGGCTATCCGTTCGACATCGACGCCTGCCGGGCCGGCGCCCGTGCCGTGTTCCGCATGCTCGACGACCACCTGGCGCAAGCCCACAGCCTGGGCCGGAGCTGGCTCGCATCGGGCGATGCGCCGACCATCGCCGACATCGCATGCTTCCCCTATGCCGCGCTGGCGCAGGAAGGCGGCATCGCGCTGGACGAATTCCCGGCGCTGCGCCGGTGGATCGCCGATTTTCGTACCCAGCCCCGGTTCGTGGGCATGGCCGGCATCATGGCGCCGGCATTATCGGCCCACTGACGGCGCCGGCATCCGCTACAGCGGAACGACCTGGGCACCGTAGCGGCTGGCCTTGCTTTCCTGCGCCAGCAGCACGAACAGCACGATCCAGCCGACGAACGGCACGAGCATCACGAGCAGCCACCAGGCGCTGCGGTCGGTATCGTGCAGGCGGCGGGCACCGGCGGCCAGCGAAGGCAGCAGGGTCGCCAGGCTGAAGATCGCGCCGAGCGTTTCGCTGACGAGGCTGACTCCCAGCGAGCCGAGCACGCAGAACAGGGCGAACCACCAGTATTCGGAGCGTTGGGCAACGCCGTCGAACGTGGCGTATTTCTTGAAGCAGGTGGAAATCGATTCGGTGAATGTCATGTCGGTCCCGTCCGTGTGCGCGTGGCGGATGATTAAAGAACATGCAACATACCATGCGGAACCGGGACGAAAAATCACACATTTCCACCGGCGCGCACATATCCACCACGGCGCCCTGATCCGCCAGGTTCAGGGAACACGGCCGGCCGCGGCCGCCGGGCAGCCTTCAGGGCAGTTCGTAGACCCGCACCTTGCCGTTGTTCGGGATGATCAGACCAAGTAGCGGATTCAGGCTGCCCAGGCCGCGCGCGGCGCCGCCCAGCGCGAGGTGGCGGCTGTCGGCGGACATGGCGCAGGCGGCGGGATCGGCGCGGATTTCCTGGATCAGCCGCGTGTGCTGTCCATCCCAAACGCGCGTGCGGCGGCCGATGCCGAGAATGACAAGGTATCGGCCGTCGGGCGAAAAGCAGATACCGCGCACATGCGTACCGCGCCGCCCCGCTTCCTCGTCCAGCAGGTCGCCGGTGCGCGCATCGAAGATCTTCAACGCCGGCGCGCCGTCGTCGGATATGTCGCGCAGGCCCACGGCGACGCGGGTACCGTCCGGGCTCCATGCCACGCGCGCGATCGAAGGCCCCGGCCGCGCCACCCCGCGCGGTTGCGCCGGCAGCGGTTCGATGGTGCGCAGCAGCGCCCGGTCCGCCATGTCGAAGAGGCGTACCTGCTGGCGCGTTTCGCCTTCGCCATGCCAGAGGCCGGCAACCGCCAGCCGGCCGCCATCGGCGCTCAACGCCATGTCGCCGGCGACGAAGTCGTGGTTCGTGACCCGCCAGGCGATCGCGCCCGTGAGCGCATCGCGCGCCGTCACGTCCGTCACCCGCTCGCCGGGCGAGACGGCTGCGTGGACCAGCGTCCTGCCGTCCGGCGCGAAGCGCGTTCCGGCGCACAGCGCGCCGCCGCTCATGTTTCGCTCGAACACGACCATTCCACTTGCCGCATCCCAAACGCGCTCGCCGTTGCCGCACCAGGCGAACAAGCGCCCGTCAGGGCTGTACCCGATCGCACCGGCGGCCGGCACGCTGCCATTGCCGTTGTTGTCGAACGCGATGGCGGTTTTTTTCTCGTCGCGCCAGTCCCATACCTGGGCCTTACCAGCGGGCGCGTACGATGCGGCCGCGAGCTGGCGACCGTCCGGGTGGAAGGCCAGCGCGTCCACCGGATACGGCATGCCGAAGCGGGCGACCTCGGTGACCGCCGTGGCCGCGGGCGCCGCCCGGAGCAGCGAGGTGCCGACGAAAGCGATGCCGACAGCGGCAGCGGCAATGCCCGGCAGGGATCGAACGTGTTTGTGCATGGACGCATGGTACCAGCAGGCCGATACGGCGGCGCCCGCGCGTCCTGCACGGCCTGCCCCTCCCGAGGTGCTACGGCAACGCGGTCGGGGTGCCCTCCGCCGCCATCTGCCGGTCGGTGAGTTCACGGGTGATCGCGCCCGGCTCGTCAAGCTCCCTGGCGGCCCATGCCTTCGATTCTGAGGATTCGAGCCCGGCCAGCAGGGCGTCCCGGAGCGCCGCGGCGCCGGCTTCGCTGCCCTGCCCGCGCAGGACCGCGATGCCGATGGCCACGTCGCGAACCAGGTTCGCCAGCTCGGCGGCCAGGCGCGGCGCGCCAGGCAGTGGCGGGAACATCGGCAACGAACGCGCCGCATCATTGACCATGCCGAGCGCTTTCAACGGATCGCCGCGGTAGCGATCCGCCAGCGCGAAGTCGCCCGCGGCCACGATATCGGGAAGGGCCCGCCAGGCATGCCGGCGCGCCAGCGCCGGGTCGTAGGCATCGAGCGTGACGAACAGGTCCCGGGTCGACCGCGGGTCGCCGAGCGCTTCGTTGAACTCGACGATGAGCGCGAAACGGTCGATCCGGGCGAACATCCGTTCCGCCGTCAGTGCCGGATCGCGCTGGCCGACGTGCGGGTCGCCGGCCAGCAGGCGCCGCACCTGGTCGTCGCGCGCCTCGGCCATCGCCGTCCTTGCCGGGCCATGTTCTTCGGCCAGCTGCTTCCACTCCAGCATCGCCATGAAAAGGTCCGGCCAGGCTGGTTCGGGCATGCGCTCCACGGCGGCGAACGAATGCCGCAGCAGGGCAAGCAATTCATCGAACCGGCCCTGTTCGTGCAGTTCGTTGGCAAGTTTCACATCGAAAGCGGTCATGTTTCTCTTCCGGATATACCCTGGCCGGGCGGTGAAAAAGCGGCCCGCGCCTGTCAGGCGCCGAACACCGCCGACGGCTCGGCCAATGGAATATCGAGTTTCCTGCTCAATTCCTGCAGTTCCGTAAAATGCTCCCTGCGCACCACGACCGCATGCCACGCGTCATCGCCCAGGTCGATCGGAACGAGCCGGTAATCGCGCGTCGCGAGCCAGTCGTTCCAGGCGCGCAGCAAGGCGGCGCAACGGTCGGCGCCGGCGGGCGGCGAGGAAGGTGCCGCGAACTCGCCGAGACCGCGGGCATCGCTCAGGTACTCGATCTGCGCCTCGACCGAGTCGTCGTCCTTGATGTCCGCTTCGATGACGAGGCCGCGCCCGTTCAGTCCATCGAGCAGATCGTACATGTCGCCGTCGAGACGCGGCGCCCTGGCCGTTTCCAGCGCGGCGTCGGTCGCCTGCTGGTCGCCATCGCTGATCAGCTCCACCCAGCGGGCGAACCCCCGCCGTTCGGTACCGGCAGGTTCCGCGCGGGACGCCAGGGGCGGCGGATCGATCGCGATGGCCGGTTCCCCTTGCGGGCCGTGCACGCCGAAGTACGCCGGAGGCACCGGAACGGCTTTTTCCGCACGCCGGCCGAACAGGACGGCAATCATGGACATAATGTTCATTCGTTTTCCGTGTGCAGCCGCGGAGGACCGGCGCCAGGCCGGGGCTGATGATTGTCGAAGCAAAAGCATAGCATCCCTTGCCGGCCCGGAAATACGCACACTGTCACACTGCAACCCGGACCGGCAGTAGCTAACCGGGCCGCAGGCAACCGCGCCGGCGGTCTGCCCTACCTTGCCGCCCGCAGTCCCGCGCCGCCCCGCAGGGCCAGCGGCATGGCCCGGGCCCAGCGGTTCGACGACAGCGAGAACGTCAGCGAGCGTACCTGGTGGTACCAGCCGGCCGGCACATACAGCATGTCGCCGGGATTGACGATGCATTCGATCGTGGCGGCCTGGCGGGCCAGCGGGAAACGGTCGAAGTCCGGCGCCTCGGGATCGAACGGCGAACCGAACAGGATGGCATTGGCCTCGTTCGGATACAGGAATTCGTCGTGATGCGGCGGCGCGAGCATGATGCGCTTGGTGCCCCAGACCTGCGCGAAGACATTGTCGTCGTAGTCGCAGTGCAGCGGTGTCACCGTACCCGCGGGGCCCAGCCAGAAACGCGGCGGCCCCATCTTGTCGAAGTACGAAGGCCAGTGGCACAGCCGGTTCAGCTCGCGCAACTCCAGGTTGCCCAGGTAAGGCGGCAAGCCATCGGTACCGGCGGCGGCCAGGTCGAGGTATTCGAGCAGGCTCATGTCGCGCATCGCCCGGTCCGGCGCGAACGCCGTGTTGATATAGTCGCCCACCCGCGCGCGCACCGGCAGGTGGCTGTAGTGGTCGCGCAGCGCCTGCACCGTGAGCCCGGCGAGCGGCCAGCGGTCGACGACGCCCGTCACCAGGAACGGCAGGCCCTGCGCTGCCCGCGCGCGAAACGCCGCCGTGCCGGGCGCCTTCACGCGCGGCACCTGCGAGATCGCCGGCAGCGTGCGGGCGGCCGCCTTGATCGCCTCGCGCATCGCGCCGATCGACACCACGCCGCGCACCAGCGCATCCCTGCGCTCGCGCGCCTCCCTGTGGGCAGCGCGGTCCGCGGCCGCCGCCTCCGATTCCTGCCTGGTGGGCGGCAACCGGGGCGCGCCGCGCGCGCCCTCCCGGCCCTGCCCGCGCCCCTGGCTGCCCGCCAACCAATCGTTCTTCTCTGCTGCCATATACCCTGCTGTTTACCTGCGGTTGTCGCGACACGCCCCGCCGCCATGCCGCCCCCCCCCGTTGACACGATTTTTCCTGGCCACCGGGGAGGCTCCGAATGACCGATCGCGCGCTCGCGACCATGATTGTAGCGTCCATCATTGTAGCGTCCATGCTGCGCGGCAGCCCCGCTACATCATCGTTCACCTCCGCCCGGGTGCCGGCCGATTCATCCCGCGTGGCCGGCAACACGTCACTTTCCTCCCATGCGGGGCGCGTTCGGGGGTATCTTCAGGCCCCCGCACGATCCAGCCCGTGAAACGACGACCATGACACGCCCCGAACCCTTTTCACGCCAGCCCGGCCCACTCCAGGCCACGGCGCATGCCGGCACCGCGCGCCGCAATTTCGGCATCGACTGCCTGCGGGGCCTGGCCATCGTCCTCGTGATCGTCCACCACCTGGCGCTGCCGTTCCGCCTGCCGCTGGCGCCGAGCCTTTTCGGCGAATGGGTACCCCGGCGCCTGGCCGATGCCATCGGCTTCAACGGCTACGAGGCGGTCTTCATGTTCTTCGTGGTTTCCGGGTTCCTCATCACGGACGGCATCGCCCGGCGGAATGGCGATATCGGCAGCGTCGACCTGCGCCGGTTCTACGCTGCGCGGGCAAAACGCATCCTGCCGCTCCTTGGCGTGGTGCTGGCGGTGCTGACGCTGTTCGCCGCCATAGGCGTGCCGGGGTTCGCTCCCGCACCCGGCCAGCAGACCGTCGGTGCGCTCCTGGGCTCGGCGCTGACATTCACGTTCAACTGGTATGAAGGCCGCACCGGCTGGGCGCCGGCCGGCTGGGACATCCTGTGGTCGCTGTCGATCGAGGAAGTCTTCTACCTGGGCTTCCCGCTGCTCTGCCTCTGGCTGCCGCGCCGGTTGCTGGTCGCCCTGCTGCTGGCGTGGGCGCTGGCCATGGTGCCGCTGCGCGACCTCGTGCCGCGCAGCGACGAGGTATGGTTCGAAAAGGCTTACCTGCCCGGCATGGCGGCCATTGCGTGGGGCGTGCTGGCCGCGCTGCTCGCGCAGCGCTGGCGCCCCGGTGCGACCGCCCGGCGGGCCGCCGGCATCGCCGGCGCAACCAGCATCGTGCTGGTGCTGGGCTGGTCCGATCTCGTGCACCGCCACCTGTTCGGATGCGGCCTGTATGTCCTGTGCATCGGGGCCTGCCTGATGCTGTTGGCCTTCCATGCCCGGCCGCCCGCACCCCGGCGCGGCCTCGGCTGGCTTGCGGCAATGGGGCGCCTCAGCTACGAGCTCTACCTGTCGCACATGTTCATCGTGCTCGCCGCCGTGGCGCTGTATCGCGCGCTGCTGGACGACGTGCAAACCTGGACCTTCATCGTTTACCTGCCCGTGCTGGCCTGCTGCCATGCGCTGGCGCAGGGGCTGGAACACGTGGGCACGCGGCTCGCATCCCTTGTCCGGCCGGGCGTGGCCAGCCCCTCCACCCGGGCCTGACCGCGCGACGGCGCCGGCGCCATGGCCGGCATCGCGTCTTGCCAGACTTTCCCGTCCCGGTGGCCGTGCGTTTGCGCGCCGCGCCCGACCGTGCCCCAGGCGGCGCCCAACCTTGTTCGTATTGCCACGAAAAGCCGCTACCTGTTGTATCCCGGTTCTTTTCGGACGAATCAATTTGCCTCAATGCAACTTTAGTTTTATAGTTGCACAGCTTTCCCGCTGCATCCGCATTCAATCCCAAGGTCCCCATGAAGCTCAACCGTATCGGCATCATCCTGATCGCCTGCGCGCTTGCCGTGATCACGCTCGTTGTCGCGCTGCTCGTCGCGCGCCAGCAGGACAGCCAGGCGGCGCAGGTGCGCGTGAAGGGTGTGGCCCTGGCCAGGTCGCTGGGCGGCATCCCGATGGCGCAGCTGGACGACGGCAAGACCGCCGGGCTGCTGGGCGCGTTGCTGGCCTGGCACGACGACGGCAACTTCGCCTACGCGACGATCACCGACGTCGGCGGCCGTACGCTGGCCGAGGTGGCCAGCCGCGGCGCGATGATGCCGCACGCGCCGTTGCCGCCCGACGCGGCCGCCGGCTTCGGCGAGCGCGACCTGCCCGCCTCGGCGGCCGGCCCGGCGCTGCGCGAATTCTATGGCCCGGCGGCCGACCGCAGCCGCGGCACCGCCTTCGTGCGCGTGGGCTTCCACCAGCCGCGCTATGCCGTGCTGGCGCGCGACGTGTCGTTCCTGGCGCTGCTGGCGCTGATGATGTTCCTGGTGGTACCGGTGATCTACCTGGTGATCAAGCGCGAGATGGCGCCCCTGGCCAGCCTGCACGACGGATTGCGGCAGCTCGCCGCCCCCGACCAGCCGGCGGCGCGCGCCAACGACATGCGCGAGATGGTCGCCGGCATGCAGGCCTGCCTGACGCAGGCGGGCGAGCGCATCGCCCGCCTCGAACAGGGCGAGCGCAATTCGACGGCGGACAACCGCCTGCTGCAATACGGCAGCAAGAAGCTCAACGCCGCGCTGCACTCGCTGCCGGACGGCCTGCTGATGCTCGACCCGGGCGGCGACGTGACGTTCGTCTCCGGCAAGGTGGAACCGCTGCTCGGCATCCCCATGAATGCGCTGCTGGGCCAGCCGGTCGACAGCTGGTGCGTCGACCCGGCGCTGCGCAGCCTGCTGGCACGCTACGGCAGCGACGCCCGCAATTTCGGCCAGGTCAATCACGGCCGCGCGCACAGCGTGGAATTCGCGCCGGCCAACGTGGAAGGCCGGCAGCTGAGCGCCACCGCCCAGCCCCTGAACGGCGGCCACGGCACCATGTCGTTCGGCACGCTGGTGGTGCTGCGCGACGTCACCCGCGAACACCTGGCGCGCCAGGCGGGCAACGACTTCGTGGCGCACGTGTCGCACGAGCTGAAGTCGCCGCTGAACGTGATCGGCATGTATGCCGAGATGCTGGCCGACAGCGACGAGGAAAGCCTGCGGGTGGAGTCGCTGAACGTGATCCAGGACGAGATCGAGCGCATGAACGCGCTGGTCGGCAACCTGCTCAACGTGAGCAAGCTCGACGCCGGCAGCATGAGCCCGGAGCGCAACCGCGTGCGCCTGGACGACATGCTGCGCGATGCGCACGACCAGGCGCTGGCGCGGGTCGAGGGCAAGGGCCTGCGCATGGTGCTCGACCTGCCGCGCGACCTCGATGCCGTAACCATCGACAAGGACCTGTTCCGCATCGCGCTGAACAACCTGCTGACGAACGCGATCAAGTACAACCGCGAGGGCGGCACGGTCACGCTGGCGGCGCGCAACGAGGGGCACGAGATCGTGATCAGCGTGCGCGACACGGGCATCGGCATCGCGCCGGCCGACCGCGACCGCATCTTCGAGAAATTCTGGCGCGTCAGCGAAAGCGGCGCGCCGACGGTCCGCGGCGGCCACGGCCTCGGGCTGTACCTTACCGCGCAGATCGTCGAGCTGCACCACGGCCGCATTGCCGTCGACAGCGAACCCGGTGTCGGCAGCACCTTCTCCATTCACCTGAAAAGCGCGCCCGTTACCACTGGCGCGGCCGTTCTATGACCCAGCGACACATTCTCCTGGTGGACGACGAGCCCCACGTGCTGCGCGTGCTGCGCCTGGCGCTCGAGCGCGAAGGCTACCACGTGACCACCGCCGGCGACGGCCATGCCGCGCTGGCGGCCATGGCGCAGCTGCTGCCCGACGTGCTGATCAGCGATATCCAGATGGACGGCATGGATGGGCGCACGCTGTGCCCGCTGGCGCGCAGCACGTACCCCGACCACCCGTTCCTGATCCTCGTGATGACGTCGATGACGGCGCTCGACGAGCGCGCCTGGGCACGGGCGCTCGCCAATACCGAATTCCTTGAAAAACCCCTCAGCCCGCGCCAGCTGGTGGCGCGGCTGTCACGCCATTTCGCCGCCCCGGCGGCGGCAAGCAACCAGCCGGAGTCCCGTCATGCCTCGTAATTTCCTGTCCAGCCTCGATTATTCCCGCCATGCCCGCTGGCTGCAGCGCATCACCGGCAGCGACCACGCGCTGGCCGTGTGCGACGCGGCCGGCGTGCCCTGCTGGACGGCGCCGGGACACGCCGACCTCGAACACTGGCTGCTGCACCTGAATCCCGAAGGATTCGTGTGGCAGGCCGATGGCGAAGGCATGCAGCGGCACGACACGCCCGACGCCACGCTGCTGTACCAGCCCGTCATGTCGAAGGGCCGGCGCCTTGGCTGGCTCGCGGTGCGCGTGACGAAAGTTCCGGACACGGCGGCGGTACCGTTCGAATGGGATGCGCTGGCCGAGGCGCTGGAAGACGTGGCCGCCGCGATCGGCGACGAATACGGCACGCAGGGCGAACTGGATGCGATGGCCGGCGAACTGTCGGACCGCTACGAGGAACTGCACCTGGTGTACGCGATCGACCGCCAGGTGCAGGACATGACGAGCGGCGAAGACGTGTTCGGCGACCTGCTGCAAAGCTGGGCCGAGCACATGAACGCCGACGTGGCCGCCTTCATCAAGCCGGGCGACAACCTGTGCGTGTCGGCCACCAACCTGTCCGCGCCGATCCACAACCTCGACCTGGTGCTGGTGGAGATGCGCGGCGACCTGTATCGCTTCACGCATTCCTCCCGGCAGCCGCTCGTGATGAACGAGGCGAACGACTCGCGCCGCGCCTACATCTTCACCGACATGCCGTTCAAGATCCTGTGCTGCCCGGTGTTCCAGGACAAATCCGTGGTGGCGATCCTGGTGCTGCTGAACCACGCCGACAAGGAAGATTTCACCAACAGCGACCGCAAGCTGGGCGAAGTGCTGGCCAATCACCTGTCGAGCCTGTCGCGGATGCACAGCATGCTGGCCGAGACCAGCAAGTTCAACGAGCAGATGGCGGCCGCGCTGATCGAGGCGGTGGAAGCGAAAGACCCGTACACGCGCGGCCACTCCGAACGGGTGCACCATATTTCGATGGAGATCGGCCGCGCGCTGCGCCTGCCGCCGCGCGAGCTGGACAACCTGTTCTGGGGCTCGCTGCTGCACGACGTGGGCAAGATCGGCATTCCGGATGCGGTGCTGTGCAAGCCGGGCCGGCTCACGCGCGACGAGTTCACCTTCATCATGGTGCACCCGGAGCGCAGCTACGAGATCCTGCGCCACATCGACCGCCTGAAGGGCGCCGTGCCCGGCGCGCGGCACCACCAGGAAAAGTACGACGGCACCGGCTACCCGCATGGCCTGGAGGGCAACGACATTCCCTACAACGCCCGCATCATCGCGGTGGCCGACACCTACGACTCGATCACCAGTTCGCGCGCCTACCGCGCCGGGCGCAGCCACGAGGTGGCGATGGCGGAAATCGCCCGCGTGGCCGGCGCGCAGCTCGATCCGGGCGTGATCGATGCGTTCGCGCAGTTGTGCCGTGCCGAGCCGGACTGGATCGCCGCGTTCGGCATCGCGCGCGACACGCAACCCGAGAACGCCGCCGCATGACGCCTGGCGCCACCGGCGGGGACACGATCACCCGCAGCCGCATCGGCGCGATGACGTACCTCGCGCCGGTGACGGCGCTCGTGGCCGACGAAGCGGTGCGGGCGCTGCAGGCCGCGCTGAACGAATGCATCGGGCAGCACCAGGTGTCGATCGTGGTCGACCTGGGCAAGGTGCCGCTGCTGTGCGGCCGCGCGCTGGGCATGATGGCCGAGACGGCCGAGCGGCTGGCCGCGCTGGGCGGCTGGCTCAGGCTCGCCTACCCGAATGCGCTGCTGCAGGAAATCCTCGCGGCCACCGGCCTGCAAGAACAGCTGCCGCTGTTCGACGCGCGCGCGGCGGCGCCGCGGCGCACGCGCGAACCAGGCAGCAAGCTGGGCGATATCCTCGTCGAACGGGGCGCCGCCACCGCCGAACAGGTGGCGGAAGCGGCGCGCCTGCAGGAACAGACCGGCAAGCGCATGGGCCTGATCATGGTGGAGCGCAAGTGGATTTCGGAAGCGGCGCTGTACGGCGCGCTGGCCGACCAGCTGAACCTGCCATACGTCACGCTGCGCGCCGGCCTGTACGACCCGCCGGCGCTGGCCGTGCTGGACAGGGACGTGGCGCGCCGCCTGAACGTGCTGCCGCTGTTCCAGGTGCGCGATACGCTGACGGTGGCCAGCGCCGAACCGCAGGCGATCCACAACATCGACGAGATCCGCACCCGCACCGGCTGCCGCATCCGCATCGTGATCGCGCCGCCCGGGGAAATCCGCCGCGTGACCGACGATGCGTACGGCGGTTCGCTGCCCGAGTTCGTGCAGACCGAGGCCAGCGACCTCGAACTGATCGAATCGACGATCCCGGACGACTACACGCAGATCGACGAGATGGCCGGCGCCAGCCCCATCATCAACATGGTCAACGCCGTGATCCAGCGCGCGATCCGCGACAGCGCCAGCGACATCCACATCGAGATCTCGCGCAACCGCGCCCGCATCCGCCTGCGCATCGACGGCATCCTGTACGAAGTGATGACGCCGAAGGTGGAACAGCACCCGGCCATCGTGTCGCGCCTGAAGGTGATGGCCAACCTCGACATCGCCGAACGCCGGCTGCCGCAGGACGGCCGCATCCAGGTGGCCACGCAGGGCCGCACCGTGGACCTGCGTTTCAGTTCCCTGCCCGGTATCTACGGCGAAAAGGTGGTGCTGCGGGTACTGGACAAGAACCAGTCGATCCTCGACGTGGACAAGCTGGGCATGAACGACACCGCCGTGAGCGCGTTCAAGCGGCTGCTGGGCCGCAGCCACGGACTGATCCTCGTGACGGGGCCGACCGGCAGCGGCAAGACCACCAGCCTGTATGCGGCGATCAGCCACCTGAAGAGCATCGAGAAGAACATCGTCACGATCGAGGACCCGGTCGAATACCAGCTCGACATCATCAACCAGAACCAGGTCAACGATGCGATCGGGCTGACATTCCCGAAGATCCTGAAACACGTGCTGCGCCAGGACCCGGACATCATCATGATCGGCGAGATCCGCGACCGCCAGACCGCCGAGATCGCGGTGCAGGCCGCGCTGACGGGCCACCTGGTGCTGACGACGCTGCACACCAACGACACGCTGGGCGCCGTGTCGCGCCTGGTGGAAATGGGCGTGGAACCCTACCTGCTGTCGTCCGCGCTGATCGGCGTGATGGCGCAGCGCCTGGTGCGGCGCGTGTGCCAGGGCTGCCGCACCAGCTACCTGGCCACGCCGGAAGCGGCGGCCGCCTGGCGCTGGCGCGGCAAGGGCGACCTGCGCCTGATGCGCGGGCGCGGCTGTCCGGCGTGCTACGACTCCGGCTACAAGGGCCGGATGGGCATCTACGAACTGCTGGAAGTGGGCAATGACCTGCAGCGGATGATCGTGGCGAACGCCAGCAAGGACCAGCTGGCCGCGCACGTGCAGGCCACCGGCCACCACGACCTGTATGCGGACGGCATGTCGCGCGCCTTCGACGGCCATACCACGCCGGAAGAAATCGCCCGCGTGGTGCACTCGCTGTAATCCACCGCATCCCGTTTTTCCCGCCCATGCCGATCGAACTCGACCCGCCCGCATCCGCCACCGCGCCGAAAGCCGCCATGCGCGTCCCGTTCGGCGAGCGGGCGCCGGGCGTGCGCGAGCGGGTGCTGTTCACCGAGCGGCTGGCACTGCTGCTGGAAACCGGCGTGCCGCTGCATGCCGCGCTGGGCTCGCTGCTCCAGCAGACCGGCCAGCCGCAGTTGCGGCAGATGATCGCCACGATCTCGGAAGACATCCTGGCCGGCGAGCGCTTTTCCACGGCGCTGGGCAGGCACCGGCTGTTCCCGGTCACCTATGTGAACCTGGTCGCGGCCAGCGAGGCCGGCGGCTTCCTGGCCGAGGTGCTGGCGCAACTGGTCGAGATGGACGAGAAGGAGGAACGGCTGCGCGCCACGCTGGTGTCCGCGCTGTCGTATCCGCTGTTCCTGATGGCGTTCTCGGGCGGCGTGGTGCTGTTCATCCTGGTTTCCGTGTTCCCGAAATTCTCGGTCATGTTCGCCTCGATCCACGACCAGCTGCCGTGGACGACGCGCGTGCTGCTCGCCGTGAGCAATACGCTCACGCAGCATGGGGCGCTGGTAACCGGCGCCGTGGCGCTGCTCGGCGCCGGCGGCTGGCTGCTGTTCCGGCGGCCCGAAGCGGGCGTGAAGATCGATCGCCTGAAGCTGCGCGCGCCGCTGCTGCGCGATATCTTCGCCAAGATCTACCTGACCCGCCTGCTGCGCGTGATGGGCATTTCGCTGGAACGGGGCGTGACCATCCTGGCCACGCTGGAAGCCTGCCGCGCCGTGGTGCCCAACGCCGACGTGCAGCGCTTCATCCTCGACCTGGAAGCCGATGTGACGGAAGGAAAAGGCATCGCCGCGGGGTTCCAGAACAGCGCATTCGTGCCGGTTGCCGTGCAGCAGATGATCGCCACCGGCGAGTCCACCGGCACGCTGGGACGCGTGATGAGCCGCGTCGCCGACGCGTACGACCGGGAACTGACGCAGCAGCTGGCGAAGCTGTCGAAGCTGGCCGAACCGGTGATGCTGCTGGTGATGGGCGTGATGGTGGGCACCATCGTCAGTTCGTTGATATTACCTATATTCAAATTGTCACGGGTTGCACATTGAATGTTTCGCACGTGCGACAGATAGAGGAATCTGTCGAATTTTAGTGCCGGACGGAAATGACTTGCGTGTTACTCTATTGCATTACGTATTTCTACTCATAAAGTCATCACAAGTGACTTTTTCACCATAGAGAACAACATGACCAAGAGCTTCAAGCGCGCGGCGGCAGCCGGCTTTACCCTGATCGAACTGCTGATCGTGGTTATCATCCTGGCGATCCTGGCGGCGATTGCGATTCCGCAGTTTTCGGCTTCGGCAGCTGACGCGCAGCAGGCGGCACTGGATGCCAACCTGTCAACCATACGCAATTCGCTGGAACAATACCGGGCGCAGCATACCGGTAACCCATATCCAGGCAACAATGCCTCAGATGGCGGAACTTGCACGGCTACGAAAGGGACTGGCGCTGCGGGCACGCTTCAGGCTTTTGAAGATCAACTGAAAATGCCATCTGACGCTGCTGGCAATACTTGCTCGCTGGCCGACACAACTTATCGCTATGGTCCGTATCTTCGTCAAGGCATTCCTGCTGAACCGATCTGGAATTCCAGTGTAGTAGTAGTAACGAAGACGGGCGCGCCGATCACGGCTGCAGCTGCTACAGCTACCGCCGGCGGTTGGGCATACGATACCAAGTCAGGCCAGTTCATCATGAACAGCCAAAAAACCGATCCGAGCAACAAGAAGTATTCAGAACACTGACCTTACAGCCAATGAGCAGGCGATCACACGGCTACACGCTGGCCGAAATGCTGGCCGTCTGCGCGGTGCTGTCGATCGCCGCAGCCGTCGCCCTGCCGTCGGCCCAGCCGGTGGCGGAATTCCGCGCCGACACCGCCGCCGGCGAAGTCGTGCTGGCATTGCGGTTCGCCCGTGAAGAAGCGTTGCGAACCGGCGAGTGGCGACGCTTCGGCTGCGAAGTGCAGCAGAACCGGATCAGCATCGTCGGCCTGGATACCAGCGGCACGAATGTGCAGGACTCCGACGTTGCGGTGCTCCATCCGGGCAACCGGGCGGCCTATGTCGTGGCGATGAATGCTGCCCCGTTGGGCAGCAACGTGTCGCTTGCCGCCTGCAGCTTCACCTTCGCCGACGGTGCGACGGCATCGACCGTCGCGTTCGACGAAGCCGGCAACCCGGTGCGCGGCACCGGCTCGGCCACCGCCCGCGCACAGGGCCTGGCCGCGGGAACGATCCTGCTCGGCGCAGGCAACGTCACACGCGCGATCGCGGTCGATGTCACCGGCCGCGTTACCACCTTTTGAGTAAAAATGTCCAAGCCGTTTCCTTCCAGCCCCAAGCAGCGGGCAGCCGCCGGCATGACGCTGGTGGAAGCCGTGGTTGCCCTGCTCCTGTTGTCCGTGTGCCTGATCCCGGCCGCCAACGCGCTGCGCGGGGCGATTGCCGCGCCGGGCAACACGGCGCTGGCGGGCCGCGACCTGGACTGCGTGAGCGCGCGGATGGAAACGGTGCTGGCGGAACCGTATGAACGCCTGCTGGCCGCGGCGGGCACGACCACGGCGTTGTCCGCCTACTCCGCCCGGGAAACGGCGGCATGCCCCGCCGTCGGCGTGTCCATTGCCCGCTACGGCAACGACACCACCAAGGCGATCGGCACGGCCGGCGCGGGCGACAACCTGCTGTATGTGCAGGCGCGCCTGGCCGACACGAAGGCCGGCAACACCTTCCCCCTGACCACGCTGGTGGCGCGATGACCCCGGCGAGCATGCAACGCGGCTTCACGCTGGCCGAGCTGCTCGGCGGGCTGGCGATCGCGGCGATCCTGGTGTTGCCGCTGGTGGACATGCTGCGCGCCGGCACCAAGAGCGCGCGCAGCGTGCGCGCCGCGCTCGACCTGAACAACGATGCCCGGTTCGCGCTGGGCCGCATTGCCGCACGCGCCGCCGACACGATAGTCGAGCCGCCCGGGGCCGGCCTCACGCCGGCAGCCTTGCAGACGCGCCTCGGCTTTGCGACGGAAGGCACGAACCTGGTGGAAACCGGCAAGGGTGTGATCGCCGCCAACGTCACGGCATTCAAGCTGGCGGCACCGGAAGTCGTCGACGGGCTGCCGCTGCTTTCCGTCGAGATGACGCTGAGCGCGGACGGCAATACCATCACGCGCGCGCGCGCCCTCCGCCTCAAGGTCCAGCCATGATCCGCAGGCAATCCGGCGCGCTGCTGCTGATGGTGGCCCTGCTGCTGGCCATCATCGCCGCCCTGTCGTTCGGCCTGAACCGCGCGGCCGGCATGGATGCCGTGGCCGTGAAGAACGATTACGACGTGCGTGCCGCCCGCTACCTGGCCGAAGCTGGCGTGGCGGCTGCGCGCTGGAGCAACCAGGTCAAGGGCTGCACCAGCGCATCCATCCTGCCCACCGCATTCGGCACCGGGAACTTCGAGGCGTCCGTCACGAAATCCGGTTCGAAGCGGCTGAACATTTTCGCGACCGGCACAGCCGGCAACGGCGTGGTGCGCACGGTAACGCGCAACGGCGTCGATATCGTCGACTTCAACGCGAAGACGAGCTCGTCAGACCTGGGCGCCGCCGCCCTCGACACGACAATCGATGCCGGCAGCGCGTCGCCCGACAGCGCCGCTGCCAGCCTGTCGCTCGCCTCCGGTACCGCCCATGCGCTGCTGTACTGGCCGGCCAGCGAAATCGGCAGCGATACACGGGTGCTGTCCGCCACGCTGATCCTCACGCAGAACGGTTCGAGCGCCGTCGCCCGGCCGGTCGGCGTGCACCGCGTCACCACGCAGTGGGACGCCAACGCCACCTGGTTCATGCCCCGCTTCTACGCGTGGTGGACCGGTGGCAACTATGCCGCTACCGCCGCCGCCACTACCGGCGTCGCCGGCGCCGGCTCCTACTCGTGGGACGTGACAAGTCTCGTCGACGGCTGGGTCACCGGCCGACTGGCCAACTACGGCATGCTGCTGCGCCTGGTCAATCCCGGCCAGGCCGTTGTGTTCTACAGCCACGACGCGAGTGAAAGCCGTCGCCCCATCCTGCGGGTCGTTACCGCCAAAGCCTGTTAACCCTCATGACACAACCGATGCCATTCTTCGCCGCCCCGACCCCGCTGCGAACGTTGCTGGGTACGCTGCCAATGATCTGGTCGTCCACGCGGTTCTCCGCGCAGGACCTGGCCGATTACGCCACGCCCCACATCGAACGCGATACCCGCCAGGGCGTTGCCCTGCTTGCCGCCGCCGCGCTGCTGTTCCTGGCCCAGGCCTGGGCCTTCGCCGCCTGGTTCGACCTGGGCCGCGCCTACACCGATACCTACGTGCTGCTGGTCGCCCTGGCGCTGCACATCCGCTTTTCGGCGACGCGCGTGCGCGACGTGCAGGCGCTGAACCTGCTGGCGATGGCCCTCCTGATCATCTGCGCCGCCGCGCTCGTGCTGCTGGCGCGCGAAGCCGGCAGGCTGCACGTGATGGTGCTGCTCAGCGTGGCCACGCTGCACATGCTGATTCCGCTGATGCCGTGGGGCCTGCGCGAAGCGTCGGCGACCAGCCTGGCCATCTACACGATGTTTACATCGCTCACGTTCTTCTCGCACCGGCACTTCGGCAACGTGGAACCATGGGCGCTGCAGTTCACGATGCTCACGACATCGATCCTTTCGCTGGCACTGGTGGCGCGCGCGCTGGGGCTGCGAAAGCACGACCTGGCGATGCGCTTCGGGCTCGAGCGCGTGAGCGCGGACATGGCGGCGCTGGCCGAGCGCGACCACCTCACCGGCGCGTGGAACCGGCGCTTCCTGCAGCGCGGCTTCGAACGCCTGGTGGCGGCCCATGCGGCACGCGGCACGCCCGCCTGCTTCGGCCTGCTCGACATCGACCACTTCAAGCCGCTCAACGACACCTACGGCCACCGCCATGGCGACCGCGTACTGCAGGCGCTGGCCGCGGCGTTCGGCGACCTCGACGGCGACCTGGAGTGCCTGGTGCGCCTGGGCGGCGACGAATTCGCGTTCATCATCACAGGCACGCCGGCGCCGGTGGCGCGGCTGCAGCGCATGCTCGACGACGCCTCGGAACGCGCGCTGGCCGCCGCCGGGAACGCGGCGCCCGCCCCTACCGTGAGCGCTGGGATGATCCTGCTGGACGAGGCCAGAGCCTGCACGCTCGATGCCGCCTATGCGCGAGCGGACGAACTGCTGTACGAAGCGAAGCGCGCCGGCGGCGCCCGCATCCGGCACGAGATCGTTGCCGACGCGGCAGCAAATGCGCGCGCCACCATCGCGGTCGCCGCGCTGCCCGCCCCGGCGGCGAAAGCCGACGCGCCATGAGCCTGCGCGAGCTCCTGGCGGGCATCGGCGCGCGCGGCCGGCGGCCGGCGGTGCGGCCGATCGGGGCCGACTTCGCCGCCACCCGCCTGAACCTGGTGCAGGCTGATGTGCACGACGGCCGCTGGCGGCTGCGTGCCGCGGCATCGGTTCCCTACCCGGTGCCGCGCGCCGAACTGCTCGCCGCGCCGAAGCAGCTGGCCCGTTTCGTCGATGCCGCGCTGCGCTCGGCGCCGTTCCAGGGCCGGCGCGTGGTCTCGGCGCTGCCGCCGGCCGATGTGCGCATCCTGCCGCTCACGGTGCACCTGGCGCAGGGGCAGCCGGAAGCGAAGGCCGTGGCCAAGGCGGCGGCCGAGCAGCTCGGCGAGGCCGCCGCCGAGTATGTGCTGGATTACTACCAGGTGCGCGGCGCCGATGCGGACGGCGCCGAACGGCAGGTGCTGGTGGCCGCCGCGCTGCGCCCGCGCGTGCTCGGTTACCTGGCGACGCTGGAGGCGGCCGGCTTGGCCCCGCAGGCGCTCGACATCGGCCCCACCGCCATCAGCCGCCTGCTGGCGACCATGCACGGCAACGAAGTGGGGCAATCGGTGGCCCTGCTCAACTTCGGCACCGGCAAGAGCTACCTGACCGTGATCTGGGGCCGCCGCCTGATGCTCGACCGCGAGATCGACTTCGGCGAGGAACGCCTGTCCGGCAGTCTCGCGGCGGCGCTCGAACTGCCGCCCGAAACCGCCACGCACCTGCTGCGCGAGCATGGCATCGGCGCCCGCAACGGTGCCGCGGCCGATGACACGGACAGCGCGGACAGCGCGCACGGCGAGCTGGGCCGGGCGATCCGGGAAATCCTGCATGCCGATTGCCAGGCACTGGCCGACGAGCTGGCGCATACCCAGGTCTACGTGGCGTCGCGCACGCGCGGCAGTTCGATCAGCCGCATCTACCTCAACGGCAGCCTGGCGCGCTACCCGGATATCCAGGCCCGCATCGGCGAACTGATCGACGTGCCGGTGCACCTGCTCAATCCGCTGGGCGCGTTCGACCACGCGCTGCCGGAAGCGCGCGCGACCGAGCTCGCCACGCCGGTCGCGCTGGCCGCAGGCCTGGCATTGCGGGGAGGCCTGCATGGCTGATATCGACATGATCCCGCGCAGCTGGCGCGACGCCATCCGCGTGCGCCGCGCGATACGCCGCACGGCGATCGCGCTGGCCGTCGTAGCGATTGCCACCGCGGCAGGGAATGCGGCCTTGCGCTGGCGCGGCGCGGAGTTCGACCGCAAGGCCGCCGCCCTGAAGGCCGCAGCTACGCGAGCCCTGTCCGACCAGGCCCGCGACGCCACCCTGCTGGAGGCGCACGAGCGCCGCATGCGGCAGGACGCGCTGCTGCGCACGCTGCGCCGCCAGGGTGAGCTTGCCGCGTTCGCGCAGGCCATCGACACGGCGCTGCCGCCGGACGCATGGCTGACGGGCATCGTGCTGCGTCGCGATCTTCAGGAGCCGGATGCGGCCGCCGGCTCGGGCGACAAGCCACCCACGCCGGGGCAGGAGCCGGCGCGGAACGACGCGCCGCCGGGCAGCATCGTGGAACTCTCCGGCGAAGCGCTGAACTACGAGGCCGTGACCGCATTCCTCGCGCAGCTGGGCCGCGCGCCCGGCGTGGCCACGGTGCAGCTGCGGTCGAGCGGCGCGGGCACTGGGGCGCAGGCCATCGGTTTTCATGCCGTCGTCGCGCTGGCCTGGAAGGACCGGCCATGAACGAACGCCTGCATGCCGCATTGGCGGCGCTACCCGCGCGCCAGCTGAACCTGCTCTGCGTGGGCGTGGTGGCGATTGCCGCCATGCTGGCGTGGACGGCGGGCCTGCGCGGTCCGCTGGCCGCCTACCGGCAGCAGCGCGCGGCGTTGACGGCACTGGAACTTTCCGCGGCCGCCGTGCCGGCCCGGGGGACCGTACCGGCACCGGCACCGGCACATGCACCCGCGCCACCGGCTGCCGTGCCCGCGCCGCTCGTTCTGGTGGCCGAGGTCAGCCGCAGTGCCAGGCTGGCCGGCGTGGAGGTATCGTCCGCGGCGCAAGGCGCGGAACGCAGCGTGGCCGGGCTGCGCCAGCAGGTGATCGACATCGCCGCCACCGGCGGCTATGGCGACATCCTCGCCTGGCTGGACGATATCGAACGCACCCAGCCGGCGGCCGGCATCGTGCAGCTCGGCCTGCATGCCCGCGATGGCGGCGATGGCGGCGGGCGCCGCAAGGTGACGCTGCAGCTGGCCATCTACGCACCGGCGGACCGGCCATGAAGCACGCTTTCACGACCATTTTCGCGCTGGCCCTGCTGCCGGCCGTGGCGGACATGGCCGCCGCCGCGCCCGCCGGCCATCCGCTGCGCGACCCGTTCGCGCGCCCTGCGCCGGCCGCATCGGCGTCCACGCAGGTCGAAGAGGCGCCGCCGGCACCGCTGCGCCTGCGCGCGCTGATCCTCAACGGCGCGCATTCGCTGGCGAACATCGATGGCGACGTCCTGTCCGCCGGCGATCGCGGCGCCGGCTATACCGTGCTGCGCATCGATGCGCGCGGCGCGCTGGTCGTGCGCAACGGCCGGCAACAACTGCTCGTGATGAGCGACCCCGGGCAGGCACGCCCGCAAACCAAGGATTCCGAATGACACCGCGGCACTCTCTGCTCCTGCTGGCCATGCTGCCGGCGCTGTTCCCCTGCTTCGCCGCCCCGGCCTCGCCGTCAGGCCAGGCCCCCGCCGCCAATGCCGCGCAGGCGAACGTCGCTTCGACCGCCGTCATGTCGTACACGTTCCGCGACACGCCCATCGGCGAACTGTTCAACATGATTTCGCGCACCGCGCGGGTCAACATCGTGCTGGGCCGCGGCGTTGCCGGCAACGTCTCGATCAACCTGTACGACCTGACTGTGCGCCAGGCGGTGTACGCCATCGCCGAAGCCGGCGGCTACGCGGTGAGCGAGCGGGCCGGCGGCTTCTTCATCGCCGACCCGAAATCGGTGACGAAGGATGCCGCCGGCACGCTGGTGAAATCGCTGAAGGTGCGCTATGCCGACGTGAAGAAGGTCGGCGAGATCCTGGCGCGCCAGGTGGGCGAGCTGGGCACCGTGACGGTGCTGGAGCAGACGAAAAGCGTGGTGATCGAATCGACCGAGGCGGGCATCGCCCGCGCCACGCTGGCGCTGCGCGCGATCGACACGGCGCCGCAGCAGATCCTGATCGAGGCGAAGATCCTCGAGATCACGCTGGACCAGAACGAGAACTTCGGCGTCGACTGGTCGCGCGTATTCAACGGCAACGGCCCCGACGTGGTGGGCGCGACGGACTTCGCCAGCCGCGTGGGGCCGCGCTTCTACCTGAACGTGGTGAACAACAGCATCGAGGCTTACCTGAGCGCCCTCAGCAACAAGGGCCGCGTGCACACGCTGGCGACGCCGCGCCTGCTCGCCCTGGAAGACCAGGAAGCGACGACGAACGTGGGCGACCAGCTTGGCTACCGGCTGACGACGACGATCAACAACGTGACGACCGAATCGATCCAGTTCCTCGATACCGGCGTGATCCTGCGGGTGACGCCATCGGTCGATGCCGACGGGCGCATCATGCTGAAGGTGCGGCCGGAAGTGAGCTCGGGCTCGGTGTCGGCGGGGATTCCGTCGAAGAAGACCACCGAGGTCAACACGCAGCTGGTGGCCAACGACGGCCAGCCGGTGCTGATCGGCGGCCTGATCAAGAACAGCCGCACTTACCGCCGGCAGGGCCTGCCGATCCTGGCCGATTTGCCGGTGATCGGCCGCGCCTTCTCCAGCACCGACGACGGCGGCAGCACCACCGAGACCATCGTGGTCATCACGCCGCGCATCGTGCCGGCGGGCGGCGCGGCGATCGACGATGTGACCGAGCGCAAACTGCACCAGGCGGAGCACGGCATGGAACAGCGTTCCGATGCGCTCGACCGCAAGCTGGAGCGCATCGCGCCGTCGAGACCCTGAGCGGTTCCCTCAGGACGGCAGCAACCCCGCCGGATGCACGCTTTCCAGGTCGAACACTTCTGAGCGGGCGCCGGCAAGGATGATGGTGAACGGCGAACTGTCGCGGTGCCCGCAGCGCGAGTTCGACAGCAGACCGCCGAAATTGCCGAAGCCTTCCTTGCCGAAGCCTTCTTTTCCCACCCTGGCACCGCCGGCGTTCCCGCCACGCGGGGTACCCCGCTCGCGGGGCGCATCCGCCGGGCGTGCCGGCGCCGCCTCGCCTTCGAGCGTTTCGAGTCGCGCGGCCAGCGCCGCCACGGTGCCGCGCAGGTCGGCCAGTTCCGCATCCCTGGCGCGCAGCAGGGCGTCGCGCTCGGCCAGCAGTGCCTGCAGGCGCCGCTCGGCATCCGCATGCAGCGTGTCGGCCAGCTGCGCGACGATGGCCTGCAGCGAGCGTTCCGTATCGGCGCGCCGGATGGCGCCGCCCGCCTCCTCGCCGGCCAGCTCCTTCAGGTACCTGTGGATGGTCGACTTGGAGCCGGTATCGCCCAGCGCGCGCCGCACCGCGTCGGCGGAAGGATACGATCCGGCCGCCAGCAGTTCGTCGCGGATCGCCCTGACCTGCTGTTTCGTGAGCCCGTTACGCGCCATGCCGTTGTGCCTTTTCGTTATTGCCCTGTCATCAGGAACTGGCCTGCCCCACCAGGCCGCGGTTCTGTGCCCGGTTCAGTTTCGGGTGCACCACGGGGATCGTCAGCATGGTACTGCCCACGGCCATCAGCAGCAAGGCCGTGAAGGTTTCGCTGGTGATGATGCCTTTGTCGAGCAGGATGTTGGCGAAGATGATCTCGATCAGGCCCTTCGATTGCAGCAGCCAGCCGATGATCGAGGCTTCACCGCTCTTCCATTTCAGCATGCGCCCGGCGATATGCGCGCCGGCCAGCTTGCCGCCCACGGACGCCAGCAACAGCAGGCCGGCCACGAAGAAGACCTGGTAGCCGCCCTGATCCCCGCCGATCTCCCACCTTGTGCGCAGGCCGGTGCTGAGGAAGAACACCGGCATCATCACCAGCAGCACATTCTTGAACAGCGTATCGAGCTGCTCCTGCCCGAACCAGTCGGCATCCATCACCACGCCGGCCAGGAAGGCGCCGACCATGAAGTGCAGGCCGGCCCAGTCGGCGCCGAAGCCGCACGCCACCAGCCAGATCAGGGCCACGTACCAGCGGTCGCTCTGCTGCAGGCGCACCATCAGGCGGCGATAGAGGAACGTCAGCACGCCGAACGCCACGAGGAAGCCGATCTGGCGGCCCACGCGTTCCCAGTCGAGCATGATCAGCGCGAGCACGCCCCAGATGGCCACGTCGTCGAGGCTGGCATAGCGGAGGATGCGCTGGCCCATCGGCTGGCGCAGGATATCGAGCTTTTCGAGCAGCAGCACCAGCACCGGCAGCGCGGTCACGGCGCAGGCCATGCCGGTGCCCAGCAGGAACTGCCACGTGGCCGCCTTCGGCCCGATCCAGCCGGGATACGCCAGCAGCAGCAAGGCCGCGCCGCAACCGAACAGCAGCGGCATCGCCAGCGACAGGCTGGCCGTGGTGGCGCTTTCGCGGCGATATTGCCACACCTTCTTCAGGTCCAGCTCGATGCCGGCCAGCATCACGAACAGCATCACGCCCCACAGCGCGATGCCGTTCAGCGTCTTCACCACATCCGGCTGGAACACGAACTTGTAATACTCCGGCATCGCCACGCCCAGCACGCCGGGGCCCAGCACGATGCCCATGATGATCTGCACGATCACCAGCGGCGCGAAATAGTCGGTCCTGCCCAGGCGCCAGATTAGGAACGGCACAACGAAGATCAGCAGCATCGCCAGCAAAAACACTTCCGTGGTGTTCATAGGTCTCCCAGCATCTTGGTTGGTTGTTATGTAATTACGTACTGTCGGCGATGTTAGCGGAGAGTTGGTAGTTTTGAAAGCGTTTTCAGGACGATAGTGGTACCGTTTCCACAAGGGCGTGAAAACAGGAGGAAGATTGAGACGGCCTTGCAAAGCCTTTCGACGTATCGCCAACGGATGAGTGAGCAGGCGCGCGAAGAAAGGCTTGATGGGGAGCGGATCGCCGTGTGGAAGGGCGCGCAGTCTGCGAAAATGGTGTAGCGACCCGTGGGGCGTTGAAGGACCCACTACCATGTCCAGGCGTTCCGCGCGACTCGATGCCGTAGCGTGCGTTGCGTGTCGTGATTCTTCGCCGGCGCCGTCACGCCCGATGCGCTACCAGCCGAGCCTGCGTTCGTTCGTGAAGGCGCACCCTTACACGCAATGCCACTGCCGCATCCAAGCTCATGCAGAAGGTACTCCAAAGTTATTCCTGTTTTTTCGGGCAACCAGGACTCCCGTCACGGCTGTATGATCATTGACTGGCGACCGTTTACCGTCTTGGATATTTACCGTGAGTTGGAAGATGAGCTTTCGTAAGCAACAAAAAGTCTTCGGGGAGAAGTGCTTCGGCCATGGCATCGGTGCGGCTAAGGCCACGATCGTCATCTCGGCGCCCGACCCGTGGTCGCGTACGACCGCTTGCGCCCAAGGCTGTGCAAAAACGCGAGAACCGCGCGTTTTCAGGGGTCCATTTGCCATTGCCCACTTGGAAAACGCCGTAGCAGCCGTTCTAGGAGGTCGGATTTCCTGAGAGTGCCGCCCGATTCACGTTTCTTACCCAGCCTGCCCCAGAGCGGACATACTATCCTCGTTGAAGAGCACTGATTTGCGAAGAATGCTTACGTGATAATTAGGGTTATCATGCAAGGCAGGTGCGATCTTGCGTCCCATGATGAGGGCAGGATTGCTGACGTTTCCCAGCGGTAGGGTGCGGCGGCTGAAGAGCTCTCTACGGATAATTCTAGGAAGCGAACGAAAATATCCGTAGAGATGACATCACGAAATGAGCGAGAAGGTAAGTATTGTGGTCGAACATCGGTTCACGAGCGTGCGTTGCGTAAGCACATCAGGAGCATGCATTGCAACGGACACCCCTTGAGTACCGCGAGCGCAAACCTCGAGAGCGTCTGTCGGGTCATACGGCGCGGGCGTAATAGTGCCGGGACTGCAGATACGATTATCCGGTCGTATTGAATCGCCCCGGGTTTTGTAGAGGCTCCATTGTTTGAGAGAATGGATCTATGAAGCAATCCAAATATTTCCCTGATGTCATCGAGCGTGCCGTGCGCATGGTCGGCGAGGCAGCCAGTGAGTACAGCTCGCAGTGGGCTGCAATCGAATCCATCGCAGCCAAGAACGGCTGCACACCAGAGACGCTACGGCGCTGAGTGCGGCAGCGGGAACGTGACACTGGTCAGCGTCACGGCCCGACCAATGCTGAAGAAGAGCGCATCAAGGCGCTCGAGCGAGAAAATCGTGAGCTGCGCAAGACGAACGAGATCCTGCGTCTGGCGAGTACATTTTTCGCCGCATTCCGCCTCTCCAATCGCCAGTTCAGCAGTGGGATTGCCCCCGCCGAAGATGAGCGCTTTGCTCGACGCGAAGGAGCGCGAAATCATCCGTTTGCGCCGTCAGGTAGCGTGGTTCCAGCGGGAGATTTTCGGCCAGAAGGGCGAGCGTCGGGTTCTGGCAGCTGGACGATCGGGACGTATCGATCGATGCCAATCACCTCGAGCGCGCCCTGCGAGTCATCCGGATGGGCAGAAAAAACTGGCTGTTCAGCTGGACGGACCTGGGCGCCAAGCATGTCGGCATTGTGCAGAGTCTGCTGGCGACCTGCCGGCTGCAGGACATCACTCCGTACGACTACTTCGTTGATGTGCTGCAGCGTATCGGCTACCACCCGGTGTCACTGGTGCATCACCTGATGCCGTGAATCTGGAACGAGATGTTTGCCGACAATCCGCTACGGTCGGACCTGCATGATCTGGGTGGCCGACGGGCTGGCACCGCAATGTGATCGCTTACACTGGTACGACAGTGCCCACCGCTATTGCGAAGGATCAGTGCTTGAATACCTCGGGCAGCAGCGCCTCGGGAAAATCCTGATAGCAAACAGGGCGCAGAAAGCGAGTGATCGCCAGCGTACCGACTGACGTCATGCGGGCGTCCGATGTGGCAGGAAAGGGACCACCATGCACCATGGCGCTCGCCACTTCGACGCCGGTCGGCCAACCGTTGACTAAAATGCGCCCGACCTTTTCTTCAAGCTTCGGGACCAACTGCTGCGCCATAGGTAGATCCGCCGGGTCCATTTGCAGGGTCGCCGTCAGCTGGCCTTCCAGATGGCCGATCACGTCCTGCAGGGTAGCCAGATCCGGGCAGCGCACCAATACCGATGAGGCTCCGAATACCTCGTTGTGCCACACCGGATCAAGGAGGAAGTCGCTCGAATCGACCACCATCAAAGCGGCTTGGCACTCATGCGGTCCGGTGCCCGGCTGACCGCGCACTACTTGTCGCAGCGCTCCGTGCTTGGCAAGGTTGGCGGTCTGCTGCGTGTACACGCCATGAATAGCGGGAGTCAGCATCGTGCCAGCAGGCGCCGCTTCTATGGCCTCGGTGGCAGCATGCAGGAAGGCGTCGTAGCCGGGGCCTTCGATTGCCAGCAACAGACCGGGGTTGGTGCAAAACTGCCCCGCTCCCTTCGTAAGCGAAACCGCGAAGCTTTTGGCGATACTTTCCGCGCGTGTCGCCAAGGCGCCCGGCAACAATACTACTGGGTTGAGACTACTCATTTCGGCAAACACCGGAATAGGCTCAGGACGGGAGGCGGCGATGCGCATTAATGCCATGCCACCGCCGCGCGACCCGGTAAACCCTACGGCCTTGATACGAGGATCGGCTACCAGCGCAGCGCCCAGTTCGATCGATGGGCCGACCAGAAGCGCGAACACCCCGACGTGTAGACCGCAATCGAACACTGCTTTCTGGACTGCGCGACCGACCAGCTCAGAGGTTGCTGGATGGGCTGGGTGGCCTTTCAAAATGACCGGGCAGCCCGCCGCAAGCGCCGAGGCGGTATCGCCGCCGGCGACCGAGAAAGCAAGTGGAAAGTTGGAGGCTCCGAAGACCGCCACCGGACCAATGCCAATATGTCGCAAGCGAATGTCTGGGCGCGGTAGTGGCTGCCGATCAGGCAGCGCGGGATCGTGACGCATGCCTAGCCAGTCACCTGAGCGTACCATTGCCGCGAACAAGTTCAGTTGGTTCACTGTACGGGTGCGCTCCCCTTCCAATTGCGTGCGCGGCAAGCCGGATTCGCTCATTGCAGCGTCGATCAGTTCGTCCCCAATGACCAAGATATTCTGGGCAATCTGTTCCAGAAAGGATGCGCGCTCGCTTAGCGAGGTATGGCGGTAAGTGCTAAAAGCCTCCGCGGCCAAGGCGCAAGCTAATTCCACTTCGGTTTTGCCCGCGCCGGTGAAAGGCTGCGACAGTTGCTCGCCAGTCGCAGGATTGACGGCGAAAAACGTTGCCTCCTTACCAGGGGTATCACTACCGCCGATGAGCTGGTTTCCAGTGATTGTCATGAGTACTTGCCTTCCCAATTCTTGTTTAGTAATTGTTCAAAAAGTCGGACTGTTAAAGCGAATCCAGCTTATCTTTGAATAGAGATGAATGCCGTCACGGAAGATACGGCCATCCAAGACTGAGTTAACTGTCCCGCGCAGAACGTTTTTCACTGCCGTAATTCTGGGGCTGTGCTCCCAACTGTGATTATGAGCACGCCTGCTCGACAATTTGCCGGCTAAGGTCACGCGAGTAAGGTCGGCGCCCAAATGCAGGCGCCGTGCGGGCTTCAGTTGCCATGCTCCTCACGTCGAACTTGACTCTGCGAATGCGATGCGTGAGCTCTCTTCCGCGAATCGTAGCAGCAGCAAATAACACCGCTTAGGAACCGTCGACCCTGAAGCCTGATTGCGTCACGTACTGACGCGCTCATCCCGTCAATGGGTTGATCAATTCCTGCATTGGAACTGCAGCATCCCACCAGCCCTTTCAGATTACGCCGCTTCCCAGCGGTGTGATGCCATCATCGATCAAATCTCCACGGCATTCAAGACAGTACTGAACGGCACTCACGAACAAGCCGCCATTGTGGTCATCCTAATGAACAAAAGCCCATGATTTCGGTCTTGAGCTTCTTGTCCTTTACATGGCCGCCAATTGTTTTACTGCCGTCAGCGAGCGCTTACCACTTGGGTCCGCCTTCAGCCAGTTGCGGGACGCCCTTGCCAAACGAGAAGTTCTCGTTGGGGACAGGCACCAGGCTTATGAAGACATCGTCGGGAGAGATACCGGCGTATTCCTCCAGCAAGCGGGTCATGGCTGCCATCAGTGCGCGCTTGTCGCTCAGCGGGCGATGGGCACCAACCATCACGCTGATGATCATAGCGTTGGCGGTACGATTCATCTCCATAAAGGTTGGATCGATGAACAGTTCATCCTCGCCATGTTCGCTGATGATGATGAAGCGGTCGCCTTCGGGAATACCCAGTCCTTGGACTAGGGACTGATTGAGTGCGTCGCCGATGGCTTTCTTTTGCTCGCTGGTGAATCGGCCTTTTGGGATGTGGGCGTGAAATACTGGCATGTTTTATCTCCTAGAAAAATGAGGGGCTCGCTGGCCCGGATCGATGTCAAAAACTTGGTAGGTGCTGCTGGAACCATTGCACTGCTGCCGAACTTGCTGTTGGGAATTCAATGTCATAGGGCGCAAAGTGTCCGCCTTCGATGATCACCAGCCGCTTGGGCTCCAATGCATCTTCATAGGCACGCAGCTCCAAATCGGTCAATGTGACGCAGTCATCATTGGCGATTACCATCAGCAATGGCTTGGGTGAAATCCTGCTGATCCATGTACCTGGTTCATACAGCCGGGCCGCAAAGCTGGACCTGATGGTCACGGTGTTATTCCAGTTCGCAGTGCCTATGTCGCGCATATAGAAGTCGATGGCTTCCCTGGTCCTGTAAGCGGCGGGTGTGCCTGGGTCATCGCTCACCACCGACTGGGTGGCCGGCGCTTTACCTCGATGGGTTAGCCGCATGTCAGCGGTCATGCCTTCCAAGAAGGCCGCGACGTTATCAGGCGATATACGCCGGCGACTCTGTTCGAAACCGCTGATGGTCGGCACCTGCGACACCACGCACTTGACCCGATTGTCGGTAGCGGCTAAGACCAGTGCGTGGCCACCGCTGTAGCTCGATCCCCAGATACCGATCTTGCTGGCATCCACTTCAGGGACTGTCTCCAGAAAACTAATGGCGCGGCGCCAGTCGGCGATTTGCATCCAGGGGTCGATATCACCACGTGGCACTCCATCACTGGCGCCAAAGTTGCGATGGTCGTGCACCAGTACCACGAAGCCAGCTTCGGCGAAAGCCTGCGCGAACTTCTCCAGCGCATGTTCTTTTACGGCGCCGAAACCATGGCACATGGAAATGGCGGGCGACGGTTTGGAAGAGGTTGCCGCGGGGGCAAACAGCCAACCTCTGATGGTGACATCCTGCTCGCCGACAAACTCGATGTCATATCTTGAGACCATACTTCTCTCCAATTGAAAACGTTGATGTAGATGCATAAGAGAGGAAGAAATCGAGGCTGAAAAATTCTCCTAGACTTTACGCGCATATGCTCATATTATCGCCACACACCCCAACTTAGCAAGACAAATTAGGAGACGATCAAATGACGAACCCTTACAGCACAGCAGCTAGCAAAACCAAGTTGGTCTGCATCCATGGCTTCATCGACAACGCCAGCCTATGGTCTACCCTAGGAGCAGCGTTGGAGAAAAAGGGCTTCCAGTGGGCAGCGAATGACCTGGCGGGTGCTGGCACCCGCCAGGACCAGAGTGGTCCCTATTCACTTGCCCGTGCGGCCGATGAGGTGGTCGATTTCGTCAAGTCGTCTGACGCCCCGGTGACGCTGATCGGACATAGCATGGGGGCGCAGATCGCCGAACTTGCCGCTGCGCGACTTGGTAGCAAGGTGCGCGCCCTGATATTGGTCACGCCTACCCCTCTGCAAGGAAATGCGCTGCCGGATGAAGTAAGGTCGATGCTGCGAAACAGCGGTGGCGATAGCGTGGCACAAGCGGGAATTCGCCGCGCCTTCTCGCACAATCTCAGCGACGAGCAGATTGTCCTTGCTACGAATGAAAAGAGCATCATGGGCCGTAAGGCGGTCCAGGACTACTACGATGCATTTACTGGTGGTGACCCGACTGGCGAACAAGCCACAGCCTGCGCATGCCCGGTACTGATCATCGGCGCCAAAGCTGATCCGGTAATTGCCGAGGATCTTGTGCGGAGTATCCAGCAAGGTCGATTTCCAGGGAGCAGGCTTGAACTGGTCGGAAATTCCGGACACTGGCCTCATATCGAGCAGGCCGAAGAGACCGCCGAAATTATTGCGGAATTCCTCACATCTGTGGTTTGACCGGCGGCGAAATTGGAAGTAAGAGCATATGAGCGTATACTAGAGGCATTCGAATCCGACTTCTTCTGCTCATATGGCAACTACCAAACCGATCGAGAATATCGACGGTCGCTGCAACTGCCTGGCATTGCGCCAGGCTTCGCGTTACCTGACCGCCTTGTATGACCGTGCGCTGTCCGGGGTGGGGCTGCGGGCGACGCAGTTCTCCATCCTCTACAAGCTGTCGTCGCATGAATCGATTCTCATCGGCGAGCTGGCGGCATTGATGGCGATGGACAGGACTACCCTCTCGACCAACCTGAAGCCGATGGAGCGGGACGGGCTGGTGGAGATCATGCCATCCGAAGTAGACAGGCGTGGCAAGGATGTAAGGATAACCAAACTCGGAATGCAAACTTATCGCAGAGCATTCCCTTTGTGGCAGGGTGTGCAGGATGACTTCGAGCGGGCCTATGGTGCCAAGGAGGCAAAGTCCTTGCGCAGCGCGGCGCGCTCGGTGTTGCATAGTGGCTTCGATCCCTGGTCCGAAGGGACTTAAGGAATAGAGCAACTTCAGCGTAGTCGCTCAGCTGATAGGTTGGGCGATTTTTTTAAAAAAACTATGAGCATATGCTCTTATATAGAGGAGATAAAAAATGAAAAGAGGTTTTGCTGGTTCCAGTGTCGCATTGGCGATAGCGTTCATTGGTTCGGCCGGTGTGGCAGGCGTGGCCGAGGCGGCGGAACTCAATGAGGTCAGCGTAATCCAGCCAACCAGCGTAGGCACCACCATACAGGCGCCCTTGCTGGAAGCCGTACGGAAGGGCCTTACTGGCTTCGACAAGAACGAACGGACGGACATGATCGCCGCGCTCGATGAGGATGTGGTCTTTGAGTTCTCCGACTCCCTCCCCTATGGGGGTACATACAAGGGAAAGAAGGAGTTCCTCGCCTTCTGGAAGCACGTCTATAAGGAGTACGAGTACTTCAACTATGATGCGCGCGCCGTCTTGGCTGCAGGCGACTACATCATCGTGCCAGTGGTAGCGCGCGCCAAAACCAAGACAGGCTTCTCGATGGAAAACGAGCACCTATTCCTGTTCCGGGTCAAGAACCAAAAAATCGTCTACGGCCGCATCTACGCAGACACGGCACGCGGTCGCGATGTGCTAGAAGGACGTCAGCCGCGCAAGTATCCAAAGCTGATTCTGGAATGATACACAGGGAGCGCGAGCTCCCTTTTTGCTTTTAGCCTTGCCGGCGACGTCGTGGCCCAGTATCGCCGGCATGCGATACGGCAGGATGAGCTTAAATTCGCCGCTCCTGATCTTGATGTCGAGAACGTTGACGGCGGCTGCGGGAATGTCGACCAGGACATCATCGTCCTGCAGTGCTGGCTCCGACATATCGGCGATCCGGCCGATTTCCTTTTTACCATAGCGTTCAATGATGAAGGCCTTCATTTATCTTGCTCCGCGACTGATGTTGCTGGAACTTGAAATACAGGGTTCATGGTCTTGCCCATGCGTTGGGTCTTCGAACGAACTCAAACGTGGACTGAACGCTAGCGTCGTAGGGTGATGCATCACGACCGCAAACTCGCTGTCTCGGCGGCTTGGGTATGGCTGGCCGAGGCGCGTATGCTACTCAACAGGCTCGCTTATCACATTTGATTTCGTGTACACCCTCTAAGTGCACCATAAGCACGCCATATAATCTTTGCTTACTCCACCAATTACCTTAGCCTGGCGTTGCCAACCGGTTGGGCGGAATGCTCGAAGATCAGGCATGTCGTGGTGGCATGCGCATACAGCTTTCCGTCTGGTCCGACGATGCGGCCCTCAGCCGTTGCCACTTGCCGCCCTACGTGGATTACTTTGCCTTCGGCGCGAACCAGCGGCACCCCTTCATTCAGGGAGCGAACCATGTTCACCTTGAGCTCCAAGGTGGTATACCCTGTGCCAGCGGGTAGCATCGAATGGACTGCACAGCCCACGGCAGAGTCAAGCAGTGTGGCAAACCAGCCACCGTGGACGGTGCCCAGCGGGTTGTAGTGCCGGCGCTGAGGTCGGCCCTGGAAGATCGCGGCTCCCGGTTCCATGTGAATCGGCACGAAATCTAGCGTGTCGCCCATTGGCGGTGGTGGCAATTCGCCAGAGAAGATTGCTTCGAACATTTCCATGCCAGAGCGCCCAAAGGCCTGTCCCTTAGGCTCAGAATCAGGCGCACTCCAGCGCACGCGGACACGCGCTTCGTCCGCCTCCCAACTCGCCACAATCTGATCAACATCCATCGTCCACTCCTGTTTAAAAATCTTGTATATGCAATGGTTGCAGGTACAATATTGCATATGACGGACAATATCAAGCCGCGGGGTTGCACGAATCTGAAGCTTCGGCAGCTCACACGTATGGTGACGCGCCACTACGATCGTTATGTTGCAGAGACGGGGCTGAAGAACACACAGTACGCACTGCTGTCGCACGTAGTCAGACTCGGTCCCATCCAGCCAGGGGATCTGGCTAGGCGCATGCAGATGGATGCCTCGACATTGACGCGCAACCTACAGCCGCTGATTGCGCAGGGGTTCTTACAGATCGGTGCAGGCAAGGATGCACGTAGCCGCCTAGTCGAGGCGACCGACGCGGGACGTATAAAACAAGCTGAGGGACAGCGTGCGTGGAAAACGGCACAAATGGCACTCAATAAGCACTTGGGTGTGGAGAGGGTCGCCGTACTGCATGACCTGCTCGATACATGTATCGAATTCCTTGATGATAATCCTGATGAGCAAGCCGATGCGTGATCGCTATCGGCTTAACTGCTCGGGGCCTACTGAATGACACAGAAACTGGCATCGTCGCAAGGACGCCCTTAGCTTGCCAATCCAAGGCTCACGGCAAGCGTGCTGTTCCTGCTGGCCGCGCTGGCAGCCCTCGGGGCTCTGGCCACCAATATCATCCTTCCCGCGTTTCCCGCGATGGGCCAAGACCTTGGTGTCTCAGTCCGGGAGCTGAGCGCGACGCTGACGAGCTTCTTTCTATCCTTCGCGCTGGGCCAGTTGTTCGTCGGCCCCCTGTCGGATCGCTTCGGGCGCCAACGTCTGGTGCTCATCGGCTTGTCATATTTGGCGCAAGTTTCTCACCAAACCAGTACCCCCAAGCCGTAGATGTCATCACCTGCTATGGCCACTATCCATCCGAAACGCTCCCCACTCTAACGTTCCGTGCTTCGGCGCAAATTGCACCTGGGTTTATTTCGATATCGTGCCCGATAGTTGCGCGAGCAGGTCCGCGCGACAGGCTTTCAGAATTTCATCGGCGATCGGCGCATCGTCAGTGCAAGCGCGAGACAGCATAACCGCGCCTACCAGGTGAGCCACCATGGAAAGCACTTTGGCGCGGGTATCCGGCAGGTTATCTGCTCCCAGCTTATCCCCCAGATCCTTCGCCAGTCCTGCGATACCTGCTTCAAATAAGTTTTTGATTCCATCGTCCTGGCGTGCCGCATCACCACTGAGTGCCGCAATCGTGCAGCCGTCGCCGCGCGAATCGCGATGCTCGCGCGAAAGGTAGTGCTCGATGAATCGACGCACATCGACGTCGGCCATTCGCATGTTCGAACGTGAAAGACTACACGCTGTGGCCTCGCTCATTAACGCCGCCTTGGACTCGAACTGATTGTAGAACCCTCCGTGGGTTAGACCAGCTGCAGCCATCAGCTCAGCGACGCCCACATCATCGTAGCCGCGCTCACGAAACAGCGCCGACGCGGTCTCGACGACGCGCGCGCGGTTCTCCTGTGCCTGCGCTTTGCTAACTCTCATTTCTCGCACCTCTACTGTTGAGCAATGTTAAAAGTCAAAGTTATTTATATGATGCTCGACATCAAAACCTTGACAGTATTTATTATGACAGTCATCATAAAAGTGCGTCAAATTTTAGGCTGTGCTTCCAGTATTGCCCAACATCTGGCCAACAACGGCTACGACCTGGAAGTGGCCACGACACGCCTGAATGAAGGCAAGCCCAACTTTTACGCCTTCGCTCGACCGTTCATTGCGAACCCGACCTGGTCGAACGGTTGAAGACTGGTGCGCCGCTGACGTAGCTCACCTCCCGTGCTCTATGGCGGTGGTGGGGAGGGCTATGTCGACTATCCGACCCTGGCCGGCTGAATCCAGGCTTCGCAGCCCAAGCGATCAACACTCTTTCAAAGGTTTTTGATATGACGACTTATACGCATGTGACCGCATCCACTCAATTGCTCGAAGCCAAAGGCGTTCGCTATGCCTATCGCCGCTTCGGGGCCGAAACCGGGACACCGCTGGTATTTCTGCAACACTTCCGCGGCGGGATGGACAACTGGGATCCGCTCGTCACCGACGGGCTATCCAAGGGCCGGCCCGTTATCCTTGTCAATTACGCAGGGGTAGCGAGCTCCGGCGGCGAACCGGCCCAAACGGTGGATGGTATGGCCGATGGCATTGCCGATTTCATCAACGCTCTTAACCTGCCCTCGGCAGTGGACGTGCTGGGTTTCTCCATCGGCGGCTTCGTCGCTCAGAGCCTGGCGTACCGCTACCCGCAACTGGTGCGCAAGCTGGTATTGGTGGGCACGGGACCGCGCGGTGGTGAGCCAGCAAACGATCCGAAGATTCCGCAGGTCGCGGGGAATCCTGTGCCTGGGGAAGAAGACTTCCTTTTCCTGTTCTTCTCGTCTTCGGAAAAAAGCCAAGCCGCCGGTCGCGCCTTCTGGCAGCGGCGGCACCAGCGTCTGGACCAGGATCTGCCGTCCTCGGTGGATGCGTTGAAAGCGCAGGTCGCTGCCATTACGGAATGGGGCGCACCGCTAGACGATGACTTCGCCTACCTGAAGGAGATCATGCAGCCCACCCTGGTGGTCAACGGCCATACCGATATCATGGTTCCCACCATCAACGCATTTACCTTGCAGCAGTACATTCCCAATGCACAGCTGATCCTGTATCCGGATTCGGGGCATGGCTCGCAGTTCCAGTACCCGCTGCAGTTTGTGCAACAAACCGCCTTGTTCCTGGACCCGCCTGCCGAGCCGGCGTAACCACCGCGAATTCATTGCAGGTTTCGATCGTGCTCGACCGGGGGCTGACCCTTGAGCGGGGACAGAAGGGTGTCTATGTGCAGGCAGTATTTCCCGCTAGCACACGCACCGAGATTTGGATGCGCGCCGGCATCGGCATCCAAATCCTCCCGGACATGATGGATGTTGGCGAACTGGTGGATGCCGCGCTGGTCGGCTTCGATCGCCACGAGGGTGTGACCAACCCGCCGCTACATGTTTCTGAACGCTGGGACGCACTGGACACCGCGCGTCAGGCCCTGCTGGGTGATCTGCGTCAGAAGCAAGCTGCAGAACGCTACCGTGAGGGTGGCTGAATCTCATCTGGCGGCCTGTCGCAATCCACCAAACGCGGCAGTTAGGCCATCCAAATATTCCGGGCTTGGCATGCTTGGCTGAGCCCCGATATTTGGGGGGGCGCCGTGATAGGTCGATCGCTATGATTCCTGGTCCGTGCATTGAACGAATGTGACGCCGTGCCGATTTTTATATCTGCTGCTAGATCAGTAGAACTTTACGCCGCTGTTGTCATCCCAGTCGCCATAGCAGGACGGTTTGCATCTGCGCCGCAAATGCAACAGGGACAGCCGCGTTGTCACTAGAGGCCTTGTGTGGCGACCACAACTTGGCAGGCTCGGCCGCCACGGCGTCTTGCATGATAATAGGGATTATCAATCAAGCGTTTATCGAACAGTGGAGCAGTTCGGCAATCGCTGCTCAACAATGGCTGCTATAGGAATGACTGCTCCTGGCCCGATAGCGGAATTATCTTCGCAATTGCAACAACGCGCCGTTGAGCCTGCATGAATCATTGCTTGCACTACTTCAGGTTTCACATAACGACACCCAGGATACTTCTGGCACCCGTAGAACGTTTGCCCGGCCCTTTGTCCATTTCTTACCGTGCGAAGCACGAGTTCGCCGCCGCACTTGGGACACGTGGTAATGCTGCCATGCCTCTCCTTCAGAGACTCCAGATGCTCCCGCCTGGTCTCGCGCGTCGACAGCCCCAGGAAGTTCTTGGGACGCATGCCGGTCTTGATAGCTTCGACGATCCCGGTTACCTGCTCATCGGACATAAGCACTTCCGTCCTGGCCTTGATGAAGCGGAATGGACCGCCGCAGATCACATTGGATGGCAGCTCGGTCTTGAACTGACAAGTCCTGCCAACGAAGCATACGACGGAACAGAAGTACTCGGCGGGCAGTCCAAGAAACTCTTCAAGAGCTTTGGTATGACGATAGTTTTGATGCAGAGGATTCTGGAAACGGAATTTCTTGCCATATAGCGATTGAGTCCATTGAGGCTGCTTCGGGTCGCCGAAGATCCAGCCCTCCATGTTCTTCGTTTCGATCACGAAAATCCCATGGCGCGAGACGATGATGTGGTCGATCTGCGTCGTGCCATTGGAGGTGGGGATTGTGACGTTGTTCAGGTCACGATATACATCCCCATCGAGGACAATTTTTTTGGCAATGGTTAACGTTATTTCACCGATCCATCCCTTCAAAGCCGATGCAAGACCCATTTACGATTCCCCAAGTTTATTGTCGAGCATCCGCCATTGGTCGAATCTGCTGTGGGCTCGGCATTGAATATTGAAAGAAAATTCACTATTCACGCACCGTCACAGCAGGCATCATTCATGCAAGACGGATTTCGTGTTTCAGATGTCTGCTTTTGGCCCGAAAAATGCCGGTCGCATTGCCTCAGTGTACGATGCTGTTATTCTTAAGACAAGTCACCGGTTTTATCAGGCGTGTCTGGCAAGGAAATGTAGAGCAAGGAAATCGGAAACGGGAGCCAGGAAGGCTGCAGCCCGGAATGTCCGGAGCCGAAGGACGTGAAGCCGGCTGCGGATCGTTCAATCCGCAGCCATGATCGGACGAATTACAGTTTTCCGGTCGCCCACAGCACCCCGCGCGCCACGAGATCGAGGTAGCGCGGATCGGCCATCACCGCTTCGTTGTGCGCCAGCGTGGTGCTGAATACGCGGGCGTTCTTCGGGCCATAGCTATGCGTCCACGCCACGGTATAGGTTTTCGCGCGGTCGGCCTCCACCTTCGCCTCCGGCTGCACGCCGTACAGCACGGGGGTGACATTGAAACTGGTGAGATTGTTGTAGAGCTCGTCGCTGCCGGTGGTGTACGGCCTGAAGCCTTCGGCCACCGGATGGCCCGTGGCGGCGGCGCTCAGCCGGATCGGCGATTGCGGGCCGTGGCCGCTGGACTGGATGCCGGTGAACTCGAACCACCTGGCATTCGCGGCACCGGCCGCCACCGGCTGCTTCCAGTCGCCGGAACGGTACGAATGCATCGCGCAGTGCAGGTTCACCGCCGGCACGCCGCGGCGGTGCGGCGCCAGTACCGCGTCCAGCGCCGCCGCGCTGTCCTCGTCCGCGGCGCACTCGTTGTGGATGACCACGTCGAAGCCGTCCGCATAGGCTGGGTTGCCGTAGATTGGCAGCGCCGGCCGCGTGGCCTTCTCGCCCGGCTTGGGATCGTAATAGACGTGGCTGACCTCCGCCGCCATGCGCGCCTTCAGGCCCTCCTCCAGCAGCGCCCGCTGCCGCGCATAGTCGTGGCAGCAGCCGCCGCTGACGATCAGGATCTTTACCGGCTTGACGGCCTCGGCGCCGGCCGGCGCGACGGCAACGGTGCCGAGCGCGATGGCGCCCGCGATGGATTTCAGCATGGCTTCGACTTCCTTCGATGAATGGAATGGCGATTGTAGGGCGGCGGCGATCCGCCGATGGTCAATTCGCTGATTTTCTGTCCGTCCTGCAAGATCGGCAGGCCCGGTTGACGCGGGCGCGATCCGGTACGCAATCGGCCGCGCCATGGCGCCAACTCAGGAGTAGACTTTCCTTTTGGAGGAGATGGAGAACGACATGCATGCGCTGGAGAATGACTACGTGGCGTCCTGGCTCACGCTGCGGCGAATGATCGGCTGGGCCGGCCTGCTGATGCCGCTGGCGGTGCGCGGCGGTGGCCTGTTAATTGAAGGCATCCGCACCACCGATTCGCTCAGCGCCTACTACTACACCAGCATGCGCGACATCTTCGTCTCGACCACGGTGCTGACCGGAGCGCTGCTGGCGTGCTACCGCACGGCCCACGTGCGCGACAATATCGTGGCGACCCTTGCCGGCCTCGCGGCCATCGGCGCGGCGCTGTTCCCGATGGACCCCACCTATGCAGCCGAACTGCTGGCCCGCTACCCCGAGCTGGGCACGCGGGCGCACTACTCGAACCACGGCATCCTGGGCTTCCACCTGGTCTTCGCGATCACGTTCGCGGCCCTGTCGTTCTACCTGGTGTTCTTCCGGTTCGGCGCGGCGCCGCCGGCGGGCCGGCAGGCGCTCAGGCGCAACGTCGTCTACAAGATCTGCGGCGGCGTCATGCTGCTGTCGTTCGCCGCGATCGCCATCCTCGGGCTGGCGATGGAAGGCCAGTCCGTGTTCTGGCCGGAAACATGCGCCGTGATCGCCTTCGCGGTGGCGTGGCTGGTCAACGGGCAGGCGGTGCTGAAGGATGCGCCTCACGCCCGGGCCAACGTTCAATGAATCCCCTTCATCAATCGGCGCGAGAATTATAGAGCGTGTATCATCGGCCGCTTCGTTTCCCGAAGGCGCCCGATGGCCCGCGACAACATCAACGATATCCTCGTCTTCCTGGCGGTCGCCCGCGAACGCAGTTTCACCCGCGCCGCGGCCAAGCTCGGCATGACCCAATCGGCGCTCAGCCACATCATCCGCGCGCTGGAAACCCGCCTGGGCGTGCGCCTGCTCACGCGCACCACCCGCAGCGTGTCGCCCACCGAAGCCGGCGAACGGCTGCTGCAGAACGTGGCGCCGCGGCTCGAGGAAATCGAAGCCGAACTCACGGCCATCAGCGACATGGGCGACAAGCCTTCCGGCACGGTGCGGATCACCGCGATCGACCACGTGGTCGATGCGGTGCTGTGGCCGCGCATCGCGCCGCTGCTGCCGCTCTATCCCGACCTGCACGTGGAAATCAGTTCCGATTACCGCCTGGTCGACATCGCCGCCGAGCGCTACGACATCGGCGTGCGCTACGGCGACCAGGTGGAAAAGGACATGATCGCCGTGCGCCTGACGGGCGACGAGCCGATGATGATCGTGGGTTCGCCCGCCTACTTCGCGCGGCGCCCGGTGCCGGCCTCGATGCAGGACCTGTTGAAGCACAACTGCATCTGCCTGCGGCTGGCCAGCAGCGGCGGCCTGTATGCATGGGAACTGCAACATGAGGGACAAGCGCTCGAGGCGCGCGTGCGCGGTCAGGCGGTGTTCACGAACGTGTATCCGATGCGCGATGCCGCGCTGGGCGGCATCGGCCTGGCATTCCTGCCCGAGAGCCTGGTCGGCCGGCACGTGCGCGATGGCAGCCTGGTCAGCGTGATGGCGGACTGGTGCCCCGCCTTCCCCGGCCTGCACGCCTACTACCCCAGCCGCCGCAATTCGTCGCGCGCGCTGGGGCTGGTGATCGACGCGATCCGCTACAAGGGCTGAATGGCCGTCAATGGTCGTGCGAAGCGCCGTCGGCCAGCGCGGACAGGTAATCCGCGTCCGCCACTTTCTCCATCCAGTTGACGTTGACGCCATCGAGCGCCTCCTGCACGGCGATATGCGTCATCGACGTGGTGGCGGTCGCGCCATGCCAGTGCCGGTGGCCGGGCGGACACCAGACGACGTCGCCGGCGCGGATTTCAACCTTGGCTTCGCCCTCGCACTGGGTCCAGCCGCAGCCGGCGGTCACGATCAGCGTCTGGCCCAGCGGGTGGTTGTGCCAGGCGCTGCGGGCGCCCGGTTCGAATGTCACGCTGGCCGTCGACACGCGCGACGGCGCCGGCGCGGCGAACAGCGGATCGATCCGCACGGTGCCGGTGAACCAGTCGTCCGGCCCTTTCATCGAAGGCTGCGAGCCTGCACGTTTCAGTTCCATTTTGAATCCTTTCATCAACGATCAGCGAGCCTGCGCATGCGATGCCGCGCGGGCAGCCAGCGCGGCCAGGACGGCCGCAACCACGAGCACCGCGGCGCTCATGTAAAAAGTGGACCGGTAGCCGCCGGCATCGAACAGCAGGCCGCCGGCGGTGGCGCCCAGCATGATGGCCAGCTGCACCACGGCCACCATCAGGCCGCCGCCCGCTTCGGCGTCGCGCGGCAGCGTCTTCGCCAGCCAGGTCCACCAGCCGACGGGCGCCGCGGTGGCGACCAGGCCCCAGGCGGCCAGCAGCGCCGCCGTTGCCGCGGTCGAGCCGCCGAAGGCGACCAGCGCCACCGCGATCGCCGCCATCATCGCGGGAATGGCGACCAGCGTCCGGTACAGGCCCTTTCCCAGGAATCCGCCGATCAGCGTCGTGCCGGCGAAGCCGGCGGCGCCGAGCAGGAGCAGCATGAACGACAGCGTGGAGACGCCCGCTCCGGTCACCGTTTCCAGGAACGGCCGCAGGTAGGTGAACAGCGCGAACTGGCCCATGAAGAACAGGCTGACCGCCGCCATGCCGAGGGCGACGGCGGGCCGCTTCATCAGCCGCACCACGCCGTTGCCGCGCGCCGCATCCTGCGCGGGCATCGATGGCAGGCTGACGAACTTCCAAGCCAGCGCGAGCGCGGCAAGGGGCACCACGAAGAAGAATGCGCCCCGCCAGCCGATGATGGAACCGAGGAAGGAGCCGAGCGGCGCGGCCACGATCGCCGCCAGCGCATTGCCGCCGTTGAGGATCGCCAGCGCGCGGGGCACGTCGCGGTCGGGCACCAGCCGCATCGTGGTCGCGGCCGACATCGACCAGAAGCCGCCGATTGCCACGCCGATCAACGCGCGGCCGAACATGAACACGTGGTAATCGGGCGCGAGCGCCACGACGGTGCCGGAAGCGATCATCAACAGCGTCAACGACAGCAGCAGCGTCTTGCGGTCGAGCCGCCCGGCCAGCGGGGCGACGCACAGGCTGGCCAGCAACGCGAACGCGCCCGAAATGGCGATCGCCTGGCCGGCCTGGCCCTCGGTAATGCGCAGGTCGGCGGCGATCGGCGTCAGCAGGCTGACGGGCATGAACTCCGAAGCGATCAGCGCGAAGGCGCCGAGCGCCATGGCGCAGACCGCGCCCCATGCCGCGGGCTTTTCCAGGCCGTGGTCGCGGCTCGCGGTCATTTCAGCACTCATGCCAGCGTGGCGTTGTCGATCACGAAGCGATACTTGACGTCGCCCTTGAGCATGCGTTCGTAGGCATCGTTGATCTCGTCGGCGCGGATCATTTCGATGTCGGCGACGATGCCGTGCTCGAAGCAGAAGTCCAGCATTTCCTGCGTTTCCGGAATGCCGCCGATCATCGAGCCGGCGATCGAGCGGCGCTTGCCGACCAGGTTGAACACCGCCGGGGACGGGTGCGGCAAAGCCGGCACGCCCACCAGCGTCATCGTGCCGTCGCGCTTGAGCAGCGATGTGAAGGCATCCAGGTCGTGCGGTGCCGCCACCGTGTTGATGATCAGGTCGAGGCTGTTGGCCTGGGCCGCCATCGCGGCCGCATCGGTCGACACGACCACCTCGTGGGCGCCGAGCGCCTCGGCATCCCCGCGCTTCGATGCGGACGTGGTGAACGCCACCACGTGCGCTCCCATGGCCCGTGCCAGCTTGATGCCCATGTGGCCGAGGCCGCCGATACCGACGATGCCGATCTTCCTGCCCGGGCCGGCATGCCAGTGCCGCAGCGGCGAATAGGTGGTGATGCCGGCGCACAGAAGCGGCGCCACGGCGGCGAGCTGCGCTTCCGGGTGGCGCACCCGCAGAACGTAGCGCTCGTGCACGACGATCTGCTCGGCATAGCCCCCCAGCGTGTGGCCGGGCGCGTCGGCGGTCGGGAAGTTGTAGGTGCCGGTCATGTTGTCGCAATAGTTCTCGAGGCCTTCCTCGCAGTCGGCGCAATGCCTGCAGCTGTCGACCAGGCAGCCGACGCCGACAAGGTCGCCAACCTTGTGGTGCGAGACGTGGTGGCCGACCGCGCTCACGCGCCCGACGATCTCGTGGCCCGGCACGCACGGGAACACGGTGCCGGCCCATTCGCCGCGCACAGTGTGCAGGTCGGAGTGGCATACGCCGCAGAAGGCGATGTCGATCTGCACGTCGTGCGCGCCCGGGGGGCGGCGGGCGATGTCCATCGATTCGAGCGGTCGGTCGGCGGCGTGGGCGCCATAGGCTTTGACGGTCATTGGTAATTCCTTTTCCGGTTCTTTGCGTTGCGCGGCACTGGTTGCCGGGGCTGTGCATGGTAACGGCAAAGGCGGGGCAGGAAACCGGCGGAATCTGGATAGGTTTATGAATAGGGCTCATGAATGGTCCGGGAATGGCACCGCGTCGATTGATGAAGATGCCTCATGGGATTGGCTGGCAGGCCCGGTGCGCGCTCGATTGCGTGTTCCTTTCAAAACGCTTGCCAGGTCATCTTCCGGTCATGTTCGGTTGCTACAGTTGCGGTTTTTCCAACAGCCTATTCCATCACATGAACCGCAAGTCTCTCCTAATCGCCGGACTGAGCCTGACAATGCTGGCCGCCTGCGGCAGCGACAACGACTCCACCGCCTCGACCCCGACGCCGACGCCGACACCGGGCGTCGACGTGCCGCAACCGAAGAACGTGATCTTCTTCCTGGGCGACGGCATGGGCCTGACCACGATGACGGCCGCGCGCATCTACTCGGTCGGCGAGGACGGCGAGCTGACGATGGACACGCTGCCGGAAACGGCCTTCGTGAAGACCTTCTCCAACGATGCGCAGGTTACCGACAGCGCGCCATCGATGGCCGCCTACATGACGGGCGTGAAGATGAACAACGAAGTCATCTCGATGTCGCAGAACACCAAGGCCGTGAGCCCGGTACTCGATTCGGCCGGCAACCGGCTGGGCAACAACTGCGGCACCGGCAACGGCACGCCGGCCACCACGCTGCTGGAACTGGCGAAGGCGCAGGGGCTGGGCACCGGCGTGGTATCCACCGCGCGCATCACGCACGCCACGCCGGCCGCCGCCTACACGCACATCTGCCACCGCGACCTGGAAAACGACATCGCCGCGGCCCTGGTGCCGGGCGCCGCGGGCTACAACAGCGCGCTGGGCGCCACCGGCCTGGACGTGATCATGGGCGGCGGCAGCCAGTTCTTCAAGCCGGTCAAGGATGGCGGCAGGCGTGCCGACGGCCGCGACCTGGTGGCCGAGCTGAAGGCCAAGAGCTACGCCTACGCTGGCAACACCACCGAGTTCACCGCCATCGACGGCACCAAGACGGACAAGCTGCTGGCGCTGTTCACGTCCAGCCACATGAGCTACGACCTGGACCGCGACCCGGCCAAGGAACCGAGCCTGGCCGACATGACCACCAAGGCGATGGATGTGCTGGCCCGCAACGGCAAGGGCTACTTCCTGATGGTGGAAGGCGGCCGCATCGACCACGCGCTGCATGAAACCACCGCCAAGAAGGCGCTGCAGGACACGGTGGCCTTCGACAACGCCATCAAGGCGGCGATCGCCAAGGCCAAGGTCGCCGACCCGGACCTGAAGAACACGCTGATCGTCGTCACGGCCGACCACGACCACACGCTGGTGCTGAACGGCTACGCCAAGCGCACCGGCAAGACCGCGGCCGGCAACGCCGGCGTGCTGGGCGTGGTGAAGAACTACGTGACCGGCGCCGTGGACAAGGATCTCGACGGCGCACCGTATTCGATCATCGGCTTCGGCAACGGCGAAAACCGCGTGCAGGCCAGCCGCGCCGGCCAGGCGGCGCTCGACGACACCGCCACCAGCGCCAACACGTATCACCAGGAAGCCGTGGTGCGCATGGGCGTGGGCGGCGAAACGCACGGCGGCACCGACGTGTTCCTGGGCGCCATCGGCAAGGGCGCCGACACGTTCACCGGTACCATCGACAACACCCGGGTGTTCAGCCTGGTCAAGAACGCCGCCGGCCTGTAAGCCAAGAACAACCCGATACGGAAATCCCGAACATGAAACGCACTCTGCTGAAACGTAGCCTGATGGGCGCCGCGCTGGCGCTCTCCTTTTCCGCTGCGCATGCCGCCGGCGAAGCCAAGAACATCATCTTCTTCCTGGGCGACGGCATGGGCCCGTCCACCATCACCGCCGCGCGCATCTACAAGTACGGCGAGGACGGCAGCCTGACGATGGACACGCTGGAACGCACCGCGCGCATCAAGACCTATTCGCACGATGCGCAAACCACCGACAGCGCACCGTCGATGGCGGCCTACATGACGGGCGTGAAGATGAACAACGAGGTCATCTCGATGTCGCCCGAAACGGTGGCCACCAACCCGGGGCGCGATGCCAACGGCAACCTGGGCATCAACAACTGCGCCACCGGCAACGGCACCGCCGCCGTGACGATCCTGGAACTGGCCAAGGCCAAGGGCAAGGCCGTGGGCACCATCACCACCACCGAGCTGACGCACGCCACCCCGGCCACGGCCTGGTCGCATATCTGCAACCGCAACGCGCAGTACGCGATCGCCGCCCAGCTGGTGCCGGGCGGCGCCGGCTTCAACGCCGCGCTGCTCGACGGCGTGGACGTGCTGATGGGCGGCGGGCGCAACCACTTCACGCCATACGCCGCCGGCACCAACACCACCGGCCGCGCCGATGGCCGCAACCTGCTGGCCGAACTGGCCGCCAAGGGCTACACGGTGGCCGCCAGCAAGGCCGAGATGAACGCGGCGGCGGCCGGCAAGAAATTCATCGGTCTGTACAGCAGCCGCAGCCACCTCGAATATGAACTGGACCGCACCGCCACGCCGCCGCTCGGCGAAGGCGCGAACCAGCCGAGCCTGGCCGAGATGACGGTCAAGTCGATGGACCTGCTGTCGCAGAATGCCAACGGCTACTTCCTGATGGTGGAAGGCGGCCGCATCGACCACGCGCTGCACGGCACCAACGCCAAGCGCGCGCTGACCGACACCATCGCCTTCGACGACGCGATCAAGGCGGCGCTGGCCAAGGCGAAGCTGACCGACCCCACGCTGGCCAACACGCTGATCGTGGTCACCGCCGACCATGACCACACGCTGGCGATCAACGGCTACGGCAAGCGCGGCAACCCGATCCTGGACATCAACCGGGCCTACACCGACAACCAGCCGAACCGGGATGCCGACGGCAACACCTACACCACGCTGGTATTTGGCAACGGCCCGAACCGCCCGAACCTGCGCACGAACCTGGACAGCACCACGGTCCTAGCCGACAACTACCTGCAGGAAGCAGGCGTGCGCCTGTCCAGCGAGACCCACGGCGGCGGCGACGTCAAGCTGTTCGCCACCGGCGCCGGCGCGAAAACCTTCAAGGGCACGCTGGACAACACCAGGGTCTTCGGCCTGCTGAAAACCGCATTCGGCCTGTAACAGCCGGGATGGACGGGAAGCGGCACCGCCGCTTCCCGTTTTTCGTTTTTTCGATGGAAGAACACATGAAAGCATTCACCTTAGTGGCCAGAACCCTGGCAGCCGCGCTGGCCGGCGCACTGGCCCTTCCGGGCGCGGCGCATGCGGACGCCGAGCTCGACCTGCACATCTCCCGCTACAGCAAGGTGGTGACCGCCGAAGGCGTGACGCGCGAAGCCCGCTACGAGGAAACCATGCTGCGCCGCGCCGGCCACGTGTGGACCGCGCGCGTGCTGCCGGCGGGCGCCGGCGCCACGGCGGACGAACACGACCACGAGGATCAGCACAACCACGGCAAGGATGGCGACCGCAAAGGGAGCGGACAAAAGGCGGGGCCGCACAAGGTGGCGGCGCGCAAGAGCGTGGGCCACAAGCATTTCAATCCCGTGGTGCTGCCGCGGCACATCGTGCTCGAAGGCGGCAAGCCGCGCCTCACGTACATCGATGCGCAGTCGAAGGAAGTGATCGCGATCCCGGCCGGCGAATACGACAACGTGGGTTTCGACGGCTCGTGGGACCATGCGTACTACCTGCTCGACTCGAAGGGATTGCAGTCGATGCGCGTGTCGGACCGCGCATCGCCCGTGCCCGGCGCGCGCTGGCGCGAGCGCGAACGCAGCGGCCTGTTCGAACGCGTGCTGTGGGATGACCGGAAAGGCATTCCGCTCGTGATCGAGAGCGGCGACAAGGCGGGCACCTTCTACAACCGCACGGACCTGAAAGTTGCATCGAACGTCACGCGCGACCTGCCCTGGCAAAACCTGAAAGGCTATGCGCAGCGGGAATACGCCGACTTCCTCGACTGAACCGCCGTTCCCCGACCGTCCCGGCCGTGTGCGCCTCGCAGCCGGGATGCGCGACATGACCGTCCTGCAGCAAATCCTCGCGGCAACATCCACGCTTTCCGGTTCTCCCTCCCCCCGCCCGGCGGCTATACTTCGTGACAGGCCCGCCAGGCGGCACCGGTTCCACCCGGCCGCCCCCTTCACCAAGCTTGCTTCCGCTGGCCGGGCCCCGCATCGGGCGAAGCGCTCACCGGATACCGAACCGTGAAACAAACCGTCGTCCACCCCGCGCGCGCCGTCGTCCTCGCCTTCTTCCTGGCGATCCTCGCCGGCACGGTGATCCTCACGCTGCCGGCCGCGCGGGCCGCCGGCGAGGCCGCGCCGCTGATGGTGGCGTTCTTCACGTCCGTATCGGCGGTCTGCGTGACCGGCCTCGTGCTCGTCGACACGGGCTCCTACTGGTCCGTGTTCGGGCAGTCGGCGATCATGGTGCTGTTCCAGCTGGGCGGTTTCGGCATGATGACCGCGGCCACCCTGCTGGGGCTGATGGTCAACCGCTCGCCCAGGCTGCGCACCCGGCTGGTGACGCAGACCGAGACGCGCTCGCTGTGGGTCGGCGACGTGTCCAGCGTCGGCAAGCTGGTCTTCCAGGTGACGGCGCTGTCGCAACTGGCCATCGCCGCCGTGCTCACGCTGCGGATGCGCTTCGGGCACGGCATGGAATGGCGCGAGGCCGCCTGGAGCGGGGTGTTCCACGCGGTATCGGCCTTCAACAATGCCGGTTTCTCGATCCATGCCGATGGCTTCGTCCGCTACGCCGGCGACGCGCTGGTGCTGCTGCCGGTCATGCTCGCCTCGGTGGTCGGCGGCATCGGTTTCCCGATCCTGAACGACCTGCGCCAGCGCTGCCGAGATCCCCGGCACTGGTCGCTGCACACCAAGCTCACGCTGTCCGGTACGCTGGTGCTGATCCTGGGGGGCTTTGTCGCCGTGCTGCTGTTCGAGTGGAGCAACCCCGCGACGATCGGCCCGTTTTCCGTCGCCGGCAAGCTGCTGAACAGCTTGTTCATCTCGGTATCGGCCCGCACCGCCGGCTTCAACACGGTCGATATCGCCGCATTGACGCGGGAAACCTGGGCCATGCACTATCCGCTGATGTTCATCGGCGGCGGCAGCGCCGGCACCGCCGGCGGCGTCAAGGTCGGCACGGTGGCGGTGCTGGCGCTGCTGGTGATCGCCGAAGCCAAGGGCCATTCCGACACCGAGGCGTTCGGCCGCCGCGTGGGCGCATCGGCACAGCGGCAGGCCATCACGGTGCTGGTGGTCGGCAGCACCATCGTGGCGGCCGGCACCGTCCTGCTGCTGCGCATCTCGCATTTCCCCACCGATCAGGTAATCTTCGAGGTGATCGCCGCCTTCGGCAGCGCCGGGCTGTCCACCGGCATCACGGCCGACCTGCCGGTGGCGGGCCAGCTGGTGCTGGCCCTGCTGATGTTTTTCGGCAGGGTGGGCACCATCACTCTCGCGACGTCGCTGGTCATCGGCGAACGGCGCATGCCTTATCGTTATCCTGAGGAGCATCCAATTGTGGGGTAGGATTTTTACGGAGCAGTTCGCGTTTTCCGCCAGCGACAGCGTGGTGGTGATCGGCCTGGGGCGCTTTGGCGGAGCGGTCGCCCGGTCGCTGATGCAGCTGGGCCATGACGTGATGGGCATCGACAACAAGGAGGAACTGGTGCAGGTATGGGGCGACCGGCTCACGCATGCCGTGCAGGCCGACTCGACCAATGAAAACGTGATGCTGCAACTGGGCGTGGCCGATTTTTCCCATGCCATCGTGGCCATCGGTTCGGACCTGTCGGCCAGCCTGATGACGCTGATGGTGCTGACCGAACTGGGCATCAAGGATATCTGGGTCAAGGCGCTCACGCCGGAGCACGGGCAGATCGCCCAGCGCGTCGGCGCGCACCACGTGGTGTACCCGGAGGCCGACATGGGCGAGCGCGTGGCGCACCTGATCACCGGCCGGCTGATGGATTTCATCGAGTTCGAGGACGGCTTTGCCATCGCCAAGATCCACGCCCCCGCCGACACGCACCACCAGATGCTGTCCGAATCGCACGTGCGCTCGCGTTTCGGCGTCACCGTGGTGGGCGTCAAGCGGGCGAACGAGGATTTCCAGCATGCGCTGCCGGAAACGCGCATCCTGCCGGCCGACCTGCTGATCGTTTCCGGCCCGACCAGCAAGATCGAGCTGTTCGCCGCCGGCGGGAAGGTGAAAGACAGGAAGCGCTAGGGTCTGCCCCCCAGGGCGGGGGTCGCGCTGTGCAAAGTCTCGACGCCTGTCCTGGCGGAGCTACCGGGACACCCGCCGTGAAATGATCGTGGCATCGCGTTCCAGCGCCCTGGCGGCTTCGGTAAAGCTGCCAGTCTCGATGACAGCGATAAACGCATCGAGCTCTTCAATACTGGCACGCCCACGGTATTCCTGCGTTTTCTGCATGAGTTAAATGCCTGCAAGGGTAATTATTTCGGATTATGCACCTGTTAAGCTGGTCGGACACTTTGAACAAGGCACTGGGCACATAAAGATTTCCCGAGCTGTGGCAGTGGCTCCGGCAGTGGATTCAGCACCACGCTGCGGGACACAATCGCTACAAGCCGGCAGCTCATCGAATGAGCCACATTTTCAGACCAGCATGGACGCCTGGTCAACCAAGGATTCACATGACTGATAACCAAACACGTACCGACCTGTTTTCTCCTGCCCGGATGGGCGCCTTCGCACTCGCCAACCGGATCGTGATGGCACCGGTTACCCGCAGCCGCTACGGTGAAGACGGCATCCCGGGTGAACTGCACGCCACCTACTATGCCCAACGGGCGGGCGCCGGCCTGATCGTGGCCGAGGCGACGAACATTTCCGCGCAGGGCCGCGGCTACGCCGCCACCCCGGGCATCTGGACCGATGAGCAGGTCGAAGGATGGAAAAAGGTTACCGATGCGGTGCATGGCGCCGGTGGCAAGATCGTGCTGCAGCTGTGGCACGTCGGCCGATTCTCCAGCACGGAACTGCAACCCGATGGCGAAGCGCCCGTTGCGCCTTCGGCGATCAAGGCCGAAGGTAACACTTACACCACCGCCGGGTTCGTGCCGGTATCGATGCCACGCGCTCTGGAAACGAACGAAATTCCTGGCGTTATCGAGCAATACCGGCATGCCGCCCGGAATGCCAGGCGAGCCGGGTTTGATGGCGTGGAAGTACACTCGGCCAATAGTTACCTGCTGGATCAATTCCTGCGTGACTCGACGAATCATCGCACCGACCATTATGGCGGCTCTGTCGAGAACCGCACCCGCCTGACGCTCGAAGTAACCGAAGCGGTCGCCGAGATCTGGGGCAGCGACCGGGTCGGCATTCGCCTGTCGCCCGTGTCGCCCGATGCCGGCAATACGCCACTGGACAGCAACGTGATGGCCACCTACGGCCACCTGATCCAGCAACTCAACCGCTTCAAGCTGGCCTACATGCACTTCGTCGAAGGCGCGACGGGCGGTTCGCGCAATGTTTCAGCCGGGGTGGACCTGGATCACCTGCGTGCCTTGTTCACGGGCGCCTACATCGGCAATAACAGCTACGACCTGGATCTGGCCATCGCGCGTCGGGCCGATAAAAAGATCGATGCAGTGGCGTTCGGGCGATTGTTCATTTCCAACCCGGACCTGGTGGAACGCCTGCGCCGCGGCAAGGAGCTGGCGATCGCGCCGCGCGAGTCTTATTACAACGGCGGCGCCAAAGGCTACACCGACTGGCCGGCCGGTACTTGCTGATGAAAGTCGAAGGCGAGTGGACGGTTGTCAGCAAGATTCACCACACCCACGCCGCGCCCTGATGACCCGCCTCGCCGCATTTCCCGATGCGTGGCAGGTCCACCGTAACGCCCGCGCCGCAAGCGCTTTAACTGGACAGGAGCAAGTAATGAACACCAATATCAAGGCGGTACCGACGGCTGACTACAACGGCGTGATTGCCGTAGCGCAGAAATACGTTGACGGTCTGCGCATCGGCAGCGTCGAGCATATTGCCCAGGCGTTTCACAAGGATGCGGTAATGTATGGTTTCACGAATGGCGCCCTGCTTGGCGGTCCCATTGCAAATCTGTACGATTTCGTGACGAAGAACGGCAAGGCGCCGGCAATTACTACGCGGCTGGACGTTCTCGCGATCACTCCGACCACGGCCGTCGTCCGGGTAGACATGGAACAGGATGCCATCGGCGCCGACTATAATGACTACCTGACGTTGATCAAGATCGGCGGCGACTGGCAGGTCATCGCCAAGGTTTACCACCAGTTCGAGAAATGATTCACTGCATCCCTGTCCAGGCCATGGCGCCGCATACGTTGTCGAAGCCATTCACCGCATCGCAACTGCCCAGGCGGGGATGCGCCTCATGACCGCCAACGCAAAACTGCTGCTGGTCGGCGCGACGGGCCTGGTGGGACGCCACACACTGGACCTGGCGCTTGCCGATCCGCGAATCGCGGCGGTGATTGCGCCCGGCCGCGGCGCGCTGCCGCCGCATCCCAAGCTGTCGTCGCCACGCGTGGATTTCGGCCATCTTGACCAGGAAGCCTCATGGTGGCGCGCCGATGCCGTGATCTGCACCCTCGGCACCACCATGCGGGTGGCCGGGTCGCAGGCCGCTTTTCGCACTGTCGACCATGATTACCCGCTGGCCGTTGCACGGCTGGCCCGCATGCATGGCACACCGACCTTCGTACTGAATTCGGCGATCGGCGCCGATCCCGGCTCGCGCTTTTTCTACAACCGGGTCAAGGGGGAGCTGGAGCAGGATCTGGCCAGCGAATCCTTCATGTCGCTGACGTTCGTGCGGCCCGGTGTCATCGGCGGCGAGCGCGCGCAGTTCCGGCTGGGCGAGCGGCTTCTTGTATCGGGATTGACGCTGGCCGGCCCGCTGCTGCCGAGGCGCTGGCGGGTCAATCCGGCGGCGCGTATTGCCCAGGCCTTGCTGGCGGCAGCGCTATGCCCGCAGCCGGGCACGCATATCGTGACAGCAGATCGGCTGATATGACGCCCGGTGGAGCGGCGAGCGTTTTCCCGTAACAGTCCCTCGCCCCCCTCAGTCCCGGCGCACCGTGCGGAAGCCGATGTGCGCCGCCGCCAGGTCGCGCTCCTGCGACTCGCGTGCCGAGGCGCGATAGCGCACGCAATAGTCCGGCGAGCACAGGAACGAACCGCCCTTGATCACCATCGCCGCAGCGGCAGCGCGCGCGCTGCCCGCCGCCACGGCCGTATCGCCGTTCGCATGCGGCTGGCGCGGGCCCGTGTAGGGATCGGATGTCCACTCCCACACATTGCCGATCATGTCGTGCAGCCCGAAGCCGTTGGCCGCGTAGCAGCCGACGGGCGCCAGGCCGGCATGGCCGTCGGTTCCCGCGTCCATCTGCGGGAACGCCCCCTGCCAATAGTTGGCCCCCGGCTTGCCCTGCGCATCGGCGGGCGCGGTGTCGAGCTGTCCGTCGCTGCGGCCGGCCTTGCCGGCATATTCCCATTCGGCTTCGGTGGGCAGGTCGCGGCCCAGCCAGCGGGCATAGGCCAGCGCGTCGGCCTGCGTCACCAGCGTCACCGGCAGGTTGCCATTGCCTGGCGGCTGCCCGCGCCACTGGGCGCCCTTCTGCAGCGTCCACCATGCATAGGGGCGGCTGGCCAGCTCCCCGGCTGTTGGCACATGGAACACCGCGGCCGCGCCTTGCCGTTCCGCCTCCGTCACGTAGCCGGTTGCCGCGACAAAGGCGGCGAACTGCGCCAGCGTGACTTCGGTGCGGTCGATCCAGAAGCCCTTGACGCGCGTGAGGCCGGGCTGCGCCGGCCGCTCGTCCGGATAACCGCGCTCGCTGCCGAAGACGAAGCTGCCGCCGTCGACATGCACCATGCCCGCATGCGCATCGCTGCCCCAGCCCGCCGGCAGGCCGCCGTAGGCGGCGCACGCCTGCTCGTCGCCGAGCCGGGCCGGCGCCGCCTTGCCCGCCGGTTCGGCGCCGGTGCCGGGGCGAGCCAGCAGGAACAGCACGACCAGCAGCGCCGGCACGCCCGCGCCGATTGCCAGCCGCAGTGCCGGGCCGCGTGTTGTCACGCGCATCAGTAGTAGCCTTGCGGCTTCAACGGTTCGACGCCGCCCACGCCTTTCATGAATTCCTGCCATTGCAGCACCATGGTGCTGGTCAGGCCCGGATTGCGCGCGGACAGGTCGGTGGTTTCACCGCGGTCGGTCGTCAGGTCGAACAGCTCCCAGTGGCCGTCGAGCGGGCCCACCGGCGGTTCGTTCCACAGGGTCTTCCACTTGCCGTCGGCGCTGATCAGGTAGGCGCGGCCGTATGACTCGTGTCCCAGCGGTTCGCTGCGCACGGCCAGCGCCTGCCCTTGCAGCAGCGGCAGCAGGGACTTGCCGGTGACGGGATAGACATTGCGGCCGTTGTAGACGACCTTGCCCGCGTTGCGGTCCAGGCCGGTCGCAGGGTCGATGGACCTGGGCGCCGGCTGCCCCGGCAAGTCGATGCCGGCCAGCGCCAGGAAGGTGGCGGTGTTGTCGGTGACATGGGTCAGCGCGTTCAGGTCGGGCAGGCGCGCGGTCTGCCCCGGCAGGCGCACGATCACGGGCGTGGCGACGCTTCCTTCGCCGGCGTAGCCCTTGGTCAGGCGGAACGGCGTGGCGCTGACCTCGGCCCAGCGCAGGCCGTACTGCAGGCGCTTCGCCGCCTGCGCGCCGTTGTCGGTGCCCAGGGTGGAATAGACCGGTTCGGCGGCATTGGCTTCGTCGGCCAGCCGCGGATCGGCGCCGCCGTCGTTCGGCCAGCCCTCGGCCCCGTTATCGGACTGGAACATGATGTAGGTGTTCTCGTATTCGCCGATGTCCTTCAGGTGCTGGATCAGCAGGCCGATGTTGTGGTCGAGGTTATCGACCATGCCGGCGTAGATTTCCATGTAGCGCGCCTGGGCTTTCTTCTCCAGCGGCGTCAGGCTCGCCCATTTCTTGTTGACCTTGCCCGCACCGTATTCCGTGTAACCCTGGGCGAGGCCGTTGTTGGCGTTGATGTACTTCGCGCCCGGCGTATTGAAGCCGGCCGTGGCCGGCGATCTCGCCAGCGTCTCCGGCGCGCCGCCGTAAGGCTTGAAGTCGGCGGGAATGATGCCGAGCCGCTTCTGCCGGGCGATGCGCGCGTCGCGCACCGCCTCGTAGCCCGCGTCGTACCTGCCCTTGTACTTGGACAGCCATGGCTCCGGCACCTGCAACGGCCAGTGCGGCGACGTGTAGGCGGCATAGGCGAAGAACGGCTTGCCGTCGCCCTTGTTCTGGTCGATGTAGGAAATCAGGCGCCTGGTATAGAAATCGGTCGAATAGAACGGTTCGGCGCCGGTGCCGCCCGGCTGGCCCGGCTGGCCCGGCTGCACGAATTTGCCGTCTTCCGTGTAATTGCTGGAGTTCGCCCTTTCATGGGCATAGTGGTTGGCCGCGGCGCCTCCCAGCAGCGCGTAGCTGCGCTCGAAGCCCCACTGGTCCGGCGTCTTGCCGGCGGTGGTCACGGCGCCGCCGGCGATGGCCGACCCCAGATGCCACTTGCCGGCCATGTACGTGTGGTAGCCGTTGTCGCGCAGCAGCTGGGCGAACGACAGCGAGCTTTCGTTCAGGAAGCCCTCGTAGCCGGGCAAGCCCTTGCGCTCGTCGTTCGGCGCACCCATGTGGCCTTCGCCCACGAGGTGGTGGTCGGTACCCGAAACCAGCATGGCGCGCGTGATCGCGCACACCGTGCCGGTGTGGTGGTTGGTCAGCAGGCGCCCCTGCCTGACGAGCGCATCGAGGTTGGGGGTGTCGATCTCGCCACCGAAGGCGCCGATGTCGGAATAGCCGAGATCGTCCGCCATGATGTAGAGGATGTTCGGTTTTTTCTTGGCGGCCACCGGCGCCGCGGCAACGTCGGGCGGCGAATCGGAACTGCCACAGCCTGCCAGGACCAGGGCGCTGGCGGTAAGCAGGCCAAGAAACAGGCCAAGCAGGCTTCGTTGCAAAACGCGCTGCATGCGGGGAGCAGTTGCCATGGGTTTCCTTGCACGTGAAAAAGTGCGCAAAGAATAATTGCTGCCCTAATTATAAGTAACGAAGTATTTCACGCTAACTCATGCGCTTTTCGCATACCGTTCAAAGCGGCCGTTCCACCGGCGGTGGGGACACACCCTTCTTTCGAGGCAGCAGCGGATCAAACACCTGCCCGGCCAGCGTGGTGGCCAGCGGCGTATCGGTGCCCACCTCGGCCGGCCAGTGGCGCGGCAGATAGTGGCTGCCGAACAGCCGGTCCAGGAACGGCAGCGTGGACGCATAGTTGCGGTTGATGTGGTCGGTGCGGCTGTGGTGCCAGTGGTGGAAGGCCGGCGTGGTTACTACCCATTCGAGCGGGCCGAGCCGCCAGCGCACGTTGGCATGGATGAAGAACCCCCACAGCGTGCCCGCTACCAGCAACAGCGCCGGCGCGGCGGTGCCCGCGGCACCCGGTCCGGCCAGGCCCAGCAGATACAACGGCACCAGGCCGAACAGCCGGGTCACGACCATGTCCACCGGATGCGAGCGCGTATTGGCCAGGAAGTGCATGTGCTCCGTGGCGTGGTGCAGCGCATGGAAACGCCATAGCCACGGCAGCTCATGACTGAGCCGGTGCCCCCAGTAGAAACCGGTTTCGGCGACCACGAAGGCCAGCGCGACATGCAGCGCCGGCGGCAGTGCCTGGACGGCCGTGGTCAGCGGGACCGGCACCAGGTGCCGGGCGGCGGCGGCGAGCATGGCCACCGGTACGCCGAGCATCACGGCCGGCACCAGGCTGCTGGTCACGTAATACGCGAGGTCGTGGAGCCGTTCGCGGCGTGGCCGCGGCGCATGGCGCGCGCCGAACCAGCGCTCGAGGGGCACGAACAGCGCCGTCAGCAATGCCAGCCAGATGGCAAGGCGCAGTGCCGTGGCGGCGAATTCATCGAGGGAAACGTGCATGGCGGTACTCCGGTACGGCGGTTTACTGCTGCGCCTTTGCCCCGATCATGCCCGCTTCGCAGCGCGGCGGCGCGCCGCGAAGCCGCCCAGGCACAGGCCACCGAGCAGCATGCCCCAGGTCGACGGCTCGGGCACGGCCGACACCAGCGACACGCCATCGAGCAGCAGGAACGGCGGGGCACCGGGCGCGGTGCCCTTGGCCAGGAACGACAACGCCTGGCTGGCGCTGCTGGCGGTGAAGGTCATGCTCGCCGTCTTCCAACCGCTGAAGCCATTGTCTTCAATGCTCAGCGCGGTGCTGTTCGCAGTGCTGCCGCCAAAGCCCACCTGCCAGTAATTGTCGCTGTTGGCCCCTGCGAATCCGACCTGCTGCGCCAGGGCATACTCGAACGTCAGCGTGTACGTGCTGCCGACCGTCAGGCCGTCGATGGCCTGCGACAGCGTGCCAGGCCAATACAGCGCATCCGAGGCGAAAACGTTGCCGTGGCCGAGCGAAGCGCTGTAGCCATTGCCGTTGTCCTCCAGCCAGATGGCCGAGTCCCAGGTGTTGGCGATTTTGGTGTCCAGCACGAAGTTGTAGCCCCCGTCGTTGCCGTTGCTGCTGGTCCAGCCTTCCAGGGTAGTGCGGTTGGCTTCGCTGGTAACGGTGGAAGACAGCTGCTTGTTGGTGCCGCCGGTGGTTTTTTCGAAGTTGCCGTTGGCGACCAGATTGGTGGCGGCGCCGGCGTGCAGCGCGATCAGGGCGGAAAGGGACAGCAGTACGGATTTGATGCGCATGGCTCAAGGCTCCAGTGGATGGCGGGTGATGGATGGTTAAACTGCCGGCGATGTTTGGGCCGACGACAGCTCGACGATGGCACTCGTTGTCGAACTGGAACACGACAATAATTCATTGATATGAATCAATATGTATTGCGTTTAGTTATTGTAGCAGAGTCCTGGAAAAAGTGACCAAGTCTTGCCGGGAGCCGCGACGACGCATGACTTTCCGTTCCGGCGGCGCTGCTGCCCGGGCGTGCACGGTGCGCCCGCACCACTCCCATCGCCGACATCCGCGCGCGCCGGGGCGGAAGTGCACTATCATCCCGGCATGTTCAACTCGTCCATTGCGCGCCCTGCCCGTCCGGCGCGGCGCGCGGCGGATGTCGATACCGGCCCTCCATGTTCCCGAAACGCCCGTCCAACTTCCTCGTCACCGTCACCTGCGCAATCGCGCTGCTGCACTTCGGCCGCGAGGTGCTGCAACCCATCACGCTGGCGCTGGTGCTCAGCCTCGCGCTGGCGCCGCTGATCCGTGCCATCGGCACTCTGGGCCTGTCGCGAACCACGTCGATCTTCATCACGCTGGGCCTCGTGATATCGGCGATCGCGGGCGCGGCCATCGTGCTCGCGGCCCAGCTGTTCGCGCTGACGACGGACCTGCCCCAGTACCGGGCAGAGATCCGCGCCAAGCTCAAGGAAGTGCAGGTGCTGACCGAGCAGCCCCTGTCGCGCCTGCCGACCGAGCTGCTGGAAGGCGTGCAGTCCGCGCCGCCCGCCGCGACCTCGCTGCGCTCCCGCCGCGGCGCCACCCAGCCGGTTCCGGTGGTGATCCGGGAGCCCGTCTCGACGCAGGATTCGCTGACCAGGGCCATTGGCGTGGTTTCGGGCCCGCTCGGCGCGATCGGCCTGGTACTGGTACTGCTGATCTTCATCCTGCTCGACCAGGAAAACCTGCGCGACCGGGTGATCCGCCTGACCGGACAGCGCGAGGTGAGTCGCACGCTGAAGGGGCTCGAGGATGCCGCGCAGGGCGTATCGCGCTTTTTCTTTTCCCAGTTCGTGGTCAATATCGTGTTCGGCGCGGTCATCGGCCTGATCCTGTGGTTGATCGGCATCCCGCATGCGGTGCTGTGGGCGGCGCTGTGCGCGGTGCTGCGCTTCGTTCCCTACATCGGCGCGCTGATCGCCGGCGGCGCGATCGCCGTGTTCGCCGCCGCGGTCGACCCCGGCTGGTCGCTGGCCCTGCTGGCACTGGGGCTGTTCGTCGCACTCGAAGTCGTGCTGGCGAACGTGATCGAGCCGCGCGTCTACGGGCACAGCTCGGGCATGTCGGCCCTGGCGATCATCGTCTCGGCGCTGTTCTGGAGCGCGGTATGGGGGCCGGTGGGCCTGCTGCTGTCCACGCCGCTTACGCTGTGCCTGGTGGTGGCCGGACGCTACGTGAAGGGGCTCGAGCCGGTCAGCATCCTGCTGGCCGAGTCGCCGGACGCCAGCGCCGCGCAGCGCTTCTATCACCGCGCCCTCTCCGGCGATGCGGCTGCGATCATCCAGGACGCGCGCGTGTTCCTGCGCAAATCCACGCTGGCCCGCTACTGCGACCAGGTCCTGCTGCCCGGCCTGACGCTGGCGGTCGCCGACCTGCGCGCCGGGCTGGCCGACAAGGCACAGGAACAGCGCCTGCGCGCCACCATCGCCGCCGTGGCCGATACGCTGGCGGCCGGCAAGACAGCGCGTGCGCGCCGCCTGAACGTATCGATGCTCAACGAGAGCATCGGCGCGCACCTGCGGCACAAGCGGGAAGAGCGGCTTGGCCGCTGGCAAGGCTCGCTCGACGTGCCGGCGCGTTCGATCATCCTCAGCGTGGGGTTCCCGAACATCCGCGAGGAATTCCGCTGCGAGCTGCTGGTACTGGCGTTCCGCGAAGCGGGCATCGATGCGCGCAGCATCGTGCTCGACGATGGCGACGAGGAAGCGCGCCCGGATGCCGAACACCTGGTGTCGACCGTGTTCGTGGCGTATCCGATGGACACGGCGTTCGACGCGTGGAGCGAAGCGGTGGCCGCCCTGCGCGAAAACCTGCCCGATGCGCCGCTGCTGACGATACGGCCGAGGGAGGACGTGCAGGCCGATGCGGCTCTCGTGGCCGAGCGCGTCGACATGGTGCTGCAGTCGTTCGAGGAGGCGCTGGCGTTCGTCGCGCCGGTCGGCGCGGCCAAGCGTGCAGCCTGAGGGTAGCCAGAGGGTCGCGACGTCGGGGTCAGTCCGTCACCCTGCCCCGCAACGCCTTGATCTTCCCGCTGCGCACCTTGGCATCGACGCGGCGCACCTGCGAGCCGCGTGTCGGCCGGGTGGCGCGCCGCACGACGGGAACGAACGCCGCCTGGTCGACCAGCGCCTGCAGGCGCCGCAAGGCATCTTCCTTGTTCTGTTCGAGGCTGCGCGAACCCTGCGCCTTCAGTACCAGCACGCCTTCCTGCGTGATGCGCGCATCGCGCAGCGACAGCAGGCGTTCCTTGACCGCGGGCGGCAACGACGATGCGGCGATGTCGAAGCGCGCGTGCACGGCGCACGAGACCTTGTTGACATTCTGGCCGCCCGGCCCCTGGGCGCGGATGGCGGTGAATTCGACTTCCAGTGGATTGATGGTTGCCATGCCGGCGTTCCTGTAGGTTGAAGATGCCGCTCTGGCAAGGGGGTCAGCCCAGCGCGGCGTGGCCGGCGGTCCGCAAGGCGATGCCGACGCACCCGCCCAGCACCGCGGGCGTGCACACCCTGGCCACGCGCTTGCCCGCGGAAATGAGGATGGCGACGCCGGGAACGTCCAGCGTGTGGATGAGCCAGCCCGCGCTCCCGTTGACCAGGCTCGCATTCGCCGTGCCGTCGCGGTGCATGTCGTTCATCAGGCCGAGCACCGCCGTGCCGCCGGCCAGCGCCTTGGTCAGCGTGAGCGGGATCATGGCCGGATCGATGGACGCCGCCGCCAGCAGCGGCGCAAGCAGGCCGGTCAGCCAGGCGAACAGGCCGAGCTGGCGCAGGAAGGTGATGGCGACCAGCGACAGCACCAGCATCGGTATCACGCCCACGGCGATCCTGAACGCCTCCGCGCCGGCCCGGTTGATGACGTCGAGGATGCCCTTGCCATCCTCGGCCACCGGATGCTTCAGGGTTTCGTCCATCGGCTTTTCGGCCGTGGACAGGCCACGGCCGAAGCAGTAAAACGTGGCCGCGGCGGCGAGCAGGCCGCCGGCCAGCGACAACGCCAGTGCCAGGCCGAGCCGCAGATCCAGCGCCGCCATCGGGAACATCACGTTTGCCTGGCCCATCGCGAAGACCATCGCGAGCGTGGCGGCGAGGTGCCGGTCCGATGCGCCGCGCCCTTCCATCATCGCCAGCGTGGCCACGGGCGCGGCGAAACTGACGAAGCTGATCTGCAGCGCGGCGAAAACGCTCAGGCCCGTGAGACCGGCCGGCCTGAGCACGGGCGCCAGCCTGGCGACGGCCCAGTCCATCACGCCGCGCGCTTCCAGCAGCCGCATCAGGCACAGCATGACGACCATGATCGGCAGCAGGACGAACAGCGACAGCTCGACGGCCGAGCGGCCGGCTTTCAGGACGAGATCGATCAGTTCCATGGCGTGCCGGCGGTCCGGGCGGATCCGTTGCCCGCATGCCGCGCCGACGGCCATCCCGCGCATCCGGCGCGGGCAGCATCCCGCCCGCCTGCGCGCGGGCGCATGCGGTCACGCGGCAGGGGCATCGCCGCGGCGCTCAAGCCTTGGCGAGTTCGGCGTCGATCGCGGCAACGAGCCGCGGGTCGTCGGCGGTGACATCCGGCGCGAAGCGGCCCACCACGTCGCCGTTGCGGCCGATCAGGAACTTCTCGAAGTTCCACAGCACGTCTTCCCTGCTGGCCGGGTGCACGCCGTATTGCGTGAGCTTTTCGCGGAACGGACCGTCGCCGGTGGCTTCCGGCCGGGCCGCGACCAGCGCGGCATACAGCGGGTGCCGGCCGTCGCCGAGCACCGAGATTTTCGAGTACAGCGGAAACTTCACGTCGTAGTTCAGCGAGCAGAACGAGCTGATCTCGGCATCGGTACCCGGCTCCTGGCCCATGAAGTCGTTGGCGGGAAAGCCCAGCACTTCCAGGCCCTGCGCGCGCTTGTCGCGGTACAGCGCCTCGAGGCCGGCGTACTGCGGCGTGAGCCCGCATTTCGATGCCACGTTGACGACGAGGAGCACCTTGCCGCTGTGCGCGCCCAGCGTGTCGCTGGTACCGTCGATGCGCTTTAACGGGATGTCGTGAAGCTGGGTCATATGCGTCCTTTCGGTGGTGGAAAGGACATTGTACCTATTCCGCTCCGGGCCACACCTGTGCGCCTACCCGATCAATGCCAGGGTTCCCGCCGCCAGCGGCGCTCCGTCCGTTGCCAGCACATCCAGGATCTCGAAGTGGTTCACGTCGTCCAGCACGTACGTTCCGGCCAGGCGCCCGGCCGAGCGCAGGTGGCGGGCCATTAGTTCGCCCTGCCGCCTGAACTCCGGGCTGTCGCCGCTGCCCCAGGCAACGATCACCGGGCAGTCCACCAGGCGCAGCCTGTGGACGGGACTCAGTTCGATCAGTTCGGCCGGCGTCAGTTTCACGTGCCGGTTGCCGGCGGCCAGCACCACCGGTTCGAGATCGCACAGGCCGCTGAGCACGAGCCCGCCTTTCAGCAGGCCGGGCGGCGCGCCGAGCCGTTCCCAGTCGGTGGCGAGCAATACGGCGGCGACATGACCGCCGGCCGAGTGCCCGGCAATATATAGTCGCTCCGGATCGGCGCCCAGCGCCGCGGCATTGTTCCGGACCCACAGGATCGCGCGCCGGCACTGGTCCACCATGCCCGGCAGCGTGTTTCCCGGCAGGGGATCGAATTCGGGCGCGATGAAGAGCGCACCGTGCTTCAGGAAAGTGGGGGCGAGGAAGGAAACCGATTCCTTGGTGCCGACCCGCCAGTTCCCGCCATGGATGAAGATCATCGCCGGAAGCGCGACGCCGGCGCGATGCCGCGAAAACCCGGGGGAAAACACGTCCAGCGTTTCCGCCGGCCCGCTGCCATAGCTGATCGTCTTCGGCCGATACTGCGCGCGCACCCTGGCGCCCGCGGCGGCCTGCCGGTCCAGCAATTGCCGCATGTTCGGCGCCCACCTGGCGTCGGAATATGCGTCGTCCAGCTCTTGCTGGGAATAATGCAGGTAGACCTTCCGGCCGCCGGCCGCGTCCAGCGCGAAGGCGCCGGAACACAGCGCCCCCATCGACAGGCCCGCCCCCCTTCGTACGAAGTCGCGTCGCTTCATCGCTGCCTCCACTGGATAGTCCCGGCCCCCATGCTGCTTGATTGTAAGCCTTTTGATGTGTGCGGCTGGCGGAAATTCCGCCGCCTCAGCGGGGTTGCGCGAGCAGCGAAAGCAGGGTCTTGACGTCCAGCGGCTTGACGAAGTGGCGATCGAAGCCGGCGGCGAGCGTGCGCCGGCGGTCGCTTTCCTGGCCATAGCCCGTTACCGCGACCAGCAGCGCGCCGGCGGTTTCGGGCATCGCGCGCAAGGCCCGCGCCAGTTCGGTGCCGTCCATGCCGGGCAAGCCGATATCGAGCAGGCAGACCTCGGGCCGCTCGGCGCGCGCTCGCACCAGTGCCTGCCGGGCCGAATGCTCGACCGCCACCCGGTGGCCCGCTGTTTCCAGCACCATGGCCAGCATCATCGCGGCATCGGCGTTGTCGTCCACCACCAGGATCCGCAGCGGCCGGGCGGCGGGCTCGCCGACGGGCTCGCCGCCTGGCAGGTCGTCGGGGGTGTCCGGCATCTGCAGCCGCGGCAGGCAGACGGTGAACGTGCTGCCGCATTCCGCGCCTTCGCTGCGGCAGGTGACCGTGCCGCCGTGCAGTTCGACCAGGCTTCTCACCAGCGCCAGGCCGAGGCCCAGGCCGCCCGCGGAACGGTCCGGCGTGCGCTCGGCCTGCGCGAACAGCTCGAACGCATGCCCGACCAGGTCCGGCGACATGCCGACACCGTCGTCGGTCACTTCCACCTGCACGTGGGCGCCCCGCACGTCGGTCCGGAGCACGATGTGGCCGCCCTCGTTCGTGTACTTGGCGGCATTGTTCAATATGTTGGCGATCACCTGCACCAGGCGCTTCCGGTCGCCGTCCACCATCGTCGTTTCGGGCGGCAGGTGCAAGGCCAGCTGGTGGCGCCGCGCCTGCATCAGCGGCGTGACCTGCTCCACCGCTTCGGCGACGACATGGCGGATGTCGTGCGGCGCCTTGTCCAGCGTGACCAGGCCGCGCGTCACGCGCGACACGTCCAGCAGGTCGTTGATCAGGTGGGTCATGTGGTCGACCTGCCGGCCGATGATCTGGCTGGTGCGGCGCACGCGGGCACCGTCGAGCTTGGCCAGCTGCAGCAGCTCGGCCGCCGCGCCGATCGGTGCCAGCGGGTTGCGCAGCTCGTGCGCGAGCATGGCCAGGAATTCGTCCTTGCGCCGGTCGGCCGTGGTCAGCTGCTCCTGCGCCAGCCGGCGTTCGGTCACGTCGCGGAAGAAGAACGCGATGCCGCCATCGGCCGAGCCATAGGTACGTATTTCCATCCACGCCCGGGCCCCGTCCGGCAATGCGTAGGCCAGCTCGACGATCTCGGCCCTGCCCGTTGCCATCACACGGCGATAGATCGTCTCCGTCTCCGTATCCTTCAGGTCGGGGAACACATCCCAGTGGTTGCGCCCGATCACGTCGGCCGGAGCACGATGCGTCAGCCGCAGGCCTTCGGCATTCATGCGCAGGATGGTCCAGTGCCGGTCGAGCACCGCGAAGCCTTCGGTCATGCTGTCGAAGATGTACTGGCTCTGGTCGCGCTCGGCACGCAGCGCCGCCTGCGCCTGGGCGGCCTCGACTGTCGAGCGGGTCCGCTCGGCGAGTTCCTGGGCCAGCTGCAGTTCCTTGTCCTGCCACACACGCGGCATCGCGCTGTGGACCGTCAGCACGGCATGCAGCCTGTCCGCCTTGACGAGCGGCACGAGCAGGTCGGCGCGCACGCCGATCGCCGCGTAGGCGCGGGCGTGATGCGCGGTGCGGCGATCCAGCCCGACGTCGTCGTTGACGACAGGCTTGCCCGAGCGCAATACGGCGATCATCTCCGGCCCGAAGTCGTCCATGGTCATGGTCTGCCCTACCAGGCTGGCGAAACCTTCCGCGGTCCAGTCGCGGCGGACGTAGACGGTGCCCATCCCGTCATCCACCTCGGCATACAGCACGCGCGACACCTCGAGCTTGCGGCCCAGCAGTTCGCAGGCGGCCGCGGTGATGGCGTCGGGCGTGTCCAGCTGTCGAATGCGGTCGGCCAGTTCGAGCTGGAACGCCTGGCTCGATCGCGCTTCCTCGAGCTGCCCGATCTTTTCGGACAGCGCGCGGCTGGCCTCGTGGGCGACGGTGACATCGTTGCCCTGCGCAAAAATGCCCGTCACCCGGCCGTCGTGGTCCCGGATCGGCTGGTACAGCAGGTCCACGTACCGGTCTTCCAGGGGCGCGCCGGGCTGGCGCTGCAGCACGATCTTGCGCTCGCGCAGCACGAGCGGGATGCCGGTTTGATAGGTATTGCGCAACAGTTCGTTGAAACCCTGCGCGGCCAGTTCAGGCAAGGCCTGCAGGGCGGGCTTGCCGAGGATGTCCCGGTATCCGACCAGCTGGTAATACGCATCGTTGGCCATCTCGAACACGTGTTCGGGACCGGTCAGCACGGCGATGAATCCCGGGGCCTGGTCGAACAATGTCTGCAGCTGGCCGCGTTCCGCGCTCAGGATGCGCGTCATCGCCTCGTGCATTTGCGGCCGGTTCATGTGCGGCACGTCGGGCACCGCGTTGGCATCCTGCTTCAGGTAGTATTTTTTCGTCGCCGTGTCGAACCGGTACAGGTCCGTCACGTCGATCGCGTTCTGGGCCACGAACACCACCGCGCCCGCGGCGTCGAACACCGGGGTGTGGATGGCGCTCCAGTAGCGGTCTTCGAATCCTCCTTCGGCCGTTTCACTGGGCACGGCGTAGCGCAGCAATGCGCTGGTGTGCGGCTTTTGCGTGGCGATGGCGCGTTCGATCGACAGCCGCACTTCGTCCAGGTTGGTGGAATCCGGGTCGGCGGGATTGGCCGGAAACGCATCGAAGACATGCCGCCCCACGAGATCGTCCGCGGTCCGCCCCGTGGCGTGCAGGTAGGCGGGATTCGCACCGATGATCACGAAGCCGGTATCGATGAGCAGGTAGGGATACGGCGATGCGGTGAACAGCGCCGAGAAGTCCGGTTTCTTCGTCATCAGGCATTCTTGCACATGTGCCGGCCATGTGCGAGTTCGCGTCTCCCGGCAAAGGCCGCGAACACCCGGCGCGTTGCAAAGCCGGCTCCGGCACCGCCTGAAAATTCATGTACGAGGGAAAAATGCGGCAATATCGGGAGCATAATATGAGCCGATGATGACAGCATTCAAGCGCAGCACTGCAGGCACAGCACACAAGCACACCATCAATCAAAACAGCAAATGGAGGAAGACAAATGAATCTCGCCGACATCAGCAAGCTGGGCGTTGCCAACCCGTTCCGGGAACGCTACGACAACTACATCGGCGGGCGCTTCGTCGCACCGGCCAGGGGCGAATATTTCGCCAACGTGACTCCGATCACCGGCCAGCCGTTCTGCGAAGTGGCCCGTTCGACGGCGGAAGACATCGAGCTGGCGCTCGACGCCGCCCACGCCGCGAAGGAAGCCTGGGGCAAGACATCGCCGGCCGAGCGCGCCAACATCCTGAACCGCATCGCCGACCGCATGGAGCAGAACCTCGAACTGCTGGCCACCGCCGAAACCATCGACAACGGCAAGCCGATCCGCGAAACGAAGGCGGCCGACATTCCGCTGGCGATCGACCACTTCCGCTATTTCGCCAGCTGCATCCGCACGCAGGAAGGCTCGATCGCGACGATCGACGATGAAACCTATGCCTACCACTTCCACGAACCGCTGGGCGTGGTGGGCCAGATCATTCCGTGGAATTTCCCGATCCTGATGGCCGTGTGGAAGCTGGCCCCCGCCCTCGCGGCCGGCAACTGCGTGGTGCTCAAGCCCGCCGAGCAGACGCCGGCATCGATCATGGTGCTGGTCGAACTGGTCGGCGACCTGCTGCCGGCGGGCGTGCTGAACATCGTCAACGGCTACGGCCTGGAAGCGGGCAAGCCGCTGGCGTCGAGCAAGCGCATCGCCAAGATCGCGTTCACCGGCGAGACCGCCACCGGCCGGCTGATCATGCAGTACGCCGCGCAGAACCTGATCCCGGTCACGCTGGAACTGGGCGGCAAGTCGCCGAACATCTTCTTCGCGGACGTGATGGATGCCGACGACGACTTCTTCGACAAGTGCCTGGAAGGCTTCGCGATGTTCGCGCTGAACCAGGGCGAAGTCTGCACCTGCCCTTCGCGCGTGCTGGTGCAGGAATCGATCTACGAGAAGTTCATCGAACGGGCGCTGGCGCGGGTGGCGAAGATCAAGGCCGGCAATCCGCTCGACGCCGCCACGATGATCGGCGCCCAGGCATCGCAGGAGCAGCTGGAAAAGATCCTGTCCTACTTCGATATCGGCCGCCAGGAAGGCGCGCAGGTGCTGGCCGGCGGCGAGCGCGCCACGATCGAGGGCGACCTGTCCGGCGGCTTCTATGTGCGGCCTACGGTGTTCAAGGGCGACAACGGCATGCGCATCTTCCAGGAAGAGATCTTCGGGCCGGTGGTGTCCGTGACCACGTTCAAGGACGAAGCCGACGCGCTGCGCATCGCCAACGACACGCTGTATGGCCTCGGCGCCGGCCTGTGGACGCGCGACGGCAGCCGCGCCTTCCGCGTGGGCCGGGCGATCCAGGCCGGGCGCGTGTGGACCAACTGCTACCACCTGTATCCGGCGCACGCCGCGTTCGGCGGCTACAAGCAGTCCGGCATCGGCCGCGAGAACCACAAGATGATGCTCGACCATTACCAGCAGACCAAGAACCTGCTGGTGAGCTACAGCCCGAAGGCATTGGGCTTCTTCTGACGCAGGCGGTCCCCGTGCGGTCGCGCACGGGGACTGGAGACCTTCCATTCAAGGATGCCATGGCCATGCAAATCCACCGCGTGACGGCGACGCCCGCCGCGCTGGCCTTCCTCGGCGAACTGCGGGAGCGCCACGGCGCGCTGATGTTCTTCCAGTCCGGCGGCTGCTGCGACGGCAGCGCGCCGATGTGCTACGCCGCGGGGGAATTCAACGTGAGCGACAGCGACGTCTGCCTTGGCGACCTGGATGGCTCGCCGTTCTACATCGGCTCGGAGCAGTTTGCTTACTGGGAGCACACCCAGCTGATCATCGACGTGGTGGCCGGCAATGGCGGCATGTTCTCGCTCGATAACGGCACCGGGCGGCGTTTCCTCACCCGCTCGCGCCTGTTCACGGACGAGGAGTACGATGCGCTGCGCGGGCAGCCGCCCCGGCACCCTGCCTGATCCTGCAGCGGCAATCCGGGCTCGGCCTCACAGCACGGATTCGAACTCCTTGAGCCTGGCAAACGCCGCGACGGTATTCGACCGGGCTGCCGCAACACGAATGAACAGGTCGGAAGCCAGCAAGTGATACACGTCGATTTTTGCGCATTGTGCCAGCTCATGCGCTATGGCGTGCTCTTCCGCGGCAGCCTTCGCATAGGCGCGGTAGATTTCCACGCCTTCAGCACGATAAATTTCCATATAGTCACCTTTTCTCACGAATGCCGATGAGGTCGAGGTGCGGGAGTGCCCTGATCCAGAAGCGATTGATGACAACAGTCATATTGGGACGATTCGCCCTTTTTAAATCGCTGCCGGAATTTATAAACGGTATCGGCAGAAAATCGTCCGGAAAGTTGAATCAACCCTCTTCAGCCGGCCTGCCATGAAAAACGCATGAAGCAACGAGGCGATGGCACCGGAATATCCGCCAGCGAGTCGTCAACGCCGCAATTCCGACATGATTTTCTCAGCGAGAAAATCGCACGGCGCGCGCTTCGACCTGGCGCTGCGCGCGAGGATCACTTCCAGCGGGTCGATTTCCGGCAAGCCCTGTGCCTGGCCGAGCAGGGTGAGATGCGCGGGCACCGCGCAGCGCGCCAGCGGCGCCACCGCCAGCCCGGCCTCGACCATGCTGAGCAGGCCCATCAGGCTGGGGCTTTCATACGACGTGCGATAGGAAATCCCGGCCCGTTCGAGACTGCGGATCGCGTTCTCGCGCGCCACGCTGCCCGGCAGGAAAACGGCAATCGGCAGCGGCCGCTCGCGCCACAGTTCGCGCGCGCCGGGCGACGCGGCCCACACCATCGGTTCGAACCGGATGAACTCGCCCGAGAGACCTTTCACGCGCGTGGCGCAGACCAGGTCCACCGAGCCATCCTTGACCATCGGCGCCAGCGCCACGCTGGGCAGCCCGACTACCTGGATCTCGACCTTCGGATAGGTGGCGGAAAATTTCTTCAGGATCGACGGCAGCAGCGACGACGCATAATCGTCGGGCACGCCGATGACGACGCGGCCGCTGATGTCGGGCCGCACCACCGCGGCCCACGCTTCATCGCGCAGCGCGAGCATGCGGCGCGCGAACATCAGCAGCACCTCGCCATCCTGCGTCAACGTGACGCTGCGCGATCCGCGCACGAACAGCGGCTTGCCGAGCGCGGTCTCGAGCGTCTTGATCTGCATGCTCACCGCCGACTGCGAGCGGTGCACCACTTCCGCCGCGCGGCTGATATTGCCCGTGTCGGCAACGGCCACGATCATGGTCAGTACATCGAGGTCGAGTGCCTTCATCGTCATCCAAAAAAGTAACTTCGAAATAACGCTATCAGAATATCTGATAGTTCACTTCAATATTATGCGATTTTCTTGGAGAACTCCAGCGTGCATAGTATTGGAAAGGAGCCCGACCATGAACGCACGTACCGATCCATCAGTCATCGCAGTCCCCGAGATGTATTTCGCCACGATCCCTTCGGGCATTCGTGTGCCGTACATCGCCAGCGGCGCCGGCGAACCGCTGGTGTTCGTTCACGGCTCGCTGTGCGACCAGCGCTACTGGAGCAGCCAGACGCGCACGCTGTCCAGGCACTTCCTGTGCGTTTCGGTCAGCCTGAGCCATTACTGGCCGGCGGACGATACCGGCCTGCGGGGAGAATTCAGCTGGAAGGCGCACGTGGCGGAAGTGGCGCAGTTCATCGCGGCGATGAACGCCGGGCCGGTCCATCTCGTGGGCCACTCGCGGGGTGGATGCGTGGCCTTCCACCTGGCGCGCGAGTACCCGGCGCTGGTGAAGACACTGACGCTCGCCGATCCGGGCGGGCCGTTGCGGATCGACGGGGTCGCGCAGGCCGCACTGCCCGCGGCCACCAATGCGCTGCGCGCCGAAGTCGCCGACCTGATCGAAAATGGCGCGATCGACGCCGGCCTGGAAATGTTCGTCGACTCGGTCAGCATGCCCGGCATCTGGCGCAGGAGCTCCGCCGCGTTCCGGACGATGGCCGTCGCCAACGCCGGCACGCTGCCCAAGCAGTTCCGCGATCCGTTGCCCGCATACGAGCACGCCGCGGCGGGCGAGGTGCGATGCCCGACCCTCCTGATCGGCGGCGAGAAAAGCCCGCGCATGTACCGCGACAACATCGACCGGCTCGCGGAGTGGATACCGCACGCGGACAAGCGCACCGTCGCCGGCGCATCGCACGGCATGAACGTCTCGCACCCGGCGGCGTTCAACCGGCTCGTGCTGGAATTCGCCGGCGGCGCCGCGGGGTGATCGCAATGACCGGGCCGGCAGTGGTGTCCGACCGTCATGCCCGGTGAAGCAGCCGGCCACATACGCCGGCCGGTTCACAGCGACGGCAGCAGCCCTTCCGCCCTGACCTTCCAGCCCCTTTTCGGAAAACCGGGCGCGGCGCCGCCCTGCCCGTCCCAGCCGCCCGCCATCAGCGCGACCGCCAGCAGCAGCCCGCCGTTCGACGGGAAATAGGTTTCCGCCGCCCGCTGGTAGCCCGGCCCGTCCTGCCCGGGCCCCGCCTGGGCGCCCGCCCCGGTTGCCGTGGGCACGAACGCGGCGGCGTGGGCGTCGAGGTGCACGCGCGGCGTCATGCCGCTGGTGCCGAACGCGTTGTTCTTCGCGTCGAAGAACAGCCAGTCGATGGCTTCTTCCGGCGCGCCCAGCCGCGTCGCGGTCATCGCCATCATCGGATAGTCCCAGCCCCAGGTCTGGCGCAGGTCCCAGTCGCGCTTCATGCGGTCGAGCGTGCGGCGCATGATGGCCTTGTCCACGTCGCGGCCCGGCAGCCAGCCCAGCGGCATCAGGAACGACATGTGGTCGCGGTTCTGGCAGGTTTCCTCCAGCGCGTTCGACTTGCAGGCGCCCGCGGCCTTGTCCCAGAAACCGGGCTCCGAGCGAACGGGCAGGTACAGGCCGTCCTTCCGCGGCAGGTCCGGCCACCTGGCGAGCAGCGCGTCCCAGTCGGCGCGGCGGCCCTTGCCCGCGCGTTCGCGCCAGGCCTGCGCCGTCTCGATGCCCCAGCGGTAGTAGGCCACCTCGAAGGCCGGATCGAACGTGCCCGCATGGGGGAAATTTTCCTGCACCGGGATGATGGGCGGACCGAGGCGCACCCTGCCGCCCGGCCCGTCCGGGCTGGCGAACGACGCCAGCAGGTCCGCGGTTTGCTCGACCAGCTCCCCGTAGGTCGCCAGGATGCGGGCGCCGTCGCCGCCCTGGCTGCCGGCCCGGTGCAGCAGCTCGCTCATGTAGATCGGGTGCGGCTGCTGCCACATGATGAAGGGCGAGACCTTCGACGGACTGTCGACGCCATCCGGACCGATCATCTTCGGCCACCACGCGCCCTTCAGGCCCTGCTCCGCCGCGCGCGCCCTGGCCTTCGGCAGGAAACCCACATACCAGCCGAGGCTGTTCTCCAGCAATCGCGGCCGGCCCCACAGGGCGAAGTGCGCCGCGTGCCACGGGTGCATCTCCAGGTGCGACTTGCCGTTCCAGCTGTTGGAGAACAGGCCTTCCTCCTGCGGTGCGAAGCGGCCCGCGGCGTTCACCGCCATCAGGTACTGCGACAGGATGACGCGGCGCTCCAGCTCCCCGGCGCGCGGGTCGGTCGATCCCGAAAAATCGACGATGCCGCCGTTGCTCCAGTAATCGAGCCAGTGCCGCGCCGCCGACCGCGCCGCCACCACTCGCCCCGGCAGGGCCGGCCCGGGTTCCGGCGAAAACTGCACCATGACGGTCAGCGTTGCGGCCGGCGCGCCGACCCGCCAGGCGTGCGCCGCCGTTTTTTCGATGGTCGCGCCCGGTGCGCCGATGGCCGCGTGATACGTGGTGTCGTCGATGATCCGTTGCAGGCGCACCTCGCCGTCCTTGCGCGACAGCTCGGTCGTGGCGTGCGCGGCGGATGCGCTCCAGTCCGACGGATCGGGATTGAGCGTTTTCGACACGCCCGGGAAGCGCACGGCAACGCCCAGGCGCCCCGCCTTCACCAGCGCGGATGTCACTTCGGCCATCACCGTGTCCTGGTCCGGCAGTACGCGGGTGACGACGGTGACCGTTTCGCCGTCGTAGGCGAAGCGGCTGGTCAGCGTGCCGGTCCACAGGTCGAGCTCCTGGCGCGTTCCGGTGATGTCCGCGAAGCGCGCCGGCGAGCCGTCCTTCGCGCGCAGATCGAGCGCCAGGCGGCCCAGCGAGAAACGGTGCGGGTTTTCGCGGATCCACGCCACCGCCGGGTTCTTCGCCGCGTCGGCCCAGTCCCTGATGTAGCCATAGCGGCGCGTGTGGCCGCGCACCTCGACCTCCACCTGGGTGTCCCTGACCGTGTGGCCCTGCGGATTCGGAAAGCTGTGCCACGCCCACTGCGCCTCGGTCAGCAGCGGCGCGATCCTGCTGTAGGGCTCCGTGAAGGTCTGCAGGCCGGTGATATCGGCCGTGAAGCCGATATTCCCGTTGCCCAGCATGAGCGGCGCGGACGGATCGGCGCGGGTGAGCCGCGGATTGTGGCGTGTGACCAGCGCCTTGCGGTCGATGCCGCCGGTGCGGTCGATGGGGGCGGCCGTGACGGCGGGCAGCGCCAGCGCCGCCCCGGAAGCGGCGGCGCCCAGCAGCAGGCGGCGGCGGGAGAGTGAAATCGGACGCATCGCGGTAAGCCTTCCAGGTCGGTGAGGGTTGCGGCATCCGGTACGGGCGTTCGGGGAACGCATCGCATCGGGGCCGGCAATTCAACCATGGAGGCCGGCACGAAGTGAAGGGTTAGCTGGGGAGCATGCCGATTTAATCATCCGTTTGCGAATTTCATGTTTTTCGCCCGCATCGATGGCCGATGAGGTCATCATGTCCGGTTGATGAGGGAACGCAAGTCAAGAAATGGAGACAGCAATGAAACTTCCCCGACAATTCGCCGTGGCGGGTGCAATGTGCCTCGCGCTCGCCTCGCCGGCCTCCGGCGCGGTCATCGGCACCAACACGCCGGCGCCGGAAGTGGCCGTGGAGCGCCTCGGCGAACTGCCCTTCGCGCAACGCGCGGCGTGGGCCGACTATATCGCCCGCTCGAAAAAACAGCACCGGTTCGACCGCGATACGCTGGCCGCCGAACTGCGGCCCGGCGAGGCGCCGCCACCGCCACCCGTGGCCGGCAGCGGCAGGATGCCCCTCAAGAACGACGCCGCCTGGTACGGATCGCCGGAAGCGCGCGCCATCGCCGCCACGATCATCAGCTTCCAGACCCCGTCGGGCGGCTGGAGCAAGAACCAGGACCGCACCGGAGCGCCGCGGCTGCGGGGGCAGCGCTACGCCAACGATGCCGAGACGATGGCCGTGGACACCGGCAGTTTCGACGCCCCGCGCGACCGCTTCTGGACCTTCGTCGGCACGCTGGACAACGGCGCGACGACCACCGAGATGCGCTTCCTGGGCCGGGTGCAGGCGCGATTGCCCGGCAAGGAAGGCGACGCGAGCCGGGCCAGCATCGCCCGCGCCACCGAATACCTGCTGATGGCGCAATATCCGAACGGCGGCTGGCCGCAGGTCTATCCGCTGGAAGGCGGCTTCCACGACGGCATCACCTTCAACGACAACGCCGTGGCCGAGGCCGCGATGATCCTCGAGGATATCGCCGAGGGCCACCCCGACTTCGCCTTCCTGCCCAAAGACCTGCGCCGGAAAGCCGGCAGCGCCAGCGCCCGTGCCGTGCAGCCGATACTGGACGCCCAGGTGGTGGTGGACGGCAGGCGCACCATCTGGCCGCAGCAGGTCGATGCGATGACGCTGGCGCCCATTTCGGCGCGCAACTACGAAATGCGCTCGCTGGCCAGCGCCGAAAGCGCCGAGGTGCTGCTGTTCCTGATGCGCCAGCCGCGGCCCACGCCCGAGCTGAAGGCGGCCGTCGATGCCGGCATTGCCTGGCTCAGAGCGCATGCCATCCACGACAAGGCATTCACGAAAACAAGCGACGAGGAAGGCCGCAAGCTCGTCGACCAGCCGGGCGCGGGCCCGATCTGGTCGCGCAACTACGACATCCGCACCGGCAAGCCGATCTTCGGCGACTGGGACAAGTCGATCCAGGACGACGTCAACCATATTTCGAAGGGGCGCCGCAACGGCTACGCCTGGTTCACGCCCGCGCCACGGCATGCGATCGAGGCCTACGACGCCGTGGTGCGCAAGGCCGCGGCGCCTGCCGTGACAATGCAACTTCCATCGAGGTGAAAACCATGACCGCGCATTCTCCTGACGTTCCCCGCCTGCTGCCTGCCCTGCAAAAGGCCGCCTTGCACTGCGCCCTGGCCGGCCTGCTGGCCGCGCCGCCGGCCGCCTTCGGCGCCGACGCGCCCGGCGGCCTGAACACCCAGGTGGCCGGCATCGAGGCGAGCTGGCTGGTACTGCCGCCGCGGCCCGATACCCGCTTCGCGCCGGATCGGCTGCCATCGCGCGCGGCCGTGCTGCCGGTGCTCGAATACGTCGCCGCCGCACAGATCGCCGACATGAGCCGCCGCCCGATCCAGCTGTCGACCGGGTCGAACCTGTCCGAAATCTCGTCGAACTGGGTGGCCGCCACGTTCTATGTCGGCGCGGCCCGGCTGGCGCGCGTGGCCGAAAACCGGAACATCCTGCGCTTCCTCACCGCCACGGCCGAGCACTACAACCATGCCTTCCGCGGCGCGCGGGCCGACCGCATGCTGCTCAACGCCGACGACCTGGCCATCGGCGACCTGTACCAGGAACTGTATGCGCGCCGCGGCCAGCGAGGCGTGCTGATGCCCCTGCAGCAGCGCCTCGATTTCATGCTGCCGCACCTCGACCGCCCGCAGGAAACCGAAGCACTGATCTGGTGGTGGTGCGATGCCCTCTACATGGCCCCGCCCGTGCTGGCGCGCCAGGCGGCGCTGACGGGCGATGCCCGCTACATGCGCGCGATGGACCGGGAATGGCGGCGCACCGCCGCCCGCCTGTGGGTCGAGGAAGACCGCCTGTTCCTGCGCGACGAACGTTTCAGGGACCGGGACCACCTGGGTGCCGGCGGCAAACCGATCTACTGGGCGCGCGGCAACGGCTGGGTGATGGGCGGCCTGGCGCGCACGCTGGAGGCGATGCCGGCCGGTTTCGAGGGCCGCGGCTTCTACATCGACATCTTCCGGAAAATGGCCGGCCGCGTCGCCGAGCTGCAGCAGGCGGACGGACTGTGGCGCAGCGACCTGAACGACCCGAAGGGCTTCCCCGAAGCCGAGACCTCCGGCTCGACCTTCTTCGTCTACGCGCTGGCCTGGGGCATCAACCACGGCCTGCTGGACCGCCAGGTCTACCTGCCCGCCGTGACGAAGGGCTGGGCGGCGCTCAACCGGCATATCCTGCCCAACGGCCTGGTCGGCGCCGCGCAGAAGACCGGCGACCGCCCCGTGCCGACGGCCGCCGATGACGTCGGCCCCTACGCCACCGGGTCCTACCTGCTGGCCGGGCTGGAGGTGATGGACCTGAACGGCCCGGTACAGGCCCTGCCCCAGCCGCCCCTGCCGCGCGACGACGAGGCCACCATCCTCGCCACCACGCCGCAACCCATCGCGCCGAAGACCGTGGTCGGCGAGGCGGAGAAAGCCCGCCGCGAGCAGGAGATGCGCGCGACCCGCGCCCTCGCCTACGACCCGGCGACGCTGAAGACCCCTGCCGGGAAGGCGCCATGACGGAGGCAAGCCGCCGCGCGGCATTGAAGCGCCTGGGCGGCGCGGCCGCCCTGCTGGCGCCGGCGATGCATGCCGCGCAGGGCCGGGCGCAGACGCAGGTACGAGCGCAGACACGGACGCAGGCACAAGCGCCGGCGCCATCGCAGGCGGGCACGCCCGCACCGGCCGCGCCACGGGGCCCCGTACCGCGCAGCTGGGTCGATCCGAAGACCGGCCGGCGCATCGTGCGCGTGTCCGACGAAGACGGCTCGGGAGTGCTCTACTTCTATCGCAACGCCTTCACGCCCGAAGGCGATGTGATGGTCGTCAAGACGCCGTCGGGCATCGCCGCCGTGCGGCTGGAGGACTGGAAAACCACCCTGCTGGTCGCGGGCCGGCAGAACGAGCTCCTGTTCATGCTGCGAACGACGCGCGAGGCGGTCTACAGCGTCACCGCACCCGGCGACGGCGAGGCGGCGGACCGGCCCAAGACCATCTACGCCATCCACGTCGACACGAAAGCCGTGCGCAGGCTGGCGCGCATCGACGCCGGCGGCATCAGTGGCGCCAATGCCGACGATACCCTGCTGCTGGGCCAGGTCGCCTACGGGGCCAAGCCGCTTCAGCCCAGGGATCCCGCCGGCATCGACAGATTCGGGCAGGCCGAATACGCCGCGCTCGGCCCGGACGGCAAGCCGCTCAACTTCGCCAGGGCCAAGGGCGTGCGCATGCTCGAACGCTGGGCCGCGCGCGTGCCGGCGGAGCTGTTCACCATCGACATGAAGACCGGCGCGCGCAAGGTCCTGTACAGGACGGAGGAATGGATCGGCCACGCCCAGTTCTCGCCCACCGATCCGGGCCTGATCCGCTTCTGCATGGAAGGGCCGTGGCACCGCGTCGACCGTATCAGGCTGATCAGGGCGGACGGCACGGGCCTGCGCGGCGCGCACACGCGCACGATGAACATGGAGATCTGGGGCCACGAATTCTTCAGCCACGACGGCAAGTGGCTGTGGTACGACCTGCAGACTCCGCGCGGCCAGGTGTTCTGGGTCGCCGGCCTGGAACTGGCCACCGGCAGGCGCGTGTGGAAGCGCGTGGATCGGAACGACTGGGGCGTCCACTTCAACATCGCACCGGACAACAGAACCTTCGCCAGCGACGGCGGCGACCTCGACATGGTGGCCCACGCCCCCGACGGCAAGTGGATCTCGCTGCTGGAAGCGCAGGCCATCGTGGATGCGGACCTGGCTTCCTACGACGAAAGCCTGGTCACCATCGAACGCTTCCGGTCGACGCGGCTGGTCGACATGGCCGCGCACGACTACCGCCTGGAGCCCAACCTGCGCTTCACGCCGGACGGCAAGTGGCTGGTCTTCGCCTCGAACATGCATGGCGCCAGCCACGTCTACGCCGTCGAGGCTTTCGCGGCCGGCTCATGAAAACCGGCCGGCCGCGGGAAGCATGCATCCGTATCCTTTATCATTCAGAAAACAATGCGGCACGACTCGCCCGGCGTGGCGAGCGGCCGCCCACCCCACATAGACGCAGACAATGATCATTTCTTCCGCCACCGACTACCGCGAAGCCGCGCGCCGCAAGCTGCCACCGTTCCTGTTCCACTATCTCGATGGCGGGTCGGGTACCGAATCGACGATGCGCGCCAACATGAGCGACCTGCAGGACGTGGCCCTGCGCCAGCGCGTGCTGCGGGGTTCGGAAACGCTGGACCTTTCCACCGAGTGGTTCGGGGTCCGGCAGGGCCTGCCCATCGCGCTGGCACCGGTGGGGCTGACCGGCATGTATGCGCGCCGCGGCGAAGTGCAGGCGGCCACGGTGGCGGCCGAGCGCGACATCCCGTTCATCCAGTCGACCGTGTCGGTGTGCCCGCTGAAGGAGGTAGCGCAGAAGTCGTCGCGCCCGCTGTGGTGCCAGCTGTATGTGCTGAAGGACCGCGGCTTCATGCGCGATTACCTGCAGCGCGCGCGCGAACTGGGCATCGAGACGCTGGTCTTCACGGTCGACATGCCGGTGCCCGGTGCCCGCTACCGGGATGCGCATTCCGGCATGAGCGGCCCGAACGGACCGCTGCGCCGCGTGGTGCAGGCAATGCTGCATCCGCGCTGGGCGCTGGACGTGGGCATGCTCGGGCGGCCCCATGACCTGGGCAATATCTCGGCGTATCGCGGCAACCCGACCGGCCTGGCGGACTACATCGGCTGGCTGGGCGCCAACTTCGATCCGGGCATCAACTGGAGCGACCTGCAGTGGATCCGCGACGAATGGAAGGGCCCGATGGTCATCAAGGGCATCCTCGACGCCGACGACGCGCGCGACGCGAAGGCCTTCGGCGCCGACGGTATCGTGGTGTCCAACCATGGCGGGCGCCAGCTCGACGGCGCCGTCTCTTCAGCCAGGGCGCTGCCTTCGATCGCCGCGGCGGTCAAGGGCGACCTGACCATTTTCGCCGACGGCGGCATCCGCACGGGCCTGGACGTGGTGCGCATGCTCGCGCTGGGCGCCGACGGGGTGCTGATCGGCCGCGCCTTCGTGTACGCGCTCGCCGTCGGCGGCGCGGCCGGCGTGCGCAACCTGTTCAACATCCTGGAAAAGGACATCCGTACCAGCATGGTGCTGACCGGCGTGAAATCGATCCGCGACATCGATTCCTCCAGCCTGGCCAGGCTCTGATCCGCGGCCGGAGTTGTTCCGGCTGCCGGCATCCCGATTCCTACGTGCCGGCGTTGACGGCCAGCTGCGCCGCAAAGGCGCGCTTGTACGCGGGTCGCGCCTCGCCACGGGCGACATAGGCGGCCAGGTTCGGATATTCATCGAGGATGCCCGACGACCTCGACCTGAGCAGCACCGAGACCATCATCAGGTCCCCCGCGCTGAACGGGCCGTCGAGCCATTCGGCGTCGCCCAGGCGCGTGGCGAGCTGGCCCAGGCAGTCGCGCACGCGCGCCTCGACCAGCGGCAGGCGCTCCTGGTACCACGGCTTGTCGCGTTCCAGCAGCATGACGGTGGACAGTTCGACGATCGGCATTTCCACCGTGTTGAGCGCGGCGAACATCCACGTGATCGCGCGTGCCCGGGCATTGGCGTGGTGCGGCAGCAGGCCCGCGTGGCGTTCGGCGATATGCATCACGATCCCGCCCGTTTCGAACAGGGCGAGATTGCCTTCCTCATAGGTGGGGATCTGGCCGAACGGATGCAGCGCCCGGTGCGCCGGTTCTTTCAGCGCCTTGAAGGTGACCAGGCGAACCTTGTAGGGCTGGCCCACCTCCTCCAGCGCCCAGCGAACGCGCGTATCGCGCGCCAGTCCCCTGCCGCCGTCCGGCGAATGTTCGAAGGCGGTGATGGTAATGGTCATCATGGGGCTCCTCGTTGGCGAAACCGCGGGCCGGCGGGAAGGATGGAACCTGCAACGATCCCGTTCCGGCCAGCGCGGCGGCTGTCATCGGCATCACGGCACTTGCCGGCGTAAATACCGGCGTAAATACCGGCGTAAATACCGGCGAAAACATCGGTGCAAACTTCGGCGCAACGGTCTTCGCCGGCATGCCGGCGCCATCCGCGGCAAGCGCCGGATCGGCCCCGCAATGGGCAATATGATAGCAGCGCGCGGCGCCCCGGCGCCTCAGCGCACGGCCGCGCGTGCGGGGCGTGGCGCATCGTCCACGCCGGCATCGGCGGCTTGCAGCTCGTTGGCCGCCGTGCCCGCCGCCGGCGAAAACACGATGGTCTGGCTCGGGAACGCCAGGCCGATGCCTGCCGCCTCGAGGCGTTCGTAGATCGTCAGCAGCAATTCCTCGCGGATGATGACCTGGGTATCGAATTCGCGCACGTCGATATAGGCATGCACATCGATATTGAAGGACCGTTCGCCGATGCTCCCCAGCCGCGCCCGCCAGTCGTCGGCAAGGTTCCTTTGTTCGGCAAGCACGCCCTGGACGATCGCGATGGCTTCCTTCAGCTTGGCCGACGACGTGCCGTGACCCACGGCGATCACCGGGTTGAACAGGAAGCGGTCGCGGTCCGCGTAGTTCTCGATCTGGCGTGCCGACAGGTCGCCGTTCGGGATGGTCACCACGGTGCGTTCCCCGGTGCGGATGCGGGTCGAGCGGATGCCCACGTCCTCGACCGTGCCGACCACGGTGCCCACCTTGATGAAGTCGCCCACCTGCAGCGGCCGGTCGGCGATCACGGTAACGCTGCCGACCAGGTTTTCCACCGTTTTCTGCGCGCCCAGCGCCAGCGCGATGCCGCCGATGCCCAGCGCCGCGATGCCCGTGGTGACATCGATGCCGAACGTGTCGAGGATGCCGATGCCGGACAGCGTGAGCAGCAGGAACTTGACGGTGCGCCGCAGCAGCGTGATGACGGAAACGATCTGCCGCCGGCCGTGGCGCTGCATGCGGGTGATGGCAAGTTCGGCGATCGCGTCGACCAGCCGCAGGCCGAACCAGACCACCGCGATGACGGTGACGATGCCGGCGTAGCGCAGCAGCGTCTGGCGGGCCACGATGGCGACGGGCGCCCGGTCCGCCCAGTTATAGAACACCAGCACGGCGATCACGAGGCTCAGCGGCGGCAGCGCCGCCTCGGCGAAGCGATAGATGCCGTTCGCCGCGGGATCGGCCACCAGCCGGCGCAGTGCCGCGACGATCAGGGCGGACAGCATCCACAGGCCGCCGAAGACCATGATGCCCAGCCCCAGCAGGATCGCCCAATCCTTCACCGGCGCGCCGGCGAGCATGAATTCCTCTTCCGCCGGCTGCTGCTGCGCCGCGGGCTCGCGCCGGGTCGCCGCCGCGATCCGGGCCAGCGTTTCCTTCGAGATCCGCCATACCGGCTGGCCGCCTTCCTGGCCGCGCGTGAGCAGCACGGGCAGGGTCTTGCCGGCCAGGGTGAATTCGCCGATTTCCTCCTGGTCGAGCGGCAGGTCGTCGTCGAGCTTGCCGGTGGCCTCGTTGGACAGGGCGGCGAACGGCCTGAGCGATCCGCCGTCGTCGAGCAGCGCGTGGAACGCGCGCGCCTGGCCGATCGCGGCCATGCGCTGCCGGGTGCTGCTGGCGGCGGGCAGGTCGAAATACATCGCGGCACGGTCGTAATCGAGTTCGGCCAGCGCGCCGATCAGGCCCGAGACCATCGAGCGCGGCGTTTCGCGTCCCAGCGGATCGGGCTGGACGACGGCGGCGGCCGGCGCATCGGCTTTCTTTTCGGCCGGCGCGGCAAAACCCGCGGGCGTCGCCAGGGCAAGTTGTAGGGAGATGAGGAAAAAGAGGAAAAAGCGCATGCGTGGAAAGACTCCCTGGACATATCATGTCTGGACGGCAAGTTTAACATCCGGCCGGATGCTGGTCCGCACAGTTGCCGGTTTGCACTAGCTAATGTTGCGCGCCCGCGGGCCACGATCGCAGCCCGCCACTCCGCTCAGTTGCGTGAGGTAAAGGACGCATTCAGCGGTCACGCCTGGCCGGTACCGCATGCCCCGGCCACGGTTCCGTCGATGGCGAAGCCGTTCCTGCCGGCGGCCTTGGCGGCATACAGCGCTTCATCCGCACACTTGAGCAGGCTCTCGCGGGTGCTGCCGGCGCGGCCCAGCGTCAGGCCGATACTGGTGGTGACCTGCAAGCCTTCGGCGATGACAGGGAACGGCACGCGGATCGCCTCCAGGATTTTCGTGGCCAGCGCCGCCAGTTCCTCTGCGGAGGACAACCCCTCGAACACCACGACGAATTCGTCGCCGGCATAGCGGGCCACGATGTCGGTGGCGCGCACGGCCTGCCTGAGCCGCCTGGCGAATTCGACCAGTACCGCGTCGCCGGTGGCATGGCCATGGCTGTCGTTGATGTGCTTGAAATGGTCGATGTCGAGAAACGCCACGCCCAGTTCGGCATGGCTGCGGCGCTGGCGCAGCAATGCCATGTCCAGCTCGCTTTCCATCATGCGCCGGTTGCACAGCCCTGTCAGCGAATCGGTGCGTGCCAGCCGCGCCGACTCGGCGTCGGCGATGGCCCGCTCCTCCGTCAGCGCATGGATGGCCCGGCTCAGGGCGCCGATCTCGTCGCGCCGGGTCAGGTCGATGATGTCGATGCCGGCATCGCCGCGGCGGATGCGCGCCACCTGGTGACGCAACGTTTCCAGGGGACGCAACAGGATCGCGATCGCCAGCAGCCCCAGCAAGCCGGCGGCGACGGCGGCGATGCCCGTGCGCAGCAGCGCCCGCTGGCGCATCGCCACCAGCGGCGCGAACGCCTCCGCCGTGGGATAGACGATGCCCACGATCCAGTCGGCGTTGGCCAGGCGCCGGTAGCCGATCAGCGAATTCACGCCCGCCTTGTTCGGGGCCAGCACCCAGCCATCCTTGCCCTCCAGCGCCTGCCGCGTCGACGGCACGATGCCGCCCTTCTCGTCGGCGACGTTGCGCAGCACCCGGCCCGGTTCCGGGTGGTGCAGGATCACGCCGTCCGTCGTCAACACGAACAGATAGCCGTGCCGCCCCGGCTTGAGCCGGTCCAGGTGTTCGAAAAAATCCGGTTGCGACAGGTCGATGGAGGCGGCCAGGACAAACTGGAGAACCCCGGCGGCGTCGAACACGGGTTCGGTCAGCAGCACGATGGGCTTTCCGGACAGCGCGCTGCGCAGCGGCGGCGACAGCACGCCCTTGCGCGTGCGCACCGTATCCCGGAAATAGGCGCGCGCCGCCACCGTGGCCTGGCCGGCGGCCGCGCCGCCGGCCAGGCTGGTCAGGAGCACGCCGTTGGCATCGAGTGCCACGGTGTTGAAGAACTGCTGCCCCAGCGACGGTACGCGCTGCAGATAGTTGCGCACGGCCGCGGGATCGTATGCCCCCGCGGCCTGCATGCCTTCCGCCGTCACGCGCAGCACCGTGCGCTTGGCGTTCAGGTCCTGCTCCATCTGCGCCGCCGCGCTCGACAACAGCGCATACTCGCGGTCGCCCACCAGTTGCGCCATGTCCCGCTCGACGATATTGATCGCATAAAGGGCAAGCAACATTCCAGACAGGAAGACCAGCGCGCCGACAATGACTGTCATCCGCGCCTTCAACGTCGTGAATGGATGAATGCTGTGCATGGCTGCTCGTTATTGGTGCAAGGCAGTCTACCATGCAATACGGGCGGCTATCGGCTTGCTTGCCACCCTCTCGCAGGCTCGGCGGTGAACGCTTGCTGCCCGGCACAGGCGAGCCAGCCTTGAAGACCCAGGCGATGCCACCGCATAATATAATGAGAATCATTCTCATTGAAATGGAGCGCCTCCGCGGCCTCCATAGTTTTCTGCTTGCACGGAGTCCCGATGACCGCTTTCCCCTTTTCCCGCCGCCGCCTGCTTGCCGGCGGCACCGCCGTACTGGGTTCGACGCTGCTGCCGCTGGCTGCCCATGAGGCTGCCGCGGCCGCCGGCGATGCGGAGGCGTGGCAGCCCGTAATGCTGCCGCAGGCGCGCCAGCGCGACATGGCGTCGGCCATCACCGGCCAGCGCTACCGCATTTTCGTCAGCGTGCCCGAGACGCCGGCGCCCGCCGCCGGCCACCCGGTACTGTATGCGCTGGACGGCAACGCGTCGTTTCCCGTGCTCGCACTGATGGCCCGCACCGCCGCGCGCCGCGCCGGGGTCACCGGCCTGGCCGCGCCGGTGATCGTCGGCATCGGCTACGCCACCGCGCAGGACCATGATTCGAAGAGCCGCACCCGCGACTACACGCCGCCCGCCGCCGGCGCGCCCGCCGCCGAGGGCGGCGCCGACCGCTTCCTCGACTTCATCGAGCAGGAACTGAAACCGCTGGTGCGCACGCTGGCGCCGGTCGACCCGCGGCGCCAGGCCCTGTACGGACATTCGTTCGGCGGCCTGTGCACGCTGTACACGCTATTCACCCGGCCCGCCATGTTCCAGACCTACGTGGCCGCCAGCCCGTCGATCTGGTATGGCGACCGCGTGGTGCTGGACGGGCTGGAAGGTTTCGCGCAGCGCGTCGCGGCGCTGCCGGGCAAGCCGTCATTGCTGATGACCGTGGGCGAGCTGGAACAGAAGCGCCCTGCCGATGCTCGCGCCGGCAGCCACGATGCGGCGCTGCTGCAGCGGCGCATGGTCGACTCGGCGCGCGACCTCGCCGCGCGGCTGCAGGCCGGCGGCCCGTTGCTGGAGCGGGTGCGGTTCCACGAACTGGCCCATGAGGACCATGGGTCCGCCGCGTATCCGGCGATGGCGCGGGGGATCGAGTTTTTCATGAACTGATATCGATTGCCGGCCGCAGCGCGCCGGCCATGTGCCGCCATGGATTCGTGGCAGGCGAACGGCTCAGATGAACGGCCAGTTCAGGATGCGTTTCACGTGCAGCACGGTCCGCGCGACGACATACCCGATCGAAAACCCGAACGCCAGCAGGCTCCACGCATCGCCCATGAACGCCAGCCACACCCCGCCCACCGTGGCGGCGGCCACGCCCACCATCAGCCACAGCTCGATGCTGAAGAAGAACGCGGACGCCGCGCGCCAGGTATGCAGGACAAGCAGGATCGCTTCCCGGAAGGTTTTGACTTCGTTGTTCATGATGTTGTTCGTTGAAGCGTCGGGCGCCTGCAAGTCGTTCGCCGGCCGACCGGCGATGCCCGGCATGCCGGACGGTTACCGCCTTGTTGCGGCTTGCGGCCGCGAGGCTATTGCCTGTCGTGCCAGGCACGCACAAAAAAATGCCGGCACAGTGGCCGGCTTGAATCCAATTTCAGTGGGGAAACTGGAGGAGACGGAGAGCATGATGACACTTCCCGGCCAGCATGGCCAATTGATCGTGGCGATAGCGGTCATCCATCCTGTGAATGAACGGGCGATGCCCGGGCGGTGACTGCCCGGAGCGGTCCATCACTTTTCTTTCGCCCGCGCGACGGACAGGGCCACCGACAACAGCTGTGAGCTCAGTTTCAGGTTTGCCCTTTCGGCCGACTCGAGCGAAATATCGAAGCGGATACGTTCATCCACCAGGCGGAAATTGATGATACTGCCGCCGGAGAGCGCGTCGTCCGAATCGGATACCACCAGCGTGGACTGGTCGTGTGCCTGGGCCACCAGCGGCGCGGCACGGCTCCAGGCGCCCTGGCCGATGAACAGGATGTCGATGCCGGCAATCCCGTCGCCGATACGCAGCCTGCGCACGGTCACGCCGCTGCCGGCGCTGTCGCGCACCGCCGGTATCTGCAGCAGATGCTCGGCCACCTTCTCCGCGCCGACGACACCGATGACCGTACGACCGCCGGCCGGGCCCGCCGCCGTGGCGGGCCACTCGACGTAGTTGCGCATCTTGAACAGGTAGACCGCCTTGACGGCATCCTCCGATGGCGCCTGCGCGCGGGCAGCGGGTGGCATGCACAGGCATGCGCACGCCAGCAGCGCCGCCCACGGGAGACACGCAATGGCCATCTACCGGCGCCACGTCAGCTTGACGCCAACCTGTCGCTCGTATGCCGTGCGCAGACCGGACCGGCCGAACTCCACATGCCGGCTGTCGAGCAGACTGCTGCCGAACAGCGACAAGTGCAGGTTCGGCGTTGCCTGCCATGTGTAATTGAGATCCAGCGTGCTGTACGCGGGAACCGCGGGGCTGGGGAGCGCACCGTAGCGACGCAGCATCAGGTCGATGCCATGACCGGCGGCGATGTCCCATGACGAGCGCAGGCTCCAGTAGTGGCTCGGATCGCTCGTGGCGATGCCGGCAGCCGCGCTGAGGTCGCGGCTACCCTTTTCCAGCTCGGTGCGCACCCGCTGCACGACGGCGCCGCCCGACAGCCGCCAGTCCGGCATGACCTGCCATTGTCCCCATAACTCCAATCCATGCGTGCGGCCGGTGGCCAGGTTCGAGAACACCTGGCCGACACCGTTCGGGCTGGGTTCGAGCGTGCGCAGGCGATCGTATCTGGTGGCAAACGCCGTGGCCGAGAAGGAGACAGTCGCGCTCGGCTGAATACGGTAGCCCAGCTCGGCCACATTCGCCACCTCCGACGCGAACTGCGGGCCGCCACCGATCACGAACTGAGGTACGCCGGCCACCACCGGGGGCTGCGACGGAGCATAAAAATCGCGATCGATCCGCGACGGCGCACGCACGGTGCGCGACGCGGACGTCCATAGCATGCTGTTTTCCGCCGTTTTCCACGCCAGGCGCAGCGTTGGCAGGATCTCGAGCCCGGTGTAGTTGTTCTGTTCGAGCTTGACGCCCGCGATCACGCGCAGCTGGTCATTTACCCGGGTTTCATTCTGCATGAACACGTTGGCCCAGTACAGATCCAGGTCGCCGGGCAGGAACGCGAAACTGCTGGCATTGGCGATCCTGTCGAAAGCCATGCGGACACCGGCGCCTGCCACGAGACGGTTACGGCTGCCCAACGACATGGCGCCCTGCACCTGCACGTCGATCGTATTGAGGTGCTCGTTGAAGGCATTCGGCTGGTCGCGCTGGGTAAAGTCCCAGTACGCCTGTGCGGTCACCTCGGTGCCACTGGCGAGCAGTACAGTCTTGCGGCCAAGCAGATTGGCCCCGGCGATCCGTATGTCCCGGGTGCCTGCCTGGTGAAGTTCGCCGCTGTACGCATCGCCTTGCACGGTCAACCCGGCCCAGTCGGCCCGGAAGCCGGCCTGCGTGCGCTTCATGCCTGTCGCACTGCGGGCGCCGGCATCGCTGTCGAGGTCTTCCTGGAGCATCGTTCTGGCGTAGATGCGATAACTGCCGCCGTTATCCAGTTCGCCACCATGGCGCACGGTGCCCACGCGGCTGGTGCCATCGGCCGAAATACTCGCAAGCGTGCCCGGTGTTGCACCGGCAGCCTTCGTCGTAATGTTGATCACGCCGTTGACGGCATTGGCGCCCCACAGGGTGGCACCCGGCCCGCTGATGACTTCGATGCGATCGATATCGTCGATGGCCACGTCCTGGGCATCCCAGAACACGCCCGAAAACAACGGCGAATACACGCTGCGGCCATCGATCAGTACGAGCAGCTTGTTTTCCAGCGCAGTGCTGAAACCGCGTGCCGTGATCGCGTAGTTGCGCGCATCGATGCGGGCGACCTGGATGTTGGGCGCCAGGCGCAATGCTTCCGGCAAGCTCGCGGCACCGGAGCGCCGGATGCTTTCGGCCGTGATGACGTAGATCGATGCGGTGGCATCGGACAGCGGCTCATCGCGCTTGGATACCGATGTGACCCGGATCTTCGACAAGTCCTCGAGACTCAGTTCGGCCAGGTCGACCAGCCCGGGCTGGGCGGCAAATGCGGGCGCCGCAAGCGCCAATCCCGCCAGCACCGGAAAGATCCGGCCCGCGCGCAGAATTTTTTGAAGGATACGTGGGGAACGCGAACGACCGGTCTTGACCATAAGGACGAACTGCATGCTGGCAAAGGGTTTGTGAGGCGACCCCGCACAGTCAACAATGCGGATGGATGTCCTGAGTGTGCAAAATCTTACCAGACCCGGCGGCCTTTTCCGGCAGTGGCGGCGGCAATCTGCCCGCAGACCTGCATTTTTCCACAGCACATGTCGTCGTGTTGCAGGGCGAGCACACCTTTATTGCACGTCCATGCCGATGATGATGCGACAAGGGGGCGTTGCCGCTCCCGCCGACGAGAACAGCAACCATGCCGGCCTCTTCGCGCAGCACCGATTCGGTGTCGACAATGCAAAAGGGCAGCCACATCGGGCTGCCCTTTTGCATGTTTCTGGAGCGGGAGAAGAGTCTCGAACTCTCGACCTCAACCTTGGCAAGGTTGCGCTCTACCAACTGAGCTACTCCCGCTTGGAGTATGTACTACCTGAAACTGGAGGCGAGGGCCGGAATCGAACCGGCGTACACGGCTTTGCAGGCCGCTGCATAACCATTTTGCTACCCCGCCTTGATGGGGTGAACATCGCGCAGCGTGCCGCGACATTCCGAATCCTGGAGCGGGAGAAGAGTCTCGAACTCTCGACCTCAACCTTGGCAAGGTTGCGCTCTACCAACTGAGCTACTCCCGCATGGAGTGTTACCGACTACAACAACTTCTAAAACCACTGTTCCTGCAAGCTTCGTGCTGCAACGCGCCAGAAGAACTGGAGCGGGAGAAGAGTCTCGAACTCTCGACCTCAACCTTGGCAAGGTTGCGCTCTACCAACTGAGCTACTCCCGCGTTACTGAACTGCACGAATCAACTATTATCGCAGAAACATCGTTGCTTTTCCAGCGATGTCGTTGACGATTTTGGAGCGGGAGAAGAGTCTCGAACTCTCGACCTCAACCTTGGCAAGGTTGCGCTCTACCAACTGAGCTACTCCCGCTTCGTCGCTTGCTACTGCGTCGTCATCAACAACAGGCACGCATTATAGACCATGGAATAAAACTGTCAAGGCAGAAATCTCCGCGGGAAACGCCGGGGAAGATCCGTCAATTCAGGCTCCCGGCACGCTCCTTGATCAGCGGCCACGCCTTCTGCAGGTAGTAGAACATCGACCACACGGTCAGCACGCTGGCCACCCACAACAGCTTTTCGCCCCAGAAGCGGGTGTCGACGGCGCCGAGGAGCACGTCGTAGTACAGCAGCGCCGGAACCGCCGTCATCTGCGCGGCCGTCTTGATCTTGCCGATGGAGTTCACGGCCACCGATTTCGATGCGCCGATCTGCGCCATCCATTCGCGCAGCGCGGAGATCGTGATCTCGCGGCCGATGATGATGAAGGCGAGGATCGCGTTGCAGCGGTCGAGCTGCACCAGCACGAGCAGGGCGCCGGCCACCATCAGCTTGTCGGCCACCGGATCGAGGAAGGCGCCGAACGCCGACGTCTGGTTCCAGCGCCGCGCCAGGAAGCCATCGAACCAGTCGGTGATGGCGGCCACGATGAAGACGACGGTGGCGGCGAGATTGCGGTCCTGCAGGGGAAGCCACGAGGGAGGAAGGTAGAACACGCCCACGACCAGGGGGATCAGCGCGACGCGCAGCCAGGTCAGCAGGATCGGGATGTTGAATGGCATAGATGCGGCAGTAGAGAACGGCGATTGCAGGAATGGTAATAACGCGCCGCTAGTCTACCTTGCCGACCGGGGTAATACCAGCAAGCACGGCTCAGCAGGACGGATGCGCAGTTCAATGGGCCTCCGATGCACTTCCTCCGGCTGCATTGACGGGGCCAGTGCTTCGCCACGCAAGCCGCCTGCCATATGATGCACCTCGTCCGCCTGCATTGACGGGGCGAGGGCAAGGCGCGGCGCCGCAGCCAGTACTTCTAGTACGGCAAGGCGCCGCAACGCCGCCATCGCCCCGTCAATGCAGGCGGCGGTAGATTTCTTCGGCGAGCTTGCCCGATATGCCCTCGACGGAGCGCAGGTCCTCCACGCTGGCATTGGTCACGCCGCGCAGGCCGCCGAAGCGCGCCAGCAGGCGCTGGCGGCGCTTGGCGCCGATGCCTTCGATTTCCTCCAGCGTGGACGTCTGTCGCGTCTTGGCGCGCTTGGCGCGCATGCCGGTGATCGCGAAGCGGTGCGCCTCGTCGCGGATCATCGCCACCAGCATCAGCGCCGCCGATTCCTTGCCCAGTTCCTGCGGCGGGCGGCCGTCGACGAACATCAGCGTTTCCAGGCCGACCCGCCTGCCCTCGCCTTTCGCCACGCCGACGATCAGGCCGATATCGAGCCCCAGTTCGACGAACACCTGGCGCGCCATCTCGACCTGGCCCTTGCCGCCGTCGATCAGCACCACGTCCGGCATCACGCCGTCGCCATTGGCCACCTTTTCGTAGCGGCGCATCAGCACCTGGCGCATCGCCGCGTAATCGTCGCCGGGCGTGATGTCGTTGATGTTGTAGCGGCGGTACTCGCCGTTCTGCATCTGGTGGTGATGGAACACCACGCACGAGGCTTGCGTCGCCTCGCCCTGCGTGTGGCTGATGTCGAAGCATTCGACGCGCAGCGTTTCGATGTCGTCGGTTTCCAGGCCGAGCGCCTCGACCAGCGCGCGCGTGCGCGACTGCTGCGAGCCCTGTTCGGACAGCAGCCGGGCCAGCGCGATCTCGGCGCCCTTCTGCGCCAGCTCGAGCCATTGGCGGCGCTGGCCCTGCGGCTGGAACAGCAGGTTGATGCGGTGGCCGCACTGCTCCTGCAGCGCCAGGATCAGTTCCGGCTGGTCGAATTCGATGTTCAGGATCAGCACGCCCGGAATGGTCTTCTCGGTGTAGTGCTGCACCAGGAAGGCCGACAGCACCTCCACGTCCATCGACTGCTCGGCGATCGCTTCCGCATCGATCACGTGCGACGGGAAGTACGCGCGGTCGCCCAGGTGGCGCCCGCCCCGCACCATCGCCAGGTTCACGCAGGCGCGGCCGCCCTGCACCACCACGGCGATGATGTCCACGTCCGAATCGGACGTTTCCATGCTTTGCTGGTGCAGCACCTTCGACAGCGACTGGATCTGGTTGCGCACCGCCGCGGCCTGCTCGAACTTCAGGCTGGCGGCGTAACCGTGCATCTTCTGCTCCAGCTCTTCCATCACCTCGGTGGTGCGGCCGCGCAGGAAACGCGCGGCGTTGTTCACGTCCACGCGGTAGTCCTCGGCGCTGATCGCGCCCACGCACGGCGCGCTGCAGCGGCCGATCTGGTTCAGCAGGCACGGGCGGGTGCGGTTCTGGTAGACGCTGTCCTCGCAGGTGCGCAGCATGAACACGCGCTGCAGGATCTGCATCGATTCCTTCACCGCCCATGCCGAAGGGAACGGGCCGAAGTACTGGTTCTTCTTGTCGACCGCGCCCCGGTAGTAGACCATGCGCGGCACCGCGTCGCCGGTCAGCTTCAGGTAGGGGTACGACTTGTCGTCGCGGAACAGGATGTTGAAGCGCGGCTGCAGCGACTTGATCAGGTTGTTCTCGAGGATCAGCGCTTCGGCCTCGCTGCGCGTGACGGTCGTTTCGAGCCTTGCTATGCGCTCGACCATCATCGCGATGCGCGGGCTGGACAGGTTCTTCTGGAAGTAGTTCGACACGCGCTTCTTCAGGTCGCGCGCCTTGCCCACGTAGAGCACCTTGTCCTCCGCGTCGAAGTAGCGGTAGACACCCGGCAGGTTGGGCAGCTTGGCGACCGTCGCCAGCACCTGTTCGCGTGCCGACAGTGCCGACAGTGCCGGCAGGGTCGGCTGGGTCGGCTGGGTCGGCAAACCTGCCGTCGTTTCCTCGCTCATCTCAGTCATCGGCCTTTTCCACGATCACGAACGCGACCGCGTATTCCTCTTCATCGCTGACGGACACCTTCGCCGTCAGCCGGTTCTGCTCCATGTAGGCCTGCAAGGCGCCGCTGCAGACGATGCACGGCGCACCCAGCGCATCGTTCACCAGCTGCGCCGCGGGCCACGTCATCGGCGGGCGCAGGCCCAGGCCCAGCGCCTTCGAGAACGCTTCCTTGGCGGCGAAGCGCGTCGCCACGTAGCGTACGCCCCGTGTCGCGTTGCGGGCGCTGCGTTCGCGGAACACCTCCAGCTCCTCGGGACCGAGCACGCGGCGCGCAAAGCGTTCGCCCTGGCGCGCGAGCGCTTCGCCGATGCGGGGAACCTTGCAGATGTCGGTGCCGATCCCGTGGATCATCGGGCTCCCAGGCGCGTGGAGACCATGATCGCCTTCATCTCGCGCACCGCGTTTTCCCAGCCGACGAACACCGAGTGCGCGACGATCGCGTGGCCGATGTTGAGCTCCTCGATCTGCGGGATCGCGGCAATCGCCTGCACGTTCGTGTAATGCAGGCCGTGGCCGGCATTGACTTTCAGACCGCGCTGCACGCCCCAGCGCACGCCCGCCCTGACGCGCTCGAGCTCCTTCAGCTGCTCCTCGCCTTCGGCATCGGCATAGGCGCCGGTGTGCAGCTCGATGACGGGCGCGCCCACATCGGCCGCGGCCTGGATCTGCGCCTCGTCGGCATCGATGAACAGGCTCACGCGGATGTTCTCGCCCTGCAGCTGCTTCACTGCGGCGGCCACTTCCTTGTGGAAGCGCACCACGTCCAGCCCGCCCTCGGTGGTGATCTCGGTGCGCTTTTCCGGCACCAGGCACACGTCGGCCGGCTTGATACGGCAGGCGAAGTCGATCATCTCCGGCGTGACGGCCGCTTCCAGGTTCATCCGTGTGATGAGCTGCGGCGCCAGAGCCATCACGTCCGCGTCGCGGATGTGGCGGCGGTCTTCGCGCAGGTGCAGCGTGATGCAGTCGGCGCCGGCCTGTTCGGCCAGCAGCGCCGCGCGGATCGGGTCGGGGTACTTGGTGCCGCGCGCGTTGCGCAGCGTGGCCACGTGGTCGATGTTGACGCCCAGGTCGATCATCGTGCCGGAAGGGTGCAGGAAGCTCATGGTCTCTTTGTTTTTACAGTTGCATCAGGTCGATCAAAATCTGGCGCGTGTTCAGCGGCGCCCCGTTCAGCTGGTGGGCCAGCAGGAAACGCATCAGCTGCTTGCTCTGCGCCTGCGTGGCCGGGTCCGTGTAATCCTCGCGCGCCATGTCGAGCAGGGTCTTGCCGGCCACGCGCGGCGCGGTATCGTCATCGCCGGCGGGGCGCGGGCCCCGGTCGGGATCGACCACGTACGCGATGCCGGGCTTGACCTTGCCCCGCGTGTCGGCGCAGCGGGTGAGATCGGAGGCTACCCCGGTCTCCTTAAGTAAGGCCGTTTCGAATTTTCGCAAGACGATCGGCGGCGGTTCGTTGTGGGCCAGCTGGTTCAGCGTGGACACGTAATGGTCGAACAGCTTCGGGTGCGCATCGTCGCGCGCCAGCAGTTTCACGAGCAGCTCGTTCAGGTAGAAGCCGCACAGCAGCGCCGTCTTTTCCAGCGGCAGCAGGCCGCCCACCCAGTCGGCGTCGGTCAGCGTGCGCAGCTCGTTCTTGCCGGTCCAGCCGGCGGACACCGGCTGGAAGGTCTGCAGCACGCCGCGCAGCTGCGAGTGCGGGCGCTTGGCCCCTTTCGCGATCAGCGCAACACGGCCGAAGTCGCGCGTCAGCAACTCGACGATCAGGCTGGTTTCCTTGTACGGGTAACTGTGGAGCACGAAGGCCGGCTGGGCGGTCACGCGCGTGCCCACCGTGCGGGGCGCGGTGCGCTTGCGTGTTTGCTGCGGGGGACGTACGGCCGGTGCTGTCTGCAGCAGGTAGGAGACCGCGTTGTCGCGGACTTCCACGACCGGGTTTTCCGGCGATGCAGTGGCATCCACCGGCTCGGCGGTAGCGGTATCGGCAGCGCTTACGGCCGAGTCCGTGTCCATGGCATCGACTGCCGTATCGGACTCGGACCCGGCCGTAGGGGCGCCTGTACGCATGGCGTTATTCGTAGCCGTAAGCGCGCAGGCCGGCTTCGTTGTCGGCCCAGCCGGATTTCACCTTGACCCAGATCTCCAGGTAGACCGGGCCGCCGAACAGCTTTTCCATGTCGAGGCGGGCCTGGGTGGAGACTTCCTTCAGCCGGGCGCCCTTGTTGCCGATGATCATGGACTTGTGGCCGTCGCGTTCGACGAGGATCGCGGCGAAGATGCGCCGCAGGTTGCCCTCCTGCTCGAACTTCTCGATCAGCACGGTGCTCGTATACGGCAGTTCGTCGCCGACAAAGCGGAACAGTTTTTCGCGCACGATTTCCGAGGCGAGGAATTTCTCGCTGCGGTCGGTGATGTCGTCTTCGCCGAACACCGGGGGGTTTTCCGGCAGCAGGCGCTTGATTTCGTTCTGCAGGCCGTCCAGCTGGAAGCGCAGCTTGGCCGATACGGGCACCACGGCCGCGAAGTCGAACTTGCTTGCCACCTGCTGCGCGAACGGCAGCAGCACGGCCTTGTCCTTCACGCGGTCCGACTTGTTAATCACCAGCACCACCGGGATATCCTTCGGCAGCAGGTCGATCACCTGCTGGTCGGCGGCGCCGAAGGTGCCGGCTTCGACCAGGTACAGGATCACGTCCGACGAATCGAGCGTGCCTGTGACGGTCTTGTTCAGCGTCTTGTTCAGCGCGTTCGAGTGGCGGGTCTGGAAACCCGGCGTGTCGACGTAGATGAACTGCGCATCGGCCAGTGTCTGGATGCCGGTGATGCGGTGGCGCGTGGTCTGCGCCTTGCGCGACGTGATGCTGACCTTGGCGCCGATCAGCGTGTTCATCAACGTCGACTTGCCCACGTTGGGGCGGCCGACAATGGCGATGTAGCCGCAGCGGAATCCTGCGGGCGTGGTGGCGTCAGTCATGATGGTTCTCGGTTATTTGTTGACGAGCTTTTTTTCCGCCGGCTCGTCGCCCTGGACGGTGGCGATACCCGCCAGCTTCAGCTGTGCGGCGCGCGGTTTGCTCTTGCGCGCGGCGGCGGGCGCTTTCTGCGCGGCCTGTTCGGCCACTTCCAGCGCCAGCTTGGCGGCCGCCTGTTCGCCGGCACGGCGGCTGCCGCCCCGGCCGTAGACCTGGATGCCCAGCTTGGGCACCAGGCACTCGATCTCGAATTCCTGGCTGTGCGCGGCGCCGTGCGTGGCGACCACGTTGTACAGCGGCAGGGATATCTTCTTGCTTTGCAGGAATTCCTGCAGCAGGGTCTTGGCGTCCTTGCCCAGCGTGCGGGGGTCGACGGTGTCCAGGATCGGGATATAGAACGCGCGGATCACCTTTGCCGCGGCATCGAAGCCGGCATCGAGGAAGATCGCGCCCAGCAGCGCTTCGAGCGTGTCCGCCAGGATCGACGGCCGGCGGAACCCGCCCGATTTCAGTTCGCCCTCGCCCAGCCGCAGGAACTGGGAAAGTTCCAGCTTCTGGGCGATCTCGAACAGCGATTGCTGCTTGACCAGGTTGGCGCGCAGCCGCGACAGGTCGCCCTCGTCGATCTGCAGGTAGCGGTCGTACAGGATCGACGCCACCGCGCAGTTCAGGATCGAATCGCCCAGGAATTCCAGGCGTTCGTTATGCAAACTGCTGTGGCTGCGATGCGTCAGGGCCTGCTGCAGTAACCCAGCGTCCCGGAACGTGTGGCCCAGCTTCGTTTGCAATAACTGTAGATTCATCTTCCTGTCTGTCCTGTCTTTCGTGTCACTCGGCACGGGCGGGGGTGGCACCGCCCTTGGCGGTCGAGCCGCTGTATTCGAGCAGCACGCTGGCCGGCCCGGCCAGGTGGATTTTCTTGTCGTAGGCGAACGAGACTTCGGTTTCACCGTTGACCCGCTCGATCGTGAGGTCTCGGCCGCTGATCGAGCTGATGTAGTTTACCTCGGCGCTGCGGTCGAACGAGGCCCGGATCTCCTGCGGCGTGCCGCCGGCGGCCCTGGCCTTGGCGATCGCCGCGCTGACCGACCGGTATTCCGAATACGTGGGCAGGATCTTCATCGCCAGCACGCCAGCCAGGCCGGCCAGCGCCAGCACGACGACCAGGCCCGTCAGCGAAATACCGCCTTGACGCAGTGCGCCTTGACGCAGTGCGCCTTGCCGCAGTGCAAAATTGGCCCGTCCACGCATCGCTGCTCCCCGCTCGATCACTGTATCTCGGTCACTGTATTACTGGATGCCGCCGATACGGCGCGGGTTGGACAGGTTCATCCACACCGCCACCGCCTTGCCGACGACGTTCTTGTCCGGCACGAAGCCCCAGTACCGGCTGTCCGCGCTGTTGTCGCGGTTGTCGCCCATCATGAAGTAGTTGCCAGCCGGCACGGTGCAGGTAAAGCCGTCGTACGTATAGGTGCACGCCTCCTTGCCCGGGAATTCGCGCACGTCGGACAGGTTCAGCGTCGGCGCGCGGTCGTCGTTCAGGATGCGGTGCTCGACGCCGGACAGGTTTTCCTTGAATTGCTTCTTGTAATTCAGGGTTTCGTCGTCCAGGTAATCGTCCTGCGGCGCGTAGGCGATCGGCTTGCCGTTCACGGTCAGGCGCTTGTTTTCATAAGTGATCTTATCACCCGGCACGCCAACGACGCGCTTGATGTAATCCTGGCTCATGTCCTTCGGGTACTTGAACACCATCACGTCGCCGCGCTGCGGATCGTTCAGCTGGATGATCTTCTGGTTGACGATCGGCAGGCGAATGCCGTACGTGAACTTGTTCACCAGGATCAGGTCGCCCACCAGAAGGGTCGGCACCATCGACGACGACGGGATCTTGAACGGCTCGAACAGGAACGAGCGCAGCACGAACACCAGCGCGATCACCGGGAAGAAGCTGCCGGAATACTCGATCCAGGTCGGCTGCCTGAGCAGCGCCTGCTCGATCTGCGCGCGGCTCTGCGTATTGCTGTCGACCTTGATGCCGTCGGCGGTCAGCTTCGCGGTGCGCGAGTCGTAATCGGCCAGCGCCCGGTCGGCGGCGATCCGGCGCTGTTTCGCCAGATAGAACACGTCCAGGACCCAGATGATCCCGGTCACCACCATCAGCACAAACAGGATCAGCGCAAAATTGCCGAGGATGCTTTGCAATGTCATTTTTCGTCCACTTGGAGAATTGCCAGGAATGCTTCCTGCGGGATTTCAACGGAGCCGACCTGCTTCATGCGTTTCTTGCCGGCCTTCTGCTTTTCGAGCAGTTTCTTTTTCCGCGAGATGTCGCCGCCGTAGCACTTGGCCAGCACGTTCTTGCGCAACGCCTTCACGTTTTCACGCGAGATGATGTTGGAGCCGATCGCGGCCTGGATCGCCACGTCGAACATCTGGCGCGGGATCAGTTCGCGCATCTTCGCCGCCACCTGGCGGCCGCGGTACGGCGCATTGGCGCGGTGCACGATGATGGCCAGCGCATCGACCTTCTCGCTGTTGATCAGCATGTCGACCTTAACCACGTCGGCCGAGCGGTATTCCTTGAACTCGTAATCCATCGACGCATAGCCGCGCGAGGTGGACTTGAGCTTGTCGAAGAAGTCCAGCACGATCTCGGCCATCGGCATCTCGTACACCAGCTTCACCTGGCGGCCGTGGTAGGCCATGTCCAGCTGGACGCCGCGCTTGCCGATGCACAGCGTGATCACCGACCCGACATACTCCTGCGGCATGTACAGGTTGACGGTGACGATCGGCTCGCGCACATCGTTGATGTGCGACGGGTCCGGCATGCGCGATGGATTGTCCACCTTCAGGATGGAACCGTCGCGCTGCTCGACCTCGTACACCACCGTGGGCGCCGTGGTGATCAGGTCCATGTCGAACTCGCGTTCCAGGCGTTCCTGCACGATTTCCATGTGCAGCAGGCCCAGGAAGCCGCAGCGGAAGCCGAAGCCCAGCGCCTGCGACACTTCCGGCTCGTACATCAGCGCGGCATCGTTCAGCTTGAGCTTTTCCAGCGAGTCGCGCAGCGCGTCGTACTGGTTCGCTTCGACCGGGAACAGGCCGGCGAACACCTGCGGCTGCACTTCCTTGAAGCCGGGCAGCGGCTCGGGCGCCGGCTTGGCCGCGTGCGTGATCGTGTCGCCCACGCGGGCGACCTTCAGTTCCTTGATGCCGGCGATCACGAAGCCCACCTGGCCGGCCGACAGCGTCGGCAACGACACGGAACGCGGCGAGAAAATGCCGATGTCTTCCACCAGCTGCACCGAATCGGTGGCCATCAGGCGGATCTTTTCCTTCGGCTTCATGGTGCCGTTGACCACGCGCACCAGCATGACGACGCCCACGTAGGCGTCGTACCACGAGTCGATGATGAGCGCCTGCAGCGGCGCATCCGGGTCGCCCTTCGGCGGCGGCACCTTGGCGATGATCGATTCCAGCACATCCTCGACGCCCAGGCCGGTCTTGGCCGAGCAATGCACGGCGTCGCCGGCCTCGATGCCGATCACGTCCTCGATCTCGGCGATCGCGGACGGCGGATCGGCGTTCGGCAGGTCGATCTTGTTCAGCACCGGCACCACCTCGACGCCGAGGTCCAGCGCCGTGTAGCAGTTCGCCACCGTCTGCGCCTCGACGCCCTGCGAGGCGTCGACGACCAGCAGCGCGCCTTCGCAGGCCGACAGCGAGCGCGAGACTTCGTACGAGAAGTCGACGTGGCCCGGCGTGTCGATCAGGTTCAGGTTGTAGATTTCACCATTGCGCGCCTTGTATTTCAGCGCCGCCGTCTGGGCCTTGATGGTAATGCCGCGCTCGCGTTCGAGGTCCATCGAATCGAGCACCTGGGATTCCATCTCGCGGTCCGACAGGCCGCCGCACAGCTGGATGATGCGGTCCGCCAGCGTGGACTTGCCATGGTCGATGTGGGCGATGATGGAGAAATTGCGAATGTTGTTCATTGAATTAAAACGGCGTTGAGGCTGCAAATACGCGGCCAAATACAAAAAAGCGCTCTGGGCGGGAAGCCCTGCCGAGCGCTTTCTAGAAACGTGCAAGGAAAAACCCCTAGCATTTTACCGGATTTCAGAGGGGAAAGCCGGAAATCCGACGTGGCGGCTGCGCGATGGGGCGCCGGGCCCGTTTATGGGGCCGGCTTGGCGAGCCAGCCTATCGAGCCCGCTTGTCGAGCTTGAATCTCAGGCCAGCTCCCCGGGCCGGTTGCGCAGCGCGGCCAATACCTTCTGCTCGTCGAGAAAATAGTGGCACAGCTCCGCGCCGCCGGCAAACAGTACCGGCACCAGTTCGTCGAAGCGGGCCACCAGTGCCGGATAGGCGTCCACGTCGATCACGTCGACGGTGAACGGCCGGTCCGGGCCGCGCAATGCCAGCAAGGCATCGAGCATGTCCTGGCACAGGTGGCAATAGCCGCGCGAATACAGGGTGAAGTGCATGGGAAGAACGGCGATGGGCGGCGAAGGTGTCGCCGCCCCTGATCCGCTTACTTCGGTGCCGGAGCCGGGGCCGGCCGCAGCGTGAGGAAGCGTGCCACGTCGCCGCGGCGCACCAGCACCACCGCGTTCTTCTTCGGATCGAGCTTCGATACCAGCGCGCCGAACTGGCGGGCATCGGTGATCGGCGAATTGTTCAGCTGCAGCAGCACGTCGTCGGGCTGGATGCCGGAACCGGCCGCCACGCCTTCGGCGGAAGTCACCTTCACGCCACCGGGCACGCCGAGGTCCTTCTTCTCGGCCGCCGACAGGTCGGCGACCTTCAGCCCCAGCGCATTCGCCGCGCCTTCGGCATTCGGCTTGCCGCGTTCGCCACGCACGCCCCTGGCCGGCTGGTCCGATTCCAGCTCGGCGACGGTGACCGGCAGGTCGACCGCCTTGCCCTGGCGCCACACGGTGATCGTGGCGCGGGTATTCGGCTTCGTGTTGCCGACCAGCCGCGGCAGGTCGTTCGAGCCGCTGATCTCGGTGCCATTGAACTTGATGACGATGTCGCCCGCCTTCAGGCCGGCCTTGGCGGCCGGGCCACCCTCTTCCACCATCGAGACCTCGGCGCCGCGTGCTTCCTTCAGGCCCAGCGATTCGGCCACGTCGCGGCTGACTTCCCCGATCGACACGCCGATGCGGCCGCGCGTGACCTTGCCGGATGCCTTCAGCTGGTCGGCGACGCGCATCGCCTCGTCGATCGGCACGGCGAACGAAATGCCGTTGTACGCGCCGGACAGGGTGGCGATCTGCGAATTGATGCCGATGACTTCGCCGCGCATGTTGATCAGCGGGCCGCCCGAGTTGCCGGGGTTGACGGCCACGTCGCTCTGGATCAGCGGCAGGTATTCGCCGGTGTTGCGCGACTTGGCCGAGATGATGCCGGCCGTGACCGAATTTTCCAGGTTGAACGGCGAACCGATCGCCACCACCCATTCGCCCACGCGGATCTTGTTCGGGTCGCCCATCGTCAGCGCCGGCAGGCGCGAGGCATCGATCTTCAGCATGGCCACGTCGGTGCGGGTGTCGGCACCCAGCACCTTGGCCTTGAATTCGCGCTTGTCGGTCAGCGTGACGTAGACTTCATCGGCGCCGGCCACCACGTGGGCATTGGTCAGCACATAGCCGTCGGCCGAGACGATGAAGCCGGAACCGACGCCGCGCTGCACCTCGCGTTCCGCGGGCACCTGCTGCTGGCGATTGTTGCCGCGCGGCTGCTGGCCATCGCGGCGCGGGGTCGGCATCTGGCCGCCGAAGAAGCGGCGGAAGAATTCCTGCATCTCGTCCTCGTCCGCCATGCCGGAGTCGCGCGGGCGCAGCCGCTCCGTGGTGCGGATGTTGACGACGGCCGGACCAACCTTTTCCACCATGTCCGCAAAGTCCGGCAGGCCGGCGACCGAGGCCGCTGCGGCGTGAACGGGCGCCAGGTTGATGGCGGCGGGTGCGAACAGGATCCCTGCGCTGACCAGCAGCGCCGACAAGGTTTTACTACCAGCAGAAGTATTTGTTTTCATAGGAATAGTCTGTTTTCGGTGTAAGTCAGAACGCGGGACAAGCCAAAGGCTCCACTGTATGGTACAGCGAAAACCTTGAGTTGCAACACGCACAAGATGTTGCGACCAATAACAAATTTCAAGGGGAGATTTGTAGCGTGCTGTAACGAGGGAAACGGATTTGTAACAGCGCACGGAAGTGCCAGCCGGTCGGCCAGCGCAGCGTCTACCAGGCAGAGGACGGCTTGTGGCTTGCGGGAGAGTCAGGGAACGGTCTCGGCGGGCTGCCCTCCGTGCGCCGCATCGGCGGGACGGCCCGGCAATTCCTCGGCGGCCAGGCGTTCGGCCAGCCGGGCCGCGAAGCCGGGAGACAGGTCGGTAGCCGGCTGGTGCGCCCGCAGCGCATCGCCGACGAAATGGTACATGCGCCATGCCGCCAGGCCTTCGGGCTCGGATAGCGCGGCCATCGTGAGTTCGAGTTCGCACGCCGGCAATTCGTTGTCCACCATCGCCGAAATGTGCTCCTGGAGGCGGGTCGGGGTTTCCATGACTTGTCCGATGGGGGAAGGTGATCGACAATGAGAATCAACTATGAGAAGCAACAACGAGAATGCAACAACGGGAATGACCAATAGTTGCAACAGGCTGAACTGTCAGTTTCGGAGCCTTACCAGCGCTTGTCAACAGGCATGTCCAGGAGTGGCCGTAATTTGTCGGCAATCACTTCGCGGGCCCGGAAAATGCGGCTGCGCACGGTTCCGATGGGGCACGACATGATTTCCGAAATCTCTTCATAACTCATCCCCTCGATCTCGCGCAGCAGGATCGCCGTGCGCAGGTCGAGGGGCAGCGCATCCATCGCGGCATTGACCGTTTCCGCGATCTGCTTGCTGGCAAGCATGGACTCGGGCGTGTTGATATCGCGCAGGTGATCACCTTCGTCGAACGCTTCGGCACCTTCGGCATCGACATCCGAGGAAGTGGGCGTCCGGCGGCTCTGTGTCACGAGAAAATTCTTGGCGGTGTTGATACCGATCCGGTACAACCACGTGTAAAAGGCGGAATCGCCCCGGAAATGACGCAACGCCCGGTATGCCTTGATAAAGCTTTCCTGCACCACGTCCTCCGCTTCGGCAGGATCGTGCACGATGCGCGATACCAGCCGCATCAGCCTGCGCTGATACTTCGACACGAGCAAGTCGAATGCTTGCCGCTCACCTGCCTGGACTCGCTCGACCAGCAGCCCATCGCTCTCACGGTCTGTCGTCACACCTCTGCCCTCGGTGGCCTGCAGCGCGGGCACTCATATCGCTATAGAGACGCCGCGCCGCATTTGGTTCAGGGGTTTTCGGGATTTATTTTCGGTTCATTGCCGCCGCCGGCACGCGCCGCCAGCGCCAGCCGGCGCCGCACCTCGGGCGCCGCGCTGTCGGGAAGCACGACCAGCCAGTGGCACCGGCCCGCTTCGCTCTCCAGGCGCAACAGCAACAAGCCCGGCCATAACGTGGAGCCCGGCATCAACCGCACGCGTTGCCCCCTGCCCGCGTGCCGTGTCTCTCTCTGCTGGTATACCGTCAGGCGAATTTGCCCGACAGCCGAAATATCAATGCGCGCGAGCTTGACAAGGCGGCGCTGGCAGAACACGCCCGCCATGCCTGCCGCGAGCAGCAGCGCACCGGCCACGCCCGGCCCGGACCACGCCCCGCATGCCAGCACGGCCGCGCACAACGCCGCCTGCGCCACGCGCAACGACGGCGACGGACGAATGACGGCGGACACGGCGATCGACATCGTGGCGACGGATAGGATGGGCGAACGAAGTCGCCGGAACGAACGCGGGATACAAACAAACCGGGCAAGGCATTCAGCCGCCTGGTCAGACCGGATCGACGATTACTGGAGAATCAACTGAAAGCGCAACTGAAAGCGCAACTGAAAGCGCAACTGGAAGCGCCGGCCTCTTGCCGGGCAATCGGGTGCCGACGAACGCCGGCACCGGCGGGCCGTGGGAAATACTCCACGGCCCCTTGGCGCTCACTTCCGTTTGACCGGAGTGAGCAGGGAAAGTTCAAACTTTTCCGAACACGAGGCTGCCGTTCGTTCCGCCGAAGCCGAACGAGTTCTTGACGGCATACTGGATGGCCATCGGACGGGCGACATTGGCGCAGAAGTCCAGGTCGCACGCCGGGTCCTGGTTGAACAGGTTGATCGTGGGCGGTGCCACCTGGTGGTGGATCGCCAGCACGGTGAACACGGCCTCGAGGCCGCCGGCGCCGCCCAGCAGGTGGCCGGTCATCGACTTCGTCGAGCTCACCACCAGGCTCCTGGCGTGTTCGCCGAATGCATACTTGATGCCGGTGACTTCGGCCACGTCGCCCAGCGGCGTCGACGTGCCGTGCGCGTTCACGTACTGCACCTGGTCGGGGTTGATGCCGGCATTCTTCATGGCCGCGATCGCCGACTTGGCGCCGCCGCTGCCATCTTCCAGCGGCGACGTCATGTGGTACGCATCGGCGCTCATGCCGAAGCCGAGCAGTTCCGCGTAGATCTTGGCGCCGCGCGCCTTGGCGTGCTCGTATTCTTCGAGCACCATCACGCCGGCGCCTTCGCCGAGCACGAAGCCGTCGCGGTCCTTGTCCCACGGACGCGATGCGGTCGCGGGATCGTCGTTGCGGCTCGACAGCGCACGGGCGGTGGCAAAGCCACCCAGGCCCAGCGGCGACACGGTGGATTCGGCACCGCCGGCCACCATCGCGTCGGCATCGCCGTATTCGATCAGGCGCGCTGCCGCGCCGATGCTGTGCAAGCCGGTGGTGCAGGCTGTCACGATCGCCAGGTTGGGACCGCGCATGCCGTATTTGATCGAGAGGTTGCCGGAGATCATATTAATGATCGAGGCCGGTACGAAGAACGGCGAGATACGGCGCGGACCGCGCTTGTCGTAATCGGCCTTCTGTTCTTCGATCATCGGCAGGCCGCCGATGCCGGAGCCGATGATCACGCCGATGCGATCGGCGTTCTCTTCGGTGACGACCAGACCGGAATCCTGGATCGCCTGGATACCCGCAGCCATGCCGTAATGGATGAAGGTATCCATGTGGCGGGCTTCCTTGGCGTCGAGATAGCCTTCGACGTTGAAGTTCTTGACCTCGCCGGCGAAGCGGGTCGAGAACGCGCTGGCATCAAACTTGGTGATGTTGGCGATACCGGATTTGCCCTCGGTAATCGCGCTCCACGCTTCGGCAACGGTATTGCCGTTCGGGGCTACGCAACCAAGGCCGGTGACCACCACACGACGGTTTTTGGAACTCAAGCGATTCTCCTGGAGTCGATCTTTGCTGCTATTGCTGCGAACTTAGGCCTTGACGTGATTCGTCGCGTAATCGATGGCCTGCTGCACGGTGGTGATCTTTTCGGCTTGTTCGTCAGGGATTTCCATTTCGAACTCGTCTTCCAGTGCCATTACCAGTTCAACGGTGTCGAGGGAGTCGGCGCCCAGGTCATCGACGAAGGACGATTCGTTCTTGATGTCGGCTTCGGCGACGCCCAGCTGTTCGGCGACGATCTTCTTAACGCGTTGTTCGATATCGGACATGTTATGGCTCCATTGTGTGTATGTTACGGAAAGCGCGCATTTTATCAGGTTTGCGCGTTGAAAAACTAATTTCGGCTTCTGTGCTCAGCTTTACCGAAATCACTGCTAAAAAACGGGATCGCGCCTTTAATCCATGCGCGAAGCCGTTAATTCATGTACATGCCGCCGTTTACGTGCAACGTGGTGCCGGTGATGTACGCGCCACTCGGCGACGCCAGGAAAGCCACCGCCGCGGCGATGTCTTCCGGCTTGCCGAGCCGGCCCAGCGGGATCTGCGTGAGCAGGGCCGCATGCTGTTCCTCGCCCAGGACTTTCGTCATGTCCGTGTCGATGAAGCCCGGGGCGATGCAATTGACGGTGATGTTGCGGCTGCCGATCTCGCGTGCCAGTGCGCGGGACATGCCCTCGACACCGGCCTTGGCCGCCGCGTAGTTCATCTGGCCGGGATTGCCGGAAGACGCCACCACCGACGTGATGTTGATGATACGCCCAGTCTTGGCTTTCATCATGCCACGCAGGACCGCCCGCGCCAGACGGCCGACAGCGGACAGGTTGGTCGCGATGACCTTGTCCCATTCATCGTCCTTCATCCGCATCGCCAGCTGGTCGGCGGTGATGCCGGCGTTGTTGACGAGGATGCCGATCGCACCGAACTGCTTGCCCACTTCGTCGATGACGGCGCCGCAGCGTTCCACATCGGTGACGTCCAGGACGACGCCCTTGCCCGCCTGTGCGCCGGCCTCGGCCAGATAAGCGGAAATCGCCTCGGCGCCGGCTTCGGTGGTGGCGGTGCCGATCACCTTCGCACCCTGGCGCGCCAGTTCCAGCGCGATCGCCTTGCCGATGCCGCGCGATGCGCCCGTGACGAGCGCGACTTGGTTGGACAGAATCATAATCATCCTTTGTTGTTGTTCAGCCTGAGGTTCGGCCTCAATGCGTGCCGCATCGACGCGGCAGCTTACTTCAGTGCCGCCAGCAGCCGCTCCAGCGAAGCCTGGTCGGTGATGGCATCGCCGGCCAGGGCGGGGTCGATGCGTTTCGTCAATCCCATCAGCACCTTGCCCGGACCGCATTCGATCACCTGGGTGATGCCGCCCGCCGCCACTTTCTGCATCGTCTCGACCCAGCGCACCGGGCTCGCGGCCTGGCGCACCAGCGCGTCCTTGATGCTTCCAGGATCATGCAGCACGGCAACATCAACGTTATTGATCAAATCGATCTGCGGCGCATTGAAATGAATGCCATCCATGTATTCGCGCAAGCGGTCCGACGCCGGTTTGAGCAGCGACGAGTGGAATGGTGCCGACACCGGCAGCCGCATCGCCCGTTTCGCACCCTTGGCCTTGGCGATCTCGCAAGCCTTCTCGACACCGGCGGTGTGGCCGGCGATCACGACCTGTGCCGGCGCGTTGTAGTTGACGGCTTCCACGACCTGGGTGGGATCGGCGGCCACGGCTTCGGCGCAGGCGGCGCGCACGTCGTCGTCGGACAGGCCGAGCACGACAGCCATCGTGCCCTGCCCCACCGGTACCGCTTCCTGCATGGCCTGCGCGCGGAAGCGCACCAGCGGCACGGCATCCTTGAACGGAATCACGCCGGCAGCCACCAGCGCCGAGTATTCGCCCAGGCTGTGGCCGGCCACGACCTTTGGTACGGCGCCGCCGGCCGCGATCCATGCGCGGTACACGGCGACGGCGGCGGTCAGCATGACCGGCTGGGTATTGGTGGTGAGATCGAGTTCTTCCTTCGGGCCTTCGGCGATCAGCTTGCCGAGGTCGAACTGCAGCGCGTCCGACGCTTCGGCGATCGTCTGCTCGACGACCGGATTGCCGTTGAAGCCGGCCATCATGGCCACGGCCTGGGAACCCTGGCCGGGGAATACAAATGCGAATTGGGTCATGGTGTGTTCTCGTTATGAAAAGCGGACGCGCCGGGGCGCATCCGCGTTTAGAGCAACAATTCTAAAACGGCGCGCATTGTACACCGCCGTTTGTATTCCACCTACAGCTTACCTCTCCGCCAGGTTCCCGCGAGAAGGCAAAGCCAACTATTTCCTGCATCCCCGCCAAGTCCCGGCGAGAGGTAAAACCATCTATTCCTACATCCTCGCCAGGACGGCGCCCCACGTGAAGCCGCCGCCGACGCCTTCCATCATCACGACATCGCCCTTCTTCACGCGGCCGTCGCGCACGGCGGTATCGAGCGCCAGCGGGATCGAGGCGGCCGACGTGTTGCCATGCTGGTCGACGGTGACGACCATCTTGTCCAGCGGCAGGCCCAGCTTTTTCGCAGTGCCGTTCATGATGCGGATATTGGCCTGGTGCGGGACCAGCCAGTCGATCTGGTCGCTCGTCATGCCGGCCGCCTCGAGCGCTTCGTTGGCGACTTTTTCCAGCACGGTCACCGCCAGCTTGAACACGGCCTGGCCATCCATGTACAGGAAGGCGCTGCCCGCCACCGCCCCGCCGGCCACATTGCCGGGCACGGAAAGAATGTCGGAATGGCGGCCATCCGCGTGCAGCTTGCAGGCCAGGATGCCCGGCTCGCTGGAAGCGCTCAGCACCACGGCGCCGGCACCGTCGCCGAACAGCACGCAGGTGGTGCGGTCTTCGAAGTTGAGGATGCGCGAAAACACTTCCGAGCCGATCACCAGCACGTTCTTGTGCATGCCGGACTTGATGAAGCTGTCCGCCGAGGCCAGCGCGTAGACGAAGCCGCTGCACACGGCCTGCACATCCATGGCGGCGCTCGTGTTGGTCATGCCCAGCTTGCGCTGCACGATGCAGGCGGTGCTGGGGAAGCTGCCGAAGAAATCCGGCGTGGAGCTGGCGACAAGGATCAGGTCGATGTCGTTCGGCTGCAGTTGCGCCATCTCCAGCGCGCGCCGGGCAGCGTGCACCGCGAGATCGGAAGATACCTGTTCCGGCGCCGCGTAATGGCGCGCCGAGATACCGCTACGGGAGGAAATCCACTCGTCGGACGTTTCGATGCCCTTGGCCGCCAGTTGCGCGGTCAGGTCGCCGTTCGTCACGCGTTGTTCGGGCAAGTAGCTGCCCGTGCCGATGATTTTGCTGTACAGAGTCATGCCGTCTCACCCAATGGTTGTATTTTCGCGTGGCATCAGTTCGGCGATCAGGTCCGCCAGCTGTTGCTGCACGTCGTTTTTCGCCGCATCGTATGCGCGGCGGATCGCCCACTCGTAGGCTTCCACATCCGCCCCGCCGTGGCTCTTGAATACCAGGCCGCGCAAGCCCAGCAGGCCGGCGCCGTTGTAGCGGGAAGGATTCAGGCGCCGCGTAATGCGCTTGAGGGCACTGCTGGCGATCAGCGCACCCAGCATGGTGATGGGGTTGCGCTTGAATTCGGCCGTCAGCACCATCTTGAAGAAGCGTGCCACGCCTTCAACGCCTTTCAGCGTCACATTGCCGACAAAGCCGTCGCACACGACCACGTCGGTCGTGCCCTTGAAGATATCGTTGCCCTCCACGTTGCCGTGGAAATTGAGCTTGCCGCGCTCGTGGTCGGCCTGCAGCAGCGTCGACGTGGCCTTGACCACTTCGTTGCCCTTGATATCTTCGGTGCCCACGTTCAGCAGGCCGATGGTGGGGCGGGCGATGCCCTCCATCGCGTGCACGAGCACCGATCCCATGATGGCGAACTGGTGCAGGTGGTGCGGTTCGCAATCCACGTTGGCGCCCAGGTCCATCACATAGGTCGGGCCGTCCTTCTGGTTCGGCATGATGCCGCAGATGGCCGGACGGTCCACGCCGGTCATCGTTTTCAGCACATAGCGGGACACGGCCATCAGCGCGCCGGTATTGCCGGCGGAGACACAGGCCTGGGCCTTGCCGTCCTTGACCTGTTCGATGGCCACGCGCATCGACGAATCCTTCTTGCGGCGCAGCGCCACTTCGAGTGGATCGTCCATCAACACCTGTTCGGATGCATGCAGCACGGTGATACGGGAATGCTCGCCGGCGCGATGCTTCTTCAGCTCGGCGCGGAGCACGTCCTCCAGGCCCACCAGGATCAGCTCGGCATTGGGTTCGCGATTCAGGAAGGAAATTGCGGCAGGAATGGTGACCGACGGGCCGTGGTCACCGCCCATGCAGTCGATAGAAATTTTTATTGTCATTGCGGGCAAGATGCGATCCCGGCAAAAATGCCGGAGCCTGCGGTTTCAAGACACATACATTCCCGGCAGGCCGGGAAACAGCATGCGCGAATGGGCACGAAAGCCCGGCATGCCGGAAGGTGCTCGGGGTCGGCAAAAAGAAAAAGCGGCGCCACGACAAAACTTTCGCGTGCACCGCTTTTGGTCTTTGGCCGAAACCAAAACGCCGATTACTCGTCGTTTTTGGTCTTCAGCACCTTGCGACCACGATAGAAGCCGTTCGGGCTGATGTGGTGACGCAGGTGGGTTTCGCCGGTGGTCGGCTCGACTGCCAGGTTCGGGGCGGTCAGGAAATCGTGCGAACGGTGCATGCCGCGCTTCGAAGGGGACTTCTTGTTCTGCTGAACTGCCATGATGACTCCTAATACATAAGTTCTAAAATTTTAACACAATCGACCGGCAAATACATGCAAATCGAGTATCCCAGTGGCATCGCGCATCGGCATGACCTAGCTACGCTACCTTGCTGCGTTACCACTCAATGCCAATACTCGCAGCCCGATTGGCATGTTCTTCAGGAAACCCCGGAAATCCGCTGCGCGGCGTTTCGCGGCCCCTCAATACATTGATCTTTATTTTTTCAGCGCCTTGAGCAATTCAAAAGGCGACTTCTTCTCGCTGCGCACCGAATCGAGCAGCGCCGTGTCCGGGCAGGTGTCGTGCTTCGGTGCTTGCGGCAAGGCCAGCAGGGCCTCGTCTTCAATCAGGTCCATCAGGTTCATCGAACGCGTGCCGACGATCACATCGATCGTCTCGTCGTCGACCACCGTTTCGATTTCATCGGCCCTGGCATCATCCTCGCCCAGCATCAGCACGGTCGAGGAATCGATCTCGTAGGCAAACGGCGCCAGGCAGCGCTGGCAAGTCAGGTGCACGGTGCCGGCAACGGCCAGGCGCATCTGCGGAAATCCATGCTTGCTCGTGCCGCCCTCGGCCTTCCAGGCAACGGCGCCTTCGGACGATGCGCAATCGCGCACGAGGCGCGTCATGTCAGCCACCGGCGTTTCGCCTTCGCGGGTGCCGCCCGTCCGACAGAATTCAAAGGCGTCGATCAGTTGGACATTCATCGCAGCACTCATCGGCTAAAACTTCCCTCGAAAACCTGCGATAATAACAGGGTTTTCAGCGCGCGGTCAAAGACTTGCGCGCGCCGGGAGACCTTTTTTCAACCTTTTTCAACCAGCTGTCGCATGCCGGCCCCATCTCCGGCCTTTGCCGCACGATTCCGCTGCGCGATTCAACGGCGCACAGAGCATATAACAATTCGAAGCGCCTCGCCACAATAAAATCTTTCCATGAATCACAACTTTCCTTCGCCCGCTGCCGCGCTGATCCTGGCTTCGAGCTCACCCTACCGGCGCGAGCTGCTCGGCCGGCTGCAACTGCCGTTCACGGTCGACGTGCCAGCCATCGACGAAGCGCCGCTGGCCGGCGAAACGCCCTCGGCCACCGCGCTGCGGCTGGCCCGCGACAAGGCCGGCGCCGTGGCGGCACGACACCCCGGCAGCCTGGTGATCGGCTCCGACCAGGTGGCCACGCTGGACGATGAACAGATCGGCAAGCCCGGCAGCCATGCCGCCGCTCTCGCCCAGCTGCAAAAAATGCGCGGCCGCGAGGTGGTGTTTCACACGGCGCTGTGCCTGTGGGACGGGCGCGACGGCACCTGCCAGGTGGAAGACATCCGCACCGTCGTCAAGTTCCGCGACCTGCCCGATACCGAACTCGATGCCTACCTGCGCATCGAGCAGCCCTACGATTGCGCCGGCAGCGCCAAGAACGAAGGGCTCGGCATCGCGATCCTGGAACGCATCGATTCTTCCGACCCGACCGCACTGACCGGCCTGCCGCTGATCGCGCTGACCGGCATGCTGCGCGCCGCCGGCGTCGCCTTCTTTCAACTCCGCACCCATTCCTGACCCATGCCCGGCACCCTCTACCTGATTCCCAACACCCTGGGCGAGACCACGGCGCTGAACCACGTGATTCCCGACCACGTGCAGGCGCTCACGGCGCAGCTGTCGCATTTCGTGGCCGAAAACGCCAAGACGGCGCGCGCCTACCTGAAGTTGATCCACGCCGTGCACCCGCTGGCGCGCCCCTTGCAGGAAATCGCGATCACCGAACTGAACGTCAACACGAGGGCCGAGGCACTGGCCGGCCTGCTGGCGCCGCTGCGCGAGGGCATCGACGTGGGCCTGCTGTCCGAAGCCGGCGTGCCGGCGGTGGCCGACCCGGGTGCCGACCTGGTACGCCTGGCACACAAGGAAGGCATCGCCGTGCGGCCGCTGGTGGGCCCGTCGTCGCTGCTGCTGGCGGTCATGGCGAGCGGCCTGAACGGACAGAGCTTCGCGTTCAACGGCTATCTGCCCACCGACGCCGCCACGCGCACGAAGCGCTTGAAGGAGCTCGAGGGGCGTTCCCGCACCGACAGGCAAACGCAACTGTTCATCGAAACGCCCTACCGCAACGGCGCCCTGCTCGAAGCGCTGGTGGCCGCATGCCAGCCCGGCACGCTGATCTGCGTGGCGACGGATATCAGCCTGCCGTCGGAAACGATCCGCACGCAGACGGCGGCGCAATGGAAAACCGCGCTGGCCGGCGAACGCGGCCCGGACTTCCACAAGAAACCGACGGTGTTTTTACTGCTGGCGCAGTAGACGAAGCCAGCCCGGCTGTCAGCGGATCGGCGTAATGCTCACGCCGCTGGCATAGTCGTTGATCCACTCGTACGCCGCCACCTGGCTCGCGTACAGCGTGGAGGAAGTCAGCCCCAGGCTGTGCAGCAGGCCCGTCAGTTCCGGCCCTTCCTGCGCCTGCTCGACGAGCTCGATCAGCTTCAGCACATCGCCATAATTGCCGGTGCGGTGCAACAGCGCGGCGCGCACGTCGTCCAGCACGTTGACGCTGTCGAGGATTTCCGGCATCGCCACCGAGAACAGCGTATCCATCAGCGACATGATGCCGACCGTGAAACCGATGTCGGCGCCGACCCGTTCGCCCGGGCGCAGGTGCTCGAGCACGTTTTCCATCGTCTTGCCGCGCGTGGTGGCCAGTTGCAGCAGCGGCGAATCGTACTGGTGCCCTTTGACGTAAAGCAGGATCTGCAGCCAGCGCTGCAGCTGGCGCCGGCCCAGCACCACCAGCGCATGGCCGACGGAATTGATGCGAAAGCGCGCGCCGACGGCCGGCGTGTTCACCAGGCGCAGCAGGTTCAGCGTGATCAAGGGGTCGAGCTTGATGCCGCGTTCGATATCGCGCTGGTCCGCATCGGAAGCGAGCAAGTCGAGCAACTGCATGATGGCCATCTGTGATGGCGCTATCTTCTTGCCTGAAAGGATGACCGGCCGGGCGAAATAATAACCCTGGAAATATTCGAACCCCAGGTCCATGCAATGGCGGAATTCCTCGTGGGTCTCGACCTTTTCCGCCAGCAGCTTCTGGCGCGGGTTTTTCAGCGACCGCGTCAGTTCGCCCAGCGCGTCGCGGCCCATGCCGCGGATGTCGATCTTGATCACGTCCATCAGCGGCTGCAGCTTGGTCAGGCTGTCCGAGGCACCGACCACGTCGTCCAGGGCAAACCGGTAGCCGGCCTGCTTCAGCTCGACGACGCGCGCCACCACTTCCGGCGTCGCCTCGACGGTTTCCAGCACTTCGAGGATGACCTTGTCGATCGGCAGGAAATGGATGAAGTCGCTCATCAGGCCGGCCGTGTCGACATTCACATAGGCCAGCTGTTCGCCGACCACGTGCTGCATGCCCAGTTCGGAAGCATGGGCGATGACGGACGCGGTCGCCGCCGTGCCGTCGGTGAAGTCCGCGTCGCCGGTATCGGCATTGCGGTACAGCAGCTCGTAAGCCACGAGCCGCTGGGAACGATTGAGGATGGGTTGCCGCGCCAGGAAAAAATGATTGGCGTATGGCATCGGAATATCCGGGCTAACTGCCAGCGTCATGGAGGGACCTGCTTGAAAACGATGCCGCCACCTTAACCCAGCATTAACTTATTGGCAATCAGTTTATGACCGCCGCGTGACATTCCCCTTGTCCTGGACACGCGGCGTCACCGGATCGCCGCTTTCGAGCGTGAAAGTGGCACCCTTGTCGCGCCCGAGCACCTGCACCAGGTAGGGCATCACGCTCTTCAGCGTGGCCAGCAGCGTGAACGGCGGGTTCAGGATGAACATGCCGCTTGTGTGCAGGGCGATGCCGTCCGGTCCCGGCGACGAGATCGTCAGCGTCACGTTGAGCCAGTTCTGCGCGGGCAGGCGCTTGAGCTTTTCGGCGAAATTGCGCGCCTCGATGCGCTGCAGCACCGGGTACCAGACCGCGTAGGTACCGCTGGGGAAGCGCTTCAGCGCATCGCCCAGCATCTCGTTGACCTTGCGGTAGTCCTGCTTGTCCTCGTACGGCGGATCGCACAGCACCAGCGCGCGGCGCGACGGCGGCGGCAGCAGCGCCTTCACGCCGAGGAAGCCGTCGGCCTTGTTGATGATGACGCGCTTGCCGCGCACGGTGCTGCGCCTGCCCTGCGCGGCCTGGTGCTGTTCGAGCTTGGTGAAGTTATCGGCCAGCAGCCGCACGTCCGCCGGGTGCAGTTCGAACAGGCGCAGGCGGTCCATCTCGCGGGCCACCTGTTCGGCCACGTACGGCGAACCCGGGTAATAGCGCATCTTGCCGCTCGGGTTCATCGCTTTCACGAGGTTCACGTATTCGGCCAGCGGCGCCGGCAGGTCGGTGCGGTCCCACAGCGGCCCGATGCCCGTTTCGAATTCGCCGGTCTTGGTCGCCTGCGCGCCGTCCAGCGCATACAGGCCGGCGCCGGCATGGGTATCGATGTAGCTGTACGCCACGTCCTTCTGGTTCAGGTATTGCAGCAGCTGGAGCTGCACGAAGTGCTTCAGGACGTCGGCATGATTGCCGGCATGGAAGGCGTGGCGGTAACTGAACATGATTCTCTATGGATTGATTCGAGGCGCCATTATCCCAGAGAACCGTGCAGGGTCCAAAAAGCGGCCGAAACCAGTCAGGCCAGCCGCTGCTGCGCCACCAGCATGCCGTCGGCATCCGCGTACAGCCAGTCGCCCGGGTTGACGGGCACGCCGGCAATCCCGATACGCACGTTGCGCTCGCCGGCGCCCTTCTTCGCGCTGCGCTGCGGTGTCGCGGCCAGGGCGCGCACGCCGATGTCGCAGCTGTCGATCTCGATCGTGTCGCGCACGCAGCCATCGACGACGATGCCGGCCCAGCCATTATCCTGCGCCAGCAGCGCCAGCTGGCCGCCGACCAGCGCGCGGCGCAGGCTGCCGCCGCCATCGACCGCCAGCACCTGGCCGTCGCCGGGAGTTTCCAGCAGCGTGCGCAGCAGCGCGTTGTCCTCGAATACCTTCAGCGTGACGACGCGGCCGGCGAAGCGCTCGCGCCGGCCGAAATGGCGGAACACGGGCGGCAGCACCGCCAGCCGGCCATCCTCGAGCAGGATGGCGTTGTCGTCGCACAGGTCGGCGGTGGCGAAATCGGCAAGGCCGGGCGCAATGCCAGGCGCGATACCGGACGCCGTATTGGAAAATGGGCTGCGGTTCATCGGATTCCCCGGCGGTTGACCTGCCCCGATTATAGTGGCTCGCGCACGGGTCGCTACGCGCTTTTCAGCGCCACCGCCCGCGTATTGCCGCCCACGCCGACGGCCGTGCCGATCGCCAGCGCCTGGAACAGCGCGATGCCGGCGAACAGCCAGCCCGGGTGCCCGGCATCCATCACGGCGCCGAACATCAGCGGCCCCACCGAAAGGCCCGTGTCCAGCCCCGAATACACCACGCCGTACACGCGGCCGGTGGCATTCTTCGGCGCGGCCGCGCGGATCATCAGGTCGCGTGACGGCCCGGCCACGCCGGAGAAGAAACCGATCAGCGCCATCAGCGGCAGCGCCAGCCAGCCCGGCACCACGGCCATGCCCAACACCAGCGCCAGCACGGCGGCCACGGCGAACGCGACGGCGATGTTGCGGTCGTGGTTGCCCGAGCCGGCACCGACGAAGCCGCCGACCACCATGCCGGCCGCCGACGCCAGCATGTACGCGGTATAGGAACTGGTGGCCAGCTCGCGCGAAATACCGTACAGCTGTTCCAGCCCGATCGATGCGAATGCCTGGATGCCGCCCAGCGACACGGCCGTGAGGAAGAAGAACGCGAAGCACATCCACACGGAGCGCAGCCGCAGGAACGCCAGCGTGCCCTCTCCGCCTTGCTGCGCGCTACCGGCGCTCTGCGGCGGATTCGGCCGCAGCGCATGGCGGTTCAGCACCAGGATCGCCAGCACCGCGAACGGCAGCAGCGCGGCCAGCGCCAGCGCGGTGCGCCAGCTTGCCAGCGCCGCCACCGTGGTCATGAACAGCGGCGACGCCGCCCAGCCGAGGTTGCCGCTGATGCCATGCACCGAGAAGCCGTGCGCCAGCCGCTCGCGCGAGACGCGCTGGTTCAGCAGCGTGTAGTCCGCCGGGTGGAAGATGCTGTTGCCCACGCCGGCCAGCAGCGCGCCCGCCAGCAGCGCCGCATAGCTGCCGGCGACCGACAGCACCAGCGCGGACACGCCCAGCATGCCGACCCCGAAGAACAGCACGCGCCGCGCGCCCACCCGGTCGACCACGAAGCCGGCCAGCGCCTGGCCAATGCCCGATACCACGAAGAACACCGTCATCAGCAGCCCCAGCTCGGCATAACTGAGGCCGAATGCCGGTTTGAGCCATGGGAACAGCGCGGCCAGGATCAGGTGATAGAAATGGGAAGTGCCGTGCGCCAGGCCGACCAGGCCGATCACGCGGGCATCCTGGCGCAGCGTATTGCTGTCGTTCGTGTCGTTGTTCTTCATGCTGTCTCCTGCTGAAAGGAACAGTGTAAGAAAAAGGGCTTCGACTGTTTTAAGATAGGATGTCAATTTTTATCGAAATACTGCCATGTCGAATCTCAGGCCAACGATCCCCAGGCAGGTGCTGCCGGCGCCGGACGGTTTCGAGCCGACGCCCGAGCGCCCCATCACGCTGATCTCCCGCGACCTCGAACGCAGCGATTCGCTGCTGCCGCACCGGCACACGTGGGGCCAGCTGACGCATTCGATCGACGGTGTGCTGCGCGTGACGGCCGCCGGCAGCACATGGATCGTGCCGCCGTCGCGGGCGGTGTGGATCGCGCCCGGCGTCGAGCATGCCGTCACGGTGCTGGCGTCGACCCGGCTGCGGCCGGTGCGGATCCTGGCCGAACGCGCGCCGTTCCCGGACGAGGCTTGCCGGGTGCTGGAAGTGTCCACGCTGCTGCGCGAACTGATCCTGGCGCTGGAACAGCTGCCGCCGCTGGCGTCATCGCCGCGCGCCACGCTGCTGTCGGAGCTGATGCTCGATGAACTGGCGCGCTGCGAAACGCGCCCGATCCGGGTGCCGCTGCCGCGCGACAAGCGGCTGCAATGCCTGTGCGCGCGCCTGATCGACGCGCCGGGCGCGCCGCTGACGCTGGCCGACTGGGCCGGCCAGGTGGGCGCCTCGGAGCGCACGCTGGCGCGCCTGTTCGAGAAGGAGCTCGGCATGGGCTTCGGGCAATGGCGCCAGCAGGTGCGGCTGGCGCATGCCGCGCCGATGATCGCCGGCGGCATGCCGCTGGCGCGGGTCGCCGAGGAGCTGGGCTATGCCAGCCAGTCGGCGTTTTCCCAGATGTTCCGCAAGACCTTCGGCACTACGCCTTCAGCATTTTTCGCCGGGCAGTGACGGCCTGCGCCGGCATGCCGCCCTGCGATGCGGGCGCCGCAGCCGTGGCGTCGAGCTTGAACGTGCCCACCACCTGCTCCAGCGTGGCGGCCTGCATGCGCAGCGACTCGGCCGCGGCGGCTGCTTCTTCCACCAGGGCGGCATTTTGCTGCGTGGCGTTGTCCATCTCGATGATGGCACCGTTGACCTGGCCGATGCCCTGGCTCTGCTCGTGGCTGGCCGCGCTGATCTGCGCCACCAGGTCCGCCACGCGCTGTACCGACCCCACGATCTCGCCCATCGCCTGTCCGGCGCCGTCGGCCAGCCGGCTGCCGGTGTTGACCTGGTCGACCGAGGCGAGGATCAGATCCTTGATTTCCTTCGCCGCGGTGGCCGAACGCTGCGCCAGGTTACGCACCTCGGAGGCCACCACGGCGAAGCCGCGGCCCTGCTCGCCGGCCCGCGCCGCCTCCACCGCGGCGTTCAGCGCCAGGATATTGGTCTGGAACGCGATGCCGTCGATGACGCCGATGATGTCGGCGATGCGGCGCGAGCTGTCTGTGATGGCGCCCATCATGTCGACCACCTGCGAGACCACCGCGCCGCCCTTGCGCGCCGAATCAGCGGTGGAGGCGACCAGCTTGTTGGCCTGCGCGGCGTTGTCGGCGTTTTGCCGCACGGTCGCCGTCAGCTCTTCCATCGCGGCCGCGGTCTCTTCCAGGTTCGACGCCTGCGCCTCGGTGCGGTTCGACAGATCGAGGTTGCCGGTGGCGATCTCGCCGGTGGCGCCGGCGATCTGCTGCGCGCTCTCGCGCACCTGCACGATGGTGCCGTTCAGCGACGAAATGAAGCGGTTGAACGCCCCCGCCAGCGCGCCTACCTCATCCTGCGATTCCACCCGCATCCGGCGGCTCAGGTCGCCATTGCCGTCGGCGATCTCGCCCAGCATCCTGGCGGCCCGCATCACCGGCGCGGCGATCGCGCGGCTGATCAGCCAGATGCCGAACAGGCCGATGCCGCCGCCCGCCACGCCCGCGATCAGCGCGGAGATCGTGGCGGCCCGTGCGATATCGCCCAGCACTTCGCGTTCCGGCACCCGTGCCAGCACGTAGAGGTTCAGCTCCTTGATATATGACGCGGCCACGAACAGCCGGCCCTGCGGAGTGTCGACCGCGGCATGGCTGAACGCCTGGCCGGCGAACAGCGTTTTCACCATGCCGGCATCGAAGCCGGGCTGGTCCTGCAACCCGTGCCTGCCGTCGGCCAGTTGCGGATCGCGGTCGATCAGCAGCACGCCGTTCGGCCGCACCAGCGACACGGTGCCCGTCTCGCCCACCCGGTAATCGCGGATCGTGCTTGCCAGGTCGTTGACGGCCAGCCCGATGCCGGCCACCGCGAGCTTGCCGCCCGCGGTCTGCACGCGCGTATTGATGAACAACATGTAGGTGGCCGAGCCGGCGTTCTTGTCGATATCGAGGCGGTACGGCACCCCGCTGGCCAGGAAGTCGTAGAACCACCCGTCGCCGGCCTTGTCGGACGACAGCGTGCGGTCGTAGCCGGCGTCGGTGAAGTACTTGCCGGTGGTTTTCGATACCCAGAACACCGTGGCCGCGTTGTTCTTCGCCTTCAGGTGGCTGGCGTAGGTCTGCCACGCGGTGGCCCCCTCGTCGGGCAGGCCGGCATCTTCCCATGCATGCACGTACGTGTCGTTCGCCAGCGTTTCCGATACCGCCAGCGTCTGGCCGATCTGGCGCAGCACGTCGTTGCGGATCTCGCCGATCCGCGCCGGCAGCTCCTGGGTCACCGCGCGCTCGCGGGCACGGTCGCTGTTCATCGTTACGCTCAGCACGGACGAAATGACCATGAACACCAGCAGGCACAGGCCCATGCTGAGCATCAGCTTTCTTTGAATCGACAGTCGATTTATGAATAGCATCACATATTTCCGTTAGTTAATTTCTTCAGTCCAGTGTACTCAAATGCAGATCGCAAGTTACAGAAATATGCCCATGGGAAACATGTTTATTCGCTGCTGAACCCTATATGCAACAGGCTATTGACTCTTTCCCAAGAAGACCTGCGCCCCTGCGGCAGGAACGGCTTAAAGGGCCGCACAACCTCTTGCTGCACTGCCATGCGCCCACTATGATTGCGCTCACATCACCGGAGCCTCGAACGAAAACGGCATAAATGGGAGCCTTCTATCGCAAAGCGCTGATCGCGTTCGTCTGCCTGCTGGCAGGGAGCCTGCTGCTGGGCGTGCTGTGCGTCGACCGCAGTCACCTGCGCACCCGATTGCTGCCGGCCCATGGCAGTGGGCTGCCATGGCACATCGGCACCAGTTCGGACAACGAGAAGCCGGACAAGACACGGCGCGATGCCGCCGGAACCTCCGTCGCCATCCACGAAGCCCGGCAACGGCTGCGCTTCGGCTTCCGCCTGGCGCCAGCCCCCAGATACCGGTTCGCCGCGGCGGACCTGCTGTTCGAGGACCGCAACGGCAAGCCGGCGCACGTCGACCTGTCGCGCTACGATTCGGTGTCGTTCCAGGCCCGCTGCGCGCCAGCCAACACGCTGATGCTCAGCGTGCCCACGTTCGACGACAGGGTATCCACGCCCGATCACCTGCTGAGCTATCGCACGCCTTCCGCCTTCTTCGCGTGCAGCACGCACGGCACGCGTGTCGACATCGACCTGTCGAGGCTAGAAACTCCGCAATGGTGGTTCGACATGTTCAAGCTCGACCTTTCACACCACGGATATAAACTCGACCGCGTGCCGAAAATGACGTTCGGGAGTACATTCCAGAGCCCGACCGATACCTTGTTTACTGTCGAAATCAGCGAACTGATATTGCACGGCCGCGATGTCCGTTATCTGTACGGCATGGGCGCGATATTGGCATCGGCATGGGCCGGTTTCGGTTTCTGGTTTTTCCGCGCCCATGCCGCCGCGCTGGTCGCGGAGGTGCGCGAAAAACTGCAAAAAGACCTGCCGTTCGTCGCCTACCAGCAGCTTTCGCTCGAACCGCATCGCGACAGGGAAAAGGCCGCGGTATTGCGATTTATTGCCACGCATTATTCGGATGCCGGCATGGATGTCGACAAGGCGGTGGCCGGTACGGGTGTCAACCGTAATAAGCTCAACGACATCCTGAAAGCGGAGCTGGGTTTCACATTCACTGCCTACCTGAATAAATTGCGGCTGACCGAAGCGGCGCGGCTGCTGTCGGAAAACGATGCGCTGGCCGTTGCGGAAATCGCCTATTCGGTCGGCTATGCCAATGTTTCGTATTTCAACAAGCTCTTCAAGGAAGAATACGGCTGCACCCCGAAGGCCTTTCGCACCGCCTGCGCGGACTGACACTGGCGGCAGATTTTCTTCAACTTTCCGCATTCCACCAGCGTTTCGGGCATGGCTGCTAACGAAACCGCGTCCGCCCCGGTAGGCTGCATGGCAGCGCGCCGGTCACGGGCCGGCCGCGAATCAATCCGAGCGAAATCCAGAGCGCAATCCAGAGCGAGCGAGACAACCAATGCAAACCATGCGGTTCAATACCATCAGCCATTCCATTAGCGGGGCCCTGCTGGGCGGCCTGCTGTTACTGTCGCAATCCACGTGGGCGCAGCAACGCGATATCGATGTGCACGTCGGCCAGATCGCCGGCGACCTGAACAAGACCTTCAATGAAGTCATTGGCGCCGGCCGCGCCAACGAGGGATTGCGGGCGGACTGGCAACAGCAACTGGCGCAGGTCAGGCGCGACGCCGGATTCCGTTATATCCGCATGCACGGCCTGCTGTCGGACGATATGGGCGTTTATAAAGTCGATGCGCAAGGCAGGGAACATTATAATTTCCAGTATATCGACGCCCTGTACGATTACCTGCTGAGCATCGGCATGAAACCGTTCGTCGAACTGGGTTTCATGCCGTCGGCGATGGCCAGCGGCGAAAAAACCATATTCTGGTGGCGCGGCAATGTCACGCCACCCCGCAGTTATGAAAAATGGGGCGAACTCGTCAAGAGATTGACCGAACACTGGACCGAACGTTATGGCCAGGCCGAAGTGGCGACCTGGTATTTCGAAGTGTGGAACGAACCGAACCTGAGGGATTTCTGGGCCGGCACGCAGGACGAGTATTTCAGGCTGTATGCCCACGCCGCCCGCGCCATCAAGAGCGTGAATCCGGCCTACCGGGTCGGCGGCCCCGCCACCGCCGGCGCGGCGTGGATACCCGAGACGATCGCGTATGCGACCGCCAACGGGGTGCCGCTCGACTTCGTCAGCACGCACACGTATGGCGTCAACCAGGGCTACCTCGACGAATTCGGCACCACCGGCACGGTGCTCAGCAAGGATGAAGGCGCGATCAGCAACGATGTATTGAAGAACCGCCGCGAAATCGCCGCCTCGAAGCTGCCGAAGCTGCCGCTGCACTACACCGAATGGAGTTCGTCGTACACGCCGGCCGATCCCACGCACGACAGCTATCACCAGGCCGCCTATATCCTGCAAAAGCTGAAACAGACGGGCGATGCGGCGCAGTCGATGTCGTACTGGGTCTTCACCGACATCTTCGAGGAGCCCGGCCCCCGCTTCGAAGCCTTCCACGGCGGCTTCGGGCTGATGAACACGCAGGGCATCAAGAAGCCCGGCTATTTCGCTTACCAGTTCCTGAACGGGCTCGGCGCAAAGCAACTGCGCAACCCCGATGCGCAATCGATCGCCACTGTCGACGCCAACGGCGATGCAAGCGTGCTGCTGTGGGATTACACGCATACGCTGCCGGAGGGGATCAACAACCAGCAATACTTCATCAGGGACCTGCCGCCCAGGCCCAAGGGGGACGTGCGGGTCACGCTGCGCGGCGTGAAGCCGGGCGACTATACGCTGGCGATCTCGCAGGTCGGCTACCGGAAGAACGACGCGTTCACGGCGTACATCGGCATGGGATCGCCGGCGCAGCTGACGAGGAAGCAGGTGGCCGAACTGAAGGCGCAGGCGAGCGGCGAACCGTCCGGGCGCCGCACCGTGCGGGTCGGCGGCGACGGCCGGTTCAGCCTCACGCTGCCGCTGCGCGAGAACGATGTCTACCTGCTCAAGCTGGGCAGCGCTCCAGGCAGGCCCGCGCCATGACCACGTCGCGCGTGGCTTCGCCTTCGCGGTAGCGCGCCAGCAGCGGCGCCAGCAAGGCAGCGGGGTCGTACCCGCTCATGGAACCGCTCGTTGGTTCATCGATGTGCCCTTGGCCGCGCGGCGACAGCAATCGGGCCAGGCTGGTGGCGGCGCGCAGTTCCCATGCCAGCGCGCCCTGCCGCCCGGCCAGCGCCAGCGCCTGCCGGAACACGCGTTCGGCCTGCCTGGCGGCACCGACGCGCGCCAGCTGTTCGCCCCAGCAGCGCAGCAGCTCGGGCGCGGCCCAGCCGGCGCGGCCATCGGTAGCGCGGGCCAGCGAGGCGGGCGTCAGCAGGCCGCCATGCAGCGTGGGCAGCATGTCCAGGTGCAGGCCGGTGCAGGACGGGTGGCGCAGCAGCGCGTCCACCGGTTCGGGCGCCGTGCCGTTTTCTCCGCGTTCGTGGCGCCGCAGCGCCGCGTCGAACGCGTACGCCCAGAACGACCAGTGCGCCAGCCGGTCGCGCGCGGCCCGTTCGGCCATCATCGCGGCGCAGCGCCGCGCCATTGCCAGCTCGCCGCTCCACAGCGCCACCGGCACGGCGAACACCAGCGCAAAGCACAGCGATACCGAGTGATCGAGCCGCAACGCTTCGTCGATGCCCTCGCGCGCGGCCAGCAGTGCCTGCTCGGGCCGTCCCTGGAGCCACAGCACCCGGCCGTGCACCGCCAGCGACGATACGCGCTGGTCGAACTGGAAGCCGGCGGCGCCGGGCATGCGGCGGGCCGGGTGCCCGACGGCATCGGCATGCGCGCCGGCCGCATGCTGGTCGCCCAGGTAGTGCCGCGCCCGGGCCAGCAGCCGTTGCTGTACCGGCCCGGCGCCATCCATTCCCGCGGCGCGTGCCAGGGGGCCGAAGCGGTACGCCAGGCCGAGCGCGCGGCCATAGTCGCCCTGCAGCAGCGCATCCGCGTAGCAGCCCCACAGCGCGCGCACGGCGGTGGCGTGGTCGCCGAGCCGCTCGGCCAGCGCCAGTGCGCGGGCGAATGCCTCGGCGCGCGGCGCGGCGTCTTCGCCGGCGTGCAGCAGCGTGTGGCCCAGTGCCAGCTGCAGCGCGGCGAACAGCGGTGCGCCGGCCGAACCGGCTGCTGCGGCGCAGGCCAGCGCCGGGGCCAGCCGCACGCGGTAATCTTCCATCATCGAGTGGCGATACCACAGCGGCGCCGACGCCGCCGCCAGCTGCGCGCCCAGCAGCGGCTCGCCCCCCGGTCCGAAGGCCCAGTCGAGCGCGGCGCGCACGTCGTCGAGGCGGCAGTCCTGGAGGGGATTCGCGTCGAGCGCCGCGGCATCGTGCACGGCGCGGGACAGCAGCAGGCAGCAGTAGCGCGCATGGCGCTGCGCAGCCGCGTGCTCCTCGCCGGCGGCGCGCAGTTTTTCCAGCGCATAGGCGCGGCTCGTGTCCAGCAGGCGGCAGCGCATGCCGTCGGGCGACACCATCGACTTCGCCACCAGTTGCGCCACGAGCGCGGGAACCGCCTGCGCATCGATCCCCCCCCAGCCGGCCACCGCCGCCGCACCGTCGGGCGGGAAGGTGCCGCGGAACACGGCAAGGCGCCGCAGCACCGCCTGCTCGGCCGGGGCCAGCAAATCGTGGCTCCAGTCGAGCGTGGCGCGCAGCGTCTGGTGTCGCGGCAGCGCGGTGCGGCGGCCCCGTGTCAGCACCGTGAAGCAGTCGGACAGGCGCCGCGCCAGTTCCTGCACGCCGAAAAACGCGGCGCGGCCGGCCGCCAGCTCGATCGCCAGCGGAATGCCGTCAAGGCGGCGGCAGATCTCGGCCACCGCGGCCGCGTTGTCCGCATCGAGCGTGAAGCCGCCATCGGCGCTGGCCCGTTCGACGAACAGTTGTACCGACGGATACGTGGCCAATGCCACGGCATCGGGTACCGGCGCTTCCGCGGGCGGGCGCGGTACCGCCAGCGGCGGCAGCCGGAAGACGCGTTCGCCGTCGGCGCGCAGCGGTTCGCGGCTGGTGGCAACGATGTGCAGGGCCCCGGCCCGGCGCAGCAGCGCGCCGGCCAGCGCCGCGGCGGCATCGATCAGGTGTTCGCAGCCGTCGAGCACGAGCAGCGCGGGCCGGGCCTGCGAAGGGTGCGAAAAAGCGGCCGGCAGGGCATCGGCCAGCGCCTCGGCGGACAGCGGCGCGGCCAGGCCGAATGCCTGCGCCACCGCGCCCGGCAGCAGCGCCGGATCGGCCAGCGGCGCGAGATCCACGCAGTACACGTGGCGGCCGAAGCGCGGCGCGGCGCGCGCGGCCAGTGCCTGCGCCACCGACGTCTTGCCCATGCCGCCGGGGCCGGCGATCGTCAGCAGGCGCACGGTCAAGAGCTCGCGCAGCAGCTGGTCGAGCACCTGGCCGCGCCCCACCAGCCGCGGCTGCAGGCCGGCGGCCGGCACCACCGGCACGATGTCGTCGGGCGCCTGGCGCAGCGGCGCCACGAAGCTGTAGCCGCGGCCGACCACGTTTTCCACGTAGGCCTGGTCGGTGCCGAGCACCTTGCGCAGTGCATTGACGTGCACGCGCAGGTTGCCCTCCTCGACGACCGTGCGCGGCCAGACACGGGCGATCAGCTCGTCCTTGCCCACCACCGTGCCGGCGCGCTCGACGAGCGCGACCAGCAGGTCGAACGCGCGGCCCGCCAGCCGCACCGGCATGCCGTGCCGGTACAGCGCGCGTTCCTGCGGCACCAGGCGGAACGCGCCGAATGCCACCTCGCCGATCGGCGGCCGCCACTGCTGTCGGTCCATGTTTGCTTACCTCGAAAGCCGGATTGATTTCCGGCCCGGCAAATTCTAACGTATCGGTCACCCGGCGTTAATCATTTGCCATTCGCATTCGCCATTGTTCGTTAACCAGTCATCACCTGAATGGGGGATCGCCGATGATGCACATTTCCCAACGGGCCGCCGCCGCCGCGCTGCCGCTGGCGCTGGCCGATGCCGGGCAGCGCGCGCGCCTGCTCGACGGGTTCGGCGCCGGGCTCGATGGCGTGCGGCACCGCCTGCCCCGGCAGGCCGCGTTCGACGCCGGTATCGACCCGGCCGTCGCGCTGCGCCAGCACGACATGCTGCGCGACTGGCTGCGCACGCTGGCCGGCGCGCTGCGCGACGACGCGCGGGAGGGCGGCCAGCGTACCGTGCCGCTCGGCCCCGTTGCCGCGGTCGGCGCGCACGGCAGCGCGTACGGCCTGGCCGGCATCCATGCGATGGCCGCGCTGGCGGCCGGCTGCCCGGTCATGGCGCGCGCCGTGCCGGCCCCCAGCTGCACGGAGCTGGCGGGGCTGATCGCCATCGCCGCCGCGGCCGCCCGGCTGCCCGACACGCTGTTCGAACTGGCGACGGATGACGACATCCTGCTTGCCCAGCGCGCCGTGCGGGGCGTGATCTGCCGCGCCGGCGCGCGCCCGGTGCCGCCTCTGCTGCCCGCGCTGGCCGAACTGGACGGCACCGATACCGCCTTCGTGCTGCCGTGCGCGCTGAACGCCCGCGCCGAGCACCTGGGCCAGCAAATCCTGGCGCAGCAGGGCGTGTGCCCGATGGTCGTCGCCATCGACGGCGACGGCTTCATCGACCTGCGCGAAGCGATCATCGATACCCTGGCCGGCGCGGACGACCCGTGCGCGGCGCGCCGCCCTTCCCGCTCCGGCGGCCTGGCCCTGCCCGCGGGCGGCAGCGTACACCTGCTGAGCGAAACACCGCACGGCGGCACGGCGCCGTTTGCCGAGGTGCCGGCCGCGCCGCTGATCGCCGAACCGGCGCTGGCCGCCACGCGCCAGGGCGGGCTGCTGGTGCGCTGCGCCGACGCGGGCGAAATGCTGGCGCTGGCGTGGGCGCTCGGTCCGCTCGCCTGCGCCAGCCTGCACGCGGCGCCCGGCGACGCCGCGCTGGCCGCGCAGGTGCTGCCGATGCTGGAACTGGCGGCGCGCCACATCCACGTCAACCGCTTCGGCAGCGCGCTGCGACCCACGCACGCGGTAGCGCTGGACGCGATCGGCCGCTTCCGCCGCCCGGTATTTCGTCATGCCGATGGCCGGCATGCCCCCTGACCCGTCCTGCCGATGCGAAAGCCCACGATGAACGCCCTTCCCCTCACGCATGCCGAAAAGGTCGGCGTGGCGCAGATCCGTATCCGCAAGGCCGAGCACAGCATCGCGGTGCTCGGCTCGTTCGTCGCCGCCGACAGGCTGCTCAAGGCCTGGGCCGCGGCGCGCGACTGCAGCGAGTGCGAATTCGAAATCCGCTACCTGGACGGCTACCGGCTGTCCGGCAGCTACCCGATGCGGCAAAAAAGCACCACCCGGCAATCGCTGGGCGCCCACGTCCGTCGCGTGGTAACCGGCACCCGCGCCACCGATGGCCTGCACTTCGACGCCGGCACCGGCCTTGAACGCTTCCTCGACCACTACGAAGTCGAAGACTTCGCCGAGCCGTAGGCCAAAGCCCACCCGCAGTGGCAAAAACACCACAAACCGGCATGGAGACAGTCCCGAATTTTTACAACAAATTCCTCGCGGGCCACAAATTTGACGGTAATCCGACAGCCCACAAGTTCTTGACCTTGGCTGTATCGGACAAATATCAGCAGGCGACGTAAATACCACAAGATTGTTGCCAGAAATCGGGGACTGTCCCCGATTTCTGGCAACATTTCCGGCGGGTGTCAGCGGTGTGTAAAGAAAGTCACTTATCATCCGCCCCTGACGGCACCGGGCCGTCTTCCCAACGAGAAGCCACATGACACTCCAAGCCCCCGAGTCGTCGGTTGCGTATGCGTCGTTCGGGCCCTTTCGCCTCTATCCGGCGCAGCGCGTGCTGCTCGAGGATGGCCGGCCGCTGAAGCTGGGCTCGCGCGCGTTCGATATCCTTGCCGCGCTCGCCGAACGCGCCGGCGCCACGGTCTCGAAAGCCGACCTCATCGCGCGCGCCTGGCCCGACACCGTCGTCGGGGAAGCGAACCTGCGCGTGCACATGGTGGCGCTGCGCAAGGCGTTGCGCGAGACGCCCGGGCGGCGCTACCTCGGCAGCGTGGCCGGCCAGGGCTACGCGCTCGTTGCCCCCGTGCAATGGCACGCGCCATCCGTTGCCACGCATGCCGACGGCCAGCCGACGGACCGCGCGGAGCTGGTGCATGCACTGGCCGCGCTGCCGCCGCGGCACAGCCTCGTCACGCTGACCGGCACCGGCGGCGTCGGCAAGAGTACCCTCGCGCACGCGGTCGCGCGCCGCCTGGAGCCGCAGTTCCGCAGCTGGTGCGTCGACATGGCCGAGGCCGCGGACCCGGCGGCGGCACTGGCCGCGGCGCTGGACCTGCCGCCCGCCACCGATCCCGCCTCGGCACTGGTGGCGCACCTGCGCGAACGGCCCGTGCTGCTGGTGTTCGACAATTGCGACCGCATCGTCGCCCTCGCCGCCGCGTTCGCCGAACGGCTGCTGCGCGACGTGCCCGGCCTGTGCATCCTGGCGACCTGCAATGAAGCGCTGCGCGCGGCCGGCGAGCGGGTGCAGCGCATCGAACCGCTGGACTGCCCGCCGCCAGGCGCCACGACCGCCGCGGCGGCACTGGCCTACCCGGCGGTGGCGCTGTTCGCCGCGCGCGCGGCCGCCGTGCATGGCGGATTCACGCTGACCGATGCCGATGCGCCCGCGGTGGCGGACCTGTGCCGCGGCCTGGACGGCGTGCCGCTGGCGATCGAACTGGCGGCCGGGCGCCTGGACCTGTTCCACCCCCGCGACCTGCTGGCCCGCCTCGATGAACGCCTTCAGATCCTCAAGGGCGGCCGCCGCACGGCGCCGCCGCGCCACCGTTCGCTGCGTGCATCGCTGGACTGGAGCATCGACACGCTGTCGCCGGCCGAACGCGTGGTGCTGGGCCGCGTGGCCGTGTTCACCGGCCCGTTCACGCTGGCGCGTGCGGTGCGGATTGCGGCCGGCGATGCGATGACGGCCGCCGGCGTCGAAGACGCGCTGGCCACGCTGGCCGCGAAATCGCTGCTCGTCGCCAGCCGGCCCGATGGCGCGCCGGCATGCGACCCGCACCAGTTCCAGCTGTATCACAACACGCGCAGCCACGCGCTGTCGCTGCTGGCGCAGGACGACCCGGTATTCGCCCGCTTCGCCGCCCACTGCACGGAACTGGCCAACGGTCCGGACAGCGACATGCTCCGCCTGCCCGACGTGCGCGCGGCGTTGGCCTGGGGCTTCGGCCCGCATGGCGACGCCGGTGCCGCCGCGGCCCTGCTGGCCGCCACCGTGCCGCTTTGGTGGGAAGCGGCCGAACTGGCCGAATTGCGCCGCTGGCTGGAAACCGCGCTGCGTGCCGGCGGCACGGACCGCACGGATGCCGGGCCGGAAAGCGGACTCGAAGGCGGATCCGAAGACGCGCTGGAAAGCGGGCTGAAAACGCTGCTGGGTACCGCGCTGGGCACGGTCTGCGTCTACCTGGAAGGGGCCGGGGCCGGGCGGGCCGCCTATGCGCGTGCATTCGCGCTGGCCGAACACCTGCGCGACGCCGGGCGGATGGCCGATGCCTTCTCGGGCCTGGTGCTGGAGCACGTGCTGGGGGGCGACTACCCCGCCGCGGTGGCGCTGGTACAGCGTTTCCAGGACGGCATCCGCGGCGCCGGTTCGCGCTCCGCGCAACTGGTGCACGACCGCTTCGCCGCCCTGGCCCTGCACCTGTCGGGCGAACAGGCGCTGGCCGCACCGCTGGCGCGCGCCGTGCAGAATGCCACGGTCCCGGCCGTATGCACCGGGCGCCGCACCGCCCTGCACACCGATGAAAACGTTGCCGCGAGTGCCGTGCTGGCGCGCGCGCGATGGCTGCTCGGCTACCCGGACGAGGCGCTGCGCCTGGCCCGCAACGGCGTGCTGCGCGCCCGCGCGGTCGGTGCCGATGCCCCGCTGTGCCAGGTTCTCGCGTTTGCGATGTTCCCGGTGGCGTGGTGGTGCGGCGACCGGGCCGCCGCGCTGGCGGCGCTGGCGGAACTGGAAGACGCCGCGCGCCGCCTGCCGCACTGGGAAACGCTGGCGCGCCAGTACCGGCACGGCATCGTCGAGGACGCGCCGGGCGGCTGGCTGGCGAAAGCGCCGGCCACCGGCCCGCACCGCGAAACGCTGGCCACGCTGAGCCCGCGTTATGCGGACAGCGGCCTGCTGCTGCGCGCCGGCCATGGCGACGCGCGCTGGTGCGCCGCGGAGCTGCGGCGCCAGCAGGGCGAGCGCCTGCTGGCCGCCGGCGGCCCCGCCGCCCGGTCCGGCGCCGAGCACCTGTTCCGCGGCGCGCTGCTACTGGCGCGCAACCAGGGAGCACTGGGCTGGGAATTGCGCGCCGCCACCAGCCTGGCGCGGCTGTGGCACGGCCAGGGCGCACAGGCCGGCGCGCAGGCACTGCTCGAACTCGTCGTTGCGCGCCATACCGAAGGATTCGGGAGAGCCGACCTGCTGGCCGCCAGCCGGCTGCTGGCGCAATGGACGCTGCGAAAAAAAACCGGCGCCGCATCCGATGATGCGGCGCCGGTGCGCCTGCTTGCCTGATCGCCGGCCGTTACGCCTTGACGATATCCACCTTGCCATCGGCGCCGAACACCAGCGCGCCGTCCCGCGCGTCGATGCGGATCGTGTCCTTCGGCCCGAAGCGGCCCTCCAGGATCAGCTTCGACAGCGGATTCTCGATGCCCTGCTGGATCGCCCGCTTCAGCGGCCGCGCACCGTACACCGGGTCGTAGCCCGCTTCGGCGATCTTGTGCAGCGCGGCGTCGCTGACCTGCAGGTCCATTTCCATCCGCTTCAGGCGTTTTTCCAGGATCTGCAACTGGATCTTCGCGATCGCACCGATGTTCTTTTCGTCGAGGCCGTGGAATACCACGATCTCGTCGATCCGGTTGATGAACTCGGGCCGGAAGTGGCCGCGCACCTCGGCCATCACGGCCAGCTTCGTCACGGCCGGGTCGCCATCCTCCATCGACTGGATCTTGTGGGAGCCCAGGTTCGACGTCATGATGATCACCGTGTTCTTGAAGTCCACGGTGCGGCCCTGGCCATCGGTCATGCGGCCGTCGTCCAGCACCTGCAGCAGCACGTTGAACACGTCGTGGTGCGCCTTTTCCACTTCATCGAGCAGGATCACGCTGTAGGGCTTGCGGCGCACCGCCTCGGTCAGGTAGCCACCCTCGTCATAGCCCACATAGCCGGGCGGCGCGCCGATCAGGCGGGCCACCGAGTGCTTTTCCATGAATTCGCTCATGTCGATGCGGATCATCGAGTCTTCGGTATCGAACAGGAACGCGGCCAGCGCCTTCGACAGTTCGGTCTTGCCCACGCCCGTCGGCCCGAGGAACATGAACGAGCCATACGGGCGGTTCGGGTCGGACAGCCCGGCGCGCGAACGCCGGATCGCATCGGCCACGGCGTTGATCGCCTCATCCTGACCCACCACGCGCTCGTGCAGCTTTTCCTCGATGTGCAGCAGCTTGTCGCGCTCGCCCTGCATCATGCGCGACACGGGAATGCCGGTCGCGCGCGACACGACCTCGGCGATTTCCTCGGCGCCCACCTGCGTGCGCAGCAGTTTCGGCTTGTCCTTGTTCTCGTCTCCGCCGCTGCTTTCGGCCTGCCTGAGCTGCGCTTCCAGCTCCGGCAGCCGGCCGTACTGCAGCTCGGACACGCGGCCCCAGTTCGATGCGCGCGTGGCCGCCTCCATCTCCTGGCGGATGCGCTCGATCTCTTCCTTGATGTGCGTGGTGCCCTGCACGTTGGCCTTCTCGGCCTTCAGCACTTCCTCGAAATCGTTGTATTCGCGCTGCAGCTTGGCGATTTCCTCGTCGATCAGGTCGAGCCGCTTGCGCGAACCTTCATCCTTCTCGCGCTTGACGGCTTCCTTCTCGATCTTCAGCTGGATCAGCCGGCGCTCCAGCTTGTCCATCACCTCGGGCTTGCTGTCGATCTCGATCTTGATCTTCGAGGCGGCTTCGTCGATCAGGTCGATCGCCTTGTCGGGCAGGAAGCGGTCGGTGATGTAGCGGTGCGACAGCTCGGCCGCCGCGATGATGGCCGGGTCGGTGATCTCCACCTTGTGGTGCAGCTCGTACTTGTCCTGCAGGCCGCGCAGGATCGCGATCGTCGCTTCCACGCTCGGCTCGTCGACAAGGATCTTCTGGAAGCGGCGCTCCAGCGCGGCGTCCTTCTCGATGTACTTGCGGTATTCGTCGAGCGTGGTGGCGCCCACGCAGTGCAGTTCGCCGCGCGCCAGCGCGGGTTTCAGCATGTTGCCGGCGTCCATCGCGCCCTCGGCCTTGCCGGCGCCCACCATCGTGTGCAGCTCGTCGATGAACACGATGGTCTGGCCTTCATCCTTGGCCAGTTCGTTGAGCACCGATTTCAGCCGTTCCTCGAATTCGCCGCGGTACTTGGCGCCGGCCAGCAATGCCGCCATGTCCAGCGACAGCACCCGCTTGCCGCGCAGCGAATCGGGCACCTCGTTGTTGACGATGCGCTGGGCCAGGCCCTCGACGATGGCCGTCTTGCCCACGCCGGGCTCGCCGATCAGCACCGGGTTGTTCTTGGTGCGGCGCTGCAGCACCTGGATCGCGCGGCGGATCTCGTCGTCGCGGCCGATCACGGGGTCGAGCTTGCCCTGGCGCGCCCGCTCGGTCAGGTCCATCGTGTATTTCTTCAGCGATTCGCGCTGGCCTTCGGCTTCCTGCGAATCGACCTTGCCGCCGCCGCGCACGGCATCGATCGCCGCTTCCAGCGACTTGCGGGACAGGCCGTTTTCCTTGGCCAGCCGCCCGGCATCGGATTTATCGTCCGCCAGTGCCAGCAGCACCATCTCGCTGGACACGAACTGGTCGCCGCGCTTCTGCGCTTCCTTGTCGGCCAGGTTCAGCATGTTGACGAATTCGCGGCTGACCTGCACGTTGCCGCCGGTACCCGATACCTTCGGCAGCCGCTCGCCGGCGCCTTTCAGGGCGGCGGCGAGGCCGCCCACGTTGACGCCGGCCCGCTGCAGCAGCGAACGAGCGCTGCCGTCGTCCTGGTTCAGCAGGGCCGTCAGCAGGTGCACGGGTTCGATATAGGGGTTGTCACCGCCGACAGCCAGGCTCTGGGCATCGGCGAGCGCTTCCTGAAGTTTTGTCGTGAGTTTGTCTTGACGCATGGTGCTCGGCTCCTTGTTTTATCTTCCGATAAAGTGCGGATGCGCACGTACTATTTCAAGCACCCGGGAGCATTACCTCCGCAAGCACTGCACTTCAGGGAGGCCCGTCGGGAGAGCCCGCCGGCAGGGAACGGCACCGCAGTTCAGGCCGGATCCTGCCACTTGTCCAGGGCGGCATCGTCGGACACGCGCGCGTCCACCCAGCGCGCCCCGTCCGGCGTTTCTTCCTTCTTCCAGAACGGCGCCTCGGTCTTCAGGTAGTCGATGATGAACTCGCAGGCGGCAAACGCCTCGCCGCGATGGGCGGACGTCACGGCCACCAGCACGATCTGGTCGCGCGGCAGCAGCGGCCCCACGCGGTGGATCACCAGCGCGTCGTGCACCGGCCAGCGCGCGGCAGCCTGGTCGATGATCCGGTCGATCGACCCTTCGGTCATCCCCGGGTAGTGCTCGAGCTCCATCGCCGCCACCTGCGCGCCGTCGTTCAGGTCGCGCACGGTGCCGACGAACGTGACCACCGCGCCGGTCTTGCTGTTCCCGGCGCGCAGTCGCGCCACCTCGGCGGAAAGGTCGAAATCCTCGTGCTGCACCCGCACCCGGCTGGTCCCGCCGCCGCTCATCGGCCCTCCGCGCCGACCCGGCGGAACAGGGTTTCGATGCGGCTGGCCGTGCGGTCGTCCACCAGCGCCGGCATGGCGCACAGCGCCACGAACTGCGCCGCCTGCGCGCCCGCATGGCCGGCCTTGTGGCCGGACTTCAGCGAATCCTGCAGCACCTCGACCTGCATCTTCAGGCGGTCGCGCGCGAATTCGGCACCGCTGTCGATGCCGGCCACGATCTCCAGCCGCAGCACTTCGGCCAGCAGGCGGGAGCGGTTCGCTTCCAGCGTGCCGGCATAGGCGCCGCGCGGCGCGGCATCCGCGGCGGCGGCCTGCAGCGCGGCATTGAAGCGGGCATGCAGCGTGCGTTCGTAATCCGCCGGGAGCGGCGGCAACGCCGCCCAGCGGGCGCTCCAGTCCTGCGCATCGACCGGGCCGGGCGCGGCCAGCGCATTCTCCAGCGCCTGCACCAGGCGCAGCTTGTCGCGCAGCGCGTTGGCCTGCGCGGCACCGGCGCGCTTGCGGATCGCATCGGCCTCGCCTTGCAGCCTGGCGACGGCGGCCCGGTAGCGCGTCTCGATGCGCGCCTCGGCCGCGCGCGGCACCACGCCGCTCGCATGCCACGCCGCGGCGGCATCGCGCAACGCCTTGCCGATCGCCGCTTGCCGCGCCTTGTCGTCGCCTTCCGCCGTGAAGCCTTCCAGCCCGGCGCAGATCGCCTCGCGCGCGTGCAGGTGCGCCTTGCGCTCGTGGTCGGCCGCGTGGGCCGATTCCTTGCGCCGGGCAAAGATCGTGTCGCAGGCGGCGCGGAATTTCTGCCACAGCGCCTGCTCCTGGCGGCGTTCCAGCGGCAGCGCCTTGGCATGGCCCTGCCAGGCTTCCTGCAGGCCGCGCAGCGTGTCCACCGTGTGCCGCTCGGCCGGATCGAGCTTGTAGACTTCCTCGATCAGCTGCTCGCGGCGCGCCACCTCGATGCGCCGCTGCTCCTCGAGCGGCGCCATCAGCGTGTCCATCGCCTTGCCGAACGCGGTGTCGAGGCGCTTCTTGTCCTTGCGGTCGATGGTGCCCAGCCGGCTCCATGCCTGCCGCAGGCGTTGCGACGACGATGCCAGGCTGCGCCAGTCCTCGCGCGCGGCCGGCGAATCGGCCACCAGCGCGGTGACTTCGTCGACCAGCGCCTGGGCCCTGGCCGCGCTGGCATGCCGCTCGTCGGCCAGCTGGCGGAAGTGCGCGGCGGCCGGCGCATAGGCGGCGGTGCAGGCGGCGTCGAATTTCTCCCACAGGCTCTTCGGCGCGGCCCCGGAGACGCTGTCCAGCGATTTCCAGCGCTCGCGCATCGCGCTGACTTTCTTCGCCAGTTCGCTCATCGGCAGGTTTTGCGCAGGCAATTCCTCGACCGCGTGCACCAGTTCCTCGCGCGACACGTTGCCGCCCCAGCGCGCCCAGGCCGCCAGCCGCTTGTACTCGGCGCGCACGTGCGCCAGCCGTTCCGATTGCTGGGTGCTCAGGCGGCCCGTCCTGGTGTCCTTGAGCGTCTTGTCATGCTCGGCGGCCGTGTGCAGCTGGCCCTGGCCCAGCGCCGCTTCCATCGCATCGACCAGCGCCATGAAGCGTTCGTTGGCTTCGCGGTCGGCGGGGGTGATCTTCTTTTCCTTCGGGGGCCGCGGCGGCACCACTGCGGGAGCCGGCGCGGTGCCGGCAGCCGGCGCATCCTCGCCGGGTTGCGGGCCGGCCTCGGGCACGATGCCCGCGGTGGCCTGCCGTTCGCCGCCCTCTGCGGCACCGGAACCGGCATCGTCAACGGCCAGGGGCACGTCCTCCGCGGCAGCGGCCGGCGCCGGCTCCGCCGTCACGGGCACGGATGGCGGCATCGCGGGAGGCGCGGCCGGGCGGACCAGCACGGCGCGCGCCGACGCGAGCGCCGCTTCCACATCGGCCACCAGGTGGCGCGGCAGCGTGCCGTGCTCGGGCGCCGCCACCCGGGCGGCATGTTCGGCGCCCAGGCGCTCCAGTTCCTGCAGCGCCTCATCCTCGTTGCCGGCCGCGGTGCCCGCGCCCAGCCGGCGCAGCGCGGCCAGCGCATCGATCGTGGCGCGCTGCAGGGCCACCTGGGCTTCCAGCCGGCCGCTCAGCGCGGCGCGCAGCCGGTCGAACTCGGCGGCCAGTTCGGGCGGCGCGTCGATCACTTTCCACAGGCGGTCCAGGTCGGCCACCTGGTTCGGTGTCAGCTTTTCATCCTGCAACAGGCGTTGCGCTTGAGAGATACTGGCCTCGGCCTGCCGCTGCTCCATCTGGCGGTGGCGGATCGCATCGAGCCTGCCCTGCATCAGCTTGGCCACGCGGCGGTCGGTGTTGCGCACGGCGCCCTGCACCTGTTCCAGTGCCGGTTGCGACACCACGTGCTCGGCCGCGGCCAGGCGCACGTCCGCAAACTCGCTCTGCAGGATCAGCGCGACCGCCGCGGCTTCGTCGCCGGCCAGCGCCCTGGCGCGTTCGGCCTGCTCGGCACGGCGTGCCTCCTTGCCGTCGGGTCCGTTTTGACCGCCCTGGCCGTCACCGGGTCCGTTGCGCCCCGGGCCGGCGTCCGCGTGTTGCCCCTGCGCGGCCTGCGGATCGTTGCCCTTGTCGCCGGGCCGCTTGAAGAGGAATTCAAACATGATGTGCCATGGATGGATCAAAACCGCCATCATAGCGCAGCACAGGTTTCAGCGGCGTTGCAACCTGCGGGCGGGCCCGGAGCGCAGCGGCCGGCACCGGGGCGGGCCGGCAGCCGCGACCCGGCCGCCGCTCGGTCGGCCGCTCAGTCGGCAGCTCAGTCGACAGATGCGCTGCGTGCCGCCGCGCGGGCCCGGGCCGCCCTGGCCGACCGTACCGCCGGCATGTGGATATCGATATCGGCGACCGGTTCGGCCGGCGGCGCCAGCCGGGGCACGAGCGAGATCACGGCGGCATCCTCGACGCCGCTGCGGCGCGCCTCGGCCACCTGGGCATCGTGCGCCAGCAGCTTGTTGGCTATGGCAAACCACGCATCGCCGCAGATCGCGCTGCGGGCGATCGCGAACAATTCCTTCTCTTCCTTTTCGAGCCGTTGCAGCAAGGCGCCGCAAAAGCTGTCGACCGCGTCGCAAAAGGCCGCCACGTGGCCGTTGCCATGCGCAGCGCCTTCATCGGCGCTTTCGCTGGCCCTATCATTTGCTTCACTACGCAGGCCGGCCCGGCGGCCTTCCTTCAACCGCCGCACCACGTCGAGCGCGAGCGCGTTCAGGCGCGACAGTTCCTCGAGCAGCTGGTCGGCGCGCTGGGTGGCCTGGCGCAGGGCCGGGATCAGGTACAGCTCCACCTTGCGCCAGCTGCAGGCCTGGTACAGGTGTTCCAGCGTTTCGCACGCGTATTCAAGCTGCGACAGCGTCAGACTCTGCTGACGGGTCAGCGTCGATTGCACATATTTCTGGAATGAAAGCAGGCTCAGTCGAACACTCGACTGTTCCACCGACATCGCAACCAGAGTATAAGTGGCCGTTAACATTCTAGCTCCTGGCTCATAACAGAGATTCAGAGTGTAAATAACAGCGACATGGACACTTTGACACAGCGCAAGGTTGGCTACCGACATTCCGATCGCGCTAAGATGATTTCCCATGCAATGGCACCGTCAATCGTACGGTGCCCGCCTCGTCGCCGGATTGGACGGTGCCGTTGAACCGACGGACAAGTTTCTGGACTCCAACATTTTCCGCAAACGCATCGCCGGTCAGGCAGCCGGTGCCCCGGGTGCGGAAATAATCGACCAGCTTGCCGAACAGGATCGCTCCCAGCCCCAGCCCCTTCAGGTCCGAGCGCACCACCACGGCGAATTCGGCGCTGCGATTGTCCGGATCGGCCACGGCCCGCACCACGCCCAGCGTTTCCGCCGTGCCGTCCGGCCCGGTCCGGGTAGCGATGAAGGCCATCGCGCGGTCGTAGTCGATCTGCGTGAGCCGTGCCAGCTGGGCCGGCGGCAATTCGCGCAGCGCGGAAAAGAAACGCAGCCGCACGTCTTCCGGGTCGAGCGCGGCGAAGAAGCGCACATGGGCCGGCGCATCCTCAGGCCGGATCGGGCGCAGCGTCAGCTGCGCGCCCTGCCAGTCGATAATTTCCGCGAGCGCCTGCGGATACGGGCGGATCGCCAGCGCCGACTCGGGCCGCGGCGGGCCGAGCACGATGCGGGCGCGCAGCGCGGCCAGCGTGTCCGGGAGCGGTTCCGCGCCATCGCGCGGCGCCGCCGGCCCGGCCTGCACCATCTGCATCGGGTCGAGCTCAAGCGCCGCCACCTCCGGCAGGTCGGTCACCAGTTCCGCCACCTGCACCAGCGCACGGCATGCGCCGTCCGTCGCGGCCAGCGCGTTGCCGGCGCGGGTGCGCGCCACGATGTCGCGCGCCAGCACCATGTTCAGCGGCGGCAGCCCGGCGGCACAGTCGCGCGCCACGCTGCCGGCGGCGCCGCCCATGCCGAACTCCAGCGCCGGGCCGAAGACCGGGTCGACATGCATGCCGATGCGCAGCGGCGGCGCGTCCCGGCCGGCGGCCGGCTGCATCCACGCCGGCGCGCCTGCCCCCGCGCCGTCCGGCAAGTCATACCGCAATCCATAAGCCGCCAGCACGGTGCGGCACTCGGCGTCGTCCAGCGTGTCGCGGCCCGCCTGCCGCGCGGCGCCCACGATGCGCCGCGCCGTGGCGCGCTCGCGTTCGCGTACGGCCGGCACGCCGGGCGGCACTTCGATCAGCAATGCCTGGTTGCGCCGGTACTGCACCATCTGGCGGAACGCGCGCACCGCCTTTTCCGGCGTGTCGTAGGTGGCCAGCCCGGCATCGGCGAACACGCCGCGCGCCTCGGCCACCTCGTCGCCGCCCAGCCAGCACGACAGCACGATCTGGCGCGCACCGCGCACCGCCGGCACCAGCGAGCGCGCCACCTCGGTGCTGCCGGCCGCCGGCGTGGGCACGTGCACCAGCAACAGCGCATCGGCCTGCGGCTCGTCGAGCAGCGCACGCACCGCGGCCACGTGGCGCGCGGTATCGGCCCGGGTGCCGATATCGAGCGGGTTGGCGGCCGGCACGCCTTCCGCCGCCAGGGGCTTCAGCGCGCGCAGCGTGGCCGGCGACAGCGGCGCCAGCCGGCCGCCGGTCCACGCCAGCGCGTCCGTCGCCAGCAATCCCAGGCTGGCGGTATTGCTGACGACGGCCAGGCGCTCGCCAGGCAGCGGCCGGGCGCGCGCCACGGTCTGCACCGCGTCGAACAGGTCGGCCGACGAATACACACGCAGCATGCCGGCCCGCCGGATCGCCGCATCCACCACGCGGTCGTCGCGCTCGCCGCCCCGGCCCGACTTCAGCACCACGACCGGCTTGCCGCGCGCCGCGATGCGCGCCGCCGACATGAACTTGCGCGCGTCGGCGACGCTTTCGATGTGCAGCACGATGGCCTGGGTATCGGCATCGCCGGCCAGCCAGTCGAGCAGATCGGCCACGTCGACATCGCCGCCCTCGCCCACCGATACCACGCGCGAAAAACCGATCTGGTGCTGCCGCGCCCAGTCCAGAACGGCCGTCATCAGCATGCCGGACTGCGACACGAAGGCGGTGCGCCCCGGCCGCGCGCCCGCGTGCGCGACGCTGGCGTTGACGCCGGCGGCCGGGCCGATCAGGCCGATGCCGCCGGGCCCGAGGATGCGCAGCAGGTGCGGCCGCGCCGCTTTCAGCATCGCGGCGCGCTGGCCGGGAGACAGCGCCGTCAGCACGATCGCCGCGCGGGTGCCGCGCGCGCCCAGTTCGGCCACCAGGCCGGGCACCGAGTCGGGCGGCGTGCAGATCACGGCAAGGTCCGGCGCCGCCGGCAGCGCCGCCACCCTGGCATGGCAGGCGATGCCGAGCAGCGTGTCGTATTTGGGGTTGACGGGCCACAGCGCGCCGGCGAAACCGCTGGCGGCCATGTTGTCGAGCACCGTGGTGCCGATCCGCCCCGGCCGCTGCGAAGCTCCTATTATCGCCACCGAGCGCGGTTCGAACAGGCGGTCCAGGTGGCGGATGCTCATGCGGTCACCAGCGCGCGAAGTGCTGTTCGGTCACCCCGGCCAGCCGCGTGACCATCCGCTTCGGCGCATCCGGCGTGCTGCGCACCCAGCCCGAAAAGGTGCCGAACGGCTGCACGTAGCGGCTGGCGGCAATGCGCAGGTCGCGCGCTTCCCGGCGCGCCGCGAGCGGCGTGAAGACCAGGTCGAGGCAGTCGTCCTCGGTGAAAACGCGCCATGGCTCGAGCGGATCGTCCGCATTGTGGATGAAGCGCGCCGGCGCCAGCGGGAACAGGCCGCCATCGAGCCAGAGCGCGTTCTCGTTGGCGCCGAAATAGCCGGCCTGCAGGTTGAAGCCCAGTTCCGCGTCATGCCCGGAGGCCCAGCGCCATGCGGTGCGTCGCGCCAGCAAGCCGTTCGAATAGTCGATGCTGGCGGTGCCGCCGTGCAGCGGATATTCGCCGCGCCACGTGCGCACCTCGCCTTCCAGCGCGAGGCCGCCCGTCTTCTGCGTAGCGTGCACGGCGCCGCCCTGGACGAGGCCGCATGCGACCAGCGACGGTGCCGGCGCGGTGCCGAAGCAGGCATCGATTTCCAGCCACGGGCTGCGCAGCGACAGCCCGGCCGGCCCCAGGTCGATGAACACGCCGCGGCGCGAGAAGGTGCTGTTGCCGCGCGCATCGCGCGCCAGCGTGGCCGACAGCCGCCCGGGCCAGCCGTCCTGCGAGAAATTGGCCAGCATGTCGCCGTCGTCGCGCTCGAACGCCCAGGCGAAACAGGTGGTCATCCAGCCCAGGTCGACGACGGCGACCGCGCAGAACATCCGCTCCGCGGACAGCGCCGCGTAATGCCAGCGCTTGTGATGCAGCCGGCGCCACAGCGCATTGCGCGCATGGGGCGGCGCCAGCCGCTCCCAGTCGCAGCCGCGCAGGATGCCGGCATGCCGGCCCAGCACCGGTGCTCCATCGGCACCCACGATGCGCTCGGGCGCCGGCGGCAACAGCGCATGGACTGTATTCACGCGGGTACCTCGGGGACTGCGGGCAATAAAATTCCGCATAGCAACCTAGGTGTCGGTTCTGTCAATTCTGAGCTTTCATCGTAACGGGTGAGCCCCCGGTGGAAGTATAACTCCGCCACCGCAGCGCACCGTTCCTGCCGGCCCGGACGATTCCGGGCAGAATACCGGGACGCACTTCCATACGGACTGCATCGACCACCAGCGGGGAGCCAGTGACGGAGAAGGACAGGACGAGCGCGCTGCGCAGGTTGTACCGGGTGCTGCTGCTGCCCGCTTTCGCGGCCGTGCTGCTGGCGGCGATGTGGTCGGCGGTGTACTGGCAGGTGCGCCAGGAGCGGGCCACGGCACGCCATGAAGCGGTATTGCGCAGCCACGCGCAGGCGCGCACGCTGGCCGAGAATGCCGGCTTCCTGCTGCGCCAGGCCGACCATGCCACGCAGCTGTTCAAGCTGAAGTTCGAGGAAACGGATGGCGCGCTGCGCCTGCCGGAGTTCACGCGCCGCAACGGTCCGTTGACCTTGCTGCTGCCGGTCCGCCTGGCGCTGCCGGTCGCGCTGTACGGTCCCGACGGCAGGCTGGCCGACAGCCTGCACGGCACGTTCGCGCCGCGTGCGGGCGACGAAGGCTGGTTTCGCGCGCTGGCCGGTTCGGCCGGCGACATGGCGCACTTCTCCAATCCCCTCGTGGACCCGGCAACGAAGGGATGGCGCATCCGCGTCGCCCGTCGCCTCGACGACGGCGCCGGGCACTTTGCCGGCGCCATCGTGATGCATGTCGATCCGGCGCTGTTCATCGACGACTACGACCGGCTGGAGCCGGGCCCGGGGGGCTATGTCGGCCTGTTGAGCCGCGACACGGGCCTGGCCGCCAGCCGCGTCGACGACCGGGTGTTCAGCGACGACACGCTGGCGTTCGCCGCAGTGCAGGGCGGCGCTGCTGCGGGCACCGGCGCCGCCGCCGGCGCCGAAGAAGCGCTGCCGCGCCGTCCGGTCGACGGTATCGCGCGCATCTACGCCTTCCGCGACATGCCGCGCTTCGCGCTGATGGCCGTCGTGGGCCACAGCAAGGCGCACGCGCTGGCCCGCTTCGAGCGGCGCCGCACCATGTACGTGAGCGTGGCGACCGTGGCTTCGATCGTGGTACTGGCCTTCGTGGGGCTGCTGCAGCGCCACGCGCGCCGCCTGCGCAACAGCACCCGGGCGGCGCGCGCGGCGCAGCGGCAGCTGCACGCTGCCATCGACGCCAGCCTGGACGCGCTGTTCCTGCTGAAAGCCTGCCGCGAGGCGTGCGGCGGCGACTTCATCCTGGTCGACATCAACGAGCCGGGTGCCGCGATGCTGGGCCATCCCCGCGCCGGGCTGCTGGGCCGGCGCATCGGCCAGCTGGCGCCCGCGTGGCGCGACGAGGGCCTGCTCGACAGATACCGCAGCGTGCTCGAGACCGGCCAGCCGCTGGAAGAGGAATTCGCCACCCGTACCGGGCCGCCGCGCTGGCTGCAGCACCAGGTCGTGGCCATCGACGACGGCGTGGCGGTCACCACCCGCGACATCACGGCCCGCAAGCAGGCCGAGCTGGCAAGCCGCCAGGCGATGGCGGCACTGCGTGAAAAGGAAGCGCGCCTGCGCACGCTCGCCGACATGATGCCGGCGATGATCGCCTACGTGGACCGCGACGAGGTCTACCGATTCCAGAACCTGGTGTACGAACGCGAATTCACGCGCATGGGCGTGCAGGCGATCGGCCGGTCGGCACGCGAGATCATCGGCGAGGAACGCTACATGCGGGTGCAGCCGTGGGTCTGCCGCGCGCTCGCCGGCGAAACGGTGTCGTTCGAGGAAGACGAGGCGCCGCCGCCGGAGGGCACCGGGCGCAGCTTCGAGGTGCGCTATATCCCGCAGCGCGACGAAGCCGGCGAACACGTCACCGGCTTCCACGTGGTACGCACCGATGTCACCGCGCAGCGCCGCGAAAAGCAGCACCTGCTCCGCCTGTCCACGATCGATGCGCTGACGGGCCTCATGAACCGGGCCGGTTTCACGAAGCGCCTCGACGCCGCGATGCAGTACAGCCGCGAGCACGGCACGCTGATGGCCGTGATGTACATGGACATCGACCGTTTCAAACCGGTCAACGACACGCATGGCCATGCGGTCGGCGACGCGCTGCTGAAGGCATTCGCCGGCCGCCTGACGCATGCGTTGCGGGAAAGCGATACGGTGGCGCGGCTGGGCGGCGACGAGTTCACGATCATCCTCGAGCGCCTGCTCCGCTGCGAGGACGCGGAACGCGCCGCCGCCAAGCTGGTGGCGGCGATGGCCGCGGCGTTCGACCTGGACGGCGTGCGGGTCGGCATCTCGACCAGCATCGGTGTCGCCTTTTACCGCAGTGGCGACCTGGCGCCGGCCGAGCTGCTGGCGCGCGCCGACACGCTGCTGTACGAAGCCAAGCAGGCCGGGCGCAACACGTTCCGCACGGGCGGCACGCTGGGCGGCCAGCAGCCGGATGCCGCCTGACGGCACGGCACGCTACAGTGCGCCGCCCGGGTGGTCATCCTCGTACACTTCGGACACCTGCCGCGCGCGGCCCGACTTTCTGGAACCCGACCATGAATACACGCCTTGCTTTCTCTTCGCTACCGCCGCGCCGCGACGTGGCCATGCTGCGGGTCGCAGCCGGCCTGCTTGCCGCGCTGGCCTGCGCCACGGCCGCCGCCGGTACCTACACGATCACCACCAGCACCCAGGGCACTGCCGCCAATTTCCAGTTGCCGGGCTTCTTTTCACAAGGCAACCTCAGCGGCACCGGTGCGTACGAGCTGACCGTGACCAGCGTGTTCGACAGCGCCAACGTGGTCGCCAGCACGGACAACTTCTGGATGCAGGCCAGCGACGCGGCCCTGACGGTGTCGCTGAAGGTCGACAACCAGCTCTACACCATGCAAACGACAGGGCTGGTCAGTTCGCAGATCCTGGTCGATACCGACGGCAGCGGCCAGACCACGAAGCGTTTCTACCAGAACGTGAGTTTCGATCCGGCCACGTATGGCGACTATGCCTCGATCCAGCAATATGCATTCCTTGACACCGATCATTTCCCCATCAATTCGGTGCTCACGCCTGCCATTGCGTATTACGCCGACCCGCTGACGAAAGGCTTTTCGATCTACAACTGGGACGTGGCACCGGATGGCAGCCTGAGCCAGCTGGGCGTCGGCGTCGGCCGCGCCGCGAGCTTCGATTACCAGCTGGCGCTGGCCGTGCCGGAGCCGGCCAGCTATGCGATGTTCGCCGCCGGGCTGGGCCTGGTTGCATTCACCGCGCGGCGGCGCGGCGCCAACCGGGGCAACGGCGCCCGGCGCTGAACGGGACCGGCCCGGCGCGACCGATCCATCGGGGCTGCCCGGCCTGCGCCGGGATGCGTTAAACTGTTGCGCTCCATTCAGCCCCCTGCGTCCTCCGGTAACTTCATGCGCCTGCTGCACACCTCGGACTGGCACCTGGGCCAGTCGCTCCACAATTTCGACCGGCATTACGAGCACCAGTGCTTTCTCGACTGGCTGCTGGAAATCATCGTCGCCGAACAGGCCGACGCGCTGCTGATCGCCGGCGACGTGTTCGACAACGCCAATCCTTCGGCCGCTTCGCAGCGCCAGCTGTACCGCTTCCTGCGCCAGGCGAAACAGGCGGCGCCGGGGCTGGACATCATGCTGGTGGCCGGCAACCACGATTCGCCCGGCCGCATCGACGCCCCGGGCCCGCTGCTCGAGGAACTCGGCACGCGCGTGGTCGGCAACGTGGAGCGCGCCGCCGACGGCACGATCGACGTGGCGCGCCTGGTGCACCCGCTGACCAACCACGACGGCGCCGTGGCCGCATGGTGCCTGGCGGTGCCGTTCCTGCGCCCGGCGGACGTCCCGCGTCTCGACAACGGCGCCGATCCGTACCTGGCCGGCATCGCCGAACTGTACCGGCTGGCGCTGGCGCACGCCGAGTCGCTGCGCCAGCCCGGCCAGGCCATCGTCGCGATGGGGCACTGCCACATGGTCGACGGCCAGATGTCGGCCGACTCGGAACGCCGCATCGTCATCGGCGGCACCGAGATGCTGCCGGCCGGGATCTTCGGCCCGTCGATCGCCTACGCGGCCCTCGGCCACCTGCACCTGGCGCAGCAGATCGGCCGCCATGCGCACATCCGCTATTGCGGCAGCCCGCTGCCGTTGTCGTTCTCCGAGGTGCATTACCAGCACCAGGTGCTGCGCATCGACCTCGACGGCCAGGCGCTGCGCGACACGGTGCCGATCCCGGTGCCGCGCGCCGTGCACCTGCTGCGCGTGCCGACCCGTCCCGCCCCGCTGGCCCAGGTGCTCGATGAACTGGAGGCGCTCGACTTTCCGCTGGCGCCCGCATATGCCCAGCCTTACCTCGAAGTGCGCGTGCGCCTCGACGCGCCGGAACCCGGCCTGCGGGCCCGCATCGAGGCCGCGCTGGAAGGCAAGCATGTGCGGCTGGCGAAGATCGAGACCAGCAGCGGCAACCGCGGCACCTCGCTGGAAGACGCCGCGGTGTCGCTGGACCAGCTGGCGCAACTGCAGCCGGAAGACGTTTTCGCCCGCCTGTACCGCCAGAAATTCGGCAACGATGCCCCGGCCGAACAGATGACCGCCTTCGCCGAACTGCTGCTGGCGGACCCGGCACGATGAGGATCCTGCGCATCGGCGGCCGCAACCTGGCCTCGCTGGCGGACGAATTTTCCGTCGATTTCGGCAGCGAACCGCTGGCGTCGAGCGGCCTGTTCGCGATCAGCGGCCCGACCGGGGCCGGCAAGAGCACGCTGCTCGACGCGCTGTGCCTGGCGCTGTACGACCGCACGCCGCGCCTGGTCCATGCGCGCGGCAAGACACCGGACGTGGGCGACCATATCGGCTCGGACGACTCGCGCACGCTGCTGCGCCGCGGCACGCCGGAAGGTTACGCGGAAGTCGATTTCACGGGCAGCGACGGCGTGTCGTACCGCGCACGCTGGAGCGTGCGCCGCTCCCGCACGAAGGCCACGGGCGCGTTGCAGCCGACCGCGATGACCTTGCACCGGCTGCCCGAACTGCACCCGGTCGGCGGCACCAAGACCGAAGTCAAGGCGGAGATCGAGGCGCGCATCGGCCTGAACTTCGACCAGTTCACGCGCGCCGTGCTGCTGGCGCAGAACGAATTCGCCACCTTCCTGAAGGCGCAGGACGACGAACGCGGCCTGCTGCTGGAAACGCTGACCGGCAGCACCGTCTACAGCGACCTGTCGCGCCGCGCGTTCGAGCGGCACAAGCTCGAAGCGCAGGCGCTGCAGCAGATGGTCGCCCGGCTGGCCGACCAGAAGCCGCTGTCCGGCGAGGAGCGCGCGCAAACGGAGCAGGAGGCGGGCGAAGCCGAGCTGGCGCTGGCCGCGATCGATGTCCGGAAGGCGGCGCTCGAGACCGACCTGCGCTGGCACGATCAGGCCGCGCGGCTGGCCGACGGCGTTGCCCAGGCCGCGGCGGCGGGCCAGGCCCGCAGCGCCGAGGTGGCCGCGGCGGCGCCGCGCCGCGCCGCGCTCGACAAGCTCGACGCGGTGCAGGAAGCGCGTCCGCTGCACGACGCGGTGCAGCGCGTGCAGGCCGAATCGGCCCAGGCGCGTGCCGCGATCGCCCGCTGCCAGGAAGAAGCCGTGGCGGCGGAACGTGCCCAGGCTGCCGCGGCGGCGGCGCAGCAGCAGGCCGCGAGCGGTGTCGAAACGGCCGAAGCGGCGCGCCGGGACGCCGGCCCGCAACTGGACCGCGCCAAGGCGCTCGATGCGCGCATCGAGGCGATGCTGCCGCAGCACGCCCAGGCGCGCACGGCGCGCGACGCCGCGGTGGCGGCCGCGACGCAGGCCGCGGCCGTGCTGTCGGACAAGCGCAACGAACGGCGCAACCTGATCGCCGCCCAGGAATACGGCCAGACGTGGCTGGAGGGGCACCGCCACTGGGCCGTGCTGGGCCAGCAGTGGCCGCGCTGGGAAGAACTGTTCACGCAGGCGAACCGCGCCGCCAACGGGCAAGGGGCGCTGGCCGCCAGGCTGGCCGACGCGCAGCGCCGTGCCGCGCGCCACCGCGACGAGGAAGCGGCCGCGCGGGCCGGCCTGGCCGGCGCGGCCGAAACATTGCGCGCCGCGGAGGCGGAGCGCACCGCGGCCTTGCAGGCACTGGCGGCCTTCGATGCCGATGCGCTGGGCACGCGGCGCACGGCGCTGGAAGAACGCCGTGCCGCGCTGCAGGAGGGCGAACGCCTGTGGCTGGACCTGGCGGCCCGGCGGGAGCGCCATGCCGGGTTGTTGGCGCAGGCCGCGCAGCTGGAAGCGGCGCGCGCCGGCGCCCAGGTCCTGGCCGACGCGGCAACGATCGACCTCGCCGCCGGCAAGGCGGCGCTGGCGCAGGCCGAGCGCTCGCTGGCGCTGGCCGAAGCGGCTTGCGGCGAAAGCGTCGAGCAGCTGCGCGCCACGCTGGAAGACGGCGCGCCCTGCCCCGTGTGCGGATCGACCGGTCATCCATATCACGGCAACGACCTGTTGCGCGGCATGCTCGGCGAACTTCGCGCCGACGTGGCGCGCTGGCGCGCGGCGCGGGATGGCCTGATCGGGCATGAGGCCACGCAGCGCGCACTGGCCGCGTCGAGCGCAAGCGGGCTGGCCCAGGTGCGCGACGAACTCGCAGCACTCGAGCCGGCCCTGGCGGCGCTGGCCCAGCGCTGGAATGCCGCGCTAGCGTCGCTCGGCGACGATGGCGCCGTGGCAGATGGTGAGCGTGCCGCCTGGCTGGCCGGGCGTATCGCCGCGGTTGCGGCGGACCTGCAGGACGTGGCGCGGCAGGAGCAGGCGCTGCGCCGTGCCGGCGCCGTGCGCGACCGCGCACAGGGTGCCTGCGAGCGCGCCGCCGCGGAACAGGCGCGCTGCCAGGCGAGCCTCGCGGCCAGCAACGCCGCGCTGGCGCAAGCCCAGGCGCAGGCCGAGGCACTGCACTCGCAGCACATCGACGCCGCCCATCACCTCGATGCGCTGCTCGACGACCTGGATGCCGCCTTTGCCGACGCCCCGGACGGCGCCGAAGGCTGGAAGGATCACTGGCGCCAGGACCCGGGCCACTTCCATGCGCTGCGGCAGGCCGAGAGCCGCCAGTGGCAGAAGCAGCATGCCGACCTGGGCGAACGTGCCGCGAAGATCGCCGCGCTGGACATCGAACTGGCGGTGCTGCAGGCGGCGCACGCGAAAGTGGCCGCCGACGAACAGGCCGCGCGCGCCGCCTTCGTGGTGGCGGACGAGGCGCTGCAGGCGGCGCGCACCCAGCGCCAGGCGCTATGGAACGGTGCTCCCGCGGGCGAGGTGGAAACGCGCCTGCGCACGGCGTGCGAAGCGGCCCACGCGGCGTTGCGCGCGCAGCAGGAGGCGGGCCAGCAGGCGGCCCAGCAGCGCGCGCGGTGCGATGAAGCGCTGGCGAACGCCCGCCGCCGCGCCGCCGAACTCGAAGAAACGGCCGCGGCCGCCCACCGGCAACTGGCCGAATGGCTCGCCGCATTCCATCATGCGCACGCCGAGCCGGACCTGTTCGCGGCACCGGTGGGCGTGGCGTCGGTGGATGAGCTGCTGGCCCTGCTGGCGCACCCGCTGGAAGCGATCCGCGCCGAGCGCCAGGCGTTGCAGGCGCTGGAAGGCGCCGTGGCCCAGGCCCAGGCCGTGCTGCGCGAGCGCGAGGCGCAGCTGGCACAGCACCGTGCAGGCGCGCCGGCCGGGGCGGATGAAGGTGCGTGGACCGGCGCCGATGGCGGTGCGCAGGTGTTGCGCGAATCCCTCGATGCGCTGGCGGCCGAGCGGCGCGCCGCCCAGGAACATTTCTCCGGCCTGAAGGTCAGGCTGGCGCAGGACGACGAGCGCCGCCGCCGTGCCAGCGCGATGCTGGCCGACCTGGAAAAGCACGAAAGCAGCGAACGCCGCTGGGCCCGGCTGGCCGAGCTGATCGGCTCGGCCGACGGCAAGAAATTCCGCAATTACGCCCAGCAGTTCACGCTGGACGTGCTGCTCGGCTATGCCAATGCGCACCTGCGCCAGCTCGCGCCCCGCTACCAGATCTTGCGCATCGACAATCCGTCGCAACCTTCGCTGGGCCTGCTCGTGCGCGACCTGCACATGGGCGACGACCTGCGTTCGGTGCATTCGCTGTCCGGCGGCGAGTCGTTCCTGGTGTCGCTGGCGCTGGCGCTGGGGCTCGCTTCGCTGTCGTCGAACCGCGTCCGCGTGGAATCGCTGTTCATCGACGAAGGCTTCGGCAGCCTCGATGCCGAGACGCTGCGCGTGGCGATGGATGCGCTGGACAATCTGCAGGCCATGGGCCGCAAGGTGGGCGTCATCTCGCACGTGCAGGAAATGACGGAGCGGATCGCCACGCGGATCCTGGTGCAGCCCGGTGCAGGCGGCCGCAGCCACGTGAGCGTGGCCTGATAGAATGAAGTCTTATAGTTCGTGTGAAGTTTATCTCCTGAAATCATGTTCAAAGCACCACGCAACCTGACGTTCAAGTGCGCCAAATGCGCCAAGGCGGTCAAAGTGACCGTCCAAAAAGTCTCCGCCTGCTCGCACATCACGCCCTATTCCGGCGTGTGCAGCTGCGGCGAAGTGAAACTGCATGCCATCGGGCAGCCGGACGCCGTGCAGGCGTACCTGGCGTCGAACGGCCTGTGGTCCCATCACCACTGATTTCCTCAAGAATTCGGCCGCGATGCCGATGTAGAGGGACATTGTTACAAGAGGCCAGCCATGTCTTCGCTCTCTCCACTCGGCACCCGCGGGTACCAGAATACCGCCCTCGCCGGCGCGACCCAGCAGCCGGCACGCGGCAGCAACGCCGCGCAGCAGGCGGCGGCCTCGAAAGCCAGCTCGAATGTCGCCCTGTCGTCCGGGGCGGTCGACCTGCAGCAGCGCGTCGATTCGCTCGGCAACGACACGATCGACCTGGCGCAGAATCTCCTCGGCAGTTTTGCCCAGCGCCTGCTCGGCGACAGCGCCAGGGGCGCGACCATCGCCTTCGATTCCGTGGCGCTGGAAGCCTCGTCGTCGATGGCCGCCGGCACGCTGCGCTCCGAAGGCGCCGATGGCGTCAGCAGTGCCTCGGGATTCAGCCTGAACGAGAGTTCTCACTTCCTCGGCAAGGGCACGATCACGCTGGCCGACGGCACGAAATACGATTTCGAGGTGGAAGTGCAGTACGAAGCGTCGATGTTCGCCGGTTATGCCGGTTCCGAAGAGGCTGGACAGCAGAAGCCGTCCGGACAGAACCTGGCGCTGCCTTCGTTCGATTTTCCGGAGATCGACTGGCCGGGCGGCCTCGGCGACCTGTTCAAGCTGATGGACAAGCGAATCTCCGGCGATGTGAAGGACGGGCAAAGCGGCGACGTACTGGGCAACCTGTCGGTGCGGCTGATGCAGCTCGTCAGGAACACCCAGTCGCTCGATACCTATGCGCCGCCCTCGCCCGTCAAGGCGTATGTGGCCGAAGCCACGGCGGCGGCCGCGGAAGACGCGAAGGCAGCGGCCGAAGCGGACCTGGAGACCGACAAGTCGCCGATGCCGATCAAGGTACCGCAGGATGTGGCCACCACTTCGTCGGCGACCGGCATTGCGCCGACGATCTCGACCACGCCACCGCCGGCCGACGAAGCCTGACCGGCCCCGCCGGCGCCGTGCCGGCGTCTTGGCAGTCGACTTGGCAGGCTATAATGGCCGCCACCTATCGAAACCGCCGCGCAGGCGGTTTCGCCGTTTTTGCTACCCCCCACATTTCAAGATTGCCGACATGGAAACATCCCTCCTCCACTGGACCGAACAAGGAACCGAGCGTTCCGCCCGCTGGCATTCGGAGGCGGGCATGCCGCCGCCGAAGCGCGTGGTCGTTGCCGACGACACGCTGAACGCCGATACCGCCTACCGCCTGGCCTGCGAAGGCACGGCGCTGCTGTGGCGCGGCGACTTCCAGAACGCCCGGCAGTTGCTGCAGGCGCTCGCGCGCCGCGCGGAAGGCAAGCAGGGCAAGCCGAAGAAGAAGGCCGCCAAGGCGCCGGCCACGCCGACCGAGGCATTCCACCTGCACCGCCAGGCACAGTCGCAGCGCGCGCGCACGCTGGCGATGCTGCTGATCCCGTTCGAGCCCGGCTATACGATCCCGCTGCGCCGCGCGCCGGAAGTGAAGCTGGCCTGCAACGAAGCCTACGGCCGCGGCGAGGATGCGTTCGTGATCTCGCTGCGCGAGCTGCTGGGCGTGATCGGCGCGCATGAATGGCGCAGGACCGGCGTCGAGATCCCCGCGCTCGACGCGCGCATCCACCCGCACTACGGCGTGTTCTCGCCGGTGCGCGGCGAGTACGTGCAGCTGGTCGCCGAAACGCCGCTGCCGAAGAAGACCACCGTGGCGTTCGATATCGGCGCCGGCACCGGCGTACTGAGCGCGGTCCTTGCCAAGCGCGGGGTACCGCACGTGGTCGCGACCGACACGGACCGCCGCGCGCTGTCCTGCGCGCGCGACAACTTCGCCCGGCTGGATCTGGACGAGCAGGTCGAGCTGCTGGAGGCGGACCTGTTCCCGCCGGGCCGCGCGCCGCTGGTCGTCTGTAACCCGCCATGGCTGCCTGCCCGCCCCAGCTCGTCGATCGAAAACGCGCTGTACGATCTCGACAGCCGGATGCTGAAAGGTTTCCTGGCCGGCTTGAAGGATCACCTGACCGAAGACGGCGAGGGCTGGCTGATCCTGTCGGACCTGGCCGAGCACCTGGGCCTGCGGCCCCGCGAGCAACTGCTGGAGTGGATCGCGCAGGCCGGCCTGGTCGTGCTGGGCCGGCAGGACGTGCGGCCGACGCACCCGAAGGCAAGCGATGCCGAAGACCCGCTGCATGCCGCCCGCGCCGCCGAAGTCACGTCGCTGTGGCGGCTCGGCGCGGCCCGGACATAGCATGGTGAAATGCTCGCTTGCACAAGACGGAGTGAGCGTATATAATTCATGCCTCAGACGCGGGGTGGAGCAGTCTGGCAGCTCGTCGGGCTCATAACCCGAAGGTCACAGGTTCAAATCCTGTCCCCGCAACCAGATTCAGAAAACCGCCGGTTCCAGCAATGGAACCGGCGGTTTTTTCTTGTGCGCGATTTTTTCTTTTACGCGGGATATTCCTGCACGCGCCGCTTTCCTTGTGCGCGCTGCCTTCATGTGCGCATGCTCTCGCCGCTCCTGGTCAGGCCGTTGCATGCGCACCGCTGCCGCCTTGACGCCCGCCGATGAGATACCTACACTCAGCCCTTTGTTGCCTTCAATAAAGGAGCCGCGCGTGCCGGACCATAACGACCTTCCCGAGAAGCCTTCCCGCCGCCGCCTGTTCGGCGCCGCGGCAGCAGCCGGCGCCATGGGCGCCCTGCCCGCCATTGCCGCCGCGCCGGCATCGCGGCAGGCGAAAACCGTCAAGGGCCCGCTCGACGCGAAACTGAAGGCGCACGTGAAGAACGTGGTCGTCATCTACCTGGAAAACCGCAGCTTCAACAACCTGTTCGCCGGTTTCCCGGGCGAAGCCTCGCCGCTGGCCGGCGTGCCGCCGGAAAAATACGTGCAGCGCGACTACGACGGCAGCGTGCTGCCCGAGCTGCCGAAGGTGTGGGGCGGCACGCTGGCCGCGCCGCAGGAACTGGCCGGCAAGCGCTACGAACTGAAGGAAGACGATGTGAAAGGCTTGCCGAACGCGCCGTTCGAACTGAAGGATGCGCAGGGCAAGCCGCTGCCGGAGGCGCTGGTCACGCGCGACCTGCAGCACCGCTTCTACCAGAACCAGATGCAGATCAACGGCGGCAGGAACGACGGCTTTGTCGCGTGGACCGATGCGGGTGGCCTGGTGATGGGCCGCTACGGGCAGACGGGCAAGAACCTCGGCCTGTGGCAGGTGGCGCGCGAATTCACGCTGTGCGACAACTTCTTCATGGCGGCGTTCGGCGGCTCCTACCTGAACCACCAGTTCCTGGTATCCGGCCGCACGCCGGAGTATTTCAACGCGAAGGACACGAAGGCCAGGAAGAAGATCTGCGTGACGGCCGACGGCCCCACCGGCGCGCGCCTGGCGCTGGCCCCGGACAGCCCGAAATCGGCGCTGGACGGCAAGGCGATATTCGTCAACGACGGCGCCATTACGCCGGACGGCTATGCCGTCAACACGATGGCCACGCCTTACCAGCCGAGCTGGGTGCATCCGGCGCCCGGCGGCGATCCATTGCACGCGGACCCGGACGACGGCGGCGTGCTGCCGCCGCAGACGTACGACACGATCGGCGACCTGCTGTCGCGCAAGGGTGTCGACTGGGCATGGTATGGCGGCGCATGGCAGGCCGCGCTCGACGACCTGGGCGGCGGATCGAAGCCGAATTTCCAGTCGCACCACCAGCCGTTCAATTATTTCAGGAGCTTCGCGCCCGGCACGGCCGCGCGCGCCGAACACCTGCGCGACGGCGGCCTGGGCGACAGCCCGATCTCCAACCGCTTCCTGGCCGATGCGGTGGCCGGCAAGCTGCCTGCCGTGAGCTTCTACAAGCCGCAGGGCAACCTGAACCTGCATGCCGGCTATTCGGATATCGAGTCGGGCGACCAGCACATCGTCAACGTGCTGACCCATCTCCGGTCTTCGCCGCAGTGGGACAACATGGTGGTGGTGGTCACCTTCGACGAGAACGGCGGCTGGTGGGATCACGTGGCGCCGCCGAAGGGCGACCGCTGGGGCCCGGGTTCGCGGATTCCGGCGATCGTGGTTTCGCCGTTCGCCAAAAAGGGCAATGTCGATCACAACTTCTACGACACCACGTCGATCCTGCGCTTCATCACGCGGCGCTTCGAGCTGCCGCTGCTCGACGGCCTGGCCGAACGCAACCGGGCCTTTGCCGAGCGGGGCGCGCAGCCACCTGGCGACCTGACCGCCGCGCTGGCGTTCCGCTGAAGTTCGGCCGTGATTCAGCTGTAATACAGCCGAAGCTCGCCCGGCACGCGCCGGGGCGCCGGCGCACAAATTGGTGGCACTGTGTTACACTGCGCGCCGCTTCAGATGAAAAGCCCGACTGCCAAAGCCGGGCTTTTGTTTTTGCACGCCACACGATGAGAGACAAAAAAGACAACGCGACATTCGACCTGCCCGGCTTCGGCCCCGCCGCGCCGCTGGAGCCGGAGCCGAAGGCGCCGCCCGTGCCGTTGCCACGCCCGCGCGCGCGCCGCGTCGCCGTCAGGCAGGAACAGCTCGAATTGCTCGCCCCGACCGATGCCAGCGGCCTGCCCGTCTGGCAGCGCGACGAGGAACTGGACGTTACCGGCCTCCCCGTCTGGCGCAAAGACTAGGCGCCACGAACTCAGGCCGCATGGCGGCGTTGCATTCGTCTCGCCGTACTGAAGTACTGTCTTCGACGATGCGCCTTGCCCTGCGACCTGTGTTCGTGGCGCCATAACGCATTACACCAGTGCAGAGGCGCAATCATTGCGCTCTGTTAGACTGATTCAACCCTTTTGCCCCACGGCCCCGCCATGACCTCCTTCTCTTCCCTGCCGCTGCCCGACGCCTTCCTGGCCAACCTCGAAACGCTGGGCTACACCACGATGACGCCGATCCAGGCCGAAAGCCTGCCGCCCGTGCTGGAAGGCCGCGACCTGATCGCGCAGGCCCAGACCGGCAGCGGCAAAACCGCCGCCTTCGGCATCGGACTGCTGTACACCATCAACCCGGCATGGTTCGCCACGCAGGCACTGGTGATGTGCCCGACCCGCGAACTGGCGGACCAGGTGGCGAACGAATTGCGCCGGCTCGGCCGCAGCATCGCCAACCTGAAGGTGCTGGTGCTGACGGGCGGTTCGCCGATGCGGCCGCAGATCGCATCGCTGGAACACGGCGCGCATGTCGTGGTCGGCACGCCGGGCCGCATCCGGGATCACCTGTCGCGGCAGACGCTCGACCTGTCGTCCATCCGCACGCTGGTGCTGGACGAAGCCGACCGGATGACGGACATGGGCTTCTATGACGACATCGCCGCGATCATGAAGGAGTGCCCGAAACGCCGCCAGACGCTGCTGTTCTCGGCCACCTACCCGGACGATATCCGCCACGCCACCGAGGCCTTTCTGGCCGACCCGGTGGAAGTGCTGATCGAGGCGCAGCACACCACCTCGACGATCGAGCAGCGCTTCTACGAAATCGGTTTCGATTCGCGCGACGAATCGGTGGCACGGCTGCTGCGGCACTTCCAGCCGGCTTCGGCGATCATCTTCTGCAATACCAAGGTGCACTGTCGCGAGCTGGTCGATACGCTGCGCGCGCAGGGCTTCTCGGCGCTGGCGCTGTACGGCGAACTGGAACAGCGCGAGCGTGACGAGATCCTGGTGCTGTTCTCCAACCGCAGCTGCCAGATCCTTGTCGCCACCGACGTTGCCGCGCGCGGCCTGGACATCACCGACCTGGAAGCGGTGATCAACGCCGACGTGTCGAAGGATGCCGAGGTGCACGTGCACCGGATCGGCCGTACCGGACGCGCCGGCGGCAGCGGCGTGTCGCTGACCTTGTGCGCGCCGAACGAAAAGAAGTGGGTCAAGCTGATCGAGGAATACCAGAACACGCCGGCCGAGTGGCACACGCTGGCGGAACTGGGCAACGACGACGGCCACGGCGACCCGGCGCCGATGCTCACGCTGTGCATCAGCGGCGGCAAGAAGGACAAGCTGCGCGCCGGCGACGTGCTCGGCGCGCTCACCGGCGATGCCAAGCTGGCCAAGGAACTCGTCGGCAAGATCAACGTGACCGAGTTCCAGACCTACGTGGCGATCGACCGGCGCGTGGCCTACGAAGCGTTCGACCGGCTGAGCGCCGCCAGCAACCTGGACGGCGACTTCGGCAGCTTCAAGGGGCGCAACTTCAAGATGCGCTTCATCGAGATTTAATGCGCGAAATCTGACCGGAAACCGGGCCACCAGCGCAGGCGCGGGGCCTTTGCTGGCGGCTCCTAGCGCTCCATCTTCGGCAGCAATGCCGCCAGAATACCCAGCAGCGGCAGGAACGACGCGATGCGGTAGACCTGCTCGATGCCGGCCACGTCGGCGATGTGGCCCATCGCCGCGGCGCCGATGCCGCTGACGCCGAACATCAGGCCGAAGAAAATCCCGGCGATCATGCCCACCTTGCCCGGCACCAGCTCCTGGGCGAACACCACGATCGCCGAAAACGCCGACGACATCACCAGGCCGATGACCACCGACAGCACGGCCGTCCACCCGAGATCCACGTACGGCAGCGCCAGCGTGAACGGTGCGGCGCCGAGGATCGACACCCAGATCACGCGCTTGCGGCCGATGCGGTCGCCGATCGGCCCCCCGGCGAACGTGCCCGCCGCCACGGCGGCAAGGAACAGGAACAGGTACATCTGCGCCGTGTCGACCGACACGTGGAACTTCTCGATCAGGTAAAACGTGTAGTAGCTCGACAGGCTGGCCATGTAGATGTACTTCGAGAACACCAGCATCGCCAGCACCGTCATCGCCGCGATCACGCGGCCGCGCGGCAACGGCGCCACATGCTGCACGCCCGCCTTGCGCACCGCGTTCTTCAGGTGGCCGCCATACCAGCGGCTGACGCCGACCAGCACCACCACCGCGACCAGCACGAGCAGCGTGAACCAGGCGATCTTGCCCTGGCCATGGCCGACGATGATGGCGGCTGCCAGCAGCGGGCCCAGGGCCGAGCCGACATTGCCGCCGACCTGGAACAGCGACTGCGCGAAACCGAACCTGCCGCCGGATGCCAGGCGCGCCACGCGCGACGCCTCCGGATGGAATGTCGAGGAACCGACGCCGATCATGCCCGCCGCGAGCAGCAGCATGCCGAAGGTGTCCGCCGTGGCCAGCAGGCCCACGCCGGCCAGCGTCACGCACATGCCGATCGGCAGCAGGAACGGCAGCGGGCGCTTGTCCGTATACAGGCCGATCCACGGCTGCAGCAGCGAGGCGGTGCACTGGAACGTCAGCGTGATCAGGCCCACCTGCGTGAAACTCAGCGCGAACTGTTCTTTCAGCAGCGGGTAGATCGACGGCAGCACGGCCTGCACGCAATCGTTGAGCAGGTGCACGAAGGCGACGGAAAACAGGATCTGCAGCACGGCGCCCTGCTGCGCCGGCGTGGCGGCGGCCGCGCCGGGGACGTCCTGGGCGTTGGAGACGGTAGTCATGGCAACGAAGTAGGTGATGGGCACGCCAGTGTATGATGTTAGGGCCGAACGCTTCTTCCACTTTTCGTCGCCAAAGTGACACTCACCCCTTCCCCGCTCTACCGTCCCAGGTTCCAGGCCTTGCCGCGCACGGTGACCGCCGTGCCTTCCGAAGCGCAGCATGGCGAGCACGTGGTGCCGCATAGCCATCCCTGGGTGCAGCTGCTGTACGCCAGCGAAGGCGTGGTACGGGTGCGTACCGACCTGGGCGTGTGGATCATTCCGCCGCGGCGCGCGCTGCTGATCGCGCCCGGCATCGTGCATGAATTGACGATGCTTTCGCGGGTCAACATGCGCACGCTGTACATCGATGCCGTCGCCGCCGGCGCGCTGGTCGACGGCTGCCGCGTGCTCGAGGTGAGCCCGCTGCTGCGCGAGCTGATCCTGGCGCTGTCGGCCGGACCGGTGGACTACCCGCTGCCCGGGCGCGGCGAACAGCTGGCCCAGCTGATCCTGTCCGAACTGGCATCGATGGAAACCGTGCCCATCGCCGTGCCGTGGCCGCGCGACCGGCGACTGCGCGCGCTGTGCACCGATATCATGGACGATCCCGGCAGCCGGCGCGCCCTGGAAGACCGTGCGCTGGACGCCGGCGCCAGTGCCCGTACGCTGATCCGGCTATTCCCGAAGGAGACCGGGCTCCATTACCGCCAATGGGTGCAGCAGGTGCACCTCGCCCATGCCTTCCCGATGCTTGCCCGCGGCGAAAGCGTGGGCACCATCGCAGCCAGCCTCGGCTACGCCAGCCCCAGCGCCTTCACCAGCATGTTCCGGCGGCTGCTCGGCAAGACCCCGCAGCACTATCTTACCGAATGGCGCGGCCCGCACTGACGCCGGCAGCCCCTCGGCCAGTCCCCCAGCCAACGGCCGAGCTGGCAGCAAACCAACACCGGGGACAGTCCCCGATTTTTTACAACACAGAGTGTCGTAAAAACTTGGGGACTGTCCCCATCTCTTTTCTGCAACACTTGTGTTGATGTCACGCGCGTCCCGTGGCGGACACGAACAGAACAGTTGGAGCGAAAAAAAAACGCTGCACGAGGCAGCGTTTTTTTGAACAGCGGCGCAAACAGCTTAGTTGCGGATCACGCGCTTGTATTCGTTGGTGCGGGTATCGATTTCGATGGAATCGTCCTGGCTCACGAACAGTGGAACCTGCACGGTGTGCTGCTTCGATTCGATCGCGTTTTCGATCTTGGCTTCTTTCAGCACGTTACCCGAGGTATTGCCCTTGACGGCCGGCTCCGAGTACACGATCTGGCGCACGATGGTGGTTGGCAGTTCGACCGAGATGGCTTTGCCGTCATAGAACACGGCTTCGCATTCCATGCCGTCTTTCAGGTAGTTCAGCGCATCGCCCAGGTTTTCTTCTTCGATTTCGAACTGGTTGTACTCTTCATCCATGAACACGTACAGCGGATCGGCGTAGTACGAGTACGTCACCGGCTTCTTGTCCAGAACGACCACGTCGAACTTGTCGTCGCCGCGGAACACGTTTTCCAGCGGAGCGTTCGTCAGAAGATTTTTCATCTTCCACTTGTAGGTGAAGCCCGTGCGGCTCGAACCGTTGACGTCGGAGCGCAGCACGATGAAGGGCTTGGCGTCAACCATGATGATGTTGCCAACACGAATTTCTTTTGCGGGTTTCATAAGAGAGAGTACCTACTAAAAATGGGTTTCACTAACCGCTCATCATATCATGTTCTTCATACGGCGCCTACCGCACGGAAGCGGCGAATGTCAGCAGATTCGATGCCAGGTCACCGTTTGCCAACACCGCCTTTTGCCAATTGGCGGAGCGGCATGCCAGGGATTCAAAAGCGCCGGAAAAGGCTTGCCATAACGGCAGCCAATCGTCGCCGGCCGGTTCGGTCACGCCATTGAATGCCAGCGCGAACCGCTCGAGCGGCTCGATATCGGGGCAATAACGGGAAATGAATGCCCGCAGTTTTTTATGATGCAGATTGTCGTCCTGCGGATAAATGTGCCAGGCAAACGGGCGATTCGCCCACTGCGCCCGCACGAACGAATCCTCGCCGCGCACGATATTGACATCGCAGGCCCACAACAGCGGGTCGTAGTCGGCCTGCGGCACGAACGGCAGCACGCGCACCGTCAGCATGCCTTGCGTGCGGCTGGCGCCCGCCACGGGTTCGGCGCCGAGGAAGGCGCGCACCTCGTCCTTCGCCACGCCTTCCGGCACCAGGCACGCCAGCGGCGCGCCGCCCCGCCGCCACGCGTCGAACAGCCCGGCGACCGGCGCATGCGGATAGCAGAACAGCGATACCTTGCAGGCCCGCTGCTCCGCCGGGGCGAGGCCCAGCCCGCCGAGGAACGCGGCGATGCCGCCGGCATCCTGCTGGAAGCGGTCGCGCCGTTCCAGCAAGTCCACCTCGCGCAGCAGGCCGCCCGTCTTGCCGGTAAAGCCGGGGAAAAAGAAATGCTTGGTCAGCGGCAGCCGCGGATGCATCGACGGCAGCGTATGGCAGCCCTCGACCCATTCCTCGGCGGTCAGGCCTTCCAGGTTCAGCCACACCGGCCTGGCCGCGCGCTGCGCCATCGCCGTCACATAACCCGGCGGGATATCGACGGCAAAGAATTCGATGACGATGTCGGCCACGTCTTCGGCGCGATACGTGCCTTCCTGGTCGCGCCAGTGATACACGGCCACGCCATCGACGTGCTGGACCGTCGCCTGCGTGTCGACCTGGGGACAGATGCGGGCAAAACTCTTCAGGTCATCGACCCACAGCGTGACGGCGATGGCATGTTCGCGCACCAGTTGCCGCGCGAGGCGCCAGCAGATGCCGATATCGCCGTAGTTGTCGACGACCTTGCAGAACAGTGCCAGCGTGACGGGCGTGGTGGATTGGTTCATGGTGGATGGCGGCGGGCAGCGGAATGGTGCAATGTATCGGAATGCAAAAAGCCGCACTGAAACGTGGCGTTTCAAAGTGCGGCTCCAAATTCTTGGCGTCCCCACGGGGATTCGAACCCCGGTACTCACCGTGAAAGGGTGATGTCCTAGGCCTCTAGACGATGGGGACCCTGGACTGGCTTTTTACTTCCGGCTTTACTTCCGGCTTTAAATTCAGCTTTAAAGAGTATGCATGAAACCGGATGAAAAGTTCCAGCAAAACCTGGCGTCCCCACGGGGATTCGAACCCCGGTACTCACCGTGAAAGGGTGATGTCCTAGGCCTCTAGACGATGGGGACGTCGTAAAAGCGTGCGCGCATTATAGCACCGGCCGCGACACCGTTACAAGGGTGAAACTGCTACTGTCCGGCAACGCCCATTGCGTAAACAAGGTCGGCGCACTTCAGCGGAACAGCGTGCTGCGCAACAGGAACAGGTAATCGGACTCGGTCGCCATCATCCCGGCGAGCACGAGCAGTGCCGCGGGCGGCACCACGACCAGACACACCAGCGCCAGCCGTTCCCAGCGCAGGTGCATGAACACGGCCACGATCAAGCCGGCCTTGGCCATCATCAGGGCCAGGATCAGCGTCCACCGCAGCAAGCCTTCCAGGTGAAACAGGTCGACCATGTAAGACAGGGCGCTGAGCAGGAACAGCAGCCCCCATACCTTGAAGTACAGCCCCACCGGATGCTGCTGACCTTCCATCATCGCGCCCTCACCAGAGATAGAACAAAGCAAAGATGAACACCCACACCAGGTCGACGAAGTGCCAGTACAGCCCGGCGATCTCGACAATGCCGTAGCCCTTCTTCTCGTACGCGCCGCGCGCGACGCCTCTTGCGACGATCGACAGGTACAGCACCCCGGCCGTCACGTGCAGCCCGTGGAAGCCGGTGATCATGAAGAAGCTGGCGCCGAACTGCGCCGAGCCCATCGGGTTGCCCCACGGCCGCACGCCCTCCTCGATCAGCTTGCTCCACTCGAACGCCTGCATGCCGACGAACAGCGCGCCGAACGCGGCCGTTACCGCCATCAGCGCGGCGCAGCGCCTGCGGTCGCGCCGGTAGGCGTAATTGACGGCCATCGCCATCGTGCCGCTGCTCGAGATCAGCACGAAGGTCATGATGGCGATCAGGATCAGCGGCAGGTGCGCGCCGCCGATCGTGAGCGCGAACACTTCGCTGGGGTTCGGCCACGGCGTCGTGGTGGCCATGCGCACCGACATGTAGCCGGTCAGGAAGGTACCGAAGATGAACGTGTCGCTGAGCAGGAAGATCCACATCATCGCCTTGCCCCACGGAACGTGGAACATCCGGCGGTCGCCCGACAGGTCGGTCGCCATGCCGGGCCACCCGGCGCGCGGCGGCGCGGCTTCGGCCGGCGGCATGTCGGCGGCAGTGGTGAACTCGGCGGACATGAGCCCCTCCTTCAACGCACGGGGAGGCCGAGGCCGGCGCAGATCGTGCGCACCAGCTCCGGCGTCATCCAGAACAGCAGGCCGAACACCGCGCACCACAGCGCCAGCAGCATGTGCCAGTAGCGCGCGCACAGTGCCAGGCCCTCGCCGAGGCGGATGCCCCCGTCCGGGCGCCGGTGGGCCAGCACCCACGCGCCCGCCGCCATCCCGCCCATCACGTGGACGGCGTGCAACCCTGTCAGCATGTAGAAGAAGCCGGCTGCCGGCCCCGCGGTGACGATGACCCGTTGCGCGGCCATCGCATCCCACGCCCACAGCTGGCTGGCCACGAACGCCGCCGCGAGCACCCAGCCGAGCATGCCGAGTTGCCCGGCGCGGCGCGCATGCCGCCGCTTCGCAACGCGCGCCGCCAGCAGCCATGCCGCATCGCTCGCGACCAGCATGCCGGTGGACAGCCACAGCTGCCAGGGCACGGGCGGCAACAGGCGCCAGTCCTCGTAGCTGATCCGCATCAGGTAGGCCGCGCCGAACAGCGCGAACAGCGTGCAGACGACGCCCATGAACGTCCACAGGCCCACTTCGCGGGTGCCGTAGGGCGCCGGCCCGGACCCGGGACAATAGCCGTCCGGCTGGAACCGGCACGCGGGATCGATCAACCATCCAGTACGCAGCTTCATGCTTCCCCTCCTTTTGCGGCCGGCCGCGCGGCGCCGGTGCGGCCTTTGCCTTCATCGGACTCATCCGGCCCCACGTCGGGCCCCACGTTCTGCGGCAGGTAATCGCCTTCGGGATCGCTGCGGCCATAGCCATACGGCCCGCGATAGACGACCGGCAGCTGCGCGCCCCAGTTGCCGTGCGCCGGCGGCGTTTGCGGCGTGTGCCATTCCAGGCTGCCCGCGCGCCATGGATTGGCGCCCGCGGGGCAGCCGCGCCGGGCGCTCCACGCGAGATTCGCGAGGAACAGCAATTGCGCGATGCCGACGACGAGCGCGGCCACCGTGATGAACGCGTTCAGCGATTGCGCCGATGGCGGGATGAAGTTGTAGTTGTCGTAGGAATAGTAGCGGCGCGGCATGCCGAGCAGGCCCAGGTAATGCATCGGGAAGAAGATCGCATAGGCGCCCAGGAACGTGATCCAGAAATGCAGTTGCGCCAGCCCTTCGTGGTACATCCGTCCCGTCACCTTCGGGTACCAGTGATAGATGCCGCCGAACACGGCCAGCACGGGCGACACCCCCATCACCATGTGGAAGTGGGCGACGACGAAATAGGTGTTCGACAGCGGGATGTCGACGCTGACATTGCCGAGGAACAGGCCGGTCAGCCCGCCGATCAGGAACGTGCTGATGAAGCCGAGCGCGAACAGCATCGGCGCGGTGAGATGGATGTCGCCGCGCCACAGGGTCAGCGTCCAGTTGTACACCTTCAGCGCCGTGGGCACGGCGATCACCAGCGTGCTGACCGCGAAAAAGAAGCCGAACCACGGATGCATGCCGGACACATACATGTGATGCGCCCACACGACGAACGACAGCGCCCCGATGATCACGATGGCCCATACCATCATCCGGTAACCGAAGATGCACTTGCGGGCATGCACGCTGATCAGGTCGGAAATGATGCCGAACGCGGGCAGCGCCACGATATACACCTCGGGGTGGCCGAAGAACCAGAACAGGTGCTGGAACAGCAGCGGGCTGCCGCCGCTGTAGCCCAGCGGCTGCCCCATCGACACGATCGCCGGCATGAAGAAGCTCGTGCCCAGCACGCGGTCGAGCAGCATCATCACGCCGGAGACGAACAGCGCCGGGAACGCCAGCAGCGCCAGGATCGTGGCGATGAAGATGCCCCACACCGTGAGCGGCATGCGCATCAGCGTCATGCCGCGGGTGCGCGCCTGCAGGATCGTCGTCACGTAGTTCAGGCCGCCCATCGTGGCGGCGGCGATGAACACCAGCAGCGATACCAGCATGACGACGATGCCGGCCTCGATGCCCGGCGTGCCGGGCAGGATCGCCTGCGGCGGATACAGCGTCCAGCCGGCGCCGGTGGGGCCGCCCGGCACGAAGAAGCTGCCGATCAGGATCAGCACGGCCAGCAGGTAGAACCAGAAGCTGAGCATGTTCAGGTACGGGAATACCATGTCGCGCGCCCCCACCATCAGCGGGATCAGGTAGTTGCCGAAGCCGCCCAGGAAGATCGCCGTCAGCAGGTAGATCACCATGATCATGCCGTGCATCGTGATGTACTGGTAATAGCTGGCCGGGTCGATGAATTCGAACTTGCCGGGGAAGCCCAGCTGCAGGCGCATCAGGTCGGACAGCACGATGCCGATCACACCGACCACCAGCGCGACCAGCGTGTACTGGATGGCGATCACTTTGTGGTCCTGGCTCCAGACATAGCGGGTCCAGAAGCCGGTCGGGCCGTGCCCGCCGGCGCCCTCGCCGTCTGCGGTGCCGGCGACGTCGGCACCGCCGGCCGGCCCGTGCATGGCGCCCTGGCTCTTCCTGATCTCGTCGGACATGCGCCCTCCGCTGGAATAGTGGTTGATCGATGCTGGTCGATCAATGCTGGTTCATCAACGCTGTTTTATCGATGGCCGTCATCAATGCCGGTCACCACTCCGCGAACCGCCCGGCGCATAGACCGCTGCACTGCGCACCGCAGCGCGCCTTGCACCGTTCCCCGCACCGCTCTTCCGGCCATCAATGCACCGTCTTGATGTATTCGACGACGGCCGCCAGCTCCGCTTCCGACAACCCGGCCGGCGGCATTACCGGCGGATAGCCGCGCACGACGCTGGCCTGCGGCGCGTTGATCGCCTCCCGCAGGTAGGCTTCGTCGACTTTCGCCGTGGCGCCGCCTTCCAGCGCCTCGCTGCTGCCGTACAGCCCTTTCCACGACGGCCCCACGCCGCGGCTGCCGTCCACGCTGTGGCAGGCGACGCAGCCCTTCTGCTGCGCCACCAGCCGGCCCAGCTTGCCGGGCTCGGCCGGACCGCCCGGGGCGCCCGCGGCGGCGCCCGGGCCACCCGAAGGGGCGCCGCCGCCGAACGTGGGCTGCTTCGCCAGCCAAGTCGCATACACTGGCAATTCGTCGACGACGACCCAGCTGCGCATGTTCGAATGCCCCACGCCGCACAGCTGCGCGCACAGCACCTCATAGCGCCCGGTGCGTTCGGGCGTGAACCAGAAATGCGTGACCATCCCCGGCACCATGTTCATCCGCGTGCGGAACTGGGGCACGTAGAAGTCATGCAGCACATCCTGCGCGCGCAACTGCGCAAGCGCGGGACGGTTCAGCGGCAGGTGCAGTTCCTGGCCCTGCACCAGCACGTCGTCCTGCCCGGACGGGTCCCGCGGATCGATGCCGAACGGGTTGGCGCCGGTCACGAAGCGCACCGCCGCCGCGCCGAGCCTGCCATCGCGCCCGGGCAGGCGGTAATGCCAGTTCCATTGCTGCCCCATTACCTCGAATACCGCGGCATTGGCGGGCGGCGTGATCAGCCGCGCATACACGGTAAGGCCCGGCGCCAGCAGCCCGATGATGCCGGCCGTGGTGACGCCGATCAGCCACCACTCGAGCTTCCGGTTGCCGTGCGCGGCCGAGGCCCGGTGGCCGGCGCGGTGCCGGTAGCGCACCAGCACATACGCAACGAACAGGTGCAGCACGACGAACGCGACGCCGGTGATCACGAAGGTCAGCCACAGCGCATCATCCATCGCGTGCCAGTTCGACGCGATCCCGGTGACTTGCCACGGACTGACGAAGTGGAAGACCACAGCGCCAGCCGCGATCAGCACCATTACCACCGCCAGCGCGATCGCCATGGCCGCCTCAGCGACGCCGCTCGAGAATCCGGTAGAGCAGCCCGGCCATCACGCCGAACTCCACGTGGCCCAGCACGGTGGTCCAGCCGCGCATCTCGGCGAACCACGGCAATACGCTGGTGATCACGTAAAAATTGAACAGGTACAGCAGCAGGCCGAACACGGCGCCGGCCACGACCACCATGACGGTGCTGGAATCGAGACGGAACGGCGCGATGATCGCGGCCAGCACCAGGCCGAAGAAGGTGCCGAGCAGGTAGTGCACGGCGAGCGCGGCGATCACCACCTCGAGACTGTAGCCGGCGAACTGCAACGCCGGCGAGCCGAGCACGAGTGCTGAAATCAGCCTTGGCGTGCGCCACGGATCGGCCCCGATGGCGGCCGCGAAAGCCAGTTCGAGCACCATCACGATACCGCCGGCGCCGAAGCCGGCCAGCGCGCCGATCACCCAGTCGGGCTCGCGTGCCGCCCAGCGGTGCGACGCCAGTCGCGATCCCGGATTTATCCGGTGCAGATAGGACTCCAGATGCGAGCCCAGGTTATGTTTGCTCAGGTAATGTTTGAAATGCGGATGTTCCATGTGCGCCTCCCCAATGCATTCACAACGAGGAATGCCTTGAGTGTAGGTCGGAACCGCGCCGGAACAAGGAGAGAATTTTTTGTTGAAAGGGGAACTCTGGAAGGCGGTGAAACGACTGCGGCGGACAACAAAAAAGCCGCACATGGCGGCCTGGTCATTTGATGCTGCGGTACTGCGGAACTGCGTTGCCAGACTGGCGTCCCCACGGGGATTCGAACCCCGGTACTCACCGTGAAAGGGTGATGTCCTAGGCCTCTAGACGATGGGGACCGTGGACTTCCGATACTGCCTGCTTCGACTGTCTGCCCGTGGTGGAGGTAAGCGGGATCGAACCGCTGACCTCTTGCATGCCATGCAAGCGCTCTCCCAGCTGAGCTATACCCCCTCTGGTCAGACAATGTACTGCCACTTCTGCTGCATTTGCCAGCAACCTGCGCTGGCGTCCCCACGGGGATTCGAACCCCGGTACTCACCGTGAAAGGGTGATGTCCTAGGCCTCTAGACGATGGGGACCCTGGACTGCCACTGCAACTGCTCACTGCCTTGTCCGCGCCGGTTGGTGGAGGTAAGCGGGATCGAACCGCTGACCTCTTGCATGCCATGCAAGCGCTCTCCCAGCTGAGCTATACCCCCGCTGGCACAGACAAAATAAAAGCCGCTTCCGCGACCTTTGTTACCACTGCCGCGACTGGCATATTTCATGCCGCGACAATCACAACAAACTTCGACTACCAAACCTTGGCGTCCCCACGGGGATTCGAACCCCGGTACTCACCGTGAAAGGGTGATGTCCTAGGCCTCTAGACGATGGGGACCCGGAACTTCCGTACTGCATATTTACCGCGTTGCTGCCACTGCCATCACAACCTGCTCTTCGCCAAACTGGTGGAGGTAAGCGGGATCGAACCGCTGACCTCTTGCATGCCATGCAAGCGCTCTCCCAGCTGAGCTATACCCCCGTTTGCGAAGAGACAGAAGTATAGCAGCGGTTTAAGAAAACGCAAATACCCAAATGAAAGATTTTCGGCGCATTTTTCAGATGAATTTGGCAAGGCGCGCAAGTACCACGTCGCGGCCGAACAACTGCAGCACGGCATCGATCGCCGGCGTCTGCAGCTGGCCGGTCACGATCAGGCGCAGCGGCATGGCCAGCTGCGGCATCTTCAGGCCGTTGGCGGCCAGCACTTCCTTGATCATCGCGGCGATCGCTTCCTTGGTCCATTCAACCGTGGCGATGCGCTCGGCGAACAGTGCCAGCGCTGGCTTCACCGCATCGGTGAAGTGCTGCGCCATCAGCGCCGCATCCGGTTGCGGCGCGCGGTAGAACAGCATCGCCGCGTCGGCCAGTTCGTTGACGGTGTTGGCACGCTCCTTCAGCAGCGCCAGCACGGTGGGCAGCCCGGGCGCGCCGTCGAACACGGCGCCCGCTTCCAGCATGCGGGGTTTGGCCAGCCCGGCCAGCCGGTCGTTGTCGGCCTGCTTGATCCAGTGATTGTTCAGCCAGGCCAGCTTTTCGTTGTTGAACTGCGCCGCCGAGGCGGTCAGGTGCTCCAGGTTGAACCATTCGCAGAACTGTTCCATCGAGAACACTTCATCGTCGCCGTGGCTCCAGCCCAGGCGCGCCAGGTAGTTCAGCATCGCTTCAGGCAGGAAGCCCTGGGCCGGGTATTCCATCACGCTGACGGCGCCGTGGCGCTTCGACAGCTTCTGGCCGTCCGGACCGAGGATCATCGGCAGGTGGCCGTACTCGGGCAGCTCGGCGCCGATCGCACGCAGGATGTTGATCTGGCGCGGCGTGTTGTTGACATGGTCGTCGCCGCGCAGCACGTGGGTGATGCGCATGTCCCAGTCGTCCACCGCCACGCAGAAGTTATAGGTGGGCGTGCCGTCGGTGCGGGCGATGACCAGGTCGTCCAGCTCGCGGTTCGAGATCGTGATCGGGCCCTTCACCACGTCGTTCCACGTCACGTCGCCGTCCAGCGGGTTCCGGAAGCGCACCACCGGCTTGCGGTCGGCCGGGATGGCCGGCAGCGTCTTGCCCTCTTCCGGCCGCCAGGTGCCGTCGTAGCGGGGCTTTTCGCCGGCGGCGCGGAAGCGCTCGCGCATCGCCTCGACTTCTTCCGGCGTGCTGTAGCAGTGATACGCGGTGCCGGCCTGCAGCATCTGGGCGATCACCTCGCGGTAGCGGTCCATCCGCTGCATCTGGTAGAACGGTCCTTCGTCATGGTCCAGGCCCAGCCACTGCATGCCGTCGATGATCGCCTGCACGGCCTCGGGCGTGGAGCGCTCGACGTCGGTATCCTCGATGCGCAGCACGAACGTGCCGCCGAAGTGGCGTGCGAAGGCCCACGAATACAGCGCCGTGCGGGCGCCGCCCAGGTGGAGGAAGCCGGTCGGGCTGGGAGCGAACCGGGTACGGACCGGGGTCGGATTTTGTGTGGCGGCAGTGGTCATGTGGGTATGCGGCGAATGGATAAAGGAGCTATTTTATTACACGCGCGTCAGTGCCCGGTAGCGCAGCGGCATGATGTCGCAGGCCGCGCGCCAGGCCCGGTTCAGGTGCGCCGCGTCGTAAAAGCCGGCCGCGTGCGCGGCCTCGGTCACCATGCCGGTACCGTCGCGCAGCAAACGGCCGGCGATGGTGAGCCGTACCGCCTGGCGCAGCACATCGTACGTCAGGCCGAGTCCGGCCAGCGCGCGCTGCACCGTGCGGGGCGCGCAGCCCAGCTCCCGCGCCGCCTCGTGCAAGGGCCTGCCGGGTTCGCCGTACAGCAGCGCCAGCAATCCGGCCGGAACGCCGCCGCCCTGCGCGTCGTGCCAGGCGTGCGCGATGTCGCCGCGCAGCGCGCTTGCCGGCGGGCGATATGGCATCTCGACCATCCACCTGGCAGCGGCCGTGCGCCGGCGTGGCGAAGGCCGCGTGATCTCGACCGAACTGGTGGCCCGCAAGGCGGCCCGGGCCAGGTGCCACCTGGCGGACGCGCAGCTGGCGGACCTGGTCGACGTCCGGGTCGGGGACGCGCTGGCCACGCTGGCAGCCGATCCGCCGCGCCGCATGGGCATGGTGCTGCTCGACGGCGCCAAGCGCCAGTACCTGCCGTTGCTGCGGCAGCTCGAACCGGACCTGCTGCCGGGCGCGCTCATCGTGGCCGACAACACGGCGATGGCCGGTGCAGCGGACTTCGTGGAATACCTGCAGGGCAGTGCGAACGGCTATGCCACCTCGACGCTGTACATCCGCGCGCTGGACGACTATCACCCGCTGTTGCTGGCAACGCTACTCCGCTGACGGACCCGACATTGCGCTCTCGACATTGCAATATATACTGGGCTCTTCTTTTCACAGGAGGAGAACACCTTGCATCGTCGCCCCGCCCCGCATCTCGCCGCTTTCCTGCTGGCCACCCCCATGCTGTGCACCGCCGCCCCGGCCACCGACGATCCCGGGCTCGCGGCCCGCATCGCCGCCGTGGAAGCGGGCCTGCAGCCTGCCGTCGCGATTGCCGGCGCGGCGCCGGCCAGCCGCCGGCTGGCCGATGAAATGGCCCGCCTGGGCGTGCCGGGCGCCAGCATCGCGGTCATCCATGCCGGACAGATCGAATGGGCGAAGGGCTATGGCGTGGTGACGCCGGGCGGCGCGGCCGTCTCGCCCTCCACATTGTTCCAGGCCGGTTCGATCAGCAAGCCGGTGACCGCGGTCGCCGCGCTGAAGCTGGTGGAAAACGGCACGCTGGCGCTCGATACCAACGTCAACGGCTACCTCAACTGGTGGAAGCTGCCGAACAACGTGGACGACACCCCCGTCACGCTGCGCCAGCTGCTGTCGCACACGGCCGGCACCACGGTGCACGGCTTCGCCGGCTATGCGGCGGGCGCGAAGGTGCCGACCCTCGTGCAACTGCTCAACGGCGCCGCGCCGTCCAATTCGCGCGGCGTGCACGTGTCGACGAAACCCGGCACGAAGTGGCGCTACTCGGGCGGCGGCTACGAGGTCGTGCAATACGTGATCGGCGAGCGGGCCGGGAAGGATTTCGCGCAACTGGTGCAGGACACGGTGCTGCGACCGCTCGGCATGCACGACAGCACATTCGCCCAGCCGCTGCCGCCGGCGCTGCTGGCGCGCGCCGCCTTGCCCCACGATGCCGCCGGCAAGCCGATCGCCGGCGGGCCGCATACCTATCCGGAACTGGCGGCGGCCGGCCTGTGGACGACACCTTCGGACCTGGCCCGGCTGGCGATCGAAGTCAAGCAATCGGCGGCGGGGCAGTCGAACAAGGTGCTGTCGCAATCGATGACGCAACTGATGCTGTCACCCGTGCAGGAAAACTTCGGCCTGGGCTGGCGCATCGAGGGTACCGGCCAGGCCCGGTCGTTCAGCCATGGCGGTGCCAACGCGGGCTACCAGAACACGCTGGTCGCCTACACGGAGCGCGGCGACGGCGTGGCCGTGATGACCAACGGCGACCGGGGCGGCGAACTGGCGGGGGAACTGGTGCGCGCCGTGGCCACGGCCTACAACTGGCCGACGCAGCGCGCCACGGTGCGCGCCGCCGTGGCCACGCCCGCCGCCGCGCTCACCGCGCTGCCGGGCAAGTACGTGATCGAGGGGCTGGGCGACTTCACGATCGCCCGCGCCGGCGACCGGTTGACCGTGGCACTGCGCGCCGGGGCCCCGGAACCGCTGCATGCGGCGCCGGACGGCAGCTGGTTCGTCACGTCGATGGAAGCCGAACTGCGCTTCGCCGCCACCGGCGAGCGCGGACGCATCACCGCGCCGGGGCTCGATACCGCGTTCGAGAAGGCGAAGTAATCCGTTTCCGGCGCCAGGTGGCGTCACTACCCCACTCATTTCCTGATTTCGCGCAGGTCTTGTCCTGGGGCCTGGCGTCGGGACATCGTTTGATCTTGCGCAGGTTTTGTCCTGGTGCCTGGCCCCGGGACATCGTTTGATTTCGCGCAGGCTTCGCCCTGGCTGGCGCAGGGCGGCCACATGGCGATACCGATTATTTGTTCAGCGGCGCGCCCGTGTACCTGAGCACGAGCCCTTTCGGCCCCACCGCCCAGCCGGCGGCCGGCGATGCGAACGCCACGGTGTTGACGGGCGTGCGGTCGAGGATCTTCCAGCTCTTGCCGGCATCGGTGGAATAGCCGGAACCGGCCAGCCCGGCCGCCACGAACGCCCCGGGGGCGCCGCGCACCGGCACCACCACCGACATGTAGCCGGCCGGCAACACCTGCACCGGCGTCCAGCTGGCGCCGCCATCCTCGGTGCGGGCGCCGTTCACGCCCGCCAGGTTCACTTCCTTGTAGTCGCCGCCGGCGGCGATGCCAACCTGCGGATCGCCGAACGCCACGGAGAACAGTCCGCGGGCCGGGGCGCCGGCGGCAACCGGCACGGCCGCAGCCTGCCATGTGCGGCCGCCGTCCTTCGAATGGAACACGCGCGGGTTCTGCGCGCCGCCGGTGGCGAACCATGCATCGCCGCTGCCGGCCACCGTCAGGCACGTGCCGCTGGCGGCGAACGCGCCTTCGTCCGGCAACGCGCGCAGGCCTTCGTCATCCTTGACCGGCTGCCATGTTTCGCCGCCGTCACTGGTGACGCGTACCTGGAAGCGGCCATCGACCGGATCGCCGAACAGGATGCCGTGGCGCGCATCCCGGAATGCGATCGCGTCCCAGAAGCCGCGCGGGTCGGGGTTGGTGACCGACAGCTGCCATGTCGCGCCGCCGTCGGCCGTGCGATAGATGCGCGACGCGTCGCCCGGGCCGGCACTCATCACGATCGCCGTGCTGGCGTCGACCGCGTGGATGTCGCGGAAGTCGAGCTTGTCGGCGCCCGGCACGGCCAGCACGGTCCACGTGGCGCCGTCGACGGTGCGCAGCACGGTGCCCTTCGCACCGCTGGCCCATGCCACGGTGGAACTGACCACCGACAGGCCGCGCAGCTCCACCTGCGTGGCGGCGGCCTGCGGCTGCCACGCGGGCCGAGGCGCATCCTGCGCCGCCAGTGCCGGTGCGGCAACGAGCATCGCGGCCAGGGCGATGGCGATCCTCATCAATCGTTCTTGACGACGATGGTGGGGAACTTGCTGCTCATGTCCTTGGCTTTTTCGGCCACGCGGATGGCCACCTTGCGGGCAATTTCCTTGTAGATCAGCGCCACCGGGCCGTCCGGTTCGGCCACCACGGTGGGCCTGCCGGAATCGGTCTGCTCGCGGATCGACATCTGCAACGGCAGCTTGCCCAGGAAATCGACCTTGAAGTCCTGCGTCATCTTCTCGCCGCCGCCGGCACCGAAGATATCCTCGACATGGCCGCAGTTCGAGCAGATGTGCGTGCTCATGTTTTCCACCACGCCCAGGATCGGGATGCCGACCTTCTCGAACATCTTCAGGCCCTTGCGTGCATCGAGCAGCGCGATGTCCTGCGGCGTCGTGACGATCACGGCGCCGGTCACCGGCACTTTTTGCGACAGCGTCAGCTGGATGTCGCCGGTGCCCGGGGGCATGTCGATGACGAGGTAATCCAGATCGCGCCAGTTGGTCTGGTCCAGCAGCTGCTGCAACGCCTGGGTGACCATCGGGCCGCGCCAGACCATCGGCTCGTCCGGATCGATCAGGAAGCCGATCGACGAGACCTGCACGCCGTGGCCTTCCATCGGTTCCATCGACTTGCCGTCCTTCGTGACCGGGCGGCCGGATACGCCCAGCATCATCGGCTGCGACGGGCCGTAGATGTCCGCGTCGAGCACGCCGACGGTGGCGCCTTCGGCGGCCAGCGCCAGCGCGAGGTTCACGGCGGTGGTGGACTTGCCGACGCCGCCCTTGCCGGAAGCGACAGCGATGATGTTCTTGACATTGGGCAGCGGCTTCAGGCCGCGCTGCACCGTGTGGGCGATGATCTTGCTGTAGACGTTCAGGCTGACCGGCAGGCCGAAAGACGCGAGCGCGGCCAGCACGCTGGCGCGGATCGGCTCGATCTGGCTGTTGGCCGGGTACCCGAGCTCGATTTCCAGGCTGATCTGACCGTTTTCGACCTTCAGGTTGCGGACCGATTTGGTGGCGATGAAGTCCTTCGTGGTGTTCGGATCGACCACCTTGGACAAGGCTGCCTTGACGTCTTCGACTGTGATGCTCATGTAAATCTCCGTGATTGATGCGGCAGTCTAGCGCAAATCGGCCGCCGGCATGCAAAGCCTGGCGAGTACGTACACAACTGGCGCATGGCCTTTCACAGGCTGGTAAAATGGCACCCTTTATACAACCTCACTAGCGCTGACCATGACCCGCAAGCTGTTCGTCACCACCGCCCTGCCCTACGCAAACGCCGCCTTCCATATCGGCCACATGATGGAATACATCCAGGCCGACATCTGGGTCCGTTTCCAGCGAATGCAGAGCGACAACGTGGACGGCAAGCTCGCGCCGCGCGAAGTGCATTTCGTCGGCGCCGACGACACGCACGGCACGCCGATCATGATCGCCGCCGAAAAGGAAGGCATCACGCCGCAGGAATTCGTGGCCAAGATCGCCGCCGGCCGCGCGCAATACCTGGACGGTTTCCATATCGGTTTCGACAACTGGTATTCGACCGATTCGCCGGAGAACGTCGAGCTGTCGCAGGGCATCTACCGCAAGCTGCGCGACAATGGCCTGATCCAGACGAAAACCGTCGACCGCTTCTTCGATCCGGTCAAGGGCATGTTCCTGGCCGACCGCAACATCAAGGGCGAATGCCCGAAATGCGGCGCCAAGGACCAGTACGGCGACAATTGCGAAGTGTGCGGCGCCGCCTACCAGCCCACCGACCTGGTCAACCCGTATTCGGTGTTCACCAACGCCACGCCGGTGCTGAAGCCTTCCGAACAATATTTCTTCAAGCTTTCCGACCCGCGCTGCTTCGAATTCCTGCGCGACTGGCTGAACACGCCGGGCCGCCTGCAGCCGGAAATGGTCAACAAGGTATCGGAATGGCTGGGCGAAGCCGGCGAAAAGCTGGCCGACTGGGATATTTCCCGCGACGCCCCCTATTTCGGCATTCCGATCCCGGATGCGCCGGGCAAGTTCTTCTATGTGTGGCTGGATGCGCCGGTGGGTTACCTGGCGTCGCTGAAGAATTATTTCGGCAAGCACGGCATCGATTACGACACGTTCCTGCGCGACCCGGCCACCGAGCAGATCCACTTCATCGGCAAGGATATCGTCTCGTTCCACCTGCTGTTCTGGCCGGCGATGCTGAAATTCGCCGGCCATCCGGTGATCGACAACCTGAAGGTGAACGTGCACGGCCACCTGACGGTCAACAATGAAAAGATGTCCAAGTCGCGCGGCACCGGCATTTCGCCGCTGCGTTACCTGAACCTGGGCATGAACCCGGAATGGCTGCGTTACTACATCGCCTTCAAGCTCAATTCCAAGGTGGAAGACCTGGACTTTACCGGCGAGGACTTCGTCGCGCGCGTCAATTCCGATCTGATCGGCAAATACATCAACATCGCCAGTCGCTGCGCCGGCTTCATCGCCAAGAAATTCGATGGCAAGCTGGCCACGGAGCTGTCCCACGAAGCGCGCGGCTGGATCAAGCGGGCGCTGAAGAACGCCGATGGCCTGGTTCGTGCCGATGCGATCGCCCTGCACTATGAAAACCGCGAGTTCGGCCGCGCACTGCGCGAAATCATGGAAATCGCCGACGTGACGAACCAGTACGTGGACGAGAACAAGCCATGGATCCTGGCCAAGGATGAAGCGAAGTTGTCCGAACTGCACGAAGTGTGCACGACGGCGCTGATCCTGTTCCGCCAGCTGACCATCCTGCTGTCGCCGGTGCTGCCGGGCGTGGCGGCGAATGTCCGGACGTTCCTGAACGACGCGCACGTGACCTGGGCCGACACGGGCCTGGAAGCGGCGTCGTCCGAGATGCTGGGCCGCACCATCGGTGCCTACAGCCACCTGATGACCCGCGTGGACGCGAAAATGATCGACGAGCTGTTCGACGCGCCCAAGCCTGCCGCGGCGGTTGCCGCGCCGGCCGCCGCCACGACCGCCCCGGCCGTCGTTGCCGCACCGGCTACCGGCACCGGCATCGAGCCGCTGGCGCCCGAGATCAAGATCGACGATTTCGTGAAAATCGACCTGCGCATCGCCAGGATCGTCAATTGCGAGCACGTCGAAGGCTCCGACAAACTGCTGCGCCTCACGCTGGATGCCGGCGAAGGCCGCCACCGCAATGTTTTCTCCGGCATCAAATCGATGTACCAGCCGGCCGACCTGGTCGGTAAATTGACGGTACTGGTCGCGAACCTGGCACCGCGCAAGATGAAATTCGGCATATCCGAAGGCATGGTATTGGCCGCATCCGCCGCGGACGAGAAAGCCAATCCCGGCATTTATATCCTGAACCCATGGCCGGGCGCCGAGCCAGGCATGCGTATCGGCTGAAAAAGATTCGAGCAAACGATGAAATTTGTCGTCCGGACTGCCGCCAGCGACGATGCACCGATAATTGCCGGCCTCACGCGCACTGCGTGGGCCGGTAAAGTCAGCGTCACTTCCAGCGGCCACCGTGAAACCGCCGTCCTCGTCGCAGAACACCTGCGCCAGGGCGGCGGTTTTATTTTATTGAAGGAAAACTTTCCAATCGGTTCCGTGCGCTGGTTGCCGCACGATACGGAACCGGATTGCTGGGAAATTCTCAGGATGGGTGTGGTGCCGGAATATCGCGGCAATAACCTGTCCCAGCATTTACTGGAAGCGGTAATTCACCATGGCATCGAAAGCGGCATCGGCGAATTGCGCCTCGCTGTCCGCAACGACCAGCCCAAGCTGGTCGATTTCTATGCCGCCTTCGAATTCGAATTGGCCGAAGAGCTCGAGTACTCGCACGCTAATCCCCTGGAACCAGCCCCGCTCGTAATGCGCCGTACACTGCGCTGATTGTTGAGACTATCACTCAGACGGCGCTTTCACACCGTCACTTCATGCCAATATTTGGCTCGATGAGACCAATTATCAGCATAAAAAGGCCTGTATTCGCCGATTTCTTTGTCTTTATATAACTGTACTGTCATAAAAAATCGGGGACAGCCGGAGCGTCGTACCGCCCGATTTTCCAACGCTGAACCGCAATTAAAACGATCTGATGAAAAAAAGCCGGCGCTTGGGGCCGGCTGTGCTGTTATCAGGATTGTTGCTGTCCAGCGATGGGTTTGGGCGGCTTGGGCGGGGTGGATTGGTCGCACGCCGCCAATAACAACTGTGCCGCGACGATTGCGGCAAGCATTTTCAGCATGTGGCCTCCGGCATTCAAGGGAACCGCTTCAACATATCAGTTTTAAAACGCGGCTGGCGCACCTATGGAACCTATGCCGGGCGGCGCGATGACACGACAATACCGCCGACGATCAGCAGGAATGCCACGCCGTGATATAGATGCGGCGCCTCGCCGAGAAATGCGGACGACATCAGGGCGGCAAACAATGGCGTGAGATTACTGAAGAACGCGGCAATGGCCGGGCCGGCCTGTTGCACGCCAGCACCCCAGCAGCGGAATGCGATAATGGCCGGGCCGATCGCGACATAAACCAGCGCGGCAATCAATGTCGTGTTCCAATGGATGACCGGATCGAGTATTGCCCATTCTCCGGCGGCGAATGCGCCCGACCATGCAACACCGAATCCCACCTGGGCAATCAGGAATGAAGCCCAATTGCCGCGCAGCGCGGCAGGCTCGGAAGTCCTTATCAGCAGCCAGCTGTACAGCGACCAGGCGATCGTTGCCAGGATCATGAACAAATCGCCGGCGACAAGGCGCAATTCCAGTAAATGGTGCCATTCCCCGCGCGCCAGTACCACCAGCACGCCGCCGATCGACAGCACCGCGCCGACGATCTGCCGGCGTGTCACGGCCGCGCCGAAAAATAGCCAGCCCGTCGCCATCATCCACACCGGCATGCCGGCGGCCACCAGCGTCACATTGATCGGCGTGCTGCTCTGCAGCGCGAGATATTGCAGCGCGTTATACATGCCCACGCCCAGCAAACCCAGCACGGCATAGTGGTGCCAGTGCCGCCACAGGTTGCTGTCGCGCCCGAATACCGGCCCCGCCAGTGGCAGCAGGATCAGCAGCGCCAGCAGCCAGCGCAGGAAGTTGAGCGTCATCGGCGGCACCAGTTCGTGCACCAGGCGGCCGACGATCGCATTGCCGGCCCATAGCAGGGGTGCCAGGGTCAGAAGGAAGGCGGTATGGGGTGTCAGGCGTGAATTCATTGCAGGAAAGAATAACCGATCCGGCAAGCCGTTGCAGACGCGGCAGGCGGGGATGCGGCACGATACGGAAATTCCCTGAGGCATGCCGCAGCGCGGTAGAATACCCGCTGCTTTCCACCACCTTTCACGATATGAAACTCCTGTTCAAACAACACCGCATGTACGAGTCCGAGCACACCCAGTTCATCAAGGCTCTGAAGGACAAGAACCCGAGCATCGAGGCAGGCCAGCAACAGGGCCGTTCCCTGCTGTGGGACAAGGCGCCGACCACGCTGGACGAGCAGGCCCGCCAGCGCGATTCCCGCATCGCACAACAGCCCTACGTTTACCAGAACAAGCTCTGATCCTTCGGGACGGCACGCATGCTGCCACACGACGCGGCGGGCGACGCACAGGGCAGCAGCGCCACCGCTGCGCCGGACAGCCCGGCCGGAGCGCCGCCAGCAGGCGATAGCGCTGGCGCACCCGCTGCCGGCGCCGCTTTCGCACGCCTGTACGGCGAGCCACTGCTGAAGCTGCCGAACGACCTGTACATCCCGCCCGATGCCCTCGAGATCTTCCTCGAAGCGTTCGAAGGCCCGCTGGACCTGCTGCTGTACCTGATCCGCCGCCAGAATTTCAACATCCTGGACATTCCGATGGCCCAGGTCACGCTGCAGTACCTGAAGTACGTGGACCAGATCCGCCTGTCGAACCTGGAATTGGCCGCCGAGTACCTGCTGATGGCGGCCATGCTCATCGAGATCAAGTCGCGCATGCTGCTGCCGCAGCGCCCGCACGACATCGAGATCGAGGCGGAAGATCCACGCGCGGAACTGGTGCGGCGGCTGCTGGAATACGAGCAGATCAAGCTGGCCGCCTACGACCTGAACGCCGTGCCGCAGGTGGACCGCGATTTCGTGCGCACGCAGGTCTTCATCGAGCAGAGCCTGGTGCCGGTGTGGCCCGACGTCAGTCCGGCGGACCTGCAGGCGGCCTGGCGCGGCCTGATGAAGCGCGCGACACTGAAGCAGCATCACAGGATTTCGCGCGAAGAGCTGTCGGTGCGCGAGCACATGACGATGATCCTGCGCCGCCTGCAGTCGCAACGCTTCGTCGAGTTCGCCGACCTGTTCGACGTGGCTGGCGGCGTGCCGGTGCTCGTTGTAAACTTTGTCGCGATGCTGGAACTGGCAAAAGAAACCCTGATCGAAATCACCCAGGCCGAGCCGTTTGCGCCGATCTATGTGCGCCTCGCGTATTCGCCCGCATGATTTCACACGAATCCCCGGCCGGCTCCCGGCCTGACCCAACAAGAATATTATGAAAATCATCTCCTCCATCGAAGAACTGCGCGACCAGCTGTCAGGCCAGTTGCGTACCGCATTCGTGCCCACGATGGGCAACCTTCACGAAGGCCACCTGTCGCTGATGCGCCTGGCGCGCAAGCACGGCGACCCGGTCGTGGCATCGATCTTCGTGAACCGCCTGCAGTTCGGCCCGAACGAGGATTTCGACAAGTATCCGCGCACGTTCCAGGCGGACGTGGAGAAGCTGGAAAAGGAAGGCGTGTACGTGCTGTTCGCGCCGACCGAGAAAGACCTGTACCCGGAGCCGCAGGAATACCGCGTGCAGCCGCCGGACGACCTCGGCAACATCCTGGAAGGCGAATTCCGTCCGGGCTTCTTCAACGGCGTCTGCACCGTGGTCACGAAACTGTTCTCGTGCGTGCAGCCGAAGGTGGCCGTGTTCGGCAAGAAGGATTACCAGCAGTTGATGATCGTGCGGAACATGGCGCGCCAGTTCGCGCTGCCCACGCAGATCATCGGCGCCGAGACGTTCCGCGCCGACGACGGCCTGGCGCTGTCGTCGCGCAATATGTATTTGTCCGCCACGGAACGCGCCGAGGCGCCGGCGCTGTATGCGGCGCTCAATGCCGTCGCCGGCGAGGTGCGCGCCGGCCACCTCGACGTGTTCGAGCTCGAGCACAAGGCCATGGACGGCCTGGCCGCGCGCGGCTGGAAGCCGGACTACATCAGCATCCGCAAGCGCGCCAACCTGCAACCGCCGAACGCCGGCGACCTCGCGCAGGGCGAGCCGCTGCTGGTGCTGGCCGCCGCGAAGCTGGGCACCACGCGCCTCATCGACAACCTGGAAATCTGATGTCATGGTGCCAGGCGCCACTCCCGAAAGGAATGATGCCTGGTACCGGTTCCGCTCAACGCGTGGCGCCGCCTGTCAACCCGTCACGCTCTGCGCCCACGCCAGCGCCGACAGGTGCGCCCGGTTGACCTCTTCCGGCGCGAGCCGCAGCGATGCGGCCAGCGAAGCGACGAGGCTCGAATTGAGCTCGCACGCCTCGGCCAGCGCCAGGTACGGGCCGTAGCGCCCGCCCCGCTCCAGCAGCGCGGCGACGATCTCGGCCGACAGCGGCACCGTCTCCAGCACTTCCTGCATCGGGATTCCCAGCAGCCGGTCCAGCAGCGAGAACATGCCGGCGACGAAGATATTCTCCGCATCCGCCCGCCCCAGTGCGGCCAGGCCCAGCAGTTCGGCCAGCCGGCCGCGGACGACCGCCGTTTCCAGCAGCACCGGCGAGTAGCCGCTCGTGCTGGCCGTGGCCAGCAGCAGGGTCAGCCAGCGATACAGCGGCTGGTAGCCCAGCATCGCGATGGCCTGCTTCAGCGACTGCACTTCGCGGCCGGCGCCGAACCCGGCCGAGTTGATGAAGCGGAGCAGCTTGTAGGACAGCGCGGCATCCCGTTTCAGCACGCCTTCGAGCTTCGGCACGTCCGCATTGGCCTGCACCATCTGCATCAGCTGCAGGATCACCGTCTGCGCCGGATTCATCCCCTTCACTTCCGGGCCCGGGCGCGGCGTCAGGTGCAGCTTGCCGACGAAGGCGTCGATGCCCAGCGCGGCGCAGGCATCGAAGTCTTCCCACGTGGTGACCGGGCGGCCGACCATGCGCACCGACGACTGCTTCAGCGCCGCATAGGCGCGCGCCTGCTCGGCCACGTCGGCGCCGGTGAAGCGCACCTCGACGAACGAGGCGATCATCGGCAGCCGGTTGCCCACGCGGGCCAGGTCGCAGTTGCGCAGCAGGATGCCGACATCGCCGGCGCGCAGCGCGCGCACGGCGGCCAGCGTGTCGGGATTGGCCAGTTCGGCGGTGCGGATCGACAGCACCGTGTGCTGCGGCGGCAGGTCATGCAGCGCGTCCGTCGACAGCATCCCCGGCACGGCCTGCAGGAACAGCGTCTTGTCGCGCAGCAGCCAGCCCCGTTCGGCATCGTTGACGAGTCCGGCGACGAAGCGCACCAGGTCCTCCAGCTCGGCCTGGGCGGGGACGGCCGCGGGGTCGAGCTGCCAGGCGAGTTCGTAGCCGACCACGCGCTGCTGGGGATCGAGCAGCGGCTCGCGGACGAGGAAATGCGTTTGGTGCATGGCGGGGAAAGTAAAAACGGGCCGTACGGCCCGTCCTGAATCAGAAGCCCAGGCTGTCGAGCAGGTCGTCGACCTGGCTCTGATCGGCAACGACACCGTCTTTCGCCTTGTCGATCTGCGGGCCGTTCAGGAGACCGGTGTCGATCTCCCTCTTCAGCTCCTCGGGCGCGAAGTCGATCAGCGTCTGTACCAGCTGCTTTTCGAGGTTTTGCGCGATGGAAGTCACGCGCTTGATCACCTGGCCCGTCAGGTCCTGGAAATCCTGCGCCATCATGATGTCCATCAGGTGACCCTTGGTGGCGCCGGTGGCCTCGGTGGTGGCGGCCAGCGTGGCGACGGTGCGCTGCGCCAGCGCGCGCCAGTCGGCGTTGTCGCCGCCCTGGCCATCGAGCAGCGCCTGCCATGCGCCGGACAGGTCCTTCGCGTCGCTGCAGATGCGATCCTGCAGGGGGCCTGCTTCGTCGGTGGCATTGAGCACCTTCTGCGCGGCCGTTTCGGACAGGCGCGCCACATAGTCGAGCCGATCGCGGGCATCAGGGATATCCTCGGCCGCCTTCTCGATCAGTTTGTCCAGCCCGAGACCGCGCAGGTTCTCGTGCAGCGCACGGGTCATGTGCCCGATGCGCGCCAGGAACTCCTCATGCGGATCCGCGCCTTCCGCGACGGCGACGCCGGCTTGCTCACCCATGAATCAGACTCCGATTTTCTCGAAAATCTTGTTCAGCTTTTCGTCCAGCGTGGCCGCGGTGAAAGGCTTGACAACATAGCCGTTGGCGCCGGCCTGGGCCGCCGCGATGATGTTTTCCTTCTTGGCTTCGGCGGTCACCATCAGCACCGGCAGCTTCGCGAGCGCTGGATCGGCACGAATGTTCTGCAGCATCGTCAGGCCATCCATGTTCGGCATGTTCCAGTCGGACACGACGAAGTCGAACTGTTCCGAGCGCAGCTTGGCCAGCGCCATCACGCCATCCTCGGCTTCGTCCACATTGGCATAACCCAGTTCTTTCAACAGATTCCGGACGATGCGGCGCATCGTCGAGAAGTCGTCAACAACTAAAAATTTCATCTTTGGATCAGCCATGAATTGCTCCGTTGTTTCTCTACGCGGTTATAAATAATTAGTGTGGTTGGTGTCGCGTCACCAGCGATTCGAAGGATAGCATTTAAGTTGCCTCTAGGGAATGAAGCGCCCTCGAATCGCCGGTAAAAAACACAAAACCGTTGTATCGCGTACTGCAGTCACATAGTGGCACAGAATCGCCGCCGATAAGTCGACGATAGGTTGCCGACCGGGCTACACCCGCAGGGCGCGCATCCCGTGCTGTGCCAGGTAACCCAGCACCATCCCGGGCAATGCCGGCAATGCTCCCACCTCGTGGGTGGCACCGACGGCGATCGCCTCGCGCGGCATGCCGAACACCACGCAGCTGGCCTCATCCTGGGCAAAATTATACGCCCCGGCCGCTTTCATCTCCAGCATCCCTGCCGCGCCGTCCTTGCCCATGCCGGTCAGGATCACCCCGACCGCATTCTTGCCCGCGTGTTGCGCCGCCGACCGGAACAGCACGTCCACCGACGGCCGGTGCCGGTTGACGGGCTCGCCTGTGTCGAGCTTCGTCATGTAATTCGCGCCGGAACGCGCCAGCAGCAGGTGCGAGTGGCCGGGCGCGATATAGGCATGGCCCGGCAGCACGCGCTCGTTGCCTTGCGCCTCGCACACGGAAATCCTGCACAGCGAGTCCAGGCGCTTCGCGAACGAGCGGGTGAACCCTTCCGGCATGTGCTGCGTGATCAGGATGCCCGGGCAGTCGGACGGCATCTGCATCAGGAATTCCCGGATCGCTTCCGTTCCGCCGGTCGAGGCACCGACGATGATCAGTTTTTCGGACGACATCAGTGGATTGCGCAATTGTGGCAGGGGAGCGGCGCCTTCGGCGCCCGCTTGGGGCAGCGTGCGGGCACGGATGCGCGCCTTGGCCGCCGCCCGGATTTTATCGGCGATCAGGTCGGCATAGTCGCGCATGCCGGTCTGGATCGATATCTTGGGTTTTTGCACGAAATCGACGGCGCCCAGTTCGAGCGCGCGCATCGTGATTTCCGAACCGCGCTCGGTCAGCGACGACACCATCACCACCGGCATCGGCCGCAGCCGCATCAGCTTTTCCAGGAAGTCGAGGCCGTCCATCTTCGGCATCTCCACGTCCAGCGTCAGCACGTGCGGGTTGGTCTGCTTGATCAGCTCGCGCGCCACGAGCGGATCGGGCGCAGTGCCGACCACTTCCATGTCCGGCTGGCTGTTGATAATTTCCGTCATCACGCTGCGGATCAGCGCGGAATCGTCGACGACGACTACCTTGATCTTCATGGTTTCCTCGGCAAGACTGCGCAGGACTGCGCCTTGTCAGAACAGTTCGATTTCGCCGGCGACCGGCTGCTTTTTCAGGCGGCTCGCGTATTCGATCTCGCGTTTCGCCAGTGTGTCGTTATGGGACTGCATCAGCTTCTTCACCAGCACCTTGCCGGTACGGGGAAAGAAATAGACCTTGCGCGGATAGATGTCGTTCAAATCCTCGGCCACCACGCGGATCCGCTCGTTGCGCAGAAAACTCTGCACGAACGCCGCGTTGCGCTCGCCCACGTTCATCGCGGTAAAGCCCTTCAGCACGGCGCCGCCCCCGAATACCTTGGCTTCCAGGTTATCGCGCCGGGCGCCCGATTTCAGCAGGCTGTTGATGAGGATTTCCATCGCATACGTGCCGTAGCGCGCCGATGCCGACACGGGGCTGTTCGCGTCCGCGCCGCCGTCCGGCAACATGAAATGGTTCATGCCGCCCAGGCCCGACACGCGGTCGCGGATACAGGCCGACACGCACGACCCGAGCACGGTCACGATCAGCATGTCCTTGTTCGTGAAGTAGTACTCGCCCGGCAGGATCTTCGCCGCCTCGCAGTCGAAGGTGCGGTCGTAGTAGACGTTGGTGGCGATGTGTTCGTTGTCCATCTGGGTCTTTCGCTTTGTGCTCTCGCTTGGTGGTTGCTTCGCGCGCCGGCGTTCGATGCCGTATTCAGGCTTTCGCCACGGCCGCCGCCGCGCTGGCGCGCGCGGCGGTGTCCAGCTCGTACACGGTTTTTCCGCGCAGTTTCAAGGCGTCCGACACATACAGGAAATTCTCCGAATGCCCGGCGAACAGCAATCCATCCGGCTTCATCAGCGGCACGAAGCGCGACAGGATCTTGCGCTGCGTGGCCTTGTCGAAGTAGATCATCACGTTGCGGCAGAAGATCACGTCGAACGGGCCGCGGATGTCCCAGCGCTCGTCGAGCAGGTTCAGCTGGCGGTAGGTGATCAGCTGGCGCAGTTCCGGGCGCGCGCGCACCATGCCGGACTTGTCGCCCTTCCCCTTCAGGAAGAAGCGGCGCTGCTGCTCGGCCGTCAGCTTCTCGATCCGTTCGATCGGATAGATGCCGTTGGCGGCGGTGGCCAGCACGTTGGTATCGATGTCGGTGGCGATGATGTGCACCGGCGGCGTCAACGTGTTCAGCGCCTCGCACACGGTGATCGCGATCGAGTACGGTTCCTCGCCCGTGGAACTGGCCGAGCACCAGATGTTCAGCGTTTCGCCCTTGTGCTTGCGCACGTGGTCGGCCAGCAGCGGGAAATGGTGCGCCTCGCGGAAGAACGACGTCAGGTTCGTCGTCAGCGCGTTGGTGAACGATTCCCACTCGTCGGGCATGCGCCCGGCTTCCAGGTCGTCGAGGTATTTCGCGAACGACACGATGCCCGTCGCGCGCAGGCGCCGCGCGAGCCGGCTGTAGACCATTTCCTGCTTGCTGTCGGCCAGCGAAATGCCGGCCCGCTTGTAGATCAGTCCACGGACCCGCTCGAAATCGCGGCCGTTGAAATCGAATTCCTTGACGGTGTCTCTGGACATCTCGGCTCCCGGGGCGGTCAGAATTCTTCCCAGTCGTCGCCCGCGGGCGCCGGGGCGGCTTTCTTCGCCGGCGATTTCTTCACCGGCACGTCGAGCACGGCGACCGCGCGCACCGGCGGCTTATGGGCCACCGCGGCCTTCGGCACAGGCCTGGCTGCCGGGCGTGCCGGCGCCGCCAGGGCGACCTGCTCGCCACCGAGCTTGAAGATCGCCACCGCCTCGGCCAGCCGCTGCGCCTGGTCCTGCATGCTCTCGGCCGCCGCCGCGGCCTGTTCGACCAGCGCGGCGTTCTGCTGCGTCATGTCGTCCATCTGCGCGATCGAAATGTTCACTTCCTCGATACCCTGGCTCTGTTCCTGCGTGGCGGCGGTGATCTCGCCCATGATGTCGGCCACCTGGCGGATCGACGTGACGATCAGGCCCATTGTCTGGCCCGCTTCGTCGACCAGCCGTCCGCCGGCATCGACCTTGGTCACGGAATCGTCGATCAGCGCCTTGATCTCCTTGGCCGCGCTGGCCGAACGCTGTGCCAGGTTGCGCACCTCGGAAGCCACCACGGCGAAGCCGCGGCCCTGTTCGCCGGCGCGCGCCGCTTCCACGGCGGCGTTCAGCGCCAGGATATTGGTCTGGAACGCGATGCCGTCGATGACGCCGATGATGTCGACGATCTTCGACGAGCTCGCCTTGATCGAACCCATCGTATCGACCACCTCCGACACCACCTGGCCGCCCTTTTCCGCCACCGACGAAGCCGTCACGGCCAGCTGGTTGGCCTGGCGCGCATTGTCCGCGTTCTGCTTGACGGTCGAGGTCAGCGTGCCCATCGCGCTGGCGGTCTCGCCCAGCGAACTGGCCTGCGTCTCGGTGCGCGACGACAGGTCGGCATTGCCCGAGGCGATTTCCTGCGACGCCAGCGCGATGGTTTCGGTACCGCTGCGCACCTGGCCCACGGTCTTGACCAGGCTGTCGTTCATGTCCTTCAGCGCCTGCAGCAGCGCGCTGGTTTCATCCTTGCCTTCGACCACCACGCGCGAGGTCAGCTCGCCGGCGGCGACACGCTGCGCCACCTCGACGGCACCGGCCAGCGGTACGGTGATCGAACGCGTGGTGAAGATCGCGCAGACGACACCGACGGCGACGCCGAGCGCACCCAGCAGCAGCGTCAGCATCAGCACGCGGTTATCCGCCTGCACCGAGTTATCCTGGAGCGTGCGCATTGCCGCGTGCTGCATCTCGACCAGGCGGTTCAGGCCTTCCAGCGTGCGCGTGTTCAGCGGATCGATGCGGCCCGAGATGATCTTCGTGGCACCCTCGGCATTGAAGGCCATCACCTGCGCCATCGCGTCCTTGAACGCGGTATCCACACCCTTGTCCAGCTCGGCCAGTTCGGCCAGCACCTTCTTTTCGGTGTCGTCCAGGCCCAGCTTTTCCAGCTTGCCCAGCGCTTCCGAGTAGCGCGCCTGCTGCGCCTTGACCTTGGCTTCTTCCTTCTGCATCAGCTCCACGTCCGACTGCAGGCCGATGTTGCGCATGGCGATGCCCGATTCGAGCATCGCGCTTTTCATCGCGATCGCCGCGCGGGTCTTGGCGCTGGTCAGTTCCAGCCCCTCGTTCAGCTGCGCCTTGTTGCGATGATTCAGTCCGTTGGCGGTCAGCACCAGCGCCACCAGGATCAGCAAGATGATGCCGAACCCGATGCCTAGGCGTGTACCGATCTTGTAATCCCGTACGCTCATATTAATTCCCGTTCCCTCAATGCAACCCTGAATACGGCGCGCCCTCTTGGCGGGGCGCCGGCCGCGATGTATTTGCCTGCGTATTTGCTGCGTATTTGCCGCCTGACCGGCCGCTCAGGCGGCCGTCTTGTCCATCAGCCCCATTTCCGGGCTCGACATCAGTTTGTCGATGTCCATCAGGATCAGCATCCGTTCGCCGACGGTACCGAGGCCGATCATGTATTCCGACGAGAACACCGTGCCCATCTCGGGCGACGGCTTGATCTGGTCCGGCTCCAGCGTGGTCACGTCCGACACGCTGTCCACCACCATGCCCACCACGCGGCCGTTGATGTTCAGGATGATCACCACGGTGAACTGGTCATACACCGGTTCGCCGAGGTGAAACTTGATGCGCATGTCGACCACCGGGATGATGATGCCGCGCAGGTTGATCACGCCCTTGATGAATTCCGGCGCGTTGGCGATGCGGGTCACCGCTTCGTAGCCGCGGATCTCCTGCACCTTCAGGATGTCGATGCCGTATTCTTCCTTGCCCAACGTGAAGGCCAGGAATTCGTGGCCCGCGATGTCGGCGTTCTGGATGGGGTCTGCCATGTGATTTCCTTTGTCGGAGTCTTTGTTCAATATGCCGGCTCAGCCCAGCATGCTCAGGGTGGCTTCGTCCACCAGCTGGCGCGAGGAGCGGATCAGCGCCGCCACGTCCAGGATCAGCGCCACGCCGCCGTCGCCCAGGATCGTGGCGCCGGAAATGCCGGCCACCTTGCGGTAATTCGATTCCAGGTTCTTCACCACCACCTGCTGCTGGCCGACCAGTTCGTCGACGAACAGGCAGGCCTTCCTGCCTTCCGTTTCCAGGATCACCAGGATCCCTTCCCACGGTTCGGCGAAGCGCGGGGCGATGCCGAACATCTGGTACAGCGGGATCAGGGGCAGGTATTCGCCGCGCACCTTGACCACCCGGCCCTTGCCGGTGATTTCGCGCACGTCGGTTTCCGCCGGCTGCAGCGACTCGACCACGAAGCCCAGCGGCAGGATGTAGACCTCGTCGCCCACGCGGATCGACATGCCGTCCAGGATCGCCAGCGTCAGCGGCAGCGAGATCGAGATCGTGGTGCCGAATCCCTTGGCCGAGCGGATGTCGACGGTGCCGCCCATCGCCGTGATGTTGCGCTTGACGACATCCATGCCCACGCCGCGGCCGGACACGTCCGTCACCTGCTCGGCCGTCGAGAAGCCCGGTGCGAAGATCAGCTGCCATACGTCGGCGTCGGGCATCGTGTCCGACACGGGCAGGCCGTTCTGCCTGGCCTTCGCCAGGATCCTCTCACGGTTCAGGCCACCGCCATCGTCCGATACCTCGATGATGATGTTGCCGCCCTGGTGCGAGGCCGACAGGAACAGCCGGCCCGCATCGGCCTTGCCGGCCGCACGGCGCACCTCGGGCATTTCGATGCCATGGTCGATGCTGTTGCGCACCAGGTGCGTCAGCGGGTCGACAATGCGCTCGATCAGGCCCTTGTCCAGTTCCGTGGCGGCGCCGTTGGTGATGAAGTCGACCTTCTTGCCGAGCTTGGTGGCCAGGTCGCGCACCATGCGCGGGAAGCGCGAGAACACGAAGTCCATCGGCATCATCCGGATCGACATCACCGCTTCCTGCAGGTCGCGGGTATTGCGCGTCAGCTGGCCCACCGAGGCCAGCAGCTTTTCGTGCACCATCGCGTCGAGCGCATCGACGCGCTGCTCGATCATCGCCTGCGTGATCACCAGTTCGCCCACCAGGTTGATCAGCTGGTCCACCTTCTCGATCGATACGCGGATCGACGACGCTTCGGCGCCCCCGCTCTGGCCTGCGGCGGCCGCCTTGTCCACTTCCTTCTTCAGCGCCTTCTTTTCTTCCACCGCCGTTTCGGCCGGCGCGGCATCCTTGATGCCCGCCGCGGCGCGGATCTGTTCGACCGGCTGGAAGAAACCGTAGCCGCGCGCCGCGTCACCCGCACTCTCGGCGCCGGCGCGGATTTCCTCCAGCGGCTGGAAGAAACCATAGCCTTCGCCCGACTGCGTAGCGGCGCGCATTGTTCCCTCTTCCGCCTTGCTCAACGGCTCGAAGAAGCCATAGCCGAGATCGTCCTCGACGTCCTTGCGTGCGGCCTGCTCGAGCGCCGCCTGCTCGCCGGTCAGCGCCGGCAGCTCGACGACGTTCATTTCTTCCGTATTCAGCACGAACGAGCAGATCGCCACGATGTCGTCGAGGCTTTCATGCGTGGTCACGAGCATCGCGTTGCGCTCGCGGTCGATCGGCGTGACCGCCACGTGCGCCATCAGGCCCAGTTCGGCCGCCAGCGCCGTCACGTCGCGGTGCGGCATCGCGGGCAGTTCGAGCCGCCAGCGGCGCCCGCCGCTGTGATCGACCGTTTCGCTTTCCGCCGCGGCACCGTGGAATGCCGGCGCCATGTGGGCGATCGCTTCCACCTGCACGTCCTGCGCGAGGTGCTGCAGCATCATCCGCACGTCGCCCACCGCGTCCTGGTCGACGGCGGTGCCCAGCCGGTGGCCGTCGAGCTGCATCTTCAGCGCGTCCTTGGCGGCCAGGAACGCGTCCACGTGGTCGAGCGTGAGCGCCATCTCGCCCTTGCGGATCCGGTCCAGCAGGGTCTCGAGGATGTGCGTCACTTCCGTCATGTCGGTCAGGCCGAACGTGCCGGCGCCGCCCTTCACGGAATGGGCGGTGCGGAAGATCGCGTTCAGATCCTCCTCGGTCGGCGCTTCGACGTCGACCGCCAGCAGCAGCCGCTCCATTTCAGCCAGCAATTCCTCGGCTTCGTCGAAGAAGACCTGGAAGAACTGGCTTATGTCGATGGTCATGGGGAGACTCCGCAAATGCCAAGTGCCAAGTTCACGGCACGCATGATCAGCCGATGACCTTCTTCACGACCTCGATGAGGCGTTGCGGGTCGAACGGCTTGACCAGCCAGCCGTTGGCGCCGGCCGCGCGGCCCTTGGCCTTCATCTCGTCCGACGATTCGGTGGTCAGCATCAGGATCGGCGTCTTCGCGTAGGCAGGCAGTTCGCGCAGGCTCTTGATCAATTGCAGGCCGTCCATCTTCGGCATGTTCTGGTCGGTCAGCACCAGGTCCACTGCGCCCTGCTTTGCCTTGTCCAGGCCATCCTGGCCGTCGACCGCTTCCACCACCTGGTAGCCGGCGGCCTTCAGGCTGAACGCCACCATCTGGCGCAGGGAGCTGGAATCGTCAACCGCAAGAATCGTTTTTGCCATTTTCTTCTCTCACTTATCAAAACTTAGCTGCTAAATTTCGGGCACTTGATGGCCCACTGTGTATTCGATACCGATGCGTCTGTTCAAAACAGCTCGATGTCGCCGCTCTCGAGATGCTTCTGGCTGACCGCCTTGCGCAGCACGTTGCGCAGCTCCAGGCTCTGGATCGCCAGCGCCATGCTGACCTTGCCGAGCAGTTCCACCATCTCGTCGTTGTCGCTGTCCGGGTTCATCTCGGCGCCATGGGCGCCCAGCGTGGCCAGGAATTCGCGCAGGCCCGTCACGCGTTTCAGCGTGCGGTCGATCAGCTGGCTCGTCATGTCCTGGAACTGCATGCTGGTGATCGCCGCGTTGACATGCGTGCCGACCTGGTCGTTCATTGCCTCGAGCTTTTCCTTGGCGTCCAGCGTGGGCGTGCCGCCGTCGAGCAGCAGGCGGATCGTGCCCTGCTGGTCGCTGACGGCCGCGTGGATCGCCATGAAATTCTGCGACAGCTTCTCGATGGCCTCTTCCAGCAGCAGGTTGGTCTGCAGCAGGTCGGTTTCGACTTCCGTCAGGTGGCGCTTGCCGTGGTCCGACACGCCGGACAGCAGGCGCTTCACGTGGGAGCCGAGGATTTTTTTTCTGTTCATGTGAATCTCGCGATGACTCTCTTCTGCTGTTGACTCGCTGCTGCCTATCGGGAGCCTGCCGCCGGAGCGGCCGGTGGGGAGCCTGCCGCCGGCGCCGCGCTTCCCGCCGCGTCCGCGCCGGTGCCGCTGCCGTTGCCGTTGCCGTTGCCTACTTCCAGTTTGCCGGCGTCGCGCATCAGGCCTTCTTCCGTTTTCTTGTTCATCACGATAATGCTGATGCGCCGGTTGATCGGGTTGAACGGGTCCTTGCGGTCCAGGTTCACGGCCGAGCCCAGGCCCACCACGCGCATCACCTTATTGTCCTGCATCCCGCCCTGGACGAGCGCGCGCCGCGAGGCGTTGGCGCGATCGGCCGACAGTTCCCAGTTGCTGTAGCCGTTTTCCGAGAAATACGGCGTGGCATCCGTGTGGCCGGACAGGCCGATCTTGTTCGGCACATCGTTCAGCACCGGTCCGATCTCGCGCAGGATTTCCGCCGTGTAGCCGGCCAGTTCCGCCTTCGCGCTCGGGAACATCGGGCGGTTCTGCTCGTCCACGATCTGGATCCGCAAGCCTTCGCTGGTGAAGTCGAGCATCAGCTGGTTCTTGAACTTCTGCAGCGCCGGCGAATTCTCGATCTTCTGCTGCAGCCGTTCCTTCAGGCCCTGCAGCCGCTGCGCCTCTTCGCGTTCCAGCGCCTGCTTGGCGGCGGTCAGGTTGAAGGTTTTCTTCTTGACGTCGGGATCGTCGCCGCCCTTGACCTGGCCATCCTTGCGGGTCAGGTCCTTGCCGCCACCGGGAATCACGGACGAGCTGTCGCCGCTGCCCGAGCCGCCCTGCATCGCCACCTTCAGCGGCGTCTTGAAGTATTCGGAAATGCCGTTCAGGTCGCCCTTGGTGGTCGAGCCCAGCAGCCACATCAACAGGAAGAACGCCATCATCGCCGTCACGAAGTCGGCATACGCGATCTTCCAGGCGCCGCCATGGTGACCGCCGCCGCCTTTCTTGATGCGCTTGACGATAATGGGCCGCAGGCCTTCATCAGCCATGATGTGTGCTCCCCGTCCGGATGTTCACGCCCATTACTTCGACTTGGATTTCTTGATGTGGTCTTCGAGCTCGGCGAACGTGGGGCGTTCGGTCGAGTACAGCACCTTGCGGCCGAATTCGACCGCCAGTGCCGGCGCATAGCCGTTCAGGCTGGCCAGCAGCGTCACCTTCACGCACTGGAACATCTTGGTCGATTCTTCCAGCTTCTGTTCCAGCAGGCTGGACAGTGGCCCGACGAAACCGTAGGCCAGCAGGATACCGAGGAAGGTGCCGACCAGCGCATGCGCGATCAGCATGCCCAGCTCGGAAGGCGGCATGCCCACCGATTCCATCGTGTGCACCACGCCCATCACCGCCGCCACGATGCCGAAGGCCGGCAGGCCGTCGCCCAGCTTGGCGATCACGTGCGCCGGCACGGCGCCTTCGTGGTGGTGGGTTTCCAGTTCGTTGTCCATCAGGTTTTCGATCTGGAACGCATCCATGTTGCCGGACACCATCAGGCGCAGGTAATCCGTCATGAATTCCACGACGTGGTGATCCTCGAGCACCGACGGGTACTTCGAGAACAGCGGGCTCTGTTCCGGCGTTTCGATATCGCCCTCGATCGACATCAGGCCTTCCTTGCGCACCTTGGACAGGACGTCGAACAGCAGCGACATCAGGTCCATGTACAGTTCCTTGGTATAGCGCGAGCCCTTGAACAGCGTCGGCAGGGCGGCCAGCGTCGCCTTGATGGCCTTGCTGTTATTGCCGACGAAGAAGGCGCCCACCGCGCCGCCACCGATCATCAGCAGTTCCAACGGCTGGAACAGGCCCGCGAGATGTCCGCCGGCCAGCGCATAGCCGCCAAACACGCTGGCGCAGACCACGATATAACCGATAATTACTAGCAAGCCTGCAAACTCCTATAAGAATGGGGCGCAGCAAATGATTCCACAAGGAACTACAATAGCGTGAGACAGCCGCCCTCGCAAGAGAAAGCCAATCAAAACAGCCAAACAAATAGTGGCGGTGCTCCCTCTGTGGTAAAGATGGTCTTGTCCGGTTTGAAACCCGGGATATTGAATTCGTAACTTACTAACAGGCTGCCAACTTTCATCTCGCGGCGTGCCTTATCAAAAAGGCCCGACATTACCGCCGGTGATAAATAGGCAAACACCACGTCATACTCGCCAAAATCGATCTTCTCATAATCGCCGCGAATGAATCGCGCGCCACTACCGGTAATTCCTGCACGCCATTTCGAATATAAATACGGCAACGGCGCCAGCTCGATGCCGGCGCATTCGGCATCCGGCCGGGCACGTGACAGGTGCAGCGTCAACCCGCCAAGGCCGCTGCCCACGTCGATGACCCGCGCGCCGGGCCGGGCCGGCAGCAAGGCCTCGACTGCCCGCCACACCGCGGGATTGGAAGGAAAGTACGGTACCTGGGTGCGAAACGTGGACCAGTACCAGCCCAGCAGCAGGATGAAGACCGCGAGGAACAGCACGGGCGGCAATCGCAGTCCGAGCGCGGCCAGCAGCGCGACAGGGAACAGCAGCTGGATGAGGCGCCACCATGGCGCCAGGCCGATCTTCCATGTCACCAGCATGGCGACCACGCCCTGCAGCGCGGTCGCCTCCAGCAGTGTCAGTCCACGGCCGAACGTCTCGAGCCCCACCGCCAGCGCGGCGGTGGGCAGCAGGGCGAACAATTGCACGAGCAGTGCGCGCACGGCCGGCAAATGAAAAAGCCGGGGTGACGTCATGCGCTACCCCGGCTTTTCCCGACGGAATGTTTGCGAAGGCTTACACGGCGGGTCACGCGGCGACGGCCTCTTCCCTGGCTTTGCGCGTCTTGCCGGCCCGCGAAGGCATGTGGCACAGGCCGCAGTGGTAATCGCCGTTCAGGTCCATGCCGTTGACGATGAACTTGCCCTGGCACTTGCGGCACCCCTTCAGTTCCAGCATCCGGCTGCCGAAGAAGCGCACCAGCGTCCAGGCCCGCGTCAGCGACAGCAGCGGCTCTTCGCCTGGCGCGGGCGGCATCTGCTCCAGATACAGCTGGTAAGCCTTCATCACGGCGTGGATACCGGTGGCGCCCGCGTGCTGCACCAGGAAATCGTGGATGTTCATGAACAGCGAAGCATGGATGTTCGGCTGCCAGGTCAGGAACCAGTCGGTCGAAAACGGCAGCATGCCTTTCGGCGGCGACACGCCCTTGAGCTCCTTGTACAGCTTGAGCAGGCGCTCGCGCGACAGCGACACTTCGGATTCGAGCAATTGCAGCCTTGCACCCAGGTTGATCAGCTCGATAGCGAGCCCGATCTCCTGCGCTTCGGTGACGACGCTTTTTTTACCGGCATTGCTCATGTTTCACTCCCCGTCCAGCTTGTTATATAGGATCAATGACTGCGGAATGACCGCGAGTGTACCGCTCAGGCGATTTCTTCGACGCCCTGTCCGGCCATCAGGATCGCCGCGTGCGACTGGGCCAGCGAGCGGTCCTTGTTGTAGTTGGTCAGCATGCCCAGGATCGCGCTGTCGTCGAAGCGGAAACGGGCCAGCATCATGTTGCCGCCTGCCAGCTTCAGGATCTGGGCATTGCTCATGCCTTCGATCAGGTCGGCAATGTCGGTCGAGATGCCGAGCCGGAAAATGGCGGTGACCTTGTCCGCGCGGATCATCTGCTGGGCCAGCATCAGGTAGCTCAGGTTCGCATCGCGGATCTCGGCCATCATGTCGTTCGCAGTCATTGTGTGCTCCTCAAATCGTTTCCGTTGAGACACATTCTGCTGTAGGGGCCGCAGCACGAGAAGAGGCCGGTGTCTGTATTTGCTGTAGGGAAACGACGATCGCGCCCTGTCAGCGTTTGTCTGACAAACGCAGGGCGATCATGGGGACGCGCCAGTATTGGCGCGGCTTTGCGGAGGAATGCCGGGCTTCAGGATGTAAGCGAAAAACTTCGTTTTATCGCCTGAATCAGGATGCCTGGTTGACGCTTTTTAGCGACATCTGTACCGGTTACGGCAGCCTTGGCGGGAACTTTAGGGTGACAGCCAAAAAATTTTATAATTTTTTCCTGTCATCCAATGCAACGAACAAGAATGCTTTTCCGGACATCTGGATGGGGTAACGGCAGGTGCCGCCGGAACTTTAGGCTTTTCTTCAAAAAAAATTGAAAAAGTTTTGTTGGCAATTCGCCATGAATACGCGAATTCTTCATTGGTGCCATTATTGCAAGTGACATTCAATCAATTGGCATGTTATCAACGCATATGGCTTTGCGAGTAGCACCATTTGAAAGGGAGAATGGCATGGCAATATGACATTCCTGTCGTGCTACACTCCCGCCTTTGTCCGGGCGGCGCCCGTTTCCGCGGGATCAGCGGGAAGCGCCATGAGCTTTTCCGCCTCCGGCAGCCTTGCCCGTACCGGGGCCGGGGCCGGACGCCGGAGCCTGGAAACAATGGAGAGCAACATGCAACAAGCGATTAGCCGTACGGCGCTCCTGCTGGCGGCGGCCGTGCTGTGCAGCACCGCGGGCGCGGCCGACAGGAACAGGAACGTCGGCGAGCCCGGGCAGTTCGATTACTACGCACTGGCCCTGTCCTGGTCGCCTTCGTACTGCGCTACCAATGGCGGGCGCGACCCGAACCAGTGCGGCAGCGGCCGCCGGCTCGGTTTCGTGCTGCACGGTTTGTGGCCGCAATACGAAAACGGTTATCCGCAGAGCTGCTCGCGCGAGCCGCTGCCGCCCCAGGTGCGCCGCAAATACGAGGCGATCTACCCTTCGCCCAAGCTGATCGGGCACGAATGGACGAAGCACGGCACCTGCTCGGGCCTCGCACCGGAACAGTACCTGGCGCTGTCGGCGAAGCTGAAGGATGCCGTGGTGGTGCCGGCCGCCTACCGGGCGCCGGAGCAGCCGGTACGGGTGACGGTGGCCGGGTTCAAGGATGCCTTCCGTGCCGCCAATCCACGGCTGGCCAGCGATGCGATCGTGCCGTTCTGCGGCGGGTCCGGCCGTTTCCTGCGCGAGATCCGTGTCTGCTACCGGCCCGACGGCGCGTCGCGCAGTTGCGGACAGGCCGAGATCAAGCGCTCGCAGAAGAGCTGCGGCCAGCCGTCGTTCCTGTTGCAGAGCGTACGCTGATACCGCCCGCCGCCCCGTTGTACGCAATGCCGACCATTTGCCGGTAAAATTCTGTCCATGACACAAGCAAGCCCAACGATAGACCTCAGCAGTTGCGACCGGGAACCGATTCGCACGCCGGGCAGCATCCAGCCGCACGGCTGCGTGCTGGCGCTATCGCCGCAAGGTGTCATCGTTCAGGTCAGCGACAATATCGAACGTTACCTGGGCATGGCGCCGGTGGCCGCGCTGGGACGCGCCCTGGCGGACGTGATCGGCAGCGATGCCGCTGCCCAGCTGGCTCCGGAGCTGCCGCTCGCGGCGGAACGCCCTTCGTTCGCGGCGACCGTGCGGCTGGCGCGCGGCGCCTTCGATGTGCTGATGCACCGCTACGATTCGCTGCTGATGCTGGAATTCGAAGCGGTGACGCGCGCCGGCGCGGCCGATTTCCGCCATCTGTATCCATTGGTCGGCAATTTCCTGCAACAGCTGAACGATACCGACACGATCGAGACGATGAGCGCGCGGGCGGCGGACGAAATCCGCACCGTCACCGGCTTTAACCGCGTGCTCGTCTACCAGTTCGATGGCGAAGGCCACGGCCACGTGCTGGCCGAGAGCGGCGACGGCAACCTGCCCTCCTACCTCGGCCAGCGCTTTCCCGCCACCGACATTCCCCGGCAGGCGCGCGAGCTGTACGTATCGAACCGCATCCGCCTGATCGGCGATGCCGACTACACGCCCTCGCAGCTGGTACCGCGCGACAATCCCCTGACCGGCGCGCCGAACGACCTGTCGTTCGCCGCACTACGCAGCGTGTCGCCGGTGCACCTGCAATATATGCGCAACATGGGCACGCTGGCGTCGATGTCCGTTTCGCTGATGGTCAAAGGCAGGCTGTGGGGTCTGATTTCCTGCCACAACGCCACGCCATGCCAGCTCACGTTCGACAAGCGCACCGCCTGCGAGCAGCTGGGCCAGATCCTGGCGCTGCGCATCGAGAGCCGCGAGGTGCACGACGAACTGCAATTCCGGCTGGAAGTGCGGCGCATCATGGTGTCGGTACTGGCCGGACTCACGCAGGGCGCCAACTTCATCGAAAACATGGGCAACGTGTTTCCGGAGCTGCTGCAATTCGCCCGGGCGGGCGGCGCGGCCATCATCGTCGACGACCGCATCGTCGGCTATGGCGATACGCCGGACGAGCCGCAGCTGCGCGAACTGATTTCCTGGCTGCAGGTGAAGCCGCATTACGATGTGTACTACACCGACCGGCTCGGCGCCGAATTCGCGCCTGCCGGCGCGTACCGGCAAAGCGCCAGCGGCCTGCTGGCGATGCCGATCTCGCGCATCCACAAGCATTACCTGCTGTGGTTCCGCCCCGAATTCGTGTACACGATCGACTGGGCCGGCAACCCGCACGCGAAGGATGCCGCGGCAGGTTCGCCGACCCAGCTCAGCCCCCGCACCAGCTTCGATTCGTGGCGCGAAACGGTGCATGGCACGTCGGCGCCGTGGCACCCGGGCGAGATCGAAATGGCGCTGGAGTTCCGCACCGCGCTGCTGGGTATCGCGCTCGAGCGCGCCGAGCAGATGGCCGAACTGGCCGAGGAGCTGGGCCGTGCCAACAAGGAACTCGAGGCGTTTTCCTATTCGGTGTCGCACGACCTGCGCGCGCCGCTGCGGCACATCGTCGGCTTTTCCGACCTGCTGCTGGAAACGGCCGGCAGCGGTCCGCCCGAAAAGCAGCATCGCTTCCTTACCAACATCAAGGAATCGGCACGCCTGGCCGGCAAGCTGGTGGACGACCTGCTGAGTTTTTCGCAGATGGGCCGCGCATCGCTGCGGCCGGTGGAGGTGGACATGAACGAGCTGGTGCGATCCTGCATCGAGAAACTGTCCCTCGACACCGGCAGCCGCCGCATCGACTGGCACGTGGGCGACCTGCCGGCCATCGCGGCCGATCCCGCGTTCATCCAGCTGGCCCTGTACAACCTGCTGGCCAACGCCGTGAAGTTCACCGGCACGCGCGATCCGGCCGTGATCAGCGTGGACGGCCGGCGCGACGCCGCCGCGACCGTGTTCACGGTGGCGGACAACGGCGTGGGCTTCAACATGGACTATGTGCACAAGCTGTTCGGCGTCTTCCAGCGGCTGCACCGGATGGAAGATTTCCAGGGCACGGGCATCGGCCTGGCCAACGTGCGCCGCATCGTCGAGCGCCATGGCGGCACGGTGACCGCTTTCTCCGCGCCCGGCCAGGGCGCGACCTTTACCTTTTCCATCCCCCACACGTCATAGACCGTATGCTGAAACCCATCCTGCTCGTGGAAGACAACCCCCACGACCTCGAACTGACCCTGATCGCGCTGGAAAAAAGCCAGCTGGCCAACGAGGTGATCGTCGTGCGCGACGGCGCCGAGGCACTCGACTACCTGTTTTGCCGTGGCGACCATGCCGCGCGGCAGAAAGGCAATCCGGCCGTGGTTCTGCTCGACCTGAAACTGCCGAAAGTCGACGGGCTCGAAGTGCTGCGGGAGATCCGCAATACCGCCGCCCTCGGGCCGCTGCCGGTCGTGATGCTGACCTCGTCGCGCGAAGAGCAGGACCTGGTGCGCAGCTATGCGCTGGGCGTGAACGCCTATGTGGTGAAGCCGGTCGAATTCAAGGAATTCGTGCGCGCGATATCGGACCTGGGCATTTTCTGGGCGGTACTGAACGAACCCCCGCCAGGCTCGCAGCGCTACGTGCGGCCGATCGGCTGACAGCGCGCTTTCGAAGCGTTCAGGCGGCCTTGCGCCGTCGCAGCAGGTGCCGGATACGGGCGCTCAGCACATCCGGATTGTAGGGCTTTGGCAGCAGGCTGATACTCGGGTCCATCCTGCCTTCATGCGTCAGCACGCCTTCCGCGTAGCCCGAGGTGAACAGGATCTGCGCATCGGGGCAATGCCGGCGCACCAGTTCGGCCAGTTGCAGGCTGCTCATCCTGCCCGGCATCATCACATCGGTAAACAGCAGGTCCACGCGGGTGCCGTTCTCGATGATCACGGCCGCATGGTCCGCATCCTGCGCCTGCAGCACGTGGTAGCCCAGCGCCTGCAGCAGTTGCGCGGTGGCGTCGCGCACGTCATCCTCGTCTTCCACGACCAGCACCGTCTCGATGCCGCCGAACAGCGGCACCCCCGCGTTGTCTTCTTCGACCGAGACGGCCGGCACGGCGCTGCGGCGCAGGAAAATGCGCACGCTGGTGCCATCCCCGGGCGCACTCCTGAGCAGGATTTCGCCGCCGGACTGCTTGACGAAGCCATACGCCATCGACAGCCCGAGTCCCGTGCCCTGCCCGGTCGGCTTGGTGGTGAAGAAAGGTTCGAACGCTCGCTGCAGCACCTCGGGCGGCATGCCGTTGCCGGTATCGGCCACCTCGATCATCACGTATTCCCCCTCGCCCACCTCGGCCAGGTCCGGGGCACCGGCCGGGATGTTGCGGGCGCGCAGTGTCATCGCGCCGCCGTTCGGCATCGCGTCGCGCGCATTGATCGCCAGGTTCAGGATCACGTTGTGCAGCTGGCTCGGGTCGACCGCCGTGCTCCAGACCCCGGGCGTGATATCGGTATTGATGCGTGCCTGCGGCCCCAGCACGCGGCGCAGCATTTCTTCCATGTCGAGCAGTACGACACCCGGGTCGATGACGACCGCCTGCAGCGGCTGCCGCCGGGCGAACGCCAGCAGGTGCGCCGCCAGCCGGCCGCCGCGTTCGACCCCGGCCAGCGCCGCCTCGATGCGGCCGCGCGCGTTGTCGTTCAGGCCGCCCATCAGCTTTACCAGCTGCAGGTTGCCGCCGATGATCTGCAGGACGTTGTTGAAATCATGCGCGACGCCGCCCGTCAGCTGGCCGATGGCCTCCATCTTCTGCGCCTGGTGCAGCGCGGCCTGGCTGGCGCGCAATTCCTCCTGGCTGCGCGCCAGCGACGCGAATGCGCCGTCGCGCTGGCGGCGCGCAACGCAGGCCGCGCTGTGATAGCGCAGCCGCGCAACGAGCTCGCGCGCATCGGGCCATTTGACGAGGTAATCGCTGGCGCCGGCGGAGAATGCCTCGACCTTGAACTGCGCATCGTGCTCGGACGACAGCATGACGATGGGGATATGTTCGGTGCGCGGATCGGCGCGCAGGTTGCGCACCACGGTGAAACCATCCGTGCCGGGCATGCGCAGGTCGACCAGCACCACGGTGGCATCGATCTCCAGCGCCAGATCCACGGCCCGCTCGGCGCAGTGGTCGTAGCACAGCGCGACATCGGCATGCGCTTCGAGGCAATGCAACAGGTAATCCTGCGCCAGGGGTTCATCGTCGATGAGCAGGACAGAACAGGAACTCTGTTGCATGGTGCGTGCGGCGGACCGGTAATTGTAAACAAAGAGCAAGATTGCATTCTACTACAGGCTAAACCGATGCAGAGTTGCGGGTCAACCGTGCGCAGCCTTGTTGGTAGTATTTCAGTAGTAAGTTCGTAGCAAGTTCGTAGCAAGTTCGTAGCAAGTTCATGGCAAGTTCCGTCGACGAGCTGTCGATATTCTTGACAGCTCAGCCATATGACATTCTGCAAGTGCTTGATTTCGCAGTGACTATGCAGGCAGGCGTGCGACTTGCTTGTCAATCCGTTTCATTCACAAGGAGACGACAATGAATCACGCAATGCTGCGCAGGGAACAGTCGGATCGGTTCGGTAGCAATCAGGTCGACGGCAGTCGGGTCGGGAGCAACCGGGCAGCAATCGGCAAAACCATGACGAAGGGTGCTGCCGCCGCCATTCTGGGCCTGGCATGCCTGTCCGCCAACGCCACGGTCTTCACCGCCAACCTGTCGGGTGCGGTCGAGGCGCCGCCGAATGCGTCGCCCGGCACGGGAACCGTCACGGTCGACTTCGACGTTGCGGCCCACACGCTGACCATCGACGTGACATTCTCGGGCCTGTTGGCCGGCACCACCGCTGCGCACATCCACTGCTGCACGGCGCTGCCGGAAACGGGTACCGCCGGCGTCGCGACCGAACTGCCGACTTTCACCGGCTTCCCGCTCGGGGTCACCAGCGGCACTTATTCGCATACGTTCGACACCTCGCTCGCCGCGACGTGGAATCCGAATTTCATCACCAACTTCGGCGGTGGCACGATCGCCGGTGCGGAAAGCGCTTTCCTTGCCGGGCTCGGCAACGGCCAGGCTTACCTGAACCTGCACACCGAGTTCGCACCGGGCGGCGAGATCCGCGGCTTCCTGCAACCGGTGCCGGAGCCGGCCACGTTCGCGCTGCTCGCGCTGGGTACGCCGGTGGTGCTGCTGGCGGCGCGGCGGCGCGGCAAGCGGCGCAACTGATCAGCGCACCGGCCGGTGGGCAGCGGGCCGTGCCGGCGCAAAGCCGGCCGGCACGGTCACGCATGCGTCATGCGACCGGGATCGGGTTGGCAAGCATTGCCTCGTTGAAGCCGTTCACCAGCGCGTGCTCGTTCGCGCCCGGATTGTCGCGGATCGGCTTCACGCTGTCGACGATCACCTCGTCGGCACCGCTGGCCAGCCCCGCCATCGTCTGCACGATGAAGTCATCGAGCGCCATGGCGCGCGGATCGTTCCCCTTGTGGATCAGGTCGGTATTGACCCACGGCGGCGCGATTTCGCGCACCCGCACAGAGGTGTGGCGCAAGGCAAAGCGCTGCGACAGCGTGTAGGAGTGCAGCGCCGCCTTCAACGCCGAGTACACGGCGGTCGATGCGAGCGGCAGGAATGCCAGCACCGAGGTGTTGTTGACGACCGTTGCCGCGGGCTGCGCCTTCAGGTGTCCGATCAGCGCGGCCGTCATGCGGATCGGCCCCAGCAGGTTCGTGTTTACCTGCGCCAGCAGCGCGGCTTCATCCACCGCCCCGGCGGGATTGTCGAACGGCATGATGCCGGCGTTGTTGATCAACACGTTCAATGCCGGGAACTCCGTCGTCAGCCAGCGCGCCGCCGCGTCGATGCCGGCCGGGTCGGCGATATCGAGCTCGATCGAGCGCATGCCGGGATTGGCTTCGGTGACCGCGTCCAGCAGCGCCTTGCGGCGGCCGCCGATGATGACCTGGTTGCCCAGTCTGTGGAATGCTTCGGCGAGGCCGCGGCCGATGCCCGAGGTACCGCCCGTGATGAAGATCGTGTTGTGCGTCATGTTCATGGTGTGCTCCGGTCGTTGCGATGTGGGTGGATGGATGCGGTCTGCTTCGGGTCAGGCGGCGGCCCTGGCCAGGTAGCGTTCGCCCGGCGTCGCGTGGGCGAACCGCTGCGCCAGCGCCTTGCGCGTGGCTTCGTATTCGATCCAGTCGTTGCCGTCCTGCAGCGGCGGGATCGTCACCACCTCCCCCGCGTCCAGGCCCGCCAGCGCGGCATCGACCATGTCCTCGGCGCGCATCACCATGGCCGCCGGCAGGTTCTCGTGCGGCAGGCCGGCCGTATCCCAGAAGTCGGTGGCGGTGGCGCCGGGCAGCACGGCCTGGGCACGGACGCCCTTCGACGCCAGCTCGTGGTGCAGCGATTGCGTCAGCGCCAGCACGTAGGCCTTGCTGGCGCCATACACGCCGTTCATGATCTCGATGCCGATGCCCACGGTCGAGGCGATGTTGACGATCGTGCCGCCGCCGCGGGCCACGAACGGCGGTGCCGCGGCATATGCGAGGCGGGTCGGTGCCGTCACGTTGATGTCGATCATCTGCGTCATCCGGTCCACGTCCGATTCGAGCAGCGGCGTCACGGCGCCGAAGCCGGCGTTGTTGACCAGCAGCGTGATCGAGGCATCGGTGCGCAGGATGGCTTCCACGCGCGCCAGGTCGTCGCGCGCTCCCAGGTCGGCCTGCACGATCGTCACGCCGCGGCCATGCGTGCGCTGCACCCGGTCGGCCACGTCGTGGAGCCGCTCCTCGTTGCGGGCCACCAGGATCAGGTCGTAGCCGCGGGCGGCCAGGCGGTCGGCGTAGATGGCGCCGATGCCGGACGATGCGCCGGTGACCAGGGCGGTACCTTTGTTCTGTTGCTGGGACATGTCGTTCTCCTTGGGTGGGTTGGTCTGGTGAGCGGGTTGGTGTGGAATCATTATGGCCGTCTCCATCCGCAGCCGAAATGACCGGAAACCCTCGTTTCCGGACACGCCCGCATCTGCCATCCGGCCACTGCACGGGCGCCGCGAACGGCGCTAGAATCGCAGGACATCACCCCTCGTTTCAGGACATCATGGCCGCCCGCATCGCCCTCGTCGTGTTCCCCGGTTTCCAGATCCTCGACTTCGCCGCCCTCACGGTGTTTGAAATCGCCAACCAGATCCACGGCGCCACGCGCTACCAGGTGGAGACGATCTCCCACAGCGGCGGCATGGTCACCAGTTCGGCCGGCGTGCCGGTGGAAACGAAGCCGTTCGGCCGGCGCGCCTACGACACGCTGCTCATTGCCGGTCCCACCGTGGTGAAACCCGCCGAACCGGAATTGCTGGCGGCGCTGCGCCGCGCCAGCCCGCGGGCGCGGCGCACCGCCTGCCTGTGCACCGGCGCCTTCATCGCGGCCGCGGCGGGCCTGCTGGCCGGCCACCGGGTGACCACGCACTGGGCGCTGGGCCAGGAATTGAAGAAGCTGTACCCGGACATCGAACTCGATGACGACAAGATCTTCGTGAACGACGGCCCGATGTGGACCTCGGCCGGCATGAGCGCGTGCATCGACCTGGCGCTGGGCCTGGTGGGAGCGGACCTGGGCGTGGAAGTGGCGAAGTCGGTGGCGCGCATGATGGTCGTGTATCACCGCCGCACGGGCGGGCAGTCGCAGTTTTCCTCGCTGTCGCTGATGGATGGCGGCTCGGACCGCATCCGCAGCGCGCTGCTGTTCGCCAAGGAAAACCTGCACGAGCCGCTGTCGGTCGAACAGCTCGCCGATCACGTGCACTGGAGCCCGCGGCATTTTTCCCGCGCGTTCCGCGAACAGACGGGTCACTCGCCGGCCAAGGCGATCGAGAAGCTGCGGCTGGAGGCGGCCCGTTCGCTGCTGGAAGACGGCCATGGCGCCATCGGCAGGATCGCCGCGCAGACGGGCTTCGGCGACGAGGAACGGATGCGGCGCGCCTTCGTGCGCACCTACGGCAAATCGCCGCAGGCGCTGCTCAGGGAAGCGCGGCTGCGGATCGGGTACGACGTGCCGGAGATGGCAATGTAAGCGTTCCTGCCACCGAATCGCAACCAGGAGAATGACGATGAGCAAAAGGACCGTTCAATACCTGCAACTGCCGCCGGACGGCGACCTCCCATCGCTGGACGGCGAGCCGTTCGCCGCCATCATCGTCATCGAGGCCGACGTGGCGGAATTGTGGCGGTGTGATGTCAGCCGCTGGCTCGTGTCGAGTGGCTGCCGCTACATGCTTGCATGGGGCAAGGACTGCAGTGCATGGGATGATTCGGTCGACGAGGCAAACATGGAGGCACACGCGTACGACGACATTCCGGAAGGGGAGTTCGTCGTTACGACCTGGCACGATGATGAGGAATTGTCCGAAGTGTTCTGGTTCGCGAAGCATCGAGCTTCGCATCCAAAGCTGGTACTGAACCTGGTGATCATCGTGCATATAGCCGACGCAGCGCGGGAACAGGAGTTGCGCGAAGCATACGTGCAGGCGTGAGGGAACGCCAGCCCGCCTTCGCGTGATGCCGGCCACAATCCAAAACGGCCCGGCCGCTTGCGCGACCGGGCCGTCGGATCCAGCCTGGGCTGGACCGGCTTGCACGGGATGGCTTACACGGGATGGCTTACTTCAGCAGCATCTCGTTCATCCGCTTCACGAACGCCGCCGGATCGGCCAGCGTGCCGCCTTCGGCCAGCAGGGCCTGGTCGAACAGCAGGTGCGACCAGTCGCCGAACTTGCCGTCTTCCGCGCTCTCGTATTTCAGGCGCGTGACCAGCGGGTGGTTCGGGTTGATCTCGAGGATCGGCTTGCTTTCCGGGGCGTTCTGGCCGGCGGCCTTCAGCATGCGCAGCAGGTTGCCCGACAGTTCATGCTCGTCCGCCACCAGGCAGGCCGGCGAGTCGGTCAGGCGGAACGTCACGCGCACTTCCTTGGCCTTGTCGCCCAGCGCCGCCTTCATCTTCTCGACCAGGTCCTTGTACTGCGCCTCGGTTTCCTCGTGCTCCTTCTTCTCCGCTTCGTCTTCCAGCTGGCCCAGGTCCAGGCCGCCCTTGGCGACGGACACCAGTTCCTTGCCTTCGAATTCGGTCAGGAACGACAGCATCCATTCATCGACGCGGTCGGTCAGCAGCAGCACTTCCACGCCCTTCTTGCGGAAGATTTCCAGGTGCGGGCTGTTCTTCGCGGCGGTGAAGCTCTCGCCGGTCGCGTAGTAGATCTTTTCCTGGCCTTCCTTCATGCGGCCCACGTAGTCGGCCAGCGCCACGGTCTGATCAGAGGAGTCGGTATGCGTGGAGGCGAAGCGCAGCAGCTTGGCCAGGCGGTCCTTGTTGATGCTGTCCTCGCCCACGCCTTCCTTCAGCACCTGGCCGAACTCGCTCCAGAACGTGGCGTACTTGTCCTTCTTTTCCTGCTCGTCGGCGTTGGCCAGTTCTTCCAGCATGCCGAGCACGCGCTTGGTCGAACCTTCGCGGATCGCCTTCACGTCGCGCGACTCCTGCAGGATTTCGCGCGAGACGTTCAGCGGCAGGTCGGCCGAATCGATCACGCCTTTCACAAAGCGCAGGTAGGTCGGCATCAGCTGTTCGGCATCGTCCATGATGAACACGCGCTTCACGTACAGCTTGATGCCGCCGCGCTTGTTGCGGTCCCACAGGTCGAACGGCGCCTTGGCCGGGATGTACAGCAGCTGCGTGTATTCGCTGCGGCCTTCCACGCGGTTGTGCGTGTAGGTCAGCGGCGCGCCGAAGTCGTGCGACACGTGCTTGTAGAATTCCTCGTACTGCTCGGGCGTGATGTCGTTCTTCGAACGGGCCCACAGCGCGCTGGCCTGGTTGATGGTCTCGGGTTCATCCTTCGTGACCATCTCCTTCTTCTCTTCGTCCCACTCTTCCTTCGCCATCTGGATCGGCAGCGAGATATGGTCGGAGTACTTGGTGATGATCGACTTCAGCTTCCACGTCGACAGCAATTCGTCTTCGCCCTCGCGCAGGTGCAGGATGATGTCGGTGCCGCGGCTGGCCTTCTCGATCGGCTCGATGCTGTAGTCGCCCTCGCCGGCCGATTCCCAGCGCACCGCCTCGTTCGCTGCGAGCCCCGCCCGGCGCGTTTCCACCGTGATGCGGTCGGCCACGATGAAGCCGGAGTAGAAGCCCACGCCGAACTGACCGATCAGCGCCGCATCCTTCTGCTGGTCGCCGGAGAGCTTGCCGAAGAATTCCTTGGTGCCGGACTTGGCGATCGTGCCCAGGTGGCTGATGACGTCGTCGCGGCTCATGCCGATGCCGTTGTCGGAAATCGTGACCGTGCGGGCGGCCTTGTCGAACGACACCTTGATCTTCAGTTCGTGGTCGTCGCCGTACAGGGCGTCGTTGTTGATGGCTTCGAAGCGCAGCTTGTCGGCCGCGTCCGATGCGTTGGAGATCAGCTCGCGCAGGAAGATTTCCTTGTTCGAGTACAGCGAGTGGATCATCAGCTGCAGCAGCTGTTTCACTTCCGCCTGGAAGCCCAAGGTTTGTTTATTGTCAGACATCATTACCTCTTTAGTCTTGTTAGCGGGAAATTTTCAGTTTCAGCGATATGGGACTGGTGATTCTATCTTTCAAGAGCTTTTTGACAAAGCCCCCGCTTCTTTCTCCCGCAGCTCCTTCTCGAGAAAGCGCCAGATCGCCGGGTCCTGCATCGCCGCCACGTTCAGGCGCATGAACGTGGACGGCAGCTGGCTGGGCGAGAACAGGCTGCCCGGCGCGAGCAGAATTCCTGGTCCATGCGCCTGCCCCATCGCCCGCTCGGCCAGCACATTGGTGTCGCAACCGGCATCGGCCCAGACGAACATACCGGCCGGCGGCGCCACGTCCACGCGCAGGCCCACCCGCTCCAGCTGGCGCACGGTGCGCGAGCGCAGCCCGTCGAGCCGGGTGCGCATCCGCTCGGCGTGCTTGCGGTAGGCGCCTTCGGACAGGATCTTGTAGACGACCCGCTCTCCGATGTCGCTGGTGGTCAGCGTCTGCAGCATCTTGCGGTCCGCCAGCCGCCGCGCCAGCTCCGGCGACGTGGCGATGAAACCGACGCGCAGGTTGGCCGCCATCGTCTTTGAAAAGCCGGAAAGGTAGATCACGCGCTGCAGCTGGTCCAGCGCCGCCAGCCGGGTGGCCGGCTGCACGGCGCTGCCCGGATGCAGGTCGCAGTAGATGTCGTCCTCGACGATCGTGATGTCATGCTCGGCCGCGATGCGCAGCACCTGGTAGGCCTTGGCGGCCGACAATGATGTCGAGGTGGGGTTGTGCAGCACCGAGTTGATCACGTACAGCTTCGGCTTGTGCAGCGCGGCCAGCTCGGCCAGGCGGGCGAGATCGGGCCCGTCCGGCAGCCGCGGCACGCCGACCACGCGCGCGCCCAGTGCCGCGAACGAGCCGAACATCAGGAACCAGGCCGGGTCGTCGACCAGGATCGTGTCGCCGGGCCGCGTGAACTCGCGCGCCACCATGTCCAGCCCCTGCGTCACGCCGGCGGTGGTCACGATCTGTTCCGGCGTGGCGCCGATCTCCAGCTCGGCCAGCTTGCGCTGCAATTGCTGGCGCAGCGGCAGGAAGCCCTGCGGCACCCCGTAGTTCAGCAGCAGGCTGGCATTCTGCCGGCCGATCGAGCGCAGCGCATTGGCCACGCTGTCGCCATCGAGCCATTCGCCGGGCAGCACGCCGGTGCCCGGCATCTGCTGGTGCGGCATCTGGCGGAACATGTTGCGCACCAGCCAGACCACGTCCAGCGACTGCCCGGCCGGTTCCGGCACGCTCGGCACCGGCACCGCGCCGACGATCGGCGCACGTTCGCGGATGAAGAAGCCGGCGCCGCGGCGCGATTCCAGGTAGCCGCGGGCGACCAGCTTGTCATAGGCCGCCACCACGGTAAAGGGCGACACGCCGTGGCTGTCGGCGAAGCGCCGGATCGACGGCATGCGGCTGCCGCTGCGCAGTTCGCGCTCGTCGATGCGGGCCGCCACGGTGCGCACGATCTGGTCGGTCAGCGATTCGGCCGCCTCACGGCTGAGCCTGCCGACAGGCGCGGCGGCAGCCCTTGGAGCAATGTGTGTATTGGTCATTTCACCATCACAGTTATTGAAATCATCCGTCAAAGTGTATTGGCAGTGTACTGGTCAATTCTTCTACGATACATGAAACCGCATGAAACCGCATGAAACCACACCAACCCGCAACGCGCAGCGACGCACCCGCGGTGAAACCCCGAGCTGTCCCGAACCGAAAGCCACTGCCATGAACCAGCTGCCTACCCTGTCCGATATCGAAGCCGCCGCCGTCATCGTGTACGGCGCGATGCCGCCCACGCCGCAGTTCTCGTGGCCGCTGCTGAACGAGGCAGTGGGCACCGAAGCCTGGGTCAAGCATGAGAACCACACGCCGATCGGCGCCTTCAAGGTGCGCGGCGGGCTGGTTCACCTGGCGCGCCTGGCGGCGCAGCGCCCCCGCCTGCCCGGCCTGGTCGTGGCCACGCGGGGCAACCATGGGCAATCGGTCGCCTGGGCGGCGCGCCGGCACGGCCTGCCGGTGACGATCGTGGTCCCGCACGGGAACAGCGTCGACAAGAACAATGCGATGCGGGCGATGGGCGCCACGCTGATCGAGCATGGCCACGATGTGCAGGACGCCCGCGAGCATGCGGTGGCGCTGGCCGAACGGCTCGGCCTGCACATGGTGCACGCGTACCTGCCCGACCTGGTGGCCGGGGTAGCCACCGGCTGGCTGGAACTGCTGCGTGCCCGTCCGGCCCTCGATACGCTGTTCGTGCCGATGGGGATCGGCACCGGTTTCAGCGGCGCCGTGGCTGCCCGGCAGGCGCTGGGCCACGGCGTGCGCATCGTGGGCGTGGTCTCGGAAGCCGCGCCGGCCTACCTGTCGACCTGGCAGGCCCGGCGTGCCGTCGAGGCGCCGGTCCGCCCGACGATCGCCGACGGTGTCGCCTGCCGCGTGCCCGAACCGGCGGTCGTGGCGCTGATGCTCGACCATGCGGACGACGTGATCGCCGTCGGCGATGCCGAGGTGGCGGCCGCGATGCGCCTGTACTTCCATGCCACCCACAACCTGGTCGAGGGCGCCGGCGCCGTGGCGCTGGCGGCGGCGCTGAAGCTGAAGGACGACCGGCGCGTGCGCGGCCGCGAAATCGGCCTGGCGCTGACGGGCGGGAATGTCGATGCGCCGGTGTTCCGGGGCGTGCTGGCGGAGTCCTTGCCATGAACGCATCGACAGCGACGCGGGCGCCCACGGCGAACAGCCGCGCCGACGAGACCGCCGGAATGCTGCTCGGGCTGGCCGGCGTGGCGATCTTCAGCCTGACCCTGCCGTTCACCCGGCTGGCCGTGACGGAACTCGATCCGCTGTTCGTCACGATGGGCCGCGCCGTGGCGGCCGCGCTGCTGGCGGGACTGTGGCTGTGGTGGCGCGGCGCGCCGCTGCCCGGCCGTGCCGCGCTGCCGGCGCTGGCCATCGTCTCGGGCGGCTGCGTGATCGGCTTCCCATTGCTGACATCGATCGCGATGCGCTCGCTGCCGGCATCGCACGGCGCCGTGCTGGTCGGCATCCTGCCGCTGGCCACGGCACTGTTTTCCGCGCTGCGCGGGCACGAACGGCCATCGTTCGGCTTCTGGTGCGCGGCGCTGGCCGGCTCGAGCCTCGTGATCGGTTTCGCGCTCGGCCAGAGCGGCGGCGCGCTGCACCTGGCGGACGTGCTGATGCTGGGCGCCGTGGCGGCCGCCGGCATGGGCTACGCGGAAGGCGGCCGGCTGTCGCAAACGATGGGCGGCCAGCAGGTGATCAGCTGGGCCCTGCTGCTGTCGCTGCCCGTGGCCCTGCCGCTCGCCGCGTGGGACATCTGGCGGCACGGCGGCGATCTCGGCGCGGCCGGGCCCGCGGCCTGGGGCGGCTTCGCCTACACCTGCGTGTTCTCGATGTTCGTCGGCTTCATCTTCTGGTACCGCGGCATGGCCCTGGGCGGCGTCGCCCGGGTGGGCCAAGTCCAGCTGCTGCAGCCGTTCCTCACGCTGCTGGGCGCCGCCGCCGTGCTGGGCGAACCGCTGCGGGCCGCGCACCTGCTCTTTGCGCTGGCCGTGATCGGCACGGTGGCGCTCGGCCGGAAGATGGCCGTGACCAGATCAACTGCGCACTGAGCTGCGCACTGAACGGCACGATGGGCAGCGCCACCGGCAAGTCGTACAATACCGAAACCATTTTTTTTACAGTCAATCAACAATAGGAGACACAATGTCCGTCTACGAAAAACTGAAGTCGCTCGATATCACGCTGGCCGCGCCCGCCACCCCCGCGGCCGCCTACGTCATGCACGTCCAGACCGGGAACACCGTGTTCCTGTCCGGCCACATTGCCAAGAAGCCGGGCGGCGCCGTGTGGGTGGGCCAGCTGGGCAAGGATATCGACACGGCCGAAGGTAAGCAGGCCGCCCGCGCCATCGCGATCGACCTGCTCGGCACGCTGCAGGAAGCCTGCGGCGGCGACCTGAACCGCGTCAAGCGCATCGTCAAGGTGATGAGCCTGGTGAACTCCACGCCGGACTTCACCGAGCAGCACCTGGTCACCAACGGCGCCTCCGAGCTGCTGGGCGAAGTGTTCGGCGATGCCGGCAAACACGCCCGCTCGGCCTTCGGCGTGGCGCAGATTCCACTGGGCGCCTGCGTGGAAATCGAACTGATCGCCGAGATCGCGTAACTTTCCGCATTGTTTTCAAGGGCGCGGCCTACCCGGCCGCGCTCCCATGAGCCGCCACAAGCGCGCTGCTTCACCGGCCGGGCACTGTCCGCCGCATTTTTCCGAGAGAGTCGTATGAAAATCGAAAACCCCAACCCGATCCAGTGGCGCTTTTCCGAACGCGCCCAGCAGCTGCAAAGCTCCTTCATCCGCGAGATCCTGAAGATCACGCAGCAACCGGAGATCATTTCGTTCGCCGGCGGCCTGCCGTCGCCGGCCACGTTCCCGGTGGAAGAGATGAAGAGCGCGTTCGACAAGGTGCTGTCGACCACCGGCAAGACCGCGCTGCAGTATGGCCCGACCGACGGCTACATGCCGCTGCGCCAGTGGATCGCCGATTCGCTCTCGAAGAATGGCGCGCGGATCGTGCCGGAACAGGTGCTGATGGTATCGGGCTCGCAGCAGGCGCTCGATCTGCTGGGCAAGGTGCTGATCGACGAAGGCAGCCGCGTGCTGGTGGAAACGCCGAGCTACCTGGGCGCGCTGCAGGCGTTCTCCGTGTACCGTCCGGAATTCGCCTCGGTGGCGACAGACGACGACGGCCTGGTTCCGGCATCGATCGGCCCGGTGGCGGCGGGCGCCCGCCTGCTGTACTCGCTGCCGAACTTCCAGAACCCCACCGGCCGCACGCTGTCGATCGCGCGTCGCCAGGAACTGGTGGAAACGTGTGCCCGCCTCGGCCTGCCGCTGATCGAGGACGATCCTTACGGCGCGCTGTCGTACAAGGGCGAACCGCTGCCGAAGATGGTGGCGATGAACCCGGAAGGCGTGATCTACATGGGTTCGTTCTCGAAGGTGCTCACGCCGGGCATCCGCCTGGGCTACGTCGTGGCGCCGCTGCCGCTGGTGCGCCGCCTCGAACTGGCCAAGCAGGCCGCCGACCTGCATACCGCGCAGCTGACGCAGATGGTGGTCCACGAAGTGATCAAGGATGGCTTCCTGGACCGCCATATCCCGACGATCCGCGAACTGTACGGCAACCAGTGCCAGGCGATGCTCGATGCGATGGCCGAGCATTTCCCCGCCAGCGCCACGTGGACGAAACCGCAGGGCGGCATGTTCATCTGGGTCACGCTGCCGAAGCACATCAATGCGATGGAACTGCTGGACGAGGCGATCAAGGAAAAAGTCGCGTTCGTGCCGGGCGCGCCGTTCTATGCCAACGAGCCGGAAACCAACACGCTGCGCCTGTCTTTCGTCACGGTGCCGCCGGAACGCATCCGGCAGGGTATCGCGATCCTGGGCAAGCTGATCGCCGCACGGTTGTAATCACGCGGCGCGGCAGCGCCACGGAAGCGAGGCCCCGCCGGTCGATCTCCGGCGGGGCTTTTTTGCGCCGGAGCGACCAGGATCGGCTGAATGCCATGGCGCCAGACCGTATCTTTTTGAACAATAAGTTACATATATTCGACATCTTTTCGATTTCTTGGCGGTATGATTGACATTAGTCAACATTAAGATACCCCCAGCATGGATCCAGCCGGAAGCACCGGCGTCGGCAGTCCTACCGGACGGCGCGATGCCGCGATACTGATCGTCGACGATGCGCCGGACAATCTCGCGGCGCTGCGGGAACAGATGGTCGAACAGGGTTACCAGACCTATGTCGCCGGGACCGGCGAGCGCGCGCTGCAGCTGGCCCGGCGGGTGCACCCGGACCTGATCCTGCTCGACATCGTGATGCCGGGCATGGACGGCTTCGAGACCTGCCGCCACCTGAAATCCCATCCGGTCACGCAGCGGATTCCGGTGATCTTCATGAGCGCGCGTACCGGCAGCGAAGACGTGGTGGCCGGCTTCGACCTGGGCGCCGTCGACTACATCGGCAAGCCGCTGCGCATGGCGGAAGTATGCGCCCGCGTGCGCACCCAGCTGCAGATGCATGCCAACAGCGCAACGCAGCAGGAACAGGCCGAACGCCTGCGCACGATCGTCGACCACATGGCCGAGGGACTGCTGATCATCGAGGCCGGCGGCCGCATCCAGTTCACCAATCCCGCCTGCGACAACTACCTTGGCTATGGGCCGGACGAGCTGGCCGGCCGCCACATCGGCGACCTGCTCGCTCCCGTCGTGGCCCAGGAATACCTGGCGTATTTCGCCCGCTATGCGGCGCAGCCCGACACCGCGCACAGCCACGGCACGCGCGAAGTGACCATCCGCCACAAGGCAGGCAAGCCGGTGTGCATGGACCTGACGCTGACGCCGATGTTCCTGCGCCAGCCGCTGTTCATCGGCCTGCTGCACGACATCACGCACCACAAGCTGTCCGAAGACGCGCTGCAGCGCGCCGCACTGGTGGATTCGCTGACGCAGATCGCCAACCGGCGCCATTTCGACAACTTTCTCGAGAAGGAATGGCAGCGCGCAGTGCGCAGCGGGGCGCCGCTGTCGCTGGTGGTGCTCGATGTCGACCACTTCAAGCTGTACAACGACACACTGGGCCACGCGGCCGGCGACGTCTGCCTGCAGCAGGTGGCGCAGGCGCTAGGTGCCCACGCGCTGCGGATGACCGACCTGGCGGCACGCTACGGCGGCGAGGAATTCGTGCTGCTGTTCGCCGAAACCGATGCCGATGCGGCGGCGCTGCTGGCCGAGGCGATCCGGGCCCATGTGGAGACGCTGCAGCTGCCGCACCCGAAATCGCCGACGTCGCCGTGGATCACCGTGAGCATCGGGGTCGCCACGATGGTGCCGCGCCAGCAGTGCATCGGGCCAGGCACCGGGCAGGGCGGCCCCGATGCGTTGTTCGTGGCCGCCGACCGCGCGATGTACGCCGCCAAGGATGGCGGCCGCAACCAGGTGCGTGCGGCGCAGCCCGGCTGCGACGCGATGGCCGCGGTGCGGGCGGTGGCGCATGGCGCCGGCATTGCGGCGGATGGCCGCGCGTGATGCAGGGCAAGCGGCAGCCTTTGCAGCGGCCCGTCAGCGCGGCGCCTCGGCCGCCTCTTTCAGCTGTGCCAGCCCTTTTTCGAAGTCCGGGCCAGCCATCGCGTCGACGCTGGAGAAGATGCCGACCAGCTTCATGATGAACGGGCTCGCGCCGGACATTGTCCACGTCACCACGGTGCCGTCGGGCCGCGGCGTCAGCACGAAACGCATGTCGTTGCGGGATGCGAACGGCTTGACGAAATCGAGCCGGATCGTGACTGCGCGGGGCGGCGTGCTGCCGACGATCTCCATGCGGCCCTGGCCCACATCGTCGTTGCCGCTCCACGCATAGATGGCGCCCTGCCCGCGCGGCGCGCCGCTGAAAGCACGCGTCATCGCCGGATCGAGGCGCTCCCACGGCGACCAGGCGGGCCACTGATGGAAATCGTTCAGGTAGCCGAACACCTTTTCCGGCGGTGCCTTGATGAGCGCGCTGCGCTCGACCCGGAACGTGTCGGCCTGCATCAGCGCCAGCCCGGAGACGGCGGCGGCGACGATGACGAGTGCGAGCAGGAACCTCTTCCACATGGTGGCCTCGGCCAAGGGGGGCACGGGTTGCGGGGCGATGGATACAGGCTAGCACGGAGCGGCCGGCGCCCAGCGCCGCCCAGGTACCCGAGCCCCATATGAATCCGCGTACAAACCTGCCACTGCGCCGCCCTGTCACGGTGCCCGTTCATCGGCCCATCGGCCCATCGGCCGCGGCGCCGCGTCAGCCCAGCAGGTCGAGCAGGCGCACGCCAGCCAGCAGCCGCGCGAATACGTCGGCGATCGCGAACACGCCGAACACGCCGGGCAGCAACGCCACGAACATCAGCGGAGACCGGATGCGGCAAAAATGCACCGTGCTGGCGGCCGCCAGCACCCCGGATGCGATCGTCAATACGAACACGGCCAGGTACGTGGGCGAGCTCATTACGCATAACAGTACCGCAAGCACGCCGGCGACGAACGCGAGGCCGAGGGTCATGTAAGGAATGCTGATCATGGGCCGTGCCCCCTACAACCAGTGCATGGATGCCAGGCACATGGCTGAACAATAAACGGTCGAAAAACGATCGAAAACGGGCAAATATCGGAATAATATGCGGAGCGTCCACGCTGAATAAATGATTTACATGGAATGCGCTGGCAAGTCGATCGCAGTGGATTAATGCATATACAGTTTATATTTCCCCATGCCGAAATATTATTTCAATATATGAAAAGCACATGAAATCAGACGCTTAGAATTTGCTATCGGCCACGCGCATAATATTCGCCTCTGGCCCGATCATAACAGCAAAAATGGAGCGGAAATCTCACACATTATTGCGAAGATTATTGCGCGGCGGCGGCGACTGATGGTGCGGTCGCGCGGAAAACCGTGCCGGCATGCGCGCGGCGGGTTATATGAAGGCGCTGTTCGGCGAACGGCGCCTATATGAAACCGAAATATCCGCGGCAGCGGCGTGCCGCGGCCCTGCCTTCCTCGCAGGGACTTACTTTACTTCGGGATACAGCACGACCTGCACGTAATTCCCGAAATCGACATAGCGCCGCGCGGCGCTGCGCACATCGGCCGGGGTCACGTCGGCCACCCGTTTGTCGAAGTCGAGGATCGACTCCGGCGCGAAGCCGTTCAGCTGGGCAGTCTGCAGCTGGGCCAGCCAGTAGCCGTTTTCGCTCAGCGCGCGCCGGTGCGTGGTCAGCCAGTTCTGCTTCACTTTCGCCAGGTCGCCCGGTTCCGCGCCGTGCTCCTGCAGCTTGCGGATTTCCGCGAACGCGGCGGCGATTACCTTGTCCACGTTTTCCGGGCCGCAGGGCAACGCCAGCGCCAGCGAATAGTTTGCATAGGGCAGCTTCGTGACCCCGCCGCTGGCACCGCCGCCGTAGATCAGGCCGAGCTCCTCGCGCAGAACCTCGGTCAGCTTGATGTTCAGCACTTCCACGAACGCCTGCATGCGCGTTTGCTCGGCCTGCGAGAACTCGGCCGGCCCGGTGAAGGAGATCGACACGTTGCTCTTCGGTTCCTTGCCGCGCCGCACTTCTTTCTTCACGACGCCGCGCACCGGCCGCACGCCGAGGTCGCGATACGCCACCGGAATATCCGGCGCGGGCAGCGATGCCACGTAGGTGGCCAGCAACGGTTTCAGCTTCGCGGGATCGAAGCTGCCGACAAAATAGAACGTCATGCCCTTCACGCTGGAGAAGCGCTCGCGGTAGATCTGCTGCACGCGGTCGAGACGGACCTTGTCGAAATCCTCCGGCCGCGGCGTGCGCGGAACGCGCGGGTGGTCGCCGAACAGCGCGGTGCGCACCGTGTCGGCGAATTCGGCCTCCGGCCGGGCCAGCGCATTGCGCGCCATGTCGCGCTGGCGCGCCAGGAAGGAATTGAACAGCGCTTCGTCGCGGCGCGGCTGGGTAAGCTTCACGTAGGTCAGCTGCAGCAGCGTTTCGATGTCGGCGCTGCCCGCCGCGCCGGAGACGCCTTCGGACAGGTCGGACATCGTCACGCCCGCACCCACGCTCTTGCCCGCCATGACCTTCTGCAGATCGGCGGGCGTGTAATTGAGCGCGCCCATCTGCGCTGCCAGCGGGCCGGCGTAGCGGGCGTTGAAGATGTCCTCGTCGCCGAACAGCGACTGGCCGCCGAAGCGCACGGCGCTCATCAGCACCTGGTCGTTGCGGAAATCGGTGGGCTTGAGCACCACCTTCACGCCGTTCGACAGCGTCAGTTCGGTGGTGCCCAGCACCTTGTTTTCCGTCTCGGCCACGATGCTGCCGGGTGCCGGCGGCTGTTCCAGCAGGCTGCTGGCATAAGCCTTGTCCTCGCGCGCGGTCACGGTCTGCCTGTGCGCGCCGTCGACGGCGGCCAGCAGTTCCGTGCCGGTCGGCGGCGCGCGGTCCTTCAGGGCGCCCATCAGGATCACCAGCTTCTTGTCGTCCGACGGGATGGCCTGGCGCACCGCCGCGTTGATTTCCTCCAGCGTGATGCCCGGGACGAGCGCCTGCGCATACGCATACTCGTTCTGCACACCGGGGATCGGCTCGCCGTCGAGGAAGTTGCGGATGTATTCGGCCACGAAGGCGGCCGAGTCGGACTTGTCGCGCTCGGCGTACATGCGCTCGTAGTTGCGCAGCATGCCCTTCTTGGCGCGATCCAGCTCCGAGGCGGTGAAGCCGAACTGTCGCGCGCGCTCGTCTTCCCGCACCAGCGCATTGATCGCGGGCACGTGGCCGCCCTTGCCGAGCAGCGCCGTGACGGAGAACGACCGGTAGCCGCGCACCACCTTGCCCATGCCGCTGCCACCCTGGATGAACGGCGGATCGGCCTGCTGCGTGAGCTCCATCATCCGCTGGCTCAGCATCGTGCCGTACAGCTTCTCGACCAGGTCGCGGCGGTAGCCGCCGTAGGTGGCGTCTTCCGGATGCGGCACGATCGGGTAGCGGATATACAGCACATCGGCCGGAGCTTCGCGGTCGGTGACCACCAGCCCTTCGTCTTCCTTGCGTTCCGGGATCGCGGCATACTCGCGCGGGCGCGGGTTTTCCGGATTCTTCAGCTTGCCGAAGTGGGCGTTGACCAGCTTTTCCGCCTCGAGCGGATCGATGTCGCCGACCACCATCACGGCCATCAGGTCGGGCCGGTACCAGTCGCGGTAGAAGCGCCTGATCGCTTCGGGCTTGAACGTGCGCAGCACATCGGCCTTGCCGATCGGCAGCCGCTCGGCGTAGCGCGAGCCGTTGAACAGCTTCGGATACAGGATCTGGTTCATGCGGTCGTTGGCGCCCTTGCCCATGCGCAGTTCCTCGAGCACGATGCCGCGTTCGCTCTCGATGTCGGCCTCGTTGAACGTGATGCCGTGTGCCCAGTCCTGCAGCACCAGGAAGCCCTTCTCGACCGCCTCCTTCGAATCGGTGGGAATCGGCAGCATGTACACGGTCTGGTCGAAGCTCGTGTAGGCATTCAGGTCGCGGCCGAACTTCACGCCGATCGACTGCAGGTACGACACCAGTTCGTGGCGCTTGAAATTGGTGGAACCGTTGAACGCCATGTGCTCGGTGAAGTGCGCCAGGCCCAGCTGGTCTTCATCCTCCAGGATCGAGCCGGCCTTGACGACGAGCCGCAGCTCGAGCCGCTTGGCCGGCTTGCCGTTCTTCTGGATGTAGTAGGTGAGGCCGTTGGGCAGCTTGCCGACCTTGACGTAGGGCGCCACCGGCAACGTATCGCCGGGCGCCGGCAGCGGCGCGGCGTGGGCCAGCAGCGAAGCGCCGAGCAGCGCGGCGGCGGTGGCAAGCTTGAAAGGGCTCAACTTCATGGAATGGATGCGATCAATGGGCGAAATGCCCACGATACACCAGAAATTGATCGCTCTGCTACAATCCTCGAGCTTGCCGCGCCATGCGGCGGGCCTTATTCAGTTTCATTTAATTTACGTCTTCGGGGCGGGGGGCGATTCCCCACCGGCGGTAGGGCCTTCGGGCCGAGCCCGCGAGCGCCCGCGATGGGGCTGGTTACAGACCAGGCCATCGCGGGGTCAGCAGATCCGGTCGAAAACCGGAGCCGACGGTATAGTCCGGATGAAAGAAGATGTGCGTCGATCGTGCGACCGCATGCGTGGCCAGCCGCGCATGCGGCGTGCGTGCGTTCGCTTTGCCCTGGAGCGTTTTTCGCCATTTGCGAGGAGCGTTTCAATGTCTGTCCAAGAATGTAATCCTGTTCCCGATTCCGTTATTTCCCCTTCCCTTCACGGCGGCGACCTGGAAGGCCGCATCGCCGCAGCCCTCGATGCGATGCGCGCCGGCGTGCCCGTCATCCTGCTCGACGACTTCGACCGCGAGAACGAAGCCGACCTGATCGTGGCCTGCGACCGGCTGACGGTCCAGGCGATGGCGCTGATGATCCGCGAATGCAGCGGCATCGTGTGCCTGTGCCTGACGGCCGAACGCGTGCGCACGCTGGAACTGCCGCCGATGGCAATCGAGAACGGCAGCCGCTACGGCACGCCGTTCACCATGTCGATCGAGGCGCGGCACGGCGTGACCACCGGCGTTTCCGCGGCCGACCGTGTCGCCACGATCCGCGCGGCCACCGCGCCGGACGCGCAGCCGGCCGACCTGGTGCGCCCCGGCCACGTGTTCCCGTTGCGCGCCGCGCCGGGCGGCGTGCTGGCCCGCGCCGGCCATACCGAAGGGTCGGTGGACCTGGCGATCATGGCGGGCCTGGCGCCGGCCGCCGTGCTGTGCGAGCTGATGAACCCGGACGGCACGATGATGCGCGGCGACGACATCGAAGCATTCGCGCGGCGGCATGGCATGCCGATCCTGACGATCGCCGAGATGATCGCCTGGCGCAAGCTGCACGGGTAGCCTCTCATTCGGTCACGCCGGCCGCCGGCGCCGGCGCGTCGGCCGGCTCCATGCGGCGATACACGGCCAGCCACGCGACGAAACAGGCCGCCGCGATGGCCGTGTAGACGATGGCCAGCCGCAAGCCCCAGTCCTGCGTCGCATGCAGGATGGTGCCGGCCGCCGCCACGCCGAGCAAGGCGCCGATCTGGCGGCTGGCGTTCAGGGTCGCGCCCGCGGCGCTGGCGTGCGTCTTGCCGCCGGCGCCCATCACGGTCGCCGTCATGGCCGGGATCGCAAAGCCGATCGCCAGGAACAGCAGCGTCCCGCCGGCAATCGCCAGCCACGGCGGCGTGCCGGCCGTGACCTGCGCCAGCAGCAGCGCGGCCGCGGCGGCGCCCCCCATTCCCACCAGCAGCGGCATGCGCGTCCCCTGCCTGGCCACCGCGCGGCCGGACAGCACGTTCGACACGCCGGCCGCCGCCGTCATCGGCAGGATCGCAAGACCCGTGCCGAGCGCGCCGGTGCCGTGCGCGCCCTGCAACCACAGACTGAGCACGAACATGTGGCCGAACGTGCCGAAGTTGATCAGCATGCCCGTCAGCACGGCGGCGCGGAACGGCGCGATGCCGTACAGCGCGCGCGGCAGGATCGGCTGCGCTGCGGCGCGTTCGCGCCGGATCAGCCACGCGGGCAGCAATGCCGCCATGGCCAGCGCGACAACCACCGGGGCCGACGTCCAGCCCAGCACCGGCCCCTCGATCAGCACGAATGCCAGCGCCGCCAGCGCGGTCGCGCCGAGCGCGTGACTCGCCAGGTCCAGCGGGCGGGCATGGGGGGCCGGCGCCGGTGCCTTCAGCTGCGCCAGCAGGATGCCCAGCAAGCCGACCGGCAGGTTCAGCCAGAAGATGCTGCGCCAGCCGAACGCCTCGACCAGCAGGCCGCCGGCCAGCGGCCCGGCGGTTGCCGCGGCGCTGACGATCGCCGCCCAAGCACCGAACATTTTCGCGCGGCGCCGGTCGTCGTCCTCGGCATGCGTCAGCAGGGCAAGCGAGCTGGGCATGAACAGCGCGGCCCCGCTGCCCTGCAGCAGCCGCGCCGCCACCAGTGCCGTCCCCGTCGGCGCCAGCGCGCACAGCACGGAACCCAGCACGAACACGGCCAACCCGGCCTGGTAGATGCGCCGGGCACCGCAACGGTCCGCCAGCGCGCCGCCGGCGAGCAGCAGCGCGGCGAACGTCAGCGTGTAGCCGTCGACGACCCAGACGAGCCCTTCGAGCGGCACGCCGAGGTCGGACGAAATATCGGACAGGGCCGTGTTCACGGCCGTCACGTCGATCATCGCCATCACGAAACCGATGGCGAGGGTAAACAGCAGCATGGCGCTTCCCTTCCTGGTAATGACAGCAGGTTAAGCCCCTTGCCCGATGCAGTAAACATGCATACCATCGGCACTGCGATGCAAAACTGCATCAGCAGGAAAATGATCATCAGGAAAACGATCGGCAGGAAAATCATGGACTGGGACGACGCACGGATATTCCTCGGCATCTACCGCGCGGGCACCTTGCGCGGCGCCGCCGCCGGGCTGGGCATCGACCAGGCCACGGCCGGCCGGCGGCTGGCCGCGATGGAGGCGGCGCTGAACGCGAAACTGTTCCTGCGCACGCCGTCCGGCTACGTGCCCACGCCGGCCGGCGAGATGGCGGCGCGCCCCGCCGAGAAGATGGAGGCGGCGGCGCACCAGCTCGAAAGGGAGATGCAGGGCATCGACAACCGCCTCTCCGGCACGGTGCGGGTGGCAACCACCGACACGATGGCGCAGTACTTCGTGATGGATGCGATCAGGGCGCTGCACGCCCGGCACCCGGACATCCGCGTGGTGCTCCACGTGACCACGGCGATGACGAACCTGACGCGGCGCGAAGCCGACCTGGCCGTGCGCACGCTCAAGCCCACGGACCCGGACCTGGTGTCGCGGCACCTGGCGCGGCGCACTTCCGGCCTGTATGCCAGCAAGACCTACCTGCGCGAACGCGGCGTGCCACTGGTGGAATCCGGACTGGCGGGCCATGACCTCGTCATCTACCATGCGTCGGTGGCGCCGCGGCAGGCCACGCACGTGGCCGGCGTATCCATTGCCGGGGCCCGTGTCGCGCTGGAAGTCAACACGGGGCTAATGCTGATGGAGGCGGCGCGCGCCGGCATCGGCATCGCCGAGCTGCCGGTGCACATGGCCGGCCAGGATCCGCGGCTGGTGCGCGTCTTTCCGGACCGGGTGCACAGCTACGACATGTACCTGGTGATGCACGGCGACCTGAACCGCAGTGCGCGGGTGCGGGCCGTGGCCGACGCCATCGTCGCTTCCGTACCGTGATCTGCACGTCGGAATGTTAAGATTGCAAGATGTCCACCCATGCATCACTGTTCCCGTCGCTGCTGCGGATGCACCGCGCCACCATGATCTGGCTCACCAGCTGGTGGCGCCTGCTGCAGTTCGCGGCGCTGATCCTGGCGCGCGGCGCCGCGCCGTCCACCTACCGCCGCGACAATCACCGCGCGCTCGCCAGCCACCTGGTGCTGGCCACGGCGCCGAACCTGCTGTGGTTCTGCGTGCTGTCGGCGCTGATCAGCCTTGTCATCATTCGCATCGTGGTCGTCACCGCCACATCGTACGGCCTGTCCGGCTTCGCGCTGGAAATGGTGGTGCGCGTGCTCGTGCTGGAGCTGATCCCGCTGACGGCGGCGCTGTTCGTGGCGTTGCGCAGCACGCTGCCGGCCGGCGTGGAGTTCGCGCAGCGGCGGCTCGCCGCCGCCGCGGCGGCCCCGGCGGGGTCGGCCGGCCCGGCCGCCGACCCCGCCGGGGCGCTGCGCTGCGAATTCTATCCGCGCGCGTCGGCCGGCATCTTCGCGGTGTGGCTGCTCGCCGCCGTCAGCTGCATCCTGACGCTGGTGCTGACCTATCTCATCATCTATGGCTTCACGCCCTATGCGCTGGCGGGCTACACGCGGGTGGTCGGGCAGATCTTCAACCCGGCCGTGGCGCTGATCCTGGCGCTGAAGATCTTCTTTTTCTCGCTGGCGGTCGGCATCATCCCGCTCGCCTCGTCCTACTACGATGCAGCCGCCAACCCGTTCGCGGCGCGGCTGCGTTTCACGCACGGGCTGGCGGACATGGTGCGGATGTTCTCCGTGATCCTGCTGATCGAAGCCGCTTCGCTGATGGGCAACTATTACTGACCGATTCGACCGATCGATTCGACCGACCGATACCACTGATTGATACGACTGATTGAGACGACTGGCTGATCATGACTGAAACTTCCCTCCCCACCCCGGCGGCACCGGCCGAACCGGCACCGGTGCGCAATGCCGAGGTCAAGGCGGCGCTGCTGCTGGTGCTGATGGTCGCGCTGATCGCCGGCGCCGCGCTGTACCTGATGTATGCGCGCGGCGCCTTCGAAGCCACGCAGCGCCTCGTGCTGACGGCCGACGACTCCGAGGGCGTGGCCGTCGGCATGGACGTCACGTTCGCCGGCTTCCCGATCGGCCGCGTGCGCAGCATCGAGCTTTCCCGCGAAGGCAAGGCGCGGGTGCTGGTCGACGTGCCCGAGAAGGATGCGCACTGGCTGCGTTCGAGCAGCATCTTCACGCTCGAGAAAGGCATCGTCGGCGGCGCCAAGCTGCGCGCGTTCACCGGCATTCCCACCGATCCGCCGCTGGCCGACAAGGCCGAACGGCCGCTGCTGGTGGGCGACGTGGCGGCCGAGATCCCGCGCCTGCTGAACGCCGCGCGCGACATCCTCGCCAACGTGACGGCGCTGACCGCCGCCGACTCGTCGCTCGGCCAGAGCCTGGCGAATCTCCAGGGCGTGACCGGGAAGCTGAACGGCCCGGGCGGCGCGATGGGCTTCATCGCCGGCGAGGACCGCAAGGCGCGCGAACTGCTGGCCAACGCCAATTCGCTGATCGTGCGCGCCGACCGGCTGGTGGGCAATGCCGACAGCAAGGTGTTCGGCGACAAGGGCGTGGCCAACGATGCGCAGGCCGCGGTCAGGCAGCTCGACGGCCTGCTGGCCGATGCGCGCCTGAGCCTGAAGAAGATGGACCTGGTGCTGGAAGAAGCGCAGGCGGTCGGCAAGAACGCCCGCGTGGCCACCGAGGACCTGGGCGCGCTGCGCGCCGATGTCGACGCCAACCTGCGCAAGATCGAACAGCTCGTCAACGAGATCAACCGCAAGTGGCCGTTCAAGCGCGAAACGGAGATCAAGCTGCCATGAAGCGATTCCTTGTGTTGACAGTACCCGTATTGCTGGCGGCCTGCAGCGGCGGCCCGCCGGTACCCGACTGGAAGATGAACGCGCAAGGCGCGCTGGAGCGCGCCACCGATGCGTTCATGGCCGGCCGCGACCTGGTCGAAAAGAACGAATTCGCGCATGCCCGCGACGACATCGCCGCCACCGGCAAGGTCGACCTGGTCATCCGCGCCGAACTGATCCGCTGCGCCGCCCGTACCGCCGCGCTGGTGTTCGACGAATGCGCCGGCTTCGAGGCGCTGCGCAGCGATGCCACGGCGGCCGACGCCGCCTACGCCGCCTACCTCGCCGGCCGCGCGCAGCCATCCGATGCCGCGTTGCTGCCCGAACCGCAGCGCGCCGTGCTGGCCGCCACCAGCGACGCGACGGCGGCGGCCACCGTCAAGGGCATCGCCGATCCCCTGTCCCGGCTCGTCGGCGCCGGCGCGCTGTTCAAGGCCAACCGCGCCACGCCGGAACTGATCGCCGATGCGATCGCCACCGCCTCCGACCAGGGCTGGCGCCGCCCTCTGCTGGCCTGGCTAAACGTGCAGGCGCTGCGCGCCGAAACTGCCGGCGACACCGACGAAGCTGCCCGCCTCCGTCGGCGCATCGCGCTGGTCGAAGGCCAACCCGCAAAGTGAATGTCGCCTGAAACCGAGCAGTCCGGCAATCCCGTCTGACCCCAATTTCAAGCAACATTTTCCAAAAACAGGCTGGTTTTGGCGACGCAGCAACCTGACGACGGCGGCATGGACTTCGTGTTTCCCAAAAAAGGGGGCTGACCCCGATTTTTGGAAACAATTGCTCAAAACCGGGGTCAGACCCCGGTTTGCGGCAATATTTCCTGGAAAACAGGGTCTGTCCCTAGTTTGCGTGGCGTAGCAATTTCGCGACGGCAGCGCGGGCGTCGTGGGCGAGTTCGCGCAGGTCGAGGCCGGGGATGGTGTCGTGTTCGACGACGGGCTTGCCGGCCACGGTGAGCAGCCGCAGCGACGGGCGGCCGCCGGAGGCGACGGGGCCGATGGCGATGTCGTGCAGCCCGAAGTAGCGCGGGTCGTCGAGCGCGTAGACGGCGATGTCGGCGGCCATGCCCGCTTCGAGCGTGCCCAGGCCGGACAGGCCGAGCACCCGGGCCCCGCCGCCCGTGCCCCAGCGCACCACGTCCTCGACGGTGGCCGCGTCGGCGCCGCCCTCGAACGTGCCGCCGCGGTGCGCCGGCCGCGCGTCCTGCCCGCCACGCGCCCGCTGCATCAGCCACGCGGCGTGCGTTTCCGAGATCATGTCGGCCGCCTCGTTCGACGCCGCGCCGTCCACGCCGATCGAGATCGCAGCCCCGGCCGCCTCGAGCTGGCGGATCGGCGCGATGCCGCTGCCGAGCCGGCCGTTGCTCTGCGGGCAGTGCGCGACGCCGGTGCCTGTGGCGCCCAGCAGCGCGACTTCCTCGTCGTCGAGCTTGACGAGGTGGGCGAACCAGACATCGTCGCCCAGCCAGTCCTGCTCGGCGGCGAAGCGCACCGGCGTGGTACCGTGCTTGCCGTGCGCGGCGTTCTGGTATTCCACCGTTTCCGACAGGTGGCTGTGCAGCCGGATGCCGAGCCGGCGCGCTTCCGCCGCAACGGTGCGCAGTTCGGGCGGCGTCATCGAATACAGTGGCGTGGTCGGCGCCATCACCACGCGCCGCATCGCGTCCGGCGCCGGATCGTGCCAGCGCTTCGTGATGCGTTCCATGTCGGCCAGGTAGCCGTCCAGCGTTTCCGGGCGCAGGCAGGCCGGCAGGTCCGCTTCCAGCTGCCGCGTCTGCGTGGCGCCGCCGCGGCACAGCACGAAGCGCATGCCGAGCCGTTCGGCTTCCTCGAACAGGATCGCCGAGCTGTCGAACGGCATGCCCGGCCAGTACAGGTAATTGTGATCGGCCACCGTGGCGCAGCCGGAGCGCAGCAGCTCGACCAGGCCGATGCGCGCGGCGAGGCGGAACAGGTCTTCGTCGAACGCGGCGCGGAAGCGGTATGGCGTGGCCGCCAGCCAGGGCGTCAGCGGCAGGTCGATGCCGGCCGCGTCGCCCTTGAGCAGCGACTGGAACAGGTGGTGGTGCGTGTTCACCCACGCCGGATAGACGACGCAGCCGGCGGCGTCGACAACGCGTTCGCCGGGCAGCCGTTCCAGGCGCCCCAGCGCGGCAATGCGGCCATTGGCGATGCGGATATCGGGGCCGGGATGGCGCGCGGCATCGCCCGCCAGGCCGGTCACGATGGCGGCGGCGTTCTTGATCAACAGGTCAGTCATGGAGTCTCCTTTATCGGTCTCAAAGAATCGGTCTCAAGGAATCGGCCTCAAAGATCCAGCACCAGCAGCGGTGTTTTCGAACGCGAGCAGCACGGCAGGAAGCGGTCGCCCAGCGCCCGCTCGGCATCGGTCAGGTAGCAGTCCCGGTGATCCGGCTCGCCGGCCAGCACGGTGGTCAGGCAGCTGCCGCACACGCCCTGCCGGCACGACACGGCGATCTCGACGCCGTGTCCGGCCAGGCAGTCGACCACGCTCTGCCCGGCCGGCACGGCGACGGTCCTGCCGCTGCCGGCCAGGCGCACCTCGAATGCCGCGCCATCGGCCAGCACGCCGCCGTTGGCGAAGTGCTCGACGTGGACACGTTCCGGCGCGATGCCGTGCGCCCGCGCGGCTTCCGCCACCATCGCGATGAAACCGGCGGGCCCGCACACGTAAAGGTGCGTGTCCGCGCCGGCGCCTGCGAACAGCGCCGGCAGATCGAGCCGTTGCGACGCGGGCCCGTCGTCGGCATGCAGGTGCGCGCGGCCGGCAAACGGCGCCTCCCGCAGCCGCCCGGCGAACGCGGCGGCCGCCGCCGAACGCACACAATAATGCAGCGCGAATTCCCGGTCGAGTATGTTCAGACATTCCGCCATCGACAGTAATGGCGTGATGCCGATGCCGCCCGCCACCAGCAGCGAGCGCCGCGCGCCGGTATCGAGCTGGAAGTGATTGCGCGGCGCGCCGATCGTGACCAGCCCGCCCTCTTCCAGCGCGTGCATGGCCCGCGAGCCGCCGCCTTCCTGCAGCAGCACGCCGATCACATAGCGCGAGCTGTCGCGCCAGTCGTTGCACAGCGAATACTGCCGAACCAGCCCGCCTGGCAGGTGCACGTCGACGTGTGCGCCGGCCGTGAACGGCGGCAGCGCTGCGCCATCGGGGTCGACCAGTTCGAAGCCGAGAACGCGATCGGCTTCCCGCCATTTGCGGGCGACCCGCACCTTGATGGCATGCATCATGCCTCGGCCTCGCTTTCATGCCAGTGCGCCAGGCATACACGCGCCAGCGCCGACATCAGCGCGAACAGCAGCACGCCGGTGACGGTGATCATGAACAGCGCCGCGAACAGCCGCGGGATGTTCAGCTCGAAGCCGGCCTGCAGGATCTGGTACGCCAGCCCGGTGCTGTTGCCGCCGGTGCCGGCGACGAATTCGGCGACGACCGCGCCGATCAGCGACAGGCCGCTGGCGATGCGCAAGCCGCCGAAGAAGCTGGGCAACGCGCTGGGCACGCGCAGGCGCACCAGCACCTGCCAGCGGGTGGCGCGGTTCAGCCGGAACAGGTTCAGCAGGCCGGGATTCACGCTGCGCAGGCCCAGCACCGTGTTCGAGATGATCGGGAACACGGCCATCATCGTGGCGCAGATCGTGAGCGCCGCTGCCGGCGTCTTGACCCAGATGATGATCAATGGCGCGATCGCCACCACCGGCGTCACCTGCAGCAGGATCGCATACGGGAACAGGCACGCTTCCAGCAGCTTGCTCTGCACGAACAGGAAGGCCACGGCCACGCCGGCCACGGTGGCCAGCGCGAACGCGAAGAACGTGATGCGCAGCGTGACGAGCAGCGCATCGAACAGCAGCGACCAGTCATCAAGCAGCGTGCCGGCGATGGCGGCCGGCGACGGTACCAGGTAGACCGGCACCTGCATCGAAACGCAGACCGCCTGCCATACCGCCAGCAGCATGAAGCCGAGCGCCAGCGGCGCCAGCGCGCGGCGCACGCGCACGTCGGCAATCAGGGGTTTGTCAGGCATTGCGTTCCTCCTGGTGATGAGCATTGGCCTCGACCAGCAGGTCGGACAGTTGCTTGCAGTAGCCCATGAACTGCGGCGAGATGCGGAACTCGTCGCCGCGCACCGCGGGCCCGTCGATCGGCACGTCGGCGATCACGCGGCCCGGCCGGGCCGCCATCACCACCACCCGCGACGACAGGTACACCGCCTCGTAGATGCTGTGCGTGACGAATACCACCGTCAGGTCGCGCAGCGCCCACAGGTCGCGCAAATCGGCGTCGAGCCTGTTGCGCGTGAATTCGTCGAGCGCGCCGAACGGTTCGTCCATCAGCAGCAGGTTCGGCTCGGTGGCCAGCGCGCGGGCGATCGACGCCCGCATCTGCATGCCGCCGGACAGTTCGCGCGGGTACACGTGGCCGAATTTCGACAGCCCGACCATGCCGAGCGCCGCCTCCACGCGCGGCGCGGCCTGTTCGGCAGGCACGCCCTTCAGGTCGAGCGGCAGCCGCACGTTGGCCGCCACCTTCGCCCACGGCATCAGCGTCGCTTCCTGGAACACCATCGCCAGCGTGCGGCCGGGCGTGTCGACGGTGGCCATGCCCTCTCCCCACCACCGCACGTGCCCGGCCGATGGGCTTTCGAGCCCGGCGAACATCTTCAGCAGCGTGCTCTTGCCGCAGCCGGAGGGCCCCAGAAGCGACACGAACTCGCCGCGCCCGATGCGCAGCTTCACGCGGTCCAGCGCGCGGGTGCCGTTCGGGTAGGTCTTTTCCACGCCGTTCGCGTACAGCACCGCCGGCCCGTCGGACTGTGCAGCGGACCGCGCACCCGCCTGCGCGCCGGCCAGCAGGGAACTGTCGTCGCGTTTCATGGCGCCTCCGGCGGGTTGTGCGCTTCCTCTTCGCCGTGCCGGGTCAGCAGGTCCATCAGCATGCGGCGCATCATCAGGCCCGGCTTGTCGGACTCCATGTGGAATTCGACGCGGCGGCGCGTGTCGACGCAGGCATCCGGATCGGTGGCCTCCAGGATGTCGCGGTCTTCCGACGTGATCGGGCGGTCCCAGTCGATCAGCTCCTGCGTCGAGCAGCTCGCCTCGCTGTCGTTGCGGTACAGCCATTGCACCAGCATCAGCGAGCCGTCGTCGATCGGCGTGGCGCAGTTGTAGATGATGTGGTGGATTCCCGATGCCGGATAGACGCAGCCGAAGCGGCGCGAGAACGGCATGTACCAGCGGTTCGTCAGATGCCGCTCCGTGACCGGCTCGGTGGTGCCGGTGATGCGGAAGCTCGCTTCCGGGTTCCGCACCGGCACGTGCGTCTCGGCCTCGAAGCCCCAGTCGTTCGGCCGGAACTCGTATTTCGCCGGCACCGGGTTGTCGATCATGCCGAAGTTCGCCTTGTGCACGAAGCTGAAGTGCGAGTTGTCGAACGAGTTTTCCATCACGCGCAGCGGCGACGTGTTCCAGCGCTCGTAGAACTGCAGGATGCGGCGGTAGCCGGGCGCCTCTTCCTCCGGAAAATAAGGGATCGGCTGCAGCGGGTCTTCCAGCGCCACCCATACGTAGCCGTAGCGCTCGTCGCAGTGATACGCCGGCACCTGCGCGCCCTGCGGAATGCGCGAATCAGGGCTTTGCGGGATGCGCACGCATGTGCCGGAGCAGTCGTAGGTCCAGCCGTGGTAGCCGCACACGATGTTGCCGTTCTCGACGAAGCCTTTCGACAGCTTCGCGGTGCGGTGGCAGCAGCGGTCGCGCAGCGCGGCCGGCTTGCCATCCTTTCCCTTCCACACGACGATATTCTCGCCCAGCAGCGTGAACGGCTGCGGGCCCGCGTCCAGCGCGGACATCGGCATCAGCGCATACCAGAACTTGCGCAGGACTTTCTGTTGGGTGACGAGCATGGTGGTGACTCCTGTTTCATGGGTTGCCGCATGGGTGGCGGCATGGGCTTGCGCCCGCGGGCCGGCGTGCCGACATGGTCGCCTTCGCCCGGCAAGACTCTCCGGATCAGGGCATGACTTTCAGGTCGCGGACGAACTGCGTGGTGTAGGCCTGTTTCCAGCTGGTTTCCTTTTTCAGCAGGCCGGCGGCGACCATGAATTCATAGGTCTGCTGCCAGCGCGCATCGCTCATCGTGCCGATGCCCTGCCTGGCCGCATCGCCGCCGGTGACGAAGCTGTATTCCTTCAGCTTGCCCACCGCGTAGGCCAGCTGGTCGTCCTTCATGTTCGGGTTTTCCTGCTTGATCAGCGCATTGCCGGCGGCCGGGTTGGCCAGGTAGCTCTTCCAGCCCTCCATCGAGGCGCGCACGAAGCGGGCCACCACGTCGGGCTTTTCCTTGACGAGCTTCTGCATCGCCACCACGGTGGTGCCGTACGGCGGGTAGCCGTCGTTGGCGAACAGGTAGAAGTTGGTCTTCGCGCCGGCCTTGGCGGCCTGGAACAGCTCGGACGACGGATAGGCCTGCTGGGCGAAATCGGGGTCCGCCAGGAACGGCTGCAGGTTGAAGGTGTAGGGCCGCCCCTGCCCCTCGGTCAGGCCGTATTTCGCTTTCAGCCACGGCCACCAGGTGGTGCGGCCGGAGGTGGACACCAGCACGGTCTTGCCGTTCTTCAGGTCCGCCAGGCCTTTCACGTCCGTGTGCGTCATCATGCCCTGCGCATCGGTCTGGAAGCTGGCCGCCACCGTGGTGGCGGGAATGCCCTGCTCCACGCTTTTCAGCACCTGCAGGTCGTAGCCCATGAAGAAATCGGCCTGGCCGCTGGCCAGCAGCTGCATGCCGTTGACCTGCGGGCCGCCCATCCGGATCGTGACATCGAGGCCGTGCTTGCGGTACAGGCCCTCGGCGAGCGCCTGGTAGAAGCCGCCGTGTTCGGCCTGGGCATACCACGATGTGAGGAACGTGACCTTGTCGGCGGCGGTGGCGCCGCCGGCGGCGACGGCGAGACAGAACGCCAGCGCGGCACGGCGCGCCAGCTTCGAAGCGGGAATGGATTTCATGGGCACTCTCTGGAGTTGGACAACGGGAAGAAAGCAATGCGCAATGCCAGCGTGCGCATGCCGGGCGAACGGCATGAACGGCGATGCATTGCGGGGAGATGAAACCTGGAAGGCCGCCGGGAGGCGGCAGGTGAGGCGGGCAAGGCCGGTGACGCTGGTAATGCAGGTGATGCAGGTGATGCAGGCAAAAGGTTGCGGCATGGCGTTCTCTCTTGAGGTCTGTAGAAAAACCAGATGTACGTCCCATCCGGGACGCATCCACAAGAGCAATGCCCCATGTTCCACTGACGCGACGCTGGCCGTCACCGGTGAAACACTAGCCGCTTCTACTCGTACAACAGTTAATGCAAACGCCGTGCCAGCGTTTTAAGGCCTGCGGGCCGCCGATCCGGCAGGCTGGCGCACCACGACAGGGCACGCATGGCACCAGCACCGCTCGTGCGCGGGTCAGGCGCGATATTCCTGTGCACCCGTTCGTGTGCCGGGGGCTGCGCCGAGACCTGTGCGCGTGTCAGTGCGCTCCTGCCGGTGCGCACTTGCCGGCATGGGCTCCGGTTACGCCGGTTCCTTGGCGGCGGCTTCGCGCAGCTTGTCCTTCTTGCTCTTGCGCTTGCCCTTGATGCCGCCGTTCGGATCGGCGGCGGCCGCGCTGGCCGAAGCGGCGGCGGCCGCGGCGACGGTGGCATCGAGCGGCTCGAAGCCGGCGATGCGCTCGCGCGGCACGCGCTTGTCCTGCCGCTTCTCGATCAGCCGGAAGTGCGCTTCGGCATCCGGCGTGATGAAGCTGACGGCGACGCCGCTGGCGCCGGCACGGCCCGTGCGACCGATGCGGTGCGTGTAGTCCGCCGCGGCGCGCGGCAGGTCGAAGTTGACGACCACGGGCAACTGCGCGATATCGATGCCGCGCGCCGCCACGTCGGTGGCCACCAGCACGTGCAGGCGGCCGGCCTTGAAATCGGCCAGCACGCCGGTGCGGGCAGCCTGGCTGAAATCGCCGTGGAACGCCTCGGCGGCGATGCCGTTGCGGCGCAGCTTGTCCGCCACGTGTTCCGACGCATACTTGGTGGCGACGAACACCAGCACCTGTTGCCACTTGTGCTCGTTGACCAGGTGCCTGAGCAGCTGCAGGCGGCGCAGCGGTTCGACCTCGATGGCGCGCTGCGCGATGTCCGGCTCGTGCGCGTCTTCGGCCGACACCTCGGTGCGCAGCGGATCCTGCAGCAGCGACGATGCCAGCGCCTGCACGGATGCCGGGAACGTGGCCGAGAAGAACAGGTTCTGGCGCCGCGCCGGCAGCAGCGCGAGGATCTCGGCGATCTCGTCGGCAAAGCCCATGTCGAGCAGCTTGTCCGCTTCGTCCAGCACCAGCGTGGCGACACCGTCCAGCTTCACCGCGTTGTGGCGTGCCAGGTCGAGCAGGCGGCCCGGCGTGGCGACGATGATGTCGGTACCGCCGCGCAGCGCCATCATTTGCGGATTGATCGACACGCCGCCGAACACGATCGATACCTTGATCGTGGACGGCAGGTGCTGCACCAGCGCGCGGATCGCGTCGCCCACCTGCGCGGCCAGCTCGCGCGTGGGTACCAGCACGAGGCCATGCAGGCCGCGGCGCGTGCCCTGGCGCGCCAGCAGCGCGTGCAGCATCGGCAGCGCGAACGCGGCCGTCTTGCCGGAACCTGTCTGCGCGGCGCCCAGCACATCCCTCCCCTGCAGCGCGGCGGGTATGGCGGCCGACTGGATGGCGGTCGGTGTGTCGTAGCCGATGGCGGCCACGGCATCTAGCAGGGCGGGCGAAAGGCCCAGGGGAGCGAAGGACATGAGGGTACGGGCAGGTGAATGAGCGCGCAGTATAAAGCACGCGGCCAACTCAGCCGCCGCGGCCCGGTCCGGCCCCTTACATGCCTACATCGCCATATGGCCCGGCGATGACGACCACGTAGCCATCGGGGTCGTGCAGCCAGATCTCGCGGTGCTGCGCGTTGCGGTTCTCCTTCGGCCCTTCCAGCACCGTGGCGCGCACGGCGGCGGCGCGATCGACGGCATCGTCGAAATCGTCGGTCCAGAACCACAGAAGCACGCCGTTGCCATAGGGGCGGCACCCGGGGTCGCCGATGTGCGCGTGGTGATGCGCATCCCAGCGGTGCAGTTGCAGGATCAGGCGGCCATCGAACGTGAGCTGGTCATATTCGGCGCCGCCGTGGGCGCTCTTGCAGCCCAATACGGCCTGGTACCAGCGGCTGGCCGCTGCCACGTCGGACACGGCGATCAGGGGTTGCGCTTGCATGGACTCCTCCCTCGACTGAGTTGGTGATACCTATACACCGAGCATAGCACCGGCCGGCGCGGCCGCGTCGTTCCGGTCGCGCCGCAGCGGCAGCCACTGCACGACGCCCCAGGCGAACTCGGGCACGATGAGCAGCCACAATATCGGCATGCCGGTCTGCGCCAGCGTCCAGGCCATCCACAGCGTGAACGCGAACCGGCCGGCACCGTCGTAGCGGCCGAAGCGCACCTGCGGGTCGAGGATCCGCAGGACGGACCACAGCAGCACCACGCTGCCCATCAGGCAGGCGAACAGCACGTGCAACGGCCCGAAGGCGGGCAGCGGCGCACCGCCCATTGCCTCGTTGACGGCGGAGAGGTGGCCGTGCAGCAGCGCGAACGTCCAGGGCGTTGCGAACGGCGCGGTGATGAACAGGTCGTACAGCCCGCTGGCGCGGACGATGCGGGCATAGGTGGTGGAATGCATGGCGGCTCCCGGATGATCGAGACGATATCGTGGGCCCTGGAGTACACTCCAGGGTCAAGCCTTTTTTCGGGAGACACGATGCGGATCGGCGACATCGCGCAGGCGACCGGCATCAGCCGGGATACGCTGCGCTTCTATGAAAAGCGCGGGCTGCTGCGGGCCCGCCGCAGCAGCAACGGCTACCGCGACTACCCGCCCGAAGCGGTGCAGTGGCTGACCTATATCCGCACCGCCCAGTCGCTCGGCTTCACGCTGGCCGAGATCGAGGCCGACCTGCCCCTGCTGGCCGATCCCGGCGCCTCGTCCGACGCGCTGCGCGCCGCGCTGCGCGCCAAGCTGGCCGAGATCGACCGGCGCATCGACGGCCTGGGCGCGCTGCGCGCGGACCTGGCCGCGCGGCTCGACGAGGCGACCGACTGCCCGCTGCGCCCCGCCGTGCTGACGGCATTTGCCCGGACTGCCGGCTGACGCGCGATGGCCACCGCCACCTTCCGGTTCGACGACGCACTCGATCCCTTCTTGCCGCGCGGCCGGCGCGGGCACATGTTCGCCGTGCCGTGCGCGCGCGCCGCCACGGTCAAGCACATGATCGAGGCGCTGGGCGTGCCGCACACCGAAGTGGGCGAGGCGCTCGTCAACGGCGTGGCGGCGCCGCTCGACCGGTTGCTGGAAGATGGCGACGACGTGCAGGTGCTGCCGCACCGCCCCGTGGCGCTGGCGCCCGCCGAGGCGCGCTTCGTGGCCGACGCGCATCTCGGCGGCCTGGCCCGGCTGCTGCGGATGGCCGGGTTCGACACGCTCTACGACAACGACATCGACGATGCCGACGTCGAGCGGATCGCCGGACAACAGGGCCGCATCGCGCTGACCCGCGACCGCGAGCTGCTGAAACGGCGCGGCGTGCTGCGCGGCTGCTACGTGCGGGCCATCAAGCCCGAACTGCAATTGCGCGAACTGTCGGCCCGCTATGGATTGAAAGCGGCGATGCGGCCGTTTTCGCTGTGCCTGGGCTGCAACGCACCGCTGCAGCGGCGCGCCAAGGCGGACGTGCTGGACCGGCTGCCGCCTTCCGTGCGCGCCGGGCATGACGAGTTTCTCGGCTGCGCGCAATGCGGCGGGGTGTTCTGGCGGGGCTCGCACTGGCGCAGGATGCGCGCGCTGCTCGATGACATGAACTGACGCGGGAACCGGGGATGCGGATTGCGGAAGTGCCGGGGCTGTGCGCCGGCGCCTTGCCGCGGCGCCGGACGCGTCCGCGGCGTGCGGGCTATAATGGCCGGCTGAACTTTCTTGCATGAATCTTCCGACGAGCCCGACGTCCCGGCTCTCCACGAATTTGCCCATTAAGCTGCCGTGAATCCATTACTCGACAAACTGCACCCCTACCCGTTTGAAAAACTGCGCCTGCTGTTCGACGGCGTGACGCCGGATGCGAATTTCCGCGCCATCAGCCTGGGCATCGGCGAACCGAAGCATCCGACACCGCCGTTCATCTGCCAGGCGCTGGCCGACAGCCTGTCCGGCCTGGCCGTGTATCCGGCCACCGCCGGCTCCGAAGCGCTGCGCGGCACGATCGCCGCCTGGCTCGAACGCCGCTACGGCCTGCCGCCGCTGAATCCGGCCACGCAGGTGCTGCCGGTGAATGGTTCGCGGGAGGCGCTGTTCGCGTTCGCGCAGGCCGTGGTCGACCCCGGCGCGGACGCGCTGGTGGTTTGCCCGAACCCGTTCTACCAGATCTACGAAGGCGCCGCGTTCCTGGCCGGCGCCGAACCGTACTTCGTCAACTCGGACCCGGCGCGCAACTTCGGCAGCGATTACGACAGCGTGCCGGCGGCAGTATGGCAGCGCGTGCAGTTGCTGTACCTGTGCTCGCCCGGCAATCCGACCGGCGCCGTGCTGTCGCTGACGGACTGGGAAAACCTGTTCGCGCTGTCCGAGCGCCACGATTTCATCATCGCCGCCGACGAGTGCTATTCGGAGATCTACCACGGCGCCGAAGCGCCGCTGGGCGCGCTGCAGGCGGCCCATGTCCTGGGCCTGTCCACGGTCGACCGGCCATACGCGCGCCTGGTGGTGTTTTCCAGCCTGTCCAAGCGCTCGAACGTGCCGGGCCTGCGCTCCGGCTTCGTGGCCGGCGATGCCGAAGTGCTGAAGAAATTCCTGCTGTACCGGACCTACCACGGCGGCGCCATGAGCCCGCCGGTGCAGGCCGCATCGATCGCAGCGTGGAACGACGAGTCCCACGTGGAGGAAAACCGCGCCCAATACCGCGCGAAATTCGATGCCATCACGCCGCTGCTGCAGGAGGTGCTCGACGTGGCACTGCCGGACGCCGGCTTCTACCTCTGGGCCGATGTCAGCCGCACGGGCCTGTCGGACACCGAGTTCGCGCGCCGGCTGTACGCCGAATATAATGTCACGGTCCTGCCGGGCAGCTACCTGGCGCGCGAAGCGCATGGCGGCAATCCCGGCCGCAACCGCATCCGGATGGCGCTCGTCGCGGAAACCGCCGAAGGGCTGGAAGCGGCGCGGCGCATCGTCCAGTTCTGCAAGAACCTCGATCAATAATTCATTTACAAAGAGCTGCATCATGACCCAACAACTCCAGCAAATCATCGAACAGGCATGGGATAACCGCGCCGAGATCAATCCGTCGAACGCCACCGCGGAAGTGCGCGACGCCGTCAACCACGTGCTGGCCGGCCTGGACGACGGCAGCCTGCGCGTGGCGCAGAAGGATACCGGCACCTGGGTGGTGAACCAGTGGATCAAGAAGGCCGTGCTGCTGTCGTTCCGCCTCGAGAACAACGTGGTGCTGCCATCGGACGGCACGATGCAGTTCTACGACAAGGTACCGACCAAGTTCGCCAGCTACACGCCGGAAGATTTCGCCAGGGGCGGTTTCCGCGTGGTGCCGCCGGCCGTGGCCCGCCGCGGTTCGTTCATCGGCAAGAACGTGGTGCTGATGCCTTCCTACGTGAACATCGGCGCGTATGTCGATGAAGGCGCGATGGTCGACACCTGGGCCACGGTGGGTTCGTGCGCGCAGATCGGCAAGAACGTGCACCTGTCCGGCGGCGTGGGCATCGGCGGCGTGCTGGAACCGATGCAGGCCAACCCGACCATCATCGAGGACAACTGCTTCATCGGCGCCCGTTCCGAGATCGTCGAAGGCGTGATCGTCGAGGAAAACTCGGTGATCTCGATGGGCGTGTACATCGGCCAGTCGACCAAGATCTACGACCGCGCCACCGGCGAAGTCTCCTACGGCCGCATTCCTTCCGGCTCCGTGGTGGTGTCGGGCTCGCTGCCTTCGGCCGACGGCAAGTACAGCCTGTACTGCGCGGTGATCGTCAAGCGCGTGGATGCGCAGACCCGCGCGAAAACGGGCATCAACGAGCTGCTGCGCGGCGTTTAAGCCTGCGCCTGGCACGCCGGGAAAACCGGTGTCCGACATCCCGGCCTGTGGCCGGGTGTCCGACACCATGCGTCTACATGAGGTGCGCACGATGATGGACCGCCTGTTCCAGCTGATGAAAGAGAAGAACGCGTCCGACATGTTCTTCGCCGTGAATTCGCCGGTGCACCTGAAAATCAACGGCAACCTCATTCCGATCAACCAGCAGAAGCTGGAACCGGACAATATCGACGCGCTGCTCGCCGAGATCTGTTCCACCGAGCAGATCCGCGAACTGGCGCGCACCAATGAACTGAACATGGGTGTCTCGGTGCCGAACCTGGGCCGCTTCCGCCTGTCGGCCTTCCGGCAGCGCGGCACGATCTCCGCCGTGTTCCGCTATGTACCGGCCAATATTCCCGCGCTGGCCGACCTGGGCCTGCCGCCCATCCTGGCCGAACTGATCATGGAGAAACGCGGGCTGATGCTCGTCGTGGGCTCCACCGGTTCCGGCAAGTCGACCACGATCGCCGCCATGCTGGACCACCGCAACGAACTGCGGTCGGGCCATATCCTCACGCTCGAGGACCCGATCGAGTACCTGTTCAAGAACCGGAAATCGATCGTCAACCAGCGCGAGATCGGCAGCGACGCGAAGGACTTCGACACCGCGCTGCGCAACTCGATGCGCCAGGCACCGGACTGCATCCTGATCGGCGAGATCCGCGACCGCGAAACGATGGCCGCCGCGCTGGCCTACGCCCAGTCGGGCCACCTGGTGGTGGCCACGCTCCACGCGAACAACAGCTACAACGCGCTGAACCGCATGATCAGCTTCTATCCGCTCGAAAACCGCCCCGCCCTGCTGCAGGACCTGTCGTCGACGATCCGCGCCATCGTTTCGCAGCGGCTGGTCCGGTCGAGCGGCGGCGGCAGCCGCACGCCCGCCGTGGAAGTGATGGTCAACACGCGCTATGTGTCGGACCTGATCGAGAACGGCGAGATCGGCCAGCTCAAGGAAGCACTCGACAAGAGCCTGTCGCCGGGCTCGCAATCGTTCGAGCAGGCGCTGTACAGGCTGGTGCAGGAAGGCCGCATCACGCAGGATGAAGCGCTGGCCAATGCGGATTCGGCCACCAACCTGCTGTGGCTGCTGAACAATGGACCGGACAGCCGGCAAGGCGGACAGCCGTCCGGCGCGGCCGAGCCGAAGCCGGCCGCCGAGGCATCCTTTACCGAGTTCACGCTCAACACCTGAGCAGGGAGCCGGAGGGAGGCCACTCCCCGGGTTGCCCTTGCAGCTATAATGGCGCACTTTAGCCGGCAAAATGCCGCCGCGCGCCCACCCGAATACCCATGATCACACTTTACGGCATCCCCAACTGCGACACAGTCAAGAAGGCTCGCACTTGGCTGGCCGACCAGCAGCACGACTTCGCTTTCCACGACTTCAAGAAACAGGGGCTCGACGCCGCCACCGTGCAGCACTGGCTGGCGCACCTGGACTGGGAACTCCTCGTCAACAGGAAGGGCACGACGTGGCGCGGCCTGCCGGACGAGCGCAAGGCCGCCGTGACGGACGCGGCCAGCGCCACCGCGCTGATGCTGGAGTTTCCGTCGGTGATCAAGCGCCCGGTGCTGCAGACGGCCGGCGCATGCCACGTGGGCTTCAAGCCGGACCAGTATTCCCAGATCTTCGACAAATAAGAACGCCATGACCGAATCCCGTACCCTTGCGCTGACCGAAAAACTGATCGGCCGCTCTTCCGTCACTCCCGAGGACAAAGGCTGCCAGCAGCAGATGATCGCGGCCCTCGAACCGCTCGGCTTCCGCTGCGAGACGATCCAGTCCGGCGACGTGACCAACCTGTGGGCGCGCCGCGGCACCGAGCAGCCGGTGTTCGTGTTCGCCGGGCACACCGACGTGGTGCCGACCGGCCCGGTCGAGCAATGGTCGTCCGAGCCGTTCTTCCCCACGATCCGCGACGGCAAGCTGTATGGCCGCGGCGCGGCCGACATGAAGACGTCGATCGCCGCGATGATCGTGGCCTGCGAGGAATTCATCGCGGCCCACCCGGACCACAAGGGTTCCATCGCGTTCCTGATCACCAGCGACGAGGAAGGCCCCGCCACCGACGGTACCGTCGTCGTCTGCGACAGGCTGCAGGAGCGCGGCGAAGCGATCGACTACTGCCTCGTGGGCGAACCCACGTCCAGCAACACGCTGGGCGACATGATCAAGAACGGCCGCCGCGGTTCGCTGTCCGGCTGCCTGACGATCAAGGGCATCCAGGGCCATATCGCCTACCCGCAGCTGGCGAAGAACCCGATCCACGTGGCCGCGCCGGCGCTGGCGGACCTGGTGGCCGAAGTATGGGACGAAGGCAACGAGTATTACCTCCCCACGTCGTGGCAGATGTCGAACGTGAAGGCCGGCACCGGCGCCAACAACGTGATCCCGGGCGAGATGGTCATCGACTTCAATTTCCGCTTCTCGACCGCCAGCACGGCGGAGGGACTGCAGGAACGCGTGCACGCGATCCTCGACCGGCACGGCCTGGACTACGACCTGAAATGGACACTGTCCGGCCACCCGTTCCTGACCCCGCGCGGCACGCTGTCGGCGGCGCTGTGCGACGCGATCAAGTCCGAGACCGGGATCCAGACCGAGCTGTCGACCACCGGCGGCACGTCCGACGGCCGCTTCATCGCCCGGATCTGCCCGCAGGTGATCGAATTCGGCCCGCCGAACGGCAGCATCCACAAGATCGACGAGCACGTGGAAGTGCGCTTCATCGATCCGCTGAAAAACATCTATCGACGCACGCTCGAGAATCTTCTCGCCCGAGATCTCTCGTAACCCTTCGCGCGTCAACTATCGAAAGCACACCATGACCATCTTCTCCACGCCGCGCGACCTGCTGCGCTACGCGACCACCCGTTTCAATACCGAACAGCTGTTCTTCGGCCACGGCAGCGCCGAGGCGTTCGACGAGGCGGCCTACCTGATCCTGCACACGCTGAAACTGCCGCTGGACAAGCTCGATCCGTTCCTCGATGCCCGCCTGCTGCCCGAGGAAGTGCAGCGTGTGCTGGCAGTGATCGAGCGCCGCGCCGCCGAGCGCATCCCGGCCGCCTACATCACCAATGAAGCATGGCTGGGGAGCTACCGGTTCTACGTGGACGAGCGCACGATCGTGCCCCGTTCGTATATCGCCGAACTGATTCCCGACTATTTCGCGCCATGGGTCAACAACCCGGAAGGCATCGCCAACGTGCTGGAACTGTGCACCGGCTCCGGCTGCCTGGCGATCATGATGGCCGATGCGTTCCCCGATGCCGCGGTCGACGCCGTCGACATCTCGCCGGATGCGCTGGAAGTGGCGCGCCGCAACGTCGACACCTACAAGCTGCAGGACCGCGTGAACCTGATCCAGTCGGACCTGTACGCCAACGTGCCGGCAAAAAAATACGACCTGATCGTCACCAACCCGCCGTACGTGAATTCCGGATCGATGGCGCAGCTGCCGAAGGAATACCGCCACGAGCCACAGATCGCGCTCGACGGCGGCGCGGACGGCATGGACCTGGTGCGCAGGATCGTGGCCGGTGCCGCCGAGCGGCTGACCGACGAGGGCCTGCTGATCGTGGAGATCGGCAATGAAAAAGAATTCGCGGAAGCGGCATTCGGCCACCTTGGCCTGACGTGGCTGACCACCAGCCAGGGTGACGACATGGTGTTTTTGCTCACCGCCGACCAATTGAAAATCTAAAGCATGATTCGTCTCGAACAAGTAAGCCTGATGCGCGGCGTGAAGCCGCTGCTGGAAAACGTCGACCTGACGCTGAACCCCGGCGACAAGATCGGCCTGATCGGCGCCAACGGCGCCGGCAAGTCCAGCCTGTTCGCGATGCTGCGCAACGAGCTGCATCCCGACCAGGGCAATATCGACTTCCCCGCCAAGTGGCGCATGGCCTACGTGGCGCAGGAAACCCCGCCGCTGCAGCGCAACGCGCTGGACTACGCGATCGACGGCGACGTCAACCTGCGCAAGCTGGAGGAAGAACTGGTGCGGCTCGAATCGATGCCCGATTCCGCCGAGCAGGGGATCGCGCTGGGCAACGCGCACGTTGCGCTGGCCGATGCCGATGCGTACACGGTGCAGTCGCGCGGCGAACAGCTGCTGCTGGGCCTGGGCTTCACGCTGGACCAGATGCAGCAGCCGGTGGCCAGCTTCTCCGGCGGCTGGCGCATGCGCCTGAACCTGGCGCAGGCGCTGATGTGCCCTTCCGACCTGCTGCTGCTCGATGAACCGACCAACCACCTGGACCTGGATGCGATCATCTGGCTCGAGGACTGGCTCAAGCGCTATGCCGGCACGCTGATCATCATCTCGCACGATCGCGATTTCCTCGACGAGATCGTGAACGTGGTGGTGCATATCGACGACCGCAAGCTGAAGCGCTACTCCGGCAATTACTCGAGCTTCGAACGCCAGCGCGCCGCGCAGATGATCCTGATGGCCGGCGCCGCCGAAAAGCAGGCGCGCAAGAAGGCGCACCTGGAATCGTTCATCGACCGCTTCAAGGCCAAGGCTTCGAAGGCCAAGCAGGCGCAGAGCCGCATGAAGGCGCTGGCGAAGATGGAGGAACTGGCGCCGCTGCGCGCCGCCGCCGAATTCTCGTTCGAGTTCCGCGAACCGCTGTCGGCGCCCAATCCGCTGCTCGTGATGGAGGATGTCGATGCCGGCTACCGCGGCGAGGATCCGGAGACGTACGAGGTCAAGGAAAAGAAGATCGTCAACGGCATCAACTTCAGCCTGCAGACAGGCCAGCGCATCGGCCTGCTGGGCGTGAACGGCGCCGGCAAGTCCACGCTGATCAAGACCGTGGCGGGCGAACTGGCACCGCTGGCCGGCACCGCGACGATCGGCAAGGGCCTGATCATCGGCTACTTCGCCCAGCACCAGGTGGAGATGCTGCGCCACGACGAATCGCCGCTGTGGCACCTGCAGAAGATCGCGCCCACGGTGCGCGAGCAGGAACTGCGCAACTTCCTGGGCGGCTTCAACTTCCCGGGCACGATGGTCACCAGCTCCATCGCGCCGTTCTCCGGCGGCGAGAAGGCGCGCCTGGCGCTGGCGCTGATCGTGTGGCAGCGCCCGAACCTGCTGCTGCTCGATGAACCGACCAACCACCTGGACCTGGAAACGCGCGAGGCGCTGACCGAGGCGCTGGCCCAGTTCGAAGGCACGCTGGTGGTGGTATCGCACGACCGGCACCTGCTGCGCGCCACGACCGATGAATTCATCATCGTGGCCAATGGCAAGCTGCAGCCGTTCGACGGCGACCTGGACGACTACAAGGACTGGCTGTTCAAGACCAAGCTGGGCAAGGGCACCGACGTGCTGCCGGCCGCCGGTAAGGAAAACAGGACGTCGTACCCGTCCACGTCGCCGGTGGCGCCGGCCGCGCCCGCCGTCGACAAGCGCGAGCAGAAGCGCGTGGACGCGGAGCAGCGCCAGCGCCTGGCCGCGCAGCGCAAGCCGATCGAGAACAAGGTCAAGCGGCTGGAAGAGCAGATCGCCAAGCGCAACGCGCAGAAGGCCGACGTGGATGCGCAGCTGCAGGACCCGGCGATCTACGAAGCGGCCAACAAACCGAAGCTGAAGACGCTGCTGGCGGACCAGGCCTTCTATACGAAGGACCTGGCGCAGCTGGAAGAGGAATGGCTGGGCTTGCAGGAGCAGCTCGAGGCGATTGCAGTCTGAGCATGGTGAATCGCGGATTCACGGCGCCAGGGCGATGAACACACCGCCCCGCTAACGACAACGCCGCCTTCGGGCGGCGTTGTCGTTAGCAGCGTTCCCTTCAGGCGGCGGCATGCAGGTTGTCGGGTTTGGTGCGGCGGATCGCCATCAGCCTGTCGATATCGACGACGACCAGCCGGCGCCCGCCGCTTTCGGCAAGCCCCAGCAGGTAATCGATATCGTTCGCGACCTGCGCGTCGATATCGGGAATGGGCTTGATGTCGCCGCCGGCCAGGGTAACGATGTCCGTCACGCCGTCGGTCACCATGCCCATCACGCAGGTGGACAGCTTGAGGATGATGACATCGGTGCGCGGATCGTGCTCCGGCGGCCGCGGGCCGAAGGCGATGCGCATGTCGACGATCGGCATGATGATACCGCGCGAGACGGCGACCCCGCTGATGATTTCTCCGTCGGTCGCGAAGCGCTCGAGCGCCTGCAAGGGCCGCAGCTCCTGCACATTGCTGTAATCGAGCGCATATTCGAGCCCGCCCAGGCGGAAAGTCAGGTACTGCCGCGCTTCGTCCCCGCGCGGCGCGCCGGCGTGCTGCTGTGGCGCCACCCGCGGCGCCGCTGATGGAGCGTCCTGCGCTTCTGGCGATTCATTCGGTTGCATGGGTATTCCTTTCGTTCGGTCCCGCGGCAAAGTTGCGCATCGCCCCATGCTAAAGTCGCCTCCCATTGCAGTGTTGAGGGCGCTCAATGTTTCCTGCCGGACCTATGCCGGCACCGCGTCAAGGCGCGGACGACCAGTCCAGCGCGCCGTGCGCCACATCGAGCACCGGCGGATCGTTCCATGAGCCGGCGCGCAGTTTCGCCCTGACTTCTTTCGGTGCGATGTCACAGGGCGCGCCGGCGTCCGGCTGGAACATCATCGTGCGCAGCACCGTGTCGCCGGCCAGCATTTTCACCTTGCAAGTCGCCGCGGCGGCGATGTCGTCGCGGCGCCGGCATGCCTGTTCCTGCTGTTCCCGTGCCTGCGCGAGCTGCGCCTGCACCGCGTTGTTGGCCTGCGACACTTCGGCGATGTCTTTCAGTGCCGGCCCCACCTGCGCCGCCAGTTTCTGGAGCTGCGCGAGCTGCGCCGCGGTCAGCGTGACTTCCCGGGCGCGCATGCTGGCGGCCAGCGCCAGGTAGCTGCGCACGTCCGGCCGGCCGGTGATCTCGTCGACCGCCGCCTTGTGCCCCGCCGCCGCGGCCTCCAGCCGCGCCACGCGCGCGGCGAGGCCGGCGATGGCTTCTTCATGGCGCCGGGTATCGGGCACGAGCGCGAACAGCAGCATCTCGCTGCCCTTGCGCGGCCCGGCGGCTTCCAGCGCAATGGTGCGGCCGGCGATCGCGCAGCCGCTGGCGATGCCGATCGTCACCTCCCCGGCCATGATCTCGCAATTGCTTGCCTCCCCGATCGTGACCTTCGCCGCGGTGATCACGCAATTCTGCGCCTGGCGGATCGTTACCTCCCCGCCTTTCGCCTGCAGCACCGCGTTGGCCGCGACGCCGCCGATGTGGATGGCCCCGGCCGCGTTGACGACCGTGCCGCCCATCAGGTTGCGCTTCAGCAGCACCGCGCCGCCGCGCGATGCGACATGGCCGAACACGTCGCCGTGGATCGTGATGTTGCCGCCTTCGACGAATCGGTTTTCCTGCACTTCGCCGAATTCCTCGTATTCGCCGGTGAGCTGCAGGTTGCCGGTGGTGCGCGCGCTGACGCCTTCGCGCCCGACGGCCTTCGGGCCGATCGACACGCGGCCGCCGTTGCGATCGACGTTGATGTAGCCGTCGACCGCGGCGACCACGTAGTCGAACCCGCCGATGTGTTCGATCACGGTGCCCGGGCCGGCCACGTGCGTGAGCTCGATATCCCTGGCCGCCGGCGGCTCGACCGGGAGGCCGGACAGTTCATGGCCGCGCCGGCCCCCGGTGCGCGGTTCCTTGCGCAACAGTCGCGTTTGCGCCTTCGCCTGCGGAAAGCGGTTCTGGAACGTGTGCAGGTCGAAGCGGCCGTTGGCCAGCTCGCGCGGCGCATTGGAGCGGTGCATGTCGCGCGACACCTCGACGATCGTTGCATCGCGTCCCGGAACCGGCGGCAGGCGGCGGGCGACAGCGATGCGCGCCGGCCTGCCAGCGGCGATCGCCCCACGCACGGCCGCGGCATCGATGCCGAAACGAATGCCCTTGCCCCACAGGTCCGCCACGAATTCATCGAACGTCAGCGTGGCAGCCAGGGACGCACCGTCGCCGCTGTCCAGGAAAACAGGTTCGAAGAAATAGTCGGCTTCGCCGGCGACGATCTTGACGGATTTGTAGAGGGCCCGGCGGGCCGGCGGGAATGGCACGACGGCATCGGCGAAACGCACCGGCGGTTGCCCCGCCGGCGCCGTGGGCACGGCCGGGTCCACGCCGTACAGCATCCGCGAAAAGATCCCGTAGTCCAGCCCCGCAAAGCATGCGCCGGACAGGAATACCCGGCCGGCGGCCTCGCGGCACGCCGCCGCCGCGCCGGCCATAAACCACACGCCATCGTCGCGCTGGACGATGACCGGCGGCCCGTCCGTGTCGCCAGGCGAGCCTGCAGGTGCCCCGTCGTTGCCCACTGCGTTCCCCATTCCCCGACATCAATGGCTTGAATTTAATGCCGGTAATTTATAAGTTTTATTCCAGAGTAATATGATGCACCGAAACGGCCTGCAGCGGGGCATATCGCGCTTGCAATCTGCAAGCAATCCCTGGCATAGGAAGAAAATGAAAACGGGCCAGCTTGGCTGGCCCGTTTTCATTTCTCGGAATCCCGGGCCGGTGCCGGCCCCTCCCTTGCAGGAGGGTCAGCGGCGCGGCGTGTTGGAATACACTTCCATGCCGGCTTCATTGATCTGGCGGCGCAGGTCGCGGCGCTCATCGGGTGTCATGCGGCTCATCCGGCGCGACATCTCCGCATTGTTGGCGTTTTCCTGCATGATGCGGCGCTGCTCCTCGGCGCGGGCTTCGAACGAGCGCGCATCGGCGGCATCGCCCCAGCGGCTGTCGCGGCGGGACTGCTGCTGTTGCTGTTGTTGCTGCCCATCGCGGCGCTGCGCACCGTCACCGGAACGATCCTGGGTAAAGGCGGGCGACATGCACAATACGAGCGCGAGCGATGCAACGGCCGTGCGCATGCGCCGCGCCGCTGCCCTGCCCCGATCGTTTGCCCCCTGGTTCATGCCGTGTCCTCGCTTGATTTCTGTACCCTGCCACCGGCGCCATGCTGCCCATTGCCTTGCTACTCGCTTTTGCTACCGGCTTTTGCCATCCGTTTTTATTTACTCTTGTGCCGCATTGATCTTCGATAGAGATGATCTTCAATGGCAACGGATAACCCTTCACCAATGGACAAAGTGTATGCCCCTTTCCCCATGGGTATAAGAGCGATTGGGTAAAGTTTGTAACACTTTGTAATGGGTCGATCCGTGCGCGCCGTCGAACGCATTAAGACGTTACCATAGCGACATGCTTCTGACAATTCCGACAGCACCATGACGATATCGAACAATTCCGGCAACAGCGCCGGCGGCACCGCCGCCGTCTCCAACACCACCGTCCATAGCGGCCACCAGGCCAAGATCATGGTCGTGGACGACGACGTCCGCCTGCGCGACCTGCTGCGACGCTACCTGACCGAACAGGGGTTTAATGTATTCACCGCGGAAAATGCCACCGCGATGAACAAGCTGTGGCTGCGCGAACGCTACGACCTGCTCGTGCTGGACCTGATGCTGCCCGGCGAGGATGGCCTGTCGATCTGCCGCCGCCTGCGCGGTGCCGGCGACCAGACCCCGATCATCATGCTGACCGCCAAGGGCGAAGACGTGGACCGCATCGTCGGCCTGGAGATGGGTGCGGACGACTACCTGCCGAAGCCCTTCAACCCGCGGGAACTGGTGGCACGGATCGGCGCGGTACTGCGCCGCAAGGCACCGGACGAGATTCCGGGCGCCCCGTCCGAAACGCCGCAAACCTTCGAGTTCGGCCAGTTCGTGCTGGACCTGGGCACGCGCACGCTGAAGAAAAACGGCGAAACCGTGCCGCTGACCACCGGCGAATTCTCGGTATTGAAAGTATTCGCCCGCCATGCGCGCCAGCCCCTGTCGCGCGAAAAGCTGATGGAACTGGCGCGCGGCCGCGAATACGAAGTGTTCGACCGCTCGCTGGACGTGCAGATCTCGCGGTTGCGCAAGCTGATCGAACCGGACCCTTCCAGCCCGCTGTACATCCAGACCGTCTGGGGCCTGGGCTATGTGTTCATCCCGGAGGGGCAGCCGCGCTGACGCGTGACGGTCGATGAGGTTCCGTAACTTTACCGTCGCCCGCCTGAAAAGCGGGCTGTTCTGGCGTACCTTCCTGCTGCTGGGCGTGCTGACGACGCTGTCGACCGCGTCGTGGATCGGCATGTACAGCATCGTCCAGCGCGATCCCCAGGCACAGCAGCTGGCCGCGCAGGTGATCTCGGTGGTCACCATCACGCGCGCCGCGCTGACCCATTCCGCCCCGGAACTGCGCACCGAGCTGCTGTTCGAGCTCGTGTCGAACGAAGGCATCCGCGTCTTCCTGCTGGAGGATAACGACGAGGTCGATCCGCCGCCGGACAATCCGCTGATGCCGGACATCGAACAGCTCGTCAAGGCCAAGCTGGGCAAGGACACGCGCTTCTCCGCCCGCGTCAACGGCATGCGCGGCTTCTGGGTCAGCTTCAAGATCGGCGAAGACCAGTACTGGCTGATGCTCGAGCGCGAGCGCATCCAGGGCCTGACCGGCATCCAGTGGCTCGGCTGGGCCGCCGCCGTGTCGGTGGTGTCGCTGCTGGGCGCGGCGCTGATCTCGAGCCTCGTCAACGCGCCGCTGCGCCGGCTCACCGCGGCGTTCCACTCGATTGCCCAGGGCCGCGCGCCGCAACCGCTGCCCGAGAAGGGGCCGCAGGAAATCCGCCAGGCCAACCGCAGCTTCAACCAGATGGTGGACGACCTGCAGCAGGTCGAATCCGACCGCGCCGTGATCCTGGCCGGCATTTCGCACGACCTGCGCACGCCGCTGACGCGGATGCAGCTGGAGGTGGAGATGGCCGACCTGCTGCCGGACGCGCGCGACGGCATGAAATCGGACCTCGCGCAGATGGATGCCATCATCGCCCAGTTCCTCGATTATGCGAAACCGACCGAAGCGGCCACGTTCGTGCCGGTCGACGTGTCGGACATGCTGCAGGAAGTGGCGCACGACGTCTCGCGCCTGGCCGACGTGAAGGTGACCACCGACATCGTCGAGAATGCCCAGGTGCGCGGCAACCTCACCGACCTGAAACGCGTGCTGCACAACCTGATCGAAAATGCGCGCCGCTACGGCAAGACGCCAGGCACCGACCTGGCCGAGATCGACATCTGCTGCAGCGTGAAACGCGTGCATGCGGCCAGGCGCGTGGTAATCGACGTGCAGGACCATGGCGTGGGCGTTCCGGAAGAACGGATGGCCGAGCTGCTCAAGCCGTTCACGCGGCTGGATACGGCGCGCGGCCAGGCCAACGGCGCCGGCCTCGGCTTGGCCATCGTCGAGCGCGTGCTGCAACGGCACGGCGCGGAATTGCAACTGAGCAATCGCGAAGGTGGTGGCCTTTTGATCCAGATCACGATGGAAGCCATTTAATCTCGCAGTCCTGAACAAAAAAAATCTTGAACTTTGTCGATTTGGCTGTTCGCCATCCGTCGTGGGAATATGGGAGCGCAGTTCGTGTGTTCCTTACAACCCTACTGAAGGAGACAGGCCATGAGCGAAGTCGAGAAAATCCCCGCGGACATGCCCGCCGTGACACCCCACCTCGTTTGCCGTAACGCCGCCGAAGCGATCGAGTTCTACAAGAAGGCGTTCGGCGCCGTCGAGCAGGTGCGCATGGCGGTGCCGGACGGCAGCGGCAAGCTGATGCATGCAATGATCAGGATCGGCGGCTCGCCGGTGATGCTGGTCGATGAATTCCCCGATTTTGGCAGCTTCGGCCCGCAAGACCTGCCGGCCTCCCCCGTCACGCTGCATCACTACGTGGAAGACGTCGACAGCGCATTCCAGCGTGCGATCGATGCCGGCGCCACGGCGAAGATGCCGCCACAGGACATGTTCTGGGGCGACCGCTACGGCGTGCTGCGCGACCCGTTCGGCCACAGCTGGTCGCTGGCCACGCATATCCGCGACGTGCCGCCCGAGGAAGCGATCGAAGCCTCGAAGAGCGCGATGGGCTGCCCTGAAACCGCCAAGTAAGGAGAGTGCCATGCGTTTCATGATCATTGTCAAAGCTTCCGCCGACAGCGAGACGGGCAGGATGCCATCGACCGGGCTGCTCGAAGCGATGGGCAAATACAACGAGGAACTCGTCAATGCCGGCGTGATGCTGGCCGGCGAAGGCCTGCATCCCAGCGCGAAGGGCGTGCGCATCCGCTTCTCGGGCAAGAACCGCACCGTGATCGACGGCCCGTTCGCGGAAACCAAGGAGCTGATTGCGGGCTTCTGGCTGATTCAGGTAAAGTCGCGTGAAGAGGCGATCGAATGGGTCAAGCGCGCCCCCATGGAGGAAGGCGATGAAATCGAGATCCGCCAGGTGTTCGAGGCGGAGGATTTCGGCGCCGAATTCACGCCCGAACTGCGCGAACAGGAGGACAGGCTGCGCGAGCGCATGGCCGCCGGTTCCGCCTGATCCGGCCGGGGCAGCCGCAAGGAGGATGGAATGCATTTCATGGTGATACGGCGTGCCGACGCCGCTTCCGAAAGCCAGTCCTTTCCGGCGCCGCCGCTGGCGGACGCCGTGCCGGCGGCGTGCTGGCTGCATTCCAGTACCGAAGCCGTGCGGCTGCAGCGTGCCGGCGGCGCGTGGACGATCGCGAACGGCCCCTTCCCCGCCGACGGGCTTGCGGCCGGCTTCGCGATCGTCGACGTGGCTTCGAAGGAAGAAGCCATCGAATGGGCACGGCGCTGGCCCGCCGCCGATGCAGAAGGCGAAGTGGTGCTCGAAGTGCGCGAAACGGGCTGCTCGGGCGGCTGCGCCGGCATCGACACGCGAACCCCGCCACACCTGGCGCCCTGGGCAGTGCTGCTCCGCTCCAGCGCCGCCCTCGAGGCGGACGTCATGCCGCCGCCCGACGCCATCGACCGGATGAATGCCAGGAACCGGCAGGATGCGCAGGCCGGCGTGCTGCTGGCCGGCGACGGCCTGAAGCCCACGGCGCGGGGCGCGCGCGTTGATTTCAGAGACGTCAAAGGCGGCAGTGGCCGCAGGCCGTCGATCGTCGACGGCCCGTTCGCCGAGGTCAAGGAACTGATCGCCGGCTTCTGGCTGATCCAGGCCGCCAGCCGCGACGATGCCGTCGCCTGGGTGAAGAGCTACCCGTTTCCGTGGCCCGACGTGACGCTGGAACTGCGCGCCGTGGCGTGACCGTCCATGTGTCCACCTGTTCGACTGCGTGTTTGCCGGCCGGTCAGCCGGCTCGCGTGCATGGTGCCGCCTTGACTGGCCGGGCCCATCGCGCCGTCGAGGCGGTGTGGCGCATCGAATCGGCAAGGATCATCGCCGCGCTGGCGCGCATGTTGCGCGACGTCGGCCTGGCCGAGGAAATGGCGCAGGAAGCGCTCGTCGCTGCCCTGGAAACCTGGCCGGAAGCCTTTCCCGAACAAGGCATGCCGGACAACCCGGCCGCGTGGCTGATGGCCACGGCGAAGAACCGCGCGCTCGATCACCTGCGCCACCGCAAGCTGGCGCAGGACAGGGAACCGGAGCTCACGCATGCCATCGAAAGCCTGCTGGAAGATGCCGCGCCCGACCTGGAACGCACGCTGGACAACCGCATCGGCGACGACCTGTTGCGCCTCGTTTTCATCGCATGCCACCCGGTGCTGCCGACCGAGGGCCGCGTGGCGCTTACCCTGCGCCTGCTGGGCGGCCTGACGACGGATGAAATCGCCCGCGCCTTCTTCGTGCCCGAGCCCACGGTGGCGCAACGCATCGTGCGCGCCAAGCGCACGCTGCTCGAGGCCCGCGTACCGTTCGAGGTACCGGCGGGCCTTGACCTGGTGCAGCGCCTGTCATCGGTGCTGCAGGTGATCTACCTGATCTACAACGAAGGTTATTCGGCCACCACGGGGGCGGACTGGATGCGCCCCGCGCTGTGCGACGAGGCGCTGCGGCTGGGCCGCATCCTGGCCGGACTGGTGCCGCGCGAACCGGAAGTGCACGGGTTGGTGGCGCTGATGGAAATCCAGTCGTCGCGTGCCCGCGCCCGGCTGGCGGCGGACGGCTCGCCCGTGCTGCTGCTGGAGCAGGACCGGGCACGCTGGGACCAGTTGCTGATCCGCCGCGGCCTGGCCGCGCTGGATCGTGCCGGCCAGGCCGGCCAGGGCCTGGGCCCGTATGGCTTGCAGGCCGCGATCGCCGCCTGCCATGCGCGTGCCCGCAAGGCGGCCGACACCGACTGGCAACGCATCGCCGCGCTGTATGACGCGCTGGCGCAACTGGCGCCATCGCCGGTGGTGGAATTGAACCGCGCCGTGGCGCTGGCGATGGCGTTCGGCCCCGCGGCGGGCCTGGAGGCGGCCGATGCGCTGGTCGACGAACCGGCGTTGCGCAACTATCACCTGCTGCCCGGCGTGCGGGGCGACTTCCTGTTCAAGCTGGGGCGGCTCGATGAAGCCCGCGCCGAATTCCTGCGCGCGGCGGAACTGGCGCAGAACGGGCGCGAGCGCACGCTGCTGCTGGCGCGCGCGGCGGCCTGCCCCGCGCCGCCCGGAAGGGCGGGCTAAGGCAGCTCGCGCGCGCCTTCGTCGCGGGTGCGCAGGAAGCGCGGCAGGCTGTCGGCCAGCTGCAGCCAGCGCACATGGCTCTGCATGTAGATGTGATCGCCGGGCGGCACCGTTTCAGGGTCGTCCAGGCTGGCCGTGGTCACGTCGAGTTCATCCGGGTAGCGGGCATCCTCGAACGTGAGCTGCGTGCCGCAGGCGGCGCAGAAGCCGCGGCGGATGCCCGGGCTGGAGGCATACCAGGCCGGGGCGCCGGCCGTGAAGTGCAGGCCGGCGCGCGGCACCGAAAACCACGCCACGCAGGGCGCGCCGCTGGCGCGGCGGCACATCGTGCAGTGGCACAGCGTGCTGTTGAACGGTTCGGCCGTGACCACATAGCGCACGGCGCCGCAAAAGCAGCCTCCCTGGTGCATCGCCCTCTCCTTCCCGGCTTTCTCCGTTACTCCAGCAATTTGGTCAGCAGCAGTTCGGTCGAGCCATAGCCGAACAGCGAGTCGCTTTCCAGGCCGGATGTTTCATAAGGCACCGAAATTTCGCGCTCCGGCTTGGCCGGATCGTCCGCATAAGTTGCCTGCCAGGCCCGCTTCAGGGAATCGGAACGGCGGATGAACACCGGCACCGGCCAGTCGTTGCGGTCGAAATTCTCCGCATCGCCCAGCACCGGCCAGCGGCCATTGGCCAATGCCATGTCGCCGGTACGGATCGCCTTGGCGGCATCGCCGGCCTTCAGCGCCTGCACGTCCGCCAGCGTGGGCATCGTGGCGCGCTTCGGCCCGAACAGGTAGGCGAGCATGATCTTGCCCTGGGGCGACATGCGGGCAACGAGCCCGGCCGCGTAACCGCCGTTGTTCAGTGGCACGGCAAACCAGCTTCCTTCGTGATACGGCTGCTTCATTCGATTCTCATTATGTGGACTTGCCTTACATGTTCTCGTCGTAGCGGTATTGCGCGGCGATCGGGCCGGCCTTGAACAGCGCATCGCGCAGTTCCTTGTCCAGCTTCGGATCGCGCCGGCGCGCCCATTCGAGCAGCATCGCCACGTGCTTGCGCGTGCTGTCGCGCTGGCTGGCCAGCACCAGCTTCAGCTCCGGATCGGTACAGGCCGCGAAACGCTGGTTGGCCGTGTCCAGCGCGCCGAGCTTGTCGATCAGCGACACCAGCGCGCGATGCATGTCGAGCACCTGGGCATCCAGGGTCTCGCGTGATTCAACGACGTGTTCCTGCGTCATCACAACCTCCTGCGGCATGGAACGAAAAACCGTATTGTCGGTCGGACTCCATGTTTCCACAAGTATAACAACGGCGCCGGACCGGTGGCGCACGACATTGCATTCAAATGTGATAAGCTTTCGGCTTCGCTGGGGGTCCTGGAGTGTTTCCGGGTGAGAGATACCCTTCGTACCTGATCTGGATAATGCCAGCGAAGGAAAGCGCAAGGCAGTGTTGGTCCCGTCAAAACCCGGTACCGTCCCAACGTCCCCTGGTGTGCTCCTCGCTGGTTCGACAGAGAACTAGAAGAAAACGAGAAGAGCACAACCATGACCAAGACCACTTTCGCCGTATCCGCCGCCGCGCTCGCCATCGCGCAGGCATTCCCCGCCCTTGCCCAGCAGGCAACCGAACCCGCGATGACGGAAGTCGTCGTCACCGCCGTGCGCGGCACCGCGGACCGCGCCTCCGTCGCCGGCTTTTCCGACACGCCGCTGCTGCAGACGCCCGCTTCCGTCAGCGTGATCACGCGCGAGCAGATGCAGAACCTGAACATCGGCTCCACGACGGACGCGGCGCGCTACGACGCCAGCATCAGCGACGCCTACAATGCCGTCGGCTATGCCGAACAGTTCTCGATCCGCGGCTTCAAGCTCGACAACGCCAGCAGCTACCGCAAGGATGGCCTGGCCATTTCCGCCGACACCCAGATCCCGCTGGAGAACAAGGAGAGCATCGAGGTGCTGAAAGGCCTGGCCGGCCTCACGGCGGGTATCGCCGCGCCGGGCGGCATCGTCAACTACACGACGAAGCGCCCCACCAGTACCACGCTGCGCTCGGTGCTGTTCGGCGTGAGCGAACGCGGCACCCTGCGGGGCAGCGTGGACCTGGGGGGGCGCTTCGAGGACCGCCGTTTTGGCTACCGCGTCAACGTGGCCGGCGAGCGGCTGCGTTCGTATGTGGACGGCGCGGACGGCCGCCGCAGCTTCATTTCCGGCGCGTTCGACTGGCAGATCTCTCCGCAGGCGCTGCTGCAGGTCGACGCCGACTACCAGAAGAAATCGCAGGTGTCGGCACCCGGCTTCCAGCTGATCAACGGCGTTGCGCTGCCGGACGTGGCGGCCGACACGCTGCTCAACGACCAGCCCTGGAGCTACCCGGTGGCCACCGAAAGCATGAACCTCGGCGCGCGCTTCCAGTACCAGCTGGCACAGGACTGGAAGATCGAGGTGAAAGCCAACAGGCACGTGTTCAGGCGTGACGACTACACCGCCTTCCCGTACGGCTGCTCGGCGCAGGAACTGTATCCGGGCTTCTGCGGCAACGGCGACTACGACGTGTACGACTACCGCAGCCTCGGCGAAGAGAAAAAGCCGCTGGCCGCGCAGGCCATGCTGCAGGGCCGCTTCGTCACCGGCGCGCTGTCGCACGAGCTGTCGGCCGGCTTCTCCTACTTCGGCAACAAGGAAAGCTGGGGCGACGACGTGTACGAATATGCCGGCACCAGCAACATCTACCGCCCGGTGGTGGTGGCGCCGAGGAGCGATCTGGAAACCGGCCCCGCGTCGGTGCGCCGCAAGGATAACGAGCGCGCCCTGTTCGTGCAGGACATCGTGGGCCTGACCGCCGAACTGAAACTGCATGCCGGCGCGCGCTATGTGAAGCTGAAACGCGACGAGCTGGGCGTGGCTCCGGCGGAAGGCAGCTTCTGGGTGCCGAACGCGTCGCTGGTGTACAGCCCGCGCAGCGACCTCGCGCTGTATGCGTCGTACGCGCGCGGCCTGGAGCATGGCGGCATCGCGCCGATGGAAACCACGAACGAGGACCGCGCGCTGGCGCCGTCGAAATCGAAGCAGGTGGAAATCGGCGCGAAAGCGCTGGTCGAAGGCATCAGCCTGACGGCCGCCGTGTTCCAGATCGAAAAGGGCCTGGAATATATCGACGCCACCAACACCTTCGTGCGCAACGGGCAGGCGCAGCACCGCGGCGTCGAATTCGCGGCGCAGGGCAAGCTCACGCGCGAGATGACGGTCGGCGCCTCGGTCGCCGCGCTGAACACGAAGCAGAGCGGTACCGGCCAGAGCATCTACGACGGCAAGCGCGTGACCAACGTGCCGGCGCTGCGCTCGACCGTGTTCGCGGAATACGCGGTGACGCCGGGCTTCAAGGTGAACGGCGACTGGCAGTTCGCCGGCAAGAAGGCGTTCGACGAAGAGAACACGGTGTTCGTGCCGAAGTACCACCTGCTGAACGTCGGCACCTCGTACGTCGCGCGCATTGGCGGCGGCAGCGGCATGCCGCTGGTGCTGCGCGCCCAGGTACGCAACGCACTGGACAAGTTCTACTGGCGCGATGTCACGCCGGACCTGGGCGGCTACCTGATCCCGGGGTTGGGCCGCACGTTCCGGGTATCGGCGCAGCTGGATTTCTAAATCCGCGACAGATAGCAGAACTACCTTTGCGCTTGCTCAGCAAATGACCTGGGGCCTGGCCCCAGGTCATTTGCTGATGCACCGCATTCCTTGCCCCGTATTCGGGAACTTCAGTTGCCCAGCACTTCTTCCACCTGCCGCAGCCGCTGCGCCAGCGGCCCGTGGATGCGCACGTGCGCGATCGCGCGGGCTACCAGCTCTTCCGACAAAAGCGCGTTGACGGCGGCGCTCTGGTCCTCCGGCTCGCGCTGCAGCCCGTCGGGCTTCCATGGAATATCCGGCGCGCAGAGCAGCGTGATGTCGTAGCGGCGCAACGCCACCAGCGCTTCCAGCCGCGGGTCGATGCGGCCGAAGTAATGGCGGCTGTACACGGCCGTCATCAGCGGCGTGGTATCGCAGAACAGGCAACGGCTGGCACGGGCCAGTGCGAGGTCTTCGCGCGCGGCCTGGGTCTCGGCGATGTGCAGCTGGTCGGCTTCGACCGGCACGCGTCCGCGCAGGTCGACGAACTCGCGCAGGTATTCCGGCACCCAGACTTCCCGGTAACGCCCGGCGAGCGCCTCCGCCAGCGTCGTCTTGCCCGAGGAAGCGCTGCCGACGATCGCCACCCGCACCGGCTTCAGGTCGAACGTTCTCACTTCAGCACCATCGCCGCGCCCGCTGCCCCGTCCGGCGTCGCCCCGGCGCGCATCGACTTGCGCCAGGCCAGCAGGCCGATCGTCGCCATCACCACGAACAGGCCGTACAGCAACGCGGTCAGCATCAGGCCCTTATGCACATAGAGGCCCACGTACAGCACGTCGACGATGATCCAGACGTGCCAGTTCTCCAGCTTCTTGCGGGACAGCAGCAGCTGCCCCACCAGGCTGCCGGCGGTCAGGAAGCCATCGGCGAACGGCACGTCGGTATCGGTAAACGACATCAGGAACCACGCCAGCGCGATGAAGCCCACGATCCACCCCAGCGCCGCCACCGCCCTGCCCGGCCAGTCCAGCTGCGTGACCGGCAGGCGTTCGTGCATGTCGTCGCCATGCAGCCACTGGTACCAGCCCCACACGGACACCGTGATGAACACCGCCTGCAACCCCATGTCGCCATACAGCCTGGACTGGTAGAACACCACGCCGTACAGCGCGGAAGACAGGATCGCGAACAGCCACGCCCAGTGGTTCTGGCGGATGTTCAGCCACACGGTGGCGACCGACAGCGCGAAGGACAGCAGTTCGAGCGGCGTGGTGGACAGGCCGAGCAGGGAGAGGGTTTCGTTCATGGGGCGGCGGGCTGGGGGACGGCGGATTATGCCATGGGGTGGCTGGCCGGACCAGCCTGCTGAAGCAGCCAGACAACTTTGTAGCGAATGTATCGCCACGCAGTTCGCGTGTAGACTGCAGGCTTGCCACCGGAGGAGCCATGCAGCACCAACTCGACCGCTTCATCGCCGCCCAGGAATCCGTCTACGACGACGTGCTGCGCGAGCTGCGCGCAGGCCTCAAGACGAACCACTGGATGTGGTTCATCTTCCCCCAGCTGAAAGGACTGGGCCGCTCGGACACGGCCCGGTTCTATGGCATCGCCACGCTGGAGGAAGCACGCGCCTATGCCGCCCACCCGCTGCTGGGCGCCCGGCTGCGCGAATGCACGGCCCTCGTTAGCGGGCACGCCGGCACGCAGATCGGCGCAATCCTCGGCCAGGTCGACGCATTGAAATTCCGCTCGTCGATGACGCTGTTCCATGAAGCCACGGGTGGCGAAGTGCCGTTCACCGTGGCACTGAAGGCCTTCTATGGGGGCCTGTCCGACCTGGCCACGCTCGACCTGCTCGGCAAGCAGTAGGTGCCGCTAGGCCTTCGGCCGGCGCAGCCGCGCGGCACCGGCGACAACCGCGCATCCCAGCAGCGTCATGGCATAGGTGGCCGGCTCGGGTATCGTCATGATCTGGTAGCTGAATTGCGGTGCCAGACCACTGGCGTCGCCGAGCTGTTGAATGATCACTTCGTTGATGATGTAGGTACCGGCATTGAACTGGGCCCATTCGACGTCCGGTGTCGCCAGCAATGCTGGCTGCAGCAAGTCTGAAAATGCGAGCAGGTCCGGTGCCAGCAACATGCGCTGCTGGAACTCTCCGAAGTTTCCGCTTGCATACGGAAAGAAGTGCACCGAATAGCGCAGGTCATTCAGCGGCCCACCGTCCAGATCGGGGAAATAGTCGAGTTCCAGCCAGGCGTCTTCCTTCGACACGGTATAGCGGTTGCCGCCAACCGTCAGCTCGATGCGGAGACTGATGTCGAAGGCAAGGATGTTGGTCCGTTCGGGCTCCTGGTATACCGATGGATTGTCGAATTCGGTAACGATGTCGAGCTCGTAGGGGCCGGTTCCCACGGGTCCGGGCAGCACGAACATGCCGTCCAGGTTGAAATGTCCGGCGTGCCCGGCGGCATGCGTGGTGATGCGGTAGGCATCGGCAGAAGCCAAACTCGCCGTTGCCCATAGCACAACCGCGACGGCGGCCCTGATCGTCCTGGTTGCGTTCTCCCATTGCATGGCGGCTCCTTCCTGTTGTGTTGAACTCCTGTTCACTCACCAGTATAGGAACGCCAATACCGACCGCAATGTCAATCGCGTGAAAAGAGCTGCTCCTTGCGGTTGGCAGCCTTCACGCGCAGACCGCACGCCGGCCGAGTCCGGCGCTGCCCGAACAATCGAACGGCTTACTTCTTCGGATACCGGATCGTCATTTCCTTCAGCAGGTTGTCGGCACCGTCGACTTCCTTCATCACCCACAGCATGTAGCGCACGTCGAGGTGGATCGCGCGCGTGATGGCCGTGTCGAAGTACCAGTCCTTGGTGATCGATTCATACGTGGAATCGAAGTTCAGGCCGACCAGTTCGCCGCGCTTGTTGACGATCGCCGAACCGGAGTTGCCGCCGGTGGTGTCGGCGCTGGACAGGAAGTTCACCGGCACCGTGCCCAGCACGGAATCCCTGAACCGGCCATAGCGCTTCGCCTTCACCGCGTCGAGCAGCGCCCGCGGCGCGTTGAACGGGTCCTTGCCGGTGTGTTTCTCGACGATGCCTTCCACCGTGGTGAACGGGCCTTTCGTGATGCCGTCCTTCGGCGAGTAGGCGTCCACGGTGCCGTAGGTAACGCGCAGCGTGGAATTGGCGTCCGGGTAGACAGGCTTGCCCTGGCTTTTCTTCCAGGCGATCACCGCGCTCATGTACTGCGGAATCACCTTTTCCAGGTTGCCTTCCGATTCCTTCGAGCGCTCTTCCAGCGCCAGCGCGAAGCCGTTCAGCTTCACCGCCAGGCGCATGAACGCGTCATCCGATTTCTCCAGCGTGGCGGCATCGGCGTCCAGCAGCGCCAGGCGCGTGGCGGTGTCGCCCAGCTTGCTGTTCCGATACAGCGTCGGCACCTCGGCCACCGCCGGCAGCAGCGCATCGAGGCCCTGGGGGCGGAACGCCGCAGGCAGCTTCGCGTAACGCTGCAGGCCCCCGACGAATCGGGCCTGGTCGACGCTGCCCACGTACGACTGTTCGAGGCGGGTCAGGCGCGCCTTGATCATCGCCAGGTCGCGCTCCTGGTAGCCCGATTCGCGCTGCGCGTCCGGCTTCGTGCGTTCCAGCGCCAAGCGGTACAGCGTGCGCGCGCTCTTGAACAGGTCGGAGTTGGTGGCCACGTTCCACGCGAACGTCTGCTGTTCCAGCGCCATGTCGGCCGCGATCGCCGCGTCCAGCTCGGCCAGCATCGATGACGACACACCCGGCTGTTTCGCGTACCACGCGCGGAACTCGCCATCCTGCACGTCCTTGATGGCGGCGATATCCTTGCGCGCGAAGCCGTCCAGCAGGCCCTGCGTCTTCTTCATCCGGTTGTTGATCGACTTCACGACCGACGCGTAGCGCACTTCGTCGTTCTTGCCGGCCTTCGTCGCGGCGGCGATGGTATCGAGGTCGGCCTGGTATTCGGCCACGATCGCCGGATACGACATGTCGCGTGCGAAGCGGATCTCGGCCGGCAGCTTGTAGCGGCTGGTGCGGCCCGGGTAGCCGGCCAGCAGGATCGGATCGCCCGCCTTCAGGCCTTCGGCCGACACGACGAGGAAGTCCTTCGATTTGTAGGGCACGTTGTCCGGCGAAGGATCGGCCGGGCGGCCATCCTTGCCCACGTAGGCACGCAGGAACGAATAGTCGCCGGTGTGGCGCGGCCACTCGTAGTTGTCGATGTCGCCGCCGTAGTTGCCGACCATGTCCGCCGGCGCGTACACCAGGCGCACATCGCGGATCATCATCTGGCGGATACGGTAGTACTCCAGGCCGCGGTGGAATGCCGGCACCGAGCAGCGGACCGATTTGTCGGTCTCGCATTCGGCGATCAACGCCTTCACGCGGCTCTCGATCGCTTCGTGGCGCGCCTTGCCGCCCGTGTTTTCCAGGCCTTTCAGCACGCGCTCGGTCACGCTCTCGACCTTCTCGGTCACGTACACCAGCGCGTTCGGGCCGCCCGGCAGTTCCTCGGCGCGCGTCTTCGCCAGGAAGCCGTCGGCGATGTAGTTCTTCTCGGCGGTGGAGTTGCGCTGGATCGAGCCATAGGCGCAGTGGTGATTGGTGACGACCAGGCCGTCCGGCGACACGAACGACGCCGAGCAGCCGCCCAGCGACACGATGGCGCTCATCGGGTGCTTCGTCAGGTCGGCGATCCGTTCGGCGGGGATCTGGATGCCGATGCGCTTCAGTTCCGATTTCAGTTGCGGCAGCTGGTGGGGTTGCCACTGGCCTTCGTCACCGTGTGCGACGCCGAAGGCGGCCAGCAAAGCGGCCGGCAGTACGAGTTTTTTGAACAAGATGTGTTCCCCTGGGTTGATGAAAAGCCGGGGAAGTATAGACCAGTTGCCATACCGCGAAAATGCTTTTTGACTTGCGTTCCTTTGGCGCATCACGCTGCCGCAAACCGTTCAGGGCAAGCCGCAGCACCGCAGACAGTACGCGTTGTATGGCAAGGTGCTGCGGCGCAGCCATGGACGGTTTACGGCTGCGAACTCCGCCAGCCGCCACCCAGGGACTGGATCAGGGCAACCGCGGTGGTCTGCCGGTCCGCCTGCACCTGGATCAACGCCCGCCGCGCGGACAGCGCGGTGGCCTGCGCGCTGACGACCTCGGTGTAGTTCACCTGTCCGGCGCGATAGCGGTTTTCCATCTGCTGCTCGACCTGGTCGGCAGCCTCGGAGGCCTGGCGCCGCAGGTCCTGCTGCTGCGCCAGCGCGCGGGTGGCGGCCAGCTGGTCCTCGACGTCGGCAAACGCGTCCAGCACTGCCTGCCGGTAGCGGGCGATGGCCGCGTCGCGGGAGGCTTTGGTCTGTTCGACGCGGGCGGCGATGGCGCCGGCGTCGAAGATCGTCTGCGCGGCCGACAGGCCCAGCGACCACAGGCTGTTCGATGCGCTGAACAGGCCGCCCACCTGGCTGTTGCCGTAGCCGTACGAGGCCGACAGGTTCAGCGACGGGAAGTACGCCGCGCGGGCGATGCCGATATTTTCATTGGCGGCGGCCACGTCGCGTTCGGCGGCGGCGATGTCCGGCCGGCGTTGCAGCAGCGTCGACGGCACGCCCAGCGGCACGTCGGGCACGACGATGCGCCATGGCGCGGGCGCCAGCGCGAACTCCGATGGCGCCTTGCCCAGCAGGACCGCGATCGCGTGTTCATACACGGCGCGCTGGCGGATCACGGTCAGCAGATCGGCGCGCGCATTGAACAGCTGCGTCTGCGCCTGCAGCAGGTCGGAGCGTGCCGTCACGCCCGCGTCGACACGGTTCTGCGTGATCTGCAGCACCCGCTCGTACCCCCGGATCGTGGTGTCGAGGATCTGCTTTTCCACGTCCGCCTGGCGCAGGCCGATGTAGTTGGCCACCAGCTCGCCCTGGGCGGACAGCCGGGCCGCCGCCAGGTCCGCCGCGCTGGCCTGGGCGCTGGCCTGCGCACCCGTCACGCCGGCGCGCAGGCTGCCCCAGATATCGGGTTCCCAGCTGCCGCCGATATCCACGCGGTAGTTGTTCGATGGCCGCGTGTCGCCACCGCCGCCCGAGCGGGTGCCCGATCCGTTCAACGACACGGTCGGGAACAGCGACGCGCGCTGCTCGGCGACCACGGCGCGCGCCTGCGCATACTGCGCCGCTGCCAGCGCCACGTTCTGGTTGCTGACCTCGACCGCGGCGGCCAGCTCGTCGAGGACCGGATCGCCGAACAGCGTCCACCACGGCCCGCGCTCCAGCGCATCGGCCGGCGCGGCCGGCGTCCAGCCCTCCGCTTCCTTGAACGCGGCCGGCGATGCGGCCGCCGGCACTTCATATTTCGGGCCGACGGCGCAGCCGCACAGCGCGGCGGCCAGGGCAATGACGGAAAGGCGGGTCTTCATCGATGTCTTCATGTGGTCACGGGCTCGTCGCCCTGGGCGCGGCTCAAGTTGCGTTCTTCGGGGCTGCGCGTGCGCAGCTTGTCGAGCAGGATATAGACGACCGGCGTCGTCAGCAGCGTCAGCAGCTGGCTGGCGATCAGGCCGCCGATGATGGCGATGCCCAGCGGCTGGCGCAGCTCGGAGCCTTCGCCGAAGCCGATCGCCAGCGGTAGCGCGCCCAGCGCGGCGGCCAGCGTCGTCATCAGGATCGGGCGGAAGCGCAGCAGGCAGGCCTCGCGCACCGCGTCGATGGCGCTCAGCCCGCGGGCGCGCTCCGCTTCCAGCGCGAAGTCGATGATCAGGATCGCGTTCTTCTTGACGATGCCGATCAGCAGGAACACGCCGATCAGCGCGATGATGGAAAACTCCATCCGGAACAGCAGCAGTGCCAGCACGGCGCCCACGCCGGCCGACGGCAGCGTGGACAGCACCGTGATCGGGTGGATCAGGCTCTCGTACAGGATGCCCAGCACGATGTAGATCACCACGATCGCGGCCAGGATCAGAAGCGGCTGCTGCTTGTTCGACTCCTCCGCCTGCTTGGCCTGGCCCTGGAAGCTGCCGCGCACGTTGTTCGGCATCGCGATGTCGGCTTCGGCCTGCTTCACCGCTTCCTGCGCCTGGCTCAGCGTGTAGCCGTCGGCCAGGTTGAACGAGATCGTCGTCGCCAGTTCGCCATCCTGGTGGTTGACGGACGTGGGCGTGGCGCTTTCGGCGAACGACGCGATGCCCGACAGCGGCACCATCGCCGCCCTGGCGGTCGACAGCGCCGCGCCGGTGGACGAGTCGCGCTGGCCCTGCGCGTTGTTGGTCGAGGCGTTGGTACCGCCCGACGTGGACGCCGTATCCGTATCCGTGGCCGTCGCGGCCGCACTGCCCGGCACGTACACGTCCTTCAGCGCCTCGGGGCTCTGCGCGTATTCCGGCGCCACTTCCATCACCACCTTGTACTGGTTCAGCTCATCGTAGATGGTCGCCACCTGCCGCTGGCCGAACGCGTTGTAGAGCGCATTGGTGACATCGCGCACGCTCATGCCGAAGCGTGCCGTGGTTTCCTTGTCGATCGTGACATAGGTTTCCACGCCGTTATCCTGCTGGTCGGTATCGATATCGGCCAGCGACGGCTGGTTCTTCATCGAATCGGCCAGCTTCGTCGCCCAGTTCTTCAGGTCGGCCCGGTTGTCGCTCTTGAGCGTGTACTGGTAGGTCGAATTGCTGGAACGTCCGCCCATGCGCAGGTCCTGCACCGGATTCAGGAACAGCTGTACCCCGGTCACTTTCGCCAGTTGCGGGCGCAGCCGGTTGATGACGGCCTGGCCGGCCTCGGTGCGCTCGTCCGCCGGCTTCAGGTTGACGAACATGAAGCCGCCGCCGGCGCGCGAACCGCCGGTGAAGCCCACCACGGTATCGACCGCCGGGTCCTTGCGGATGATGTCCACCAGCTGGCGCAGCTTCTGCTGCATGGCCTGGAACGAGATGCTCTGGTCGGCGCGCATGCCGCCACTGATCTGGCCGGTATCCTGCTGCGGGAAGAAGCCCTTCGGCGCGGCGGCGAACAGGTAGACGTTCAGGGCCACCACGAACGCCAGGATCAGCATCACCAGCCATACGCTGTGCAGCGCCCAGTCCAGCGCATGCGCATAGACCCGCTGCATCCAGTTGAAGCAGGCCTCGAAAGCGCGCGAGACGCGGCCGGGCGGGCTGCGGTCCTGTTCGGACCTGAGCAGCCAGGCGCACATCATCGGCGTGGTCGTCAGCGAGATCACCAGCGAGATCATCACCGCGGCGGACAGCGTGACGGCGAACTCGCGGAACAGCCGGCCCACCTGCCCGCCCATGAACAGCAGCGGGATGAACACGGCCACCAGCGACAGGCTGATCGACAGCACTGTGAAGCCGACTTCCCTGGCGCCCAGCAGCGCCGCCTTGAAACGGTCCATGCCGCTTTCGACATGGCGCGCCGTGTTTTCCAGCACCACGATCGCGTCGTCGACCACGAAGCCGGTGGCCACCGTCAGCGCCATCAGCGACAGGTTGTTCAGCGAGAAGCCAAGCATGTACATCACGCCGAACGTGCCGAGCAGCGAGACGATGGTGGCGATGGCGGGAATGATCGTCGCCCGCACGCTGCGCAGGAAGGCGCTGACCACCAGCACCACCAGCACCACCGACAGGATCAGCGTAAACTCGACCTCGTGCAGCGACGAGCGGATCGACGTCGTGCTGTCCGACGCGACCGACACGGTGATGTCCTGCGGCAGTTGCGCGCGCAATTGCGGCAGCAGTGCGCGCACGCTGTCCACCGTCTCGATGATGTTGGCGCCGGGCTGGCGCGTGATCAGCACGATCACGGCCGGCTGGCCGTTGAACAGGCCGAGGGTGTTCTTGTTTTCCGGCCCGTCCTCGACGGTGGCCACGTCGCGCAGCCGGATCGCCGCGTTGTTGCGCCAGGCGACGACGAGATCGCGGTAGTCGGCCGCGCTGCGCCCGCCGCTTTCCGTGCCCGGCGCAGAATAGATCTGCAGCCGGCGCCCTTCGCTTTCGATGGCGCCGCGCGGGCGGTTGGCATTGGTGGCCTGGATCGCGGCGCGCACATCCTCGGTCGACACGCCGTACTGGTTCAGCGCGAACGGCAGCAGCTCGATGCGCACCGCCGGCAGCGAGCCGCCGCCGATTTCCACGTCGCCCACGCCTTTCACCTGCGCCAGCTTCTGCGACACGATGTTCGAGACGGCCTCGTAGATCTGCCCGGGCCTGCGGGTCGGCGAGGTGAGCGCCAGGATGATCACCGGCGAATCCGACGGGTTCATCTTGCGGTAGGTCGGGTTGCTCTTCAGCGTGGCCGGCAGGTCGGCGCGGGAAGCGCTGATCGCCGCCTGCACTTCGCGCGCGGCGGCATCGATCTTGCGGTTCAGGTCGAACTGCAGGTTGATCCGCGTGGAGCCGCTGGACGATTGCGACGTCATCTCGTTGATGCCGGCGATCACGCCCAGCCTGCGTTCGAGTGGCGTGGCCACGCTGCTGGCCATCGTGTCCGGGCTGGCGCCCGGCAGGCTGGCCGACACGGAAATGGCCGGGAAGTCCACCTGCGGCAGCGGCGATACCGGCAGCACGAAGAACGCGGCGATGCCGGCCAGCGCCACGCCGATCGTCAGCAGGACGGTGGCGATGGGGCGCCGGACGAACGGTTCGGACAGGTTCACGATGCCGCTCCGTCCGGTGCCTTGTCACCAGCCTTCAGGTCGGGCCTCCTGCCGAAGCGCTGGCCCAGCCGGTCGAATGCGAGATAGATCACCGGCGTGGTGTACAGCGTGAGCAGCTGGCTCACCAGCAGGCCGCCGAAGATGGCCAGGCCCAGCGGCCGGCGCAGCTCGGCGCCCTCGCCCCAGCCCAGCATCAGCGGCACGGCGGCGAACAGCGCGGCCAGCGTCGTCATCAGGATCGGCCGGAAGCGCAGCAGCGCCGCCTGGTGGATCGCTTCCTGCGGCGCGCGGCCTTCGTCGCGTTCGGCCTCGATCGCGAAGTCGATCATCATGATGGCGTTCTTCTTGACGATGCCGATCAGCAGGATGATGCCGATGATGCCGATCACGCCCAGGTCCTGCCCCGACACCATCAGCGCCAGCAGCGCGCCCACGCCGGCCGACGGCAGCGTGGACAGGATCGTCAGCGGGTGGATATAGCTCTCGTACAGCACGCCCAGCACGATGTACACGCACACTACCGCCGCCAGGATCAGCCACAGCTGGCTGGTCAGCGACGCCTGGTAGGCGCCGGCGGCGCCGAGGAACGTCATCGTCACGGAGCCCGGCAGCCCGATCTCGGCGGCGGCCTCGCGGATCGCCTCGACCGAGCGGCCCAGCGACACGCCATCGGCCGTATCGAAGCCCAGCGTCGTGGCCGGGTATTGCGCCACGTGCGTGATCTGCAGCGGCGCCGGCCGCTCGGTGATCGTGGCCACCGCCGACAGCGGCGTGGGCTTGCCGCCGCCGGTGCGGATCTGCAGGTCGCCCAGCGATTGCGGCGTCGACAGCATGCCCGGCGCCGCCTCGAGGATCACGCGGTACTGGTTCGTCTCGGTGAAGATGGTGGAAACGATACGCTGTCCGAAGGCGCTGTACAGGGCGTCGTCGATGGCCGAAGCGGTGATCGACAGCCGCGAAGCGGTGTCCCGGTCGATCTCGATGTAGGCGGCGGCGCCGGTGGCGCCCGCATCGGACACCACGTTGCGCAGCTGCGCCTTTTTCGCCATCTGCACGGCCAGCTTGTTGGCCCATTCGTTCACGGTGGCCGTGTCGGCGCCTTCGATCGCCACGCGGAACTGCGTGGGGCCGCTTTCGGCGTCGATCGTCAGGTCCTGCGTGGGCTGCAGGTAGATGCGCACGCCCGCCACCTCGGCCACGCGCTGGCGCAGCCGGTTCATCAGTTCGCCCTGGTCGCCGCGGTCTTCCTTCAGGTTGATCAGCATGCGGCCCGTGTGCAGCATCGAGTTGTTGGCCGCGTCCACGCCCACGAGGGAGCTGAGCGACTGCACTTCGGGATCCTGCAGGATCGCCTTGGCCGCCTGCTGCTGCAGCTCGGCCATGCGGGCGTATGACACCGCCTGGGCGGTCTCGATGCGGGCCTGCAGCTGGCCGGTATCCTGCGTGGGGAACAGGCCTTTCGGGATCAGCATGTACAGCACCACCGTCAGCACCAGCGTGCCGAGCGCCACGACCAGCGTCAGGCCCTGGCGCAGCAGTACCCACTGCAGCGAGCGGTCGTAGTGGTGGATCACCCGGTCGAAGAAGTGCTGCACCCGGCCGCCGAAGCTCTTCGGGTCGTCGTTCCTGTGCGACGTGAGCCAGCGCGCCGACATCATCGGCACCAGCGTCAGCGATACCACGGCCGAGATCAGGATCGTGATCGACAGCGTGACGGCGAATTCGCGGAACAGCCGGCCGACGACATCGCCCATGAACAGCAGCGGGATCAGCACGGCGATCAGCGATACCGTCAGCGAGATGATGGTGAAGCCGATCTGCTTCGCGCCCTTCAGCGCGGCCGCCATCGGCTCCTCGCCTTCCTCGATGTAGCGGGCGATGTTCTCGATCATCACGATCGCATCGTCGACGACGAAGCCGGTGGCGATCGTCAGCGCCATCAGCGACAGGTTGTTCAGGCTGTAGCCCATCAGGTACATCACGCCGCAGGTGCCGATCAGCGAGATCGGCACCGCCAGGCTGGCGATCACCGTGGCGCGCACGCTGTGCAGGAACAGGAAGATCACCAGCACCACCAGCACCACGGCCAGCAGCAGTTCGATCTGCACGTGGTGCACCGAGCCGCGGATGCCGGTGGTGCGGTCGGACAGCACGTCGACCCGCAGTGCGCTCGGCAGGCCGGCCTGCAGCTCGGGCAGGCGCTGCTTGATCGCATCCACGGTGGCGATCACGTTGGCGCCGGGCTGGCGCTGCACGTTCAGGATGATCGCCGGCTTCAGGTTGGCCCAGGCGCCCAGCTTGACGTTCTCGGCGCTGTCCACCACCCTGGCCACGTCGGTCAGCCGCACCGGCGCACCGTTTTTATACGCCACGATCAGGCTTTTATAGTCGCTGGCGGTCAGCAGCTGGTCGTTGGCGTTGATCGTGAACGCGCGCGTGGGGCCGTCGAACGATCCCTTGGCGCTGTTCGAGTTGGCGTTGCTGATCGCCGTGCGCAGCGTATCGAGGCCGAGGCCGTAGCTGGCCAGCGCCAGCGTATCGGCCTGGATCCGCACGGCCGGGCGCTGGCCGCCGGACAGGCTGACCAGGCCCACGCCGGACACCTGGCTGATCTTCAGCGCCAGCCGGGTGTTGACGATGTTCTGCACTTCGGTCAGCGGCATCGTGTCCGACGTGATCGCCAGCGTCAGCACCGGCGCGTCGGCCGGGTTGACCTTCGCGTAGACGGGCGGCGCCGGCAGGTCGGTGGGCAGCAGCGAGCCGCCCGCGTTGATCGCGGCCTGCACTTCCTGTTCGGCCACGTCGAGCGTCTGGCCCAGGCCGAACTGCAGCGTGATGATCGACACGCCGGCGGCGCTGGTGGAACTCATGCGCTGCAGGCCCGACATCTGGCCGAACTGGCGCTCCAATGGCGCCGTCACGGTCTGCGCCATCACTTCCGGGCTGGCGCCCGGATACAGTGTCTGCACCTGGATGGTCGGGAAATCGACCTGCGGCAGCGCCGACAGCGGCAGGAACTTGAAGCCCACCAGGCCCGCCAGCATGATCGCCAGCATCAGCAGCGATGTCGCCACCGGCCGGCGGATGAATGGTGCCGATGGACTCATTTTGCTGCCGCCGGCTGTTCGTTATTCCGGGCGCCTTGCTGCCCCGCCCCACTCACGCCCGGCGCGGTGCCGCTGCCGTCCGCCGCGCTCGGCGCGCTGCGGCCGCCCTCTTCCGGCATCGCGCGCTGCGGCGCTTCCTGCTGCGTGGCGCGCGGGCCGCGCATCTTCGCCGCATCGCTGCCGACGGCGCCCGGCGCCACGTCCGGCGTGCCGGCCGGCCGCTGGCTTGCCTCATCCTTGCCGTCGCCGCCCTGCCCGCCCTGGCGGCCGGCCTGCCGCTGGCCGCCCTGCCGCGGCTTGTCCCCCGGCAGCGTGACCTGCGCGCCCTCCTTCAGCCGGTCGGCACCCTCGGTGATCACCTTCTCGCCCACCTGCAGGCCGCTGGCGACCTGCACCTTGTCGACGGTGGCCTGGCCCCGTTTCACCGGGCGCATCGTCACGGTGCGGTCGCTCTTGAGCACCCACACGTAGTCGCCGTCCGTGCCGTGGCGCAGCGCCGTCACCGGCACCAGCACCGCGTTGGCGATCGTGCGCATTTCCAGCCGCACGTTGACGAACTGGCTGGGGAACAGCGTCATCCTGTCGTTGTCGAAGCGCGCCTTGGCCATCACGGTGCCGGTCGAGGTGTCGACCTGGTTGTCCAGCGCGGCGAAGCGGCCGCTGGCCAGCACGTCGGTGCGGGTGCGGTCGTACGCCTGCGCCACCAGCGTGGCGCCGGTCGCGGCGCGGCTCATGATGTCCGGCACGCGGTCCTGCGGCACGGCGAATTCCACGTCGATCGGCGACTGCTGCGTGATCACGGCGATGCCGCCGGTATCGCTGCCCGAGACGAGGTTGCCGACGTCGACGACGCGCAGGCCCACGCGGCCGGTGATCGGCGCCACCACTTTCGTGTAACCGAGATTGAGCCTTGCCGTCCCCTCGGCGGCGCGGTCCGTCATCACGGTGCCTTCCAGTTGCTTGACCAGCGCGGCCTGGGTGTCGACATCCTGGCGCGCGATCGAATCCTGCGACAGCAGCGTGCGATAACGTTCCAGTGTCAGGCGGGCGTTTTCCAGCTGCGCCTCGTCGCGCTGGCGCTGGCCGGTGGCCTGCATCAGCGCCATCTCGAACTGGCGCGGGTCGATCTGCGCCAGCACCTGGCCCGCTTTCACCAGCTGGCCTTCCTTGAACAGCACCTTTTGCAGGATACCCGACACCTGCGGCCGCACCGTGGTGGTCGCGGCGGCGGTCACGGTGCCCAGCGCATCGAGCGTGACGGGCAGGTTGGCCTGTTCGGCCGTCGCCACGCCGACCGTGGTCGCCATGCCGCCGCGGCGGCCGCCCGGCCCGCCCGGCCCACCCGGTCCGCCGGGGCCGCCCGGTCCGCCCATGCCGGGCCCGCCGGCGCCTTCCGTGGCCGGCCGGTGCGTGAGATACCAGGCCAGCCAGCCCATGGCGACGATGGCGAGAATGGCAATGATGGTTCCGAGAATGCGGGTACGGCGGCGGGGTTTGTTCGGGGAAGTCGCGGGCGCTGCTGGCGAGGTCATTGCTGATCCTTGTGGCTGTTCAGTAGAGTAACTATGCTTATCAAATCGACTCTATCACAGCGCTTTGGCCGCCTTGTTTCGGTTTGCTTACATTTACACCGCGAAACAGTGGGATACGAAGGATCGCACCGGCCTGCGCCGGTGCAGAGGCTGAACTGACGGGGCTCCCGGGGCGCGGGGCTGGCGACGATGCCGTTACAAACTGGCTACAAATCTCCTTTCCTCCGCGACTCTGTGTGCTGAAACCGACAGATGGCACCAGCCGTGTCATCGAATGGCTGACAACGCCGGACAACTGGCCTAGAGTTACCAAAAGTAACAGCATGTTTTCGATCAGCCAAGTCAACCGGGAGCTGTGTATGCCTGCGCCACTCGCCAGCCTGGAGATCACCGGGAAGAAACCCACTTCGGAGGAATCGGGCAGCCGGCGCCTGCTGCGCCTCGATTCGCGTATCCGCAACCAGTTCGACCTGATCACCTCGCGTACCGGCTGGCTGCTGACCTCGCACGCATTCCTGTTCACGGCGGTGGCCGCCACCCTGAACGGCATGGTCGGCACGGCATCCGCATCGCAGATGACGATGCGCGCGGCGATTCTGTTGCTGCTGCCGGTCATCGGCGCCGTCAGCAGCTTCCTGGTCCAGCGGTCGGTGACGGCCGCTTATGCGATCGTCGAGGACGTCAAGAAAGCACGCGATGCGCTTCTCGACTACATGTGCCAGATGTACGGCTATGAATGCACCAACAGCAGGATGTTCGCAAATGCCCACTTCACCTGGGGCGACCTGCCGCCGAAGGTATTCCCCGTGATGATGCTGATCGTGTGGTCATTCCTGTTCATTCTGGCATGCACGATCGTGTTCAATGATTTCCGGATCATCCTGCGAATGTAGCCCTGCTGCAGGGCTTGCCGTTGCGCTTACGCCGGCGCAAGGAGGCGGAGGTAATTCTGCGGCGCTGCGCCCGCCATTACGGCGTTGGTGAAGGCGGAGCCGAACATCGTCAGCGCCTGCTGGTTGGCGCCGACGATGTCGGAAAACGAGCGCTGCCCGACCTCGGCGGCGTTCCGCGCCAGCGCCGCGGCGCACTCCTGCGAGGCATTGACGAGCGCCCGCGCCGTGTGTTCCTGGACGATGCGAAACGAGCTTAACCATATTTCCTGGGTGCTCGACTGGAAGGAATTCGAATACGCATTGCCGAGCTGGGCCATGATATTCAGGAAATCCGCGCCCTTGCCGACTGGCGCTGATGCGGGAAACATAGTCGCGGGAAACGTAGTCATTACAGCTCCTCGTCTGGTTGGTCTGGGTTGTGCAACGCAATATCAGCTTAGGCTCGGGGTTGCGGGACGGTCAAGAACATTCAAGCGTGCGCGGTTACGTGCACGACGGCAGCCGCCGCGCCGCGTGTCGGCGCGGCACCACGCCGGTGGCATCGGGAAGTTCCAAGTCGAACTAAATGTTGCGTTTGGGCATTTATCATGATAGCGTAACAGTCTCGCTCCCAGCCGGCCTCGAACCTGCCCGCCTTCCGTGCCATGGCACATGAGCTTCCGGCCCCGCCCGTGCCGCCTTTCGTCACACGACCATTTCCAACATGTTGAGCGATGCCCTCCGGGTGGCGCGTTCACGTCACGAGGCAGCAACCGCATGAATCGCGAACACAGCTCAAGCAATGAACCGGTCATCCACCTGGTCTGGTCCGCCAACGCCGAGGGCCTCTGCGAGCCGGCCGTCGAGCGGTCCGCCGGACTGCTGCCGGACATGGCCGGCATGCCGCTGGCGGCATGGGTCATGCAGGTGGCGGGCGAGAACGGCACCGCGCTGGCGCAGGAGATCGGCAATGCATTGTCGGCGCAGCGGCCATTCGACCTCGAACTCGACATCGCCTGCGGTAACGGCCAGCGGCGCCAGGCGCTGATGACCGGGCTGCCCCGCCCCGGCGGCACGGGATTCACGGGGGCGCTGGTCGATGTCACCGCGCACCGGCAGGCGCTGGACCAGACGCAGCGCAGCGCGGCAACGCTGCGGCTCATGGTCGACAACGCGACCGACCTGATTGCCTTCTGCGGCATGGACGGCCGGTATATCGACATCTCGTCCTCGTTCACGCGGACATTGGGGTGGACCGCCGCCCAATTGATCGGCCAGCCCGCGATTACCTTCGTGCATCCGGACGACCATGCAAACTGCAATGCGGAACTGACGCGGATCTTCAGTGGCGAACCACGTCCGGACGCCATGGAGCTGCGAAAACGCAGGATCGACGGCGGCCATGTCACGCTGGGGTCGAAGACCAGCATGGTCATCGACCCCGTCAGCGGCGAGTGCCTCGGCGCCGTCTTCGTCTCGCGCGACATCACGCGTGAAAAGGAAATGCTGCATCGCCTGGAACGGATGGCCGAACAGAACCGCACCCTGCTGGAAAGCATCGACGACGGCTTCTTCTCCGTCAATGAGAACTGGGAAATCGTTTATGCCAACACGCGCGCCGCGGCGTTCGTGGGCGTCGACCGCGACGAAGCGATCGGCAAGGTGGTGTGGGACGTGGCCGCCGGCCTGGCGGAATCGACCATCGGCGAGCACCTGCGCGCCGCGATGGCGAGCCGGGCGAGCACCAGTTTCGAGGCGTTCTACGATCCGGTCGGCGTGTGGGTCACCGAACGGATCTACGCGCACGAGGATGGCCTGTCGGTGTTTTTCCACGATATCTCGGAGCGGGTCGCCCGCGAGAAGCACATTCGCGAGAGCGAGCGGCGCTTCCGCGAAACGATCGGCATCACGCCGGCCGGCTACGTGCTGGTGAACGGCGACGGCATCGTGGAAGACGTCAACCCGGCGCTGTGCCAGCTTTCCGGCCATGCGCGGGAAGACCTGGTCGGCGCCCCGGTGGCAACGATCCTGGCCGATGGCGAAGCCAGCAATGCCCTGAATATCCGGCTGCCCGGCCGGCATGTGCATGCGCTCGAGACGGTGCTGGTGCACCGGCTCGGCCACCGCGTGTATGCGCTCGTGAACCAGACTATCGAACTGGACGCCGCCGGCCGGCCATGCTCCCTGACGGCCTTCATTACCGACATCACCGACCGCAAGCATGCCGAGGCCCGGCTCGAGGAACTGGCCACGCGCGATTCGCTGACGGGCTTGCCGAACCGCGCGTGGATCAACCGCCGGGTGGGCGACATGCTGGGCCAGCCGCGCAACGAGACCTATACGACGGTATTCTTCATCGACCTGAACCGCTTCAAGGAAGTCAACGATTCGATGGGGCACGCTACCGGCGACCGGCTGCTGCAGCAGGTGGGCCAGCGCCTGCAGGCATGCATGCGGCCCGGCGACGTGGTGGCCCGGCTCGGCGGCGACGAATTCGTCGTGGCGGCAAGCTGCACCGGCCGGGATGCCGCCTCCACCATCGCGGAGCGCCTGCTCGGCGCGCTCAAGACACCGTTCCATGCCGACGGCCTGGAAATGCGCGTGGGCGCCTCGATCGGCATCAGCCTGGCCAAGCCGGGCGCGGCGTCGACCGAGCTGCTGTTCCAGCATGCCGACACGGCGATGTACCAGGCCAAGGCGCTGGGCAATGGCTCGTTCCAGTTCTTCGAGCCGGAGATGTGCATCGCGGCGACGCGGCGCCTGCGGCTGGAAGCGTCGCTGCACCGGGCACTGGAACAGGGCCAGTTCGAGGTGCACTACCAGCCGCGCGTCGACCTGCGATCGATGCAGCTGCGCGGCGTGGAAGCGCTGCTGCGCTGGAACCACCCTGAATTCGGCCGCGTGCCGCCGCTGGAATTCATCCCGCTGGCCGAGGAGCGCGGCCATATCTGCGCCATCGGCCAATGGGTGCTCGGCGCCGCCTGCCGCGACGTGCAGCGCCTGAACGAGAGGTTCGGGCTGGCGCTGCACGTCTCCGTCAACGTTTCGGCACGCCAGTTGCGCTCGCCCGGCCTGGTGGCGCAGGTCGGCCAGGCGCTCGGGGCATCCGGCATGCCGCCGGCCGCGCTGGAACTGGAGCTGACGGAAAGCGCGCTGATCGAGGATCTCGACCAGTCGGTGGCGGTGCTGCGCGGCCTGAAGGCGCTGGGCGTCAGGCTGTCGATCGACGATTTCGGCACCGGTTATTCCAGCCTGTCGTACCTGAAGCGGTTTCCGATCGACGTGCTCAAGCTCGACCGCTCCTTCATCACCGAGAACCCGGCCAGCGATGGTTTCGTGCGGGCGCTGATCGACATGGCGCACGTGCTCGACCTTTCAGTGGTGGCGGAAGGCATCGAAAGCGCCGCCGCGATGGCCGCGCTGCGCGATGCCTCGTGCGACGAGGGCCAGGGATACCTGTTCGCACGGCCGATGCCCTTGCGGGAGCTGGAAGACTTCGTGGCGCACGAAGGGGGGCGGCCCGGGGCCTGTTCCGGGTAAGCCGGTCGCCGCGGGATCAGAACCCCGCGCACACGATGTGCGCCATTGCGCCGCAGCGGACCGGCGGCGTGCGCCGACCCGCGTGCGGGTATTGTCATGCCCTTACTCCGGCACCCCGCACATGCAGTGCGTGAGCGCCATGAACGGCCTCTTCTGCGCCGTCATCTCGTTCAGCCAGTTCAGCTCCCTGGCCACATGCCCGGCCACGCCGGCAGGGATGCCGGCCGGGGCCAGTACCGAGCCCACCTGCTTCGCCACGGCGGCATCGATCATGTCGCTGACGGCCAGCGCGTTGGGGGCGCCGAAGAAGTTCAGCACCTTGTCGAAGCGGGTGGTTTCGCGTTCGATGTAGACGATGCGCGGCTGGCCGCCGAGCTTGGCGCGGCGGGCGGCGGAGCGCACCGCGTCGTTGAAGCTGCCCAGCGTGTCGACCAGGCCGCGTTCCTGCGCCTGCGCGCCGGTCCATACCCGGCCCTGCGCCACGGCGTCGATCTTTTCCGGCGTGCTCTTGCGGGCCTGCGCGGCCTTCGTCGTGAACTCCGAGTACACATGGTTGATCGACGCCTGCAGCAACTGGCCGAAGCGCGGGTCCATCGGGCGGGTCGGGTTGCCGGCATCGCCCAGCCACGTGGTGGGCTGGCCACCGCTGTGGATGCCCAGCTTGTCCATCACCTTGTCGACGGTGGGGAACAGCGCGAACACGCCGATCGAACCGGTGATGGTCGACGCGTCGGCGATCACTTCATCGGACGACATCGAGATCCAGTAGCCGCCCGATGCCGCCAGGTTGCCCATCGAGACGACGACCGGCTTGCCGGCGGCGCGGGTCAGCTCGAGTTCGCGGCGGATCAGCTCGGAGCCGAATGCGCTGCCGCCCGGCGAATCGACACGCAGCACGATGGCTTTCACGCTGTCGTCCTCGCGCGCCATGCGGATCAGGTTCGACGTCGACAGGCCGCCGATGGAACCGGGCGCGGCGATGCCGTCGCCGATTTCGCCGACCGCCATCACCACGCCGATCGCATCGCCGGTCAATTGCGGGCCCAGGCGCGCGAGGTATTCGTCGTAGCCGACCTGGCGGAACGATTTGCCCTCCAGGTCGGGCGCGCCGAGGCCGGTGATCAGCGTGCGGATCTCGTCGCGCGTCTTCAGGCCGTCCACCAGTTTCACCCCCAGCGCCAGCTTGGCGAGGTTGCCGCCGTTGGCCTCCACCAGCGCGGGCAGGTTCTCGATGCCGCGCGCGATGGTGCCCGAGGGCAGCTTGCGGGCTTTTTCCACATCCTCCAGGTAACGGCTCCACAGGTCGTTGTTCAGGTAGGCTTCCGCCTCCATCGCGGCCGGCGACGGGCCGTTGGCCACCAGCGGCTCGGCCGCGCTCTTGAAATTGCCCACTTTCAGCAGGTTGACGGTCACGCCCAGCTTGTCGAGCGCGTCGCGATAATAGGTGCGGTACTTGCCGTAGCCGTCCAGGATCACGGTGCCCATCGGGTGAAGATAGACTTCATTGGCATGCGCGGCGACCTGGTACTGGCTCTGGTTGTAGTTCGAACCCCACGCCACGACCCGCTTGCCGGTGGCGCGGAAGCGGTCGAGGGCCGCGGCGATCTCGCGCTGCATGGCCGGGCCGCCGCCTTCCATCTCGTCCACCAGCACCACCACGCCGGCGATCTTCTCGTCGCGGGCGGCACTGTCGAGTACGCGCAAGATGTCGCGCAGCTGGATATAGCGGCGCACGTTGTCGTCGCCGATGTTGGCCAGCGCGGCCAGCCTGGCGCCGCCCGGCGCCTGCTCGACCAGCTGGCCGTTCAGGTTCAGCACCAGCATCGTCTTGTCGCCCAGCGGCTTGACGCCACCGCCGAAGATCGCATACAGCAGCGCGACGACGATCGCCAGGAAAATCAGGTTCACCACGGCGCGGCGGCTGGCATCGATGAAGCGCCACACGCGGCCAATGCCGCCACGCACGGTCGAAAATACGGATCGGGACACAGGTAACTCCGGGTAATGTTGATAATTCAATCTTGAACCGTGACTGTATCAGTTTGCGCCCGCCAGCGCGCCACGTCTTCCGGGTGAGGAAACCAGCCACAGCCCGGCGAATACGAACAGGCCGTTCACGACCAGCAATTCCAGCCCCAGTTTATAACTGCCGAAGAACACGTGTTGCCAGTGCTCCAGCAGCGCGCACAGCACCGGCCCGGCAATGACGACGGCGGGCACCCAGCGGTCCCGCACGGCGCGGCGCGTGAGCAGGCCGAAGCCGAACAGGCCCAGCAGCGGGCCGTACGTGTAGCCGGCCAGCTTCAGGATCACGCCGATCATGCTGGCGCTGTCGATCCATTTGAACACCATGACCAGTACCAGGAACAGCGCGCAGAACCCCAGGTGCACGCGGTGGCGCCAGCGCACCGACGTTTTTTCGTCCAGCCCATGGCCCTGCCGGCGCTGCATTCCCAGCAGGTCGATGCAGAACGACGAGGTGAGCGCCGTGAGCGCGCCATCGGCGCTGGGAAACAGCGCCGAAACCAGCGCCACGAAGAAGATCAGCTGCATCGCCGCCGGCAGGTGCTCCATCACGATCGTGGGGAACAGCCTGTCGCCGGCGGCCGTCACGCCCGCCTGCGCCGCGTACAGGTGCAGCAGGCCGCCGAGGAACAGGAACAGGCCCAGCACGATCACCAGGATGAACGTCAGCAGCAGCATGTTCTTCTGCGCCCCGTCGACCGTCCTGACCGAGATATTCTTCTGCATCATCTCCTGGTCCATGCCCGTCATAGCGATGGTGATGAAGGCGCCGGCCACGATCTGCTTCCACAGGTAGCCCGGGCTGTCGACGTTGAAATCGAAAACACGGGCCAGGCCGGCCGACTGCATCTGCGCCAGGCTGCCGCTCACGGACAGGTCCATCGTGTGCAGCAGGAACCACACGCAGGTGACGAGGCCGGCCAGCATGCCGGTGGTCTGCAGGGTATCGGTCCAGACGATCGTCTTCACGCCGCCCTCGTACGTGTACAGCAGGATCATCAGCAGGATCACGGCATTCGTGGCCCAGAACGGCACGCCGAGGCGGTCCAGGATCGTGGCCTGCAGGATGTTGACGACCAGGTACAGGCGCGCGGTGGCGCCCAGCGTGCGCGACACGATGAAGAACGCCGCGCCGCTCCGGGAAGCGCGCCGCCCCAGCCGCACGTCGAGGTAGTGGTAGATCGAGGTGAGCCGGAGCCGGTAATACACCGGCAGCAGCACGAAGGCCACGACCAGGTAGCCGATCACGTAGCCGATGGTGATCTGCAGGTAGCCGAAGCCGTCGCGCCCCACGGCGCCGGGCACGCTGATGAAGGTGACACCGGACAGCGTGGTGCCGACCATGCCGAACGCGACCAGCGCCCAGTTCGAGCTCTTGTTACCGATGAAGAAACTGGCGTTGTCGGCGTTGCGGGAGGTGGCCCATGCCACGGCCAGCAACAGGGCGAAATACGCGAAGATGACGAAAAACAGGAAAGCCGGGGACATACGGAGCGCATTGTAAAGTTCGAACCGGCAGCAATATACACCTGCCGCCGGGCTACAATCCGCGGGAGACGAACAGCATCACCAGAGGACCGATCATGTACTGTGCCGCCACCCGGCAATTCGCCCGCGAGCAGGAAGCGCTGATCCTGCCGCTCGAGGCGCGCGTCCACGCGCAGGCCGACGGCCGCGCCGCGGGCCGCGAGGAATGCATGCGCGACTATGCGCGCGTGCTGTATTCGTCGTCGTTCCGCCGGCTGCAGGGCAAGATGCAGCTGCTGGGCGTGGACGCCGCCAATTTCAACCGCAACCGGCTCACGCACAGCCTGGAAGTGGCGCAGATCGCCCGCTCGATCGCCGCCGACCTGGGGCTCGAGCGCAGCGTGGTCGCCGAAACCTGCGCGCTGGCGCACGACCTGGGCAACCCGCCGTTCGGCCATTACGGCGAACGCATCCTCGACGAACTGGGCGCCGGCGACGGCGGCTTCGAGGGCAACGCGCAGGCCTTCCGCATCCTGCGCACGCTGGAAAAGAAGCACCACGCGTATGCCGGCCTGAACCTCACGGTGCGCACGCTGGCCGGCATCACCAAGTATTTCCATCGGCGCGCCGACAACCCGAAAAAATTCCTGTACGACGACGATTATCACTTCCTCGCCGGCGAGCTGGCGCGGCATGGCCTGTCGATCGGCAAGACCATCGATGCGCAGATCATGGATCTGTCGGATGAGATCGCCTACGCCGCGCACGACCTGGAAGATGCGATGAGCTTCGGCATCATCACGTGGGGCGAAATCCTGCACGAGTTCCGCATCAGCCGCGACTTCGCCGACGCCTTCGAGCCATTCTCGCGCATCGCCCACGGCGCCCATGAAGAAGCGCTGAAAAGCGAGGCCCAGGCCAGTTCGGAGGAATACTCGATCGTGCTGCGCAAGGAGATGACTTCGCAGATCGTGCACGAGCTGTGCCGCGACATCGCCGTCATCGAGGGTCGGCACGGCCCGGAGCTGGGCTACCGCACGATGGGGCCGCTGGCGCGCGGGCTCAAATCGCTGCTGTGGAAGGCGATCCTGCGCAAGAAGGATGTGCAGCTGTATGAAAAACGCGGCGAAAAGATCATCCGCGGCCTGTTCGAGGTGCTGACGGACCGCAACTACAACCGCGACAACGTGCTGCTGCCGCCGGAACTGCGCTGCCTGGCCGATTCGCGCGCGCGGCTGGTGCTGGACTACATCGCCGGCATGATGGACGTGAACGCCGCCGCAGAATACGAGAAATACTTCGGCAAGGGCAGCCTGGAGCGCATCTATGGCTGATCCGGGAAATATGGCAAAAGACCTGGTGTCCGGTTCCGTGGATGCATGGCGGCAGGCGGAGCTGGCAGGTTTCCTGCTGCCCGAACAGCAGGAAACGCTGCACGGGCAGGGATGGCTGACGATGCTGGCGCCGCGCGCGGCGGGCGGCGCCGAGCTGCCGCTGCCGGCGGTGGTGCGGCTGGAGGAAGAGATCGCCGCCACCGACGGCAGCCTGGGCTGGGTCGTCACGCTGTGCGCGGGTGCCGGCTGGTTCGCCGGCTTCCTGCCCCCTGCCCTGGCGAGCGGGATCATCGGCACGCCGGGCGTGTGCCTGGCCGGCAGCGGCGCGCCGACCGGATTCGCGGACACCGACGGCGACGACTTCATCATTACCGGCCGCTGGGATTACGCCAGCGGCGCGCCGATGGCCACGCATTTCACGCTGAACGCCGTGCTGCGCATACGGGGAGAGATTGTTCGCGACGAGGCGGGCAAGCCGCGCATCCGCGCTTTCGTCGTGCCGGCGCGGCACGTGACGCTGGAATCGTCGTGGCGCAGCATCGGCCTGCGCGCCTCGGCCTCGCATGCCTACCGCATCGACGGCGCGCGCGTGCCGGCCAGCCATGGTTTCGCCATCGATGCCGCCCACGCCACGGCGGACGGCCCGCTGTACCGGTTCCCGTTCATGGCGCTGGCCTACGTGACGCTGGCGGCCAACCTGCTCGGCATGGCCGGGCGCTTCGTCGCGCTGGCCGAACCGCTGGTCGCTGCGCGGCGGCAGCACGGCAGCGGCGTGCCCCTGGCCGAAGTGCCGTCGGTGGCGGCGCGGCTGGCGCGGGCGCGCGAGGAACTGGCGGCGGGCCGCGCGGCGCTGCATGAAACACTCGACCGCGCCTGGGCCGACGTGGTGCGCCACGCCGTACCGGACGAGGAAAGCCTGCAGCAGGTATCCTTGCGGCTTGTCGAAACCTGCCGCCGCAATGTCGATGCGCTGTATCCGTATTGCGGGCTGCAGGCGGCGCGCGAGGACGCCGCCATCAACCGCGTCTGGCGCGATTTCCATACCGCCACGCAGCATGCGCTGCTGCTGCCGGACTGAACTCTACTGGAACACGAGGGGGCATCATGAAGCAGCACCGTTACCGCGTCACCGTCGAACACCTGCAGGATCCGGGCGGCCATCCCGTCACACGCGATTCCCTGGCGTTCGAGGTCGGCAACCACGACGACATCTTCGCCATCGTCGAGCGCATGCGCGGCCGTGGCGATTTCGGCCCGGAAACCGCCACGGCGTTTGCCGTCGGGCTGAAACTGTTTTCCGAGGTGATGCTGGAAAACCGCGATCACCCGCTGTTCGCCGAATTCCAGCCCCATTTCCGGCAATTCATGAAGGAGCTGAAAAAGGGGCCCGCATCCGGAGCGTCCCCGGACGGGCCCCCTGCCCTGCCCAAGACGCCTTAGCGGCCCCGGTAGGCCTAGTGAACGACGGCGTGGAGTGACTTGCCTGACGTGACCGGGCGCGGGTTCAGCCGGTCCAGCCGGCCGGACAGCGCCGTCAGGCCATAGGCGCCCAGTACCACCAGCGCGCCGATCCAGCCGGTGTGCACGAGGCCGAGCTGCTCGACGATATGTCCGCCGCCCCACGCGCCGCCGGCGATGCCGAGATTGAACGCGGCAATGTTGAGCCCGGAAGCCACGTCGACGGCGCGCGGCGTGTAGTGTTCCGCCTGCTGCACCACGTACACCTGCAGCCCCGCGACGTTGCCGAATGCGACCGCGCCCCACAGCAGGACCGTCAACACCACCAGCCACGGGTGCGGCGCGGTGAACGTCAGCGCCAGCAGCACGGCGGCCAGGCCCAGGAAGATGATCTTCAATGCGCCGATCGGGCCGCGCCGGTCGGCCAGCCTGCCGCCCCAGATATTGCCGAAGGCGACCGATACGCCATACACCAGCATCACCAGGCCCACGGCACTTTCGCCGAAGCCGGCCACCTGCTGCAGGATCGGCGCCAGGAACGTGAAGGCGATGAACGAGCCGCCATAGCCGACCGCCGTCATCGCGTAGACCAGCAGCAGCCTGGGCTGCGCCAGCACCTGCACCTGCGCCAGCAGCGATGCGGGTTTCGTGTGCTGGATATCCGTCGGCACGAACAGCAGGCTGCCGATGAACGCGACCACGCCCAGCGCCGACACCGCCAGGAACGTTTCGCGCCAGCCGAAGTGCTGGCCGATGAAGGTACCCAGCGGCACGCCGGTGACCAGGGCAACGGTCAGGCCGGTAAACATGATGGCGATCGCGCTGGCCGCCTTTTCCTTGGGCACGAGCGACGTGGCGATCGTCGATCCGATCGAGAAGAACACGCCATGCGCCAGGCCAGTGAGGATACGGGCGGCCACCAGCGATTCGTAGCCCGGCGCCTGCCAGGCCAGCAGGTTGCCCGCGGTGAACAGCACCATCAGTGCCAGCAGCAGCAGCTTGCGGGGCACCTTGCCGGTCAGCGCCGTCAGCACGGGTGCGCCGATGGCCACGCCGAGGGCGTACAGGCTGACGAGCAGGCCGGCCGACGGCAGCGTGACGTGCAGGTCGGCCGCCATGGTGGGCAACAGCCCGACGATGACGAATTCGGTGGTTCCGATGGCAAAGGCGCTGATCGTGAGCGCCAGCAGGGCAATGGGCATGAATGACTCCTGTAAAGTACTGAATGGTGAATGCAATACCGTGCAGTATCCCGGAAGTGATTCTTTCGAAAAAGCCTTAGCGAAGCAGATGTTCTTTGACCCAGCCGCAACAATATGAATAGTGAAGCACTCTCCCGGTTGCTCGTTCGCGAGATGCCATATGGGAAATACAAGGGCCGCACGCTGGCCGAACTGCCCGGCCATTACCTGGGCTGGATGGCCCGCGAAGGTTTTCCGAAAGGCGAACTGGGCGCGTTGCTGGCGCTGATGTACGAACTCGACCACAACGACCTGCGGGGGCTGCTCGATCCGCTGCGCGCCCCAGGCAGGCGCTAGGAAGCGCTTGCCTGGGGCACAGGGCGGATCGACAGTTCCGGGTAGCCGGTTCCGCTGTCGTGTTCGCGGGCGAATACGTGGCCGGGCAACAGCGCCACCAGCAGCTCGGCGGTCGTGCGCACGATGCAGCCCGGCGCGACGTGGCCGCCGGACACGCGGCCCGCCGCGTCGGCGACGGCCATGTGCAGGTGCGCGCCATCGGGCGACACCGAGCCGGCCAGCGTCAGGATCTCGAGATCTCCCGCGAGCACATCGGGCTGCGGACGGCCGGCGAAGCGCAGCCGCGCCACCGACAGCGAGCCGATGCCCTGCAGGACAAAGGCTGCGCCGTGTTCGCGCAGGACCGCTTCGATCGCGCCTCGCAGGTCGTCTCCCGGGCGCAGGCGCAGGGGCATGGAAAGGATCGTCATCGCTTCGGTTGGTTGGTTCGAGAAAAGGCGCGTGTCGTGAAGAATGATCAGCCGCGGCAAGCGTCATGATTGTGACATTTTTGAACTGCTGTGTTACTTTTTTGTTGGCTGTTGTCCTACAAAGTACCCTCCTGATCTCTTATAAAAACAGCCATCCATTGAGCCTAAGATGAGCGCTCCCTTACACGACTTGAACGCGACGCCGGACATGACGACAGCGGGCGGAAACAGGTGCAAAAGGGATGCAATGTTCATAGCTTACTAGGAGATCACCATGGCTTCATCGAACCAAGGTAACAACCAGGGCGGCAACAAAGGCAGCAAGCAGAGCGGCGATACCAGCAACCGTGGTTTTGCTTCCATGGACCCGCAACGCCAGCGTGAAATCGCCTCCGAAGGCGGCCGCGCTGCGCACGCCTCCGGCAACGCACACGAATTCACATCGGAAGAAGCACGCAGGGCCGGCAGCATGAGCCACAAGAACGATGGCAATCGCCAGAGCGGCAACCAGGGTTCCGGCGGCGGCAACCAGGCCAGCCAGGGCGGTAATCAGGGCAACCAGGGCGGCCAGGGTGGCGGCGTGCGCGGCGGCACGCCCGAGCAGCATGCGCAGGCAGGCCGCCAAAGCCACAAGAACGACGACAAGCGCTGAGCGCGCTTGGGAAACAGCGGCGCCCGGGCGCGGTTCCCGGCCATTCGGGAACACCTGTCGAAAGCCGCCCGCATGAGCGGCTTTCGATCATGTGCCGTCACCGGATGAAGTGCCGCATCGATAGCGGCCGGCGGATCAGGAGCACTGCGCCACCGGCGCTCCCGTACGTGCGCGTTCGGCATGCGGATGGGGCAGCGCGAGGCGGCGGCCCTCGCCCAGCATGCGCTGGAAGTCGACGGCGGGCACGGGCTGGCTGAACAGGTAGCCCTGCAGCTGGTCGCAACCCAGGTCGCGCAGGAACGTCATCTGGTCTTCCGTCTCCACGCCTTCCGCGACGATCTCCTGCCGCATTTGCTGCGCCATCGTGACGATCGCGCGGGCGATCGCGCAGTCGTTTTCCTCGTGCGGCAGGCCGATCACGAAGGCGCGGTCGATCTTCAGCGTGCTGATCGGGAATTTCTTCAGGTACGCCAGGCTCGAATAACCGGTACCGAAATCGTCCAGCGCCAGCGCCAGGCCCATCGCCACCAGGTCGTTCATGATCCCGATAACGGTGTCGGCGCCGCGTACCAGCAGGCTTTCCGTGATCTCCAGCATGACCTGCTCGGGGCTCACGTCGTGCCGTTCGAGCACCGCCGCCATGCGTTGCGGCAGGCCGGTGTCGAACTGCCGGGCCGACAAATTGACGGCGACCGGCGGCATCTCCAGGCCGGCGTCATGCCACTGCCGGATCTGCCGGCACGCCTCCTCGATGGCCCAGTCGCCCAGTTCCATGATGAGCCCCGTTTCTTCCGCCACCGGGATGAACACGCCCGGCGATACCAGCCCGCGCACCGGGTGCCGCCAGCGCAGCAATGCTTCTGCGCCAACGATGCGGCCGCTGCGCAGGCTTACCTTCGGCTGGTAGTACAGCAGCAGTTCGCCGTTCGCCAGCGCATCGCGCAATTCGCTTTCGATACGCAGGTGTTCCTTGGCGTGCTGGTTCATCTCCTCGGAAAAGAACAGCAGCGCCGGCTCCATGCTGGTTCCGGCACGCATCGCCGCTACGTCCGCCCCGCGCAGCAGCGCGCCGGGTTCCTGCGCATCCTCGGGATACACGGCGATGCCGACATGGGTGCCGACCTGCAGCGAGCGCCTGCCGACGCCGATCGGCGCGGCCAGCACTTCGACCAGCTTGCGCGCCACCAGCGCCGCCTGCTCGCGCCGCTCGACCCGCGGCAAGGCAATGGCGAACTTGTTGCCGTCCAGCCTGGCCAGGATATCGCCTTCGCGCAGCCGCGAGCGCAGCAGCCGGCCCGCTTCGACCAGCAACGCATTGCCGACATCGTGGCCCAGCGTGTCGGAAATCGAGCCCAGCCGCGTGATCTCGACGACCAGCAGCGCGCCGGGCTCGTGCGTGCGGCGCGCCTCCGTCATCGCCTGCCCCAGCAGCTGCATCAGCAGGCCCTGGTTCGGCAGGCCGGTCAGCGCGTCGTAATTGGCCATGCGCTGCATGCGCGCCTCGGCGTCCTTGTGCACGCTGATGTCGGTAAACAGCGAGAACGTGTGGCTGATGCGGCCATGTTCGTCGCGCACGGCGCTGACGATCACCGATTGGGGGAACAGGTCGCCGTTCTTGCGGCGGCCCATGATTTCGCCGCGCCACGGCGCGCCGCCCGCCATGGCCGCGCGCGCCTGGCTGCGGAAGCCGGCGCCGTGCATGCCGGAGCGCAGCAGGTCCGGGGTCTTGCCGATGGCCTCGGCCATCGTGTAGCCGGTGATGCGGGTGAACGCGCTGTTGATCGACACGATCCGCTCATCGGCGTCGGTGACCAGCACGCCCTGGTCGGTTTCCTCGATGATGCGCGCATGCAGGCTGGTCTTCTCGGCCGCCGACAGGCCTTCCTTCATCCGCGTCAGGCGCACATGCATGCCGGCCGCGCCGCCCGCGTCGTTGCCTGTATCGTTGTCGGTGCCGTCGCCCGCCTTGCCGCCCTCCTCCACCAGCGTGATCGACAGCCGGACCCAGATCGCCTCGCCGGATTTCTTGCGGCGGCGCACCTCGGCCGTCGCGTTGTCCGCTTCCACGACGAGTTCGGCGATGCTGCCCTCGTCGTCGTCGGTGTACAGGAACAGCACGTGCTGGCCCACCGCTTCGGCCGCGCTGTAGCCGAACATCTGCTCGGCGCCATCGCTCCAGCTGGTCACGTAGCCGGCCAGGTCCAGCGCCAGTGCCGCTTCTTCCGCTTCGGGCTGGCTGCCCAGGGCGGCCAGCCCGGCCTCGAGCTGGTCCAGCGTTTGCGCCAGTGCGGCTCCCTGCTGCGCGCGGGCGGCCCGGCACAGCGCCAGGCAGTGCATGATCGCGGTATCACGCATGGCAGCGGCCCGCCATGTCGCCTGTCACGGCCAGCATCCACAGGTTGGCGTCGATCACCATCGCATTGAAGTCGGCGGCCGGTATCCGGGCACCCTCGAGCGCCGTGGAGACGGCATCGAAATCGGCCTGCTCCGCCGCTTCCACCAGCGCCAGCAGCGCACCGATGTCGCCCTGGCGCGAGAGCAGCGCGCGCTGCACGGCGGCCGAGAGGGCCAGCGGCGCCAGCACGTCGGCCAGCGGCGCGCCGAACAGCGCGCCCAGCAGCGAAAACATGCCGGTCATGAAGGCCTGTTCCTGGTTCAGGCGATCGAGGCCGGTGGCCCGCGCCAGCAGTTCCATCAGCCGAGCCCGCACCGACACCCGGGCCAGCAGCATCGCCGAGCGCCCGTCGCCGCCGCGCGCCGCGAACAGCATCAGGTTGAGCCAGCGGCGCAGCTGCTGGCGCCCCAGCAGCAGGATCGCCTGCGAGAAATTGGTGATGGTGCGGCCCGTGCCCTTCCGGACGCCTGCGCCGAGCGAATTGACCAGGCGGAGCAGGTGGTACGACAGCGTGGGATCGCGGCGCAGCAGGGCTTCGATCTCGTGGGTGTCGGCATCCGCGTTGACCCGCTCCACCAGTTGCAGAGCCAGCGCGCGCGACGCCGCGCCGTTGCCGGCCGGTCGCGCCGGCGGCGCCAGCGCCCAGTCGCCTTCGATCCAGGCCACCTGGAACGGCAGGGTCTTGCCGGGTGGCGCATCGGCGCGCAGCGTGCGCTCGGCCGCCAGTTCGTGCCAGCCGGCCTGCCGCAGGGGCGCTGCCGCCGCTTCGGCAAGCCCGGTACGGAAGTGGCAGGGAAACTCGGCCGCGAGCCGGGCCAGCGCCTGGGCGGGCGATGCCGGCTTGTCGTTCCGGGCCGCCAGCACCAGGCCGGCGGGAACGCCCGTGCGATCGGCAAGCAGTTGCAGGAATATCGTGTTCATGGAAGCATCCCGAAAGGTGGCGTGAGCCGACGAATCCGATGCTACCCCGAAACAATTGGCGACAGTCAATAGTTAGCGCAACGCACTATCGCTGTCACGCGCGCTTTCTTTTACCTTGTTGATGTATCGCAATCATGTCGTTGGCAAATGCCGACACAGCCGGTCGAACAGCGTGCCCGCGCGCATCCGCGCCAGCCACCATTGCAGCGCGGCGCCCGTCTCGCCGGTGCGCCAGGCCAGGTAGAAGGTCTCGTCCGGCTTCGGCTCCTCGACGTCCTTCTCCACCAGCAGCCCGGCGGCGATCGCCGCCCGGGCGCATGGCTCGGGCAGGAAACCGAAGCCCAGGCCGGCCACCTGGTATTGCACCTTGGAAGCCATGTCGGGAACCGTCAGCGTGTCCTGCCCCAGCAGCAGGCCCACGGTGCGGGGCGCCATCTGGCGCGCCGAATCGGCCATGGCGACGGCGCGGTGCCGCTGCAGGTCGGCGCGACCCAGCGTGCCTTCGATGGCGGCCAGCGGGTGCGAAGGCGCCACCGCGAACACCCAGCGCAGCGTGCCGATCGGTTCGGAGATGTAGCCGCCGCCGGCCGGGCCGTCGCCGGGCGCGCCGATCACCAGGTCGACGCGGCGATCCAGCAGCGCCTCCCAGGTGCCCGACAGCGCCTCGCGCACGATGCGCAGCCGGGTTTGCTGGGCAACCTCGTAGAAGGCGCGGATGTCGTCGCCGAACGCGAGGCTGGAAAACATCGAATCGTGGCCGATCGCCAGCTCCGTCTCCCAGCCCGAAGCGACGCGGCGCACGCGGTGCTCCAGGTCCTGCGCCGCGCGCAGCAGGTAGCGGCCTTCCTTGAGCAGCTCGCGGCCGGCTTTTGTCAACTCCACTTTCGGGCCGTTGCGCTCGAACACCTGCACCCCGAGATCATCTTCGAGCTTGCTCACGGTGTAGGAAATGGTCGATGGCACGCGGTGCAATTCCTTGCCGGCGGCCGAAAAGGAACCGCGGCGGTCGATCGCGTCGACGATCTGCAGGGCTTCCAGGCTGAGTCTGAGCATGTTCGAATTTTTCGATAGCAGAGGGGTAAATTTTCCGTTTTTTTAATCGTTTGCCGAGGCCTATACTCTTTTCATCCGAGCTGATAACACACCAGATGGTGTGTTCGAAACGATCGCAAACAACATCAAGGAGCATATCATGCAAGAAGTCCGTCGCAGTGAAGAACGCGGTATCGCCAACCATGGCTGGCTCGATTCCCGTCACACCTTTTCGTTCGGTCATTACCACGACCCGCGCCACATGGGCTTTGGCCCGCTGCTGGTGATCAACGAAGACAAGGTGATGCCGGGCCAGGGCTTCGGCACCCACGGCCACCGCGACATGGAAATCATCTCGTACGTGCTGGAAGGCGCGCTGGAGCACAAGGACAGCATGGGCAACGGCAGCGTGCTGCGCTACGGCGACGTGCAGCGCATGACGGCCGGCACCGGCGTGCGGCACAGCGAGTTCAACCACTCGCCGAGCGAACGCGTGCACTTCCTGCAGATCTGGGTGCAGCCGGCAGAAACGGGCATCGCTCCCGGCTACGAGGAAAAGCACTTCTCGCCGGAGAGCAAGCAGGGCAAGCTGCGCCTGATCGCTTCCCCCGACGGCCGGGACGGTTCGGTGACCATCCACCAGGATGCGCGGATCTACGCAACGATCCTGAACGAGGGCGACAGCGTATCGCATGTGCTCGACGATGAGCGCACCGGCTACGTCCACGTGATCCGCGGCACCGTGACCGTCAACGGCACCGCGCTGAAAGGCGGCGACGCGCTGAAACTGACCAAGGAAACGCGGGTGACGCTGGACAAGGCCGAGGCGGCCGAAGTGCTGGTCTTCGACCTGCCGTATTGAGTGTAATTGCCGAGTTCGTGTCATGGTGCCTGACCCCTTGACACGGACTCAGCTATAGACTCGTGCAGCACGACGCACGCAACTGCGCCTGTAAAGGCCGAGCCCGTGTCATGGTGCCTGGCACCATGACACGGGCTCGGCCGTTGGTGGCTCCAGCCGAAACCACAATTTTTGTTATGATGAGAGGCTATACGTACCCGAATGAAAAGAGCTTAGCCATGCTGCCCGCTGCTGAAATCCCTGTCGCCTCGTCCGATCTCGAATATGTCACCTCGTGCGCGCTGCCCACGCCATGGGCGGAATTCACGCTGCACGCGTTCATCGAGCATTCGACCGGCAAGGAACACCTGGCGATGGTGCTGGGCGATATCGGCGACGGCGCGCCGGTGCTGGCGCGCGTGCACAGCGAATGCCTGACGGGCGACGTGCTGTTTTCCCAGCGCTGCGACTGCGGCGCCCAGCTCGAAGGCGCGCTGCAGCGCATCGCCGCCGAAGGGCGCGGCGTGCTGCTGTACCTGCGCCAGGAAGGCCGCGGCATCGGCCTGCTGAACAAGATGCGCGCCTACCGGCTGCAGGAGGCCGGCGCCGATACCGTGCAGGCCAACGAGCAGCTCGGTTTCAAGCCGGACCAGCGCAGCTATGAACTGGTGGCGCCGATGCTGCACCAGTTCGGCGTGCACAGCCTCAAGCTGATGACCAACAATCCCCGCAAGATCGCCGCGATGGAAAAGCTGGGCATGCCCGTTTCCGAGCGCGTGCCGCTGCTGGTCAACCGCAATGTCTTCAACCAGCATTACCTGAACACGAAGGCGCTGAAGCTGGGGCACATGATGACCCCCGTCGTCGCCACGGCCACCAGCGACGGCGAGCAGTGATGCCGCGGGCGCGCTCGCCCGCCCTGCCCGTTTTCATATGTAACCGCTGGTAACCGCATGCCCGTCGCGGCACGCCGGTCGTAATTCCTGAGGTACACTGTTCTTTGTTAAAAGAAGTTCAGTGACTACATGCTACCAACCCGGCTTGCTGCAACCTTCCAGTTCGCGATCACCCTCACCTGCGGCGCCGCCGCATGGGCCGCGCCCGCTCCCCCGTCGACACAGCCAGCCCTGCCCGGTTCGCAGCCGGCGCCCGGCGGCGCCCCCGCGCCACGGCGCGCGCCGGCGCAAGGCGAAACGGCGCCGCTGCCCACGCCCTCTTCCGCCGCCCAGAAACTGTACGCCGCGGCCAAGGCCGACCTGCTGCAGGTGCGTTCGCTGCTGAAAAGCGGCCGCACCCAGTCGTCGGTCGGTTCCGGCTTCCTGGTCGGCACCTCGAACCTGGTGCTGACCAATTACCATGTGGTTTCCGAGTTCGCGCTCGACCCGGCGACCTATACCGGCGAGTGGGTCGACACGTCCGGCCAGCGCGGCAGCATCGAACTGCTGGCGGTCGACGTGCTGCACGATCTCGCGGTGGTGCGCGTCAACCGCTACGGCACCGGCTTCTTCAAGGTGCCCGAGGATGCGGTGAAGCTGACCCAGGGCCAGTACCTGTACTCGCTCGGCAATCCGCTCGACCTGGGCTTCGCGATTTCCGAGGGCGCCTACAACGGCGTCATCTCGCGCAGTTTCTACGACCAGCTGATGTTCACCGGGCCGATCAATTCGGGCATGAGCGGCGGGCCCAGCGTGACGGCCGACGGCGAAGTGGCCGGCGTCAACGTGGCCAAGCGGCTCGACGGCGAGCTGGTCAGTTTCCTCGTGCCGATCCGCTATGCGCAGCGGCTGCTGAAGCAGGTGGCGGAAAAAGCCGTGCCGCCGAAGGATTTCACGGCCATCGTCACGCAACAGCTGCTGGCCCACCAGAAGGGGATGGTCGACCAGTTGCTGTCCGGCCCGCTGACGAAGAAGGTCATGGGCTCGTACGAAGTGCCGGTGCGCGAATCGGAACAGATGCGCTGCTGGGGCAACTCCAGCGCGCAGGCGGCGGCGCGCAGCGAAAAGCCGTTCGCCGTCGATACCACCAGCTGCGCGATGGAGTCGGCGGTGTTCGTTTCGGGATCGCTGCAGACCGGCGCGATCGGCATCCGCCACCAGTACCTGCGCAGCACCGGCCTCGATGCGATCCGCTTCGCGCAGCTGTCATCGGCCTCGTTCAAGAACGAGTCGTTCGGCAGCTACAAGGACAGCCGCATGACCGGCCCGCAATGCACCGAACAGTTCGTGACGAACGGCTCGCTGCCGATGCGCGCCGTGCTGTGCGTGCGCGCCTACCGCAAGTTCGCCGGCCTGTACGATTTCTCGCTGCTCACCGCCAGCACCGATGACGGCGCCATGAACCTGCAAAGCCGGCTCGATGCGCGCGGCGTATCCTACGAAAACGGCATGCGCACCGCGCGCGCCTTCCTCGAAGCGCTGGCGCGCACGAGCGTCAAATGACGGCGCCCTACTTCATCGAGATCCTGGCGCGCAACGGCGACGTCCTCTCCAGGCAGCGCTTCGAGTCGCTGCCCGTCACGCTCGGCCGCGGCTACGACAACGACGTCGTGCTCGACGATGCCCACACGGCCCCGCACCATGCGGTGCTGGAACGCGAGGACGACGGCGCCCTCGTGCTGCGCGACGCGGGCAGCCAGAACGGCATCGTGCTGCACGGGCGCCGCGAACCCCTGGTACCGCTGACCGGCACCACGGTCGTGCGGCTCGGCCATACGCGGCTGCGCGTGCGCGACGCCAGCTTTCCCGTCGAACCGGAACTCACCGATACCACGATGCATGCGTGGGAAGGCGGCGCGCCGGCGCTGGCCGGGCTGGCGCTGGTCGCCCTGTTCATCGGCGTCGAGCAGGCGCTGACCGATACCGAGGGCTTCCAGGCGATCCGCTACCTGCTGACGATCGCCTCCGGACTGGGCGCGGGCCTGTTATGGAGCGGCATCTGGGCGCTGGTCAACCGGCTGTTCGGCAGCCATGCGCGGCTGGGCCGGCACCTGTTCATCCTGGGCGCCGGGCTGGTCACGATCGGTGCGTGGAAGGCGCTGTCGTCGGTGCTGGCGTTTGCCTGGTCCGCCGAAGTGTTCACCCGCTACGGCAACCATGTGGCGATCCTGATCGTCTGCTGCATGGTGTACTTCCACGTGCGCACCGTGCGCCCGCAAATGCAGCCCCGCCGGCTGCAGATCGCCTGCGGCGTGCTGCTGGGGCTGGGCTCCGGGCTGGTCCTGATGAGCAACCTGCAGGGCACCGGGCGATTGGCGGACGAGCTGTACATGTCGGTGCTGCTGCCGCCGTCCGTGCGCCAGAGTCCGGATCACAGCGTGGACGACTTCATGGGCGCGGCGGCACGGCTCAGGGCGGAAGCCGATGCCGAGCGCAAGCGCGACGTTTCCGGCGATGAAGCGGACGACGAGGACGACGACTGATCTGTACAATGTTGAAATGACCATCGAACGTCCCGACATCCTCGCTGCCTTGCGTGATGCCACCGCCAGCCGCCACGCCGAACTGGACGGTGGCATGCCCCTTGCCCGCCCATGCGCGGCGCTCGACGACTACCGCGACCATCTCGCGCTGCTGCGGCGCTGGCTGGAGCCGGTCGAGGCATGGCAGGCCCGGTTCGCCGACGGCCCGCAGGATGCCGGATTGCTCGCCCCCGCCCCCATCTGCCGCTGATCGAAGCCGACCTGGCCGATGCGTCGCTGCCGCCGGTCGACGCGGCGCTGCCGCCGGCGCAGTGGCAAGGGCGCGACAGCGCCGCCTACCGCTGGGGCGTGGCGTACGTGATCGAAGGCTCGCGCCTCGGCGGTGCCGTGCTGTACCGGCGGCTGGCGGAGCGGCTGGCGCCGCACCCGCTGCGCTACCTGCACAACGACGGCGTGCCGCCGGGCCCGCGCTGGCAACAGTTCATGCGCGCGTTGCGCGCGCACGTGCAGGGGCAAGCCGCGATCGCCGAGGCATGCCAGGGCGCGCGCGATGCCTTCGACAGCCTGATCGCCCTGCGGCGCGCCGCCGGTGACGCTGCCCAATCGCGGGCCGCCGCATGAACCAGCCGCCGGCTCCCCTGGCGACACCTGGCGCGCCGGTCGGCCTGGACAACTGCGCGGACGAACAGATCCACATCCCCGGCCTGATCCAGCCGCACGGTGCCCTGCTGGCGTTCGCGGCCGACGGCACGCTGCGTGCCTGGAGCGCCAACGTGCCGGACCTGCTGGGCTTCGTGCCCGCCCTCGGCATGCCGTATGGCCAGTTGCCGCTCGCGGCGGACGTGGCGCAGCAGTTGCGCGAATGCTTGGAGGAAGGCGCCGATTCGCCGACCGGCATCGAGGCGGTGATCGCCGGCCGGACGTTCGACTGCGTGGTGCACGGCAACGGCACGCATGCGATCGCCGAGTTCGAGCTGCGGCACGTGGCGGCCGATGCGCTCGCGGCATTCGCGCTGAAGGCGCACGCGGCCATCGAGCGGCTGCGCCGCCAGCGCTCGATCGATGCGCTGCTGCGCCACGCGGCCGAGCAGGTGCGCGCGATCACCGGCTTCGACCGGGTGATGGCCTACCGCTTCCGGCACGACGACAGCGGCGACGTGGTGGCCGAGGCGCGGCGCGAAGACCTGCCGCCGTTCCTCGGCACGCGCTATCCGGCCGGCGACATCCCGGCGCAAGCGCGCCGCCTGTACACGATCAATACGCTGCGCCTGATCGCCGACATCGCCTACGTGCCGGTGCCCGTGCTGGGCGCGCCGGGCGATGCGCCGCTGGACATGAGCCACTCGGTGCTGCGCAGCGTGTCGCCGATCCACGTGGAATACCTGCAGAACATGGGCGTGAGCGCGTCGATGAGCGTATCGATCGTCGTCAATGGCCGGCTGTGGGGGCTGATCGCCTGCCATCACATGGCGCCGCTGCGCATTCCCTATTCGGTGCGCATGGCCTGCGATGTGACCGCCCAGGTACTGGCCGCCGCGGTGCAAAGCATCGATTCGCGCGAGCGCATGACGCTGGCCGAGCAGGCGGCCGGCGTGCGCACCCGCCTGATCGAAACGCTGCTGCACGAGGAAGACGTGCTCTCGGCGCTGGAGCAGCATGCCGGCGACCTGGCCGCGAACCTGGGTGCGGACGCGCTGGTCTTCGCGCAGCAGGGCAAGCTGGCGGCGCACGGCGTGGACGAGGAACTGGCCGCGGCGATCATCGCCTCGCTGCCGCCGGATGGCGACGAAATGCTGCACCGCTGCGACCGCGACGAATGGCCGGAAGCGCTGCGCCCGCGCATCGGCCCCTGGGTCGGGCTGCTCGCGTTGCACTACGACCCGGCCACGGCCGGCTGGCTGCTGGCGCTGCGCAAGGAACAGGTGGAAACGGTGCGCTGGGCCGGCAAGCCGGAAAAGCTGGAAAAAACCGGCCCGCTGGGCCACCGCCTGACGCCGCGCGGCTCGTTCGACGAATGGGTGGAATCGGTGCACGACAAGGCGGTGCCGTGGGAATCGGCGCGGCTGATGGTGGCCGACCAGCTGCTCGGCGAAATGCATCGCGCCAGCATGGCGCGCCACGCCGAGACGGAAAGGGCGCGCATGCAGCTGCTGGCGATGCTGGGCCACGACCTGCGCGACCCGCTGCAGTCGATCTCGATGGCCGCCACCGTGCTGCAGCACGGCGCGCAGCCGCAGCAACTGGGGCAGCGTATCGAACGGTCGTCGGGCCGGATGCAGCGGCTGATCAGCCAGGTGCTCGACATGAGCCGGCTGGACAGCGGCCTCGGGCTGGCGATGCGCAAGATCGACGTGGATCTGTCGAAGCTGGTGGAAGACCTGCTCGATGAAATCCGCATGGCGCATCCCGGCACCGTCTACCGCGCCGATATCGTGCCCGCCATCCATGGCTGCGCCGATCCGGACCGCATGGCCCAGGTCGTCAGCAACCTGCTCAGCAACGCGCGCCATCACGGCAGCAGCGGGCAGCCGATCCTGGTGTCGCTGCGCGCCGAAGGCAACCGGGCCGCGCTCGAAGTGCGCAACGACGGCGCGCCGATCGCCCCCGAGCTGGAGGCGCAACTGTTCAATCCGTTCAAGCGGATGGCGCTGCAGAACCGGGCCAACCGCACCGGCATGGGCCTCGGGCTGTACATCGCCGAGAACGTGGTCAAGGGGCATGGCGGCACGGTCGCCTACCGCTACGAGGCGCCGCACGTGGTATTCCGGGTCACGTTCCCGCTGCGGCCGGACGGGGAATCCGCCGCCTGACGCTCACGGGCCGGGGCTCACTTCCCCGGCCAGGCGGCCATTACGAAATCGATGGTACGGTACAGCTGGCCGCGCGTGGCGCCGCCGGCGGCCTGCACCGCCATGCCCTGCAATACCGTGGCAACGAAGCTGGCCAGCTGCGCCGCGTCCGCGTGCGCCGGCAGGTCGCCTTCGGTGACAGCGCGTGCGAGGCGCTGGCGCAGCCGGTCCTCGCGCGCGCTGCGCAGGGCCACCAGTTCGTCGCGCAGCGGGCGCGCCTCGTCGCCGCAGGCCAGCGCGCCGCTGGTGCCCAGGCAACCGTGCGGGCTGTTCGGGCAGGTCTGCGCATCGGCCGAACCGCGCAGCAGCCGTTCGACCACTTCGCGCGACGTGGCCGCCTCCAGCGCCGCGTCGCAGAAATCCATCCGCGTGCTCTGGTAACGCTCGACGGCGCGGCGGAACAGCGCCTCCTTGTTGCCGAACACCGCGTACAGGCTGGGCCGGTTCATGCCCATCGCCGCCGTCAGTTCCGGCAGCGAACTGCCTTCGTAGCCTTTTTCCCAGAACACTTCCATCGCGCGGTCCAGCGCCACGTCCTCGTCGAACGTGCGGGGCCTGCCGGTGCGCGGACGGCCCGGCCGGGGTGACTTGTCCATTGCCTGACCTACTCTTTCATACCGATCGGTTAAAAATTCCTTGACGTGTGCCGCCGTCCCGATAGATTATAACCGACCGGTTAAAAACTCAAGGAGCCATCATGCACGCACCCGCCACCGCCAGCCCCGATCCCGTGCCATCACCCGCCGGCGACGCGCCACCCGGCCTTTCCGCCTGGCTGGCGGTGCTGTCCGTCGGCATCGGCGCGTTCGCCCTGGTCACCACGGAATTCCTGCCCGTGGGCCTGCTGCCGCAGATTGCCGCGGAACTGCGCGTCACCGAGGGACTGGCCGGGCTGCTGGTCACCGTGCCGGGCATCGTGGCGGCGATCGCCGCGCTGGCGGTCACGGTCGGCGTGGGCCGTGCGGACCGGCGCCACGTGCTGTGGGCGCTGATGGGCGTGATGGTGATCTCGAACCTGCTGGTGACGTTCGCCACGTCGTTCTGGCCGATCCTCCTGGGCCGCTCTCTGCTGGGCATTGGCGTGGGCGGTTTCTGGTCGATCGGCGTGGCGATCGGGCCGCGGCTGGTACCGCTGCGCTACACCACGCGCGCCACGGCGCTGATCTTCGGCGGCGTATCGATCGGCACCGTGGCCGGCGTGCCGGCCGGCGCGCTGATCGGCGAACTGTTCGGCTGGCGCACCGCCTTCGGCATCGCCGCCGGCATCGGCGTGCTGGTGCTGGCGATCCAGGTCTTCCTGCTGCCGCCGCTGCCGCCGACCAAGGCCACCACCGTGCGCGACCTGCCGCTGCTGCTGAAGAATGCGAAGGCCCGGGTCGGCCTGGCGGCCACCGTGCTGATGTTCATCGGCCAGTTCGCCGCCTACACCTACATCACGCCGTTCCTCGTGCAGGTGACGGCGATGAGCGCGCGCACCGTCAGCGCCCTGCTGCTCGCCTACGGCGCGGCCGGCTTCGTCGGCAACATCGTCGGCGGCTGGGCGGCCGAGCGGAGCGCCCGCGCGGCGCTGATCGGCACCGGATTGGTGGTGGGCCTGGCCACGGTGGCCCTGCCGCTGTTCGGGCACGGCGCGTTCGCCGCGACAACGCTGGTGATGGTCTGGGGACTCGGCTTCGGCGCGATGCCGATCTCGCTGCAGAACTGGATGTTCCGCGCCGCGCCGGACGGCATGGAAACCGGCGGCGCGCTGTTCGTCGCCACCGCGCAGGTGGCGCTGGCCTCCGGCGCCGGTGTCGGCGGCCTTGCCGTCGACCACCTGGGCGTGCAGAGCGCGATGGTCGTGGGCGGCGTGTTCGCGCTGGCCACTGCCGCCGTGGGCTGGTATTTCGGCCGCGATTCCAGCCGCGCGGCGCTGCACGCCGTGCATTGACGGCCCAGGGCGGCCCGCTTAAATCCGCCCGCGCCGGAACTCGGCCAGGAATTTCTTCGCCTGCGCCGGGCTCAGCACCACAACCGGATCGCCATGGTACACATACAGGAACGGCGGGCCGCCCAGCCGGTCGGTCAGCTTGGCGTGCACGAGGAAGCGCGTGCCGGCCGGATAATCGGTGACGAAGGCGCGCGCGCACTGCACCCGCAACAGCGGATGATAGGCCTGCCCGACCATCGGCCGCATGCGCACGGTGCCGCGATCGTCGAACGATTCGACGGCCACGTCGCGGTAGGCGGACAGGTCGCGGCCCATGTCAGGCCTCGCGCAGCACGAGCAGCGCGACCGCCTCGGCGTTGATGCCCTCTTCGCGGCCCAGGTAGCCCAGCTTCTCGTTGGTCTTGGCCTTGACGTTCACCTGGTCCGCCCCGATGCCGAGGTCTGCGGCGATATTGGCCACCATCGTACCGATGTGCGGCGCCATCTTCGGGCGCTGCGCGATGATCGTCGCGTCGACGTTGCCGATGTCATACCCTGTTGCCTTGACGCGCTCGGCCGCGGTGCGCAGCAGCACGCGCGAATCGGCGCCCTTGAATTCGACGGCGGTGTCCGGGAAATGCCTGCCGATGTCGCCCAGCGCGGCCGCGCCGAGGATCGCGTCGGTCACGGCATGCAGCAGCGCGTCGGCGTCGGAATGGCCGTCGAGGCCCTTTTCGTGCGGGATGGCGACGCCGCCGAGGATCAGCTGGCGGCCTTCGACCAGGCGGTGGCTGTCATAGCCCTGGCCGATGCGGAACGGGAGTTTTTTCATGTTTCTGGGTCCATCGTAAGATACATTTCGGCGATGCGGATATCGGCCGGGAGCGTCACCTTCAGGTTGCGCGGGTGGCCTTCGACCAGCCGCGGCGACAGCCCCAGCAGTTCGACGGCGCTGGCGTCGTCGGTGATCGCATCGGGATCGGGTGCTTCCTCCAGCGCGCGCAGCAGCAGCGCGTACGGGAACATCTGCGGTGTCTGCGCCAGCCACAGGCCGGTGCGCGGCATGGTCGCCACCTTGCCGGCGGCTGCGCTTTTCACGGTATCGACCACGGGCAGCGCGAGCAGTCCGCCGGCCGGGTCGGCGCCCGCAGCGTCGATCAGCTTCGCCGTCAGCGCCGGCGTCAGGCCGGGCCGGGCCGCGTCGTGCACCAGCACGCGGTCGTCGGGGCCGATCGTGCCGCCCAGCAGCCGCAAGCCGTTGCGGATCGATTCCATCCGCGTGGCGCCGCCGCAGCGCAGCACGGTCACGCCGGGCAGATCGGCCGGCAGCACGTCGCCGGCATAGCCGTCCCCGGCGCTCACCACCACATAGGTATGGGCAATCAGCGGCGAACGCGTGAACGCCTCGACCGTGTGCCGCAGCATCGGCTTGCCCAGCAGCGGCAGGTATTGTTTCGGACAGCCCGCCGCCATCCGCGCGCCCACGCCGGCGGCGGGGATCAGTGCAAAATAGTTCATCTCGCTTTCATTTATCGACCAGGATCATGCCCACACCGGCACCCACACCGGGGTCGGACCCCAAATTCGGGAAATATTTCCAGAAATCGGGGTCTGACCCCGGTTTTTGGAAACCCTTTCAGCATGTTCAGCGCCCGGCGCGGGTCTTGACGAGAATCTTCTGGATCTCGCCGTTGCAGACTTTCGACAGGCGCGCATACTCGGCGGGCGTATCGATGCTGGCCTGCACCGCTTCCACCCTGGCCATCTCGGCCTTGATGTACGGCAGCCAGCCCGAATCGACTTCGAACGACAGCGCCGTGCGGGCCGTGCCGCTCGGCGCATAGAACGGCTTGCCGCCGAAACGCTTCGCCAGCGCCGCGGCCACGGTTTTTTCCACCCTCGGCAAGTGATCCATGTAGGCCTGCATGTGCCGCATCTCGTGTGCCAGGATTTCCCTGTAGCCGCACGATCCCGCGGGGAATTCGCTGCCGACGTAGATCTTCACCGGCGCATAGGTCAGCTGCACCTGCAGCCGCGGCGCGATGCACTCGTAGCCGCTGCCCGGGTCCTGCAGCATCGCCCCTTCGATGCCGATCCGCACCATCGACTCGGTGCGCGTGAGACCCAATACGAAGTCGTTGCGGCTCGCGACACCCTTCATCGCGGTCAGCATTTTATAGGAGAGCTGCGTGTTGATCGTGTAGCCGTTCTGGCGGGCCGAAAACACCGAGACCGTCTTGCTGATCGTGTCCTCGCACCGTATCTGGAACGGCGTGCGCGCCGGTGCCGCGCCGGCCGCCGGGGTCGCCAGCCACAGGAGGAGCATGGGAGCCGCCAGCACGGACCCCAGGGCAAGGCGCATCGTCGAAGACAGTACGTCGGTACGGCGGGACGAATGCAACGCAGCCATGGGGCTTGTGTCAGCGGCTCCAGGCGGCATCGGTCAGCCCAGCTTCCAGTCCCCGCGCTGCAGCTTGTCGAGCCAGAACGTGCCGATGATCGTCTTCACGTCCGTGATCCGGCCCGTGCGCACCCAATCGAGCAGCTCGTCGAGCGTGGCGGTGAAGCATTCGAGGAATTCGCCTTCGTCCAGTTTCGCGGGGCCCGCCTTCAGGCCGCGCGCCAGGTACAGCTCCAGGTGCTCGTCGGAATACGCGATCGCGTTGTGGATGGTGGCCACGAACTGCCAGTCGGTGGCGGTGTAGCCGGTTTCCTCCACCAGCTCGCGCTTGGCGCAGTCGAGATGGTCCTCGCCTTCATCGATTTTCCCGGCCGGGAATTCGATGAACACCTGCGCATTCGGGTAGCGGAACTGGCGCTCCAGCAGGATGCGGCCGTCTTCCAGCACCGGCAGCACGACGACCGCGCCAGGGTGGCGGATGTATTCGCGGCTGGTCACGGCGCCGTTCGGCAGCCGTACATGGTCTTTGTGGATCTTGAGGAAACCGCCGTCGTAGGCGATGCCGCCGTCGACCTTTTCTTCCCTGAGGTGAGCGTCAGTGCTCATGCAAACTCCCGTGGTCATCAAAGCCACAGTGTAGCAGCGCGCCGCGCCCGGCGACGCCTCAGTGGCGCTTCCTCAGGTAGCGGACGACGAAACCGGGAAAGGCGAGGACGATGAACATGCAGGCGGAGATCGCGTAGAACTCCCACGTTTGCGGGAACACGGTACCGATGCGTCCCTCCAGCGCGCGGCCGATGCCGCCGACTGCGAAATACAGCACCGCCAGTTCGAGCAGCCGCACGAGGAAAGGCTTCGAGGGAGCCTGCCCCGTTCCGTGCGCAGCAGAAAATGCGAACGGAAGGAGGGCAAATACGCGCTCATTGAAGAACGGCAGGTTGGCCAGCACCAGGGCCAGCAGGATGACCAGCCATGCCGCGGCGCCGATATCCATGGATCAGGACGCCAGAGTCTTGCTGATCGCGTGCGTGCACGCGTCCAGCAGCGGGCCGGGCACCACACCCAGTACCACCACCATCAGGCCGTTCAGGGCCAGCACGACGTTCTTGTCGCTGGCGACCCTGATCGGCGCCGTGTCGGTCGGTTCATCGAACCACATCGTCTTGACGACGCGCAGGTAGTAGAACGCACCGACCAGCGAAGCCATCACGGCGAACACGGTCAGCCACAGGTGGCCGGCCTTCAGCACCGATTGCAGCACGGTCAGCTTGGCCATGAAGCCCATCAGCGGCGGCACGCCGGCCAGCGAGAACATCAGTGCCGTCATCAGCAGCGCGTACCAGCCGGAGCGCTTCGACAGGCCCTTGAAGTCGGCCAGTTCCTCGGCTTCGAAACCGGAACGGGCCAGCACCATGATCAGGCCGAAAGTGGCCAGCGTGGTCAGCACGTAGGTGATCGAGTAGTACATCGCCGAGCTGTAGGCGGCGGCCGCGTTGGCCTGGTCGGTGCCGACGACACCCGACATCATGCCCAGCAGCACGAAGCCCATCTGCGCGATCGTCGAGTAAGCCAGCATCCGCTTCAGGTTCGTTTGCGCGATCGCGGTGAGGTTGCCGATCACCAGCGACATCACGGCCAGGATCAGCAGCATCTGCTGCCAGTCGAAGCTCAGCGGCAGCAGGCCTTCCACCAGCAGGCGGATGACGATGGCGAACGTGGCCAGCTTCGGCGCACCGCCCAGCAGCAGCGTCACGCCGGTCGGCGAACCCTGGTACACGTCCGGCACCCACATGTGGAACGGCACGGCGCCCAGCTTGAACGCCAGGCCGGCGACGACGAACACCAGGCCGAACACCAGGATCGTGTTATTGATCGAACCGCTGGCGATCTTGGCCGACATGGTCGTCAGGTCCAGCGTGCCGGTCGCGCCGTACAGCATCGACATGCCATACAGCAGGAAGCCGGAAGCCAGCGCGCCGAGCACGAAGTACTTCATCGACGCCTCGGTGGCATTGGTGTTGTCGCGGCGCAGTGCCACCAGCGCATACAGCGACAGCGACATCAGTTCCAGGCCCAGGTAGATGGACAGGAAGTTGCTGGCCGCGATCATCACCATCTGGCCCAGCGTGGCGAACAGCGCAAGGCCGTAGAACTCGCCGCCCAGCGCGCCGCCCAGCATGCCGCGGTCGGTCGTGTACTGGCGCGCATACACCAGCGTGATGCCCACCGACAGGTAAGTGAACAGCTTGAGCAGGTTGCCCATCGGGTCGGACACGACCATGTTGTTGAAGGCGTAGGTCGTGGTGCCGGCGGCGAAGTCGCCATACGTGATGACCGCCGCGCCGGCCAGGGCCAGCAGCGACAGCATGTACGTGATGTTCCGCTTCGCGGCGGGCAGGTACACGTCGATCAGCAGGATCGCCGAGGTGGCGATCAGCAGGAAGATCTCGGCGTGGATCGGTGCGAGATTGGTATCGGTCGGATTCATAAAACTAAGGTCCTATCTGCAATCATTGTGCAAGCTTGGTCTGCGCCACGTGCTGCAGCAGGTCCGCCACCGACGTTTGCATGGTGTCGGTGAACGGCGCCGGGTACAGGCCCATGTACAGGGTGGCGATCGCCAGGATGCCCAGCATCAGGAACTCGCGGTTGTTCAGGTCCTTCAGCTCGGCCACGTGATGATTGGTGATCTTGCCGAAGATGACGCGCTTGGCCATCCACAGCGAGTAGGCTGCGCCCAGGATCAGCGCGGTCGCGGCCAGGATGCCGGTCACGAAGTTGAACTGCACCGCGCCCAGGATCACCATGAACTCGCCCACGAAACCGGAGGTGGCGGGCAGGCCGCAGTTGGCCATCGAGAACAGGATGAAGAACGCGGCGAACTTCGGCATGCGATTGACGACACCGCCGTAGTCGGCGATCTGGCGCGAGTGCGCCTGGTCGTACAGCACGCCGATACACAGGAACATCGCGCCGGACACGAAGCCGTGCGAGATCATCTGCATGATCGCGCCCTGCGTACCCATCGCGTTGAACATGAAGAAGCCCAGCGTGACGAAGCCCATGTGCGCGATCGACGAATAGGCGACCAGCTTTTTCATGTCCTTCTGCACCAGGGCCACCAGGCCCACGTAGACCACGGCGATCAGCGACAGCACGATGACGACCGGTGCCAGTTCGCGCGATGCGTCCGGTGCGATCGGCAGGGAGAACCGCAGGAAACCGTACGCGCCCAGCTTCAGCATGATCGCGGCCAGCACGGCGGAGCCGCCGGTCGGCGCTTCCACGTGGACGTCCGGCAGCCAGGTGTGCACCGGGAACATCGGCACCTTCACGGCGAAGGCCATGAAGAACGCGCAGAAGATCGCGATCTGCTCGTTCCGGGTCAGCGGCAGCTGGTGCCACGCCAGGATGTCCCACGAACCGGACTTGTTGTACAGGTAGACCAGCGCGACCAGCGTCAGCAGCGAACCGAGGAACGTGTACAGGAAGAACTTGAACGCCGCGTACACGCGGTTGGCACCGCCCCACACGCCGATGATGATGTACATCGGGATCAGCGTGGCTTCGAAGAAGAAGTAGAACAGCAGGCCGTCGAGCGCGGTGAACACGCCGATCATCAGGCCCGACAGGATCAGGAACGCGCCCATGTACTGGGCCACGCGTTCCTGGATCACTTCCCAGGCGGAGATGACGACGATGACCGTGATGAACGCGGTCAGCGGCACGAACCACAGCGACAGGCCGTCGATGCCGAGCGTGTAGAAGATGTTGAAGCGCTCGATCCACGGCGCGCTTTCCACGAACTGCACGCCGTGGGCGGCATTGTCGAACTGCGTAAACAGCGGGATCGTCGGCAGCATCGAGACGATCGAGCCGACCAGTGCCATCACGCGTACCAGTCCGGCGCGCGAATCGCGCCCGACTGCCAGGATGATGACGCCGAACAGGATCGGCAGCCAGATCGACAGGCTGAGGTAGGGAGGAAGATTATTAATCGTTGACTGCATCTTTTATCTCTTTTGCGTGTGGCGTTAAGCGTGCCAGAACGGCAGGAAGTACACCAGGAAGCCCAGGATGCCGATGATCATCACGAACGCGTAGTGATAGATGTAACCCGTCTGCGCCAGGCGCGTCAGCGACGAGAACCAGCCCACCAGTTTCGCGGAACCGTTGACGACGAAGCCGTCGATGATCGCGCGGTCGCCCACCTGCCACAGGCCGTTGCCCAGCACGCGGGCGCCCTTGGCGAACACGGCCTGGTTGAACGCATCCATGTAGTACTTGTTGTCGAGCAGCGTGTGCAGGAACTTGAACTTGTCGTAGAACCATGCCGGTACACGCGGATTGATCATGTAGCAGTAGTACGACGCGGCCACGCCGGCCAGCGCGAGCCAGAACGGTGCCGTGGACAGGCCATGGATCGCCATCGCGACGGCGCCGTGGAATTCGTTGCCCAGTTCATGCATCGCCGGGTGGCGCGCGGCGTCGACGAAGATCACGTCCTTGAAGAAGTTGCCATGCAGCATCGGTTCGATCGCCAGGAAGCCGATGATCACCGAAGGAATCGCCAGCGCCGCCAGCGGGAACCAGACGACGAACGGCGACTCGTGCGGTTTCTCGCCCGGTGCCAGGCCGTGGTGGCCGTGGTCGTCGTCTTCCTCTTCGTGGTGCGCGTCGGAATCGTGCAGCGCATGCGGGTCGCCGTGGGCAGCCTTGGCATCGTGCTTGGCGTCGTGCTTGTGATCGTGGTGATCGTGGGCATGCCCGTGGGAGTCGAGCCGGCCGAAGTTTTCCGGACCGTGGAACACGCGGAAGTACATGCGGAACGAGTAGAACGCCGTGATGAACACGCCGGCCAGCACCGCGAAGTTCGCGAAGCCCGCGCCCGGCAGGTGCGTGGCGTGCACCGCCTCGATGATCGAATCCTTCGAGTAGAAGCCCGAGAAGAACGGCGTGCCGATCAGTGCCAGGGAACCCAGCAGCGACGTGATCCACGTGATCGGCATGTACTTGCGCAGGCCGCCCATGTTGCGGATGTCCTGGTCGTGGTGCATGCCGATGATCACGGAACCCGCGCCGAGGAACAGCAGCGCCTTGAAGAACGCGTGCGTCATCAGGTGGAACACGGCGACGGAATACGCCGATGCGCCCAGCGCGACGGTCATGTAGCCCAGCTGCGACAGCGTGGAGTAAGCGACCACGCGCTTGATGTCGTTCTGGATGATGCCCAGGAAGCCCATGAACAGCGCGGTGATCGAGCCGATGATCAGGATGAACGACAGCGCCACGTCGGACAGCTCGAACAGCGGCGACATGCGCGACACCATGAAGATGCCGGCGGTCACCATCGTCGCGGCGTGGATCAGTGCCGAGATCGGGGTTGGGCCTTCCATCGAGTCCGGCAGCCACACGTGCAGCGGGAACTGCGCCGACTTGCCCATCGCGCCGATGAACAGGCAGATGCAGGCGGTGGTGATGACCATCCAATCGGTACCCGGCAGCGTCGCGTTGACCAGCAGGTCCTTCCTGGCGAAGGCTTCCTGGTAATCCATCGTGCCGGTATAGGCCAGGATCAGGCCGATGCCGAGGATGAAGCCGAAGTCGCCCACGCGGTTCACGAGGAACGCCTTCATGTTGGCGAAGATCGCCGTCGGACGCTTGTACCAGAAGCCGATCAGCAGGTACGACACGAGGCCCACCGCTTCCCAGCCGAAGAACAGCTGCAGGAAGTTGTTGGACATCACGAGCATCAGCATCGAGAACGTGAACAGCGAGATGTACGAGAAGAAGCGGTTGTATCCCTCGTCCTCGGCCATATATCCGATGGTGTAGATGTGCACCATCAGCGAGACGAACGTGACGACGCACATCATCATCGCGGTCAGCGAGTCGATCTGGAAGCCCACTTCGAAGTGGATGCCAGCCACCGTCATCCAGCGGTAGACGGTTTCGTTGTATGCGATGCCGGTGACATCCATCACCTGCAGGAATGTCTGCAGCGAGAGCAGGAACGCGACCAGCACGCCCAGGATCGTTGCCGTGGTGGCGACCTTGCGGCCGACCACGTTGCCGAAGAACTTGGTCCCCAGCAGGCCCGCGATCGCGGACCCGGCCAGTGGCGCCAGGGGAACAGCGAGAAGAAGGTTAGGGTTAAGCCCCGTCATGATGAACCTATCTGTTTATTATTCGAGGGTTAAAAACTAGCCTTTGAGGCTGTCCAGGTCTTCGACGTTGATCGTGTCCAGGTTACGGAACATCAGCACGAGAATCGCCAGGCCGATCGCCGATTCGGCGGCCGCCACGGTCAGGATGAAGAACACGAAGATCTGCCCCGCCGCGTCGCCCAGGAAATGGGAGAACGCGATGAAGTTGGTGTTCACCGCCAGCAGCATCAGTTCGATGGCCATCAGCAGCACGATGACGTTCTTGCGGTTCAGGAAAATCCCGACGATCGAGATCGCGAACAGGATCGCGCCCAGGACCAGGTAGTGAGCCAGCGAAAGGGTCATGGTGCCTCCTTGGTTGCAACGGGTGCCGGGACTTCTTTCTTCACGGCGTCCATCTTGACGATCTTCAGGCGGTCGTTGCGCTTGACGTGCACGGCCTTGCCCGGATCGAAGTACTTGATGTCCTTGCGGCGGCGCAGGGTCAGCGCGACGGCGGCGACGATGGCCAGCAGCAGGATCACGGCGGCCACTTCGAAGGCGAAGATGTACTGCGTGTAGATCAGCAGGCCCAGCGCCTTCGTGGTGCCGATGGTGTTGGCCGCCTCGGGAACCGGCGTTTCGACGCCGAAGCTGCGCCACAGTACCGACGCCATCTCCAGCACGATGATGCCGCCGACGACGGAAGCCACCGGCAGGTAGTTCCAGAAGCCCTTGCGCAGCTCGGTCTGGTCGATGTCGACCATCATCACGACGAACAGGAACAGCACCATCACGGCGCCCACGTACACCAGCACCAGCACCACTGCGAGGAACTCGGCTTTCAGCAGCATCCAGATACCGGCTGCCTGGAAGAACGCCAGCACCAGGAACAGTGCCGCCGTCACGGGGTTGCGCGCCGTGATCACGCGTGCCGCGGAAACCACCATGATGGCCGCGAACACGTAGAACAAAACGGTTGTAAAGGTCATATCTTCTTATTCCGATCTCGGTCAGCGATACGCGGCATCCGCGGCGCGGTTGGCGGCGATGTCCGCCTCGTAGCGGTCGCCGACTGCCAGCAGCATCTCCTTGGTGTAGTACAGGTCGCCCCGCTTCTCACCGTGGTATTCCAGCACGTGCGTTTCGACGATCGAATCGACCGGGCACGATTCTTCGCAGAAGCCGCAGAAGATGCACTTGGTCAGGTCGATGTCGTAGCGCGTGGTGCGGCGCGAACCGTCCTCGCGTTCGTCGGATTCGATCGTGATGGCCATGGCCGGGCATACCGCTTCGCACAGCTTGCAGGCGATGCAGCGTTCCTCGCCGTTCGGATAGCGGCGCAGCGCGTGCAGGCCGCGGAAACGCGGCGACATCGGCGTTTTCTCTTCCGGGTACTGCACCGTGATCTTGCGCGAGAACATGTACTTGCCCGTCAGGGCGAGACCCTTGATCAATTCGGTCAGCATCATGCTGCCGATGAAGTCTTTTACTCGTGTCATTTTTAGCGCTTCCCTTACTTCCAGATGTTCCACGGCGTCTGCATCCAGGTCGCGACGAGCACGAGCCAGAACAGCGTGAGGGGAATGAAGACCTTCCAGCCCAGACGCATGATCTGGTCGTAGCGGTAACGCGGGAAGGTACCACGCACCCAGATGAACAGGGACACGATCAGGAACGTCTTCACGAACAGCCAGAAGAAGCCGCCGAAACCGCCGCCGAATTCGAGGAACGCGAACGGTGCGGACCAGCCGCCCAGGAACATGATCGATGCCAGCGCGCCGACCAGGATGATGTTGGCGTATTCGGCCAGCATGAACATCGCATACGACATGCCGGAGTATTCCACCATGTGGCCGGCGACGATTTCCGATTCACCCTCGACGACGTCGAACGGCGCGCGGTTCGCTTCGGCCAGGCCGGACGTCAGGTACACGACGAACAGCGGCAGCAGCGGCAGCCAGTTCCACGACATGAAGTTCACGCCCATGTCGGCGAAACGGCCGACCTGCTGGCTGGTGACGATGTCGATGAAGTTCAGCGAGCCCGAAACCATCAGGATCACGACCAGCGCGAAGCCCATGGGGATCTCGTAGGAAATCATCTGCGCCGAGGCACGCATGGCGCCCATGAACGAATACTTCGAGTTCGACGACCAGCCGGCGATGATGATGCCGTACACCTCCATCGACGTGATCGCCAGCAGCACCAGCAGGCCGGCGTTGACGTTGGCGAGCACCGCTTCCGGGCCGAACGGCACGACCGACCAGGCGGCCAGCGCCGGCATGATCGTCATCACGGGACCGATTACGAACAGCGTTTTCGCCGCCTTGGTCGGGATGACGATTTCCTTCAGCAGCATCTTGATGCCGTCGGCCATCGGTTGCAGCAGGCCCATCGGGCCCACGCGGTTCGGGCCGATCCGGATCTGGATGAAGCCGATCAGTTTGCGCTCCCACAGCGTGGCGTAGGCGACCAGGCCCAGCAGCGGCATCAGCACGCACAGCACCTTGATCACGTTCCACACCAGCGGCCAGACCGCGCCCAGCGCGTCGGCGCCGGCGGTGTTGATGGTATTGACGAATTCCAGTGCCATTATTTGCCCTCCCCTGCCTTGGCGACCGAGATCGCGCCGAACATGTCACCCAGCGTTGCCGTGGATGCATGCGCGGCGGAGACGCGCACGACATTGGCCGGCAGGCCGGCATCGACGCGCGCTTCCAGGATCGCGGAACCGGCGCCTTGCAGCACCTGCACCATGTCGCCCGATTTCACGCCGATCTGTTCGGCCAGCGCGGCGGAGATGTTCGCCTTCGGCGCCTGCGCGTCGACGGTGGCCTGCAGCGGCGCGGAACGGCGCACCAGGGCGTCGGCGAAGTAGATCGGCACGTCGGCGATGCGTTCGAGCTGGTCGCCGGCGCCGAAGGAAGCGGCCGTCAGGGCCACGTTCGATGCGTTCGACAGCTTCGAGGAGACATCGGAGACACCGGCGCCCAGCGCTTCGTCGCGGACCGCTTCGGAGGTTTCGTAGTCGAAGCCCGGCAGGCCCAGGATGTTGCCCAGTACGCGCAGCACCTTCCAGGCCGGACGTGCGTCGCCCAGCGGTTTCACGGTGCCGTTGAAGCTTTGCGCACGGCCTTCGCAGTTGACGAAGGTGCCGGACGTTTCGGCGAACGGCGCGATCGGCAGCAGCACGTCGGCGTAGTCGAGGCCATGCTTGAAGGCCGACATCACGACGACCATCTCGGCGCCCTGCAGCGCGGCGACCGCCTGCGACGGGTTGGCGGCATCGAATTCCGGTTCCGCGTTCAGCAGCACGTACGCTTTCTTCGGTGCCGAGAATGCCGGCGCGGCCTTCGGCGAAAATGCGCCGACGAGGTAGCCGCCGACGGTGTTCGCCGCTTCGGTCAGGTAACCCAGCTTTGCGCCGGTCGCGTTGGCGATCCACTGCGCGGCCGCGGCGATCGCGGAGGCTTGCGGATGGTGCACGGCGGCGTTACCGAGGAAGATCGCCTTCTGTTCGCCGGCCAGCAGGCTGGCGGCGACGCCCTTGGCGGCATCGCTGAACTCGGCGGGGAAACCGCCTGGAGCGGCTTCGCCCTTGGCCGAAGCCACCGCGGACACGATGCCCGACAGCGCGGCCAGCCAGTCCGACGGCGCGGCCACGATGTTGTTGGCAACGGTGATCAGGCTGTCGTCACGCGTGGCGTGGATCAGCGACAGCTTGGCGCCGTTCTTCACGGCGGCGCGCAGGCGCGATGCCAGCAGCGGGTGATCCTTGCGCAGGAACGAACCGATGACCAGCGCACCCTGCAGGTTCGACACGTCGGCGATCGGCATGCCGAGCCATGGCGTGACCTGGCCGTCCAGCGCGAAGTCGGTCTGGCGCAGGCGGAAGTCGATGTTGTCCGAACCGATGCCGGACGCCAGCTTCTTCAGCAGGGCCAGCTCTTCCAGCGTCGAATGCGCGGTCGCGTAGGCGGCGATCGCGTCGGCGCCGTGTTCGTGCCTGATGTTCTTCAAGCCGTGCGCGACATATTCCAGCGCGGTCTGCCAGTCGACTTCCTTCCATGCGCCGCCCTGCTTGAGCATCGGCTGCGTGAGGCGGTCGGCGCTGTTCAGCGCTTCGTACGAGAAGCGGTCCTTGTCGGAAATCCAGCACTCGTTGATCGCTTCGTTTTCCAGCGGCAGCACGCGCTTCACGGAACCCTGCTTGACCTGGACGATCAGGTTCGCACCCAGGCCGTCGTGCGGCGACACCGATTTGCGGCGCGACAGTTCCCACGTGCGGGCGCTGTAGCGGAACGGCTTCGACGTCAGCGCGCCCACCGGGCACAGGTCGATCATGTTGCCGGACAGCTCGGAGCTGACGGCTTCGCCGACGAACGTGGTGATTTCCGCGTGTTCGCCGCGGCCCAGCATGCCCAGTTCCATCACGCCGGCCACTTCCTGGCCGAAACGCACGCAACGGGTGCAGTGGATGCAGCGGCTCATCTCCTTCATGGAGACCAGCGGGCCGGCCTGCTTCGGCACGACGACGCGCTTTTCTTCTTCGTAGCGCGAGCTGTTCTTGCCGTAGCCCACGGCCAGATCCTGCAGCTGGCATTCGCCGCCCTGGTCGCAGATCGGGCAATCCAGCGGGTGGTTAATCAGCAGGAATTCCATCACGCTCTTCTGTGCCTGAACGGCCTTCTCGCTGTGCGAGCGCACGATCATGCCCGCCGAGACGGGCGTGGCGCAGGCCGGCAGCGGCTTCGGCGCCTTCTCCACTTCGACGAGACACATGCGGCAGTTCGCTGCGATCGACAATTTCTTGTGATAGCAGAAGTGCGGGATGTAGGTTCCCAGTTTGTTGGCAGCGTCCATCACCATCGAACCCGGTGGGACTTCTACCTTTTTACCGTCAATTTCGATTTCAACCATGATCAGCGCTTAAAAGGCCGAGACAGGCACGAGACAGTGCTTGTGCTCGACGTGATATTCGAATTCTTCGCGGAACTGCTTGATGAACGCGCGCACCGGCATCGCCGCGGCATCGCCCAGCGCGCAGATGGTGCGGCCCTGGATGTTGTCCGCGATCGAGTTCAGCATGTCCAGGTCCGTCTGGCGGCCCTGGCCATGCTCGATGCGGTGGATCATCCGGTACATCCAGCCCGTGCCTTCGCGGCATGGCGTGCACTGGCCGCACGATTCCTCGTAGTAGAAGTAGGACAGGCGTTCCAGCGCCTTGACCATGCAGCGCGTCTCGTCCATCACGATGACGGCGCCGGAACCCAGCATCGAGCCGGCTTTCGCGATCGAGTCATAGTCCAGGTCGGTCTGCATCATGATCTCGCCGCGCACCACCGGGGCGGACGAACCGCCGGGGATGACGGCCTTGATCTTTTTACCGCCGCGCATGCCGCCGGCCAGTTCCATCAGCTTGGCGAACGGCGTGCCCAGTGGAACTTCGTAATTGCCCGGACGTTCCACGTCGCCGGAGATCGAGAAGATCTTCGTGCCGCCATTGTTCGGCTTGCCCAGCGCCAGGTAGTTCTCGGCGCCGATGTTCAGGATGAACGGCACGGCCGCGAACGTTTCCGTGTTGTTGATCGTGGTCGGCTTGCCATACAGGCCGAACGACGCGGGGAACGGCGGCTTGAAGCGCGGCTGGCCTTTCTTGCCCTCCAGCGATTCGAGCAGCGCGGTCTCTTCGCCGCAGATGTAGGCGCCGTAGCCATGGTGCGCGTGCAGCTGGAAGCTGAACTCGCTGCCCATGATGCGGTCGCCCAGGAAGCCTTCCGCGCGGGCTTCTTCCAGCGCGTCCTCGAACCGCAGGTAGTCCTGGAAGATCTCGCCGTGGATGTAGTTGTAGCCCACGGTGATGCCCATTGCGTACGCGCCGATGGCCATGCCCTCGATCAGCGAATGCGGGTTGTAGCGGATGATGTCGCGGTCCTTGAACGTGCCCGGCTCGCCTTCATCGGTATTGCAGACGAGGTATTTCTGGCCCGGGAACTGGCGCGGCATGAAGCTCCACTTCAGGCCGGTCGGGAAACCCGCGCCGCCGCGGCCGCGCAAGCCGGAAGTCTTCAGCTCGGCGATGATCTGCTCGGGCGGGATTTTCTCTTCCAGGATGCGGCGCAGCGCCGAATAGCCGCCACGTTTCACGTAGTCGGCCAGGTGCCAGTTGTCGCCGTTCAGGTCTTTCAGGATCAGCGGATTGATGTGACGGTCGTGCAGCGAAGTCATTTCTTCAGGTCCTCCACCAGCGCGTCGATTTTCTCGTTGTTCATGAAGCTGCACATGCGGTGATTGTTCACCAGCAGCACCGGTGCGTCGCCGCAGGCGCCCATGCACTCGCCTTCCAGCAGGGTGAACTCGCCGTCGTTGGTGGTGTCGCGGTAATCGATGCCCAGCTTCTGCTTCAGGTGCTCGCCGGCCTTCACGCCGCCGGAAAGTGCGCACGGCAGGTTGGTGCACACGGTGATCTTGTGCTTGCCGACCGGCTTCAGGTTGTACATGTTGTAGAAGGTGGCCACTTCCTGCACGGCGATGGCCGGCATGCCGATATAGTCGGCCAGTTCCTTCATCGTTTCAGGCGACAGCCAGCCCAGTTCGACCTGGGCGTGGGCCAGCGAGGCCATCACGGCCGACTGGCGCTGGTCGGCCGGGTACTTGGCCAGTTCGCGGTCGATTTTTTTATAGCACTGCTCGGATAACATAATCTTTTTCCTGCCTCGTTAGCGGTCGATACTGCCGAACACGATGTCCTGGGTGCCGATGATGGTGACGGCGTCGGCGATCATGTGACCGCGCGCCATTTCATCGAGGGCCTGCAGGTGCGTGTAGTCCGGCGTACGGATCTTCAGGCGGTACGGCTTGTTGGCACCGTCGGACACGATGTAGATGCCGAATTCGCCTTTCGGGTGTTCGATGGCCGTGTAGACCTCGCCCGGCGGAACGTGGAAGCCTTCCTGGAACAGCTTGAAATGGTGGATCAGCGATTCCATGTTGGACTTCATGTCCACGCGGTTCGGCGGCGCGACCTTGCGGTTGTCCGTCATCACCGGGCCCGGGTTGTTGCGCAGCCACTCGATGCACTGCTTGATGATGCGGTTCGACTGGCGCAGCTCTTCCACGCGCACCAGGTAACGGTCGTAGCAGTCGCCGTTGGTGCCGATCGGGATGTCGAAGTCCATCAGGTCGTACACTTCGTAGGGCTGCTTCTTGCGCAGGTCCCACTGCACGCCGGAACCGCGCAGCATCGCGCCGGTGAAGCCCATTGCCAGCGCATCTTCCGGCGAGACCACGCCGATGCCCACGGTCCGCTGTTTCCAGATACGGTTATCGGTCAGCAGGGTTTCGTATTCGTCGACATAGCCGGGGAAACGGGTCGTGAACGCTTCCAGGAAGTCCAGCAGGGAACCCTGGCGGTGCTCGTTCAGGCGGTCGATTTCCTTCTGGCTGCGGATCGACGACGGACGGTGCTTCGGCATCGCGTCCGGCAGGTCGCGGTACACGCCGCCCGGGCGGTAGTAGGCCGCGTGCATGCGCGCGCCCGAAACCGCCTCGTAGCAGTCGAACAGGTCTTCGCGATCGCGGAAGCAGTACAGGAACGGGCCCATCGCACCGACGTCGAGCGCGTGCGCGCCCAGCCACATCAGGTGGTTCAGGATGCGGGTGATCTCGTCGAACATCACGCGGATGTACTGGGCGCGCAGCGGCACGTCGATGCCCAGCAGCTTCTCGATCGCCAGCACGTAGCCGTGCTCGTTGCACATCATCGACACGTAGTCGAGGCGGTCCATGTACGGCACGGACTGCAGGTAGGTCTTCTGTTCGGCCAGCTTCTCGGTGGCGCGGTGCAGCAGGCCGATATGCGGGTCGGCACGCTGGATCACTTCGCCGTCCAGCTCCAGCACCAGCCGCAGCACGCCGTGCGCGGCCGGGTGCTGCGGGCCGAAGTTCAGGGTGTAATTCTTAATCTCAGCCATTATTTCATCCCGTATTTTTCTTCGCGGATCACGCGCGGCACGTTCTCGCGCGGCTCGATCGTCACAGGCTGGTAGATCACGCGGCCCTGTTCGGCGTCGTAGCGCATTTCAACGTAGCCGGCGACCGGGAAGTCCTTGCGGAACGGGTGGCCGATGAAGCCGTAGTCGGTCAGGATGCGGCGCAGGTCGTTGTGGCCTTCGAACAGAATGCCATACAGGTCGAAAGCCTCGCGCTCGTACCAGTTGGCGGCGCGCCAGATGTCGGTGATCGACTGCACCAGCGGCATTTCATCGTCCGGGCAGAATACGCGCACGCGTACGCGCCAGTTGTGCTTCACCGACAGCAGGTGCGTGACGGCCGCGAAGCGCGGGCCTTCCCACGTGCCTTCGCCATAGGTGGAATAGTCAATGCCGCACAGGTCGATGAAGGTATCGAATCCGGTGGCGGCATTGTCGCGCAGGGATTTCATCACTGCGTGGTAGTCGTCGGCCTTGACGACCAGGGTGATTTCACCGAGGGCCACGCTGAGCGTGACGCGCTCGCCCAGGGCGCCGGTGATGGCGCCTTGCAAAGCTTCCAGTTGTGTTGTCATATATCTTGAGCGCCCCGTTTACCGTGCAATCGTATTGGTGCGCTTGATTTTGTTTTGCAGCTGCATGATGCCGTACAACAGTGCCTCCGCGGTCGGCGGGCAACCCGGTACGTAGACGTCGACGGGCACGATGCGATCGCAGCCGCGCACGACGGAGTAGGAGTAGTGGTAGTAGCCGCCGCCATTGGCGCACGAGCCCATCGAGATGACCCAGCGCGGTTCCGGCATCTGGTCGTACACCTTGCGCAGTGCCGGCGCCATCTTGTTGCACAGCGTGCCGGCCACGATCATCACGTCGGAGTGACGCGGCGACGGGCGGAACACGACGCCGAAGCGGTCCATGTCATAACGGGCAGCGCCCACGTGCATCATTTCAACCGCGCAGCAGGCCAGCCCGAACGTCATCGGGAACATCGACCCGGTCCGCGCCCAGTTGATCAGCTTGTCGGCCGAGGTGGTGATGAAACCTTCGTTTAATACGCCTTCAATAGCCATGGCTTATTCCCAATCAAGGGCACCTTTCTTCCAGATATACCAAAAACCGACGACGAATTCAGCGATGAACACCATCATCGTCACGTAGCCCTGCCAGCCCAGTTCGCGCATGGAGACGCCCCATGGGAAGAAGAAAGCCGTTTCAAGGTCGAACAGAATGAAGAGGATTGCGACGAGGTAGTAGCGCACGTCGAATTTCATGCGCGCGTCTTCGAACGCTTCGAAGCCGCACTCGTACGGGGAGAGTTTTGCCGCGTCGGGCTTGTACGGGCCCAGCAGGCGACCCAGGATCTGCGGCGCTACACCGACGCCGATGCCGACCAGGATAAATAAGAGAACGGGGAAGTAATTTTCGAGGTTCACGATAGGGTCACAGCTGTTGTTGAACGACTGGTTGGCGAGGACACCACACCGTTGCGGTGCGGCTGAAACGCTCGACCCCAATCAAACGCTGAGACCAGGATCAAACGACACATCCTCGTAAAAAAACCAGCTGAAGGCTTTTGAGGACAAACTCATGGGCCTTGTGCTGGCTTCTCAAATTTCTGGTGCCGACGACGAGACTCGAACTCGTACAGCTTGCGCCACTACCCCCTCAAGATAGCGTGTCTACCAATTTCACCACGTCGGCATTAAGGCCGCTATTCTACTCGTCTTTGCGCAGTTTGTTAATGTGAATTGCGCGATATCAAAGAGAAAAACGGCAAAAACTTTAAAAACAATCGTTTTACTTCGGTGCGCCGGTCGAGGTGGCCGGTACGGCTTCGGTCGCAGGCGCGGCAGGCGTCGTCGCAGGCGGCACGGCATTGGTTGCCGCGGGCACGCCGTCGGTCGCGGCCGGGGCCGCCGGCACTGCGCCAGGGATCGCTGCCGAGCCCTTCACGGGCACCGTCACGTTCTGCAGCACGCCGCCGCCGCTGCTCGCGGTACGGCCATTGGACAACACTGCGAGGCCGAGTGTCGCACTGAAGAAAATCGCCGCCGCCAGCGCGGTCGACTTCGACAGGAAGTTCGACGAACCGCTGGCACCGAACAGGCTGCCGGACGAGCCGGAACCGAAGGCGGCGCCCATGTCGGCACCTTTACCGTGCTGCATCAGCACGAGGGCGATGATGCTCAGCGCCGACAGGACCTGTACTACCACGACCAGATTGAACAAGGTGTTCATGCTATTTCACTCTCAGATTTAAATGCGCGGACTCGTGGCCCGCTTGCTCTACCCGTTGCCGGGGTGTTCTTTCAGTACGCCGCTTCGGTTCGCGGCTTGTTGGTTTGCTGCCCGGTTTGCCGCTCAGTTCGCTGCTCAGTTCGCCGCCGCTGCGATGGCCAGGAAATCCTGCGCCTTCAGTGCCGCGCCGCCGATCAGCCCGCCATCGATATCGGACTGGCCCAGCAGGTCTTTCGCGTTTTCCGGCTTCATGCTGCCGCCATACAGGATCCGCATGCCGGCCGCCGCGCCCGCGCTGCGCTCGGCCACCTGCTTGCGCAGCGCCGCGTGCACTTCCTGCGCCAGCGCCGGCGTGGCCGTCTTGCCGGTGCCGATCGCCCACACGGGTTCGTACGCGAGCACGATCTTTTCCAGCGCCGGATTTTCCAGCACGTCGAGCACGGCCTGCAGTTGCGCACAAACAACGACGTTGGTCCGCCCCGCCTCGCGCTCTTCCAGCGTTTCGCCGACGCACACCACCGGAACCAGTCCGGCGTTCAACGCCGCGAGCGCCTTCTGCGCGACCAGCTCGTTACTTTCATGGTGATAGGCGCGCCGCTCGGAATGGCCGACGAGCACATGGCGGCAGCCGAATTCCTGCAGCATCGACGCCGCCACCTCGCCCGTATAGGCGCCGGCCGCATACGCCGACACATCCTGGGCACCCCATGCGACCGCCGTTCCCGACAGCTCCGCCTGGCACTGGGCCAGGTAAGGCGCCGGAACGCACACCGCGAGATCCGCCTTGCCGGCGGCATGGCCCGCGACGATCCCGCGTAATAATACAGAATTGCCGGCAAGGCTGCCGTTCATCTTCCAGTTTCCGATGACGAGTTTGCGACGCATGGCTGTCCGAGTTGTTTGAGTTGTAAGGTAACTCGCGATTGTAACGTGCTCGGCAATACAGGGTCAAACGCGCAATGCCCGCGCATCGCCCGCCATCGGTCAATCTGGTGACCAATATAGGCCACGGCAATGACCGGATGATTACGTAACCTGGAGCATGATCTTGCCGACGTGCGTGCTGCTTTCCATCAGCTTGTGCGCTTCGACCGCCTGGTCGAGCGGGAAGCTTTCGTAGATCACCGGCCGGATCTTCTTCGATTCCAGCAGCGGCCACACGTTGTCGCGCAATTGCCGTGCGATCGCGGCCTTGAACGCCACCGAGCGGGGGCGCAACGTGGATCCGGTGACGGTGAGCCGGCGGCGCAGTACCTGGCCCATGTCCAGCGTGCCCTTGGCGCCGCCGAGCAGCGCGATGATGGCGATGCGCCCGTCGTCCGCCAGGCAGTTGATCTCGCGCGGCAGGTAGTCGCCGCCGACCATGTCGAGGATGACGTCGACACCGTTGTCGCCCGTCAGCTGCTTGACGACGGCGCCGAAATCCTCGTGGCGGTAATTGATGCCGCGTTCGGCGCCGAGCTTTTCGCAGGCGCGCGCCTTCTCTTCGCTGCCGGCGGTGGCGAATACGCGGTGGCCGAGCGCGCTGGCCAGCTGGATCGCGGTCACGCCGATGCCGGACGTGCCGCCCTGCACCAGCAGCGATTCGCCGGCGCCCAGCCGGGCGCGGTCGAACACATTGCTCCATACGGTGAAATACGTTTCCGGCAGCGAGGCCGCCTCGATCAGCGACAGGCCCTGCGGCACCGGCAGGCATTGCTCGACCGGCGCCACCGCGTACTCGGCATAGCCGCCGCCCTGCACCAGCGCGCAGACCAGGTCGCCGGGCTTGAATTCGCTGTTGGCGAAATCGCCTTCGACGACTTCGCCCGCCACTTCCAGGCCCGGCAGGTCCGACGCGCCCGGCGGCGGCGCGTAGCTGCCCAGGCGCTGGAACACGTCCGGCCGGTTGATGCCGGCCGCGTGCACGCGGATCAGCAGTTCGCCGGGGCCGGGCTGGGGCTTGTCGCGGTAGCACAGCCGCAGTACGTCGGGCGGGCCCGCCTTGGTGATCTCGATTGCTCGCATGGTCGTCCTTCAAGGGAAAGGGCGATTTTAGCGCAGGGTCGGGTTTTTTTCTTGGGAGTACTCCGATGTGCAGGACCGTCGCCGTCGACCGGCCCTGGCAGCTTCGGGAGATAACCGGTGTCCGACACCCTGAAGGGTGTCCGACACCTGACTTCGGCGTGGCTTCGATCCTGGCACGACCATTCATGCATCCAGCCGCAGCCTTGCAAGGCTGCGTCGTTCGGCGTAGCTTCGATACTGGCACGACCACTCATGCATCCAGCCGCAGCCTTGCAAGGCTGCGTCGTTCGGCGTAGCTTCGATACTGGCACGACCACTCATGCATCCAGCCGCAGCCTTGCAAGGCTGCGTCGTTCGGCGTAGCTTCGATACTGGCACGACCACTCATGCATCCAGCCGCAGCCTTGCAAGGCTGCGTCGTTCGGCGAGCGCGAAGCAGTGCTTCGCGAAACCCTCGCCTCACCCACCCGTGCGTGACGTGCGCGGCAGCGGCTTGCCGGGGCGCCAGGCGGCGGACAGGGCCTGGCCCTCCTCGATCTGCTCCGGCGTCATCGTCTTGGCGACGGCGGCGCGTTGGCCGGCGGCATTCGGATTGCCGCCGGCGGCGGCGAGGTTCCACAGCATGTAGGCGATGACGTTATCCTGCGGCATGCCGCCGATATGGTACCGGTACATCAGGCCCAGCACCTGCTGCGCGTCCGCATGCCCCTGCTCGGCCGCCTTGCGGAACCACGTGACGGCCTGCCTGTGGTCCTGGATCACGGCGTTGCCGGTGTAGTACATCGCGCCCACGACATACTGTGCGTCCGCCTTGCCCTGCATGGCGGCGCGACGGTGCCAGATCAGCGCCTGCTTGTAATCCTGCTGCACGCCGCGGCCCATGTAGTACATCAGGCCCAGCAGATGCTCTGCGTCCGCGTTGCCGGAACGCGCCAGGGGCAGGATTTCCTTGTAGGCGAGCGCGTAGTTTCGGTTGTTGTACGCGGCCGCGCCTTCGGCGAAACCGGCGATCGCGCTGCCGTGCAGGGCCAGCGCAATCACGATCGAGGAGGCGAACGCCATGATGAGTCGTCCTGTTTTTTTCATTGCGAGAAGTTGGATTCGTTCTTTTGCTTGTTGTTCGCGTTGAGCGCCGCCCCGGTTACTTCCAGCTGACCTTGCCAAGCCCGTCGACACTGACGTTGCGGTTCAGCGGCTTGCCGTACACCGTGACCGAACCGAGCCCCGACAGGTGCAGTTTGGCATTGGTGCGCGCGTTCACGGTGGCGTTGCCGAGGCCGGAGAGATCGATGTCCACCGTATCGGCCTGGAACTGCTGCGCATTCAGGCCGCCCAGCCCGCCCAGCGACGCGCGCAGCATCCTGCTGCGGCCGCCGATCGTCACGTAGCCGGCGCCGCGCAGGTCGAGGTCGACGCTGTCGCTGTCCGCCACCCACACGTGCATGCTGCCCACGCCGCCCAGGTTCGCCTTCAGGCGCCTGAACGCGCTGACGATCTTCATGCTGCCGGCGCCGTCCAGCGTGATGTCGATGTCGTCGCCGGAAAAGCCGCTGACCTCGGTGGTGCCCACGCCTTCGGATACCAGCTCGCGCAGTTGCGGCAGCACCAGCTCGGCCCGTACCGACGAGCGGTTGACCTTGATGCCGCGATTCTCGGTATCGATCTGCAGCGTGTCGCCCGTCTGCACCGTGGTCACCTTGCCGACATGGCGCCCGTCGCCGATGATGTGCAGCGACGGCACGGCGCCCTGGCTCAGCTTCAGGTTGATCACGCCGTCCAGCCTGACGCGCATGACCCGGGCATCGACGGCCCTGGTCTCGGTGGCTTCTTCGGCGCTGACGGTGCCGAACACCAGCCACAGGGTTGTCATCAGGAGGGCAAAGCTGAGTGGTTTGTGCATGGAGCTTCCTTGGTACGGGGTGTTCTGCAATGGGTGGGCGATGGCGCGGCCGGTCAGCGGCCGGCAGCCGCCGGGGCACCCCGGAAGGCATGACGGATGACGGGGCAGCCGGTGCGACGAACATGGTGTGCGGCGATCATTGTCATTTTCCTTCGGGTGCATGGATCGATGGTGAATATTATCGTCCAGGGCGACCGCCCCGGGGCACCATGCGATGAAATGCAGAATACGGCGACCGGGCGACAAAAACATGCCCCCGGCCGCGCATGCCGTCGCTCTTCACGCAACAGCCGGGGTCGGGATTGGCGGGCGTTGGCGCCCCCGTCGCGGCGGCATGCCACGGCTGTTTAGTAAAACGGATTAAACTGCGGCGGCATTTGGGGAATTGCTTGATCTTGCTTTTTTAAAAATTAATACTCGTCTCGCTTATAAGGCCGCCCCGGCCAATATTCCAAGGAGACGAAATGCGATCCACCAAGCGAACCCTGATGAGCCTGGCCGTGGCCAGTGCCTGCAGCCTGGCCGCGTGCGGCGTGCACGCCCAGGCCGGCGCGAATGCCGGTGTCAATCCTGCCGCCGATTCCGCCGGCACGCCGGCGGCCGAGGCGCCCACGCTGGGGCCGACCAGCGGCGGCGACCAGATTCCCGAAGTGAAGGTAACGGCGACGCGCTATTCGACCTCGCTGCTCAGGACGCCGCTGGCGGTATCGGCGTTCAGCCAGGAGCAGCTGACGCGCAAGGGCGCGACCAGCCTGAAGGACCTCACCGGCGAAATCCCGAACGTGGTCATCGAAAGCACGGGCCTCGATTCCGCCGTGCAGATCACGATCCGCGGCATCACGTCGACCAACTTCACGGAGACGGGCGACCCGGCCGTGGGCTTCCATGTGGATGGCATGTACTCGCCGCGGCCGCAGGGCGCGCAGGCGCTGATGTTCGACGTCGACCAGGTGGAAGTGCTGCGCGGTCCGCAGGGCACGCTGTTCGGCCGTAATTCCACCGGCGGCAGCATCAACGTCATCTCCGCCAAGCCGGACTTTTCCGGCAACTACGGCAAGGCCGATATCGACATCGGCAACTACCGCAAGAAGCAGGTCACCGTCGTCCAGAACGTGAAGGTCAACGACCAGCTGGCCCTGCGCGGCACCTTCATGAAGGTCACGCGCGACGGCTACGCCAACCAGAAGCGCGATCTGTCCGAAGCGAATGCGCCGCAGCTGGGCTGGATCCCGGATGGCATTCCGGACGTCGACCAGCGCTTCAACAAGGTGATCGGCAAGGACAAGTACTACACCAACCAGGACCAGTGGGCCGCGCGCCTGTCGGCGCTGTACAAGGTCAACAGCGACATCACGCTGAAGGCCGCCTACGAACACTTCCAGGACAACGGCGCCGGCGGCGCCGCGTTCCGCGACTGCGACGCCTCCGCCGGCACGCGCTACAGCTGCGCGCCCGGCACGGGCAAGTGGGACCTGCTCGTCAACGTGCCCGGCGAGGTGGACATGCAGATCCGGACGCTGCGCACCGGCCTGTCGTGGACGATCAATCCGACCACGACCTTCGACTACACGTTCCAGGTGGCCGACCAGAAGCGCTCCGAGCGGACCGACGATGAAATGGGCATGCAGCACGCCGCGCCGTTCCAGATCAACGGCGCCTACCCGAACACGGCGGACGGCAACTGGGGCACCTGGCCGCTGACCGACTCCTTCCATCGCACGCTGTCGTCGCGCTACCTGTCGACGGTGCACGAGGCGCAGCTGAAGCAGACGGTGGGCAACCTGCAGTACGTCGGCGGGCTGTTCTGGATGCACGAACGTAACCGCATCGACTATGAACAGACCAACACGATCCAGAAGCCGTACGGCGACGTGGGCTCGGTGCTGTATCACCAGCCGAACCGCCAGGTCGATGCCAAGGCCGTGTTCGCGCAGGCCGACTGGAAATTCATGCCGACGTGGACCGGCACGCTGGGCGCCCGCTACAGCAGCGACAGCAAGGAAGACAAGGGCGGCGAGGTGTACGGCGCCAACTGGAAAGGCGATCCGGCCTACTACAATGGCCTGTACAGCCAGGGCACCCCCGGCACGCCGGGCTTCCGTGTCCACAACGGCACCGACCTGACGGACGCGATGGGCGGCAGTGTCGCCGCGTACCGGCTGTATGGTTCGCCCACATCGAACGACCACAAGGAAACCTGGAAGAAGGTCACGTGGCGCGTGGGCCTGCAGAAGCAGTTCACGGCGAACCAGATGGGCTATGCGTCGGTATCAACCGGCTACAAGGCCGGCGGCTTCGCGGACAAGTCGGACAGCTGCAACTACCACCTGTGCGCCGACGGCAAGCCGGGCGTCGTGACGTTCATGCCGTACGGCCCCGAGACGGTGACGAACTTCGAGCTGGGCTACAAGGGCAAGTTCCTGAACAACACGCTGTCGCTGTCGGCCACCGCGTTCTGGATGAAGTACAAGGACATGCAGCTGACCGGCACCTACTTCGTCAACCAGATCATCCCGGACAACGGCCTGCCCTGCCCTTCCGACCAGCCGAAATGCGACGTGTACGAAAGCTGGCGCACGATCAACGTGGGCAAGGTCGACATCCCGGGCCTCGAGCTCGAATGGGATTACCGGCCATGGCGCGGCGCGCGCTTCGGCGGCGGCTTCGCGTACATCAACACCGACGTGCACGACTTCCCCGAGTTCTCCGACGACTACCAGTGCGACGTGCGCACCGAACTGGGCCTGCCGCCCTGCCCGCCGGCATACACCGGTCCCGAAAAGGAACTGCTGGGCCGCCGCCTGTACAACATCGACGGCAACCACCTGCCGAACACGCCGAAGTACCAGGTCAATCTGAACTTCTCGCAGGAATTCGCCTTCGAAAACGGCTACCGCATCACGCCCTACATCAAGGTGAACTGGCGCGACAAGGCCTACTTCGACCTGCGCAACTCCGACTTCGGCACGGTCGGCCGCTTCCAGAAAGCCTATGCCATGACGGACCTTTCGGCCCGCATCGACGCGCCGGACGACAAATGGCATGCCGAACTGTACGTGCGCAACGCAGCGAACAAGCATGCCGCGCAGAACCGCGAATCGGTCTACGGCGGCTTCATGAAAGCCTACTTCGTCGAACCGCGGATGTTCGGCATCCGGATCGGCGCCGAGTACTAATCCTCCCGCTCGCATCACCTTGCAGCCGCGCTCCGCGCGGCTTTTTTGTTTCCAAAAACCGGGGTCAGACCCTGAGCCTACCCCTCGAATTTTTGTTGTAAACCATATGGGAAGCTGTTAACTTCAATCCCAAAAACGGCACATGCATGGCCGTGTTAGCCCTTTCATTCGTAGCGACCAAACTGCAAATGAAAGGCACGGACCATGCATGCACGCCAAATCATACAACGATTGTTGGGGCAGGAGTGCCCATCAATTCACGCTAAACGCCGAGCTTGCCTAGCTCAAATTGTGCAAGCTGTAGCTCGTGCCGGGCTGGGCGTTGTACGCATCGGTAAGCAGCTCAGGTCACAAACAAGTCTTCGGCATCGCATCAAGTGCTGTGACCGTTTGCTGAGCAATCCCCATCTGGCCAAAGAGCGGGTGCAGATATACCGAGCAATGAGCCAACGCCTTCTTCAATCCAGGCAATACGTGCAGGTAGCAGTAGATTGGTCAGAAATTCGCGCAGATGGCAGTGCTCAATTGCTGCGTGCAGCAGCCATCATCGAAGGACGCGCCTTTACGCTCTACGAGGAGGTCCACCCTCAGGAGAGGCTCGCGGCATCTTTGGTCCATAAGTGCTTCATGAAGACCCTGAAAACCATCCTGCCAGCGCACTGTCGCGCCATCATCATCACCGATGCAGGATTTCGTGCTACGTGGTTTAAAACGCTCAATCAGCTCGGCTTTGGCTGGGTCGGACGGATACGCAACCGTGATTTGGTGTGCCAACAGAACGGCAACGACTGGTTCGGCTGCAAAAGCTTGTACTCAAGAGCTACCGCAAAAGCGCGCGATTTGGGCTATTTTTTTCATGTCCGCTCCAACCCTGTCGACTGCCGATTAGTGCTGTACAAGTCCAAATCGAAAGGACGGCATTGCTTGACGAAATCCGGTCAACCTGCGCGCGCGCGCCACAGCAAGAAAAACAGCGCTGCCCAATGTGAGCCTTGGCTACTCGCCGTTTCGCCAGCACTGGCACAGCTTCGTGCAGACGACATCATCAAAATTTACTCTGGGCGCATGCAAATCGAGCAGACTTTCCGCGACCTGAAGAATGCCAAATGGGGAATGGCACTGCGACATAGCCAGACTACAAGCCTGCTTCGTCTGGCGGCACTTTTACTAATCGGTGCATTGCTCACTTATGCCTTATGGCTGATCGGCTTAGCGGCACGAGCGGCTGGCTATGAAGTCCACTACGGCAGCCATCCCAAGGCAGGCAGCTGCCTTTCAATCTTCTCGTTGGCAATGCACTGGGTCGACGACTATCGTCGACCCAGACTCTCCCCATCGGCCATCAAATATGCATTTATCGAACTCGTTTCGATGGTCCGCACTTGGGAATTCGAGGGGTAGGCTCAGGGTCAGACCCCATTTTCTGGAAACATTGCCGCGCATTTTCAGTACCCATGCCTTTGAGCAGGGTCAGTCAGAGTCTTGAGAGCGCATGGCACAGTTGGGCCTTTCGATCAAGGAGCGACGCATGGCCAGCCAAGCCCGACTGCATTTACCTGGCTGTCCCCTTCATATCATTCAACGCGGACATCTCCGCCAGCCCTGCTTTTTTCACCGGTCGGATTATCTCGTCTACCTCGACTGTGTACGCGAATACTCGCGCTTCAATGGTGTCGCGACACATGCCTACGTGTTGATGACCAATCACATACATCTGCTTGTTTCAGCTGACGACGTCATGCCAATATCCGCCATGATGAAGGGGGTTTCGCAAAAATATACGCAATATCTCAATCGACGATTCGAGCGAAAAGGTACTTGGTGGGAGGGCAGATTCCGATCCAGTCCAGTTCCGGTCGATCGATATGCCCTTATCTGCCAGCGTTATATCGAACTGAATCCGGTGCGCGCAGCCATGGTTAGCTCGGCCGATGAGTATCGGTGGTCGAGCTACGCCGGCAATGCAGGCGTACAGCCCGACGATCTGCTAACGCCCCATTCCGTCTATCTTGACTTGAGCAAGCTGACGGCCGCTCGGCACGAGATATACCGCCAATTGCTTTCTGTTCCAATTTCTCCGGATCACCTGCAGGCAATCCGCCAAGCAGTCATCGGCAACCATCCGGTTGGCTTGCCACCCGACACACGACGGAAGTCAAAAACACCAGCCAGCGAACCTGGAAAATTTCCAGAGTTTGGGATCTGACCCCTGGTTTTTAGCAATATTTCTTAAAATTGGGGTCTGACCCCGGTTTTGGGGAATTCGGGGACTGTCCCCGGTGTTGGTTTGCTACCAGCTCATCAGTTGGCGCAGCGGTGCTGCGAGGTCGGCGGCCATTTGCCGGTGCTGGTCGCGGGTGGGGTGGGCGTCCTGGGTGTCGCCGGGGTAGTGGCGGGAGGGGATGTGATGCACGCGCGGGCTGCCGACGCGGGCGAGGGTTTCGGTGATGTACGCGGCCAGCGCGGCCTTCCTGTCGCCGTCGAGGATGGCGCCTTCGGTCAGCACGATCGTCGCTTGCGGATGGTCGCGCAGCAGCGTGCTGACCAGGGCGACATAGGCTTCCACGTACCGGGCACGGTCGGGAATGCCCTGGTTGAAATCGTTCGTGCCGATCGCGCTGACGATCAGGTCGGGCGCATAGCGGTGCTGGTCCCATGCCGAAGGCGCGGAAGGATCGGCGATCGCCAGCGTGTAAAGACGGTCGAGGTTGAATTCGTCGGTGCGGCCGTTCCAGCTGCGCACCAGGCCGCGGCCGCCATGGCAGACCAGCTGCACCTGCGCGTCGAGCGCGGCGCCGGCCAGCATGCCGTACGACAGCCGGGGGTTCCACCAAACGGCCTGCTTGGGGCCGGGTGGTTCGCGTTCGAGCGCCTCTCCGCATGTGACGGAGTCGCCCAGGAACAGCAGCCGGCGTGCCGGCAGGGCGGGCGGCGCGAGCACGCGCCCGTCGGTGGAAAAGCCATGCAGCGTGACGACGCCATGCCACGTTTCGGAGCGGTGCAGCACCTGCACGATGTGGCTACCGCTCAAGGGAGCACCGTCCACCAGCCGGTAAGCCGCGCGTTCGCGGGACAAGTGAATGGTGCGCACCGGGCCGCCGTCGACGATCACGTCCAGGTAGCTCTTGTCACCCATGGTGGAGGCATCGAGCACGAGCTCGCGCCCTTCGAAACGGATGAAGGATGTAACGCCCGGATAGGCAAAGCGCACCCCGCCATCGGCAGCAATGACCGCGCGCCCCATCCGCGCGACGCTGTCGCCACCCGCCAGTACCGCCTCGGCGGCACCCGCGCCGGCATGGCCGAGCAGCAGCGCGACCGGAACGATCAGGCCTGGCCATCGCCAACACGCCATCAACGCACCAGCCTTGCAATGTCGGGAGCCATCGCCTCGCCCCAGGTGCCATAAGCCTTCGGCGTAAGATGCAGGAAGTCGGCCATGGTTTCCATTGCGATGTCGCCGTTCGGTTCGAGGAAGCGCGCGCCGTAATCGTGGAAGAAGACGTGCCGGCCGTCGTCCAGGCCGGCGATCTCCCGGTTCACTGCCTTGACCTTCGCGCGGCGCTCATCCTGCGCCGATTGCCCGTTTGGCAGGATGCCGTTGACGAGGATCTTCGCATCCGGGTACAGCGTGCGAAGTTGCGCGACCACCGCCTTCACGCCGCCCGTGACCTGCTCCGGCTGCTCGTCGCACAGGCCGAAGTTGTTCACGCCGATCAGCAGCACCACGACCTTCGGCCGCAGCTTGTCCATGCCGTCGTTCTGCAGGCGCCACAGCACGTTGCCGGTGTGGTCGCCGCCGATGCCGAAGTTCGCCGCGCGGTACTTGCCGAAGTGGCTGTCCCATGCGTTCCTGTCCCACATCTCGGTGATCGAGTCGCCGAGGAACAGCACATCGACATCGCCCTGCGCGGCGCGCGCCTTCAGGGCGTCGTTCATCTGGTGCCAGCGCGCGACCGACATCCACGGATACTCCACCGTGCGCGGTTCGACGTTCAGCGCGCACGAGCGCCCTTCGGCCAGCGCAGGCCCTGCAAACCCCGCGAATCCCGCGAATCCAAGCGCCGCCATCAGCATTGCCTTCTTCTTCAACATCCCATCTCCTGTCGAGTACGTGAACGGATGGCGGAATGATACCCCGCCATCGACCTTCAAGGTGCCTTCAGCCGCAGCATCATCGCGCTGTGCGGCGCCAGCTTCACGTCGAGCGCCTTCGATGTGTCGCCGCCGCGGCCCTGCCACAGTTCCGACCAACGGAAGGTCTTCTTCTTCAGGTCCGCCTCGTGCTTCGAGATGTCATCGGCCAGCGGATACTTTTGCCAGTCGTGGCGGTAATCGATCGTGCGCTCGCCGCGGTTCAGGAACAGCACGCCCCAGCCGCCGTCGGCCAGCGGCTTGATCCACATTTCAAGGTCGCCCTGCGCCATCCGCCGCAGCGCCTGCACGCCCAGCTTGTCCTGGTTGATGGCGATGACGTCGCGGTTGGTCAGGATCTTCAGCGTGGTTGGCGACATGCTGCGCAGGTCGTTCCCGGAGATCAGCGGCGACGCCATCATCGCCCAGATCGAGAAGTGCGCGCGTTCCTCGTCCGGCGTGAGGCCATTGCCCACTTCGAGCATGTCCATGTCGTTCCAGTGCCCCGGCCCCGCGTACTTGCGCAGCGCGGCCGTCTTGTCCATGATCTTCAGGACGCCGAACGACGACCACGAGCCATGCGACAGCTCGCAATCCCAGCAAGCGGTGATGTCGCCGGTGGTGCGCCACGAATGGCCCACGTCCCTGGCCCAGTCCCACGGCTTGGTATCGCCCCACTCGCAGATCGAGAACAGGATCGGCCGGCCGGCGGCGCGCAGCGCGTCGCGCATCGTCGTGTACGCGCCTTCCGAGTTCAGGCCCTTGGTCTCGCACCAGTCGTACTTCAGGTAGTCGACGCCCCACGCGGCGTAGGTGCGCGCATCCTGGTACTCGTAGCCGCGGCTGCCGGGACGGCCGCCGCAGGTCTTTGCGCCGGCGTCCGAGTAGATGCCCAGCTTCAGTCCGCGCGCATGCACGTAGTCGGCCAGCGCCTTGATGCCGGACGGGAAGCGTTCCGGGTCGGCCTGGATATTGCCATTCGCATCGCGCTGGCCGTGCCAGCAGTCATCGATATTCAGGTAGGTGTAGCCGGCATCGCGCATGCCGTTCTTCACCATCGCATCGGCAGTGTCGCGGATCAGCTGTTCGCTGATGTCGCAGGCGAACTTGTTCCAGCTGTTCCAGCCCATCTGCGGCGTGTCCGCCAGGCCCTCGTATTTTTGCGCGTGGGCGGTGGCGGCGCCCATCAGCAGCGCAGCGGCGGCGAGCTTTCTCGCGGGTTTGTTCACGGGTTTGCTCACGGGTTTGCTCATTTACGCTCCAGCGCCTGCAACCGGTCCGCGTATTTGCGGATCAGCGCGATCGTCGACTTGTCGGTATCGAACACGGAATACAGGCCCTGCTCTTCCTGCGGCGGATCGCCCATCAGGTCATTGCCCTCTTTCCACCAGTAGTCGGGATTCGCCGCGCGGCCGGCGCCGCCCCACGCCCAGAAATTGAAGCCGGCGATCGGGTCGCCCTTTTCGGCGCGGCCGACGACCACGTCGAACACCTCCTTGTAGAAGCGGTCGCGCACCGTGGTCGGCGCCTTGATGTCGAACGACGCGCCGTCGCGGTCCATGCCGAATTCCTCGAGCACGATCGGCTTGCCGATCTTCTTCGCGTAGTCGATGTGCACGTTCAGGTAATGGCTGCTCTTCTCCAGCGCGCCGCTCCACGTGGCATCGACCCGCTTCGAGTCGATCCAGCCCCAGTTCTTCGGCCACAGGTGGTAAGTCAGGTAATCGACATCGCGCGCGGCATGCGCCCTGGCGAACAGGTCCGCATCCTGGGACGATCCCGCCAGCCCTTCGCTGCCGGTGCTGACCAGGTGGTTCTTGTCCAGCCCGCGGATGTAGGCCGCCGTGTCGGCGATCCATTTCACGTAGATGTCCTTTTCCTGCGGCGTGGAGCTGGCATTGCCGGGGCGCGGCTCGTTCGCCAGCTGCCACGACATGATCACCGGGTCGCCGGCATACGGCTTGCCGGTCACCGTGTTCTTGCGCCCGATGAACGTGCGGATGACATTGCGGTATTCCGCCTGCGCCTTTTCGTTCGTGTAGAAGCGCGCCGTTTCGCGCATGTAGGTCTCGTAGTCCTTCGTTACGTTCGGGTCCAGCGCCGGCGTGCCGGCGAACCAGTTCAGGTACTGCGTCATGCCGCCCGACCATTGCCAGAAGTTGTTCAGGTAGATCACGGCCGTCATGTCGCGCCTGGCCATCTCGGCCAGCAGGTAGTCCATGCCGGCCAGCAGGCGCTCGTCGTACTTGCCCGGCTCGTTCGTCGTGGCGGGCCGCACGGCACTCTTCATGTCGGTTTTCTCGGAAACCGCCAGCACCCGCAGGTTGTTGATGCCCATGGCCTTGAGCGTATCGAGTTCCTTCAGCAGCCGCGGGCGGTCGTTGGCGCCCAGGTAGGCGCCGTACCAGAAGTTGGCGCCGGCAATGTAGTAAGGGTTGCCGTTGCGCGTGAACTGCGTCTTCTTGACCGCCACGAAGCTCTTGTCGGCCGCGGAGGCGGCAGCCGGGGTGGCAGATACGACGCCCATCATCAGCAGCGAAGCTGCCAGTGCGATCATCTTTTTCATCATCATCCTTTCGTTTCCTTCGTTATCCGGCGGCCTGCCGCGTCCAGCACCTGGGCAGGCAGTTGAATCGTTACGGTCTGCGCCGCGTCATCGAGCGCATGGCGGGCCAGCTTCACCTGGTAGCGGCCGCCGGCCACCCGCCACGTGTTGCCGGAACCCTTGATGACACCGAACAGACGCGGGTCGACGGCCAGCGTCACGTCCGTGCTGGCGCCAGGCGCCAGTTCCACCTTGTCCCAGCCCGCCAGGCGCTTGGGCGCTTCCCATTGCGCGGCAAGCGGCGACACATACACCTGCGGCACGTCCTTGCCCGGCAGGCTGCCGGTATTGGTGACCGTGAAGCGCACCCGCACCTTGCCATCCACGAGCTGCGCCTTCAGGTCCTTGTAGCCGAACTGCGTGTACGACAGGCCGTGGCCGAACGGGAACAGCGGCTTGTGGCCTTTCAGGTCGAACCACTTGTAGCCGATCGCCGCGCCTTCGTGGTAGTCGACCGAGAAGCGCTCGTCCGGTCTGGCCGGGTCGCCATCGAGCTTCGGCCGCGGCAACTGCTGCTCCGATGCGGGGAAGGTGGCCGGCAGGCGGCCCGACGGATTGACTTCGCCGAACAGCACGCGGGCGATCGCCTCGCCGCCGTTCGTGCCCGGATACCAGGCTTCGACGATGCCCGCCACCCGGTCGACCCACGGCATCAGCACCGGGCCGCTGTTTTCCAGCACCACGGCCGTTTTCGGATTGGCGGCCGCAACCGCCGCGATCAGCGCATCCTGGTTGTCCGGCAGGGACAGCGACGTGGCATCGAGCGCTTCGCCGACCCACTGCGTGGCGAACACCAGCACCACGTCCGCGCCAGCCGCGGCCGCCGCCGCCCTGGCGGGATCGCGGCCATCGTCGAACACCACCTGCGCGCCCGGCAAGCGGGCCTGGATCGCCTTCAACGGCGACGACGGATAGACCATGACCGGGCCGGGCCAGGTGGCCGGCAGCAGGCCCGGCACCGCATTGCCGCCGCGCGGGTACACCAGCGACGAGCCGCCGCCGGCCAGCACGCCCTTGTCCGCGTAGCCGCCGATGACGACGATCTTCTTCGCCTCCCTCGACAGCGGCAGGATGTTCCGCTCGTTCTTCAGCAGCACGATGCCTTCCTCGGCATCGGCCTGGCTGATGCGGCCGTGCGCCTCGTAGTCGATCGCGCCGTCCTGCTGCACCGGATGGTCGACGACGCCCTTGGCGAACATCGTGCGCAGCACACGGAAGGCCATGTCGTCGAGCCGCTTCTGCGGCACGAAGCTGCTTTCCACCGCTTCTTCCAGCGCGCCGCCGAAATAATGGGCACGGTCGAATTCAAGGCCCGACTGCTGGTCCAGCCCCGCGTTGGCCGCTTCCACCGTGCTGTGCGTGGCGCCCCAGTCGGACATCACGAAGCCCTTGAAACCCCAGTCGCCCTTCAGCACGCCGTTCAGCAGCCACGGGTGCTCGCAGCCATACGGCCCGTTGAGCCGGTTGTAGGCGCACATGAAGGAACCGGCATCGGTCAGTTCCAGCGCCACCTGGAACGCGAACAGGTCGGACATGCGCAGCGCAGCCGGATCGATGCGGGCATCGAGCTCGAAGCGCCCGGTTTCCTGGGCGTTCAGCGCATAGTGCTTGATCGTGGCGATCAGGTTGTTGGACTCGATGCCGCGCACCTGCTCGCCGACCATGACGCCGGCCAGCAGCGGATCTTCGCCCCCGTACTCGAAGTTGCGGCCGTTGCGCGGCTCGCGCAGCAGGTTCACGCCGCCAGCCAGCATCACGTTGAAGCCGGAAGCGCGCGCTTCGGCACCGATCATCCGGCCGCCCTCGTAGGCCAGCTTGCGGTTCCACGTGGCCGCCGTGGCGATACCGGAAGGCAGCGCGGTGCGCTCGCGCGGCGTGGTGGTGTTCTGCGTGGCCACGCCGATGCCGGCATCGGTCAGGAACAGAGCGGGCAGTCCCAGGCGGGCAAGCGGCGGCACGTAGCCGGCCGAGAACGGAATCGCTTCCGGCACCTTTTTCGTCTTGTTGCCGCCATGATCGGCGCCGAAGTGGCTGGACACCCAGTTCAGCTTTTCCTTCTGCGTCATTTCCTTCAGTGCCAGCGCGGCGCGCCGGTCGGGGTCCAGGTTCTTGTCCAGCCACGGCCGGGCGGGATCGGCGGCCGCGGCCAGGCATGGCAATGCGGCCAGCGCCAGCAGGAGTGCTGCGTTGCGATTCATGGTATTCCTCGTTGGTCTTATTGTTGTGGTTCCGCGTACATCCGCGCATAGCGGATGCCGAAGTACAGGATGAACAGGTAGCAGGCGGCCGGTATGACGAACGACCACTGCAGCCCGATCGCATCGGCCAGCGCGCCCTGCGCGAAGGGCACGATGGCGCCGCCGACGATGGCCATGCACAGGATGCCGGAGCCCTGCCCCGTCTGCGCGCCGAGGCGGTGCAGCGCCATGCTGAAGATCGTGGGGAACATGATCGAGTTGAACAGGCCGACCGCGATCACCGCCCACATCGCCACCGCGCCGGAGCCGAGGATCGCCACCAGCAGCAGCACGATGCTGGCCGCGGCGTTGAACGCCAGCGCCTTGCCCGGGCTCACGCGGCGCATCACGGCAAAGCCGATGAAGCGGCCGATCATCGCGCCGCCCCAGTAGTAACTGACGTATTTCGCCGCCGCGCCGTGCTCCAGGCCGGCGATCTGCGGTTCGCCGATGAAATTGATCAGGAAGCTGCCGATCGCCACTTCGCCGCCCACGTACAGGAAGATGCCGATCGCACCCAGCACCAGGTGGCGGTGCGCCAGCACCGATCCGCGCACTGCCTGCGGTGTATCCCCGGACTGCCCGATCGCCGGCAGTTTCACGAGTGCGAACAGCACGGCGAGCACCAGCAGCGCGGCGGCCAGCGCCAGGTACGGGCCCTGCACCGCGGCCGCTTCCTGCAACCGGTAGCGGGCCAGCGCATCGCCGGCCAGCTGGGCGGCGTCGACGGCGGCCGGCATGCCTTCCAGGATCAGCAGGCCGCCCAGCGCCGGCGCGATCGTGGTGCCCAGCGAATTGAATGCCTGGGTCAGCGTCAGCCGGCTCGATGCGGTGGCCGGGGGGCCGAGCACCGTGACGAACGGATTGGCGGCCACCTGCAGCACCGTGATGCCGGCCGCCAGCACGAAGAACGCGAACAGGAACAGCGCGTAGCCGCTCGTCGCCGCCGGGTAGAACAGCGCGCAGCCGAGCGCCGCGACCATCAGGCCGGCCACCGCCCCGCGCTTGTAGCCGATGCGGCGGATCAGCGCACCGGCCGGCAGCGACACGATGGCGTACGCACCGAAGAAGCAGAACTGCACCAGCATCGCCTGCACATAGTTGAGCGTGTAGACCGACTTCAGGTGGGGAATCAGCACATCGTTCAGCGACGTGAGCAGGCCCCACATGAAGAACAGCACGGTGATCACGACGAGGGGAAAGGTTTGTTGCGGCTGCGCGGGGGCGCTGCCCTGCGGCGCAAGCGCCGCGGGTGACATCTGTGCCATCGATCGTCTCCTGGTATCCGGCGAAGGCCGGGTGTTGTTATGGCAACGATTCTGCATAATGCCCCATCGCGGGTCAAACGCGATCGGCGAAACGGGGCGAGTTTAGCGTTGTTCACTAAACAGTCCGGATGCCGCTTTTCCTATGGCGCGGCGCACCATGGAAGTCCCGCGCCCACCATGTTTAGTAAATGCGACTAAACTGCCGCGCCGTGCGCAGCCGTTGTTTGACCACGCGCGCACCGCTGTGCAAGACTGTGCCCATAAAGAGCGGCCCCGGGCAGGCGGCCGCACCACAACGGAGGCGATCGATGACCAGATTTTCCCAGGACGGCCGTCCATGAGGGCCGCTACCGCCGCGCAGGGCGGCGTAACGATCCGCGACATCGCACGGGCCGCCGGCGTTTCGGCGGGAACCATCTCCCGCGCCCTGAAAAACGAACCGGGGCTGACGGAGGTGACGCGCCGGATGGTGCTGGAAACCGCCCGCGACCTGGGCTACGACTTCTGCAAGCTGCGGCCGAAGCGGCTGCGGCGCCTCACGTTCCTGCTGCACCGGCAGCACAACACGGCCGCCAGCAGCCCGTTCTATTCGCCGGTACTGCACGGCGCCGAGGAAGCCTGCCGCAAGCAGGGCATCGTGCTGTCGTTCATGGCGGTGGGGCCGGCGGACGGCCTGGTGGACCAGCTGCGCATGCATGCGCCCGATGCGATCGTGTGCGCCGGCTTCTTCGAGCCGGAGCTGCTGTCGGCGCTGCGCGCCACCGGCAAGCCGATCGTGCTGATCGACATGAAGCTGCGCGGCTACAACTCGGTGAACCCGGATAACCAGATGGGCGGCTACCTGGCCACGCAGCACCTGATCGACCGGGGCCGCGAGCGCGTGGGATTCATCTGCGGCTCGATGTCGCACTACAGCATCCGCGAGCGGGCGCGCGGTTACCGGCAGGCGCTGTTCGATGCCGGCATCCTGGCAGATCCGCGGCTGGAAGCATTCCTGCCCGATGGCGTGGAACTCGAACAGGGCGCGTGGGAAGCGATGGAATCGCTGCTGGCGTTGCCGAAACCACCGGACGCCGTGTTCTGCTACAACGACAGCACCGCGCTGGTGGCGATGCGCTGCTGCCTGTCGAAGGGCCTGAAAGTGCCGCACGACGTGGCGATCGTGGGTTTCGACGATATTTCCACGGCCGTGCTGGGCCACCGCCCGCTGACGACACTGCGCATCAACAAGAAGGAACTGGGTGCGCTGGGCGTGGAGCTGCTGCTGGGCGGCCGCACGGACGACGTGGTGGAAAGGATTTCGCCGGTCGAACTGGTGGTTCGCGCCAGCACGGTCTGCTGAGCGAATCGATGCGTTGACGGACCAGGGGGTACGAACCGCCACAAGCTCACATCAAACCTTGCAGTCGATAACTGTGCAGAAATAACTGCGTCAATCGCGGCCACGGGACGGATCCTGGCCGCGCGGGGAGCCGTGCGCCCGACGTGCGGGCACATTGGATAAGCAATTCTCGCGCCCGGGATCATGTGCGGCATCGCGTGCTGGATACAGTACCGAAGCTCGGATACCGGAAGCCCAGGTACCGGAAGCTCGGGACCGGAAGCTCAGATACCGGAAGTGGCCCCCCGGCGCAGCCGAAACTTCTCTTGAAACGGACGATTCATGTTACCAGATTTCCATTCCCGCGAAACCCTGCTGCGGCATATCCGCGACACCCGCAACTTCTACGATCCGCGCTCGCTCGATCCCACCGGCGGCTTCTTCCACTTCTACAAGGACGACGGCACGGTGTACGACGCGCACACGCGCCACCTGGTCAGCAGCACGCGCTTTGTCTTCAATTACGCGATGGCCTGCCGCCACTTCCACGACGAGGCCGACCTGCGGCGCCTGCGCCATGGCCTGGCATTCCTGCGCGACGTGCACCGCGACCCGGCCACCGGCGGTTATGCATGGCAGCTGGACTGGCGCGACGGTGCAAAGACCGTCAGCGATGCCACCAACCACTGCTACGGCCTGGCGTTCGTGGTGCTGGCCTATTCGCATGCGCTGCTGGCGGGCGTGGAAGAAGCGCGCGGCTGGCTCGAGGAAACATACGAGCTGATGGAGCGCCGCTTCTGGGAGCCGCAACACGGCCTGTACGCGGACGAGGCGTCGGCCGACTGGAAAGTGTCGTCCTACCGCGGCCAGAACGCCAACATGCATTCGTGCGAGGCGATGCTGGCGGCATTCGACGCGACCGGCGAATCGCGCTACCTGCACCGCGCCGAAACGCTGGCGCGCAACATCGCCGTGCGGCAGGCACGGCTCGCCGACGACCTGGTATGGGAGCACTACAGGGAAGACTGGTCTGTCGATGCCGACTACAACCGTCACGACAGCACCAACATCTTCCGCCCCTGGGGTTACCAGCCAGGCCACCTGACCGAGTGGGCCAAGCTTCTGCTGATCCTCGAGCGCCACGCCGACCGGCTGGCCGGCCCTTCCGACTGGCTGCTGCCGCGGGCGATCCATTTCTTCGACACCGCGCTGGCCAGGGCCTGGGATGCGAAACACGGCGGCATCCACTACGGCTTCGCGCCGGACGGTTCGATCTGCGACGGTTTCAAGTACTTCTGGGTGCAGGCCGAGAGCTTCGCCGCCGCCGCGCTGCTGGGTGCACGCACCGGCGAACAACGCTACTGGGACTGGTACGACCGCATCTGGCAATACAGCTGGGAACATTTCGTCGACCATACCCATGGCGCCTGGTACCGCATCCTGGGGCCGGACAACGCGAAACTGACCGATGAAAAGAGCCCGGCCGGCAAGACCGATTACCACACGATGGGCGCCTGCTACGAAGTGCTCACGGTGCTGGAGAACGGCCAATGAGCGGCCCGGCGAGCGGGCCACTGGGCGGGCCGGTCTTCATCGCCGCCGGCGAAGCGCTGACGGACCTGATCGTGCTCGACACCGCGCGCACGCAATGGACCGCGCGCACCGGCGGCTCGACATGGAACGTGGCGCGGGCCATGGCAAAACTGGGCGTACCGGCCGCGTTTGCCGGCGCGATCAGCCGCGACGTGTTCGGCGACGCGTTGTGGCAAGCCTCGATGGACTCGCACCTGGATGCGCGCTTCCTGCAACGGCTGGACAAATCGCCGCTGCTGGCGATCGTTCACCAGCTCTCGCCACCGAGCTATTTCTTCGTGGGCGACGACAGCGCGGACCTGCACTTCGACCCGCAGGCGCTGCCCGGGGACTGGCGCACGCACTGCCGCTGGATGCATTTCGGCGGCATCAGCCTGGCGCGGCGGCCGCTCGCCGACCGGCTGGTGGAACTGGCGCGGGAGGCGAAACGGGCCGGCATCCGCATCAGCTACGATCCGAACTGGCGGCTGCTGATGGACGAGCGCTACGACGCCACGCTGCGGGCGATGACGGAACTGGCCGACGTGGTCAAGGTGTCCGACGAGGACCTGGCCGGCCTGTTCCGAATCGACGACATCGACCGCGCGTTCGCCATGCTGCGCGGCTTCAATCCGGCGGCCATGTATCTATATACCCGCGGCGAACTGGGCGCCTCGCTGCACATCGGCGACGAAGCCTGGCACGCGCCAGCCGTGGCCGTGCCGGTGGCCGATACGGTGGGCGCCGGCGACGCCAGCATCGCGGGCTTTGCCTGGAGCCTGCTGTGCGCGCCGGCGCGCGCGCCCGGCGAACACTTGCGCTTCGCCGTCGCGGCCGGGGCGGCGGCCTGCATCGGGGCGGGCGCCACGCCGCCTTCGCTTGGCGCGATCGAACGGCTCGTGCCGGGGAACCGCTGATTTATTCATCACGGCGATCTTAGCCATGAGAAAAGACTAATCTCATCCACCAGCAATAAATCAGCGCTTCCCTGGAGGACTGGGCCGCTTGAGACTATGATGGCGGCATTACAACCCGACCGGAGTCATCGATGAAGTTTGCCCTGCCCCTCCCCCTGGTACTGCTGGGAGCCGGAATCGCCGCGGCCGGCGCCGCCCACGCGGCACCGGTGGACGCCGCCAAGCTTTACCAGAACAATTGCGCCTCCTGCCACGGCGTGAAGCTGGAAGGCGCGACGGCTCCCGGCCTGGCGGACGACAAGTGGCTGCACGGCGCGCCGACCCGCGCCAACCTGTCGCGGATCATCGCCAAGGGCTTGCCGGACAAGGGCATGCCGGGCTGGGAAGGCACGCTGGACAAGGCGCAGATCGCCGCGCTGGCCGATTACGTGGCACCGGGCGGACGCAAGGCCGTTGCAGCGAAAGCCGCGCCTTCGAAAGCCGCGCCGTCAAAAGACGCGCCGTCAAAAGCCGACAATGGGCTCGCCCGCCTGACATTGCCGAAGGGCTTCTCGATTTCCGTCTACGCCGAGAACGTCGATACCGCCCGGTCGATGGCGGTCTCGCCCGGCGGCATCGTCTATGTCGGCTCGCGCAAGGCCGGCAAGGTGTACGCGGTGGTCGACGAGAACGGCGACAAGAAGGCCGACAAGGTCGTCACCGTCGCCGAGGGGCTGGATAACCCGATCGGCGTGACGTTGCTGGACGGCGCCCTGTACGTGGCCGAGATCGGGCGCGTGATCCGCTTCGACGCGATCGACAGGACGTACGGGAGCAAGCCCGCCTACAAGGTGGTGAAAGGCGACCTGCCGAACGACAAATGGCATGGTGAAAAGGTCATCAAGGCCGGTCCGGACGGCAAGCTGTACATCCCGGTCGGTTCGCCCTGCAATACCTGCGACAAGGACGACGAGGTATATTCGAAGATCTGGCGCATGAATCCGGACGGCTCGGGGTGGGAAATGGTGGCCAACGGCATCCGCAACACCGTCGGCTTCGCGTGGCATCCGGTGACGAAGGACCTGTGGTTCACCGACAACGGCCCGGACGAAATGGGCGACAACAACCCTTCGTGCGAACTGAACGTGGCGCCGAAGGCGGGCATGCACTTCGGCTTCCCGTACTGCCACGGCGGTGTGGTGCCAGACCCGAAATTCGGCGCCGGCCGCAGCTGCGCGCAGTTCACGCCGCCGGTCGCCAAGCTGGGGCCGCACGTGGCGCCGCTGGGCCTGGCGTTCTACACCGGCACGCAATTCCCGTCGCAATACCGCAACGGGGTGTTCGTGGCCGAACACGGCTCGTGGAACCGCACGCAGAAGATCGGCTACAAGGTCAGCCTCGTCACGCTGCAGGGTAACCAGGAAGTGACGACCACGACATTCATCGACGGCTTCCTGCAGGGCGACGATGTCAGCGGCCGGCCGGTGGATATCGCCATCGCCGCCGATGGCGCGATGCTGATCTCGGACGACCATGCCGGGCGGATCTACCGGGTCACGTACACCGGCAAGTAATTTGGCAAGTAATTTGGCAAGTAAGCAGGCAGGTAACCACGCAGGTGTGCCGGCGGTTGAACGACTGTCGGGCGCGCATGCAACAGTGACGAAAAGTATTGCCGCCCGGATTGTTGCGATGCATCAACATCCATGCTAAGGTTGGGACCTTCGCTCCTGGAAGGAGACGGCCCCAACCGCCCGTCTGTCTCCCTGCCCCGCTTTGACCGGAATCCCGAGAGCACCGCGCCATATCCCCGCGCATTCGCCCGCCAAGCATTTGGCGACCAGATCTCGCCGGGCCCGCGCGCCTTGCTCTCTCACGGAAATTTCCATGTTCAAGCGTCTCACCATCCGTACCCGCCTGATCGCCACGATGGCGATCCTCGGCCTGCTGATCGCCGTTACCGGCGCAATGGGAATCTACGGCATCCACTCGGTCAATGCCGCGCTCGAGGAAACCTACAGCACCCGGCTGGCTTCGTCGATGGCGAACGCCGACTCGAAAATCCTGCTGACCCGCGCACGGCTGGTGCAGGACCGCGCAATCATGCGCCCCGAATCGCCCGAGGTCCCCGCGCTGCTCCAGCGTGCGGACGATTTCGTGGCAAAGTCGGATGCCGCGTGGCAGCGCTACCTGGCATTGCCGCTGGGTCCGGGTGAAAAAGAATTGTCCGACGCGGTGGAACGCTCCCGCCAGGACCTGATCACCAACGGCCTGAAGGCATTGGCACAGGCACTGCGCGCCGGCGACGCCGCCCGCATCGACCAGCTGGCGATGAAGGACATGACCAAGCTGTACAGTGTGTACAGCGATGCCGCCGAGGCGCTGGACAAATACCAGATGACCGCTGCCCAGCAGCTCTTCGCCGACAGCCAGCGCCTGTACAGCACCGTTCTCGGCCTGTCGATCGGCGCGGTGGCAGCGGGCATCCTGCTGATCGTGGCGGCGTGCGTCACGCTGTTGCGTGCCATCATGACCCCGCTGCGCGAAGTGCTCGAGCACTTCGACGCGATGGCGGCGGGCGACCTGTCGCGCCGTGTCGATACCGGGCGTCACGATGAGATGGGCACCTTGCTCAAGGGCCTCGCCGGCATGCAGCAAAAGCTTGCCGAAACCGTCCGCGTGGTGCGCGAAGGCAGCGGCTCGATCGCCGTGGCCAGCAACGAGATCGCCGACGGCAACATGGACCTGTCGCGCCGCACCGAGCAGCAGGCGGCCAGCCTGGAAGAAACCGCCTCGTCGCTGGAAGAACTGACGGCGACCGTGCGCCAGAACGCCGACAACGCCCGCCAGGCCAACAGCATGGCCGTCTCGGCCTCGCAGGTGGCGCAACAGGGCGGCCAGATCGTCGCCCGGGTGATCGATACGATGGGTGCCATCACCACGTCGTCGAAGAAGATCGAGGACATCATCTCCGTCATCGACAGCATCGCGTTCCAGACCAATATCCTGGCGCTCAATGCCGCCGTGGAAGCGGCCCGCGCGGGTGAACAGGGCCGCGGCTTCGCCGTGGTGGCCAGCGAAGTGCGCACGCTGGCGCAACGTTCGGCTGCCGCCGCCAAGGAAATCAAGGAACTGATCGACGACTCGGTGGCCAGTGTGGAAACCGGTTCGGCGCTGGTCGGCCAGGCCGGCACCACGATGGACGAGATCGTGACGGGCATCGCCCGCGTGGCGGACATCATGACCGAAATCATGTCGGCCACGTCCGAGCAAAGCTCGGGCATCGACCTGATCAACGACGCCGTCACGCAGATGGACCAGGTCACACAGCAGAACGCCGCGCTGGTCGAGGAAGCCGCCGCCGCCGCGGGTGCGCTGCAGGAGCAGGCCGCCACGCTGGAAGAAACCGTCAGCGTGTTCCGGCTGGAGCGGGCCGAGGCGGCGGCGAGTCCACTTCGCCGGCCAGCGCCGGCGGCATCGCGGACGCTGGCACTGGCCTGAAAGAGCGAAATTATTGCTTGCGGCGCCGCCTGGTCAGGGCGCCGATCGCGCACAGGCCGGCGCCCAGCATGGCATACGTGGATGGTTCCGGTACCGGCGGGGTGACGGTGACCGCGAGGGTGGTCTCGGAGGTCCAGCGGAAACCGCTATAAGACGTGGAGCCTTCGCCCGACGTGTATTGGAAATAGGAATAGGCAACGTCGCCGCTGGTGGCAACGCCGCCCGACGATGCTTCAAAATCCGTGCGGTGCGACCGTGCATCGAACGTCAGCGAATTGCCACCGGTATAGGAAAAGGCTTCAAGACACCAGCTTCCTCGATCGACAGAACCGCACCGCCCGTAAGTCTCGATGTCCGAGGCAAAGATGGATACATGGGGGAATAGAAACTCCCTTACTTCATCGACTGTGAACTTGCCATCACCATTGACGTCATCGACGATTGCATGCAGCGTCGCCGTGCGGGTGGGATCGAATACGCCCGTATTGTAGTCGGCGAATCCGGTATACGTAGCAGTCAGTTCATGGTAATCGGCTTGCGCCGCGGTACAACATCCCAGCAATACAACGAGAAGCGATTTTTTGAGCATATTATCTCCAGATTAAAATAAGATTAACTATTACAATGCAAGTTATTCTGCATCGATTAAACTATTTTATAGCCCGGAGATAATATTATATTAATGCATTTGCGTTAATAAAAAACAGCTGTGCGTGGCGCTTTTGCGACGCCGGCACACCATCGCCGCCGCCCGCCCCACACCACGCATTGTTTGCCAGCAGGGTCTTTTTCCGATGCCGTCATGGCGCCGAACCCGGCGCGGCCGACGTGCCGCATGCATAGCAAAACCGCGTAAACGCATTCTTGCGGGCCGTGCAGGCGGTGCAGTGATTGAACAGCCCGATGCCGCAGTGCGGGCAAAAGTCGATCTTCGGGTCCTTCAGGTCGACCTGGCGCTCGCAGCCGGGGCAGACGCCCTTCCCCATCCGTGCCAATGCCGTGTCGTAGCCGAGGTTTTCACGGCGCTGCGTGTCCGGCAGCGCTTCGGCCGCGCGCTGCCGCTCCAGGTATCGCTGCAACCCGATGATGGCCTGCCGGCCCACGATCACCGTCACCAGGATGCCGACCACGTGGCGCACATAGCCGCCGTAGCTGGGCAGGTAGGGCACCAGCTCGACGAAGAACGCGAACAGCGCGAAGAAGATGAAGCCCCAGACGAACGGCCACCAGGTGCTCTTGCGCTTGTTCTTCCACAGCCAGCCGGCGATCAGCAGCAGCGGCAAGGTCAGCGCCAGGCGATAGGCGAACACGCGCAGTTCGCGCAATTGCAGCGCCTTCCGCCAGCGGCCGTCGGCATCGCGCTCCAGCGCGGCCATGCGGCCCGCGGCGCGGTCGCGTGCCTGGCGCGCGTCCAGCTGGCGCTGCTCCTGCTGCTGTACGGCGGTCAGCGCCTTGCGCTCGTCCGCCTTCAGCTCGTCGAGCTGGCGGGTGCGCGCGATCAGTTCGGGGTCCTGGTCGGGCCGTGCGGTGGCGTGGCGTGTCGACAGCCAGTTGCCGAAGGTATCGTTCGCGGTCGCCGTATTCGATTCCGCGACCCGGTGCTTCTGCTGCGCCTGTTCGAGGGCCGCCTGCGCGTCCTCGTAGGTGCGGCCGGCTTCCTTCAATGCCGCCTGCGCCGCCGGATATTGCACGCGGTCGGTGAACTGCTCCAGCGCCAGCGGTTCCTCGACGAGGTTCAGGTTGTCGACGATCTTGCCGCCCAGGCCGACAAGGAAGCCGGCGAACAGGAAAGCGACCAGCCACAGGCCGCGCTGGAACCATTTTTCGGAAAGACGAAGGGCCTTGCTCATCGTGATGCTCCAGTTGGTTGGACCGGAACGGAGCATAGCGGCTTTCGCCGCGGCGATGCTGTGGCAACACTCTAAAAAAAAAAACCGCCGGGCTCACGCACCGGCGGTTTTTGCTCCGTTGAAGGAGATATTACTTGGCGACGGCGCCCGCCTCTTCGGCGGCCTTCATCGACAGCTTCAGGCGGCCGCGATCATCCGTTTCCAGTACTTTCACGCGCACTTGCTGGCCTTCCTTCAGGTAGTCGGCAACGGCGTTGACGCGCTCGTTGGCGATCTGCGAGATGTGCAGCAGGCCATCCTTGCCCGGCATGACTTGCACGATCGCGCCGAAGTCCAGCAGCTTGAGCACGGTGCCGTCGTAGGTCTTGCCCACTTCGACCGATGCGGTCAGCTCTTCGATGCGGCGCTTGGCTTCCTGGCCGGCGGCGGCATCGACGGAAGCGATGGTAACCACGCCTTCGTCGCTGATGTCGATCTGCGTGCCGGTTTCCTCGGTCAGCGCGCGGATGACGGCGCCGCCCTTGCCGATCACGTCACGGATCTTCTCCGGGTTGATCTTGATGGTGATCAGGCGCGGTGCGAAGTCGGACAGTTCCGTCTTCACGTGCGGCATCGCCTTCTGCATTTCGCCCAGGATGTGCTCGCGGCCTTCCTTGGCCTGCGCCAGCGCCACCTGCATGATTTCCTTGGTGATGCCCTGGATCTTGATGTCCATCTGCAGCGCCGTGATGCCGTTGGCGGTGCCGGCGACCTTGAAGTCCATGTCGCCCAGGTGGTCTTCGTCACCCAGGATGTCGGACAGCACGGCGAACTTGCCGCCTTCCTTGATCAGGCCCATCGCGATGCCGGCCACGTGCGCCTTCATCGGCACGCCGGCATCCATCAGCGCCAGGCAGCCGCCGCAGACGGAAGCCATCGACGACGAACCGTTCGACTCGGTGATCTCGGACACCAGGCGCACGGAGTAGCTGAACTCTTCCGGCGACGGCAGCGCGGCAACCAGGGCGCGCTTGGCCAGGCGGCCATGGCCCACTTCGCGGCGCTTCGGCGTGCCCACGCGACCGGTTTCGCCGGTGGCGAACGGAGGCATGTTGTAGTGCAGCATGAAGTCGTCGGTGTACTCGCCCATCAGCGCATCGATCTTCTGCGAATCGCGCGCGGTGCCCAGCGTGGCCACGACCAGCGCCTGGGTTTCGCCGCGGGTGAACAGCGCCGAACCGTGGGTACGCGGCAGGACCGACGTGCGGATCGCGATCGGACGCACGGTGCGGGTGTCGCGCCCGTCGATGCGCGGTTCGCCGTTCAGGATCTGCGAACGCACGACCTTGGCTTCCATGTCGAACAGGATGTTGCCCACGTCGACCGAGTTCGGTGCCTCGGCGCCTTCGGCGGCGGCTTGCGCCGCCAGGTCGGCGAGCACTTCGCCCTGCATCGAGCGCAGCGCCTGCTGGCGGGCCTGCTTGTTCTTGGTCTGGTACGCTTCGTTGATCTTGGCTTCGGCGAACTGCGCCACCTTGGCGATCAGCGCTTCGTTCTTGGCCGGCGCGGTCCATTCCACTTCCGGCTTGCCGCCTTCTTCCACCAGCGCGTGGATCGCATCGATCACTGCGCGCATCTGCTCGTGGCCGAACACCACGCCGCCCAGCATCACTTCCTCGGACAGCTGCTTGGCTTCCGATTCCACCATCAGCACGGCCGATTCGGTACCGGCAACCACCAGGTCCATCTCGGACGTTTTCAGCTGGGTCGTGGTCGGGTTCAGGATGTACTGGCCGTTGGCGTAGCCCACGCGGGCCGCGCCGATCGGGCCGTTGAACGGCACGCCGGCCACGCACAGGGCGGCGGAGGCGCCGATCATCGAAGCGATGTCGGGGTCGATCTCGGGATTAACCGACAGAACGTGGATGATGACCTGCACCTCGTTCATGTAACCCTCCGGGAACAGCGGGCGGATCGGGCGGTCGATCAGGCGGGACGTCAGCGTCTCCTTCTCCGATGGACGGCCTTCGCGCTTGAAGAAGCCGCCGGGGATCTTGCCGGCTGCATAGGTCTTCTCGATGTAGTCGACCGTCAGCGGGAAGAAATCCTGGCCGGGCTTGGCATCCTTGCGCGCCACCACGGTCGCCAGCACGACGGTGTCGTCGACCGACACCAGTACCGCGCCGGAAGCCTGACGAGCGATCTCGCCGGTTTCCAGGGTCACGGTATGCTGGCCGTACTGGAAGGTTTTCGTAACTTTGTTAAACATGGGTAATCCCTTTCTATTTGCCGACAGATTTTCAGGCGCTGTCGTTCACCTCACCACAGGTACCGGCTGATGCCGGCCACCTTATTGCTCCATCGCTCGCCAGGCCGAATATTTGTTATTCCGCCTGGCAATTATTTAACATTCCAGAATGACAAAATGCCTGCGTCAGCGAACTGGCGCAGGCATCTCGACTAAAACCGGGAATGCAAAAAAATTACTTACGCAGACCGAGTTTGGCGATCAGGTCGCGGTAACGGGTTGCGTCCTTGTTCTTCAGGTAGGACAGCAGGCTCTTACGACGGTTGACCATCATGATCAGGCCGCGGCGGGAGTGGTGATCCTTGCTGTGGGCCTTGAAGTGACCGTTCAGTTCGTTGATGCGTGCGGTCAGCAGCGCAACTTGCACTTCCGGGGAGCCGGTGTCGTTCTGGGCGCGTGCGTTGTCCGCGATGATCGCGGATTTGTTGATGTTTTCTACGGACATGATAAACCTTTCACATGCGATGCGCGGAGTACGGAACCCTGCACATCGTGAGTTACGATAATAAAACCTGCCCGAACGGACAGGCCCGCAAGTATAACGGAATTAGCGCGCGCCGTATCAACTTCTGGCTACAATTATCGCGGCCTCCAGGAGGAAACGTGAAAAATCTGATCTTTCCGATAATGTTAAGCGCAATGATCGCCGGTTGTGCGCTGGGCCCGCCGCCGCAGGCCGGCGAACCGATGGCCGCGGTCGAAGCGCGCCTGGGCCACCCCAGTGCCCGCTACACGGTGGGCCTCGAGACGATCCACGAATACGGTGCCGGCGCTTTCGGGCAGTTCACCTACATGGCCCGCTACGGCCAGGATGGCCGCCTGCGCTCCTACGAACAGGTGCTGACGGACGAGAAATTCGCCACCATCAGGCTGGGTACCGACGACAAGGAAACGATCCTGCACACCTTCGGCCAGCCGGCCGAGACCATGTACCTGTCGCTGCGCGACCTGGAAGTATGGAGCTACCGCTACAAGCAGTCCGGCGTGTGGGATTCGATGATGCACGTGCATTTCAGCCGGGACGGCAAGGTGCGGCAGCTGATGGCCGGGCCGGACCCGATGCGCGAGCACCGGGAGGGGTTTTTCTGAGCCGGCTGCCGCTCAGATCCGCTCCGTCTGCGGATTGACCCGCTCCTTCGCATGGAGCTTGTTCAGCGCGGCCAGGTAAGCCTTGGCCGAGGCCACCACGATATCCGGATCGGCGCCCACGCCGTTGACGATCCGCCCCGCCTGCGAAAGCCGCATGGTGACTTCGCCCTGCGACTGCGAACTGGGGCTGATGGCGGCGATCGAGAACAGTACCAGTTCGGCGCCGGTCCGGGCCTCGCTTTCGATGGCGTTGACGATCGCGTCGACCGGTCCGTCGCCGGTGCCTTCGCAGGCCACCTCGCGTTCGCCGGCCGAAAATACCACCCGGGCGTGCGGCAACTCGCCCGTTTCGCTGCGCTGCGACAGCGACACCAGCCGGTAGTGCTCGCCCTCCTCCCGCTCCTCGGTGGAGACGAGGGCCATGATGTCCTCGTCGAAGATCTCGGACTTGCGGTCCGCCAGGTCCTTGAAGCGGGCAAAGGCGGCATTGATGTCGCCTTCCGATTCGAGTTCGATGCCCAGCTCCTGCAGCCGGCCCTTGAACGCATTGCGGCCTGAAAGCTTGCCCAGCACGATCCGGTTGGCGGTCCAGCCCACGTCTTCCGCGCGCATGATCTCGTAGGTTTCGCGCGCCTTCAGGATGCCGTCCTGGTGGATGCCCGAGGCATGCGCGAAGGCGTTGGCGCCGACCACCGCCTTGTTCGGCTGCACCGCGAAGCCGGTAATCTGCGACACCATTTTCGACGCCGGCACGATCTGCGTGGCGTCGATGCCGCACTCGAGGTTGTAGTAGCCGCCTCGGGTGCGCAGCGCCATCACCACCTCTTCCAGCGCGGTATTGCCGGCCCGCTCGCCGAGACCGTTGATCGTGCACTCGATCTGCCGGGCGCCGCCGATCATCACGCCGGCCAGCGAATTGGCCACGGCCAGGCCCAGGTCGTTGTGGCAGTGCACCGACCACACGGCCTTGTCGGAATTGGGAATCCGCTCGCGCAGCCGGCGGATCGTTTCGCCGAACATTTCCGGCACCGCGTAGCCCACGGTATCCGGGAAATTGATCGTGGTGGCGCCTTCGGCGATCACGGTTTCCAGCACGCGGCACAGGAAATCCTCCTCCGAACGGCTGCCGTCTTCGGGCGAGAATTCGATGTCGTCGGTGAACCGGCGGGCGAAGCGGATCGCCTGCGTGGCCTGTTCCAGCACCTGCTCGGGTTCCATGCGCAGTTTCATCTTCATGTGCAGCGGCGAGGTGGCGATGAAGGTATGGATGCGCTTGCGGGCCGCCGGCTCGAGCGCCTCGGCGGCGCGGGCGATATCGCGGTCGTTGGCGCGCGACAGCGAGCAGACGGTGGAATCCCTGATGGTGGAGGCGATGGCGCGGATGGCCTCGAAATCACCCGGCGAAGCGGCAGCGAAGCCGGCCTCGATGACATCCACGCGCAGCTTTTCCAGCTGGCGCGCGATGCGGATTTTTTCTTCCTTGGTCATCGACGCGCCCGGCGATTGCTCGCCGTCGCGCAAGGTGGTATCGAAAATGATCAGGCGGTTGCTCATGGGTTTGACTCCTTGACATGCCCGCCGACCAGGTCAGCGGCGTTCGCTTTCGTCGAGTTCCTCGTCGGTCTGCACGATCGACACGGGCTTGCCTTTCGCCAGCCGCACGGCATACACCACGTAGCCGGACAGGCCGTACAGCAGGAAGATCGGGAACATCACCTTCGGCGGATCGATCGACACCAGCGCGAACCCCAGCGCGATCAGGAACACCGTGATGAACGGCACCGACTTCTTGAAGTTGATGTCCTTGAAGCTGTAGTACGGCACATTGGTGACCATCGTCAGCCCGGCGAACAGCGCCAGCGCCCACGACACCCACGCGTAGCGCACGCCCACCTCGCCCTGGTCCACCATCAGCAGGATGAAGCCGGCGATCAGCGCGGCCGCGGACGGGCTGGGCATGCCCTGGAAGTAGCGCTTGTCGACCACGGCGATGTTGGTATTGAAGCGGGCCAGCCGCAGCGCGGCGCCGGCGCAGTAGACGAACGCGGCGATCCAGCCCAGCTTGCCCAGGCCGCGCAGCGACCATTCGTAGATGACCAGCGCCGGCGCCGCGCCGAACGACACCATGTCGGACAGGCTGTCGTACTGGGCACCGAATTCGCTCTGGGTATTGGTGAGGCGGGCGACGCGGCCATCGAGCCCGTCGAGCAGCATCGCCACGAAGATGGCCCAGGCCGCATGCTCGAAGCGCTGGTTCATCGCCATCACGATCGCATAGAAGCCGCAGAACAGCGCGCCGGTCGTGAATGCGTTCGGCAGCAGGTAGATGCCGCGGCGGGGCCGCGTATCGCCGGCCTTGCGCGCGAACCTGCTGAACGGGCCGCGGCGCGGCGCCTTGCCGTTGGGAGCGGCGCCGATCTTGGGGCGGCGACGGGGAAATTTAGCCATAGAGGTAAGCCATTGAGACCTGATTGCGTTGTTGTTCTGTTTCCGGCCGGACTGCACGCCGGCCGGGTGATCCCTATTATAGAGGAGCACGCAAATCAGGTGGCCCGCCTGGGGCTACTGTAGCGAATCGAACTAGCGGAAGCGCACCTTGCCCACCAGGCGCATCTGCAGCGTGGTTTCGCCTGGCTCGAACGACGGCTCGGCCACCTCGGCCGTATCCGCGCTCTTGCGCATCGCCATCATCATCGGTGCCGGCGCGCCTTCGCGGTCGGCATAATTGCCGGAGCCTTCGAAATCCACGGTATCGAGCACGGCATCGGCGACCGGCCGGCCCATCGCCGTGGCCACCGAGGCGATGCGCTCGTTCAGGTTCCTGTAGGTGGCGGCGATGCGCTGGTCGTCGAGCTTCTTCGTTGCCGCCGGGGTCAGGCCGAACTGGATGCCGTTCAGCGCGAGCACCTTCTGCGCGGCGGCCACGGTCTTCGGCAGCGCGGCCAGGTTGGTGGTCTTCACTTCAACGAAATGACCGACGCGCCACGCGGTGGGTACGCGCGGCTTGTTCGCCGCCATCGGCTGCACCGGGCGGTCTTCCGGGTACACCGGGTAGGTGTAGTAATTCATCGTCTTCAGGCTGGCCTGCGGGTCTTCGCGCTTGAGGATATCGAGGCCCTGCTTCATCTTCTGGTTGACCCGCGAAGCGGCGGCGGCCTTGTCCCTGTCCTGTTCCTCGATCGCCAGCGTGGCCGTGGCCTGGTCGTTCGGCGCCTTCACTTCGCCATATGCGGGAATGATGACGGTGGTGCCGGTGGTCGGTACCGGCGCCTGGGCAGCAGCCTGGGCGGCGGCAAATATCAATGCCGCGGCAGCCACGGTTTTCATCAGGGTCATGTGTTTCTCCTTGTTGTGATGACGGGTGAAATGGTGAGCGCACTTTAACCGATCCGGTCGGGGCATCCTGGAAGAGTTGGTGAACGTTTGTAACAGCCAGGTCATCCGGAAGACACGTTAATCTGTCATCATGGAATGCTGACCGATTTACTTTCAAAACATGAAAACCTCGCTCCTCCTGCCCCTGGCCCTGTCGATTCCGCTGCATGCCGCTGCCGCTCCGGCAGCCCCCGCACCTGCCCCCGCATCCGCCTCCTCATCCGCCCCGAAACTCGTCGTGGTAATGGCCGTGGACGGCCTGCCGCAGGAGCAGGTGGTGCGCTACCGCGACCAGTTCGGCCAGGGCGGCTTCCGCCGGCTGCTCGAAGGCGGCGCCTGGTTTACCGATGCGCACCAGGCGCACGGCACCACCGTGACCGCCGTCGGCCACGCGGCCATCCTCACCGGCGCCTACCCGAACCAGCACGGCATCGTGGCCAACAACTGGGTCGACCGCGCCACCGGCCAGCAGGTCTACTGCACCGAGGACCGCGACCACAAGTACATCGGCGAGGAAACCGACCCGAGCGACGGCACGTCCCCTGCCCGGCTGCGCGTGGACACGCTGGGCGACCAGTTGCGCTACGCCACCGGCAACCGCGCCAGGGTCATCGCCGTTTCCGGCAAGGACCGCGGCGCGATCCTCCTGGCCGGCAAGGGCGGCACCGCCTACATGTACATGGAAAGCAGCGGCAACTTCGCCAGCAGCACCTGGTACATGCAGCAGCACCCGCAATGGGTGCAACGCTACCAGGCCGGCAAGCCGCAGGACCGCTACTACGGCCAGAAATGGACGCCGCTGCTGGCCGACAGCGCCTACGCCAACGATGCGGAAGGCCCGCTGTTCAACTTCTCGTACTACAGCGAGGGCGGCAAGCCCGATGCCGACTACTACAAGCGGCTGAAGGAAGGCCCGCCCGTCGACGAGCTGACGCTGGACTTCGCCCGCGCGGCGATCGAGGGCGAAGCGCTGGGCGCCAACCCGGCCGGCGTGCCCGACCTGCTGGGCGTGAGCCTTTCGGGCCACGACTACGTAAACCACCGCCACGGCCCGGAAAGCAGGATGTCGCACGACCACCTGCAGCGGCTGGACCGGATGCTGGCCGGCTTCTTCTCGTATCTCGACAAGCGCGTCGGCGCGGACGGCTGGATGATCGTGCTGACGGCCGACCACGGCTTCGCCAACAGCGCGGAGTTCTCGCAGCGGCAGCGCATCGATGCCGGCCGCGTCGACAGCAAGAAACTGATGGCCGGCCTGGAGCAGCACCTGGCCGCCACGTTCAACGGCGCCAAGCCGATAACCAACGCGGTGCTGCCGAACATCTACCTCGACGGGGGCGCGATCGACAAGGCCGGCCTGAAACGCGCGGACGTGGAACAGGCCGCCAGCAGGTGGCTACAGGCGCAGGCCGGCATCGCCGATGTCTACACGCGCACGCGCTTCGAGGAAAGCGGCGCCACCGGCACCCGGCAGGACCTGCTGATGCGCCGCGGCTGGCACCGCCACGAATCGGGCGACCTGGTCGTCGTCACGCGCCCCTACTGGGCGTTCGGCTCGGGCACGGGCGGCGCCACGCACGGCACGCCGTACCGCTACGACACCAGCGTGCCGCTGATGATGATGGGCAAGCGGTGGATCGCGCCGGGCAATTACACGCAGTATGCCGAGGTGGTGGACATCGCGCCCACGCTGGCCGCGGTGCTGAAGGTACGCGCGCCGGCCGGGGCCGAGGGGCGGGTGTTGACGGAGGTGCTGCGGGGATCGGCGCGCTGAGGGAGCCTTGTCGGCGAAAACCGGTCTCCGACACCCGAGGTCAATCCGCCGCAGTGGTCAATACCACGGCCGGCTGGTGTCAGGCAGCCTGCAAGAAAGGCCAAGCGCGCCGTGCGCATGCGGGGTCAAGCCGCGAGTTCGGGCCGCAATGCGCCGCGCGCTCGACGATATGTCTGCTTCGTGCCGGCCCGTTTCCCGGCCGGCATTGCGACGCGGTCGACTCAAGTGCCGGCGCTTGCCCTGCGCCTGCGAGCGGACACCGCCATCGCCACCAGCCCGCAGACCAGCATCATGTAGGTAGCGGGTTCGGGAACGGGAGGCGGCGTGGCTGCCGTAAACACGCGGGCGAAGTTATGCGTGTTCAGCCTGAAAATTCCCTGCTGGCTGCTATCCGAAAAGTTTGACAGCGACAGGCCGAACCCTGTATTCAAGTCTCCCTGCTGCCCGAACTGGGTGGTGTGAAGGTACGAGAATGTAGAGCTGGAGGGAGTGTCCGTGTCGGATCCCAGCACTCCCAAGCCACTGAACTCCGTGCTTGCCCGTAATTGGCCTGACAAGACTTCCGATATACCCACGTTCAGCGTTGCTTCGCCCGTCAATACCAGCAGGGAGTTCGGGGCCAACGTGAATTCCCAGGTGCTGGTGGATGCCATGGTTGCCTGGCCGCGCGGCGCGTATGCCGATGGGATGATGGCTGAAGCTGTCGAACCCGCGCCGGTGGCGGTGACCGTAAGTTCCTTGCCCTCGTGAGTCAGCGACACGGCTTCGTGCGCAATATCGGCATAGTTCCTGGACAAACCGACGTACTTGCCCGCGGAGTCGATAAATTGCATGGCAACTTCAGAATGGGAACGCGTTAGCGAAAACCCCGCAGCGACTCCATCGTCGGGCGTCAGGTCGACAACGCTGAACTTGAACTGTGAATAACTGATCGTGGCTGTTACGGCGGGCGCGGCGCCTGCGGCCGGCATGGCGAAGGGCGCAACGAGTGCGGCGATCAGCAAGGCGGTACTTTTCATCATGCACTCCGGGACGTGGATCGGGGTTGGACAGGACGGCGACGTGCAGCCAGCATGCCGAACAGGGCAAAGCCACCCAGCAGCATCGCATATGCACCGGGTTCGGGAACAGCCGACAGAACTGCCGGCGTGCCGCTGAACCTTACCGCTGCCTTCAGTTGAACCGACACTTCCATCGATTCGTCGGTGTTGTTGACCAGGCTGTAATGGAAAACGTCTTCTGCGCTGGTGTAGTTGTAAATGCTTCCTCCTGCCCGCACCGAACGACCAAGCAGGTCCACGACCAGGGAGCCTGTCGTTGCCATGCCATCGCCGTGTCCAGAGAAATCGTAGTTCCCGCTGACACTCAGCAGGCTGTGCGGTGCCAGTATGAGACGTCTCGATTGCGTGAAGCCGGTACTGACCCAGTTTCCTGGCGCGATCGAACCGCTGAGCACGTTGACAAAGCCCCAGTCGGGGTACACCTCATCGTAGAAGTAAGTAGTACCAGCATTGCCATTCGCGACATAGCTGCCTGCCGGAACGCTTGCCTGGCTGCTGAACCGCACCCCGCCGATCAGATATTCGGAGGTATGACGGCTCGACCATGGGCCCTCGACCGTGAAGCCGGCAGCCTGCCCGTCCGCCGGTGTAAGGTCGACTACCCCGAATTTTACGGAGTCGATAGTCTGGCTGATATAAGCGTCGGCCATTGCACTGCCGTTGGCAGCCATCAAGGCCACCGCCATGACCCACGCCAGTGGGGTTCTGTTACAGATTCGTGTCATATCGGTTCTCGGTAGGCGCGTGCGGCCATGGCCGGCAACGCTGGAGTGCCATTGACTTTCACAAGGAAAGTTACTTTTTTTACAACTAAAATAACAGTAAACTAATTCTTGATGCATATCAAGGCAAACGTACAGCCCACCGGCAGCATGCCTGCTCAGCTGCAACCGGTGCGTACGAAATGCCGATGCGCAGCCGCTTGACCAGCGGTGTTCTGGAATCGCGCGCGCCCTGTGGATACCATGGCGGGAAACAGGATCGACAGGAACAGGCGGGTTCTGTTGCGCATGATGCTTCAATTCGCGAGATTGCAAACAGCAATACAGATTCTATAGAGCAAGCCGTGACGCTACGATTCCATCCAGTTCGTCAAAAATAGTGGCGGCTCGGCGCAACGGGGCATCGTTTCACCGCAAAAGCCCGCCGCCCGCGCGGTTGGCCCGGTACATTTGCAGGGTCATCCCAACCGGAGCATTGCAATGAAAAAACTGCTGGCCGCCGCCCTGCTGCTGTGCGCCTTCTGCTGCCCCGCCGCGTATGCCGAACCGGCCGAACCGGCCGGCGACGATGCCGCGGCCGTGGCGCAGATCGACACCTTGGTCAAGGCTTTCCAGGCCGCGATCGTCGCCAGGGACCGCACCGCGCTGGAAGCGATGTTCCTCCCGGCGGACAACAGCTGGCTGGCCGTGGCCAGCGACGGGATCCGGCTGAAACCCGGCCAGCCGCGCGTGCGGCCCTCCACCTACCTGAAGTTCACCGAGTTCGTCGGCACCAGCAAGCTGCCCGTCGAGGAGCGCTTTCATAACGTGCGCATCCACAGCAACGGCAGCATCGGCACCGTATATTTCGATTTCGAGTTCATCGAAGACGGCAAGGTGAACAACAAGGGGGCCGAGTCCTGGCACCTGGTGAAAACGGAAGGCGGCTGGAAGATCAGTTCGATGGTGTATTCGATCGGCTGACGTTACCGCAACTGCGGCTACAATCGCTGCCATGTCTCCGCGTTCCTTCGACACTGCCCGCCTTGCCGAGCCGCCCTTCCACCACGCGCTGCTGGCGGCGCTCCCGATCACGGCCTGCATCGCCATCATGGGGGTGCCGGACTTCGGCCATGAGCGTCCGCTGATTTTCCGCACGCTGTACCTGTGTACCTACCTGGCGTGGATCGCCCCTACCGCCGGGCTGCAGCGCCACCTGTGGCGGCGCGGACTGCCCTGGTGGGGTACCGTGCTGGCACTGCTGGCGGCCACGTATGCGATGTCGGTGGCGAACAACCTGCTGGGCCAGACGCTGAGCATCCGCCTTGCACTGCGCGACAGCTACAACTGGAACAACCTGTTCGCCGGCCTGGATGGTTGCTGGCTGCCGCTGATCGCGTTCTGCGCCGCGCATGCGGTGGTGGCCTTCAACGCAGCACTGGGCCACGAGCGCTCGCGCGCGGCAGAGGCACTGCTGATGGCGCGCGACGCCGAATTGCGCGCGCTGCGCTTCCAGTTGCAGCCGCACTTCCTGTTCAACACCCTCAACGCGGTATCCGCGCTGGTCGCCACGGGCCGCGAGCGCGATGCCAACCGGATGATCGCGCAACTGGCGGACCTGCTGCGCGCCACGCTGGCTACCGGTCATACCCACGAACATGCGCTGGCCGACGAACTGGTGCTGACCGAAAGCTACCTGGAGATCGAGAAGGCCCGGCTGGGCGAGCGGCTGCGCATCGCCATCGACATCGGCCCCGGCCTGCTCGATGCGCAGGTGCCGTGCCTGCTGCTGCAGCCGCTGGTGGAAAATGCCGTACGACATGGCATCGCCCCCGATGCCGCCGGCGGCGCATTGGCGCTGGCGATCTCCGCCGCGGATGGCACGCTGCAACTCCGGCTGGTCAACGACGCGCGCGTCGAAGCCGCCCGTGGCGAGTCGCTCGGCGTGGGCATCCGCAACGTGGCCGAGCGGCTGAAAAAACTGTACGGTGGCGCATACCGTTTCACCGCCCGGCATGTGGCCGGCAGCCGGTTCGAGGTCGCCGTCGATATCCCGCTGCGGCGCGCCGAGGCGGCCGGCGCCATCTGGGTGCGCGCGGCATGATGCGGGTGCTCGTCATCGACGATGAACCGCTGGCGCGTGCCGGTGTGCTGGCCCGGCTGCGCCAGTGCGCGGACATGCACGTGGTGGCGGAGCATGGCGACGGCCCGGCCGCGCTGGCGGGCATTCGCGAAACGCGGCCAGACCTGGTGTTTCTCGATGTGGAGATGCCGGGCATGCGCGGCCTCGACGTGCTTGCCGCGCTGCCCGTGGCCGAGCGCCCGCTGGCCGTGCTGCTGACGGCATACGAGCAGTTCGCCGTGCAGGCATTCGCGCTGGACGTGGTCGACTACCTGCTCAAGCCGGTGGAGGACGAGCGCTTTGCCGAGGCGGTGGCGCGGGCGCGGCAGGCGTGGAAGTTCCGGCACCAGGCGCCGCCGGCGCCCGTGGCCGAACCTGCCCGCTACCTGTCGCGCTTCACGGTACGGTATGGCAGCCGCCTGGTGTTCGTCGATGCCGGCGAGGTGGAATGGATCGATGCGGCCGGCGACTATGCCACGCTCCACGCGGCCGGGCGCGAATACCTGGTGCGAACATCTCTGCACCGGCTGGTGGAGTCGCTGGACCCGGCCGCCTTCGCGCGCGTGCACCGCTCGGCCATCGTGCGGCTGGACCAGGTGGCCGAACTGCGCACGCTGGGCAACCGCGACGCCATCCTGCGCCTGCGCGATGGCACGCCGCTGCGCGCCAGCCGCACCTATATCGATGCGCTGCTCGTGGCGCTGGAGCGGCAGCGGGCGGCGGCCTGACCCTGCTGGTGAAAAAAAAGCGGCCCGAAGGCCGCTTTCCTGTAACGCGAAAATCGATCAGTTCTTCGACTTGTCGACCATCTTGTTGGCGGCGATCCATGGCATCATCGCGCGCAGTTTCGAGCCCACTTCCTCGATCTGGTGCTCGGCCGTCAGGCGGCGGCGCGAGATCAGGGTCGGGGCGCCGGCCTTGTTTTCCAGGATGAAGGACTTGGCGTATTCGCCGGTCTGGATGTCCTTCAGGACTGCGCGCATGGCATCCTTGGTCTCGGACGTGACGATCCGCGGGCCGGTCACGTATTCGCCGTATTCGGCGTTGTTCGAGATCGAGTAGTTCATGTTGGCGATGCCGCCTTCGTAGATCAGGTCGACGATCAGCTTCAGTTCGTGCAGGCACTCGAAGTACGCCATTTCCGGCGCGTAGCCGGCTTCGGTCAGCGTTTCGAAACCGGCCTTGATCAGTTCCACGGCGCCGCCGCACAGCACGGCCTGTTCGCCGAACAGGTCGGTTTCGGTTTCTTCGCGGAAGTTCGTTTCGATGATGCCGGCCTTGCCGCCGCCGTTGGCCGAAGCGTACGACAGGGCGATGTCACGGGCGTTGCCGGACTTGTCCTGGTACACGGCGATCAGGTGCGGCACGCCGCCACCCTGCTTGTACGTATTGCGCACGGTGTGGCCAGGGGCCTTCGGTGCGATCATGATCACGTCCAGGTCGGCGCGCGGCACGACCTGGCCGTAGTGCACGTTGAAGCCGTGGGCGAAGGCCAGCACGGCGCCTTCCTTGATGTTCGGTGCGACGTTTTCGTTGTACACCTGGGCGATGTTTTCGTCCGGCAGCAGGATCATGACGACGTCGGCCGCCTTCACCGCTTCGTCGACTTCGGCGACCTTGATGCCGGCCTGTTCGACCTTGGTCCACGATGCGCCGCCCTTGCGCAGGCCGACGGTGACGTTCACGCCGGATTCGGTCAGGTTCTGTGCGTGAGCGTGACCCTGCGAGCCGTAGCCGATGATGGCAACGTTCTTGCCTTTGATCAGGGAGAGGTCAGCGTCTTTGTCGTAGAAAACTTTCATGGTCATTCCTAAGTATTTTGTGTGAATCGTATTAATCAGCTTGAACCCGGTGTCAATCAGCTTGAAACTGGTGCACCGGTCTTATCGCGTGTTCAGATCTTCAGGATGCGTTCGCCGCGGCCGATGCCGGAGCCGCCCGTGCGGACGGTTTCCAGGATCGAGGTGCGGTCGATCGCGTCGATGAAGGCATCGAGCTTGCTCTTGGCGCCTGTCAGCTCGATCGTGTAGGTCTTCTCGGTCACGTCGATGATGCGGCCGCGGAAGATGTCGGCGGTGCGCTTCATTTCCTCGCGCTCCTTGCCCACCGCCCTCACCTTGATCAGCATGAGCTCTCGCTCGATGTGCTGGCCTTCGGTCAGGTCGACCACCTTGACCACCTCGATCAGGCGGTTCAGGTGCTTGGTGATCTGCTCGATGATGTCATCCGAGCCGCTGGTGACGATCGTCATCCGCGACAGCGTGGAATCCTCGGTCGGCGCCACCGTCAGCGTTTCGATGTTGTAGCCGCGTGCGGAGAACAGGCCGACGACGCGGGACAGCGCGCCCGCCTCGTTTTCCAGCAAGACAGAAATGATATGTCGCATATCAGAGGTCCTCCGAACCGAGCAGCATTTCGGAGAGGCCCTTGCCCGCCTGGATCATCGGCCACACGTTTTCGCTCTGGTCGGTAATGAAGTTCATGAACACCAGGCGGTCTTTCATGCCGAACGCTTCGCGCAGCGCGCCGTCGACGTCGCCCGGCTTCTCGATGCGCATGCCCACGTGGCCATACGCTTCGGCCAGCTTTTCGAAGTCCGGCAGCGAGTCCATGTACGACTCCGAATAACGCGAACCGTAGTCGAGCTGCTGCCACTGGCGCACCATGCCCAGGAAGCGGTTGTTCAGCATGATGATCTTCGGCGTCAGGTGATACTGCTTGCAGGTGGCCAGTTCCTGGATGTTCATCTGGATCGAGCCTTCGCCGGTGATGCAGGCCACCGTGGCATCCGGGTTCGCCATCTGCACGCCCATCGCGTACGGCAGGCCCACGCCCATCGTGCCCAGGCCGCCGGAATTGATCCAGCGGCGCGGCTTGTCGAAGCGGTAGTACTGCGCGGCCCACATCTGGTGCTGGCCCACGTCCGACGTGACGAACGCGTCGCCGCGGGTGATCTCGTAGACTTTCTCGACGACCGCCTGCGGCTTGATGACCAGGTCCGAGGTCGGGTATTTCAGGCAGTCGCGGTTGCGCCATTCCGTGACCTGGCCCCACCATTTCGACAGGTGCGCCGGATTCGGCTTGTGCTCGGCCGCATCGAGCTGGGCGAGGAATTCCACCAGCACGTCCTTGACGTTGCCGACGATCGGAATATCGACCTTCACGCGCTTGGAGATGGACGACGGGTCGATGTCCACGTGGATGATCTTGCGCGGGTGCGACGCGAAGTGCTTCGGGTTGCCGATCACGCGGTCGTCGAAACGGGCGCCGATGGCGATCAGCACGTCGCAGTGCTGCATCGCCATGTTGGCTTCGTACGTGCCGTGCATGCCGGGCATGCCAACGTACTGGTCGCTCGAGGCGCGCGAACCGCCCAGGCCCATCAGCGTGTTCGTGACGGGGAAGCCGAGGCGTTCGACGAGCTTGTTCAGTTCATTCGATGCATTGGCCAGGATCACGCCGCCGCCCGTGTAGATCATCGGGCGCTCGGCCGCCAGCAGCAGCTGGACCGCCTTGCGGATCTGGCCGGAGTGGCCCTTGTCGACCGGACGGTACGACCGCATCTCGATCTCCTTCGGATAGGAGAACGTGTGCTTGTGCATCGAGATATCCTTCGGGATATCGACCAGCACGGGGCCGGGACGGCCGGTGCGGGCGATGTAGAAGGCTTTCTTGACGGTTTCCGCCAGGTCCTTGACGTCCTTGACGAGGAAATTGTGCTTGACCACGGGGCGGGTGATGCCGACCGTGTCGCATTCCTGGAATGCATCCTGCCCGATCGCATGGCTCGGCACCTGGCCGGAAATGACGACCATCGGCACGGAATCCATGTACGCGGTCGACAGGCCGGTCACCGCATTGGTAACGCCGGGGCCGGACGTGACGATGGCAACGCCGGTCTTCTGCGAGCTGCGCGAATACGCGTCCGCCGCATGGATGGCTGCCTGCTCGTGGCGCACCAGGATATGCTGGAATTTGTCCTGCTTGAAGATGGCGTCGTAGATATAGAGGACTGCTCCTCCCGGATAGCCGAAGACGTGTTCGACGCCCTCTTCGGCCAGACAGCGCACGAGAATCTCGGCGCCAGTGATGGCTGCTTCGTTGTTCATGAAACATTCCTTTCAAGGTCCATAGGAGATTGAACGGATGCTCTTGCCTGTCGAAGTTAGCCTATCGCCACAGCTCCCTCGAGCGTACTTTTCGTTGCGGTGACGCCGGCTGTTCCCCCAACCGTAGTGGGGTGCGAGACGGACGCTGTAACGCAATTCTTTCCGCTGGAGTTTCTGCAGCTGTTCGGCCGACCTCTCGCGCTTTTGGCACGGGCTGGAGCAAACTGCTGACATATGAAAGCGGATCGTGCACGGCGGCGTTGTGTGCAACTGCGCGCGACCTGGGAGCTTCGTGGTGTGCGAAGCGTCCCATACGTTACTGCGTTGCACCATCGCCGGTCAAGGAATATTATGATTTTTTCGAGTTTGCGCCCTCTTCCGGTGCATAACGGGCCGATATCGTGGGGAAAGTGCCAAAAAAATGCGGGAATACGGGATTTTTGCTAGCATGCACAGTCCAGAAGACCTCAACGGCACAGTAATCCCCTCCTGATGGCAACAGATAAAGAACTTTCAGACTTTCTGGAAAACGTCGAACGACGTGCCTTCAAGCAGGCGGTCTACGCGGTGCGCAAGGATGAATCGGCACTGGACATCGTCCAGGATGCGATGATCAAGCTGGCGGAAAAATACGGCGACAAGCCGGCCGCCGAACTGCCGCTGCTGTTCCAGCGCATCCTGCAGACCACCATCCTTGATTATTTCCGCCGGGAAAAGGTGCGCAATACCTGGGTCAGCCTGTTTTCCGGACTGGGAAATTCCCAGGAGGAACATGAGGATTTTGATATACTTGAATCCTACGAGGCCGAGCACGGCACCCAGGCCGCCGAGTCCAGCGCCGACCACGTCGAGCGCATGCAGGTGCTACAACTCATTGATGATGAAGTGCAAAAGCTCCCGACACGTCAACGGGAAGCATTCCTCATGCGTTACTGGCAGGATATGGATGTGGCAGAGACGGCTGAAGCGATGGGATGCTCCGAAGGGAGCGTGAAAACACATTGCTCGAGAGCGACTCACACTCTTGCCGAAGCACTCAAAGCCAAGGGAATCAAATTATGAACACCGAAGAAATCAATTTCGCTTACCGCGTGCGCCATGCGCTCAACGAGAAGCTGGACGATTTGCCGGCCTCGACCACCGATCGGCTTGCCGCCGCCCGCCAGGCGGCACTTGCCCGCAAGAAGCCGCACGTTGAAGTGCGCGTGACCCACACTACAACGGTGACCGCCACCGCCGGCGGCAGCGGCCGCCTGTCGTCGCCGTTCGGCTGGATCAGCCGCTTTTCCGTCGTGCTGCCGCTGCTGCTGGTAATGGGCGGCATGGTCGGCGTGTACCAGTACGAACAGCAGCAGTCGATCGCCGAACTGGCGGAACTGGATGCAGCCGTGCTGTCCGACGAACTGCCATTGTCGGCCTACCTGGATAACGGCTTCAACGCCTACCTTGAAACACGCGGACGTTGAGTATGGCGAGACTTAGCGGTGGTCGGGCGTGGCTGTGGGGCGGTGCTGCCGCGCTGATCGTCGCAATCGCTGCCGGCTTCGCCGTGTCGCACGTCGTGCGCCGGGATGCGGTGCCCGCCACCGCCGCGTCTTCCGCCTCCGCGCTGCTGTCGCCTTCCGTGGCCGAACTGCGCTGGGCCGACCTCACGCCCGCGCAGCAGGAAGCGCTGTCTCCGCTCAAGGCAGGCTGGGACGACCTGGGCCCGGTGCGCAAGCAGAAATGGCTCGAGATCGCCGGCCGCTACGCGTCGATGAAGCCCGCCGAGAAGAAGCGCATGCTCGAACGCATGCGCGCCTGGACCGAAATGTCCCCCGAGGAACGCAAGGCCGTGCGCGAGAGCTATGCGCGTGCCCAGCGTGCGGTCGGCGGCAAGAAGGCGGCCCAGTGGGAAGAATACCAGCAGCTCACGCCCGAGGAAAAACGCCGGCTGGCAGGCGCCGGCGCGTCGAAGAAACAGCAGGTGGCCAAGCCGCCGACGCCGGCCCAGAGCCTGGCGAAGTCGCCGCAGCCGGTCAAGCCGCATGTGCCGCCGTTCAATCCCCCTGCCGCGGCCATAACCCCCCCGGTACCCGCGGCGGCGCCGGCACCCGTGCCGTCACCCGCGCCGCAGCCGGCGCCGGAAATGGTGTATCCGCTCGAAGGTGCCGCCACGCCGGCCGTGATGATGCAGCAAAGCCAGCCGGCAGCATCGCCGGCGGCTCCCGCATCGCCGCCGGCACCCGCGTCGGCAACCGCACCGGCCGCCGTGCCCGTCCCTGCCGCTCCTTCGCCCAATGCAGCAGGGAAATAGCACGGCAACGGCCACTTCCGTACCATCGATCAGGCGCCGCCTGATCTCGATGGTGTACGAGCTGCTGCTCGCATTGGCCGCGTTGTTCCTGCCGTTCCTGGTCTTCGAGTTCGTCGTCAACGCCAGCCATGCCGCAACGGTCGAGCATGGCCGCCAGGCGCTGGCGTTCCTCGTGCTGGGCGCCTACTTCATCCATCAGTGGAGCCGCACCGGCCAGACGCTGGCGATGCAGACGTGGCGGCTGCGCGTGACGCTGCGCGGCGGCGAACCGGTGCCGCCGAAACGTGCCGCGCTGCGTTACCTGCTGGCGTGGATGTGGGTATTGCCGGCCCTCGTTATCAGCGCCATCTTCGGCCTGGAACACTGGCATGCGCTGGGTGCGATCGCCATCGGCATCGCCGCCTGGTCGCTGACGGCCTTCCTCGACCGCGACCGCCAGTTCCTGCACGACCGCCTGGCCGGCACGCGGCTGGTGCAGTTGCCGAAGCCGCCGAAAAAGACGTCCGCCCCGCAGGCGGCCTGACCTTGCGCGCGGCCGTGGCCGCCCTCACCTGCTTGGCATGATCCCGGACGACGACTCCTCCACCGAACCGCTGTGCCCGTTGTGCGGCCGTCCGCTCGGCACGGCCAATATCGACCGGCACCACCTCGTCCCGAAAACATTCAAGGGCCGCGCCCAGTTTCCCATCCACAAGATCTGCCACCGCAAGATCCACTCGGTGTTTACCGAGAAGGAATTGTTCCGCACCTATCACACGTGGGACAAACTGCGGGAAAACGAGGACATCCGCACGTTCATCGAGTGGGTGGCGCGCAAGGCGCCGGAGTTCTATACGACCACGGCGACGGCGAACAGCAAGAAGCGGAAGTAAAAAAACCGGTGACAGGCTCCGATTTTACAAAACCGGTGACAGGCTCCCATTTTCCGGGAAATATTTCTGAAATCCAAAGCCTGCCATCGGTTGCGCCTGGTTTGCACAGGAGTATCATCCAGGAAGGGCATCATCCATAAAAATTGGTGGCGCCGCGACAGCAGGCGCGCCGGAGACGGGAGCGAACGATGATCGATGCGGCTTGCACGTGGCTGGTCGGGCTGTTGGGTAGCAATGTGGACTGGAAGCAGGTACTGCTGATCGGGGCGACGCCGCTGTTCCTGCTTGCCTTCGTGGTGGAACTCGCGGGCGCAAGACGGCGTGGCCACCAGGCCAGTTTCCAGTGGAAGGAAATTATCGCCAACGTCGCCCTTGGCAGCGCTTACCAGATTGCCGAAGCCCTGGCCTGGCTGCTCGTTACCGGCGCAATATTTTCCTGGGTCTACCAGCACCGCCTGTTCGACATTCCCGTCAACGGCTGGACGGTGCTGCCGATTTTCATCATGGTGGAATTCTGCTATTACTGGTTCCACCGCAGCTCGCATCGCGTTCGGTGGTGGTGGGCCGCCCACGTGCCCCACCACAGCGGCGAGACGATGAATTTCACCACTGCCGCGCGCCAGAGCGTGCTCAACGTTTTCGTCGGCACCTTCATCTTCTACCTGCCGCCTGTTGCATTGGGCGTGCCGCCGGCGGTTGTCATGTTCATGCTGGCGGTGGACCTGGTGTACCAGTATTTCGTCCACACCGATGCCATCGGCAAGCTGCCTGCATGGTACGAGGCGGTGTTCGACACGCCATCCAACCACCGTGTCCACCACGGCCGCAACCCGCAATACATCGACAAGAACTATGGCGGTGTGCTGATGATCTTCGACCGCATGTTCGGCACTTACTGCCCGGAGAGGAAAAAAGTCGATTACGGCATCCCGCGGCAGATCCGTTCCCATGACTTCCTGGTTCTCAACCTGCACGAATTCGTCGACATGCTGCGCGACGTCGCTGCGCCGGGTCCGCTGATGCAGCGGCTGAAGCACCTGTGGATGCCGCCGGACTGGCAGCGGCCGGGGCATGTGCCGCTGCATACGTGGACTGTCGAGCGCAGCGATACGGCAGAGAAGTCCGTCGCGCCGGCACCGCCGGCCGCTTCCACAGGCTTGCCGCAGTCGAGCCGCGGTTCATCGTAGGGAGTGCGAGTTGCCCACGCCGGCGGTTCGGCAAGCAAACGCGAACCTGTGCATGGGCGAGCGCGGCAGCCCCCCCCATTTCCCCTGTATGTCAGAACCGTTCGTAGCCCAGCAGGTAGCGCCACTGCCCGGCAGGCAGGCTGCCCATCGACATCCGCCCGATCCGCAGCCGCTTGATGGAGGTGGGCGTGAGCCCGACCGCGCCGCACATCTTGTCGATCTGCGTCGGCTTCGGCCCCTTGACGGCGAAGCGCAGCCGGCGTTCGTTCTGCCAGCTGACCTTGGTGGCACCCCCGTTCAACTGCGCCAGGCCGTTGTCGGCGATGGTGCCGTCGACCTCGACGATCAGCTCCTGCTCGACCGAGCCGGGCTCGTCGACCAGCTTGCGGATGACGCGGTAGTCCTGCGTGAACACGAACAGGCCGCTGGCCGACGGATCGAGCGGCAGCGCCGGCGTCAGGTTGTGCAGGTGCCGCTTCAGGAAACGCTCGTTCGCATTGTGCCCGCCGCGATGCAGCGTTTCTTCCGACAGGCAGCGCAGCGCGTCGGCGCCGGCCGGCTTGTTCAGCAGGATCGTGACCGGCACGATTTCCAGCAGCGTGGCATCCGGCGCCAGCTCGACGGTTTGCGCCGGCGCCACGCGCGCGCCCGGCTCTTCCACCACGATGCCGTCGACCAGCACGTAGCCGCCCTCGATGTACAGCTCGGCCTCGCGGCGCGAGCACGGCAGCTGGTCGGCCAGCCGCTTGGAGAGGCGGATCGTATCGTCAGTCATGGGCAGCTTCGGTATAAAAACGGTGGTTCATTTCCTGCAGCCCGACGGTATCGAGCACTTCCTTCAGCCGGTCGGCCGGGCGCTTGCGCGGCAGGTCCTTGTAGGTGGCCACGATCAGCTCGTTCTTCATCGAGTGTTCCCAGCCCACCAGCTCCGTCACGCTGACCTGGTAGCCATGCGCTTCCAGCTGCAGGCAGCGCAGCACGTTGGTGACCTGGCTGCCGAACTCGCGGGTGTGGATCGGGTGGCGCCAGATTTCCGTCAGCGCGCTCTTGCCGAGCGACTGGCCTTTATTCTTGCGCAGCACCGATGCCACTTCCGCCTGGCAGCACGGCACCAGCACGATGTGCTTCGCATGCTTTTTCAGCGCGAAGTCGATCGCGTCGTCGGTCGCGGTATTGCAGGCGTGCAGCGCGGTGACGATGTCGATCGATGCCGGCAATTCCGACGACGTGGTCGATTCCGCCACCGACAGCGGCAGGAACGACATTCCCGGGAATTCGAACTTCGCGGCCAGCTCGCGCGAGCGCTGCACCAGCTCGTCGCGCGTTTCGATGCCGTAGATATGGGACGCATCCGCCAGTGGCTTGAAGAACAGGTCGTAGAGGATGAAGCCGAGGTACGACTTGCCGGCGCCGTGGTCGACCAGCGACACGCTGCCCTTGTCGGCCACCACGTCATTGAGCAGCGGCTCGATGAACTGGTACAGGTGGTACACCTGCTTGAGCTTGCGCCGGCTGTCCTGGTTCAGCTTGCCATCGCGCGTGAGGATGTGCAATTCCTGCAGCAGCGCGACCGACTGGCCCGGCTTGATTTCCGGGATGTCCGTCACGGTCCGCGGCAACGGCGCGGCGGCCGGCTTCGACTGGCCCTTACTGTGCTTCATCGATCCACGCCTGCTGGATCGCTTCCAGGATCTTTTCGCCGCCGCGCCTGTGGTCGTCGTCGAAACCTTCCAGCGTCACCACACAGTTGTGCAGGTCGATGAACCGGATCTGCGTGGGGTCCTGCTGCGGATATTTGTCATACAGCGCTTCCGCGATCGCCGTGATGTCCGTCCATTTCATTTCAGTGGGAACCTTCGCTGGCATGATTGATGGTGTACTTCGGGATCTCGATGACGAGGTCCTCGTCCGCCACGATCGACTGGCACGACAGGCGCGACTGCGCCTCCAGGCCCCAGGCCTTGTCGAGCAGGTCTTCTTCCGTCTCGGTGGCTTCGTTCAGCGAGTCGAAACCTTCGCGCACGATCACGTGGCAGGTGGTGCAGGCGCACGATTTTTCGCACGCGTGCTCGATATGGATGTCGTTCTCCAGCAGGACATCGCAGACGGACTTGCCCGCTTCGGTCTCGATGACGGCGCCCTCGGGGCACAGCTTGGCGTGGGGCAGGATGACGATTTGTGGCACTTGCTACCTCTGTAGTTTTGTTGGTTATGCGACTTCATCCAGCGACCGGCCGGCCAGCGCGCTGCGCACGCTGCGGTCCATCCGGCGCGAGGCGAATTCCTCGGTGCCGCGCGCCAGTTCCTCGACGGCGGCCTTGACGGCCAGGTGATCGACCGTATCGGCCTGCGCAGGGGCCTGTGAAGGGGCCTGTGAAGCGGCCAGCACGTCGCGCGTTCTCTGCATCAGCGCATCCACTTCGGCCCGCTCTTCATCGGACAGCAGGCCGGCATCCTCGTCGAGCGCCGATTGCGTGGCCAGCAGGATGCGCTCGGCCTCGACCTGCTCCTCGCGCAGCGCGCGGGCCTTCATGTCGCTCTCGGCGGACGTGTACGAATCCTGCAGCATGCGCGCGACATCGTCGTCGCCCAGGCCGTAGGAAGGCTTGACGGTGATCGATGCCTCGACGTTCGAACGCAGTTCGCGCGCCGAGACGGAAAGCAGCCCGTCGGCATCGACCTGGTACGTGATGCGGATGCGCGCGGCCCCGGCCGCCATCGGCGGAATGCCGCGCAGCTCGAAGCGCGCCAGCGAACGGCAATCGGACACCAGCTCGCGCTCGCCCTGCAGCACGTGCACCGCCAGCGCGGTCTGGCCATCCTTGAACGTCGTGAATTCCTGGGCGCGGGCGCAAGGGATCGTCGAATTGCGCGGGATGATCTTCTCGACCAGGCCGCCCATCGTCTCGATGCCCAGCGACAGCGGGATCACATCCAGCAGCAGCCAGTCGTCGCCGGCGGCGCGATTGCCGGCCAGCAGGTTGGCCTGGATGGCGGCGCCCAGCGCCACCACCTTGTCCGGGTCGATGTTGGCATGCGGGATCGTGTGGAAGAACTCGCCCACGGCGCGCTGCACGTGCGGCATGCGCGTGGCGCCGCCGACCATCACCACGCCGTCGATATCGTCGGCATCGATGTTCGCGTCGCGCAACGCCTTCCTGACGGCGTTGATGGTCTTGGCGACCAGGTGCTTCGTGATCTCGTTGAACGTTTCGGCCGTGATGGCCAGGTGGACGTTCTCGCCGGACGACAGGCTGGCGTCGACCAGCACTTCGGCCTTGCTCGACAGCAGCTCCTTCGCCTCGCGCGCCTTCACCATCAGCACGGCGGTATCGTTGTCGTTCAGCGGCGCCAGCTTTTCCTGCTCGTGGATCCAGCAGAACAGGCGGTGGTCGAAGTCGTCGCCGCCCAGCGCCGAATCGCCGCCGGTGGACAGCACTTCGAACACGCCCTTCGACAGTTTCAGGATCGAGATGTCGAACGTGCCCCCGCCCAGGTCATAAACGGCGAACAGGCCTTCGGAGCCGTTGTCGAGGCCATACGCGATCGCCGCGGCGGTCGGTTCGGACAGCAGGCGCAGAACGTTCAGGCCGGCCAGCTGGGCCGCATCCTTCGTGGCCTGGCGCTGCGCATCGTCGAAATAGGCCGGTACGGTGATCACGGCGCCCACCAGGTCGTCGCCCAGCGCATCCTCGGCGCGCTGGCGCAGCGTGGCCAGGATCTGGGCCGACGTTTCGACCGGGCTCTTCACGCCTGCGACGGTCCTTAAACGAACCATGCCGTGACCGTCTGCACGGTCACCTTCGACGAAATCGTATGGCAGGTTTTCCGCGTACGCGATGTCCTTCAGGCCGCGGCCCATGAACCGCTTGACGGAGACGACCGTGTTCTTCGGATCGGTGGTCTGTGCCGCCAGGGCCTTGTAGCCGATGCTGGCATGGCCGTTCGGCAGGTAGCGCACGACGGACGGCAGCAGCGGCCGGCCGTCCTCGTCGTTCAGAACTTCGGGAATGGACGAGCGCACGGTGGCGACCAGCGAGTTGGTCGTGCCCAGGTCGATGCCGACCGCCAGGCGGTGCTGGTGGGGGGCCGTGGACATGCCGGGTTCGGAAATTTGCAGGAGAGCCATGTGAAACCTGTTCTTGTTGTGACGGACGGCGCGGCGGACTGGCGGCTGAGCGAAAACTGAGCGGAAGACCGGGCGCCGGACGGAGGGCCGGACTATGCGTCCAGCGCGTCGAAGGCGTAGCGGACTTCCTCGCCGAATTTTTCCAGGAACATCAGTGCGCGCACACCCTGCGCCGCGGCGTGGTAATCGCCGGCGTCCAGGTGCGCCTCGATGTCCTTCAGCTGGCCCTTGCGGGTGGTGCGCAGCTGGCCATCGAGCCGGTCGAGCAGCGCCGCGTCGCGGCCGGCACGCGCCTCGGCCAGTTCCTCGCGCCATTCCATCTGCTGCATCAGGAAGGCCATCGGCATCGCCGTGTTCGATTCGGTCTGCAAATCGACACCGTTCAGCTCGCACAAGTATTGCGCGCGCCGCTGCGGGTTCTTCAGCGTCTGGTATGCCTCGTTGGCACGGGTGGCCCATTGCATCGCCACGCGCTTTTCGGCGTCGGTGGCGTTCACGAACTTATCGGGATGCACCCGGCCCTGGACTTCGCGGAACGCGCTGTCCAGGGTGCCGGTATCGATGGCGAACTGCTGCGGCAGGTGGAATAACTCGAAGTGATTCTGCACGGTCGAAGGTAATGTCGAGAGGCGTCAGACACGGAAACTTTCGCCGCAACCGCAGGCGTCTTTTTCGTTCGGGTTGTTGAACTTGAAGCCCTCGTTGAGGCCTTCGCGCGCGAAGTCGAGCTCGGTGCCATCGATGTACGGCATGCTCTTCGGGTCGACGAACACTTTCACGCCGTGCGATTCGAACACCGCGTCTTCCGAAGCCACTTCGTCGACGTATTCCAGCTTGTAGGCCAGCCCCGAGCAGCCCGTCGTGCGCACGCCGAAGCGCAGGCCGAGGCCCTTGCCGCGCCGTTCGATGTAGCGGGAAATATGCTTTGCTGCTTTTTCGGTCAGGGTGACTGCCATGCGAATTCCTCCTTCAGTGGAGCCCGCTTGAAGCGGGCTCCGTCATACTTATGCAGAATGCTTTGCCTTGTAATCGCTGACGGCTGCCTTGATGGCATCTTCCGCCAGGATCGAGCAGTGGATCTTCACCGGCGGCAGCGCCAGTTCTTCGGCGATCTGCGTGTTCTTGATGGCCAGTGCTTCGTCCAGCGTCTTGCCCTTGACCCATTCGGTCACCAGCGAGCTCGATGCGATCGCCGAGCCGCAGCCGTAGGTCTTGAATTTCGCGTCTTCGATCAGGCCATCGGCGCCGACCTTGATCTGCAGCTTCATCACGTCGCCGCAGGCCGGCGCGCCGACCATGCCGGTGCCGACGCTGTCATCGCCTTTTTCAAAGGCGCCCACGTTGCGCGGGTTTTCGTAGTGATCGAGTACTTGTTCCGAGTAAGCCATTTTGATGCTCCTTGTTTACATACCTGGTGTCTGACACCGGTTTTTCCGAATGGTGTCAGACACCGGCTGAATAGACGGGTGTCTGACCGGCTGAATAATCAGTGCGCTGCCCACTGGATCGAATTGATGTCGATCCCCTCTTTGAACATATCCCACAGCGGCGACAGCTCGCGCAGCTTGCCCACTTTCGACTTCATCAGTTCGATGGCGAAGTCGATGTCCTGCTCGGTCGTGAAGCGCCCGATGGTGAAACGGATCGAGCTGTGCGCCAGCTCGTCGCTGCGGCCCAGCGCGCGCAGCACGTACGACGGTTCCAGGCTGGCCGACGTGCAGGCCGAACCGGACGACACGGCCAGGTCCTTCACGGCCATGATCAGCGACTCGCCTTCCACATAGTTGAACGAAACGTTCAGGTTGTGCGGTACGCGGTGGTCCATGTCGCCGTTGATGTAGACCTCTTCGATATCCTGCAGGCCGTTGGCGAGACGGTCGCGCAGCGCCTTGATGCGGGCGATCTCGTCGTCCATTTCCACCTTGGCCAGGCGGAACGCTTCGCCCATGCCGACGATCTGGTGCACCGGCAGCGTGCCCGAACGCAGGCCGCGCTCGTGGCCGCCGCCGTGCATCTGCGCTTCGAGGCGCACGCGCGGCTTGCGGCACACATACAGTGCGCCGATGCCCTTCGGGCCGTAGGTCTTGTGGGCGGTGAACGTCATCAGGTCGACCTTCAGCGCCTGCACGTCGATCGCCAGCTTGCCGGTGGCCTGCGCCGCGTCGCAGTGGAAAATGATGCCCTTGCCGCGGCAGAAGGCGGCGATCTCGCCGATCGGCTGGATCACGCCGATCTCGTTATTGACCAGCATGACCGAGACAAGGATCGTATCCGGGCGCACGGCGGCGGCCAGCTGCTCGACCGTGATCAGGCCGTTGTCCTGCGGGTCCAGGTAAGTGGCCTCGAAGCCCTGGCGTTCCAGTTCGCGCACGGTGTCCAGCACGGCCTTGTGCTCGGTCTTCACCGTGATGATGTGCTTGCCCTTGGTCTTGTAGAACTGCGCCGCGCCCTTGATGGCCAGGTTGTTGCTTTCGGTGGCGCCGGAGGTCCAGATGATTTCCCGCGGATCGGCATTGATCAGCGCCGCCACATGGCCGCGCGCCTCTTCCACGGCCGCTTCCGCCGTCCAGCCGTACATGTGGCTGCGCGATGCCGGGTTGCCGAACTGTTCGCGCAGGAACGGGATCATCTTGTCCGCCACCCGTGGGTCGATCGGCGTGGTGGCCGAGTAGTCCATGTAGATCGGGAAGTGCGGCGCGGTCTTGAAATCGACCGGGGCAACCTTGGGGACGTTTTTTTCAGGGGCGTTCATCTATCACTCCAGTGCTTGGCAGCGTGTATGGGTTTATTCTGATTACTTGGCGAGGGCGGCGTGGTCATTGCGGTGCATTACCACCACCTTCTGCTCCGCGTTCTTGTGTTTTTGCTGGTCGACCAGGTCCTGCAGCGAGACCGAATCGAGGTAATCGACCATTTTTTCGTTCAGCGTGGTCCACAGTTCGTGGGTCATGCAGCGGGCGCCGCTGGCATGGTCGGCGCCGTGGCAGTTTTCCTTGCCGCCGCACTGCGTGGCATCGAGCGGCTCGTCGACGGCGATGATGATGTCGGCCACCGTCACCTTGTCGGCGCGGCGGGCCAGGCTGTAGCCGCCACCGGGGCCGCGGATCGATTCCACGATCTCGTGCCGGCGCAGCTTGCCGAACAGCTGCTCCAGGTAGGACAGCGAAATGGCCTGCCGCTGGCTGATGCCAGAGAGCGTGACGGGACCTTTGCCCTGGCGCATCGCCAGGTCGATCATCGCCGTGACGGCAAAACGGCCTTTGGTAGTCAGACGCATACGACCTCGAATAAATGCCGCCGGGCGGGACGCCTCCGGCAGCTTTCTTTGACTCAATATCAAGTTTGGCAATGAGTTGGGGTAAAATCCTGCGCTTCGCGCGCAACTGCACCGACCACCGCACCTGCAACCGCATCTACCACCGCTACGGAACCTGTAAAAACCGTATTAGTTGAATGATTTAGTCAAGTATATCAGGTTTGGAAAATGCTTGCCGGGCGTGGCTTCGTTTTCGCTTGGAGCGCAGCCTGCGCGTTCACCCTGCCGCGGGCGGCTTCCGGCGACCTTCGCCGCCGTGCAGCAGACGCAGCGGGCCGAACAGCGCATGCATGTCCTTGTTGGCGATGAACGACAGGTTGTACGGGTGCTCGGCCACCGCCTGCGGCATGGCGCGCACCGCCGGCAACCTGTTCAGCTGTTCGGCGATTTTCCCCCACAGCACCAGCCTGGGTTGCGTGGCGCGCGCCGCCAGGGTGTCGATCACCGTCGCGAAGAACGGCAGCCATGCCCTGGCGTCCTTGACGGGCGCCACGTGCGACCGGAACACCAGCGATGCATTGAGCAGCAGGAACCCGTGGTCCATCAGCCGTTCCTGCAGCTCGGCCAGCGTACCGATCGCCGCCCCGCCCCGGGCGCGCGCGGCGCAGGCGGCCAGCGCGGCGCCGGCCGTGTCGGCTTCGTGCAACTGGCCATCCGCCACCAGCAGCATTTTCATGAAATTACGCAGTGATGTCGCCCGGTTGACGCGCTTGGACAGGCCGCCATCGGCGTCGTCCGACCACAGGCTGCCCACCGCGCCGTCCATGAAGCCGACTCCGGTCGCGCTGTCGACGCGGGGATACGGCCCCTCGCCCACCAGCACGTACCGCACCTGGTCCAGCGACAGCGCGAACGCGGCGAACAGGCGCAGGCCGGTGGGCAGGTAGCTGTCTTCCGCCAGCGCAGGCAGGTAGGCCGGGTCGGCTGCGGCGACGGCTTCCAGGCCTTTCACCAGCGTGGCGTGCCAGGAAGGATCGGCCTTGTCGAGGGCGGCGAGGAAATGCGGGGGGATCGTCATTGCGCTGGCGGAAAAGCAAAGGGCGGGATTCTACCGCATGCGCGTGGCAAAACCCGGATCAGACCTGGTTTATGAGCAACATTGCCGCCGGAAACGGACTGTGCCGGTCTCCGGTTCAAGCCTGTCCCAGCAGGTCGTTGGCGTCCAGGATGGCGAAGGCGATATCGGGATGGGTATCCAGGCAGCGGCGGATGGCGGCTGGCACCGCCTGCCGCGTCTTCCGGCACAGCCCGGGCCGGGGCGCCAGTTCGATCGCGAAGCCGCGCATCGTGCGCACTTCGTTCGGGCCGGGTGCGATCGTCAGCGTCACGCCCAGCTGCTCATGCAGGCGCTGGCCCAGCCGCATCAGCTCGGCATAGCTGCCGATCGCCTCGATCCGTTCGATCAGCCGCTTTTCCTCCTCGCGGGTGAGGCGCAGCACGCGCGCGTCGGCCTGCGGATCGGCCTCGAGCAGCTCGCGCCGGCAGTCGCAGGCGCCGGGCGGGCACTCCTTGCGAATCGGGAGGGGAAGCGTCATGGCATCGGGGGCGAAGTGGCCGGGAGTTGGCGGAGAAAGTATCCTGCGCACGCGTCATGCTGTCAAACCGGCGGCCAGGGCGGGATGACACTGCCAGTTCGGCTTCCTATCGTGCGCGCCTTGTATGCGGCAACGGCGTGCCGTACAGTTGAGAGCCACCGGTGTCATGGAATCCGTGACGCAGGCGCCTCGAAGGTGTCGCCCGACGCCGGGGCATGGGACGGGACCGGGATTTCCGCAGCCGCTCGTCGGTATTGCAGTCATTCGCTGAAACCGCAAGCCAATGCCGGCCGTTCCGGGCTCCCGTTGCAACGCTACCACGCAAATTTTCCGTAAAGCAATAAAATAGCGCACGAGCGTGCTACACTTTCCTGGCAGAAAATCCGCTTATCCTTCATGCTCCTTCCATGGTCCTTTCGCACCAGCCACCGTCTGTAACGCAGCACTTTGCACGCCTGCTGCTCCTGGGCGGCTGCTGGCTGGCACTGGCCATCGGCGCCCTGTGGCCCGCGCACGCGCACGCCGCCAGCGAGCGCCGGGTGCTGATGCTGTACTCGCTCGGCCCGGACGCCGTGTCGGCCTGGCAACGGCTGGTACACGACGGCATGTACGACGAATTGTCCAGGCGCGCGCCCGGCAACATCCCCGCCATCTACGAAGAGCGATTCGACGCCAACCGCGTGGGTGCGGAGGCGGCCGGCGCCGGCCTGGCTCCCCATTTGCGCAGCAAGTATGCACACGTGCCGTTGCATGTGGTGGTGGCCGAGGGCGAGGTGGCGGCCCGGTTCCTTGGCGACCATCCCGAGCTCTTTCCCGGCGTGCCGCGTTTCTACATCAATTACGGACACACGGGCTGGCGCCCCACCGACGGCACCGCCATCGCCGTGGATCCGGACTTCAACCGCGCCGTGGGCATCGTGCCGCGGGTGTCGCCGCACATCCGGCACCTGGTCGTCGTTGGCGACAGCAGCGCGCGCGGGCAGCGCTGGATCGCGGCGATCCGCGCCGCGGCCCCGCGGTACGCGGCACAGCTCACGTTCGAGTACTGGGACAAACAGGACTATGAACAGGTGATGGAGCGGCTGCGGGGACTGGACCGCGACAGCGCCCTGCTGCTGCTGGCCGCCGGCCTGACCGACAAGGCCGGCCAGCTCAATCCGCACGAACTCGCGCACCGTATCGCCGCGGCCAGCCACGTGCCGGTCTTCACGCACCTCGATTCGCTGGTGTTGCCCGGCATGGTGGGCGGCTACGTGATCAGCGGCGAAGGCGTGGGCCGCACGATCGCACGCGTGCTGCTGGGCCAGCGCAGCGACGACATCGCATTGCAACGCTATGTATTCGATGCCCCGACCGTCGAACGGTTCGGCCTGCGCAACCTGCCGGCCGATGCCAAGCTGCTGAACCGCCCGGACAGCGTGTGGGACCGGTACCGCTGGCAGATCATCTCTGGCATCGCGCTGATCGTGCTCGAAGCCGTCCTGATCTCGGCGCTGGTGGTGGCGCTGCGCGAACGCCGGCGCACGCTGGCCGCGCTGAACGACGAGCGCGACCACCTGGAAGAACGCGTGCAGCGGCGCACGCAGCAGTTGCAGATGGCGAACATCCGGCTGGAAGAACTGGCGACGACCGATCCGCTGACCGGCATCGCCAACCGCCGCAAGATGACGGAGGAGATCGCGGCCGAGCTGGAACGCGCGCGCCGCTTCGGCCACCCGTTGTCGGTGCTGATGGTGGACATCGACTTCTTCAAGCGCATCAACGACACGTACGGCCACGACACCGGGGACGGCGCGATCGTGGCGCTGGCGCAGCTGCTCGCCGGCTCGCTGCGGGCGATCGACACCGCGGCCCGTTTCGGCGGCGAGGAATTCGTGGTGCTGATGCCTGAAACGGATGAAACCGTGGCCACGGTGGCCGCCGAGCGCCTGCGGGCGGCGGCTGCCGCGCTGCGCGTGCCCGCGGAAGATGGCACCGACGTGACGCTGACCATCAGCATCGGCCTTGCGTCGGCGGCCCGCGACGATACACCATCGGCATTGCTGATGCGCGCCGACAAGGCGCTGTATCGGGCCAAGCAGGAAGGCCGCGACCGGGTGGTGAGGTTCGACGCGCGGCTGGGCGCCGGTGGGGTGGGTTAACCCTCCGCGTCCGGCTGTTGCGACGGATGGGCGGCCTGGAACGCCGGGATGTCCACGCAGGCGGCATCGATCCGCGCGATCGTGGGGTAAGGCGCCAGGTCGATGTCGAAGCGCCGGGCATTGAACACCTGCGGCACCAGGAAGCAGTCGGCCATCGTGGGCATGTCGCCGTGACAGAAGCGGCCGGTGGCCGCGCCGTTCGCCAGTTGCGCTTCCAGCACGCGCATGCCTTCGCCAAGCCAGTGCCGGTACCAGGCGTTCCGGTCTTCCTCGGACAGCCCCAGCGCGCCCTTCAGGTGCCGCAGCACGCGCAGGTTCGTCAGCGGATGGGTATCGCAGGCAACGGTCTGCGCCAGCGCGCGCACGCGGGCGCGGCCCAGCGCATCGGGCGGCAACAGCGGCATCATCGGGTGGGTTTCATCCAGGTATTCGATGATCGCCATCGACTGGCCGAGCGTGACGCCTTCCGTCTCCAGCGCCGGCACCAGCTCGCTCGGGTTGACGGCGCGGTAGGCGTCGTCGTGCTGCTCGCCGCCGTTCTTCAGCAGGTGCACGGGGATCGACTCGTAGCCGATGCCTTTCAGGTTCAGCGCGATACGCACACGGTAGGCGGCGGAGCTGCGGAAGTAGGTGTAGAGCTTCATGGTCTGTCTCCTTGTTGTTGGCCAACGCGTTCCTGGTCGACAGGTTCAGGGCCGGTTCATTCCAGGCCGCCATATTAACCGGGGCGCTTCGCCGGCGCCGGACCGGCCCGCGGCCTATAATTGCCAGTCCCCATTTCCCTTGTTGCCATGTCGCACAACACCATCGAAATCAACCGCGCGATGGACCGCTTCGACGGCCACCACAGCGTGTGGCTGTTCGGCTACGGTTCGCTGATCTGGAAAGCCGATTTTCCCTTCATCGAGCGGCGCCCGGCCAGTATCGACGGCTGGGTGCGGCGCTTCTGGCAAGGTTCGCACGACCATCGCGGCACCCCGGATGCGCCCGGGCGCGTCGTCACGCTCGTGCCGCAGGAAGGCGCCGTTTGCCATGGCATGGCGTACCTGGTGACGCCGGAAGAATTCGTCCATCTCGATCATCGCGAAAAGAACGGCTACCTGCGGCTGCCGATCGGCATCCGCTTCGATGGCGGCGGTTCCGAAGAGGGCCTTGTCTACATCGCCCGGCACGACAATGCCGCCTACCTGGGCGAAGCGTCGGAACTGGAGATCGCGCGGCACATCGCCGCCGCGCGCGGGCCGAGCGGGCCGAACAGGGAATACCTCGTGCACTTGGCGCAGGCGCTGCGAGCGATGGGGCACGAGGATGCGCATGTGTTCATGATCGAGCGGTATCTGGCCGAGCTGAAGGAATGCCCTTAGACCGCCCGGGAATCCGATGGCCATGTACCGGGCCTGGCCGCTTCCAGCCATTCCTCGATGCCCTTGAGCGTCAGCACGGCGCCTTCGATGCGCAGTGTCGACTCGTCGCACACGCGCACCGAGACCCGGCTTTCTTCCCATCGGCGCCAGCGCGGCCCGACGGGGCGGTAATGGCGGATGCCATCATCCCCGCTGGTCTGAACGTAGCCGGTGGCGGCCATGTGCCGATGAAGCAGCGCGGCCATGGCCGTGGCGTGCATGGCCGTCGTGATGTCGATCCTGGCCGGCAGTACCGCATACAACGGCACACTGGCGCAGGCTGCCGCGGACAATGACACCCAGAACAACGGCGGAACCGGTTCCATGTAGGGAACAATGGCAGCCATGATCGCCAGGACCGCAAGAATGAGAATGCAGTACGACAGCAGTTGGCCTGCCGACTGGATCGGCCACAGATACCGCCACGCCGAATGCAGGCGCATGATCTTCGATACAGTTGATTGCATGATGACGCTCCCCGGATGTGATGTCCTGCTGTTCGACGCGCGCAAGACATCCCCATTGGATCATGCAAAACAGAAATATAAATTGACGCTTTTTAAGAAAATCCCGCGTTAGAACAAACTCATCTGCCCCATCGCTTCCGCCCGCTTCGCCTTCGCCCCCACCGGCGGCACCACCAATGGGCGCCGGAACCGGGTGCAGTCGAGCTGCCGGAAACGCGAGCCGCGGCCGGTCATGCCGAAACGCTGCCGGGCCTTTTCCACCCGCTGGCGGATCAGGTCCGCCCACAGGCCCTGCCCGGTCATCCGCGAATCGAACGACGCGTCGTAATCCTTGCCACCGTGCATTTCACGCACGCGGTTCATCACGCGCTGGGCACGGTCCGGGAAGTGCGCTTCCAGCCATTGCTGGAACAGCGGATTGACTTCCCATGGCAGCCGCAGCACCGTGTAGCTGGCCTGGATCGCGCCGGCGTCGAACGCCGCTTCCATCACTTTTTCGATTTCGGGTTCGGTGACGAACGGGATGATCGGGGCGATCGACACGCCCACCGGGATGCCCGCCTCCGTGAGCGTGCGGATCGTGCGCAGGCGGCGCTCCGGGGAAGCGGCGCGCGGTTCCAGCGTGCGGGCGATTTTCGGGTCGAGCGTGGTCAGCGTGATCGACGCCGCCGCCAGCCGCTTTTCCGCCATCGGCGCGAGGATGTCGATATCGCGCTCGATCAGCGACGATTTCGTGATCAGCCCCACCGGGTGCTCGCATTCGCGCAGCACTTCGAGGATGCGGCGCGTGATCCGCAGTTCCCGCTCGACCGGCTGGTAGGCATCGGTATTGACGCCCAGCGCGATCGGCTCGACGGCATAGTCCGGCTTGCACAGCTCGCTGCGCAGCAGTTCGGGCGCGTTGATCTTCGCGTACAGCTTGCTCTCGAAATCGAGCCCCGGCGACAGGCCCAGGTAGCTGTGCGACGGCCGCGCGAAGCAATAGATACAGCCGTGCTCGCAACCGCGGTACGGATTCAGCGACAGGTCGAACGGGATGTCCGGCGACGCGTTGCGCGTGAGGATCGATTTCGCGGTTTCCTCGGTGACCTGCGTGCGCCAGACGCGCGGTTCGTCTTCCTCGCGCAGCCAGCCGTCGTCGAACGTTTCGCGCACGTTCACTTCATAGCGGCCCTGCACGTTCGTGACGGCGCCCCGCCCCTTCAGCGCTTTCAGTGAACGGGGCGGCAGCATCACCTGCCCGGCCCGGGGATCGAAATCTGCTTGCGGATCGAAATTATCGCGGTGCATGAGAGCTCCAGTACTGGGTCCACTACAACTGTATGTATATACAGTATTCTAGGCCGATCTTCAAGTCAATGCAACTGCCTTGCGTACCTTGGCACTTCGCCAACTGGTATGATTCGCAATTCCGCGTCCGGTGCGAATCCGGACCCCACCATACAAGAGCAATATGACTACGAATACTCCGTCCTTCCTGGCCAGGATCCCGCTTGCTTTCAGCGCTTTCTTCAAAACGCTGGGCAACGCCGAATTCGCCAACCGTTACCAGAACGACCAGATCGGCCCCGTGGCCGCGCCGCCGCCGCCAGCTCCCGCACCTGCTCCGGTAGCCGCGCCCGCGCCTGCTCCCGCGCCACCACCGCTGCGCGAAGCCACGCCGGATGCCGCCCTGCAACTGCTGTCGCTGCTGCAGCGCGAAGCGCGCCTGATCGACTTCACGCAGGAAAACCTGGCCGGCTATTCGGACGCCGACATCGGCGCCGCCGCGCGCGTGGTGCATGAAGGCTGCAGCAAGGTGCTGAAGGAACACTTCACGATCGAACCGGCGCGCGCGGAGGCCGAAGGCAGCCGCGTGACGCTGGAAGAAGGCTTCGATGCCGCCACCGTGCGCCTGACCGGCAACGTGGTCGGCAAGGCTCCGTTCAAGGGCACGCTGAGCCACCGCGGCTGGCGCGCCACGGCCGTGCGCCTGCCGAAACTGGCCGAAGCGCACGATGCGAAAATCCTGGCACCGGCGGAGGTGGAACTGTGAGCGACCTGAACAATACCCCGCGCTATGCGATCGGCATCGACCTGGGCACCACGCACAGCGCGCTGTCGTACGTGGACCTGGGCGCCAGCGATGGCGAGAATACGCAGCAGTCGGTGCTGGGCGTGCCGCAGCTGACGGCGCCGGGAACGGTCGAAGACCTGCCGCTGCTGCCGTCGTTCCTGTACCTGCCGCACCCGGACGAACTGGCGCCGGGCGAACTGGCGCTGCCATGGACGACCGAAGGAGAAGACGGGGATAAACGTTCCATTGCCGGCGAAATGGCGCGCAGCCGCGGCGCCACCACGCCGATCCGCCTCGTGTCGAGCGCGAAGAGCTGGCTGTGCCACCCGGGCGTGGACCGCCGCGCCGCGATCCTGCCGAATGATGCGCCGGAAGAAGTGACCCGCGTCTCGCCGCTCGAGGCTTCCACGCGCTACCTGGCCCACCTGCGCCAGGCATGGAACGCCGCGCATCCGGAAGCGCCGTTCGGCGAACAGGCCGTGACGGTGACGATTCCCGCATCGTTCGATCCGGGCGCGCGCGAACTGACCGCCGAGGCGGCCCGCGCCGCCGGCTACGACGCCGTGACGCTGCTGGAAGAACCGCAGGCCGCGCTGTACAGCTGGATCCAGGGCAGCGAAGGCCGCTGGCGCAAGGAAGTCAAGCCGGGCGACATCATCCTCGTGGTCGACGTGGGCGGCGGCACCAGCGACTTCTCGCTGATCGCCATCACCGAGCGCGACGGCGTGCTGGAACCGCACCGCGTGGCCGTGGGCGACCACATCCTGCTGGGCGGCGACAACATGGATCTCGCCCTTGCCCACCTGGTGGCCCGCAAGCTGGCCGCCAGCGGCACGCAGCTCGATCCATGGCAACTGCGCGCGCTGACCTACGGCTGCCGCGCCGCCAAGGAAAACCTGCTGGCCGACGCCAGCGCCGACACGTGGCCGATCGTGGTGCCGAGCCGCGGCTCGAAGCTGATCGGCGGCTCGATCCGCACCGAGCTGACCCGCGACGAAGTGACGGCGTTCATCACCGACGGCTTCTTCCCGAAAGTGGAAGCCGCCGCGCGCCCCGCCGTGCGCACCCGCGCCGGCCTCACGCAGCTGGGCCTGCCGTATGCGCAGGATGCCGCGATCACGCGCCACCTGGCCGCCTTCCTGGGCCGCCAGAAAGGCGCCACGGCCGACGTGCCGGGCTTCGCGGACCGCCAGAACCCGGACCACTCGTTCCTGCACCCGAGCGCGGTGCTGTTCAACGGCGGCGTGTTCAAGTCGGCGCAGCTGGCCCAGCGCGTGATGGACACCATCAACGACTGGTTGTACATGGAAGGCGCGGAAGCGGCACGCATGCTGGGCGGCGCGGACCTGGACCTGGCCGTGGCCCGCGGCGCCGCCTATTACAGCTACGTGCGGCGCGGTGCCGGCGTGCGCATCCGCGGCGGCACGGCCCGTTCCTACTACGTGGCGGTGGAATCGTCGATGCCGGCGATCCCCGGCATGGAACCGCCGATCCAGGCGCTGTGCGTGGCGCCGTTCGGCATGGAAGAAGGCAGCGAGCTGGAACTGCCGGGCCAGGAATTCGGCCTCGTCGTCGGCGAGCCGGTGCAGTTCCGCTTCTTCGGCTCGTCCACGCGCCGGCAGGACCAGATCGGCACGGTGCTCGATTTCTGGGGCCCGGATGAACTGGCCGAGCTGAACGAGATCCACGCCGAACTGCCGCCGGAAGGCCGGCAGCCGGGCGACGTGGTGCAGGTGCGCCTGCATGCGCACGCCACCGAGGCCGGCACGCTGGAACTGCTGGCGGTGGCCGACGGCGGCCAGCGCTGGAAGGTGGAATTCGACGTGCGCGGCACCGCCGAAGGACAATGACGCCGTACCTGGTCAGCATCGATCTCGGCACCACGAACACGGTGCTGGCTTATGCGGCGCCGGGCGCCGCCGATGTCCAGCTGCTGGACATCGACCAGCTGACCGCGCCGGGCGAGGTGCACGGCGCGCTGCTGCTGCCGTCGAGCCGCTACCACCCGGCCGAAGGCGAGCTGGCGCCGGGCGAGCTGCAGCTGCCCTGGCTGCAGAACGACGTGGCCGGCGTGGACCGCTTCATCATTGGCCGGCTGGCGCGCACGCTGGGCGCCCAGGTGACCGGGCGCTACGTGGCCAGCGCCAAGAGCTGGCTGTCGCACCCGGGCGTCGACCGCACGGCGCCGATCCTGCCGTGGGGCGCGGACGACACCGTGCCCAAGGTATCGCCCGTGGCGGCCAGCGCCAGCTACCTGGCGCACCTGCGCGGCGCCTGGAACGCCCACTTCCCCTCTCACCTGCTGGAAGACCAGCGCATCGTGCTGACCGTGCCCGCGTCGTTCGACGAGGGCGCCCGCGCGCTGACGCTGGAAGCGGCGAAGCTGGCCGGCCTGCATGGCGTGCGGCTGCTGGAAGAACCGCAGGCGGCGCTGTACGACTGGCTGTACCGCCACCGCTCGACGCTGGCCGCTGAACTGGCGGACACGCGGCTGGTGCTGGTGGCCGACGTCGGCGGCGGCACCACCGACTTCTCGCTGGTGCAGGTGCAGGTCCGGAACGGCGAGCCGGTGCTGGAACGGATCGGCGTGGGCAACCACCTGATCCTGGGCGGCGACAACATGGACCTGGCCCTCGCCCACCTGGCCGAATCGCGCCTCGCCGGGCCGGACAGCGGGCAGCGCCTTTCCAGCGGCCGCCTGGCGCAGCTGACCGAGCGCTGCCGCGCCGCGAAGGAACAGCTGCTGTCCGCAAACGGCCCCGAACAGGCCAATGTCACGCTGCTGGGCAGCGGCTCGAAGCTGATCGGCGGCAGCCGCTCGGTGACCCTGAGCCGCGCCGACGTGGCGCAGATCGTCGTCGACGGCTTCTTCCCGCTGAATCCGGAACAGGCCGATGCGCGCCGGTCGCGCGGCGGCATCGTCGAATTCGGCCTGCCGTATGCGAGCGACGCGGCGGTGACGCGGCATCTCGCCAGCTTCCTGCGCCAGCACGCGCAGGCGGCGCGCGCCGCGCTGGGCATCGACGACGCCACCACCTTCCCCGTGCCGGACACGCTGCTGCTGAACGGCGGCGTGTTCCGCGCCGGCGTGCTGGCCCAGCGGCTGGCCGACACCCTGTCCGGCTGGCGTGGCCAATCCGGCCTCGCGCCGGTCAAAGTCCTTCACAACGACAATCCGGATGTGGCCGTGGCCCGCGGCGGCGTGGCCTATTCCCTGTCGCGGCAGGGCATGGCGCCGTCGATCGCCGGCGGCTCCGCGCGCGCCTATTACCTGCTGCTCGATACCGACAAGGCTCCCGGCGTGAAGCGCCGCGCCGTCTGCATCCTGCCGCGCGGCGCCCAGCCGGGCAGCGAGATCACGCTGGCCGACCGCACGTTCGGGCTGCGCGTGGGCCGGCCCGTGCGCTTCCACCTCGTCTCTACCGTGACCGACCTGCGCCACGGCGCCGGCGACCTCGCCGACCTCGACCCTGCCGATTACGTGGCGCTGCCGGCGATTTCCACCGTGCTCAAGACCGACGACACGAAGGTGCCGAAGGAGATCCCGGTGCGGCTGGCGGCGGCGTTGTCCGAGGTCGGCACGCTGGAAGTGCACTGCGTGGACGCGGCCAGCGACAGGCGCTGGCTGCTGGAATTCCAGCTGCGCGGCGAGGAGGAAGCGGCGGCGGCCGAGCCGCAGGACAACATGCCGCCACCACGCTTTGCCGATGCCGTCGAGAAGATCGACCGCATCTTCGGTTCGCGCGTGCTGCAGGTGGACGGCAAGGAAGTGCGCCAGCTGCGCGGCCAGCTCGAAAACCTGCTCGGCAGCCGCGAACGCTGGCCCACGCAGTTGCTGCGGCACCTGTTCGACGCGCTGATGGGGCGCGCCAAGGGCCGCCGCCGCTCGGCGGAACACGAGCGCGTGTGGCTCAACCTCGCGGGCTGGTGCCTGCGGCCCGGCTTCGGCGCGCCGCTCGACGACTGGCGCATCGGCCAGCTGTGGGCGCGGTTCGACAGCGGCGCCCAGTATTTCAAGGACAGCCAGGTGCGCGCCGAATGGTGGACGCTGTGGCGCCGCGTGGCCGGCGGCCTGACGACCGAGATGCAGCTGCGGCTGCTGGACGATTTCGCCTTCAACCTGCAGGCCAGCGCGGCGGAGCGCGGCCGCCGTCCGGCCACGCTGGTCGATGGCGGCGAGGAAGACATGCTGCGGCTGGGCGCCTCGCTGGAGCGCATTCCGGCGGCCTACAAGGCGGAAATCGGCGACTGGATGATGGGCACGATCGGCAAGCTGCCGGCATCCGGCCCGAAGTTCGACGCCAGGGCCGCCGCCAGCTTCGGCCGCTACCTGTGGGCGCTGGGCCGCGTGGGCGCACGCAAGCCGTTCCACGGCAGCGCGCACGAGGTGGCGCCGGTGGCCGCGGTGGAACGGTGGCTGGGCGAGATCCTCGGGCTGGACTGGAAGAAGATCGAGCCGGCCGGCTTCGCCGCCGCGCACCTGGCGCGGATGACCGGCGACCGTTCGCGCGACATCGGCGCGGCGCTGCGCGAGGACGTGCTGCGCCGCCTGACGGGCGCCGGCGCGCCGCCGGCCTGGAGCGCGATGGTGCGCGACGTCGTCGAACTGGACCAGGCCAGCGAGCAGCGGATGTTCGGCGATGCCTTGCCGCCGGGGCTCAAGCTGATCAGCTGAAGGATTACGCTGGCGGGCGTGCGCCGCAATTCAGCCGGCGCGGTGGGCGGCCGCCAGCGCCTGCTGCTGGCCGACGAAGCCGTCGAATGCCGCGATCAGCGGCGCGTAGCGCTCTTCGTCGTTGTCCAGGCGGGCCAGCGCGTACGCGGTGGCCTCCAGCGTCGACAACTGGCCCGGCGCATGGGCCTTGCGGATCAGGTAGTGCGAGGCCGGCACATCGCGCAGCGCCAGCCGGGGCAGCGCCTGCAGCGCCGGATTCAGGTACAGCATCTTGCGGCTCTTGCGCCACGTGGCGTCGAGCACCACCAGCAGGAGGTCTTCGCCCGCTGCCGGGTCGAACGGCGGCGGCGCCGCGATGCCGAGCGAGCGGTCGCCGGGCGTGTCCGGATACAGCAGCACCGCCCGGCGCGGGCCGGCCAGCAGTTCGCCGAGATCGTCGAATATTTCGCCGGCCACCAGCTTGCTGCCGGGCAGGCACAAGTGCAGCAGCCGCGCGCTGTTCTTCGCGTTGGCGGTTTCCATCGGGTGTTGCAGGATCAGCACCGCGGTGCGGGACGGTGCGTTGCCGACCGGTCGGATCCAGCGGCAGGTGCAGGCGCTGGCGGCGCGACGGCAGGTTGCGCACTCGGCCCGCTTCTCGGCCCGCTTGTCGGCCTGTTCTTCAGCCGGTTCTTCAGCCGGTATCTTTGTCATCCGCGCATTGTAGCCCCGCTCATGCGGGCAAGGCGAGACGGTGGTCTTCGCGCCGCCGCGATGGCGGCACGGCGTCGAGCCGGAACACGGCAACGGCATCGGCCAGGCGCGCCGCCTGCTCCTGCATCGCGGCCGCGGCGGCGGCGGCCTGTTCGACCAGCGCCGCGTTCTGCTGCGTCACCTGGTCCATCTGCGCGATCGCCGTGTTGACCTGCTCGATGCCGTCCTGCTGCTGGGCGCTGGCGTCGGCGATCTGGTTCATGATCTGCGTGACCTTGCCGATCGCCGCCACGATTTCGCCCATCGTGCTGCCCGCGCGGTCCACCAGCGCGGTGCCGGCGTGCACCTTCTGCACCGAGTCGCCGATCAGCTCCTTGACTTCCTTCGCCGCGGCGGCGGAACGCCCCGCCAGGGCGCGCACCTCGGATGCCACCACGGCAAAGCCCCTGCCCTGCTCGCCCGCCCGCGCGGCTTCGACGGCCGCGTTCAACGCCAGGATGTTGGTCTGGAACGCGATGCCGTCGATCACGGCGATGATGTCGACGATGCGGCCCGACGACACATTGATCGCCTCCATCGTGCGCACCACGTCGGCGACCACGGTGCCGCCCGCGCCGGCGATGGTCGCGGCGCCGTCGGCCAGCGTGCGCCCTTCGCGGGCGTTGTCGGCATTCGAGCGCACGGCCGAGGTCAGCTCTTCCATCGTGGCGGCGGTCTGCTGCAGCGCGCTGGCCTGCTGCTCGGTGCGCGACGACAGGTCGAGGTTGCCGGCGGCGATCTCGGCCGACGCCGTGGCGATCGTCTCGGTGCCGTTGCGCACCTGGCGCACGATGGTCAGCAGGCTGTCGTTCATCTTCTTCAGCGCCCGCATCAGCTGGCCCGTTTCATCGCCGTGCGACACGTCGATGGCGCTGGTGAGGTCGCCGGACGACACGTTTTCCGCGATCCGCACGGCCTGCCCCAGCGGCCCGGTGATCGTGCGCGTGAGGCGCCAGGCCAGCACCACGCCGGCCACGATGGCACCGACGCCGAGCGCGAGCAGCAGGTTGCGCCCGGCGGCATAGTGGGCGTGGATGGCCGCGGCGGTGGCGTCGAGCGCGTTCTGCTGGGTTTTCAGCAGGGCGGCCAGCGCGGCCAGGTAGGCTTCGCGGGTATCGTTCAGGCCGGCGGCGTAGATGCCCCGGGCGGTGGCCATGTCGCCGGCGGACTTCGCCGCGAGCATCGTCTTGCGGGTGTCGGAATACTGCTTGCGTGCAGCGACCACGGCCGCATGGCCGCGCCGCGAATCGTCGTCGAGCAGCGTACTGCCCAGCAAGTCCTGGATTTCAGTGGCCCGTTTCGACGATGCCGCCATCGTGGCCTCGATGGCTTTCTGTTGCGCCGTGTCCGGCGCGAGGAAGGCGGCGATGGTGCGCGCCGCGTTGACTTCGATGACCTTGTTCCATTCGGCCATCAGGCGTTCGTTGTGCACCCGCTGGGTGACCAGCTCGTCCGTCAGCCGACTGGCGCTGTGCATGCGCAGCACGCCGGTCACCGTCATCGCCGCCAGTAATGCCAGCACGAGCGCGAAGCCGAGCGCCAGGCGCGCGCCGATACGAAGATTGCCCACAATTGCCTCCCTGCATTATCTTTCAGGCAGTCTGCCGATAACGCGGGGAGAATGCAAGCGGAACACGGTTGAGTTCAGTTCTCCGGCGCCGGCGCGACGGTACCGAGCAACTCGTCGAGCTGGGCCAGCTGGTTCGGATCCTTGACGACGGCGCGCAGCCATTGGTGCAATGGCATCGCGGCCCATGCGGCGGCCTTGTCGGCCAGGTAAGCCACCGGGCTGTGCGGTTCGGTGCGCCGGAAGTACTCGGCCACCTCGCGCAGCTGTCCGATCGCCTCCTGGCGCGACGCGACCGCGCCGTTGGCCGGGGTGTTCGCCGCCGGCGCCGCCGCGGGGCCGCCGTCCGCGGCAGCGGCACCGCCGGCCGGGGCCAGCAGCCCGATGAAGTCGATGGCCTGCTGCAGCGCCTCGCGCGCCGTGGTGAAGCTGGGGCCGTCGCCGCCGAGGCGCTGGTCGACGGCTTTCTCGAAGGCCAGCAGCGATTGCAGGCAATACCGGGCATCGGCGAACAGTTGCGCATTGAATGCGTCGGTGTTGCGCCGGCGGCGGGCATCCAGTTCGTCGACGGTGGGCCCGGCCACGGTGCGCCCGTTGCCCCACTCGTCCGGTCCCTGGATGCTGGCGGCGCGCTGGCGCGCGGCGTCGAAGTCGGCCAGGCATACGCTGCCGTCTTCGGTCAGCGGGATTTCCCTGACCAGTTGCGGCGAGCGCGCGAGCAGCCAGAACAGGTTGCCGATGCGCTGCTCGTGGTCGCCGGCGTCCGCCACCGGGTAGACGCTGTCCCAGAAGCGCTCGCACAGGCCGGCCAGCAACGCGTAGCCGTCGCCCAGGCCGCGGAAGTGGCGGGTCTTGGCGTGGGCCTCGGCCAGCCATACGGCCAGCCGCAAGTCCTTGCTGCGCGAACGGATCAGTTTTTCGCAGTGACGCGCCACGTAGGGCCAGTCGGCCTGCTTCAGGGCCTCGACCCATTCTCCCTGGTCGAGCGTGGGGTCGTCGTGGCGGCGGGCATGGGCAATGGTGTCCACCTCGGTAGAAAAACTCAGGTCTTCGCCGCAGACCCGGGCAACGCTGATCGGAACGAGCAGTTGGGCGATATCGAGCATGGTGGTCTCCTGCATGGTGGTCGTTAGCGGATGGTGTAGCGGAACCGGCCCTCGCGCGTGGCGCCGGCCTTGATCCTGGCGATGCCGCCGCCTTCGGCCATGCGGGCCAGCACGGCATCGGCGATTTCCGGCAGCAGCGTGCCGTTCAGGATATTGTCGACGTTGCGCGCGCCGGAATCGACTTCGGTGCAGCGCGCCAGCACGGCTTCGACCAGCGCGCTGTCCCACGTGAATTCGGCCTGGTGGCTGGCACGCACGCGCCCGGCGATGCGCGCCAGCCTGGCATGGATGACCCCGACCAGCACATCGTCGCCCAGCGGGTAGAACGGCACCACCTGCAGCCGGCCCAGGAAAGCCGGCTTGAAGTGCTTCATCAGCTGCGGGCGGACCAGCTCGTGCAGCTGTTCCGGCGCTGGCAGCTCGGCGGGCGCCTTGTTCAGGCAGGCCTGCATCAGCGTGGCCGAACCGGCGTTCGACGTGGCGATGACGATCGTGTTGCGGAAATCGATCTCGCGGCCTTCGGCATCTTCCATCACGCCCTTGTCGAACACCTGGTAGAACAGTTCGACCACGTCCGGATGGGCCTTCTCGATCTCGTCGAGCAGCACCACGCTCCAGGGGTTGCGCCGCACGGCTTCCGTCAGCACGCCACCTTCGCCGTAGCCCACGTAGCCGGGCGGCGAACCTTTCAGGCCCGAGACGCTGTGCGCTTCCTGGTATTCGCTCATGTTGATCGTGACGAGCTTGCGTTCGCCGCCGTACAGCAGGTCGGCCAGCGCCAGCGCGGTCTCGGTCTTGCCGACGCCCGACGGGCCGACGAACAGGAACACGCCTTTCGGCTTGTTCGGATCGTCGAGATTGGCGCGGGCGGTGCGCACGCGTTGCGCGACGGCGGCCACCGCGTGCGGCTGGCCCAGCACGCGTCCGCCCAGTTGCAGGTGCAGCTGACGCACCGTGTCAATTTCATCCTTGACCATGCGGCCCAGCGGGATGCCGGTCCATCCCGCGACCACGCCGGCCACGGCGGCGGCGTCCACCTGCAGCGGCACCAGCGGCGCCGGCCCCTGCAGCGCGCGCAGTTCGTGCTCGGCGGCCTGTGCTTCGGCCTGCGCTTCGGGCTGCGCGTTGCTTCGCTCCCCCGCCACGGCGCGCAACCGGCGGATCCGGGTGCCGAGCGCTTTTTCGCGCTCCCACCGCTGGGCCAGGTCTTCCTGGCGCGCCTTCACGATGCCGCGCTCGTCGCGCAGCGCGGGCAGGCGGCCGCCACTGCCACAGCCTTCGGCCACGTCGCGTTCCAGCGCCGCGATCTCGGCGCCCAGCGCGGCCAGCCGCCGCTGGCAGCCTTCCAGCTGCACCGGTGCCGTGCTCTGCCCCAGCGCGACCTGCGCGCAGGCGGTATCGAGCACGCCGATGGCCTTGTCCGGCAACTGGCGGCCGGCGATGTAGCGGTGCGACAGCCGCACCGCATCGACGATCGCGGCATCGAGCACGCGGATGTTGAAATGCCGTTCCATCAACGGCACCATCGCGCGCAGCATCGCGCATGCCGTCTCCTCGTCGGGCTCCTCGACCTTGACGACCTGGAAGCGGCGCGCGAGCGCGGCATCCTTCTCGAAGTACTTCTTGTATTCGCTCCACGTGGTGGCGGCGATCGTGCGCAGTTCGCCGCGCGCCAGGGCCGGCTTGAGCAGGTTGGCGGCATCGTTCTGGCCGGCCTGGCCGCCGGCGCCGATCATCGTGTGCGCCTCGTCGATGAACAGCACGATCGGGTGCGGGCTGCGCTTGACTTCGGCGATCACGTTCTTCAGGCGGTTCTCGAACTCGCCCTTGACGCTGGCGCCGGCCTGCAGCAGTCCCATGTCCAGCGTGTGGATATGCACGCCCTGCAGCACTTCGGGCACGCTGCCTTCGGCGATGCGCAGCGCCAGCCCTTCTACGATGGCGGTCTTGCCCACGCCGGCCTCCCCGGTGAGGATCGGGTTGTTCTGGCGGCGGCGCATCAGGATGTCGACCGCCTGCCGGATCTCGGCCTCGCGGCCGACCACAGGGTCGATCCCGCCGTCGCGGGCAAGCTGCGTGAGGTCGGTGGTGAACTGGTCGAGGGCCGGCGTCCTGGCCATGACCTGCTGCACGGGATCGGCAACGGTGCCCTCCTCGGGCATGGCGATGCCCCCCGGCGTAGCAGGAGCCTCGATCGAGTCGCGCGTGAATTTCTCGAGATTGTGTTTCAGCTCGTCGACGGGGATGCGGGCGAACAGCCTGGAGCCGCGGTGCGCCAGTTGCGCCAGTTCCGGTCCGGTCAGCAGCGCCAGCAGCAAATGGGCGCCGCGAACCTGGGCCGGCTGCTGCGGCGCCAGCGAGGCGATCAGCCAGGCATGTTCGAGCAGTGCCGGCAGGTGGCGCGAGAACACGGGCACGCGGTTGCTGCCCGTTTCGAACCGGGCCAGTTCGGCGCGCAGGTCCGCTTCCAGCGCCTCGCTCGCGATCCAGCAGCGGCGGATGATCGCCGCCAGGTCGCCGCGCGGTTCCTCCAGCAGCGCCAGGAACAGGTGTTCCAGGTCGACTTCATAGTGCCCCATCGCGAGGCAGATGCTGGCGGCCCGCGTGGCGGCCTGGCGCGTGGTGTCGTTCAGTTTTCCGATCAGCGTTTTCAGGTTGTTCATGTGTTTCCTCTGGCGTTTCGGTGAATCGAGTAATGCAGCGTGGATGGCTGCAGCACGGCATCGAAATTGATGGGTTCGGACACGCCCGGCGCGTGCAGCACGCCGGTGATGACGAAGTTGATCCGGTTGACGGAGCCGGCCTGGTGCTCGACGCGCGCCACCACGCTGCGCAGCCGCGGCTCGTGCCGTTCGATCGTGGCGCGCAGGCCGTCGCAGATGCGCGCCCGGTCGTCGCTGCTGGACAGGCACATGCCGGCGATATCGATCAGGCCGTAGGTGACGATCGACGCGGCGCATTCGGGCCAGCCTTCGAGCAGTTCGCCCGGCAGCGCCATCCGGGTATTGAGCAGGTCTTCCAGGTCGCGCGCCACCGCGTCCTTCAACTGTTCGAGCGACAGCCGGGTGCCGGAGCTCCGGTCGCCGAGCAGCCGGTCGAACAGGCCGGGCGTATAACCGTTCATGAAATCGGTCTCCCAAAAAAAAACCGCGGTGTTACCCGCGGCAAAGTCGCCGTCGCAAATCAGACGATCCGGTTCGCTGCCAGATCCCAGCCGCCGGAGGTATTGCCCCCCGCGCCGCCGGTAATTTTTTGCTGCGTGTAACGCCAGCGGATTTTCGAGAATTTCAACGACACCGATTCGGTAAGGATGTCGCCTTCGGCGACCGACGGCGATACGGCGCCGATCAGCACGTTTTCGATTTCGATCTCGTAGTACTTGATGCGTTCTCCCTGCGCATCGGCACGCATGAATTCGAACCTGGCCTTGGGGATCGTGCGGCCCGCCGAGCAGGTTTGCAGCAGCACCGGCGACGACAGGTCGGCCAGCTTCTGCAGCACGATGTCCTGGTGTTCGCAACGCTCGGCCGTGTGGCCGCCACCGGTGGACGAGGTGGCGGACTTCGGCTGTTCCACGCCCCAGCTGACCGATTTGCACTCGATCCAGTCCTTGTGGCGGTCGTCCATCGACTCGCCCTTGATACCGTCAATCTGCAGATAGACGTCAATTGCCATGGCTTTCTCCTTACGTGGTTGATCAACTCGTGGTTGTCGGCAGCTCCGCCACCAGGCGCAGCGAAACGGTCAGCTCGTCGAGCTGGAAATGCGGCCGCAGGAAGCTGACGGCGCGGTAGACGCCGGGCCGGCCCGGTACTTCCTGCACCTGCACCGATGCTTCCCGCAACGGGAATTGCGCCTTCTGTTCCTGGCTGGCGTTATCGTCCAGCAGCACGTATTTCATCAGCCAGCGGTTCAGGAAATCCTCGACATTCGATACCGATGCGAAGCTGCCGATCTTGTCGCGCATCATGGCCTTCATGTAGTGCGCGATGCGCGACACGGCGAAGATGTACTGCAGCTGCGACGACAGCACGGCGTTGGCGTTGGCGGCCTCGGTGCTGTAGCGGCGCGCCTTCTGCGCCGATTGCGCGCCGAAGAACGCGGCGTACGACGTGTTCTTGCAGTGCACCAGCGAGATGAAGCCCAGGTCCGACAGTTCCTTCTCGCGGCGGTCGGTGATCGCCACTTCGGTCGGGCACTTCAGGGCGACTTCGCCCTCGTCGGTCTTGAACGTGTGGGTCGGCAGGTCGTCGACCAGGCCGCCGCCCTCGACACCGCGGATCGCGGCGCACCAGCCGAATTCCTCGAACGCTTTCGTCAGCCTGGCGCCGAACGCGTAGGCGGCGTTACACCACAGGTATTTCTGGTGATCGGTGCCGTCCACGTCCTCGACGAAAGTGAAACCGTCCACCGTGGTGCCGTCGACCGGATTGAACGGCAGCCGGCCCAGGAAACGGGGCAAGGTGAGCCCGACATAGCGCGAATCCTCGGATTCACGGAACGCCTTCCACTTCGCATACTCGACCGTGTCGAACACCTTGGCCAGGTCGCGCGGCTTGCCCAGGTCGCCAAAGCCTTCCAGGCCGAACAGCTCGGGGGAAGCGGCGCTGATGAACGGCGCGTGCGCGGCGGCCGCCACATGCGACATCTGCTCGACGAAGTACATGTCTTCGGGCTGGCGCGAAATCTCGAAATCGCCCAGCAGCGCCGCGTACGGGGCGCCGCCGAAGGTGCCGAATTCCTCCTCGTACACCTTGCGGAACATCACGCTCTGGTCGAACTCGAGCGCGCTCTGGAAATCGCGCACCAGCTCGCGCTTGGTGACGTTCATCATGCGCACCTTCAGCCCCGGCCCGGTGGCGGTATTGCGCACCAGGTAGTGCAGGCCGGTCCAGCTCTGTTCCAGTTTCTGGAACGCCGGCGCATGCATGATGGCGGACAGCTGTTCCGAGATCAGCCGGTCCAGCTCCGCCACGCGGGCGTCGAGCGTGGCGGACAGGTTGTGCGAGACGGTCACGGTGCCTTCCAGCACCTGGCTCACGAGTTCGCCGATGATGTCCTTCGCGCGTTCGTGTTCGGCGCTGGACTTGGCGACCCTGCTGCGCTCGACGATCTCGTCCAGCAGCGCGGTGCCTTCGGCGGCCTGGGGCAAGCCCCCTTCCTGCAGTTGTGCGGACATGTCATTCCTCCCCGGCCGGCGGTTTCAGTTGCGACAGCTGCTCGGTGTTTTTCAGCACGTCGGTCAGCATGTCTTCCAGCTTGTCGTTGCCGGCCAGCTTGTTGCGCAGGTCGGCCAGCTTGGTGCGCGCATCGAGCAGCTTCGCCAGCGGCTCGACCTGGCGCACGATCGACTCGGGGCGGAAGTCGGCCATCGCCTCGAACTGCAGCGAGACGGCCAGGTCGCCCTTGCCGGTCAGGCGGTTCGGCGCCAGGAACTGCGCCGCCGGTGCCACGCCGGCCAGTACCTCGTCGAAGTTGTCGTTGTCGATGTTGACGAAGCTGCGATCCTTCAGGCGCTTCTGTTCCTTGCCAGGATCGCCGCCGTAGTCGCCGATCACGCCGAGCACGAACGGCAGCTCCTTGTTTTCGATGGCGTCGCCGATTTCCACGTCGTACGTCATCTGCACCCGCGGCGGCCTTACCTTGTTGAGGCGCTTCTGCACACTGTCGCCGTTTGCCATGGCCTGCTCCTATTTCAGTGCGCCGAACGGGTCGGCGCTGGTCGTTTGGGTGGATGCGCGCTTGACCGTGGCGGCGGCCGGCTTCTTCAACGGCGCCGGCCTGGCCTTGCCCGGCACCAGCACGTCTTCGCCGAGCGTGCTGCGCAACAGGTTGGCCAGCTGCTGGGCTTCGGTGCGCAGCGGGCCGCCCAGGCTGTTCTGCTGGCTCAGGTCCGCCACCGCCCTGGTCGACAGGCGCAGCCCGGCCACGGCGACGATGCTGCTGCCCTGCCGGTCGTTCGGATCGCGCTGCAGCGCTTCGAGCGCGTTGGTGATGGCGTCGCCGTACAGGCCGCGATCGAACTTCAGTTGCGCGATCTGTACCCACGGCGCCTTCTCGGCCGGGAAGCGGCTGCCGGCATTGCGCAGGATCGCGTAGGCCTTGTCGGCCTCGCCGGCTGCGATGCTGCGTTCGGCATCGGCCATCGCCGCGTCGAGCGTCGCCGCGGCCGGCACCGCGATGGTGGTGGGCGCGGTGCCGGCACAGGCCGACAGCAACAGCGCGCTGGCCAGGCAGGGAATCAGGTGAAGTTTCATGCATGTCTCCTTGCGAACGGGTGAAACCAATTATTGAAGAATTGCCGACAGTCATTGTTGCGTTGACGCAATCTATGCAACGGTAATTGCGTAGCCGCAAGTTCGGACGGGTGCCGGGCCGGTTAAATGGGTGACCGTCCCACTTTTAGGAGCACCCATGAAGGCAATACCCTGTATCGCCGCCGCCGCGGCCGCGGCAGTCCTCGCCGGCTGCGGCACGGCATCGATCGCCGGCGCCGTGCTGCAGATCGCCGGCGTCAACCGCCCTCCCGAGCTGCCCGACGCGCAGAAGCCGGCGCGCAACGTCAACATCCGGCTGCATGCCGCGCCGACCCTGAACAGCGGCAACGGCGGCCCGCCGCTGGCTCTGGTGGCACGCATCTACAAGCTGCGCCAGGCAGAGGCGTTCGAGCGGGTGTCGTATGGCGGCTTCGCCAGCGCCCAGGCGGAACGCGAGCTGCTCGGCCCCGACCTGCTCGAAGTGAAGGAAGTGCTGCTGATCCCGGGCCAGCGCTACGAGGTCACGGAGAAAGTCAGCCGGGAAGCCGGCTATGTCGGCGTGGTGGCGCTGTTTCGCGCGCCTGACGGCCAGCGCTGGCGGGCCGCCTTCCCCACCGCCGACGCCGAGAAGGCCGGCATCACGATCGGCCTGCACGCCTGCGCGATGACGATCGGCCAGGGCGCCGCGGCGCGGCAGCCGCAGGTGGCCCGGCCGCTGGCGCAGGCGCAGTGCGCGTAACCGACAACGAGGAGAACGCCATGACAACGCAAATCGAACGGCGCGCCGCGCCTTCCCTGTTCGCCGCCCGCCCCGTCACGCCGGACGGCGCGCGCATCCATTCGCTGCTGGACCTGATGCACGAGGGCTTCCATCTGATGTTCCTGCTGAAGACCGATTGCGAGCCGCCCGCCGAGCAGGAATTCATGCAGCGCATCAGCGCCTTCCTGGCCGATTTCGACCGCGAGGCCAGGAAGCTGCGCGCCGAAGGCGACGACATCGAAGCGGCGAAGTACGCGTGGTGCGCCGCGATGGATGAAGTGCTGCTGACCACGGCGTCCCCACTGCGCGGTTCGTGGGAACAGCATCCGCTGCAACTGACGGTATTCGGCGACCAGCTGGCGGGCGAGCACTTCTTCGACCGGCTCGACGAATTGCGCGGCAAGGGCGGCGCGCGGCTGCAGGCGCTGCAGGTCTTCCACATGTGCCTGCTGCTGGGCTTCAAGGGCAAGCATGCGGGCGACAGCGGCGACCGGCTGGCCTACATGACGGCGCGGCTGGGCGACGAGATCACCCACATCAAGGGCAAGGCCAGCGGCTTCGCGCCGCGCGCCGCACGGCCGGACCAGGTGATCAACCGGCTGCGCAGCGATGTGCCGCTGTGGGCAGTTTCCGCCGTGTTCGCGCTGGTGGGGCTGGGAGTGTTCACGGGGCTGCGCGCATCGCTGAACCGCGACGCGCAACAGGCGATGGCGGCCTATGCCGACCTCGTCAAGCTGGCGCCCCGCCCGGCCAGCCTGACGATCACGCTGCCCTAGCCGGCCGGCCCGGTCCGGCCGGGCCGTCAGTCCGCCACGCGGAACTCGATGCGGCGGTTGCGGGCCCGCCCGTCCGCCGTGGCGTTGTCGGCCACGGGGCGGTCCGGTCCCTGGCCCGAGACGTTGATCATGGCCGTGTCGACGGCCTTGCCGGCCAGGTAGGTGCGCACGGCCTCGGCACGCGCGAGCGACAGCGACAGGTTGCTCTCGCGCAGGCCGGTGTTGTCGGTGTGGCCGATCACCTCGACCTTCTTGCCCTTCACCTTCAGCAGCGCGGCGGCCATCTCGTCCAGGATCTGCAGGCCGGATGGCCGGATCACCGCCTGGCCGCTCTCGAACTCGATGATGCGCCTGGCCAGCGCGGCGTCCAGCAGGTTCTGTTCGGCCGCGCTGACCCGCAGCCCGTTCTTCACGATATAGGTCGGATTCAGGCTGGCGGCGATGTCGCCGGCGATCTGCTGCCGCTGCGCCTCGTTCGCCACCTCGCCCTGCACGCTGACGTTGTTGCCGTCCACCTTCAGCTGGCCCTTGCTGATCAGCTTCAGGTTCGGCTGGATCAGCTTGTGCACATAGCCGTTCCAGTTCGGCGGCTGCACCACGTTGCCGATCGCGACCTGGTCCACCACGCGCCCGGCGCCATACAGGTCGCGCACGCGCGCCAGCACCGCGGCCTTGCTGGCCTCGTCGGGCACCGTGCCGCTGACGAGCACCTGGCCCGGCATCGGGCTTGCCGGCACCGGGGCCTGCGCGGCGGCGCCGCCGGCCGCCAGGGCCAGGCTGCACAGCATCGTGCCGAAAATCGTTGTTGTCGTATGCATGGGTTCTCCTTCAGGCAAAGGTCTCGCAAAACAGCCCGCGCGCGGCGGCGAGCGACAGGCTGCCCTGCGCCAGGCAGGCGGACAACCGCAGCACCGTGTGGTCGCCGGCGATCATGTCGTCCACCCAGCCGGTGTCGTCGAAGCCGATCAGGCGACCGGGTGCCGCTTCCGGATCGATGATCGCCTGCAGCGCGCCAGGCGATGCGCCGGCGAAGCCCACCACCAGCATCGGCCGCTCCGCGATCACGGCCACGAACAGCGCCAGTTCGATTTCGTGGCGGCGCAGGAACGGCGCGATCAGCGCCAGCCAGAATGCCGCCACGGCGGGCCGCGGCCCGGCCGCGCGCGGCAACGGCAAGGCCAGGCCGCGTTCCAGCTGCGTGCTGCCGCTCCAGTCGAACGGCTGCAGCAGCAAGCCGATGCCCAGCACGATGCCGCGCACCGACGGGCGGTGCCCGCCGTGCGCCAGCATGGCTTCCAGCATGGCCACGTCGGTGCCGGCGGCAAACCGGTCCAGTACCGCGGCGGGGTCGTCGCCGGCGGCGGGGTCCAGTACCGTCCTGCCCAGCGCCTGCAGTGGCGTGGCCGGGTCGGCGGCCGTCAATACTTCGTCCGCCAGCGCGTCGAGCCGCTGCCACAGCGGGTCCAGCGCGAGGGGGCTGGCGGCGAGGAACGATTCGGGCCGCGGCACCTCCAGCGTGCCCATCGCGATGAACGGGAAACGCCTGCCGGACTGGTCGTTGCTTGCCGCCAGGTGGCCGGCCACCGCCACGTGGCTGCGCGGCCCGACGAACGCGAAGTGCAGCGGCTGCGTTGCGTCGTAGTGCTGCTTCCAGCGCGGATTGGCGGTCAGGCCGTTCATCATGCCGGCCAGCCATTCGTCGATCAGGCCGGCAAGTTCGTGCTGGGCACCGCCCTTGACGAAGTCGGAACGGGCCGGCAGCTTGCCGAAGTAGCCGATACGAAATGCGCTCATCACTGTGCTCCTCCCGCCGTTGCCGGCGCCATGGCCTGGGCCACCACGGGCGCCGCGGCCGGTGCCGGCGGCACGCCGCCGACGATCGTTTCCGGCAGGCGCATGCCGGTGAAGCCCTGCTGCGGCGTCGCCGCGTCGTCGGCGACGGCCGGGCTGCTCGTGATGCGCAGGTCGACCGCGACCGTCAGGCCGTCGGCGCTCCAGCGCAGTTCATGCACGCTGCCTTCCTTGCGTTTCTTCGTGGCGGCCTCGATCAGCCGCTTCAGGCCGAACTGCCCGGCCTCGTTGAACAGTTCGACATTGCGGCCGTCGAACGCCACCGCGCTGACGCGGGCGCCCGGCACGCCTTGCGCGGCCGGATGCACCATGCTGGTCCATTGCGGCGGCGTGTTCCGGTAGCGCAGTTGCTGGCCGTCGATTTCCACCGTGTATTCGATGGTGCCGGGCGACGGGACCGGCAGGATCTGGAACACGGTCTGCGCCGTGGCGGCCGACGGGCCGGCGCCCGCCACGGCCACCCAGCCGGGGAAGCGCTGCACCGCCTGCGGCTGCAGCGTGATGCCCATGTCGGCCCAGGTGCGCGGCGCCAGCACGTCGCCGCGCCGCACCACCAGCGGCCCCATCGACGTGTTGACGAATTTCGCCACCAGGCCTTCCGGTCCGAAGAACTGCGCGATCTCCGCCTGGCTGGCTTCGATCCGGGCCGATTGCGAGAACGGATACTTGCCGGCCAGCGTGCGGTTGAACGGTTCGTACACCTGCGCCAGCCAGGTCTTGTTGATTTCCGCCTCGGCCGGGCCGACGATCACGGCGAACGTCTGCATCAGCGGCCGCACCAGCAGTGGCCGCACCGCCGCCTTCTGCGTGTCGCTGATGCCGTTCAACATCTGTTCGTCGACGAAGCGCAGCGCATCGGCCAGTTCGGAACCGCTGCCTTCCAGTGTCTGCTGCATGAACGCCTTGGCGCCGGGACCTGGATCGCCCTGGTTCTTCAATCCATTCAGCCGGGTGCGCAGGCGCGACAGCGTGTCGAGATAGGAACGCAGCAGCGACGCATCCTTGTCGTGCTTGCCCACGATCCGCGCCACCGGCGCGAACTCGCGTCCGATCGGGCCCGCCGCCCCGCCAAAACCGCTGCCGCCAAGCCGGATATTCACGTTCACGTTGGCATTGACCGTCGGGGCGCGCTGCATTACGCGCGTCCTGATCCAGTTGACGAAGCCGGTCCGCGCCTCCTTGACCTGCGCATCCACGGCACCGGGGTTGTCCCACGCGGTCTGCTCGTGGATCGTGTTCAGGAGCCTGGCGATCGGCGACGCCTGCGGATCGCCCAGCCGGTTCATCGCCGCCACCGCGCCGTTGAAGCCGTTCATGTCGGCGATCGCGACGCCCTGCACGAACTTCTGCCATTCGCGCGTGTAGTCGGCCTTGTACATGTCGACCAGGTTCTTCTCGATCTGCTCCGGGCTGCCTTCCAGCGTCAGGTCGTCGCGGCTGGCCGTCTTCAGCACCCAGTCGGTGCTTTGCAGCTCTTTCGCCGATACGTCGCGGATCGCGCCGGCCACGTATTTCTCCCACGCTTCGCGGGTGAACGTGCCGGATACCGCGTGGCTGCCCTGCACCAGCGCGGCATCCTGCTCGCCGACGATGCGGCCCACCGTCATGGCCGGGAAGCGCGTTGCGGCGCGGGCGCGGATCTCGGCATACACGCGGTCGCGCGCCGGCATGCCGCGCACCACGCGCCGCAGGTTTTCGCGCGCCGTGTCGACCAGCGCCAGCTTCTGCTCGATGCGCGGCCACGACGGATCGCCCAGCTGCGCCAGGTGGAACGTCATCAGCCGCTCGGCGCTGCGGATCATCTGCTCGCGCGGCATCGTGCCGCGGTTGGCCTCCAGCCAGCCGCGCCAGAACCGGGTCAGCTGGTCGTTCAGGTGGCCCGGCTCGGCGTGGGCGGGATCGGCCAGCATCAGGTAGGTTTTCAGCGCGTTGTACGCATCTTCCACGTTGGTGGGCGAGGCATCGGCATAGGCGCGCGCCGGGGTTTGCGCCGGCTGCAGGGTCGGCTGCAATGCGGACTGTTGTTGCGCCACGGCGGGTGCGGCCAGCTGGGCGGCATTGGCGTTCATCTCGTACAGCAGCGCTTCGAGGTTGGCGGCCACCGGTTTCACCATCACCTCGCGCACGCCGCCAAAATATTCCTCGCGCAGCTTGCGCTCCAGCAGCCCGCCCTGGTACAGGCCCAGCGAGAGCGCCCACGGCCTGTCCTGCCGGTATTTTTCCAGCTGCCCGATGCGCTGCTGCAGCACTTCCAGCGCTTCCAGCCGCGATTGCAGGTCGAGCCGGCCGTCCTGCAGGCGCACCACCTTGTCGAGATCGCCCTGCACGGCGGCGAGCAGCTGCCGGTTGCCGAGGTAGGACCAGCTCCATCCGGCCAGCGAGACGCCCAGCGCCACGGCCACGGCGACAAATGCCCCGTACTTGAACTGGATCTTGCTGCGGCTGGCGTATTGCGATACCAGGTTGCGGTCTTCGAAGATCACCTTGCGGAACAGGTCCTGCAGGAAGTAGCCGGTCTGGCGCACCTCGTGCTGCGGTGGCGGCGCGGTCCTGCGCAACAGCGCGAAACGCTCCGCCACCCGGTGCGACTGGGCGCTGACCGGCGCGCCTTCCTGCAGCGCGCTGGTGAAGTAGAAGCCGCGGAACATGGGCTTGAACTGGAACGCGTTGTCCTCGAACAGCGTGGCCAGGAAGGCGCGCAGCGGCACCCGCAGCGACGAGAACTCGAGCGGGAACGTGAAGATGCCGGAAGGCTGCTGGCCGCGCCGCTGCAGCGTCATGTTGGCGATGCAGGTTTCCTTGAGGCCTTCGTGCAGCTCGTCGAACGCGCTGTCGAAGAACGCCAGGATTTCCTGCGCGCCGGCCTTGCGCCGGTAAGGCATCGTGGCGCCCCAGGGACGCTCGCGCTCGGCCCGTTCGAAGGGCGCGAAGAACTCGGCGAAGCCGGCGATCAGGTCGGCCTTGGTGAACACCACGTACACGGGCGCGAACACTTCGAGCCGTTCGATCAGGTCCTGCACGCGCTTGCGCAGGCAGCGCGCCAGCCGCAGGCCGGCATCGGCATCGGCGCCGCGCAGCTCGGCGATGCTGACCGCGATCAGGATGCCGTTGACCGGCGCCCGCGCGCGGTGCTTCTTCAGCAGGTCGAGGAAACCATGCCACTCGCCGCGGTGCTCGTCATCCACCGAATAGCGGCCCGCCGTGTCGAGCACGATGCCCTCGGTGGTGAAGAACCAGTCGCAGTTGCGGGTGCCGCCCACGCCCTGCACCACCTTGCCGTCGGCGATCGGGAACTGCAGGCCGGAATTGACGACCGCACTGCTCTTGCCGGCTGCCGGATTGCCGATGATCATGTACCACGGCAGTTCGTACAGCGCGCGGCTGCCTGTCCTGATGCCCAGCCGGGAGCCGCGGATCGTCTCGATCGCCTTCAGCAGGCCGGTGCGCAGCACGTCGACATCGTCGCTGGTCTCGGCCGCGGGTTCGGTGGTTTCCTCGATTGCCCGCTCGATCCGTGCCGTGCGGCGCGCCGCCAGCAGGCGCCGCAGCCAGCGCACGAGCAGCCAGAGCAGCACTGTCGCGCAGGTGGCGGCGATGACCCAGATCAGCGCGAGCTCCATCAGCTCGGCGCCAAGGTAATACAGACCCGCCATCGCGACCAGGCCGAGGATCGCAAGATGACGGGAGTCCGTCAGGAACAGCCAGATTCGTTGCATCATAGTGGCACCCGTTGGTTACCCGTTCGTTGCTGGTCGGATGATGGTGCCACTATCCTCTGGGAAATTTGTTGACTATGCGCAATTTCAGCGGCGGCGCGCGCGTAATTCCACGTGGCCGAAATCCATCATCTTCCAGCGCCCGCCCCAGGTCATGCCGGCGGCTTCCGCCACCTGGCCATACAGCTGGTAGCCGCGCATCGCCCACGGGTCCTTTTCCGAGATCACCACCTTGCCGTTGCGCAGGAACGCGCAATCGCCGGCCAGCCCGAACTGGTGCCAGCTCTGGAACGCGCGCGCATTGGTCACGTGGCCGCCGGCATCGGCCAGCCGGTTCTGGCGCTCGGGGCTGCGATAGCCCTCCAGCAGCACCATCTCGTAGCCATACTGGTCGCGCATCACCTTGAACACGAGCAGCAGCCGCTGCGTGAAATCCGGATCCAGCAGATCCCAGTTGCGGTTCGCGCTGGCCAGCTGCGGGCGCACCAGCGTCACTTCGGCGGTGGTGAAGGCGGCGGGCGGCGGCGGCAGCGGCGCGGCCAGCCGCTCGCCGCGCAGCAGGTCGGCCACCTGCCCGTTGATGGCATGGTCCGGCGCGGCCACGCCGGGCAGCGCCGCGCGGCCGCCCATCAGCAGCGCGGCCAGCGGGGGCAACAGCACGAACGCCGCGCAGCCGACCGTGAGCAGCGGGTACCGCCGCAGCACGCGCGCCGCCCGCGCCGCCATCGCCCGCCCCTTGTGCGTGGCCGACCTTGCGCCGTGCGCCCCGTGCGCGTTGATGCCCTGCCACGCCCGGCCGATATCCAGGCCCAGGCGCAGCGCCGCGGCACCGGCGGCGTTGCGCCCGGCAGGGAACACCAGCAGCCACCCGGCGAGGCAGGCGGTCACGAACAACAGCAACATGGAAAGGAGAAACATGGTGCGCTCCGTCAAGGCGATCGGGAACCGCCCGCGCCACACTGGCCAACGGACGGGCCGCCCATCGTAAGACACGGATCGGCCCGCGCAGCACGCTTATATCAAGCTTTGGAGGACTGACTTGGATTCGTCAAAACCTGGAAAAGGCATACTGGCCAGCCTCGAACACAAGGCCTCGGAACCGCCGCGGCGCCCAGCCGCCTCGTCGTCCGCCGCGCGCGGACCGGCGCTCGTCGTGGGCGGCGGCACAGTGCTGGCAGGGCTGCTGGCCTGGTGGCTGTACAGCGGGCCTTCGCCCGTGATGATGCAGGAAACGCTGCCGCCGCCCATCCACCTGGCGCACGCCGCACCGCCGCTGCCGCGCACGGAACCGGCAGCTGAACACGCTGCCGCCGCGATCGTCGACGACACCGCGCAGCCCGCTCCCGCCGCATCGCCGGCCTTGGCGGCATTATTGGCGCCGGCGCCGATCGCGGCGGCGGCCGTGATGAAAAAGCAGCGCGTGGCGGCGGTTCGCACGCAGCCGAAACCGAAGCCGAAAAAGCTGGCGGCGCGCCAGCAGGTCCGCCGCGCCCCGCTTTCCCTCCCGGACACCGACGTGGCGCTGCTGTCCGCGCTGGTCGCCCACGCGAAGGACCGCGACGTGGTCGAACCGCGTGCCGGCGACAGCACCGCAAGCCTGCTGCAGCGCTGCCGGCGCGTCGGCGGCGAGGAAGGCCGGCTGTGCCGGATCCGCATCTGCGCGCCCCGTGCCGGCGACCCGGTCTGCCAGGGCGATTGATTCACCGCTGCCGGCCATCCGCGCGGTGGCCGGCTGCCTTCCCCGTTTCTTCCCGTACCGCTTCCCTTTTGAAATCCAACGTTCGCGCGCGCACATCGCGCCGTGCGACGCCATGGCAAGCTTCTTCGCTCGTATTCAACAGGAGCAACCATGACCCAACAACTCAATGGCAAGAAAATAGCGGTGCTGATGACCGACGGTGTCGAGCAGATCGAGTACACGGCGCCACGCGAATTCCTGGAACAGCACGGCGCGCGGGTGACGCTGATTTCACCCAAGGCGAAGGGCGAACAGGTGCAGGGCTTCGATCACCTGGACCCGGCCGATAAATTTACCGTGGAACTGGCGCTGGACGACGCCCGCCCCGGCGACTTCGACGCGCTCGTGCTGCCGGGCGGCGTGGCCAACCCGGACCAGTTGCGGTCGTCGAAGGAAGCGATCGCGTTCATCCGCGAGTTCGGCGGCGCGAACAAGCCTGTCGCCGCCATCTGCCACGGCCCCTGGACGCTGATCGACGCCGGCCTGGTCAAGGGCAAGCGCGTGACCAGCTGGCCGACGCTGCAAGTGGACCTGCGCAATGCCGGCGCCGAGTGGAGCGACGAGCAGGTTGTGGTCGACGGCAAGCTGGTGACCAGCCGCAAGCCGGATGATATTCCGGCGTTCAATCAGGCGATCCTGGAGCAGTTGGCAGCCTGACGTGAGAACCGAAATCCAGCTGTAAATGAAAAAGTCCGGCATCGCTGCCGGGCTTTTACACCGCAGCTTCCGACATCGTCTCAAACCTGAAGAATGCCGGATCAACAGCACTTGCTCAGGCGTGTTTATCGTGCCGCAGGTCGCGTACTCCAAAGATATCCTGCCGCCCATGACGTTCGGCACGATGGCTCCTATGAGCACGTTCTCCCGTCCAATCTCGACGTACTCGGTCCGTTCCTACAGCCCGGCAATATATGCCTGATTCTTATTCCAAATTACCTCTTCAAGGATTGTGCAATGTACTCGCCTGCATTTTTTCAGCACGCCACTGGCGAACCATCTCTTTTGTAACTTCTTTCTCGTAACAGATCGGGGCGTAGCCGCCTTTCTTGCTCCATGCACTTCTGCCTCCGCACGAGCTTCCGTTTCTCGCTGAATTATAAGGACAGGGGCAACGTCCCGGATAAGCTGCAATCGATTCCTCGATAATCTGCTTCTTGACCTGCTGCTCCGGTAATACGCTGGGCTTTGGTTCCTTCGCAGATACGGACAGGCCCGCCAGCAGCAGCGGTATCATGAAAAAAAGTCGATCGCGCTTCATATCGGAAAATTCCTATTATTATCGGAAATTTCTTCAATGATAGTCCTCTGCAACCAAAAGTAAAGAAATTGGTCTGTCCTTCTGCCAGTGGATATGAAGAGTGCAGCTTCATCAGCTCAGAATCGAGAAAGGGCCATGAGCAGGCAAGCCATTCGTTCGCCACAAGCGGCCTTGCCACGGCTGACTATGCGCAATAAACCCTTTCCGGGCTCCGACATCGCGGGTACCCAGGGATAGTCCAGCAGCCCTGCGCTCCTGACCCGGCATGACGTTAATCGACTTGCGGATGTCTTCCGACGTTCCTCAATTCCAGCGGTTGATCTCCACAGCCTATGGATCTATCTCGGCACGCCATCCGCAAATGAACGGACATTAAAAACGCAAAAACCCAGCCGGGTTAGGGCTGGGTTTCTGGATGCTACTAAAATTCTGGCTCCCCGACCTGGACTCGAACCAGGGACCTGCGGATTAACAGTCCGTCGCTCTACCGACTGAGCTATCAGGGAAAAGAGGCCGTATTATAGCGGCCGCTTTTGCCGCTGGCAAGAAACATTTCTGTCGCCAGCGGCATCAAACAACGACTCTTAGAACAGGCCCTTCAGCTGCACGCCGAACTGGCGCGGCTCGTTGATGAAGCCGGTCAGGTTGTTGAAGTCGATCGCGCCGGTGATGCGCTGCTGGTCGGTGATGTTACGGCCGTAGGCGGCCACTTCGTACTTGCCGCCCTGCCAGTTGTAACCCACGCGCAGGCCGCCTTCGGTCAGTGGCTTGCCGGTGAACTCGGCCGCTTCGTACAGGAAGAAGTTGACCTTGCTGCGGTACGACCAGTCGGTCAGCACGAACAGGTTGCCTTCGGCCAGCGGCCAGTTGTAGCGGGCCGACAGGTTGACGATCCACTTCGGCGCCTGCGGCAGCGCGTTGCCGTCGATGACCACCCGGCCGGCCGCGTTGACCGGGTCGAGGATCGTGCACTGCGCGCACTTGTTCACGGACAGCGAAGCATCCTTGATGCGCGTGTAGTTGTAGCTGGTCGATGCCGCCACCTTGAAGTCCGGCGTCACGAAGCCTTCGATCTCGGCTTCGATGCCGCGGCCCTTGGTCTTGTCGGCGTTGATCAGCGCGGTCACGTTCGAATTGCCGCCGACCACGGTCAGCTGCTGGTTCTTCACGTCGTAGTCGAAGATCGACAGCGAGGCGCGGGCGCGGCGGTTCCACAGGTCGGCCTTGATGCCGGCCTCGTACGACGTGATGGTTTCCGCATCGGCGATCGTGGCCGGGCCGGAAGCGGACGGCGCGCCGATCGACGGTGCGCGGAAGCCCGTCGCCACTCGGGCGTAGGCCGACACGTCGGGATTGATCGCGTAGGTGGCCGACAGGTCCCAGTTGGTCTTGTGGCTTTCCGAGTTGATCGTCGACGGGCCCTGCAGCGTGGTGCCGGTCGCCTCGATCGTGCGGAAGTCCTTTTCGTCGTTCGTGTAGCGCAGGCCGCCGCGCACGGTCAGCGCATCGGAGACCGCGTAGTTCACGGAACCGAATGCCGCCCACGCCTTGTTGCGCTGGTTGCTCACCACGCGGCTGGTGCGCACGCCGGACGTGTTGAAGTTGTCGCTGCCGCCGGTGGCGTCTTCATCGAAGTAGTAGACGCCGGCCTGCCAGCTCACCGGGCCGGCCTTCTTCGACTCGACGCGGAATTCCTGCGAGTACTGCTTCAGGTCCGGCAGCACGGAGGCCGTCTCCACCTGGAACGGCACCACGCCCGGGCCGTAGACCGGGTTGCCGCCGTCGATGTCGCCGCGGCTGTTGTACTCGGCGATCGACTCGTAGCCGGTGACCGAGTACAGCTTCACGGCACCCAGGTCCCACGACAGGCGCACGCTGCCGCCGCGCGTGGTCAGGTTCTGGTAGTTCTGGCCGTTGGTGTACACCGAGCCCTCGTCGAAGTTGTCGACCAGGTTGTTGGAGCCCTTCTTGATGATGTTGGCGCGGAACAGGCGCGAGCTGCCCGTGGTGGTGCGCTGGTGCACGTTGAACAGCGCGTTGAACGTGCCGTTCGGCTGGTACAGCACCTGCACGCGCTCGGCGTGTTCGTTGTAGCCTTCCAGCGAATCGCGGCCGTCCGTGAACGCGTTGGCCACGTAGTCGTCGCGGTGCTGGCGCTGGGTGGAAACGCGCATCGCCCACTCGTTCGACAGCGGGATGTTGGCCGCGCCTTCGACATTGGTAGTGCCGTGGCTGGCCACGGAGAAGTTGTAGTAGCCTTCCACGCCCTTCAGGCTCGGCTTGGCGGATTCGAATTTCACCACGCCGGCCGGCGTGTTACGGCCGAACAGCGTGCCTTGCGGGCCGCGCAGCACTTCCACGTTGGCCAGGTCGAACATCGGGAAACCCTTCAGGATCGGGTTTTCCTGCACCACGTCGTCATAGATCAGCGAGACGGGCTGCGATGCGAAGATCGAGAAGTCGGCATTGCCGTAGCCGCGGATATAGAAGCGCGGGAACACGCGGCCGGTCGACGATTCCACGTTCAGGCTCGGCACCTTGCCGGCCAGCACGCGCACATCCTGGCCGCCGGACAGGATCACGTCCAGCTTTTCATGCTGCAGCATCGAGACCGACACCGGCACTTCCTTGATGTTCTCGGCGCGGCGCTGGGCCGTCACGGTCACGGTTTCCAGCTGGCCGCTGGCAACCGGCTGCTGGGCGGCCTGCTGGGTGGTCTGTTCGGTGGGTGCCTGGGCAGCTTCCTGGGCCATGGCGGCCATCGGCAGCGCGGCCGTCAGCGCGAGGAGACGCTTGTGCATCTTGGACAGTTTCATCATTTGCTTTCCTGGGTTTGAAAAAATGCTGCAAAGGTGGTCAACGCTGTCTCCGCATTTTTTAACGTCCTCGTGCGGATACCCAACGGCCCGGCTCCGCTTATCTGTGTATCACTGCCAACTAGCTGAAATTCTGTCATCGCTGCGGATAACAAAAAGCCGCGTCGAAACGCGGCTTTTGGAATTCTGGCTCCCCGACCTGGACTCGAACCAGGGACCTGCGGATTAACAGTCCGTCGCTCTACCGACTGAGCTATCAGGGAAAAGAGGCCGCATTATAGCGGGGCAAAAGAAAGTCGACAACACCAATTTAATAGTGTGTAGTCGGCAGGAACGACGGGAAGGAACGGCCGCGGGACGGGAAAGCCGCGGCGTGGAGCGGGGCTTCCGGTCACATCTGCCGGAACAGGTGCGCGTACAGCGGGCTGACGCGCAGTTTTTCCGGCCGGTGCCGCACGTTCAGCGTGAGCTTGCCGGCTTCGTCTTTCAGCGCACTCAGCACGCACGCAGCATTGACGATCGTGCCCCGGTGCACCTGCCAGAACACCTTGTCGTCCAGCTGCGGCAACAGCTCCTTCAGGCTGGTGCGGATCAGCGCTTCGCCATCCGCGGTCACGACGTTGACGTATTTGTCGAGCGCCTCGAAATACACCACGTCCGCGATCGGGATCATCTTTACCTGGTTGCCGACGGCGGCGCGGATCAGCGTCAGCCGCTCGGCCGGCGCCGGCGCCGGCTGCGCCCCGGCCAGCGCGCGCAACTGGGCCAGCACCGCCCCCATGCCGCCGGCCGGCTGCGTTTCCAGGCGCTGGCGCAGCCGCTGCACGGTGCGGCCGAGGCGCTCGTCGCTCACCGGCTTGAGCACGTAATCGGCGGCGGCGTTGTCGAATGCCTGTACCGCGTACTCGTCGTAGGCCGTCACGAACACGATCTGCGGAAACGGCCTGCCGCCTGGCCACTGCTCGGCCAGTTCCTCGGCCACCTCGAGGCCGGTCTTGCCGGGCATCTTGATATCGAGGAACAGCACGTCCGGCTGGCGGGCCAGCGCCTCGCTCAGGGCGGCAACGCCGTGCGGGCACGTGGCCACGATTTCCAGGCCGGGCCACAGCCGCTGCAGGCTGGCCGCCAGCATGGCGGCGAGGATCGGTTCGTCTTCGGCAATCAGGGCAGTCGTCATGGTTCCGTTCAAAGTGGAATGATGATGCAGGCAACCGCGCCGCCGCCCTCCGCGGGGCGCAGCGTGACGGAAGCGCGCGCGCCGAACAGGGCATCCAGGCGCGCGCGTGTGTTGGACAGGCCGACGCTCGTGCCGGCCTTGCCGGGCCCGGCCTCGGGGCCGCGGCCATTGTCGACGATGGACAGGGTCAGCAGGTCACCGCGCCGCGCGGCGGAAATGTGGATGTGGCCGCCGTCGATCGTCGGCTCGAGGCCGTGCGCGATCGCGTTTTCCACCAGCGGCTGCAGCAGCATCGGCGGGATCTCGACGGCGCGCAGTTCGTCCGGCAGCTCGAACGCATACGACAGCCGCTCCCCCATCCGCACCGACATCAGGCCGAGATACGCCTGCAGCAGCGCGAACTCCTGCGCCAGCGTGGTGTGCCGCGCGCGCGACGACGACAGCGTGGCGCGCAGGTACTGGATCAGCTGATCGAGCATCTGCTGGGCCCGGCCGGGGTCCAGCGCGATCAGGCCCTGCAGGTTCGCCAATGTGTTGAACAGCATGTGCGGCTCGATCTGCGCCTGCAGCAGTTGCAGTTGCGCCTGCAGTGCCTGGCGCTCGACGGCTTCGGCGCGCGCCCGCTCTTCCGCGGCGGCGGCCTCGGCCCTGGCAACCCGGTCGCGACTGGCGAAGAACAGCGTGACCGCGCCCGTGGCCAGCAGGGTAAACACCAGCATGCCCGAGGTGCGGCTCGATCCCAGCGTGTGCAGCGATGTCAGCTCGCGGCCCAGCAGCCAGCCCGCCACCCGTGCGCCGGCGACCTGCCCGGTCGGCACGCCCACTGCGATGAGTGCGGCGAACGCCAGCGGGTGCGGCCGCCTGCCTTCGCCCCAGAATGCCAGCCGCACGCCATTGATGATGCTGAACGCGATCGTGCCGATGCAGGCCGAGACCAGCAGGTTGATGCCGAAGCCGGTGCCGTCGCCGAACGACCACGTGACGATCACGGCGCAGATGACGACCGGCACCAGCATCCAGCAGGCATCGGTGCCGAAGCGGCGCCAGGGGAAACGGCGCGCGGCGCGTGGCCGGTCGAGGGTGGCGGTATCGGTCATGGCGGCTCGTGGATGGTGAACCGCCATTCTGTCCCGGCCGTGGCGATATGGCAACGGCCAGGCGACGAAACGGCCGCCACGCGGCGCCAGCCTGCCGCCGGCTGGCGTGAAACACCCTTCCCTCCAGCTGATCGGCATCCGCGCAACAGCCTGAAAAAGGGCTGGCGCTGCACGGGGCCGCTGCCTATAGTTGAAGAACCATGCAGGCATGTATCCCCAGTTACAACGCCAGGGAGTCCACCATGAATGCCAGTGCCGACGCCGATTCCGATCCTGCTTCCGATCCTGCTCCTGATTCCGATGCATCGCCCCAGCATGCGCCCGCGCCGGTCACGATCGCTCCCGACACCAACACGCTGACGCTGAACCCGGGCGACACGTTCGATGAAACGATCACCGTCACCGTGCCGAAGAATCCCGGTTCGAACGGCATCGATCAGCTGAAGCTGGTGCCGTCGGCGTCCATCGCGCCGCTGGTCGCCTCGGTCACGCCGGCCGGCGGCTATGGCCCGCTGCCCGGCGACATGGAACACGTGCTGAAGTTCGCGGTGCGCTTCCACGGCGTCGCCTGCAAGGACAGCGACCAGGTATTCACCGGCACGCTTGACGTGGTGGCCGATGGCCGCGTGGTCGCGGCGAAAAAGGTCACGATCACGATTCCCGCCTGCCGGTCGGAGACGATGCGCTACTCCGTCAAGTTCGTCTGCGGGACGCAGCCCGAGGCGTGCGGCTGCAGCCCGGTGCGGCCGGGCCGGTATGCCACCCAGATCAGCATCCACAACTACGGCCAGGAGGCGGTGACGGTGCGCAAGCGCTTCATTCCCGTGGTGCTGGCCGGCGCACCCGTGGCTCGCGAGCCCCGCTTCGGCACCAGCCGCGCGGAAGACGGCATCGACCTGCCGCCGCACACGGCCACGATGGACGATTGCTGCCGCATCGGCGAGCTGCTGTTCGGTGCGCCGGTGGATGCGCTGACGATCGGCCTGCTGGAAATCGTCGCCACGCACGACGTGGCCGTGACGGCGATCTACACCACCTGCACCGGCCTCGACGTGGTTCAGGTCGACGGCCGGCCGGGCTGACGGGAGACCATCATGTCGCACATCACAGGCACCGTGCAGGTCCTCGGCGCACCCGTCACGCTCGGTCCGGATACGGGCAGCCCGCCCACGCTGCCCGATACCTGGGCCATCAACTTCGCCCACGTGGCGGCACCCGGCGGCACCAAGTTCGTCATGCTGCACTTCCAGAACGTGAACCTGCCCGGTGCCAACCGCATCGAGGTGGACCTGGGCTACGACACCGATGTGTTCACCGCGGCCGACGGCGGCTCGTTCTGGACGCGGCCCGTCAATGTCCATGCGCTCGGCGGCAGTACCGTGCCGGTGCGCTACATCGTCAGCGGCGCGCCATCCGGCAGCGCGCAGGTGGACCGCTACGGCCGCGGCGAACGGCATGCCGGCGAACCGGGCCACCCGTCGTTCTCGAACAGCGATCCGTTCCTGCCGGACCCCGCGTACACCGAGCCCACGTACGACCCGTTCTGGTTCTGCTCGCCGCCACCGAACTGGGAAAACGTGCGCTGCATCCCGGCTGGCGACCTGCGCCGGCAGGTGGCGCGCAGCGTCGGCATGATCGTCACGATCCACCCGGGCCATGCGCCCGGCGAAATCGAGTCTGTTTCAACCTGCACCGTCACGCTGGTGGATACCGACAAGATCATTTCCGCCGGCCATTGCCACACGCCGGCCGAAGCGCTTACCAGCTCGGTCGTGTTCGACTATGAAACGGAATGCGACGGCAGCCGGCCCGCCGGCTACGCGGCGCGCTTCCACAAGGTATCGGCGGCACTGCAGCAGCGCTTCGATTCGGGGTTCGACTACAGCCTGCTGCAGCTGAAAACCAGCCCGGCCGGCATCGCGCCGGTCACGCTGCGGCCCGACCTGCCCGCCGTCGGCGAGCAGGTGTTCGGCATCCACCATCCGAACGGCGCCGTCAAGAAGCTGTCGCTGCCCCATCCGGGCTTCGCCACCGTCACGTCCAGCGGCACGTTCGCCGTGCGCGTGCCGACCACGTTCCACGTTTCCGGCGGAAGCTCCGGCTCGGGGCTGTTCGACGCCGCCGGCCGCATCGTCGGCGTGCTGTCGAACGGCACGCCCTGCACGGGCTCGCAGCTGTCCTACTTCCCCACGGCCACGTTCCTCACGCAGATCGCCCCGTCCCCGCCGCCGCCCATCACGCGCGACGTGATGCTCGTGATCGACCGTTCGGGCAGCATGGACGAAGCCGATGGCACCGGCCGGCGCAAGATCGATGCCGCGAAGGACGCGGTATCGCTGTTCGTGCAGCTGGTGCGCGCCGGCACCGGCAACCGCGCCGGCCTCGTCTCGTTCAGCACCAATGCCGGCCCGCCCACGTTCGCCATCGCGCCCGTGACCGATCCGAACAAGAACATGCTGATCGGCGGGCCGCCCTTTGCCGGCGGCATCGTCGGCAGCCTGGCCTCCGGCGGCAGGACCGGCATCGGCAGCGGCCTCGATGCGGCCCGTGCGCAATTCCCGATGCCGGGCGCGAATCCGCGCGCGATCCTGCTGCTGACGGACGGCCTGGAAAACGAGTCGCCGTCGATCGCGACCGTGGAGCCGTCGCTGGCCGGCATCGACGTCCACGCGATCGGCCTCGGGTCCGATGCGAACCTGAACGGGCCGCTGCTGTCGGCGCTCGCATCCGGTCACGGCGGCCTGTTCACCCGCGCCAGCGGCGGGCTCGCACTGCTGAAATTCTTCTCGCAGGCGTTCGGCAACATCTTCGAGGCGGGCGTGCTGCTCGACCCCGAGACCGACCTGCCGGCCGGCGCCGATGCGGCGCCGGTCACGTTCAACGTATGCGGCGAGGAACGGCTGACGGCCGTCGTCGGCTGGGACCGCACCGATGCCTGGCTTGACGTGCGCTTCCGCACGCCGGGCGGCACGATCGTCAACGCCGCCACGGCCGGCGTCGAGAGTTCGCAGGGCCGCAACTGGGCTTACCTGCGCGTGCCGCTGCCGCAAGGCGGCGAGCGCGACGGCGCATGGCAAATCGAGGTGCTGCGCCCGGGTGGCGGCGGCGAATTCCCCCCGCCCGCGCCGGCGCTGCGCTTCTTCGTCTCGATCATCCCGGCCGGCGGCCCGCGGCTGCTGCGCGAACCCGAGGAGCGGCGCCGCCGCTACACCGGCGACGAGATTTCACCGCTGCTGCGCATCCGCCACGCGGACCACAGCTGGCCGCAGCACGTGCACGCCGAGCTGACGGTAACGCGGCCGGACAAAGGCCTGGGCAACATCCTCAGCGACGCGGGCCTGGGCCCGGCACTGCCCATCAACGGCGACACGATCCCGCCGCGCCAGGCCACCCTGAAGGCGATCGAAGGCGGCGGCCCGCCGGCGATCAATTATGTGCAGGATCATTTCACGCTGGAAGACGATGCCGCCAACACGCGCGGCGCGTTCGAAGCGGGCGGCTCGGCCGGCATCCGGCTGCCCGACTACCTGCGCATGGAAGGCCACTACACATTCCATGCGAAAGCCCGCTACGGCGCATGCGACGGCATGCGCGAGCTGGTGTGGACCGAGCACGTGGACGTGGGCATCGACGGCGGCAACACGATCGTCACGACCGACCCGCTGGGCCCCGGCCCCGATGGCCGCGACTGCATGCGCATGACGTTTACACCGCGCGACAGGTACGGCAACCGCTTCGGCCCCGGCCGCGCCGAGGACATGACCATCGCGCCCCGCCCCGGCTCGCTCATCACCAGCCCCGTCGCCGACCTGGGCAACGGCAGCTACCGGGTGGATGTCTGCTGGGACGTGGCCAGCGGCGAACCCCCGGGCATCGTGATCGGCCAGCCGGACCGGCCCGCCGTCACCGTCGGCGCGGCGGACATCCGGCTGTTCGTGTGGAGCGTGAATTTCGTCTGCGGCCACCAGGACGACAACTGCTGCGGCTGCGCGCCGCTGGCGCCGGGCAGCTATGCCACGGAAATCAACCTGCACAACCTGTCCGAGCGCCCCGCCCCGGTATTGAAACGCGTGATCCCGCTGGTGCTGGCCGGCGCCGCGGTGGGCCGCGAGCCGCAGGTGGCGAAGATCACCGCGATGGATGTCATCACCCTGCCGCCGCACACGGCCACGATGGACGATTGCTGCCGGTTGCAGCAGCAGATGCTGGGCGCGCCTACGGATGGCAACCTGCCGCTGAGCTCGGGGATTCTCGAGATCATCAGCACGGTCGAGCTGGCGGTGACCGTGGTGTACACCACCGTCAGCGGGGCGATCGATGTCGAGGCGGTAGCGGCGCGGCGGCTGCTTTGATGCCGCCTCAATGCAAAAGGCCGCACTCGCGTGCGGCCTTTTGCTGCGGCCCATTCACTCGAACCGGACCTGCGGATCGACAGGGTCCGGCATCAATCAGGCATGGAGAGTTCCCGCCTACTGCCCCAGGCAAATGACCTTGGTCACATACTCATGCGCCGCCGCTTTCTTCTTCGCGGCCCAGTCGATCACTTCCTGTGCCTGCGCGGTCGTCATCACGGTGGCTTTTTCCTTGTTCTTGATGAAGGAAACGCCTTCGAACACGCCTTCCTTGCTGCGCATGACCTTCGCGAAGACGGGCGGCTTTTTATCGCCGTCGCTGATTTTGTTTTGCTGCACCAGGTAACGCTGATCGTTGTTTTCCATATTCCGCTCCGACTCGACGAGTAAAACGCAAAAAGCCCAACCGAAGCGGCTGGGCTTTTCACTTGATTCTGGCTCCCCGACCTGGACTCGAACCAGGGACCTGCGGATTAACAGTCCGTCGCTCTACCGACTGAGCTATCAGGGATTAGAGGCAGCATTTTATACGTTCCGAGCAACATCTGCAAGCTTGCTTCAAGGTACTGTCTGCTGCCCGATACTTCTACTACTCTTGATACTGCTTTCTGTTCTCCGCTGACTTACGTCAACGAAGAAGCAGGATTTTAGAGAACTTTAGCGATCGCGTCAACAACGATATCGATGTTCTTCGAGTTCAGCGCGGCAACGCAGATACGGCCAGTGTCCACCGCGTAGATCGATTCTTCGCGCAGCTTGCCGACCTGTTCTTTCGTCAGGCCCGAGTACGAGAACATGCCGACCTGCTCGCGCACGAAGTCGAAGTCGTGGCCCGGCGCCTTTTCCTTCAGCTTTTGCACGAACGAATCGCGGGTTGCCTTGATGCGCACGCGCATCGCCGCCAGTTCCTCTTCCCACAGCTGGCGCAGTTCCGGCGTGGACAGCACGGTGGCGACCACCTTGCCGCCGTGCACCGGCGGGTTCGAGTAGTTGGTGCGCACCACGCGCTTGAGCTGCGACAGCAGGCGCGAAGCTTCTTCGGCGGTGGCGGCCACGACGGACAGCGCGCCTACGCGCTCGCCGTACAGCGAGAACGACTTGGAGAACGAGTTCGACACCAGCAGCGGCACGCCGGTGGCGGCGAAGCGGCGCACCACGGCGCCGTCTTCGGCGATGCCGGCGCCGAAGCCCTGGTAAGCCATGTCCAGGAACGGGATCAGGCCGCCGGTCACGACCACGTCGATCACCTGGTCCCATTCCTGCTGGGACAGGTCCGCGCCGGTCGGGTTATGGCAGCAGGCGTGCAGTACCACGACGGCGCCTTGCGGCATCGCCTTCAGCGCGGCCAGCATGGCGGCGAAATTCACGCCGTGCGTGGTGGCGTCGTAGTAGGCGTAATTGTTGACCTTGAAGCCGGCGCTCTCGAACAGCGCGCGGTGGTTTTCCCAGCTCGGATCGCTGATGTAGACTTCCGAAGCGGGCGAAAAACGCTTCAGGAAGTCGGCGCCCAGCTTCAGCGCGCCGGTGCCGCCGATGGCCTGCACGGTGATCGCGCGGCGCTCTTGAATTACGGCACTGTCGGCACCAAATACCAGCTCCTGCACCGCTTTGTCATACGCGGCCAGGCCTTCGATCGGCAGGTACGTCCGCGGGGCCGGCTGTTCAATCAGGATGTTTTCAGCCTTCTGCACGCACGAAAGCAGCGGCACTTTGCCGTTGTCGTCATAATAAACACCCACGCCCAGGTTGATCTTGTTGGGATTGGTGTCGGCGTTAAAGGCTTCGGTGATGCCCAGGATCGGGTCGCGCGGAGCCATCTCGATGGCACTGAAAACGGAAGGATTCGTCATGATAGGATTGGATTCGATTGAATGCGATTCGCAGCGGGTGAGCATTACAGGCAGCAATTACGATGCAATGAGTACGATGCAATGAGTACGATGTAATAAGTACGATGCAGCGATTGTCTTGCGCAGTGATGACTGGGCACGGCAATTGCAAGGCACGGCGGTAACAGGTGTGCTGGCCGCTGTGCCATGACTGCACAGTGTGGTGTGCAACTCCCTATTCTAGCAAAGGTCTGACTTCATGGCTGATTTATCACTGGCTGGCGCCCCCGAGCCCACCGTGCTGACGTTCCCTGGCTCGCCGTTCAAGCTGCACCAGCCCTTCCCGCCCGCCGGCGACCAGCCGACGGCGATCGACAGCCTGTGCGAAGGCATCGAGGATGGCCTGTCGTTCCAGACGCTGCTCGGCGTGACGGGTTCCGGCAAGACGTACACGATGGCCAACGTGATCGCCCGCATGGGCCGTCCGGCGATCGTGTTCGCGCCGAACAAGACACTGGCGGCCCAGCTGTACAGCGAGTTCCGCGAATTCTTCCCGCAGAACGCCGTCGAGTACTTCGTGTCGTACTACGATTACTACCAGCCGGAAGCCTATGTGCCGCAGCGCGACCTGTTCATCGAGAAGGACTCGTCGATCAACGAGCACATCGAGCAGATGCGGCTGTCGTGCACGAAGTCGCTGATGGAGCGGCGCGACGTGGTCATCGTGGCCACCGTGTCGGCGATCTACGGTATCGGTAATCCGAACGAATACCACCAGATGATCCTGACGCTGCGCGCCAAGGACAAGCTCAGCCAGCGCGACGTGATCGCCCGCCTGATCCAGATGCAATACACGCGCAACGAGGTCGACTTCGGCCGCGGCACGTTCCGCGTGCGGGGCGATACGATCGACATCTTCCCCGCCGAGCACGCCGAGCTGGCGGTGCGCCTGGAAATGTTCGACGACGAGCTGGAGTCGATCCAGCTGTTCGACCCGCTGACCGGCCGCGTGCGCCAGAAGATTCCCCGCTTTACCGTCTACCCCGGCTCGCACTACGTGACGCCGCGCTCGACGGTGCTGCGCGCGATCGAAAGCATCAAGGCGGAACTGCGCGACCGGCTGGAGTTCTTCCGCCAGGAAGGCAAGCTGATCGAGGAACAGCGCCTCGAGCAGCGCACCCGCTTCGACCTGGAAATGATGGCCGAGATCGGGTTCACGAAAGGCATCGAGAACTATTCGCGGCACCTGTCCGGCGCGATGCCGGGCCAGCCGCCGCCGACGCTGATCGATTACCTGCCGAAGGATGCGCTGATGTTCATGGACGAGTCGCACGTGCTGGTCGGCCAGCTGTCGGCCATGTACAACGGCGACCGCTCGCGCAAGACGAACCTGGTGGACTACGGCTTCCGGCTGCCGTCGGCGCTCGACAACCGCCCGCTGAAGTTCGAGGAATTCGAGAACAAGATGCGGCAGATGATCTTCGTCTCCGCCACGCCGGCCGACTACGAGCAGAAACATGCCGACCAGGTCGTGGAACAGGTGGTACGCCCGACCGGCCTGGTCGACCCGCTGGTGATCGTGCGCCCGGCGCGCACGCAGGTCGACGACCTGCTTTCCGAGATCAACGACCGCATCGCCAAGAACGAGCGGGTGCTGGTGACCACGCTGACCAAGCGGATGTCCGAGCAGCTCACCGAATACCTGGGCGACCACGGCATCAAGGTGCGCTACCTGCACAGCGATATCGAAACGGTCGAACGGGTTGAAATCCTGCGCGACCTGCGGATCGGAACGTTCGACGTGGTCGTCGGCATCAACCTGCTGCGCGAGGGCCTCGACTTGCCGGAAGTATCGCTGGTGGCGATCCTGGACGCCGACAAGGAAGGCTTCCTGCGCTCCGAGCGCTCGCTGATCCAGACCATCGGCCGCGCGGCGCGCAACCTGAACGGCGTGGCGCTGCTGTACGCGGACCAGATGACCGATTCGATGAAGCGTGCGATCGACGAGACCGAGCGGCGCCGCGCCAAGCAGCTCGCCCACAACGAGAAGCACGGCATCATCGCCCGCGGCGTCAACAAGGTCATAAAGGACATGATCGACGGCGTGTACGACCCGAGCAAGCAGGCCGACAACCTGAAAGCCGCGCAGGAGACCGCGAAGTACGAGACGATGAACGAGAAGCAGGCCTCAAAGGAGATCAAGCGCCTCGAGAAGCTGATGATCGAGCACGCGAAGAACCTGGAGTTCGAGAAGGCCGCGCAGGTGCGCGACCAGCTGCACCTGCTGAAGGAGCAGATGTTCGGCGCGCCGGGGGCGGACGTGATTTCGATCACGGGCAAGTAAGCCCTGCCCCTCCCATGAAAAACGCCGCGTCACGCGGCGTTTTTTATTGCCCGAAACCGGGGTCAGACCCCGAATTCTGGAAATATTTCCTATTTATGGGGTCTGACCCTGAGCCTACCCCTCGAATTCCCAAGTGCGGACCATCGAAACGAGTTCGATAAATGCATATTTGATGGCCGATGGGGAGAGTCTGGGTCGACGATAGTCGTCGACCCAGTGCATTGCCAACGAGAAGATTGAAAGGCAGCTGCCTGCCTTGGGATGGCTGCCGTAGTGGACTTCATAGCCAGCCGCTCGTGCCGCTAAGCCGATCAGCCATAAGGCATAAGTGAGCAATGCACCGATTAGTAAAAGTGCCGCCAGACGAAGCAGGCTTGTAGTCTGGCTATGTCGCAGTGCCATTCCCCATTTGGCATTCTTCAGGTCGCGGAAAGTCTGCTCGATTTGCATGCGCCCAGAGTAAATTTTGATGATGTCGTCTGCACGAAGCTGTGCCAGTGCTGGCGAAACGGCGAGTAGCCAAGGCTCACATTGGGCAGCGCTGTTTTTCTTGCTGTGGCGCGCGCGCGCAGGTTGACCGGATTTCGTCAAGCAATGCCGTCCTTTCGATTTGGACTTGTACAGCACTAATCGGCAGTCGACAGGGTTGGAGCGGACATGAAAAAAATAGCCCAAATCGCGCGCTTTTGCGGTAGCTCTTGAGTACAAGCTTTTGCAGCCGAACCAGTCGTTGCCGTTCTGTTGGCACACCAAATCACGGTTGCGTATCCGTCCGACCCAGCCAAAGCCGAGCTGATTGAGCGTTTTAAACCACGTAGCACGAAATCCTGCATCGGTGATGATGATGGCGCGACAGTGCGCTGGCAGGATGGTTTTCAGGGTCTTCATGAAGCACTTATGGACCAAAGATGCCGCGAGCCTCTCCTGAGGGTGGACCTCCTCGTAGAGCGTAAAGGCGCGTCCTTCGATGATGGCTGCTGCACGCAGCAATTGAGCACTGCCATCTGCGCGAATTTCTGACCAATCTACTGCTACCTGCACGTATTGCCTGGATTGAAGAAGGCGTTGGCTCATTGCTCGGTATATCTGCACCCGCTCTTTGGCCAGATGGGGATTGCTCAGCAAACGGTCACAGCACTTGATGCGATGCCGAAGACTTGTTTGTGACCTGAGCTGCTTACCGATGCGTACAACGCCCAGCCCGGCACGAGCTGCAGCTTGCACAATTTGAGCTAGGCAAGCTCGGCGTTTAGCGTGAATTGATGGGCACTCCTGCCCCAACAATCGTTGTATGATTTGGCGTGCATGCATGGTCCGTGCCTTTCATTTGCAGTTTGGTCGCTACGAATGAAAGGGCTAACACGGCCATGCATGTGCCGTTTTTGGGATTGAAGTTAACAGCTTCCCATATGGTTTACAACAAAAATTTGAGGGGTAGGCTCAGGGTCTGACCCCATTTCCAGGCGATGCGGCTACAGCGTCTTCACGAACTCCCTGATCCCGCCCAGCAGCATCTCCACCGACATCGCCGCCAAAATCAGCCCCATCAGCCGCTCGAAGGCCGTCATCACCTGCGTGCCCAGCACCCTCTGCAAGCGGTCGGCACCGAGGAACACGGCCAGCCAGACCACCACGACGGCGGCCAGCGCGGCGACATGGATCATCACGTCGCCCCGGGTTTCGCTGGAAAACAGCAGCACGGTGGCCAGCGCCGACGGCCCGGCCAGCGCGGGAATCGCCAGCGGCACGATGAACGGCTCGCCGCCCTCGTTTTTTCCCAGCACGCCGTCCGGATGCGGGAACACCATGCGGATCGCGATCAGCAGCAGGATCACGCTGCCGGCGATGCGCAGCGATACTTCGGAGAGGCTCAGCGCATGCAAGAACGGGCGGCCGAAGAACATGAAGACCAGCAGCACGGCGAACGCGATCAGGCATTCGCGCACCACGATCCTGGGTCGCCTGGCCGGCGGCACCGGCTGCAGCGCGGCGGCGAACAGCGGCACGTTGCCGAACGGATCGGTCACGAGCAGCAGCAGGATGAAGGTCTGGAAGAAGTTCTCGGTCATCGGGGCACTCTCTTTGTTTTTATGTTTCGGCTACCACAACGAAAAATGGCGGAAGGCCTTCCGGCCCTCCGCCATTGTCGCGCAGGCGCAAACGCTTATGCGTTCGTTTCGCCCTTTTTCAGCCACGACGCCAGCTGGTGCGGGCGCAGGCCGTCGTAATCCTCGAACGGCTGGTGGATCCACGGGTTGTGCGGCAGTTCCTGCATCTGGTAGTCCGGCTTGAAGGCCGAGCTGCCCTTGGTCCAGATCACGGCGGAACGCACTTCCTCGACTTCGCTGTAATTGGCCTTCAGGTGATCGATCACCTTCATCAGCGTGACACCGGAATCGGCCAGGTCGTCCACCAGCAGGATCTTGCCTGCCAGCGCGCCGCGCGTCACCGTGATGTACTTGGCGATGTCGAGGTCGCCCTGCACCGTGCCCTTGTCGGCGCGGTAGGAGCTGGTCGACAGGATCGCCAGCGGCACGTCGAAGATGCGCGAGAACACGTCGCCGGGGCGCACGCCGCCGCGCGCCAGGCACAACACCATGTCGAACTTGAAGCCCGATTCGTAGACCTTCAGGGCCAGGCCTTCGACCAGGCGGTTGTACTCATCCCAGGTCACCCACAGGTGCTTGTCGTCGGATTGAGGAGTGCTCATAGTTTTTCTTCCTGCTTGTGGCTTTTTTTATTCGAACGGATGACGCAGCACGATGGTTTCTTCGCGATCCGGTCCCGTGGAAACCATGTCGACGGGTACGCCGACCAGTTCCTCGATGCGCTTGATGTAGGCGCGTGCCGCCGCCGGCAGGGCCGCCAGCGATTTCGCACCGACGGTGCTGTCGGTCCAGCCCGGCATTTCTTCGTAGATCGGCTCGCAACGGCCCGCGTCTTCGGCGCCGACCGGGAAGATGTCGACCTTGCGGCCGTCCAGCATGTAGCCGGTGCACAGCTTCAGCGTTTCCAGGCCGTCCAGCACGTCCAGCTTCGTCAGGCACATGCCGGACACGCCGTTGATCTGCACCGAGCGGCGCAGCAGCGCGGCATCGAACCAGCCGCAGCGGCGGGCGCGGCCCGTCACGGTGCCGAATTCATGGCCCACCTGGGCCAGGTGGTGGCCCACGCCGGCATCGGTCGGCAGCTCGGACGGGAACGGGCCGGAACCCACGCGCGTCGTGTAGGCCTTGGTGATGCCCAGGATGTAGTGCAGCATGTTCGGGCCCACGCCGGCACCGGCGGCGGCATTGCCGGCCACGCAGTTCGACGAGGTGACGAACGGATAGGTGCCGTGGTCCACGTCCAGCAGCGAGCCCTGCGCGCCTTCGAACAGCAGGTTGGCGCCGGCCTTGTGCGCGGCATACAGCGCGCTCGACACGTCGGCCACCATCGGGCGCAGGCGCGGCACGTAGGCCAGCGCGTCGTCCAGGGTCTTCTGGTACTCGACCTTCGGCGCCTTCAGGTAGTTTTCCAGCACGAAGTTGTGGTAGTCCAGGTTCTCGGCCAGCTTTTCGGCGAAACGCTTTTCGTTGAGCAGGTCGGCAACGCGGATCGCGCGGCGCGCGACCTTGTCTTCGTAGGCCGGGCCGATGCCCTTGCCGGTGGTGCCGATCTTGGCGGCGCCGCGGGCCGCTTCGCGGGCGCCATCGAGCGCGGTGTGGTAAGGCAGGATCACCGGGCAGGCTTCGGAAACCTTCAGGCGGGAAGCGACTTCCACGCCCACGGCTTCGAGCTTGTCGATCTCGCGCAGCACGTCCGGCACGGACACCACGACACCGTTGCCGATGTAGCAGGCCACGCCCGGGCGCATGATGCCCGAAGGGATCAGCTGCAGCGCGGTCTTCACGCCGCCGATCACCAGCGTGTGGCCGGCGTTGTGGCCGCCCTGGAAGCGCACCACGCCTTGCGCGTGTTCCGTCAGCCAGTCGACGATTTTGCCCTTGCCTTCATCGCCCCATTGGGTACCGATGACGACCACGTTTGTTGCAGTGATTTTTTTTGACATCACACTAACCTAAGTTTTTAAGAATCCAGTTACTACCACTCTCGTCGAGCACCAGCGCGCGGTCGCACTCGAACTCGTCCTGTTCATTGCTGTGACCCGGCAGGGACTGGATCACAACTTCGCCGGACTTGCGCAGCTCGGCGATACGTTCCTTCAGCTCGGGCGAATTGCCCCATGGCGCGCGGATCGCATGCTTGCGGTCCGCCGTCGGCAGCAGGCGCGCCAGTTCGCGCAGGTCCATCGAAAAGCCCGTCGCCGGGCGGGCGCGGCCAAAGGCCTCGCCCACGTGATCGTAGCGTCCGCCGCGCGCCACCGCGTTCGGCAGGCCCGGCACGTACAGCGCGAAGGTGGCGCCGCTTTCGTACTGGTAGCCGCGCAGGTCGGCCAGGTCGATCGCCACCTCGGCGCGGCCGATCGCGGACGCGGCCAGCGCGGCCAGTTCGGCCAGCGCCTTGGTGATGCCCGGCAGGTCCGGCAGCGCATGCCTGGCATTGGCCAGCACGTCCACGTCGCCATACAGGTTCGGCAAGGCCAGCAGCGCATCGCGCGTGGCGGAGGCATACTGTGCGGTCAGCTCGCGCAGGCCCGGCACATCCTTCGCGCGCAGCAGCTGCACGATCGCGTCGTGGTCGCGCGCGGCAAGCAGATCCAGGTCGAGGATCGCGCGCAGCACGCCCACGTGGGCCAGGTCCAGCCGCACCTCGGTGAAACCGGCCATTTCCAGCGACGCCAGCGCCAGTTCCTGGATCTCGGCATCCGCTTCCAGGCCGGCGTGGCCGTAGATCTCGGCGCCGATCTGCAGGGGTTCGCGGGTGGCGTGCAGCCCCGAAGGACGGGTGTGCAGCACCGGGCCCGCATAGCACAGGCGGGTGACGGAGGCCCGGTTCAGCAGGTGGGCATCGATGCGGGCCACCTGGGTCGTCATGTCGGCACGCAGGCCCAGCATGCGGCCGGTGATCTGGTCGACGAGCTTGAAGGTGCGCAGGTCGGTATCCTGACCGGCACCGGTCATCAGCGACTCCACGTACTCCAGCAGCGGCGGCATCACGAGTTCGTAACCGTAACGCCGGAAGTTATCCAGCATCAGGCGGCGCAACTCCTCGATCTTGCGCGCCTCGGACGGCAAAACGTCCGCGATATGTTCGGGCAAAAGCCAATTCGGCATGGGAAAACCGGTTTGTTGAAAAACGTTCAATCGGCACGGCGCGCCGATAGGCGGCGGAAGCCGAACCGCATATTTTACGCGAAAGTGTGGCCAAACAGGAAAAAAACTGCCTTCGGGTATGAAGCCGAAGGCAGTTTTACGGGGCGTGGGCGGTGTGCCCGAAGCCCGTGGCGCAAGCCGGCCGGGCTTGCCAGACCGGTTATTTCCCGGCCGAGCCGCTACCCTTGAAGTACTTGAAGAACTCCGAATTCGGATCCACCAGCATCACGTCCGCCTTGGTCTTGAACGAAGTGCGATAGGCTTCCAGGCTGCGGTAGAACTTGTAGAACTCGGGATTCCGGCCGAATGCCTCGGCATAGATGGCGCTGGCTTTCGCATCGCCCTCGCCGCGGATCTTCTCGGCTTCGCGGTAGGCTTCCGACAGGATCACGGAGCGCTGCTTGTCGGCATCCGCACGGATCTTTTCGGAGTCGGCGGAACCGGTCGAACGCAGTTCATTGGCCACGCGCAGGCGCTCGGCCTTCATCCGCTCGTAGACGGAATTGTTGATCTGTTCGACGTAGTCGACGCGCTTCAGCCGCACGTCCAGGATCTGGACGCCGATCTGCTGCGCCTCGTTGACCACTTTCGAGCGGATCGCTTCCATCACCTTGCCGCGCTGGCCGGAAATCACTTCGCGCACGGTGCGTTTGGTGATCTCTTCGTTCAGCGCCGCCTTGACGATCTGCGCCATGCGGTCGCGCGCCCGGCCCTCGTCGCCGCCGAAGCTGACGAAGTACAGCCGCGGCTCCACGATGCGCCATTTGACGAACGAATCGACCAGGATGTTCATCTTCTCGGCCGTGATGAAGCGGTCCGCCTCCGGCGAGTCGAGCGTGAGGATGCGCTTGTCGAGCCACATCACGTTCTGGAACGGCGGCGGCAGCTTGAAGTGCAGGCCCGGCTCGCGGATCACCTGCTTGACTTCACCCAGCGCGAAGACGATCGCGAACTTGCGCTGGTCCACCACGAACACGGTGGACGACAGCAGCATCAGCGCGATGAACGCGGTGACAACGAAAGTAACGATACGGTTCATTAACGGCCCTCCCGGCTACGGGACGATTCACGTGCGCGGTTCTGTTCGCCGCTGTACGTCTGGTCGGGTGGCGGCAGCAGCACGGCGGCCGGTGGCGGCGCGGTCACGTTGGCGCGTTGCGCCTCGGTGGCGGCGACCTGGGCGATCAGCTTGTCCAGCGGCAGGTACAGCAGGTTGCTGCCGGCCTTCGAATCGACCATCACCTTGCTGGTATTGCTGAAGATCTGCTGCATCGTATCGAGGTACATGCGGTCGCGCGTCACGCCCGGCGCTTTCTGGTACTCGACCAGCACGGACTTGAAGCGGTCGGCATTACCGCTCGCGTTCTCGACCACCATCGAACGATAGGCTTCGGCTTCCTGCAGCAGGCGGAATGCCGCGCCGCGCGCGATCGGTACCACCTGGTTCGCGTAGGCCTGGCCTTCGTTCTTCAGGCGCTCACGGTCCTGGCCGGCCTTGACGGCATCGTCGAACGCGGTCTGCACCTGCTCCGGCGGCTGCACGCCCTGCATCGTCACGTTGGTGACCAGCGCGCCGGACGCATAGCGGTCCAGGATCTGCTGCATCAGCTGCTGCGTGTCGTAGGCCACCTTCTCGCGGCCTTCATAGAGCACGAAGTCCATCTTGCTGCGGCCCACGATCTCGCGGATCGCCGTTTCGGCGACCTGGCGCACGGTGTCCTCCGCATCCCGGTTGTTGTACAGCCAGGCGACGGGGTCCTTCAACCGGTATTGCACGGCGAACTGGATATCGATGATGTTCTCGTCGTCGGTCAGCATCAGCGATTCGGTGGCCTGCTTGTTGCGGGTGTTGCCGCGGTAACCCACTTCCACGGTCCGTACCTGCGACACGTTGACGGTTTCGTTTGACTGGAACGGATACGGCCAGCGCCAGTTGAAGCCGGCCGGGGTATCGTGGCTGTAGCGGCCGAAGGTCGTGACGATGCCCTTCTGGCCTTCCTGCACGATGAATGCGCCACTGGCCAGCCAGACCAGCACGGCAATGGCCGCGACCGCGCCGACGGTCACGCCGGCGCCGCGCAATTCGCTGCCGCCGCCGCCGGTGCCGCCGCCACCGCTGTTGTTGTTGCGGTTCTTGTTGCCGAACAGGCCGTTCAGGCGCTGGTTGAAGTCGCGCCACAGCTGATCGAGGTCAGGAGGACCGTCGCCGGGCTTCTTGCCTTCCTGGGCCTGCCTGTTGTTGTCCTTGTCCTGCCCCCAGCGGGGGTCGTTCAGGGACAACTTCAGGCCTAATCTTTTCGCTAGTGAGGAAAGAGGCATGTTTTAAACGTCGGTGAATGTGGAAATGGCATCGGCCGGCGTGTCGTCCTTCGGACGCGCACTTGCCTCGCGGTGCTGCTGGGCTGCCTCGGTGAGCGACGCACGCAGCAGATCGAGGCCGTCACCCGTCCGGGCGCTGATGAACACGCGTGAAATCTTATCATGTTCATCACGTTCCACCGCCGGCTCCAGGCCGGCCGCGTCGATCTTGTTCCACACGAGGATCTGCGGAATATGGTCGGCGCCGATCTCGCGCAGCACGGCATTGACTTCTTCGATCTGCTCCATGCGCACAGGGCTCGCTCCATCGACGACATGCAGCAGCAGGTCGGCATGGATGGTTTCCTCCAGCGTGGCGCGGAATGCCGCCACCAGCTGGTGGGGCAGCTCGCGCACGAAGCCGACCGTGTCGGAAATCACGACATTGCCGGCCTCCTCACCCATGAACACGCGGCGCGACGTGGTGTCGAGCGTGGCGAACAGCTGGTCGGCCACGTAGACGCCGGCCTTGGTCAGCGCGTTGAACAGCGTGGACTTGCCGGCATTGGTGTAACCGACGAGCGATATGGAGAAAGCGTTGTTGCGGCCGCGCGAACGACGCTGCGTCTCGTGCTGCTTGCGCAGCTTGGCCAGCCGCGCACGGAGCATGCGCACCCGCTCGCCGATCAGCCGGCGGTCGGTTTCCAGCTGGGTTTCACCAGGACCGCGCAGGCCGATACCGCCCTTCTGGCGTTCGAGGTGAGTCCAGCCGCGGATCAGCCGCGTGGAAAGATGCTGCAACTGGGCCAGCTCGACCTGCAGCTTGCCCTCGTGGCTCTGGGCACGCTGGGCGAAGATGTCGAGGATCAGGCTGGTACGGTCGAGCACCCGCACGTTCAGGCGCTTTTCCAGGTTGCGCTGCTGGGCAGGCGACAGCGCGTGATTGAAGATGACGATCTCCAGCTGGTGATCCTGCACGGCATGGCCGATTTCATCGGCCTTGCCGCTGCCGACGAAGTAGGCAGCATCGGGGCTGGAACGCTTGCCGGTGATGGTCGTGATGGGCTCCGCTCCTGCGGAACGCGCGAGCAGCATCAATTCATCGACACTGGCGGCGAAGTCGCCCTGGCCGAAATCCACCCCGACTAAAGCTGCGCGCATGGGATGGCCAGGAAACGTTGAAGCGGAAGACGAAGCTGTGGCGTTGTCGCTAGGATCAACGCGTTACTCCGCCTCGGAATCGATGTTGAGGTTGACGGCGCGGGCCGGTACCACAGTCGAAATGGCATGCTTGTACACCATCTGCGTAACGGTATTGCGCAGCAGGACGACGTACTGGTCGAACGACTCGATGTGACCTTGCAACTTGATACCGTTGACGAGGTAGATCGAGACGGGAACGTGCTCCTTGCGCAGCGCGTTCAGGAATGGGTCTTGTAACAATTGCCCTTTATTGCTCATAACTACTCCAGTTTATGTTGTTGTGTTGGAATTGGAGGCGAAACGCTTGATTTCAAGTGCCGGCTGCTCCTTATTGCAGAGGTAAAGACGCCCTCTGCCAAACGGAAATGCTTCTCAGCTACTGTAACCTGTTTTTGTGAATTATGCAGGGGTGTGCAAATGAAAACGAGGAAAAAAGATAACGTGAAAATGTGAAGCCGGTCCGCGTGCGGACCGGTGTTTCGGCAGATCTCGCGTGGCATGCGCCCACTGGTGCCAGGCACGTTTTCCGGATGATTCGACCGGAAAAATTGTCTGGCACCGGCTTTCGATTGCCGGCGACCCGATCGCGGCAGGCTGCCGACGGCAGGTCAGCCCTTGTCGCGCTTGTCGAACGGGTTTTTACCGGTGCGCAATTCGATGCGCAGCGGCGTCCCCACGAGCTGGAACGTGTCCCGGAAATGCTTTTCCAGGTAGCGCTTGTACGGCTCGCTGATCGCATCGAGGGAGTTGCCGTGGATGACGATGATCGGCGGGTTCATGCCGCCCTGGTGGGCATAGCGCATCTTCGGCCGCAGGCCGCCCTTGCGCTTCGGTTCCTGCTTCTCGACCGCTTCCAGCAGTGCACGCGTAAGCTTCGGCGTCGACAGGTCGGCCATGGCGGCTCCGTAGGCGGCGTCCACGGATTTCATCAGCGGGCCGATGCCGGTGCCCTTCAGTGCCGAGATGAAGTGGGTCTTGGCGAAGCCGAGGAAGTCCAGCTTGCGGTCCATGTCGTTCTTGACCTGGTCGCGCTGGTGCGTCTGCAGGCCGTCCCACTTGTTCACCGCCAGCACCAGGGCGCGGCCGCTTTCGAGAATGAACCCGGCGATGTGCGCATCCTGCTCGGAGATATCCTGCTGGGCATCGAGCATCAGGACCACCACGTTCGCTTCCGAGATCGACTGCAGCGTCTTGACGACCGAGAATTTCTCGATCGCCTCGAACACCTTGCCGCGGCGGCGGATGCCGGCGGTATCGATCAGCGTGTAGTGCTTGCCGTCGCGTTCGAACGGGATCTCGATCGAATCGCGGGTGGTGCCGGGCATGTCGAACGCGATCACGCGCTCCTCGCCCAGCAGCGTGTTGATCAGCGTGGACTTGCCCACGTTCGGCCGGCCGACCAGCGCCAGCTTGATGCCGCGTTCGGACGGCAGCAGCTCATCGGCGTCGTCCGGGCGCGAGGCGAACGCCTTGTCCAGCGTTTCCTGCACCAGGTCGTTCACGCCGTCGCCGTGGGCGCCGGAGATGGCATACGGATCGCCCAGGCCCAGCTCGTAGAAATCCGATACGGCCGAGGTGTACTTCATGCCTTCGGCCTTGTTCACCACCAGCAGCACCGGGCGGCCGCTGCGGCGCAGGAAGTCCGTGATGGTCTTGTCGTGCGGCGTCATGCCCTGGCGGCCGTCGACGAGGAAGATCACCACGTCCGCTTCGGCCACGGCCTGCTTGGTCTGCAGCGCCATCTGGAACATGATGCCTTCCTTGGCGACCGGTTCGAAACCACCGGTATCGATGACCAGGAACGGGCGGTCGCCGACGCGGCCCTCGCCGTAGTGACGGTCACGCGTCAGTCCAGGCAAGTCCGCCACCAGCGCATCGCGCGAGCGGGTCAGACGATTGAAAAGGGTCGATTTCCCGACGTTCGGGCGCCCCACGAGTGCAATTACCGGCTTCATTTGTATTCTGCTCGACCGCGTTGGCGATCATAATTACTGCTTGGTTTGTTGGGATACTGGATGCCCGCGCTGGCGGGCATCTTCATTGCTCAGTTACTTGCTCAGCTACCAGTTCGATTACTTGTTCAGCTACGCCCCCGGCTGCCTGCCTGGTTGGTTCTCCAGCTGCCTGGCCGGCGACGTGTTCGGTAGCGTCGCCTGCCGACTGCGTGCCGGATTACTCGACCGCGATCGCGATCACCGTTCCCGACTGGGTCTGGAAGATCATGTTCGAGCCGGCCACCAGCGGCACCGACCTGATCGGGCTGCTATCGGTCGCCACCCGGCCGAGCATCGAACCGTCCTCGCGCGACAGCAGGTGCACGTAGCCCTGGAAGTCGCCCACGGCGACCACCCGGCCGTACGACAGCGGCGTCGCCAGCACGCGATTGGTCAGCGAATCGTTCTTCCACGCGCTCTGGCCGCCTTCGCGGCCGAAGGCGGAAACGTTGCCCTTGTCGTCGGCGACGAAGACGAAGCGCTGGTCGGCGCCCACGCCCACGTCGGACGATGCCGGCTTGGTCCACTTGGCCGCGCCCGTGGACAGGTCGAAGCAGCCGACCTTGCCCTGGTACGTGACGGCGCAGATATCGCCGCCGACGACGACCGGCGTGCCGCCGATGTCCGACACGCGTTCCAGCTCGGTGGCGCCGCGCGGCTCGGCCACGGACACCTCGAAGCGGGGCACGCCGTTCGCCAGCGACAGCGACAGCAGCTTGCCGGCCGGCTGCGCCACGTAGACGTTCGGCTGCGCCACCACCATGCCCGGCGCGTTGCGCAGGGTCAGCGGCGGCGTGGTGCGCTGCAGGAACCACTTGCGGTCGCCCGTGCGCGTGTCGTAGGCGGTGATCTTGTTGTCCATGCTGCGCACGATCACCAGTTCGTCGGTCACGGCCGGCGCCGACAGCACCTCGGACGATGCCTGCACCTTCCACTGCACCTTGCCGGTGGCCGCGTCGAACGCCATCACGGTGCCCTTGGCGCCGCCCACCGCCACCAGCTTGCCGTTGGCGCCCACGCCCGCGGTCAGCTCGGTGCCGGCCTTGATCTTCCACTGCGAGCGGCCGGTGGCCGCGTCGAGGCGTTCGATATTGCCGTCGTTGTCGGCGATGAACAGGCCATTGTCGGCCAGCGCCGGCGAGAACACGTACAGGCCGGCCTTGCCGGTGGAATGCTTCCACACGACCTTGGCGGGGATCGGCGACTTGATGTCCACCAGCGCCGCCGGGGGATTCTTGTCTTTTTCCTTGAACGGATTCAGCGAGCTGAGGGAACTGCACGCGGCCGTCATGGACAGCAGGCTCACGCCGATTACTTTACCGGTGATACGCATAAATTAAACCTTGCTCCTTACAGGTGGGGTACGAGCGGCCCGCGCCCGCGCGGCATCATGGCCGCGGGCGGCGCAGGTCGTGGCGCTGGCGCCATGGTTGAACATCAGGCCGCGGCGGGCTTCTGTTCCGGCACCGTGCCGCCCACGGCTTCGAGCTTGAGCTCGATCAGCTGGCGCGCCGGGCTTTTCTCGGTCGTGCCGGCCAGCGCGGCCAGGTATGCGGCGCGGGCTTCGGCCAGCTTGTTCTGCGCGGCCAGCACATCGCCCTTGCGGTCGCTGACGGCAGCCGAGAACTGCTTCGGCACCTCGCCGTCCAGCGCCTTCAGCGCCGCGTCGTAGGCTTTTTCATCCAGCAGCACGCCGGCCAGGCGGATCTTCGCGATCGCCTTGTACTCGTCGTTGCCATGCTCGATCACCCACTGCAGCTTGGCCTTGGCGGTTTTCAGGTCGCTGGCGTCGAACGCGCTTTTCGCGGCGGCCAGCGCGGCCATCTGCGCATACGAACTGCGGCCGTAGCGGCTTTCCAGATCGGCTGCGGCGCGCTGCACCTTGGCGTTGTCCTTGCCGACCGACGCCTGCAGCTCGTCATACAGCGCGGACGCCTCGACGGACTGCGTGCGCTGGTAATACTGCCAGCCGGTCCAGCCGGAATAGGCGGCCAGGCCGGCGACCAGCACCCACGTCGCCGCGTTGCCGTACCTGCTCCACCACGCCTTCAGGGAGGCGAGCTGTTCTTCTTCTTGGTGATCGAATGCCATGGAATCTTCCCTTCGGGATCAGTGATGGTGGTGATGTTCGTCGCAGTCGTCGCCGCATGCGTTGCCGCCGATGATCTGGTCGACCACGTAGCCGACCACTTCCTCGAAGACCACGGTGGCCTGCTGCTGTTCGCCTTCGGCGCCGCGCAGCGCCTTCACGCTGGCGGTGTTGTTGGCCACTTCGTCCTCGCCGATGATGATCGCGAACGACGCGCCGCTGCCGTCGGCCTTCTTCATCTGGCTCTTGAACGAGCCGGCGCCGGCCGCGGTGGCGCAGTGCAGGATCACGTCCAGCCCGGCATCGCGGATGCGCTCGCCCAGGATGAAGGCCTGCATCTGCGCTTCCGCGCCCTGGTGCACCAGGTACACGTCGCACTGGTTCGGCGCGGCCGTTTCGCCGGCCGACTTCATCAGTTCGATCAGGCGCTCGATGCCCATCGCGAAGCCGACCGCCGGCGTGGGCTTGCCGCCGAACTGCTCGATCAGCGGATCGTAGCGGCCGCCGGCGCACACGGTGCCCTGCGAGCCCAGTTCGTCGGTCACCCACTCGAACACGGTGCGGTTGTAGTAGTCGATGCCGCGCACCAGGCGCGGGTTGACGGTGTACTGCACGGCGTTGCGGTCGAGCAGGTTCTTCACGCCCTCGAAGTGCTTCAGCGATTCCTCGCCCAGGTAGTCCAGCAGCTTCGGCGCGCCCTCGACGATTTCCTGCAGCGCCGGGTTCTTGGTATCCAGGATGCGCAGCGGGTTGCTGTGCAGGCGGCGCTTGGCGTCCGCGTCGAGCAGTTCCTCGTGCTGTTCCAGATACTTGATCAGGTCCACGCGGTGGCGCGCGCGCTCTTCGGCGTCGCCGATCGAGTTCAGTTCCAGGCGGATGTCCGGCAGGCCCAGGTCGTCCCACAGGCGACGGCACAGCAGGATCAGCTCGGCGTCGATATCCGGGCCGGTAAAGCCCACCGCCTCGGCGCCGAACTGGTGGAACTGGCGGTAGCGGCCGCGCTGCGGGCGCTCGTGGCGGAACATCTGGCCCTTGTACCACAGGCGTTTCGGGCCGTCGTACACGAGGTTATGTTCCAGCACGGCGCGCACCACGCCGGCGGTGCCTTCCGGACGCAGCGTGAGCTGGTCGCCGTTCATCGAATCCTCGAACGAATACATTTCCTTTTCGACGATGTCGGTCACGGCGCCGATCGCACGGGCGAACAGGCGGGTTTCCTCGACGATCGGCGTGCGGATGTTCTGGTAGCCGTAGCTTTGCAGGATCGACTGCGCGGTGTTCTCGAAGATCTCCCACAGGTGGGCGTCGGCGGGCAGGATGTCGGGCATCCCTTTCACGCTGGTGATCTTCTCTGCTTTTTTGTTTTCGGACATGACTTGATTTCTTTTGATTGCAGCCGTCAGACGACGGCGGATGTCGAGTAATTCTTCTTCACGTAATCCAGCACGATCTGCTGGAATTCCTGCACGATCGTGTCGCCGCGCAGCGTGGCGAACTTCTGGCCGTCGACGAACACCGGCGCGGCCGGCGATTCGCCGGTGCCCGGCAGGCTGATGCCGATGTTGGCATGCTTCGATTCGCCGGGACCGTTGACGATGCAGCCCATCACGGCCACGTTCATCCCTTCCACGCCCGGGTGGCTCTTCTTCCATTCCGGCATCTGCTCGCGCAGGAAGGTCTGGATATCGTCCGCCAGTTCCTGGAACGTGGTCGACGTGGTGCGTCCGCACCCCGGGCACGCGATCACCATCGGCATGAACTTGCGCAGGCCCATCGTCTGCAGGATTTCCTGACCGACGATGACTTCCCTGGTGCGGTCGCCGCCCGGCTCCGGCGTCAGCGAGATGCGGATCGTGTCGCCGATGCCTTCCTGCAGCAGCACCGACAGCGCGGCGGTCGACGCCACGATGCCCTTGCTGCCCATGCCCGCTTCCGTCAGGCCCAGGTGCAGCGCGTAGTCGCAGCGCTTGCCCAGCTCGCGGTAGACGGCGATCAGGTCCTGCACGCCGGAGACCTTGCACGACAATACGATCTTGTCGCGGCCCAGGCCGATTTCCTCGGCGCGCTGGGCGTTCTCGATGGCCGACGTGATCAGCGCCTCGTACATCACCGCCTGGGCGCTCCACGGATTGGCGCGCACGGCGTTCTCGTCCATGATGCGTGCCAGCAGCGCCTGGTCCAGCGAGCCCCAGTTGACGCCGATGCGCACCGGTTTCTGGTGGCGGATCGCCACTTCGATCATCTGGGCGAACTGGGTGTCGCGCTTGGCGCCCTTGCCCACGTTGCCGGGATTGATGCGGTATTTCGACAGCGCGGCCGCGCAATCCGGGTATTCGGTCAGCAGCGTGTGGCCGTTGTAGTGGAAATCGCCCACCAGCGGCACATCCACGCCCATCTTGTCGAGCTGGTCGCGGATGTACGGCACGGCCTGCGCCGCCTCGGGCCGGTCCACCGTCAGACGCACCAGCTCGGAACCGGCGCGCGCCAGCTCCTTGATCTGGATCGCGGTGCCGACGGCATCGGCGGTATCGGTATTGGTCATCGACTGCACGACGACGGGGTGGTCGCCGCCGACCCATACCTTGCGGTCGCCATGCGCGACCAGCACGCCCTTGCTGGGGCGGCGGGCGGCGGGGCCGGAAGGAATCGCGGTATTGTATTCGGTCATGCTCATTACTTGATCTGGACGCGGGAAATGGTGCCGTTCGCCACTCTCGGCAGTGCCAGCGGCTGGCCGCGCAACGTGGCCTGCACGCCCTCGGGCTTGCCGACGATCAGCGTCGACTGGCGGTCGATTTCAAAAGTCTCGGTGCTGCCCGCCTTGACCAGGCGGGAAATCAGCGGTGCGGCGCCGGGGCGGCGGATCTCGACCCACGAATCGGACGTAAAGGCCAGCGTCAGCGTGTTCGCGCCCTGGGCCGCGGCGGCGGCCGGCACTGGCGTTGCCGCCGTACCCGCGGGCGCCGGCACGGCAGGCGTCGCAGCCGGCGTGGCCGTGGCGGATGGCGCCGGCGTCGTCACCAGCGGCGCGGTGTTTTCCGGCGATACCGGTGCCTGGCCGGGCGTGGACACCAGCGGCACATTCGGCGACAGCAGCGGCGTGCCTGCCGTGGTCGCGGCGGTGCCCGGCGTGGCTGCGGCGGACGGGGCAGCCGGCGTGGCCGGGTTGACCGCCGCCGTGCCGGCCGGGCCGGCCACCGGCTTGCGCAGCGCGGACGGCGAGATCAGGCCGGCCTGCCAGGCGCCGGCGCCGGCGATGACGGCCAGCGCCACCAGGCCGCCGACGATCCAGACCTTCGTCTTCGACTGGCGCGAAGCCAGCGTGGGAAAGCGCGATTGCGAGAACGTGGTGGTGATCTTTTCGCGCCTGATCGGCGTGTGCTCGCTGGGAGTGACCGATGGCGTCACTTCGATCTGCGCCACCAGCGGCGCCGGATCGAGCCGCACCACCTTGGCGTAGGCGCGGATGAACCCGCGCGTGACGGCCATGTTCGGCAGCGACGCGAAGTCGCCCTGCTCGAGCGCCACCACCTGGCGCGGCGCCAGCTTCAGCTGGTCCGCGATCTGCTCGACCGAAAGGCCCATGGCCTCGCGCTGCGCGGCCAGCGTTGCGCCGGGCGCGGCACCAAGGCGTCGCTCTTGCGGCTGACTCTGCGGCTGTTTCTGCCCTTCTGAATCCATTATTACCCCTGTCTCACTCATCAAACGCCCCACGCTGATACGCAGCATACTCGGGCGAGGCGGTATGGTGGCGGCGTAACTGCGTTGCCCAAGCTTCTTCCGCCCCCTTGTCGCCGAGCCGGTGCTGCACCCTGATCGCCAGCCACAGCACATCTGCCGGCAGGCTGTCGGCCCTGGCCACCTTGCCCAGGCGGGTAATGAAGAAGTTCGCGCGCACGTAGTCGCGACGCTCGTAATAGACCCGCGCCAGGTTGGCGCTGGTCGACGGCTGATCCGGTGCCAGCTGCAGTGCCTGCAGCAAATATTGCTCGGCCCGTTCGTAATTCCTGCTCTTCAGCGCGCAACTGCCGGCATTGTTCATGGCCTTCACCGGCGACGAATACTGGCGGCTGGCCAGCGCCGCGTCGAACCAGCGGAACGATTCGGCCACGCGGTCGTTCTGGCACAGGAACGAACCATAGTTGTTCGCGATGTCCGGATTGTTCGGCGCCAGTTGCAATGCGCGCTTGAAATTATCATCGGCCAGCGCGTTCTCGCCCATGCGCATGTAGATCAGCGCGCGCACGCCGTAGGCTTCCGCGTAGTCGGGGTCGGCGGCAAGCGCTTTCTTGATCTCGTCGAGCGCGATCGGCAACTGGCCCTGCTCGAAGTAACCGACCGCCAGCTGCATGCGGATCTGGGCGCGCTTTTGCGCGGCCGTGGCATCGGACAGCGTGGGCAGCTCGGCCTTGCCGCTCGTGGCGCCCATGCCGCCCATGCCATTCGCGCCCGCCGTGCCCGCCGGACCGCCGGTACAGGCGGACAACTGCGCGACCAGCAGCCCGGCCATGCCGAGGGCTGCCAGGCGCGTGCGGCACTGGGCGCTCGGCTGCATCAGGAACGGATCTCCACGATCTTGCCGAAGTCGGCACCGAACTTGGTCTTGTATTCCGCCATCTTTTCCATGCGCTCGGCCACGCGGGTGCGGTCCTTGACTTCGCCGGCGAGCTGGCCGCACGCGGCGTCGATGTCGTCGCCCCGGGTCTTGCGGATCGTGGTCACGATGCCGGCATTCATCAGGATCTCGGCAAACGCCTTGATGCGGGGATTTTTCGAGCGCGTCAGGCCCGATTCCGGGAAGGGGTTGAACGGAATCAGGTTGAACTTGCAGTTGATGCCGTATTGCGGGTGATTCACCAGCGCGATCAGTTCGCGGGCATGTTCGTCGGTATCGTTGAAACCGTCCAGCATGCAGTATTCGAACGTGATGAAGTCGCGCGGGGCGAATTCCAGGTAGCGCTTGCACGAAGCCAGCAGCTCGGCCAGCGGGTATTTCTTGTTCAGCGGCACGAGGCCGTTGCGCAGCTCGTCGTTGGACGCGTGCAGCGAGACCGCGAGCGCTACCGGCACATCCTGCGCCAGCTTGTCGATCATCGGCACGACGCCGGACGTGGACAGCGTGACGCGGCGGCGCGACAGGCCGTAGGCGTTATCGTCCAGCATCAGTTTCAGCGCGGTGGCGGTCGGCTCGTAGTTCAGCAGCGGCTCGCCCATGCCCATCATCACCACGTTGGTGATCTGGCGCTCGCCTTTCGGGCCCGGCTCGATGCCTTTCGTGCGGCGCAGCTCGAATTCGGCCATCCACAACTGGCCGATGATCTCGGCCACCGTGAGGTTGCGGTTGAAGCCCTGCTTGCCCGTCGAGCAGAAGCGGCAGTTGACGGCGCAGCCGGCCTGGGTGGAAATGCACAGCGTGCCACGGTTTTCTTCCGGAATGAACACGGTTTCCACGGCATTGCCGTTGCCCACGTCCACCAGCCACTTGCGGGTGCCGTCCGTCGAGGTATGGTCGCTGATCACCGCCGGCGCCGTGACATGGGCGCGCGTCTTCAGCTTCTCGCGCAGCGACTTGGCGAGATCGGTCATGCTGTCGAAGTCCGACGCGCCGAACTGGTGGATCCAGCGTTGCAGCTGCTTGGCGCGGAACGGCTTCTCACCCAACTGCGCGCAGTAGTCGATCAGTTGCGCGGGATCGAGGTCCAGCAGGTTGGTGAGGGTCGTTTCCATAAGCTTGCCTAATCTTGTATCAAAACGCTTGTTTCAAAACGCCTTCGCCCCGGACATGCCGGGGCGCCAGGCGGTACAGCTCTGGTTGCTACTTTAGTGCGAAAGCACCGTCAATCTGTTCGATTAACGGGAGTACACGTTCAGTGCCGGGAAGTAGTATGCGATTTCCGTGGCGGCGGTTTCGGCAGCATCCGAACCGTGAACGGCGTTGGCATCGATGGAATCGGCGAAATCGGCGCGGATCGTGCCTTTTTCAGCTTTCTTCGGATCGGTTGCGCCCATCAGGTCGCGGTGCGCGGCAATGGCGTTTTCGCCTTCCAGGACGGTGATCATCACCGGGCCGGAAACCATGAAATCGACCAGGTCCTTGAAGAACGGACGGGCAGCGTGCACGGCGTAGAAGCCTTCGGCTTCGGCGCGCGACAGTTGGGTCATGCGGGCAGCCACGATTTTCAGGCCTGCACCTTCGAAACGGCTATAGATCTGGCCGATGACGTTCTTCGCGACTGCGTCCGGTTTGATGATGGACAGGGTGCGTTCGATTGCCATTATGAAAAACTCCAGTAAAAAGAAAGGGTTAAAACAGAATTGATTTCTCGATCAACCTTTGATTTTAGCATAGAACACCCCATATACTATGCGTGTTGGGGCGGAAGATGGCGTTACAAGCGGCAGATAGCCGCGGCGAAACCCCGAAAATCGCATCAGGGCGAGCGGTATTGGCTGGGAAGCCCAGCCGTTCGCAGGCAAGTGGGCGGTTTTTGACGGATTTCAAGAGCACATAGCAAGACAACAGACCATCCCGGCGGGCTTAAGCCCTTTTCGGCACCACGAGTGCTAAGCTTTGGCAAGGGTACACCGTACCGACAACCAGGAGTACAACAATGGCAAATTTGGAAAAGATGTATGACCACGCGGGTCGACGAGAGGTCACCCGCAACAGCGTGCTGCGCAACACTTACTGGCTGCTGTCACTATCGATGATCCCGACCGTGCTCGGCGCGGCCGCCGGCATGACGTTCGGCATTCCGATGCCGGGCGGCTTCCTCGGCGCGCTGCTGTTCCTGGGCATTGCGTTCGGGTTCATGTGGGCGATCGAGAAGAACAAGCACAGCGGCATGGGCGTCGCCCTGCTGCTCGGCTTCACGTTCTTCATGGGCCTGATGCTGACGCCGCTGCTGATGCGCACGATGACGTTCGCCAACGGCGGCACGCTGATCATGCTCGCGGCGAGCGGTACCGCGGCAATCTTCGCCGTGCTGGCCAGCATCGCCACCGTGTCGAAGCGCGATTTCTCCGGCGTGGCCAAGTTCGCGATGATCGGCCTGGTGCTGATCATCCTGGCATCGCTGGCGAACATCTTCTTCGCCATCCCTGCCCTGTCGCTGACGATCTCGGTGCTGGCCATCGGCATCTTCTCCGCCTTCATCCTGTATGACGTGCAACGCATCGTCAACGGCGGCGAAACCAACTACATCAGCGCGACGCTGGCGTTGTACCTGGACGTGTACAACATCTTCACCAGCCTGCTGTCGATCCTGGGCTTCACCAGCGGCGACCGCGACTAACCCTTTCGCGCTCCCTCGAAAGCCGGCCCCGCGCCGGCTTTTTTACGTCCATGCCCGTAACATTTTCACAACGGTGACAGTCCCCGAATTTTAGCAACAACATGTGTTGTAAAAAATCGGGGACTGTCCCCGGGTGGTTTGGCAACAGATTCGTGGCGATCCTGCTACGCGCACGCGGAGGTCGAAAAGTTCCGCCGTGAATCGTGGGCGAAGTCAACGGAAGCGAGCTGATCAGTTCGTATGATGCGGGCACTCGAACGCGCGCTTGAGCCTTCCTTAATCTTCCCCTACCGCATGGAGGCTTCATGGCTGTAAATTCACGCCCGTTCTTTGCCGCGATGACATCGCTGTTTCTTTTGCTGGGCTCGTTTGATGCAACGGCCGGCGGCACGGCTGCCGCGGCCATCACCGATGTCCGCTTCGGCGTGCTCGACCTGACGCCGCGGGATGGCGCGGCGGCCGGCTACGACATCCGGTCGGTCGAGCCCTCCCTGTTCGCCTACCTGTACGCGGGCACCACGGACTATTACGCGGCCGGCTATCCCGATCCGTCGATGCCGGGCACGGTGCAGCTGGACTTCGGGGGTGCGACGGTGGCGGCGCGCACCAGCGGCGCCCTGGCCGATGTCGCGTCGGCCGCGGCGGGCGATGCCAGCCTCGGCAGCTACGGCACGGCCGGCGCCACCGCCAACCAGGCCGTGCATTTCATCCTGCGCCCCCACACGGTGCTGACGATCGGCGGCCATTTGTCGGCGCTGGCGGCGCGGGACGGTACACCGGACGAATACTACGAGGCCACCAGCATGGCCCATGTCGGCATCGTCGACGAGCACGGCTATACATTCACCCAGTTCATCCGCCAGAGCCTGTCCTTTGCCGACTGGCCGGACCGGATGGTCATCGACGAGGATTTCATGCTGGCATTCGCCAACGGCAGTGCCGAAGACCGCGCGATGTCGGTCTATTTCCAGGCGCAGTCGAATGTGACGCGGATCATGCCGGTCCCGGAACCGTCCGCCGGCGCGCTGCTCGGTGCCGGCCTGTTGCTGCTGGGGTTGCGCGCCGTCACCCGCCGCCGCGCACGGTAAAGGTCACGCGGTCCAGTTCGCCGCCCGCGCCGTCCAGCAGCACCAGTTCGTGCTTCCCCGGCACGGGTTGCCAGCCGGCATGGGCACCGGCGGTGCCGAGCGGCTCGCCGTCGAGCTGCCAGCGCAAGCCCTGCGGGCCGTGGGCGAGGAAAAACACGCGTTGCCGGCCTGCCGGTATATCCGGGTCGACAGCAAGGACCGTGTCGCCGACGGGATACACGATCTTCGGCGTGCGCCGTCCTTCCGGCAGCAGCGCGACGCGCGTGGTCTCCGTACCCTTCAGGAACCATTCGGGGCGCGGTGATTCGAGCGCCGGCTCCCACGTCACCGTGCGCCGTACTACACCTGCGGGCGCGGCCGGCGCACGGCCCGGCCCGTGGCGGTTCAGGTAATCCATCACCTCGCGCCACACGGGAGCGGCGCCGGTCACGCCGGACACGTCCCACATCGCGCTGCCATCGAAATTGCCGACCCACACGCCGACCGTGTGGCGCCCGGTGAACCCGATGCACCAGTTGTCGCGCATGTCCTTGCTGGTGCCCGTCTTGACGGCGGCCCAGTACGGCGCGGCCAGTTCGTTCTTCAGGCCGAAGGTGGCCGCCCGCGCGGCGCGGTCGGCCAGGATATCGCCGACGATGAACGCCGCGCCCGCATCGAACACGCGCCGCCCCGGTTCCGGCCGCGCCCGCGGCAGCAGCGTGGGGCTGCCGGCCACGCCGCCGTTCGCCAGCGCGCGGTAGGCATTGGCAAGTTCCAGCAGGCTGACATCGGCCGAGCCCAGCGCCAGCGACGGCCCGTAGAAATCGGCCTGCTCCGTCAGGCTCGCGAAACCCAGCGCATGCAGGCGTTCGGCGAAGCGGTCCAGCCCGGCCAGCATCAGCGTGCGCACCGCGGGCACGTTCAGCGACCCGGCCAGGCTGGCCCGCGCCGTCACGTGCCCCTTGAAGTCGTGCTCGTAGTTCCGCGGCGCGTACAGGCCGGATGGCGTGGCGATATCGAGCGGCGCATCGTCCAGCAACGACGCGGCCGTGAGCAGCCGCCGCTCCAGCGCCAGCGCATACACGAACGGCTTGAGCGTCGATCCGGCCTGCCGCAGGGCGGTCACGCCATCGACTTCGCTGCCGCCCGCGTTGCCGACCCACGCCAGGAAATCGCCGCTGGCGTTGTCCAGCACCAGCACGGCGCCGTCGGCCACGTGGCGCTCGCGCAGCGCCATCAACTGCTGGCGCAGCACGGCCTGCACATGCCGCTGCAAGGTCCCGTCCAGCGTGCTGTGCAGTGTATTCACGTCGCGATCGCCGGCGCCCTTCAGCAATCGCGCGGCCGCTTCCCGCGCCGGCGGCAGCAGCGCCATCGCCGCCTGCCGCGAGAAGGCGGCCTGCGCGGCGCGTTCGATGCCGGCGCATGGCGTGGCCGCCGCCAGCTCCCTGGCCAGCGCGCAGGCACGCCGCGCCACTGCCGGCCGCGATGCGGACGGTGCCCGCAGCAGGCTGGCAAGAATGGCCGACTCGGCCACGTCCAGGCCGGAAGGCGCCTTGCCGAACAGGGCCTGCGCCGCCGCGCCCACCCCCTGCAGCTCGCCGCGGAACGCCGCCAGGTTCAGGTAAGCCTCCAGGATCTGCGCCTTGCTCCACGCCGCGTCGAGCGCGCGGGCTTCCCGCACCTGGTCCCATTTCTGGCGCAGCGTGCGCCCGCCCGGCGCGCCCTTCAGCGCCGGATCGAGCAGCCCGGCCAGCTGCATCGTGATGGTGGATGCGCCGCGCGGCCGTTCGCGGAACAGGTTGTCCCAGGCCGCCTGCCCCATCGCCCGCAAATCGACGCCGCCATGTTCCATGAAGCGCTGGTCCTCGGCCTGCAGCACGGCCAGCGGCAGCGCGGGCGAGATATCCGCCAGCGCCACCCACGGCGCGCGGCGCCCCTGCCGGTCGATGCGCAGCGATTGCACAGGTGCGCCATGGCGGTCCAGCAGCACCGCATCGGACGAGCGCCATTGCGCCCTGACCGCTTCCGGCGTCGGCGCCGCGAAGGTCGACGGTGACGCCAGCAACGCGGCCAGGAACGCGGCGAGGAACGATCCGCGCATCACTTCACCTCGACCGGCGCGTTCGGCAGTTCGCCGAACATCTCCGGGCTGTACATCGCTTCCACGCGCGTCGGCGGCAGGCCGAACCGCCCGGCGTTGTTCAGCCGTACCGTGTAGTCGACCGTCCATTTTCCTTTCGGGACGAATTCGTAGTACGACCGGAACGCGCCGAACGTGCGCTCCTGGAAGGCCGGCCATGCCCAGCCGGACGCCTTTTCGCCCTGGGTGCCGATGCGCGAATCGTTGCCGAGGCCCGAACCGAGCACCGTGGCGCCGGCCGGGATCGGATCGTCGACGACCACCCATGTCATGTCGCTCTGCGCGTCCAAGCCCAGGCGCACGCGGTAGACGTCGCCGCGCTGCCACGCTCCGGCCCGGGCCTGGCCGACCGGCGTCACGGTCTTGCGGATCGTGTAGCCGGACGACAGCGGCGCCGCCAGCGGGATCGCCGCCAGGCTTTGCACGGTGACCCACGGCCTGCCCGTTCCGGCATGCCGCAGGTCCAGCGACGCGGCGCCGCGCGGCCACGGCAGCATGACGGCGGCGCCTTGCGTGTCGGCCGCCAGCGCCGCGCTGCGCGTTTCGCCCCCCAGCGTGGCGGTGGCATTGCCCGCCACCGGCACCGCCTCGAACGCCTGGGAGAATTTATGGAGCGCCAGGGTGCCCCACGCATTGGCAACCGTGGTATCCCAATGGCCCTTCTTCTGCCGGCCCAGCGCGCCGCGCGCCAGCCGGCCCATGTCCGCCTTCCAGGCCGGGTTGTCCAGCATCGCCAGCAGCAGCCGGTTGGCATTGACGTCGGCGGAGGCCATCAGCCACCACCAGTCGTCGCTGCGTTCCGTGGAGAAGGTCATCGTGGTGCCCTGCAGGTTCAGCCGCGATTTCAGGATCTGCCCGGCCTCGCGCAGCCGCGCTTCGCGCTGCGGCAGCGACGGGGTGCGCGTCAGTACCAGGTACCAGTCGATGACGGCGGACGTGGGCCACAGGTTCGGCTGCAGCGAGAACGATTCCGTCATCGCCGGCTTGACGCGGTCTTCGCGCGACAGCGCCTCCAGCGCCGCCACCTTGCGCACCGCCAGATCGGCCGTGCGCAGCGGCGAGCCGCGCACGATACGGCCTTCGACGAATGCCTCGAGCCCGTCGAGCATGCGCGACTTCGCCATCGGCGGCAACGCATAGCCCGCCTCGGCGCCGACCGACAGCAGGTAGGCGGTCAGCGTATCGCTGCCCTGCTCCATCGACGCGAAATATTTCGCCAGCCCGTCGCCGTCGAGGAAGGCCGGCAGCGTCTCCGCGATGCCGCGCCAGGTGCCCTCGTCGCGCAGTGCCACGGCCTGCGAGGCCCGCTGCTCCAGGCACGTGTATGGATAGGCGCTCATCCACTCGCGCACGCCCGGCAGGTCGTTGCCGAGGCGCGCCGCGAACGATGCGCGGATGCCGCCGCGGCCGGGCACCCCATCGGCCGGCGGCTGCACCGTCATCGCCTGCGGCCGGTCCAGCTGCAGCAGCGTGGCCTGTATCGTGCGCACCGGAACCGCAGGCTGCACTTTCTGCCGCACGCGCAACCGGTCCGTGGTGCCGCCGGCGGTCGCGGCGACGTCCCATGCCAGCTCCGTCGCGCCGGCCGGCACGGTCACGTCCCACGCCGCTTCCTGCGCCTGCCCTGCCGCGAGGGCGAGCTTTTTCACGGGCAGCGCCTTGCCGGCCATCGTGGCGGTCAAGGCCGCCTGCAGCGGCGCGGCCGTGGCATTGCGCACCGTGAATCCGGCGCGCACCCGGTCGCCTTCGCGCACCAGCGGCGGCAGGCCCGACAGCAGCATCAGGTCCTGCGACGTGCGCACGTCCGCCTGCCCGGTACCGAACAGGCCGGCGTTGCCATGGGCGACGGCGACGATGCGGAACGAGGTCAGCGAATCGTTCAGCGGCACCTGCACGCGTGCCTCGCCATCGGCATCGACCTTCACGCTGGCCTGCCAGAACAGCAGCGTGTCGAACAGCTCGCGCCCGGCGCCCTTGCCGCCGCCGCCGCCACTGGGCACGGCCTTGCGGCCGAAGTGCCGCTTGCCCACCACCTGCATCTGCGCGGTGGAGGTGCTCACCTGCAGCCCGCGCCGCTGCATCATCGCTTCCAGCAACTGCCAGCTGTCGTTCGGCATCAGCTCCAGCAGGCCGACGTCGACCGCGGCCAGCGCCACCTCGGTGCCGGCCGGCGGCTTGCCGCCATCGGTCCGCGCCACCCGCACCGTCACCGTGGCTTTCTCGCGCACCTTGTACACCGGCTTGTCGGCGGCGACCCGCACCTTCAGTTCGCTGGCGGCCCACCCCACGTTCAACGGCGCGATGCCCAGCTTGTACGCCGGCTTGCCGAGATCGACCAGCGCCGTGGGCGCGATGCCGGCCACCCGGCCGCGCACCACCAGCGCCGACACGAACACGTTCGGCGCATACGACGGTTTCATCGGGATCGTGAACACGGGCGCATTGCCGGACAGTTCGCGCACGTAGGTGTCGAGGATGCCTTCGCGCTCGACCGTGATCAGCGCGGTGGCCCGCCGGAACGGCATGCGAAGCTGCAGCGACGCCTGCTGGCCCGGCTCGTAGCGCTTGCGTTCGGGCAGCAGGTCGATGCGGTCGTTGTCGGTGACCTTGTACCACCAGTCGTCGCCATCGGCCACCCACGTCTCGCGGCTGGTCACGGCCGGGTTGCCCCGGCTGTCGCTTGTCGTGGCGCGCAGGATCAGGTTGCCGCCCTGCGGTGCGGCGCCGGTGCAGACCAGCAGCCCCTTCGCATCGGTGCGGCCGGTGCACGCCTGGCCCAATGCCTTGATCTCGCTGCTGCTCTCGTAGGCATAGAAGCCGCCGACCAGCCGGCGCCGGTGCGACCAGGTCTCGCGCCTGAAATAGTCGACCTGCACGGGCGCATCGGCCACCGGGCGGCCCTGTGTGTCGAGCACGGCCACCGTGAACTTCAGCGCCTTTTTGCTCATCACCCAGCCGTCCGGCGCGATGCCGACCACCACCGCGCTGGGCCACAGTGGAATGCGGGCCGAGCCGGTCAGCGTTTCGCCGTTCGGATCCTGCCACGTCATCTCGGCCAGCAGCTCGGCCGGCTGCGGCGACGAATCATGCGAACCCTGCAGATTGTCGAGCATCACGCGCGCGCCGCCGGCGTGGTCCAGCGTCACGCTCCGGGTGCGCACCGTGCCGCCGGACCCGCCATCGCCTTCGCCTTCGTCTTCCTCGAAAACGCCTTCGTCCTCGTCGAACGCGGGGCGGTCCCGTTCCACGCCTTCCCTGATATCCGGCCCGGCGAACGCGAATTCGCCGTAGTCGGCGAAGCCGACCGCCTTCGGCTCCACCACCGTGCTGATTTTCACCTGCGCGCCGCCGGCCCCGCCGCCGGACAGGTACGACAGCTGCACGTCCAGCGGCACCTGCGCCGCCCGCACCGCGGGCATCGCAGGGCCCTGCAGCACGGCCTTCATCGTGGGCACGCGGAATTGCTCGACGCGAAAGCGCCCCGATGCCTGGCCGTTCAGCAGCACCTGGTACCAGCCCTGCTTCGCATCGGCCGGGATCTTCCAGTCCACCGCCGCGCTGCCGTTCTGCCACGCCAGCGGCAGCTCGTAGCGCTGGTCGCTGCCCTCATGGAGGATGAATACCTTGCCGGGTTGCGCCGCATCCTCCTGCTTTTTCATCGTATCGGTGGCCGGGTCGTACGCCTCGCGCGACACACGGTCGCCGGCGCCGACGAATTCGATGCCGGCCGTGGTGTGCCGCCGCATGAAGTGCTTCATGTGCACCGTTTCGCCGGAACGCAGCAGCGTGCGGTCGAACACGGTGGCGGCGATCAGGTTGTGCGCGGCCCGCTCTTCCGTCGGCACGTTGAAGCGCCACGCCTCGATGCCTTCATCCCAGTCGGACAGCGTGAAGGTGAAATCCTCGCCGCTGCGCGCGCTGACGAAATAGCGTTCCGAGTAGCCGCACTTCACGGCCGGCAGTTCGCTGCCGATGCGGGCGATGCCCTGCATATCAGTATCGCCCTGCCACAGCAGCTTGCCGTTGCAGCCGCGCACGGCCACCTTGGCGCCGGCCACCGGCGCGCCCCTGTCCAGCGACGTGACCCACACCAGCGACGATGACTTGCCGTGCTTGAAGTGCGCGGCCATGTTGGTGACCAGCGCGGCCGTGTTGATGTAGGCCGTACCGGGCTTTTTCAGCAGCGCCGCGCCCAGCTTCGGGCTGGCCAGTTCGACCACGTAGAAGCCCGGTTTTTTCAACGGAATGCCGATCACCTCGAAGGCCTTGCGGCCGCCCGGCTTCGGCAGGTCGAAACGCTGCACCCCGGCGCGTGGACCGGCACCGGCCAGCAGCGAGGCCGTCATGCTATTTGCATATTGTTCATCCGGCTTCCAGCCGTGCGGGCCCGACAGCCTGCCCAGCCAGCCGATCACTTCGTCGTCGGCGTTGTCCGCCACGCGCAGCGCATTGCCCTGCACAGCCGCCGACCGGCCGGCCAGCGACCTTTCGACATTGCGCACGGTCACGGGCAGCAGGCGGTCGCCTTTCGACTCGATGATGCCGAACCGTGCCGGGAACTTGACGAGCGGCGGCGCCTCGCCGGTGCGCACCGTCATTGGAAAGCGGGCGGCGTTGACGAGGGGGCGCCCGGCATCGTCCTTCAGCCCGGCCGGCAACTGCAGGCGGTAGGTGGCATTGGCCGGCAATGGCGCGGCAAACGAAACCGCGTCGAGCGTCATGCCGCTCTTCGCTTCGCCGTCGAACGACGGCTGGCGGCGCGTGCCATCGGGCGCCACGAGCGCGATCTGTCGCAGCTGGTCGACCGGCAGCGGCGCGCTGAACGACAGGCGCAGCGGCAGCACGGGAATGCAGGGGCCGTTGCGGCGCACCCGGTCGCAACTGAATTTCGCGCTGAAATCGGGACGGCTGCGGTAAGCCAGTACCTGGTCTTGCGTGGTGGCGATGCCGCCGGCGGTGGCGATGCCCGCCCCCCACACCAGCGCCACCTCGGCATCGGCCGGCAGCGTGCGTGCGCACTGCAGCACCGCCAGGGGCTGCGCGGCATGGCGGTCGCCCTTGACGCGCACGCCGGCCTTCCACGTCACGCCGTGCGCCGCGTAGTACACCGACAGGTGCCGCTGCACGAACTGCTGCCGCGCCGCCAGGATCTGGTCGCGCTCGGTGCCGGTCACCGCCCGCACGGGAATCTTTTCACCGATGCCGCCGGCGCGGCACCAGGCCCTGGCGGCAACCGTTTCGTCGCGCGGCAGCGCATCGAGCGCCAGCACGAACACTTGCCGCTCGTCGATCCGCGCGCCCTCGTGAGGCAGCGCGGCGATCACGGCCGGGCCGCCGGTATCGAATGCGTAGGTGCGTTCGCCCTGCACCGGCTGGCCGGCCAGGTCGTTCAACCCGGCTTTCAGCGTGAAGCGGCAGGCCACGCCGGCCGGCAGGTCGCGCTCGAAGTCGTAGCTCCAGTTGCTGCCGTCGATCCAGCGGCCCTTGCCGGGCTGGGGACAGTCGATCTCGAACGGATCGGCCAGGCGCAGGTCGCCGAACGCCACCATCTGGCCGGAAAAGCGCGCCTGGACTTGGCGCACGCCTTTCACGGTGTCTTGCGGAGAGAACGATTCGACGGCGGTTTGCGCCCGCGCCGCGGGCCACAGGCAGGAAAGGCAGAACAGCAGGAGGAAGCGGTACGCAGGCATGGGCTCTCCAGAGGTGGAGAGCCCAGTCTTGCAAGAAGCGCAACGGGTGTCAATACGCGCATGCGGCGAGTTGCACCGGCGCGTCAGCCCTCCGGATCAGGTCGCACACCGCCATCGATGCACGTGCCCTCGCGTCCGGCAATGCGGGGCGGTGGAACCGATCAGATCAGGTCGAACACCGCCATCGATTCCACGTGCGATGTATGAGGGAACATATTCATGACCCCGGCCTGCGACAGCGCATAGCCGGCACGGTTGACCAGCACGCCCGCATCGCGCGCCAGCGTGGACGGGCTGCACGACACGTAGACGATCCGCTTCGGCAGCAGTTCCGGGTTGCTGTCCTTCAGGTCGGCCAGCGCCGTCGACAACGCCATCGCGCCGTCGCGCGGCGGATCGACCAGGATGCGGTCGAACTTGCCCAGCGCGATCAGGTCGTCCTTCGTCACCTCGAACAGGTTGCGGCAATAGAAGGTGGTCTTGTCGCCCACGCCGTTGACGACGGCATTGGCCTGCGCACGCTCGGTCAGCGTGGTGCTGCCCTCGATGCCCACCACTTCGCGCGCCTGCGTGGCCAGCGGCAGCGTGAAGTTGCCGATGCCGCAGAACAGGTCGGCCACGCGCTCGCCCGGCTGCACGTCCAGGTGGCGCAGCGCCTTGTGCACCAGCACGCGGTTGATCTGATGATTCACCTGCGTGAAGTCGACCGGCTTGAACGGCATGCGGATGCCGAATTCCGGCAGCAGGTAATGCAGCTCCTTCGCCAGGGGGTAGAACGGATACGCCGTTTCCGGGCCTTTCGGCTGCAGCCACCACTGGATGTCGAATTCGTCGGCGAAGGCTTTCAGCTTTGCCTCGTCGTCACCCGTCAGCGGCGCCATGTTGCGCATCACCAGCACCGTCAGGTCTTCGCCGATCGCCAGTTCGAGCTGCGGCACCTTGTCGAAGATCGACATCGAACCGATCAGGGCGCGCAGCGGCATCAGCATGTCCGACACGTGCTTCGGCAGGATCTGGCAGCTCTGGATATCGGCCACGAACACCGATCTCTTTTCATGGAAGCCGACCAGCACCGTATTCTTCTTGGCCACCCAGCGCGCCGACAGGCGCGCGCGATAGCGGTAGCCCCAGGTGGGGCCATGCAGCGGCCGCATCATCACGTCCGCCTTCACCCTGGACAGGTGCCACAGGTTATCTTCCAGCACGCGCTGCTTGACCGCCACCTGCGCGGAAGCTTCCAGGTGCTGCATCGAGCAGCCGCCGCAGATATCGAAGTGCACGCATTTCGGCTGCACGCGCATCGCCGATTCGCGATGGATTTCCGTGACGCGGCCCGATCCCCAGTTCTTCTTCTTGCGCAGCAGCTCGAAGCTGACGCGCTCGCCCGGCAGCGCGCCTTCCACGAACACCACCTTGCCCGGCGTGCCGTCTTCGTTATCCTGCATGTGGCCGACGCCGCGCGCGTCCATGTCGAGCGATTTGATTTCGATGCTGTTGTCTTGCATGAGTGTCTATCGGTTGGCCGGCGAGGCGGCGATTTGGGAGGGCAGTATGATAGCAGAAGGCGGGACGAGATTTCGGGCGGGCCGTGCACGCAGAAATGCCCGGTCAGCCATGCACTCCCGGAGCAGGCCAGGGAAGCACGGCTGCTGATTGTTGATTGCAAGCGACTGCCAGGCCAACGACCGGGGCCACCCTAGAGCAGCGAATCGCGCACCACGCCGCGTGCGGCCATTGCCCGCTTCAGCTTGACGAGGGCTTCCTGCTGGATCTGCCGCACGCGCTCGCGGGTCACGCCCATTTCCTCGGCCAGCGTTTCCAGCGTGGCGGGATCGTCGTTGTCGAGGCCGAAGCGCCGCATGATGACGATGCGCTGCTTGTCCGGCAGGCGCGACAGCCAGTCGCGCACCAGCTGCGTCATTTCGTGGTGTTCGGCGCGCGCATCGGGGCTGTCGTCGGCGTCGCCGGGCAGCATGTCCATCAGCGACGACTGCGGGTCGTTGTCGAGCGGCGCGTCGAGCGAGGTGGCGTGTTCGGACAATGCCAGGATGTCCTGCACTTCTTCCACCGGACGGCCGACGAGGTCGGCGATATCCTCGGCGCTCGCATCCTTGCCGTTGTGGTGCTGTGCTTCGAGGTGATACTTGCCGCGCAGAATCTGGTTCAGCTCGCGCACCATGTGCACCGGCAGCCGCACCGTACGCGCCTGGTTCATGATGGCCCGCTCGATGCTCTGGCGGATCCACCACGTGGCGTAGGTGGAAAAGCGGAAACCGCGTTCCGGCTCGAACTTGTCGATCGCCCGCATCAGGCCGATATTGCCTTCCTCGATCAGGTCCAGCAATACCACGCCGCGGTTGATGTAATGCTTGGCGATCGACACGACAAGCCGCAGGTTGTGCTCGATCATTTTCTGCCTGGCAGCAAAATCGCCCGCCTTGGCCAGCGTGGCGAAATGCACTTCCTGCGGCGCGGTCAGCAGCGGCCGGGTACCGATCTGGTTCAGGTAATGCTGCGTGGTATCGGTGGAGAGCTCGGCCGCCAGTACCTTCTTCAGCTCGTCGACGGTGGCCAGCGCCGCGCCGCGGCCGTCGACCGCGACTTCGCCACCGCCACCGCGGCCTTCGTCGATGCCCTCGTCGCCGAGCTGCTCGTCGCGGAGCTGGTCATCGGCGAGCGTCTCGTCCGAATATTCGTCCGGGAGGGAGTCATCTTCCAGAGGATCATTCGACGAGCTTGACATGAGCGTTACCTATAGAAAATTAGGAATAATCGCTAGCGATTGGGCAGGAACTTGGACGGATCCACCGGTTTGCCCTGCTGCCTGATCTCGAAGTGCAGCTTGACGCTATCGGAATCGGAATCGCCCATCTCGGCGATCGCCTGGCCCTTGTTGACCGACTGGCCTTCCTTCACGAGGATGGACCGGTTGTGGGCATACGCGGACAGCAGGCCGTTACTGTGTTTCACAATGACGAGATTACCATAACCGCGGATGCCGCTGCCGGCATACATCACCTTCCCTCCACCTGCCGCAAGCACTTGCTGCCCAGGACGGCCGGCGATGTCGATGCCCTTGTTCTTGCCTTCGTCGAACTGCCCGACGACCTTGCCTTCGGCCGGCCACATCCAGCTGACTTCGCGGTCCTCGGCGGACAGTACGGGTCCCGCCGGCACCGCCGGCGCCGATGGTTTCGCGCTCGCCAGCTGCACCGGCCGCTCGGCGGCCTTCGGTGCCGGATCGGGTTTGCCGTCGCCATTCCGGTCAGCCTTCAGGTCGCCTTCGGCAAACGGCTTCTTGTCACCCTTCGGTTCGGTTTTCTTCGGTGGCGCGATCTTCGTCGTATCCGGCGGCATGACCACGGCGGCCGTGCGCACGCCCGGCGCATCCTCGGACGGCGCCACGCGCAGCACCTGGTCGACCTTGATGTCGTTCGGATTGGCGAGATTGTTCCACGCCACGATGTCGCGGTAATTCTGGCCGTGATCGAGCGCGATACGCACCAGCGTATCCCCCCGTTTCACCGTGTAGTAACCTTCCCGGGTCTCATGGACCGGTGCCGGCGCGGGCGCCGGCGGCGGCGCGCGGCGCACGATGGGGCGCTCGATCACGGGCGCCTGGTTCGGAGTGGAATTACAGGCGGTCAATACCGCCAGCGGCAATAATACAAACAGGGTGCTTTTTTTCGTCATGCTCATCGGGTTTCATATCTCTCGGCTACACCTTTGAGGCGGCACGCGGCGGCACCGGTCACGGGGACCAGGCGTTTTCGTGCGGCCAGGCGGGTTATTACTTGTTCTTCACACAGTACCGGGCCGCAGCGGTACGAAGTGGCAGTCTTCGAGCAACTGGCGTTGCCATTCGCTCTTTGCCACGCGCGTGACCAGCTCCAGGTGCTGGGTGCGCTCGCCTACCGGCGCGACCAGTCGCCCGCCGATGGCCAGTTGTTCCAGCAGCGCCCGCGGTACTTCCAGACCCGCGGCGGCGAGGATGATGCCGTCGAACGGCGCTGCCTGTGGCAGCCCAAGCATACCATCTCCGTAGTGCAACCGCAGGTTCGGGACCCGCAGCGGCCGCAGGTTGGCTTTCGCCAGCTCATGTAACGGTTTGATACGCTCAATGGAATACACGTCTTGTGCAATACATGCAAGAACGGCTGCCTGGTAGCCGCAGCCGGTGCCGATTTCCAGCACGCTTTTCAGCGCCGCGCCCTGCCGCATCACCTCGATCATGCGTGCCACGATATAGGGCTGCGAGATCGTCTGGTGGTGGCCGATCGGCAGCGACGCATCGATGTAGGCCTGCGGCGCCAGCCCTTCCTCGACGAACAGGTGGCGCGGCACGGCTTCGAGCGCATTGAGCACGACCGGGTCGCGCACCCCCATTTTCGCCACCCGGGCCACCATCGCGCGCCGTACCGCGCCAGACACCAGCGCATCCTGCCGCGGCGCGGCGGGTTGCACGCGCTCGATGACCGAGCCGGCCTGCCGCAACGGCCGTGCCGTGGCGCCGGACGCGCCGCCGTGCGGCGCGGCATGCACAACGCCGCGCGCCGGCTCCCTTGCAGGCTCCCGCATGGGCTTGCCCACGTCGCCAAATGCCGTGCCGGCTGCCGCGCCCAGTGCCGCCGCGCTCAGTGCCGCATTGCGCGTGGCCGTCTGCGGCGTTGCCACCGGGCCGAACACGGGCTGCTTCTTTTGCCCCTTGTCCGTCACTGACGACAAGGGCAGCGGGAAAGTACGGGGCTTGTCGGTCATCCGAGGGCCTTTGCCAGGAGGTCGAGTTGGGGTCGGTGGGTCAGGTCGATCTGCAGGGGCGTCATGGAAATGCGCCCTGCCTGCACCGCGTGAAAGTCGGTGCCCTCGCCGGCGTCCTTGCAGGCACCGGGCGGGCCGATCCAGAAGATTTCGCGGCCGCGCGGGTCATGCGACTTGATGACCGGCTCGGCCTGGTGGCGCCGGCCCAGCCGGGTGGCCACCGGCTTGCCGAGCTGGTCGTAAGGCCGGTTCGGGATATTTACGTTCAGCAAGTAAGGCTTCTCGAGCGCTTCCGCATAGCGCAGCACGATGTCGCGCGCGGCCTTCGCCGCGTCGTCGATGTGCGCCCAGCCCCATTCGCCCTGCGAAAACGCGATGGCCGGAATGCCGAACAGATAGCCTTCCGTCGCCGCCGCCACCGTGCCGGAGTACAGTGTGTCGTCGCCCATGTTGGGGCCGTTGTTGATGCCGGAAACCACCAGGTCCGGGCGCTCGACCAGCATGCCCGTCAATGCCACGTGCACGCAATCGGTCGGCGTGCCGTTGACAAAATAGAAACCATTGGCAGCCTGCTGCACCGACAGCGGGCGATCCAGCGACAGCGAGTTCGATGCGCCGGAGCGGTTGCTGTCCGGTGCCACCACCACGATGTCGGCGATCGCGGCAAGCGCATCGGCCAGCGCGTTGATGCCGGGGGCCAGGTAGCCGTCGTCGTTACTGATAAGAATCCTCATATGGGAATTTTACCTGAAGCAACGACTGCCCAGCGCATGCGGGTGTTGCCGCATGCTGCAAAATGTGGCGCTTTCAACGCATGCCCAGGCTTGGCCCCGACAGCTCGTCCACCGCCAGCTCGTCCGGACTGCCCCGGCGCCCGCGGACAACGGGGTAGCCGGCCCGCGGCTGCTCGGCGCCCACGCCGCGGTGACCGCGCCCGTGCACATCGCGCGCGGCCGGCGGTTCCGGCTGTTTCAGCCGGGTGCGCGCCTGGGCCAGCACCTTGCGCGTGCGTACCGTGTCGGCATGTTCCCCTCCCAGGAGCCGGGTGCGCAGCGCCAGCACCTGTTCGAGCAGGTCCACCGCGCCGTCGAGCTGCTCGCCGTGGCACAGGATGTCCGCCCGTACCGCCAGGCTTTCCACGGTGGCCAGGTGTTCGTTGCCCAGCTGGCGCACGTGCGCTTCGATGACGGCATCCTGCAACGCCAGCGCCTCGGGTATCTGGTTCAGCTGCGCCAGCGTTGCCGCCAGTGCGGACGCCGCTTCCAGCGTGATCGGCGCGCCGGCGCCGAACAGGCGCTCGCGCACGGCGAGCACGGCGACCTGCAGGAAGTGCGCTTCCTGGTATTTTTCCTGCTCGAACAGCAGGTCCGCCAGCGCGGCCTTGCTGTCCAGCGTATCGGCGTGATCCTCGCCCAGGATCAGCACCTGCAGCGACACGCTTTCTTCCAGGCAACCTGCGGCCTGGTCGGGACGGCCTTCGCGACGGTACAGCTCGCCCAGCCGGGCCAGGTCGCGCGCCAGCGGCAATGATACGCCGCGCCCGCCGCCGCGTTCCATCGCCGCCCTGCCCTGCGCCACGGCGTTCAGCAGCGGAATTTCATCGCGCGATTGCCACGGCCGGTAGCCGCCGAGGAACCAGCCGAGGAATGCCTGGAACGTGCGCGTAACGGAAAAGCGGTCATCCTCCTCGTCGCCGAAGACGGGCAGCGGTTCGCCGCACATCAGGCCACGCGCCTGCTGCAGCTGCACCTCGTCGAAATAGCTTTCCAGTGAAATGCGCGAGAGCCCGTAGGCCTCGGCCAGTGCCCGTTCGAACAGCGGCTGGTAACCGGGAATGCCGCGCTCGGGGTCGCCGCGTCGCCACAGCGCGCGGCGCGCCGAATCGTCCATTTCGATGCGCGACGGCAGCGGGTAGATCAGCATCTGGCGCTGCTCGTCCTCATGGCTGCGGCGCCAGGTCGTGGCGCGGCCGATCAGCGCCTCGATACCTTCCAGGTTCTGGCGGTTCGGCGCGAATACCAGCACCAGCTTCGTGGGCAGCAGCGTGGTGCAGATGCCAGCGGTGCCGCCGCGCCCCGCGCGCGAGTCGACGAGCACGTGCCGGAAGCGGCGCGCCACGTTTTCCGCGAACACGCGGAACAGGGCCGGGCAGGCATCGAACAGCGCTTCCCAGTCCAGCCGCGCGAGCCGCTCCGGGTAGCTGGCATCCTGCCTGCCGGCCCGCATCAGGTACAGCGGGCGGCCGTGGTCGGCCCGGCTGACATATTGCTCCCACCCCACCGCGTCCAGTACGGCCTGGGCCAGGGCTGCATCGTCGCGTGCGCCGGCCCGCCGCGAGCGGCGCAGCAGCTGGTCGCGGCATGCCTCGAACAGTTCCAGCACCCCCGGCCCGTCCCCGATCGCCCTGAAATAATGGTGCAGGCCCGGCGACTCCATGTCCCAGTCGATCATCAGCGTGGGCACGGTCGCGTTGTTGCGGCGTGCCAGCATGACGGCCAGGTTGGCCAGCGCCATCGTGCGCCCCGCCCCCCCTTTGTAGGAATGGAAGGTGACGACTTCACCGGGTTCATCCAGGGGCGGGAGAGACAGTTCGTACGGTTCCATGGCGGGCCCTCAAGGTAGAAGCGCTGGATACAGGCAAGACGGCAAAAGAAAGCGGCGGATACAGGCAATAATGACAAGCAACCGATACAGGCAGCGGATGCAGGCGGCGAATATCGGCAGCGACGTTTCGCGTGAATACGGGCATCGGCGCGCAACGTCGACATCGGATCATCCGGTCGAACGATGCGCGCCGCCTTACCGGGGAAAATGCGGCGGCGGCACGGGGCGCCATTCCGGAGGCGCCGGCGGCAACACGAACCGGCCGCAATCGTGCCCCGGCGGAATGCTGTACTTCAGATTGTGGTAGTGGGCCACGATGCGCTGCACGATCTTGTCGATGTCCGGCAAAAAATCGGGATTCGTCTTCAGGTCGCCCGTTGCCAGCGTGTACCGCGAAAAGTCCACGTAATATCCCGGCTCGCTGATCTGCGGCGGCAGGCCGACCGGATGCCGCGTCATGATCACGGGGATGATCAGGTGGCTGGGCAGCGTATACCACGTGCGGCGCTCCGCCTCGATCAGCTGCATGGCCGCGAATTCACGCCGGGTATAGGCATGTGCCTCGTACTTGGGCGTGTAGATCATGATCATGCAGACGCTTTCGCACATGGCGCGCGCAATTTTGGCATCGATGTCGTCGCCGCCGCCCAATTGTTCGCTGTCGACAAACAGTTCGGCTTCGGTATCCAGGTGCGGTTCAAGATAGCAGCGCAGAGCATCCACGAGGGCATTGCGGAACTCTCTCATGTAGGCGTGCTGGCCATGGGCGTAACTGAAGAAACAGCCATAGCGGATCGTCATGTCGTCCTCTCCTGTTTCTCCCCTGATTTTTGTATATTTTTTGTGTAACGGATGCGGCCCACTGTAACAAGCTGGTCAACGGCTACTTTGCGCTGGCGCAAACCTGTACTGCGCAGTCAAAGGGCTGCGCAGCCGGTAGCTTCAGGAGGGGGAATTCAAGGTACCGCGGGCGGCTGGAAGAAGGCGATGACTTCGGCCTGTTCGCGGGTGCGCTTGAACGGGGGCAGGCTTTGCCAGATGCGGCGGCCATAGTTTTTTGAAATCACGCGCGGGTCGCACAGCATCAGCACCCCGCGGTCGCCTTCGTCGCGGATCAGCCGCCCCGCACCCTGTTTCAGGTTGATGATCGCCTCGGGCAGCGTGTGGTGGACGAAACCGTTCATGCCCTTCTTTTCCATCACCTCGATGCGCGCGGCCAGCACCGGATCGTCCGGCGGCGCGAACGGCAGCTTGTCGATGATGACGAGCGACAGCGCCTCGCCCCGCACGTCCACGCCTTCCCAGAAGCTCTGGCTGCCGATCAGCACCCCGTTGCCGGCCTTGCGGAACTGGTCCAGCAGCTCGGTGCGGCCGCGGTCGCCCTGCACGAACAGCGGGAATTTCAGGCCGCGCCGCTCGAATTCGTCGCGCAGCCGTTCCGCCGCGCGCTTCACCGCCCGCAGCGTGGTGCACAGCAGGAACGTGCGCCCGCCGGCCGCCTCGATGACGGGCAGCGCGCAATCGAGCACGGCATCCGTGTAGCCCATCGAGTTCGGATCGGGCAGGCCCTGCGGCACATACAGGATGCCCTGTTCCGGATAATTGAACGGGCTTGGCCACGACATGGCCGGTTCGTCGTACAAACCCAGTTGATGGGAAAAATGCTTGAAGTCGTTCTTCACCGCCAGCGTGGCGGAGGTGAAGATCCAGCTGCGCGGCGTGCCTTCGCGCTGGTTGCTGAAGATCTGCGCGATCGACAGGGGCGTCTTGTGCAGCTGCAGCGAGCTGGCGTAGGCCTCCACCCAGTACACCGCCTCCTTCCCCGGCGGCACCTTCACCTTCGGGTCGTACGTCCAGTCCTTGTACTTCTGCGCCAGTTCCAGGCCGCGCGTGCGGCAATGCTCGATCGTTTCGGCGCGCTGCGCCTGCCCTTCCAGCACTTCCAGCATGCCGTCCAGTTCTTCCTTGAGCTTTTCCAGCGCCGGGAAGAATCCGGACGACGGCGCGATCTGCGGCAGCGACAGCCGCACCACGTCCTGCGGGAACGTCAACCGCAAATCGCGCGCCGCCTTTTCGACGCTCGATACCACGCCGGCCCAGTTGGCGCCGTCGCGTGCGTGCGCCAGGCCCTCGGCGAGCACGTCGCGGCACAGTTCGAGCACCTGGTTCGTCGACACCGTCTCGCCGAAGAACAGCGTGGCGGTATCGGGCAGCTGGTGCGCCTCGTCGAAGATGATCGTGTTCGCCGACGGCAGCAGTTCGGCCACGCCGGTATCCTTCAGCGCCACGTCGGCAAAGAACAGGTGGTGATTGACCACCACCACGTCGGCCTGCTGCGCCTCGCGCCGCGCCTTGAGCACGAAGCAATCCTGGTTGTACTGGCATTCCTGGCCGAGGCAGCTCTCGCGCGTGGACGTGACCAGGTTCCACACCGGCGCGTTTTCCGGCACGCGCGCCAGTTCGGCCTTGTCGCCGGTCTGCGTCATCTTCAGGAAACGCGAGATCTCGCGCAGGTAGCCCACATCCTCGCGCGATGTCATCCGGCCGTTCGCCAGCGTGCGCTCCAGGTGGTAATGGCACAGGTAATTGCCGCGTCCCTTCAGCAGCGCCACCGACACGGGCGCCTTCAGTGCCGCGCGAACGGTGGGTATGTCGCGCAGGAACAGCTGGTCCTGCAGGTTCTTGGTGCCGGTGGAAACGATCGTCTTGCCGCCCCACATCAGCGCCGGCACCAGGTATGCGAACGTCTTGCCCGTGCCGGTACCCGCCTCGGCGATCAGCGTCTGCTGTTCCGAAATCGCCTGCGCGATGGCCTTGGCCATCTCGGTCTGCGATTTGCGCGGACGAAAACCGCCGACCGCCGGCCCGAGCGGGCCGCCGGTGCCGAACAGCCGCTCCACTTCGGCATCGTACTTGCCGGGAACGGAAGTGGCCGCGGAAGCGGCATCGTCGCCGGCGCCGTCGGGGACGGCGGGCGTCAGGTCGTGGTCAGTCAATTTAGTTCTTCAGTTCGCCATTGGCGAAAAATAAGCGCAGGATCGGGCGCGGGCCCAGATAAAAATCAGGGAAAAATCAGCGAAAACCGGCCATGGATCAGGCGGGTACGTCGGGCACCAGCTGCATTTTCAACAGCATGATGTAGTCTTTCAGCTGCAATTTGCGTTTTTTCAAACGGCGCAGCTGAAGCTGGTCGTGATGGCCATCGCGCGTCAGCATTTCGATCACCGCATCCAGGTCGCGATGCTCCACGTCCAGTTCGACGATGCGGCGCCGGATCTCTTCTTCGTTCTTCATGGGGAATTCGCTACCAGTATGGGGCTATTACCAAACGTCTACCAGGCGTCGACCAACGTCGACCGACATCGAAACAATCCGCAAGGCAACATTTTTACTTGCCATCAAACTGCTTACCGGTGCATAGTTTAACCCAGGTAAGCAACGGAAAGAAGCGGCAGGCATTTCCTGTCCCCATCAGCCGCACCCATGAGCGCATACAAACTCGAAGCCGGCACCGCCCAGCATGTCGGCAGCCGCCCTGCCCAGAACGACCGCGCGGCGCTGTTTACGGCAGCCAGGGCGCCCGGCTACGTGCTGGCCGTGGTGGGCGACGGCGGCCCGGCCAATGCGATCGGCGCCGAACAGCTGCTGCACACTAGTAAACAACTGCTCGACGAATACCGGGCGGGCGACGCCCCCAGCGCCGACCGGATCGGCCAGCTGCTGCGGGCGATCGCCCAGGAAACGCACGACATGCTGCTGATGAATCCCCTGCCCGCCGGCAGCGAAGCGCAATCGACGATGGCGCTGCTGGTGCTGACGCCGGCCCGCCAGGCCATCTGGGCCACCGTGGGCGACACCCGGCTGTATCGTTTCGCCAGCGGCGCCCCCGCCGGCCGGACCGACGATGCCGGCTACATCGACCACCTGGTGCGTGTCGACGGCCTGCCGCCCGATACCGCCCGCCGGCACCGGGCCTCGCGCCTGCTGAACAATGTGCTGGGCAACCGGGCGAAGACGCCGTTCGTCTCGCTCGGCATGCATGAAGACCTGCGGGCCGGCGACGGTTTTCTCCTCTGCACGGATGGCGTGTGGCAATACTTCGCCGACAACGAACTGGCCGCCGCCGTTTCGCGCCGCACGCCGCGCGCGGCGGCCGAGCTGCTGATCGACAAGGCCAGGGAACGCGCGCATGGCAAGGGCGACAACTGCACGATGGCGATCCTGCGGCTGGTGGCGCCGGCGGCGTAGCGGCCGGGTGGCGCCGATCCGGGTACCGAATGGTGGTGCTGGATGCGGGTACCGGCGGCACAGCCGGCCACCACCGTTGTCAGCGAGGCAACAGCACCGTTGCCTCCAGCCCGCCGCCCTCGCGGTTGCGCAGCGCGATGTCGGCCCCCAGCGTGCCCGCCAGTTGCCGCACGATCGACAACCCCAGTCCCGTGCCGCCGGTATCCCGGTTGCGCGACGTTTCCAGCCGCACGAACGGCTCGAACACGGTCTGCAATGCATCTTCTGCAATGCCCGGCCCGCGGTCCAGCACCGCGATCGCCACCCCGCCGCCGGGAGCGGTGCCCACTTCGATCTCCGCCGCGCCAGCGAATTTCAGCGCGTTGTCCACCAGGTTGCCCACGATGCGTTTCAATGCCTGCGGTTTCGTGAACAGCGGCGTGCCGATCGTGCCGCGCAGGCTCACCGCCTGGCCGGCATCGAGGTAGTCGCACACGATGCTGTCGACCAGCGCGTCGGGATCGATCCGGCGTGCCTCTTCCTGCGTGCCGTGCAGCGTCTTCGCATAGGCCACGCCTTCCTTCACCAGCGTTTCCAGCTCGCGCAGGTCCTGCCGCAGCCGGCTCTGGTCGGCGCTGTCGTCCATCATGTCCACGCGCATGCGCATCCGCGTGATCGGGGTCTGCAGGTCGTGCGAGATTGCCGCCAGGATGCGGATCCGTTCGGCCACGTACAGCGCGATGCGGTCCTGCATCGCATTGAATGCCCGCGCCGCCCGCGCCACCTCGGACGGACCCTCCTCGGCCAGCCGGGCCGTTTTCATGTCCGGCCCCAGGCCGTCGGCGGCCTGCGCCAGCTGGTGCAGCGGGCGGGTGGCAAGGCGCACCGCGATCCAGCAGCACAGGCCCAGCACGAGCAGCTGCACCGCCAGCACAGCCGGCAGCCAGCCCGCCAGCGGCGCGCCGGCCATGGGGCGCATGTCGATCGTCAGCGGCATGCCGTCGGACAGCGACAGGTGCACCTGGAAGCGCTCGGCGTCGCCCGGTACCGCGTTGACCGTCAGCCGGTAGCGCTTGCCGATGCCGCCCGCGATCGCGGCCGAGAACCGCCGCGACAGTTCCGCATCGGGCGCCACGCCAGCCACGCCCGGCCCGAGGATGAACCGGTAGCTGCGCCGCGCCAGTTGCGGCAGCCAGCGCTCCCTGTGGTCGGCCGGCAGGTGGTCGAGCAGCGCCACCGACGTGACCACTTCGCGTTCCACGTAGCCGGTCATGATGTCGATGGTGGCGCGGTCGCGCTCCATCATCGTCAGCCAGAACGACAGGCCCTGCGCCGCCGCCAGGCCGATGCACAGGATGAACGTCACGCGCGCGAACAGGCTGCGCGGAACGAAGCGGGCAACGCCGCGGCTCACGGCGGGTCGGCCAGCAGCGTCACGGCGGACGAGAACACGTAGCCCTCGTTGCGCAGCGTCTTGATGTAGCGCGGCTCGCGCGGGCCGTCGCCGAGGCGCTGGCGCAGCCGGCTCACCAGCAGGTCGATCGAGCGGTCGTAGATGTCCGCGTCGCGGCCCTGCGTGAGGTTCATCAGCTGGTCGCGCGTGAGCACCCGCTGCGGGTGGTCGAGGAACACGCGCAGCAGCCGGTACTCGGCGCCGGACAGCGCCACCATCGTGCCGTCGGCATCGAGCAGGTGGCGGTGCGTGGTGTCCAGCTTCCATTCGCCGAAGCCCAGCATCTGCACGCTCTCCGTCACCTGGATGTTCGGCGGCAGCATCCGTGTGCGGCGCAGCACCGCGCGGATCCGCGCCAGCAGTTCGCGCACGCCGAACGGCTTAGCCAGGTAGTCGTCCGCGCCCATTTCCAGGCCGATGATGCGGTCCACCTCGTCGCCGCGCGCGGTCAGCATCAGGACCGGCACATGGCGGTGCTTGCCGGCGCGCAGTTCGCGGCACAGCGCCAGGCCATCCTCGCCGGGCAGCATCAGGTCCAGCACGATCAGGTCCGGCACGGCGGCATCGAGCGCGGCGCGCATCTGGCGCCCGTTCGCGGCGGCCGAGGTGCGCATGCCCTCCTTTTCCAGGTAGGTGGCGAGCAGCTCGCGGATGCCGTGGTCGTCGTCGACGATCAGTACGTGGTCGCTGTCGTTGTTTGCCTTGTTCATCGCATCGTTCATCGCGTTATCGATCCCTTCATCTTAGCGCACGCCGTTTCGCTTGTATCGCCGAGAAAGGACGGGGTTTGTACGCCAATGTATCCGGCCCGCTCCCGGACAAACAACATTGCAATTCGCCTCCCGGGGGACACATGGCCGATACGCCGCGGCGGTCCAATGAGCCCATGCCCACTCGACGAAAGACCGCCATGAACCACCTGCTCGAAGCACCGCTGGCGCTGGCCGCCGGCGTGTTCACCGTCGCCTCGCCGTGCATCCTGCCCGTGCTGCCGATCCTGTTCGGTACCGCAGCCGGCTCGGCTGGCGCCCCTCCAGGCCGCACGCGGCCGTTCATGACGATGGCCGGCTTCATCGTGACCTTCACCGCGTTCGGGCTGCTGCTGGGCGCCGCGTCGAGCGCCGTGCACGTGGCGCAGGAAACGCTGCGCAACGTATCGCTGCTGCTGCTCGGCGCCTTCGGCCTGCTGCGCGTCTGGAGCCGGCCGTATGACTGGCTGGTGGCGAAACTGCCTTCGTTGCCGGTGCCATCGCCGGGCATGACGGCGGGCGGCGGCTTCCTGCTCGGCGCTTCGCTGGGCGCGGTCTGGACACCATGCGCCGGGCCCGTGCTGGCGTCGATCCTGGTGCTGGTCGTCGGCGCGCAGGATGTGGCCCGCTCGGCCTGGCTGCTGTTCCTGTATGCCGTGGGCGCCGCCGTGCCGATGCTGGCGATCCTGCTGGGCGGCCAGGCGGTCACGCAACGCGTGCGCCTCCTGTCCCGCCACAGCGGGCGGCTGCAGCAGCTGGCCGGCGTGCTGATCGCCGGCACCGCGCTGGCGATGTACCTGCAATACGACGTGCTGATCTATGCAAAGGCCGCCGACTTTTTCCACATTTCCCTCTAAGCTGAAAGGACTCTGACATGCGAACGTTTCTCGCCTTTATCGCCGCGGCGCTGGCCGGCGGCACCGTCTCGGCCGCTCCCGCGCCCGTTTCCGCGCCCGACTTCACCGGCATCGAGCAATGGCACAACAGCGCGCCGCTGACGATCCAGCAGCTGCGCGGCAAGGTCGTGCTGGTGGATTTCTGGACCTACACCTGCATCAACTGCATCCGCACGCTGCCGCACGTGACCTCATGGCACCGCAAGTACAAGGACCAGGGACTGGTCGTCATCGGCGTGCACACGCCCGAATTCCCGTTCGAGCGCAGCGCCGCCAATGTCAAGAAGGCGATTGGCCGCTTCGACATCGGCTACCCCGTCGCGCAGGACAACCGCTACGCCACCTGGAACGCCTACCGCAACCAGTTCTGGCCGGCGGTTTACCTGATCGACAAGAAAGGCCAAGTGGTCTACACCCACTTCGGCGAAGGCGCCTACGACAAGACCGAAGCGACGATCCGCGCGCTGCTGGCGCAGAAGCCGTAGGAGGAAACGCGGACTGCGCTGCCGAGCGTTGTACAACAACATCAGGGACAGTTCCCGATTTTTTACAACACCAAGAAAAAAGCCGGCATCGCTGCCGGCTTTCGTTGTGTGGCGCAGGTTTATTTCGCCTGTGCTTTTTGCTTCGCTTTCTCGGCCTCGGCCGCCTTTTTGGCGGCTTCGTCCGCTTCGCGCCTGGCGCGCTTGGCTTCGCGGTCGGCCTTCTTCTCGGCCACGCGCTTCTGGCGCTCGGCGGCTTCGGCCTGCTTCTGCCGGTACTCTTCGACCTTCTTCGCCCGCTCGCCAGCCTCCGCCGCGGCCTGGGCGGTGTGCTGCTGCTCCCGGGCGGCGTGTTCGGCCTGCTTCTGCGCGGGCAATGTTTTGGCCGGTTGCGGACGCGGCTTGTCGGCCGGGTTTACGCGCGGCGCGGGCGGGTTCGCGGCGCGCGAGGCCGATTCCACCGCGTCGCGCTGGTTGCGGTCTTCGAGTTCGCGGTCGCGCAGTCCGACGTCGTGCTTGCGCTTGAAATAGTTCGCGTCGATTTCCATCGTGCGCAGTTCGGCCAGGCGCGCGCGCCGCAGTTCCTTGGCCTTGTCCAGGCAATTGTTGACGAAGAATTTCGCGTAGCACACCTGCTCGCTGGCGGCGTATTCGCTTTCCGCAGCGGCCCGGTCCTTCGCCACCTGCGCCAGTTGCGCATCGGCCTGCTCGACCGACCGCACCGGCCCGGCCGCCTGGGCCAGCACACCGCCGGCAAGCAGCAGGCCGCCCATCAACATCGTTGCTTTCAAGTGCAATACCATCATTTCAATCCGTGGATTTCAAGCTGTAGATTCCAGGGTGGTCGTCAAGTCAGTGCCGCGGCCCCGCCGCGCTGCGCCTTTTCCATGTACTCGCGCGACTGCATCTCGACGATGCGCGACACGGTGCGGTGGAATTCGTTGGCCAGCATGCCCGACGTGTACAGCTCTTCGGGCTCCACTTCCGCGGACATGACCAGCTTCACGCCCTGGTCGTAGAACACGTCGATCAGCCACGTGAAACGGCGCGCCTCGGACGACTGGCCGGCCGACATCATCGGCACACCGGACAATATCACGGTATGGAAACGGCTGGCTATTTCCAGGTAGTCGTTCTGCGAGCGGGGGCCGCCGCACAGCGTCTGGAAATCGAACCAGATCACGGTGCCGGCGCGGCGCAGCGCGCGCAGTTCGCGGCCTTCCACCGTCACGTGCGGATCTTGTTCCCGCGTATCGGCCAGCTTCGTGAACGCCTGGCGCAGCTCGTGGTCGGTGGCCGCGTTCAGCGGCGTGTAATAAGCTTCGACCTGCTCCAGCGCGCGGCCGCGATAGTCGACGCCGGCATCCACGTTCATCACGTCCATCCTGTCCTTCAGGAGCGCGATGGTGGGCAGGATGCGGTCGCGGTGCAGCCCGTCCGGATACAGCGTGGAAGGCTCGTAGTTCGAGGTCATGATGAACGACACGCCGTTGTCGTACAGCGCCTTCATCAGGTTGTACAGGATCATCGCATCGGCCACGTCGGAAACGTGGAATTCGTCGAAGCAGATCAGCCGGTATTTCTTTGCGATGCGTTTTGCCACTTCGTCGAGCGGGTCGGCAATGCCCATCAGCTCGTCGAGCTGCAGGTGCACGGCGCGCATGAATTCATGGAAGTGCAGGCGCGTCTTGCGCACCACCGGCACCACCGAATAGAACGAATCCATCAGGAACGATTTACCGCGGCCTACCCCGCCCCACATGTACACGCCGCGCGGCACGTCGGGACGGTTGATCAGCCGCTTGAAGCTGTTCGAGCGCTGGGCCTTGTAGTCCACCCACTCGTCGTAGCATTTCTGCAGCCGCTCCACGGCGCGGCGCTGGGCTTCATCGGGCTTGAAGTTGCGCTGTTCCAGCGCATGCTGGTAAAACTCGAGGACGTTCATGAGAGATTCTGTTCGTACAAAAACACCGGGCCGGCTGTGGTGGGTAAGACCCACCCGGCCGGCCCAGCAAGGGATACTACCCGACGCTTAGAAGTTCAGCGTGCGCTTGTCGACAGCCAGTGCCGCTTCCTTGGTCGCTTCCGACAGCGACGGGTGCGCGTGGCAGATGCGGGCGATGTCTTCGGCCGAAGCCTTGAACTCCATCGCGACGACCGCTTCGGAGATCAGCTCGGAAGCCATCGGGCCGATGATGTGCACGCCCAGGATCTCGTCGGTGGTGGCGTCCGCCAGGAACTTCACCATACCGGACGTATCGCCCAGCGCGCGTGCGCGGCCGTTGGCCAGGAACGGGAACGTGCCGGCCTTGTAGGCGGTACCGGCGGCTTTCAGCTGCTGCTCGGTCTTGCCGACCCACGCGATTTCCGGCGACGTGTAGATCACCCACGGGATCGTGTTGAAGTTGGTGTGGCCATGCTGGCCGGCGATACGCTCGGCCACGGCAACGCCTTCTTCCTCGGCCTTGTGCGCCAGCATCGGGCCGCGCACCACGTCGCCGATCGCCCACACGTTCGGCAGGTTGGTCTTGCAGTCGTCGTCCACGGCGATGAAGCCGCGTTCGTCCAGCGCCAGGCCGGCCTTGTCGGCGTTCAGGCCGTTGGTGTTCGGAGTACGGCCGATCGATACGATCAGCTTGTCGAACGTGCCTTCCTGCGCGTCACCTTTCGCATCCGTGTACTTCACGGTCACGTTGCTGTCGCCCGCGGTCACGCTGTCGATCTTCACGCCGAGGTGGATACCCAGGCCCTGCTTGGTGAACATCTTGTGCGCTTCCTTGGCGATCTGCTCGTCCACGGCGCCCAGGAAGGTCGGCAGGCCTTCCAGCACGGTCACTTCGGAACCCAGGCGGCGCCACACGGAGCCCATTTCCAGGCCGATCACGCCGGCGCCGATCACGCCCAGCTTGGCCGGCACGCCTTCGATGGCCAGCGCGCCCGTGTTCGACAGGATCAGCTTTTCATCGAACGGTGCGCCAGGCAGCGCGCGCGCATTGGAACCGGTGGCCACGATCACCTGCTTGGCGTTGATGGTTTCGGTGGTCGGACCCGAGATCTCGATCGGGTAGCCCTCGGCGCCGGCGGCACCGCCGAACGCGGCGCGGCCGTGGAAGAAGGTGACCTTGTTTTTCTTGAACAGGAACAGGATGCCGTCGTTGTTCTGCTTGACGACGGTGTTCTTGCGCTTGAGCATCTGCGGCAGGTTCAGCGACAGGCCGGCAACGTCGATGCCGTGATCCTTGAACGCGTGACCTGCATGCTCGAAGTGCTCGGACGATTGCAGCAGCGCCTTCGACGGGATGCAGCCGACGTTGGTGCAGGTGCCGCCGGGGGCCGGGCCGCCCTTCTCGTTGGCCCACTCATCGATACATGCCACGGAAAAGCCCAGCTGCGCCGCGCGGATTGCCGCGATATAGCCGCCGGGGCCGGCGCCGATCACCACTACGTCGAATTGTTTGTTGCTCATGTCATTTCCCAATTATGTCGCCTCCCGGCAGAGACTCCTCTACCGGGACGAATATCCACAACAGAATGTAAATCACCAGCCCGAACCCGAACGACACCGTGAACAGCACGAAGACGAGGCGCCAGATCCACGAAGCGACACCGGAAACCTTTGCAAGACCGCCGCACACGCCGCCCAGCCAGCGGTCGGCAAGGGAGCGGCGCAGCCGCGAGAACTCGCTGGCCAGGTCGCCGTTGCCGGCACCGGCCGCGTGGCCCGGTGCGGCATCGAGCAGGCGCTCCTTGGCGCGGGCGAATTCAGCGTCGGTCAGCGCGCCGGCCTGGTGCAGCTCGTGCAGGCGCTTGATTTCGTCGGAGATGCTCATGGTTGACTCCCAGGTCGGGAGGCAGTCCCGATAGCCGGTAACTGCCAGAGATCATCCGGCCAAAACCGGTGTCTGACACCTGAAGGTGTCAGACACCAGGCCATGGCCGCGGGCTCCGGTCGGCTGCCAGGCATTCCGGCAGCCGGTGATTTACCTACGCTTCCGAATTACAGGTCCAGCAGCAGGCGCGATGGATCTTCCAGCGCTTCCTTCATCGCCACCAGGCCCAGCACGGCTTCACGGCCGTCGATGATGCGGTGGTCGTACGACATGGCCAGGTAGTTCATCGGGCGGATGACGATCTGGCCGTCCTCGACCACGGCACGGTCCTTGGTCGCGTGCACGCCCAGGATCGCCGACTGCGGCGGGTTGATGATCGGGGTCGACAGCATCGAGCCGAACGTACCGCCGTTCGAGATCGAGAACGTGCCGCCGGTCAGGTCGTCCAGCGTCAGCTTGCCGTCCTTGGCCTTGGCGCCGAATTCGCCGATCTTCTTCTCGATCTCGGCGATCGACATCTGGTCGGCGTTGCGCAGGATCGGCACCACCAGGCCGCGCGGCGAACCGACGGCGATACCGATGTCGAAATAGCCGTGGTAGACGATGTCGTTACCGTCGACCGAGGCGTTGATGATCGGGTACTTCTTCAGCGCGGCAACGGCGGCCTTGACGAAGAACGACATGAAGCCCAGCTTCACGCCGTGTTCCTTCTCGAACTTGTCCTTGTACTTGTTGCGCAGGTCCATCACCGGCTTCATGTTCACCTCGTTGAAGGTGGTCAGGATGGCGTTGGTGGATTGCGATTCGACCAGGCGCTCGGCGATACGGGCGCGCAGGCGGCTCATCGGCACGCGCTCTTCCGGACGGTCGCCCAGGTTCAGACTGACCGGTGCGGCGATCTTCTGCAGGGCCGGCTTGGCGGCGGCAGGCGCGGCAGCCGGAGCGGCTGGCTTGGCGGGTGCGGAAGCGGCCAGGGCATCGCCCTTGGTCACGCGGCCATCCTTGCCGGAGCCGGACACGTCGGTCGCCGACAGGCCTTTTTCGGACAGGATCTTGGCGGCGGCCGGCATGGCCACGTCGCCCTTGGCGCCACCCGTGGCGGCGGCGGCTGCCGGTGCCGGGGTCGGCGCGGCTTCGGCGGAAACCGGTGCTGCCGTAACTGGAACTGGTGAAACCTTGGCGGTAGCTTCGGTGTCGATGATGGCGATCACCTGGTCGGCGACGACAGTGGCGCCGTCGTTCTGGATGATCTGCACGATCACGCCGGCGGCAGGTGCCGGCAGTTCAAGGACCACTTTGTCGGTTTCGATATCGATCAGGTTTTCATCGCGCGCGACGGTGTCGCCCAGCCGCTTGTGCCAGGCCAGCAGGGTCGCTTCGGCGACGGATTCCGACAGTTGTGGAACTTTGACTTCGATTTGTGCCATGTATTACTCCGTGAATTCGATTATGCGTAGCCGTCGCGCGGCAGGGTCGCGAAGACCCGCCGGAACCGCGCGACTTGCCGTGTTTTACTTGGTCAGGATGAAGCCCTTGAGCTTCGAGAACGCCGTCTCCAGCAGTTCTTTCTGCTGGGCGTAATGCTTGTCGTAGTAGCCGACAGCCGGCGACGCGGAAGCGGGACGGCCGGCATACGCCAGGCGCTGGCCCGCATCCATCGACTCGAAGATGTTGTGCTGGATCTGGAACCATGGACCCTGGTTCTGCGGCTCGTCCTGCGCCCACACTACTTCGGTCAGTGCCGGGAACTTCTTCAGTTCGGCGGCGAAGGCCTTGTGCGGGAACGGGTACAGCTGTTCGACACGGATGATCGCCGTATCGGTCTGGCCGCGGGTCTTGCGGGCATTGGCGAGGTCGTAATACACCTTGCCGGAGCAGGCGATCACGCGCTTGACCTTCTTCGCATCGATCTTGTCGTCCACTTCGCCGATCACGGTCTGGAACGCACCTTTCGCCAGGTCGGACAGCGGCGAACCGGCATCCTTGTTGCGCAGCAGCGATTTCGGGGTCATCACGACCAGCGGCTTGCGGAACTGGCGCACCATCTGGCGGCGCAGCAGGTGGAAGATCTGCGCGGCCGTCGTCGGCTGCGCCACCTGCATGTTGTTCTCGGCGCACAGCTGCAGGAAGCGTTCAGGACGGGCGGAGGAGTGCTCCGGACCCTGGCCTTCGTAACCGTGCGGCAGCAGCATCACCAGGCCGGAAGCGCGGCCCCATTTCACTTCGCCGGAGCTGATGAACTGGTCGATCACGACCTGGGCACCGTTGACGAAGTCGCCGAACTGGGCTTCCCAGATCGTCAGCGTGTTCGGCTCGGCGGTCGAGTAACCGTATTCGAAGCCCAGCACCGCTTCTTCCGACAGCACGGAGTCGATCACGGTGAACGGCGCCTGGTTCTCGGAGATGTTCTGCAGCGGCACGTAGGTGCCGGCATCCCAGCGTTCGCGGTTCTGGTCGTGCAGCACGGCGTGGCGGTGCGTGAACGTGCCACGGCCGGCGTCCTGGCCGGTCAGGCGCACGGCATAGCCGGACGACACCAGCGACGCGTAGGCTAGGTGTTCGCCCATGCCCCAGTCCAGGTTCTGCTCGCCCTTGCCCATGTTGGCGCGGTCGCCCAGCACCTTCTCGACCAGCGAGTGCACCTTGAAGCCTTCGGGCACGGTGGTCAGGCGGGTGGACAGGCGCTTCAGTTCCGTCAGCGGCACGGCGGTATCGGCCGCGTCGGTCCACTTGCGGTTCAGGAACGGCAGCCAGTCGACGGCGAACTTGTTCTTGAAGTTCGAGATCACCGGGTCCACGGTGTGCTTGCCGGCGTCCATCGCATCGCGGTAGGCGGCCACCATCGTGTCGCCGCCATCGGCCGGGATCACGCCCTGTGCCGCCAGCTTGTCGGCGTACAGGCGGCGGGTGCCCGGGTGTTGCGCGATCTTCTTGTACATCAGCGGCTGCGTCAGCGCCGGGGTGTCCTGCTCGTTGTGACCCAGCTTGCGGAAGCAGATGATGTCGACGACGATGTCTTTCTGGAACTGCGCGCGGTAGTCCAGCGCGATCTGCGAAGCCAGCACCACCGCTTCAGGATCGTCGGCATTCACGTGCAGCACCGGCGCCTCGATCATCTTGACGACGTCGGAGCAGTAGATCGTCGAACGCGCATCGCGCGGATCGGACGTGGTGAAGCCGATCTGGTTGTTGATCACGATGTGCACCGTGCCGCCCGTGCCGTAGCCGCGGGTCTGCGCCAGGTTCAGCGTTTCCATCACGACGCCCTGGCCGGCGAACGCGGCATCGCCGTGCACCAGGATCGGCAGCACCTGCGCGCCGTGCACGTCGCCGCGGCGGTCCATGCGGGCCTTAACCGAACCTTCGACGACCGGGTTGACGATCTCGAGGTGGGAAGGATTGAACGCCAGCGACAGGTGGACGGGGCCGCCCGCGGTGGAGATGTCGGACGAGAAGCCCTGGTGGTACTTGACGTCGCCGGCAGGCAGGTCGTCGCCGTGCTTGCCTTCGAATTCTTCGAACAGGTCCTTCGGAGCCTTGCCCAGGGTGTTGACCAGCACGTTCAGGCGGCCGCGGTGGGCCATGCCGATGACGATTTCCTGCACGCCTTTTTCACCGGCGCGCTGGATGATCTCGTCCATCGAGGCGATGAACGTTTCGCCGCCTTCCAGCGAGAAGCGCTTCTGGCCCACGTACTTGGTATGCAGGTAACGCTCGAGGCCTTCGGCGGCCGTCAGGCGTTCCAGGATGTGCTTTTTCTTCTCGGCCGTGAAGTTCGGCGTCGAGCGGATCGATTCCAGGCGTTCCTGCAGCCAGCGCTTTTCCGCCGGGTCGGAAATGTACATGAACTCCGCGCCGATCGAACGGGTGTACGTTTCGCGCAGGTAGTTCAGCAGGTCGCGCAGCGATGCGGTTTCCGGGCCGAAGTAGGTGTTGCTGATGTTGAACACGGTATCCATGTCCGCATCGGAGAATCCGTACGAGGTCGGATCCAGTTCCGGGATCGCCGGGCGCTCCTGGCGCTGCAGCGGGTCCAGGTTGGCCCAGCGCGAACCCAGGTAGCGGTAGGCGGCGATCAGCTGGGTGGCGGCCACGCGCTTGCGGCCCATCTCGGCGTCGGCCGAGGCGGTCACGGTGCGGATCGGGCCGGCCTTGGCGCGCTCGGCAAACGAGGCGATGACGGACGAGTGGTTGACGTCTGGCTTGTTGGAGCCGTCGACGGCAGGCACGTGCTGCATGGCGTCGAAATAGGCGCGCCAGTTATCGGGCACGGAACCGGGGTTTTCCAGGTACGCTTCGTAGAGTTCCTCTACGTACGGCGCATTCCCACCAAACAGGTAGGAGTTGGACGTCTGTTGCTGCATCATTCTTGCTCACCTTTCTTCGCGCTTCGCGAGTATGGGGCGGGTTAACTAACCTTCCGCGACACGGCCTGACCGGTTAGCGGATCGCACATCAAGTTGTGGGGGAAGGACTCTTTGGTTGCCCGAAAGACAATTCGCTACCGAGCGTCCATAAATAGCCACTAAGCATAGCACGCTGCATTGAAGTGCAACAACCACCATTGAGTTAATTGGGCAGTTACTTCTTGCAGGCGGGGCACCGGACGGGAAGGCGATCGAAAGGGCCCGGCACAGGTAGACATTCCATTCTAGATCATTTATTCTACTTTCGACTTCTCCAGGATGACCGCCATGAGCACGCCACCGAAACCCACCCCCGCCGAACTGGAAATGCTGCGGCTGCTGTACCAGCTGGGCCCGGCCACCGCAAAAGGCGTGCATGCCGCCGCGGTCGGCGCGCGTCCCGATCTCACCTATGCCAACGTATTGCGGCTGCTGCAGGTCATGCATGGCAAGGGCCTGGTCACGCGCGATGAAAGTGCCCGTGCGCACGTCTATGCGCCGGCGCAGGAACAGGATTCCATGCAGACCAGCCTGCTGAAAGACCTGATCCACAAGGCGTTCGCCGGCTCCGGCAAGGCACTGGTGCTGGCCGCCCTGCGCGGCGGCCACGTGAGCGCCCGCGAACGCGCCGAGATCTCCGCCCTGCTCGACGAAGAGCGGCCTCAGGATTGAAACCGGCGCTCAACAGTCGATTGCAACCGCGCGTCACGTGTTTGTATTTTCGTCCACACTTGTCACATGCATTAATGAACTCGATCCAATAAGAGCCTGGCTGCCGGCCACGAGCCGCTATCGCCATGCCCGCACTCGACATAACTACATCTTTGGGAGTGACATGGTGAACAGCGCGGCGGCCCTGGTCGGCGAATTGCCGTTACGGGAGGTCATCGACCTGCTTGCGGGGGCCTTTTATGTCCTGGACGAGTCCGGTTATTTCGTTTTGTGGAACCGGCAGCTGGAGCAGGCGACGGGACTGTCGCCTGAACGCCTGCGCACCGTGCACATGCTCGAGCTGTTCGAACCGGAAGACCGCAAGGCGGTGATGCAGGGCTTTTGCAATGTGTTCGAAACCGATGAACGCATCCAGCTCGAGGCCCGGCTGCGCAACGGCAATGGCGGCACCACGCCCTTCCTGTTCGCCGGATCGCAGATGGCGATCGCCGGCAACGGGCGCTGCGTGTTCGGCATGGGCATCGATCTCACCCTGCATTACCGGCAGCGCGACAAGCTCGAACTGTTCGGTCGCGCGCTCACCGCGGCCAGCAACGGCATCGTCATCACCCGCCACGAAGGGCACGACAACCCGATCGAGTACGTGAACCCCGCATTCGAGCGCATCAGCGGCTACACGGCCGAGGAAGCCCTCAATCGCGACTCGCGTTTCATGGCGTCGAACGGCATGGACTCCGAACAGCGGGCCCACCTGGCCAGCGCGATCGCGTCGCAGCGTGCCGTCACGGTGGTGTTCCGCAACCAGCGCAAGAACGGCGAGCTGTTCTGGAACCACCTGACGGTGACGCCGGTGCGCGACCATGCGGGCCATGTCACCCACTTCATCGGCATCATCGAGGACATCACCGCGCTCAAGCAGCGCACCGCGCAGCTCGAACACCTCGTCACGCACGATCCGCTGACCGGCCTGGCGAACCGGCTGCTGCTGCGCGACCGCCTCGAGCACGCGGTGCAGGCTGCCCAGCGCGCCGGCGAAAAGGTGGCGGTGGTGCTGATGGACCTGAACAAGTTCAAGGAAATCAACGACACGATGGGGCACTCGGCGGGAGACCAGGTGCTAAAGCAGGTCGCGCAGCGCCTCCAGTCGGCGCTGCGCGAATCGGACACGGTGGCCCGCCTCGGCGGCGACGAATTCGTGCTGGTGCTGGCCGCGCAGCCGAACCTGCGCTACACGCTGCGGATGATCGAACGGATACGGCGCGCCATGGCGCCGGAGATGGAGGTCGACGGCCGGCTGCTGTCGGTCGGCGCCAGCATGGGCGTGGCGGTCTGGCCCGATGACGGCGGCACGGCCGGCGACCTGCTGCACGCGGCCGACACGGCGATGTACCAGGGCAAGCACGGCGGGCCGGATGCGGTGCATTTCTATTCTTCCGACATGGCGGACACTTCGGCGGCCCGGCAGTTGATGGAACAGTCGCTGCGCGAAGCCCTCGGGCGCGACGACCTGTACCTGCTGTTCCAGCCCCATGTTGCCGTGGACACAGGCAAGATCCTCGGCGTGGAAGCGCTGCTGCGGTGGCGCCATCCCGAACGGGGCGAGCTGCTGCCAGCCGATTTCCTGCCCGATGCGGAAGAGAACGGCCTGATCGTGCCGCTGGGCCGGCGCGTGCTGGAGGATGTGTGCGCCACGCTGCGCCGGCTGGCCGACCTGGGTTTCGCGGACATATCGATTTCCGTCAACACGTCGAGCCGCGAGTTCTCGCAGCGCGACTACCTGCCCTACATCGCCAGGCGGGTCGCCCACCATGGCGTGAACCCGGCCAGCCTGACGCTGGAGATGCGCGAGGAACAGCTGATGAACAATCCGGAACAGGCCACGCGGCTCGCCAACGGCATGCAGGAACTGGGCATCCGCCTCTCCGTGGACGAATTCGGCGCCGGCATGAACAACCTGACCTGCCTGCGCCAGCTCGCCGTGAGCCAGCTGAAGATGACGCGCCAGCGCGTGCAGGAAATCACCGGCATTCCCGGCAGCGGCGCGCTGACGAAGACGATGCTCGACATCGGCCATAACCTGAACATCCGCGTGGTGGCCACCGGCGTCGAAACGCGCGACCAGCACGACTTCCTCGCAGCGAACGGCTGCGACAGCGTGCAGGGCAACTACATCAGCCAGCCAATGACGCAGCCGGCGCTGGAGCAGTGGCTGGCCGCGCATTGACCGCAGCCGCCGGCGGTGCTGGTGTCAGACACTTTTTTCCGGATGATTCACCCGGAAAAATGTGTCCGACACCGGTTTTCATCGACACCGTTTCTCCGTCGCCGATCAAACCGTTCATCAAGCCGCCTTGAACACCAGCTGCGCCGCTGCCCGCAGCTTCGGGTACACCGCCGGCACCGTCAGCATCGTGCTGCCCACGGCCATCAGCAACAGCGCGGTAAACGTCTCGCTGGAAATGATCCCCTTGTCGAGCAGGATGTTGGCGAAGATGATCATCACCAGTCCTTTCGTCTGCAGCAGCCAGCCGATCACGGACGACTCGGTGCGGCTCCAGCCCAGCAGCTTGCCGGCCGCATGGGCGCCGGCAAGCTTGCCGACCGTCGATGCCAGCAGCAGGCCGCCCGCGGCGACGAACACGGAGTAGCCGCCCACCGCCCAGTTGGTGCGCAGGCCCGTGCTGAGGAAGTACACCGGCATCAGCGTCAGCAGCAAGACCTGGCGCATCCTGTCCAGGCTCTCTTCGCCGAACCACTCGGCATCCATCACGGCACCGGCAAGGTAGGCGCCGACCATGAAGTGCAGCCCGGCCCAGTCCGCCGCGAACGAGCACACGCACAGCCAGATCAATGTTACGAACCAGCGATCGCGCTCGCCTAGGCGCACCATCAGGCGGCGAAACAGCATCGTTACCGGCACGAACAGCACGATGAAGCCGACCTGCCGGCCCACCCTCTCCCACTCCAGCAGGATCAGCGCCAGCACGCCCCAGATCAGCAGGTCGTCGAGGCTGGCATAGCGCAGCACGCGCTGGCCCAGCGGCTGGCGCAGGATTTCCAGCTTTTCCATCAGCATGATCAGCACCGGCAGCGCCGTCACGGCGCAAGCCATGCCGACACCGGCCACGAACTGCCAGTCGGCCGCCCTGGTACCGGCCCAGCCGTCGAACGCCAGCATGCCGGCCGCTGCCACGCACCCCAGCACCAGCGGCGTGCCCAGCGCCAGCCCCGCGGTGATCGTGCTTTCACGGCGGTGCGCCCACGCCTTCTTCAGGTCCAGCTCGATCCCGGCCAGCATCACGAACAGCATCACGGCCCACCAGGCCAGGCCGTTCAGGCAGTTGATCACGGCCGGCGTGAAGACGAAGCTGTAGTACTCCGGGAATGCCTTGCCCATGATGCCGGGGCCGAGGATGATGCCGGTCAGCGTCTGCACCACGACCAGCGGCGCCCAGTAATCGGTGTCGCCGAGGCGCCAGACCAGATAGGGGATGCCGACGATCGCGGTCATCGCGATCAGGAACAGTTCGGTGGTACCCATGTGCATTGTTGTTCTCCTTGTTCGTTTCCCTCGCGCTGCCGCCGTCGGCCAATGGCAACCGGCATGGTGCAGTGCAAAACGCGGCGAAAACGATACCAGAAGTTCAACGTCCTGCGGGTGATTGAGCGGTAAAATTTTAGATCCGGCAACACGCGACTTGCTGACTTCCTGCCCGGCCGTCCCCTTTGCCGGTCCGCCCCGGCGTCGCATGTACCGTGCGCCGCGTGCGGTGTACGATAAAAGTCCCTCCACTCACCTCCTTCTCCGCCATGCCAGCCGATACCTCTCCTGTCCTGCGCCACGTCGTCCTGTTCGCCTTCAAGAACGAGGCCCCATCCGAAGCGGTCGACGCCATCGTCGCCGCCTTTGCCGCCCTGCCCGCCGCCATCCCCGGCATCGCCGCATACGAATCGGGCACCAATGTCAGCCCCGAGGGCTTGAACGATGGCCTTACCCATTGCTTCACGCTGACATTCGCCGCTGCGGAAGACCGCGATGCTTATCTGAACCACCCCGAGCACCAGCGTTTCGTCGGCATGCTGGGCACGTGCCTGGAACGCGCGGTGGTGGTGGATTACTGGGTGCGCTGAAGCGGATACGGGTGGCAAGCCGCCATCCGTCCAAAATGGAGTCGCATGTCAGGTGCCGCATCCAGCGCCTGCGGCCCGTCCGGCAACAAGCTCGCATGGACCGGCCCATCCTGCCGACGGAGTATCAAAAAGTGTTCGAGGCTTTGCCGACGCGTTGCTGATACTGCTGCCCGACGTCCATTCAGCGATCGCCGGCATGAGCGACGAGGAACTGCGCGCGACGACGAGGCAGCGTGACGAAATCGTCGGACAGCCTGACTTCAGAGTGTTTCCGGTAATCCAGATGCTCCAGAAGCCAACGCCACTCTGGACCTGTCGTGTCCACTGCAGCGCGTGATAGCTTCCGGGCAGGCCGATATGATGGCGGTGCAGCGTTACGATGTCTCGCTGCCCGGCGGCACCCGCAACCGATCAGTTCCCGATAATCCGCCGCCGTGCCGTGAAACCGACCAGGCCCAGGCCGGCCAGCAGCATGGCGTAAATGCCGGGCTCTGGCACCGGCGAGATCTGCACGGTGAGCGCCAGGTCGCTGAGCGCGATCGAGCTTTCGCTCGTCCAGAAGAGCTCCTCGGTCCAATCCACTTCATTGTTGATGTTGTGATAAACGGAGTAGTTCGTTGCCTCTGCAAAGCCGCGCAGGAAGGTGTAAATGTCCAGCCTGAAATCGCCCTCCACCCCGCCCGTCAGTGTGCTCGAAAAGGCCTGGGGAGATGTCACGTTGGCCAGCTGGCCTGTCGTGGACGTTACGTTGCCGTTCCTGGTGATCTTCCATTCGGCCCCCCCACTGTTGGTCGCGGCGCCGGCGTAGCTGGTGCAGTTCGTACCGCAGACGATGTCGGGCTGGCCGATATCGAGCGAACCCGACAATACGCCGCCCACCGTGATCGACGTGATCTGGTAACCCTGCCTTACAGTACCGCCGAGCTGGGTCCAGCCGAAGTCGGCGTTTGAATTATCATAGGCCGAAGCACTGACAGCCAGCGGATTGCGCCAGGGCTCCGCACCATTCAGCGAAATCCGTACGGTAGTACCGTTATCGGACAGGACCTGCAAGCCGATGGCTGGGTACCCGTCCGTCTGTATCAGCGTGAATCCTGTGGAGTTCACTTGCGACGCTGCATGCGCGAGAGGCACGGCCGTGGCAAAGGCAAAGGCAAGCAGCATGGTACTGGCGATCGTTTTTCTCATGGAGACCTCGAAAAGGGAATTGGCCCAGGATAGGGTTGCCAATAATCTAACACCGCGAAGCCGGTGCAAAGCTCACCAATTCTCACGCGGGTTCACGTCGGGCGCTGCCCCGGCCTAGCCGAAAAAGCCTGGAACCTGCCAGCCATCGGGTGTTGCATATTGAACCGGTGACCTGGACCGATTTCATGCAGCGCCTGTTTCAACGCCGCCAGCCGACCACGGCGAACATGCCGCCGGCCGAACCGGCATCCTCCATGCGCGCCTGTCCGCGCGCGCACGGCGCGGATGCCGATGCGATCCGCGATGCGATGCGCCGCCCGGATGGCTGTTGAGTCCCGCAAATACGGCATGCTTCTGGAATCGACGAAAAAAAAAGCGGACCCGCAGGTCCGCTTTCGCTCAACGCCGAAACGTCAATGGATTACTTGCGATCCTTCAGCACCGGCACGTCGCGCGCGGCGGAACCGACGAACAGCTGGCGTGGGCGGCCGATCTTCTGTTCCGGATCGGCGATCATTTCGTTCCACTGGGCGATCCAGCCGATGGTGCGGGCCATCGCGAAGATACCGGTGAACATCGAGACCGGGATGCCCAGGGCGGATTGCACGATGCCCGAGTAGAAGTCGACGTTCGGGTACAGCTTGCGGGATACGAAGTATTCGTCTTCCAGCGCGATCTTTTCCAGTTCCATCGCCAGCTTGAACAGCGGGTCGTCCTGCAGGCCCATCTCTTCCAGCACTTCGTGGCAGGTTTCGCGCATCAGCTTGGCGCGTGGGTCGAAGTTCTTGTACACGCGGTGACCGAAGCCCATCAGCTTCACGCCGGAGTTCTTGTCCTTGACCTTCTCGATGAAGGAAGGAATGTTCTCCACCGAGCCGATTTCCTTCAGCATGTTCAGTGCCGCCTCGTTGGCGCCGCCGTGCGCGGGACCCCACAGGCAGGCGATACCGGCCGCGATACATGCGAACGGGTTGGCGCCCGACGAACCGGCCAGGCGGACGGTCGACGTGGAAGCGTTCTGCTCGTGGTCGGCGTGCAGGATCAGGATACGGTCCAGGGCGCGCACCAGCACGTCGTTCACCTCGTACTCTTCGCACGGGTTACCGAACATCATGCGCATGAAGTTGGCGCTGTACGACAGGTCGTTGCGCGGGTACATGAACGGCTGGCCGATCGAGTACTTGTACGCCATGGCGACCAGCGTCGGCATCTTGGCGATCAGGCGGATCGCCGAGATTTCGCGCTGCTTGGCATCGTTGATGTCCAGCGAGTCGTGGTAGAACGACGCCAGCGCGCCGACGGTACCGACCAGCACCGACATCGGGTGCGCATCGCGACGGAAACCGCGGAAGAAGAACTGCATCTGCTCGTGCACCATCGTGTGCTTCGACACGAGTTTCACGAACTCGGCCTTCTGCGTTTCGTTCGGCAGTTCGCCGTTCAGCAGCAGGTAGCAGCTTTCCATGAAGTCGGCGTTCACGGCCAGCTGTTCGATCGGGTAGCCGCGGTACTGCAGCTCGCCCTTGTCGCCGTCGATGTAGGTGATCGACGAGTTGCACGACGCGGTGGACATGAAGCCCGGGTCGTACGTGAACTTGCCGGTCGCGCCGTACAGCTTGCGGATGTCGATGACGTCCGGGCCGACGGTACCTTCATAGATCGGGAATTCGATCGGGGCGCTGCCGTCCGAGAACGACAGGGTGGCTTTGTTATCAGAAGTGTTCATGGCTCTTCCTTTTTGGATGAGGTGCGGCTATTAAAAAAAATCAGGCGCGGCGCAGGCGACCAAGCAGTGCATGCACATGCGGCAGATCGAGCTCACCTTCCGGCTCGCTGCGCGCCAATACCAGATCCATCAGCGCATTGTCCGACAAGTCGAGGAGCCGCGTGAGCGCGTCCACTTCATCGTCGGTCAATTCCGTCTCGTGCGCATCCAGAAAACGCGTCAGGATGATGTCGTTTTCCAGCAGCCCCCGCCGGGAGCGCCACCGCAGGCGCGCGCGGTTGGCGGGATCTGCCTGATGCGAACTGTTGTTATCAATGCTCATTGATTACTCGTTGCTTGCTCATTGGTTGCTCATTGGCTCCTGAGCCGCTCAAATCGCGCGGCGAACCATCAGCTCCTTGATCTTGCCGATCGCGCGGTTCGGGTTCAGGCCCTTCGGGCACACGTCCACGCAGTTCATGATCGAGTGGCAGCGGAACAGGCGGTACGGATCTTCCAGATCGTCCAGGCGCTGGCCGGTGGCTTCGTCGCGCGAGTCGGCGATGAAGCGGTAGGCCTGCAGCAGGCCGGCCGGGCCCACGAACTTGTCAGGGTTCCACCAGAACGACGGGCACGACGTCGAGCAGCACGCGCACAGGATACACTCGTACAGGCCGTCGAGCTCCTCGCGCTCGGCCGGCGTCTGCAGGCGTTCCTTCTCCGGCGGGATCGATTCGTTGATCAGGAACGGCTTGATCGATTCGTACTGCTTGAAGAACTGCGTCATGTCCACGATCAGGTCGCGGATCACCGGCAGGCCCGGCAGCGGGCGCAGGATGATCGGTTCGACCAGTTCGTTCAGGTTCGTCGTGCACGCCAGGCGGTTCTTGCCGTTGACGTTCATCGCATCCGAACCGCACACGCCTTCGCGGCACGAACGGCGCAGCGCCAGCGAATCGTCCACGTCCGACTTGATGCGCTGCAGCGCGTCGAGCAGCATCTTGTCGGTGTCCTTCAGCTCGACCGTCAGGTCCTGCATGTAAGGCTTGGCATCCTTGTCCGGATCGTAGCGGTAAATCTTGAATTTGAGAGTGCGTGCCATGTCAGTAAGACCTTAGAAAGTGCGTGCTTTTGGCTTGAAGGTTTCCACCGTCAGCGGTTTGGTGACGACCGGCTTGTAGTCCAGGCGGTTGCCTTCGGAGAACCACAGCGTGTGCTTCATCCAGTTCTCGTCGTCGCGGTTCGGGAAATCGCTGTGCGCGTGGGCGCCGCGCGATTCCTTGCGCGCCACGGCCGACGTGATCGTGGCCTTGGCCGTCTCGATCAGGTTGTCCAGTTCCAGCGCTTCCACGCGGGCCGTGTTGAACACCTTCGACTTGTCCTTGAACGACACGTGCTTGCGCCGCTCGTCGAGCTTCATGATCTCGTCGAAGCCGGCTTTCAGCAGGTCGTCGGTGCGGAACACACCGCAGTATTTCTGCATCGTGGCGCGGATGTCGTTGGCCACGCCCTGCACCTTTTCGCTGCCGGTCGAGGTTTCCAGCTTGTTCAGGCGGTTCAGGGCGTAGTCGGATGCATCCTTCGGCAGGTCCTTGTGCTCTTTTGCCTTCAGGTTCGAGGCCACCACGTGGTTGCCGGCCGCGCGGCCGAACACCACCAGGTCGAGCAGCGAGTTCGTGCCCAGGCGGTTCGCGCCGTGCACCGAGACGCAGGCGCATTCGCCGATCGCGTACAGGCCGTTGACGATCTTCTGCGAGCCGTCGGCCGACGGTGCCACGACCTGGCCGTGGATGTTCGTTGGAATGCCGCCCATCTGGTAGTGAATCGTCGGCACGACCGGGATCGGTTCCTTCGTCGCGTCCACGTTGGCGAACTTGTGGCCGATTTCCAGGATCGACGGCAGGCGCTTCTCGATCGTTTCCTTGCCGATGTGGCGCAGGTCGAGCAGCACGTGGTCCTTGTTCGGGCCCACGCCGCGGCCTTCCTTGATTTCCTGGTCCATCGAGCGCGACACGAAATCGCGCGGCGCCAGGTCCTTCAGCGTCGGCGCGTAGCGCTCCATGAAGCGCTCGCCCTGCGAGTTGATCAGGATGCCGCCTTCGCCGCGCACGCCTTCGGTGATCAAGACGCCCGCGCCGGCCACGCCGGTCGGGTGGAACTGCCAGAATTCCATGTCCTGCAGCGGCAGGCCGGCCCGTGCGGCCATGCCCATGCCGTCGCCGGTGTTGATGAACGCGTTGGTCGACGCGGCGAAGATCCGCCCGGCGCCGCCGGTGGCGAAGATCGTCGTCTTCGCCTGCAGGATCATCACTTCGCCGGTTTCCATTTCCAGCGCCACCACGCCGATCACGTCGCCTTCCGAATCGCGGATCAGGTCCAGCGCCATCCATTCGACGAAGAAGTGGGTGCGAGCACGGACGTTACGCTGGTACAGCGTATGGAGCAGCGCGTGGCCGGTGCGGTCGGCCGCGGCGCAGGCGCGCTGCACGGCCTTCTCGCCGAAGTTGGCCGTGTGGCCGCCGAACGGGCGCTGGTAGATCGTGCCGTCGGGATTGCGGTCGAACGGCATGCCGAAGTGTTCCAGCTCGTACACGACCTTCGGTGCTTCGCGGCACATGAATTCGATCGCATCCTGGTCGCCCAGGTAGTCGCCACCCTTGACGGTGTCGAACATGTGCCAGAACCAGCTGTCTTCAGCCATGTTGCCCAGCGAGGCGCCGATGCCGCCCTGCGCCGCCACGGTGTGCGAGCGGGTCGGGAACACTTTCGACAGCACGGCCACGTTCAGGCCCGCTTCGGCCAGTTGCAGGGAAGCGCGCATGCCGGAGCCGCCGGCGCCGACGATCACCGCGTCGAAGCGGCGGACTGGGATTGCGGATTTGATTGCTGCCACGATTTACACACTCCAGAGAATCTGCACCGACCACACGGCGCATGCCACCAGCCACACGGCGGAAGCGGTTTGGATGATGAAGCGAACGGCCACGTTCTTCACATAATCCTGATAGATGCTGACCACGCCGACCCAGGCGTGATAGAACAGCCCCAGCAGCGTGGCCAGGGTGAACAGCTTGAACCAGGTCTGCGCGAACAGGCCGGCCCAGCCTTCGTACGAGAAGTTGTTCCCGGTCAGGAAGGCGATCAGCAGCACGGCGGTGTACACCACCATCACGATCGCGGTGGCGCGCTGGGCCAGGTATTCGCCCAGGCCGTAGTGGGCGCCGACGACGAGGCGCTTCGGTCCGATATTGTTTTTCATGGCTTAGAAGACTCCGAACAGTTTCAGGGCGACCAGCAACGTCACCACCAGGCTGATCACCAGCACGGCGACCGACGTCTTGCGGGCCGAATCCTTGTCCAGGCCCACGTGGGTATCCATCACCAGGTGACGGATGCCGGCGCAGAAGTGGTGCATGTAGCCCCACACCAGCGCCAGGATCACCAGCTTGGCGAACGGGTGCGACGCGATGCCCTGGAAGTGCGCAAAGGAGAGTTCGGAACGGATGCTTTCCTGCAGCAGGTACAGGATGAACGGCAGCAGCACGAACATCAGCATGCCGCTGATGCGGTGCAGGATCGACACGATCGCCGAGAACGGCATGCGGTAGTTCGACAGCTCCGTGACGTGGATGTTGCGGAATTCCCGGCGCGGCTTGCGCTGGCCTTCCGTGGCGGATTCAGACATGACTTACCTCCCGTTGATGTTGCTATTTAATAATTTTTCTATCGCAGAATGCCGTTATGCCTGCCATTCCGCCCCACTGCTCTTGCCGGCGTGGAAAACTTGTCGCCATTTGGTCTTATATGAGCTTAATTCCAGCCTAATTCGAGCCCAATTCGAGTCAATTCGCCGTCAAGACCGCGATTCTCGCCCATTTCCCCATTACGACCAATATCTATTCTTACATATAACCAAATTTATGTTGCAGCGCTACATACACATCCGCTACCGAGCTCATCAACAGCTCGCCGATGCCCGGGCGGACGCTCAGTTCAGCGCGTTCTGGTAGTGGTGACGGGTGGTCAGGTACAGGCCGCGGCGCAGCTCGACCGGCTTGTCGCCGTAGGTAAACGACACCCGCTCGGCCGACAGCAGCGGCGTTCCGGCTTCCACATGGAGCAGTGCAGCATCTTCCGCGCCGGCCAGCACCGCCCGCACCTTTTCGTCGGCGCGGATCATCCGCGTGCCGAATTCGGATTCGAACAGCCCGTACATCGGCCCCTTGTATTCGGACAGCCGCTCGGCCGTCAGCCCCTTGAACAGCAGGCCCGGCAGCCACAGTTCCTCGACGATCGTGGGCACGCCGTCGAACGACTGCACACGCTTGATATACACGGTGGCGTCGCCGGACTTCATGTCCAGCAGGCGCGCCACGTCCGCCGGCGCGCGCAGGCGCTTCACTTCCAGGAAGCGGCTCTCGGGGTAATGCGGCTGCCCTTCGTCCGGCCGCAGCCGCAGGAAACGGATGTGGGCGCGCGCCTCGTGGTGGGTGGACACGAACGTGCCCTTGCCCTGCCGGCGCATCACCAGATTGTCCGCGGCCAGTTCGTCGATCGCCTTGCGCACGGTGCCCTGGCTGACCTTGTAGCGGTTGGCCAGCTCCACCTCGCTGGGGATCATCTCGCCGGGCTTCCATTCGCCCGACTGCAGGCTCTGCGTGATGAGTGCCTTGATCTGCTGGTACAGCGGCGAAAAGGTTGGCGACGGCGCGGCCTGCTGGGCGGTACCGTGGGCGGGCGCGGCGGCGCCGGGGCCGGTGTTCGAGCCAGCGCCCGCACTCGGCGCAGCCGGCGCGTTCGCACTGCTGCCTGGGCTGGGCTGGTTGGGCGTGACAGGATTCATAGACCGCGATTTCACCACAAAAGGCACTGTCCGTCCAGTAATAACCGACTAAGTTATATGTCTTATATAAGACATAAGATAGCATTGACAGATGCCTATATGGGGCCTACACTCGCCGTCGATGTTATTCCTGGCGAAGCGCCGGCGGCGCACCGGACAGGAAGGCATACAGGTCGGGCTGCCATGAAACCACCCTGAATTTCCGGCTGATAGCCGGCCTTCACGGGAAGCTAATTTGGTATCATTGCAGTTTTACTAGGGACGTGCCGCACTGCACCGGCATTCGCCCACAGCCCAGGTTCTTTATTCCACATTGGAGATTCATCATGGCTAAAACCCCACTGCGTGTTGCCGTTACCGGCGCCGCCGGCCAGATCGGCTATTCCCTGCTGTTCCGCATCGCCAACGGCGACATGCTGGGCAAGGACCAGCCGGTCATCCTGCAACTGCTCGAGATCGCCGACGAAAAGGCACAGAAGGCGCTCAAGGGCGTCATGATGGAAATCGACGACTGCGCATTCCCGCTGCTGGCCGGCATGACCGCCCACTCCGACCCGAACACCGCCTTCAAGGATGCCGACGTGGCCCTGCTGGTCGGCGCGCGTCCGCGCGGCCCGGGCATGGAACGCAAGGACCTGCTGGAAGCGAACGCGCAGATCTTCACGGTGCAGGGCAAGGCGCTGGACGCCGTCGCTTCGCGCAACGTGAAAGTGCTGGTGGTGGGCAACCCGGCCAACACTAATGCCTACATCGCGATGAAATCGGCACCGTCGCTGCCGGCCAAGAACTTCACCGCCATGCTGCGCCTGGACCACAACCGCGCGCTGTCGCAAGTGGCCGCCAAGACCGGCAAGGCCGTCAAGGACATCGAGAAGCTGACCGTGTGGGGCAACCACTCGCCGACGATGTACGCGGACTACCGCTTCGCCACCGTCGACGGCCAGTCCGTCAAGGACCTGATCAACGACCAGGAATGGAACGCCAATACGTTCCTGCCGACCGTCGGCAAGCGCGGCGCGGCGATCATCGAGGCGCGCGGCCTGTCGTCGGCCGCATCGGCGGCCAACGCGGCCATCGACCACGTGCGTGACTGGGTGCTGGGCACCAACGGCAAGTGGACCACGATGGGCGTGCCGTCCGACGGTTCCTACGGCATTCCTGAAGGCACCATGTTCGGCTTCCCGGTGACCACCGAGAACGGCGAATACACGATCGTCCAGGGCCTGGAAATCGACGAGTTCTCGCAGGAACGCATCAACCTCACGCTGAAAGAACTGACCGAAGAGCGTGAAGGCGTGAAGCACCTGCTGCCGTAATCATCCCCCTGTGGAACCGGTCGAACCTTCCCCGATCCACACTGCTCGCCGCGCCGCCATTGCTGGCCGCGCGGCGGTCTCTTCATCCGGAACATCCACGATGCATCCATCCGAGGTCTTATTCCAGGGCGAACGCCAGCCGCTGATGTTGCCGGCCTGCGACCATTACGCCGGCTCCGAAAAGCTGATGCGCAAATCGATGGCCCTGCAACAAGAGCTTGGGCCCGTCTTCGACATCACGTTCGACTGCGAAGACGGCGCCGCCGCCGGCAACGAGGAAGCGCATGCGCGCCTCGTTGCCGAGCTGGTCAACTCCGAACACAACAAATTCAACCGCATCGGCGCCCGCGTGCACGATGTGTCGAGCCCGCATTTCGCGCGCGATGTGGAAATCATCATCGGCGCCGCCGCGGCGCGCCTGGCCTACCTGGTGCTGCCGAAGCCCGACAGCGTGCAGGACGTGATGAAGGCCATCGACGTCATCAACAGCCACGCGCACAAGGCCGGGCGTGCCAACCTGCCGGTGCACGTGCTGGTCGAAACGCACGGCGCGCTGCGCGGCGCGTTCGCGATCGCCGCCCTGCCCCAGGTCGAGTGCCTGTCGTTCGGCATCATGGATTTCGTTTCCAGCCATTACGGCGCGATCCCCGCCAACGCGATGCGCACGCCGAACCAGTTTGTGCACCCGCTGGTGGTGCGCGCCAAGCTGGAAATGGCGGCCGCCTGCCACGCGCACGGCAAGGTGCCTTCGCACAACGTGACCACCGACATCAAGGATTCGGCCACGGTGGCCAACGATGCGCAGCGCGCGCTGGCCGAATTCGGCTACACGCGCATGTGGAGCATCCACCCGAGCCAGATCAAGCCGATCGTCAAGGCGTTCGCGCCGCGCCTGTCGGAAGTGAACGAAGCGGCGGCGATCCTGCACGAAGCCGCCAAGGCACATTGGGGACCGATCAGCCAGCATGGCCGCTTGCATGACCGCGCCAGCTATCGCTACTATTGGACGATACTGCAGCGCGCCCGGCTTGCCGGCCTGAACCTGCCGGAAGCGGCGGCCAATCTGCTGGCGCCGCAGGAACCGCAACCCAACGCAACGGAAAACACGTAATGTCCATCCTGAAATTCATCGCCGCCTGCGGCGCCGCGTGCGCGCTGGCGTGCGCCCCGGCCGCCCATGCCGCCGCCGAACCGGCCACGACGAAGGCAGAAGCCAAGAAAAAGCCGGCCGCCAAGCCAAAGCAGGCAAAAAGCGAGGCCAAGGCCAAGACCGGTTCGAAAGCGAAAGCCAAGGCGGCGCCCGTGGTGGTGGCCGCCCCCGATCCCGAAGCGGACGAGCCGGAAGTGCTCGGCTCCACCGTGGTCGACTTCGACTGCGAACTGGGCAACAAGGTCACGCTGTACCAGAACGCCGGCGACGAAAGCCATGTCGCGCTGCGCTGGAAGCAACGCCTGCACCGCCTGACGCGCGTGGCGACGACGACCGGCGCGCAACGCTTCGAAAACAAATTCCACGGCCTGATCTGGATCGGCATTCCCGCCAAGGGCATGCTGCTGGACTCGAAGAAGAACCGCCAGCTGGCCAACGAATGCCGCAATGCCGAGCAACTGAAACCGGCGGAAGCACCGGCCGTCATCGAAGCGGCCGCACCGGCCACTTCGGCCGCGCCGGCCACGTCGACAGCGCCGGAGACAGCGCCCGCAACAACCAAAGCGCACATGTAGGCGAGCGGCGCCGCCACAGGCGCCGCTGCAGCAATCAGTAATACCCTCGATCAATTACCGACGCCCACCTGAAGGAGAGGTTATGTCAAGCAACACTTTCAACACGCTCAAGGATTTCCCGATTTCCGGCAAAACCAAGGGCAAACTGTACTCCCTGCCCGCGCTGGAAAAGGCCCTGGGCGCCAAGATCTCCCGGTTGCCGGTGTCGATCCGCGTGGTGCTCGAATCCGTGCTGCGCAATTGCGACGGCAAGAAGGTCACCGAAGAACACGTGAGGCAGCTGGCCAACTGGGCGCCGACCGGCGAGCGCACGGATGAGATCCCGTTCGTGGTGGCCCGCGTGGTGCTGCAGGACTTCACCGGCGTGCCGCTGCTGGCCGACCTGGCCGCGATGCGCAACGTCGCCTACAAGCAGGGCGCCAATCCGAAGAAGATCGAGCCGCTGGTGCCGGTCGACCTGGTGGTCGACCACTCGGTCACGATCGACCACTTCCGCGAGCCGGGCGCGCTGGACCTGAACATGAAGCTGGAATTCTCGCGCAATAACGAGCGCTACCAGTTCATGAAATGGGGCATGCAGGCGTTCGACACGTTCGGCGTGGTGCCGCCGGGCTTCGGCATCGTCCACCAGGTCAACCTGGAATACCTGGCGCGCGGCGTGCACAACAACGGCGGCGTGTACTACCCGGATTCGCTGGTGGGCACCGACTCGCACACCACGATGATCAACGGCATCGGCGTGGTGGGCTGGGGCGTGGGCGGCATCGAGGCGGAAGCCGGCATGCTGGGCCAGCCGGTGTACTTCCTGACGCCGGACGTGATCGGCGTCAACCTGACCGGTCGGCTGCGCGAAGGCTGCACCGCGACCGACCTGGTGCTGACCATCACCGAACTGCTGCGTAAAGAGAAGGTCGTCGGCAAGTTCGTCGAATTCTTCGGCGAAGGCACCGAGTCGCTGTCCGTGACGGACCGCGCCACGATCGGCAACATGGCCCCGGAATACGGCGCCACGATGGGCTTCTTCCCGGTCGACGACAAGACCATCGACTACTTCGTGGGCACCGGCCGCACCGAAGAGGAAATCGCCGCGTTCCAGGCCTACTTCAAGGCACAGGGCATGTACGGCGTGGCCAAGGCCGGAGAACTCGATTTCACCCGTGAAGTGAACCTGGACCTGAGCACGGTCACGCCGTCGCTGGCCGGTCCGAAGCGCCCGCAGGACCGTATCGAGATCGGCAACGTGAAGTCCACCTTCACCGACCTGTTCTCCAAGCCGACCACGCAGAACGGTTTCAACAAGGACCCGGCCGACCTGACCAACGCCTACGAAACCACCAACGGCGTGCAGGTCAAGAACGGCGATATCCTGATCGCCGCGATCACCTCGTGCACCAACACGTCGAACCCGAGCGTGCTGCTGGCCGCCGGCCTGCTGGCGAAGAAGGCCGTGGAAGCCGGCCTGACCGTGGCCCCGCACATCAAGTCGTCGCTGGCCCCCGGCTCACGCGTCGTCACCGAATACCTGGAAGCGGCCGGCCTGCTGCCGTACCTGGACAAGCTGGGCTTCGGCGTGACCGCCTACGGCTGCACCACCTGTATCGGCAACGCGGGCGACCTGACCCCGGAACTGAACGCGGCGATCACCACCAACGACATCGTGGCCGCGGCCGTGCTGTCCGGTAACCGCAACTTCGAAGCGCGTATCCACCCGAACATCCGCGCCAACTTCCTGGCTTCGCCGCCGCTGGTCGTCGCCTATGCGATCGCCGGCAACGTGACCCGCGACCTGATGACCGAACCGGTCGGCAAGGGCACGGGCGGGCGCGACGTGTACCTGGGCGACATCTGGCCGACCTCGGCCGAGATCGAGTCGCTGATGAAGTACGCGATGAACTCGGAAGTGTTCAAGGCCAACTACGCGCAGGTGAAGAGCAACCCGGGCAAGCTGTGGGAAGACGTGTCGACGGTCGAAGGCCAGGTCTACAACTGGCCTGATTCGACCTACATCGCCGAGCCGCCGTTCTTCGAAAACTTCGAAATGACGCCGCCGGTCTCCGAGAACGCCAACATCACCGGCGCCCGCGCGCTGGGCGTGTTCGGCGATTCAATCACCACCGACCACATTTCCCCGGCCGGTTCGATCAAGGAAGACGGCCCGGCCGGCAAGTGGCTGAAGGATCACGGCGTGCTGAAGGCCGACTTCAACTCGTACGGCTCGCGCCGCGGCAACCACGAGATCATGATGCGCGGCACCTTCGCCAACGTGCGGATCAAGAACCGGATGATCCCGGCCAAGGCCGACGGTTCCGCCGTCGAAGGCGGCATCACGCTGCACCAGCCGACCGGCGAACAGCTGTCGATCTACGACGCGGCCATGAAATACGTGGCCGCCGGCACCCCGACGATGATCTTCGGCGGCGAAGAGTACGGCACCGGCTCGTCGCGCGACTGGGCCGCCAAGGGCACCCAGCTGCTGGGCGTGAAGGCCGTGATCGTCCGTTCGTTCGAGCGCATCCACCGCTCGAACCTGGTCGGCATGGGCGTGCTGCCGCTGCAGTTCATCGGCACCGACAGCGTGGAATCGCTGGGCATCACCGGCAAGGAAACCTACGACCTGGTCGGCCTGGAAGGCGAGATCAAGCCGCAGCAGCTGGCCACCCTGGTGATCCACCGCGAAGACGGCTCGAAGCAGGAAGTGACCGTGCTGCTGCGCATCGACACCCCGATCGAAGTCGACTACTACAAGCATGGCGGCATCCTGCCGTTCGTGCTGCGCCAGCTGCTGGCTGCCTAAGCCCCTCAGCTGCTCCGCCAAAAAACGCCGGGTTCGCCCGGCGTTTTTTTATTTCCTCCAATAACAGAAAGATCCTGGATTCGAGGAAATAACCCATTGCAGCCCGTCTGGTCCACCGCACGGACAGAGCGCCTGCGAATCAACTACAATACGTTAGATAAGTTTTTTACCACTACCGAGATTGTTAGCGCTATGCGTCGCCCATCCAAAGATTCATCCCAAAAATTGTCTGCCGACAGCCAGCGCCTTTCCACTCTTGCCCAGGCCGTCGGCCAGGCCGGCAGCCGTCTCGAAGAGCGCAGCTGGGAGCATGCGCTGGACGTGCAGCTGACGAAGCTGCTCAAGACCAGCCACCAGGACACTGTCGATGCCGCCCTGAACAGCCTGTTCGCGGTCGACCTGAATGCCTATGACGTGCTGATGGACAGCGTGGAAGCCGTCAGCGAATCCGCGACCATCACGGTCGAGACCGATGGCGCACCCGTGCAGTACGACGTGCTGCTGGTCGCCGCGCCGATCCTGGCGTGGACGCGGTATGCGATCGCGTCCGGCCCGATCCCGGCCGATCTGCTGAACACGCTTTCCGCCCATTTTTCCGCGCACCTGCTGGCGGACGGCACGAAGCTGGCCATGGCGTCGAACCTGTTCTCGATCGATCAGCTGCCGCGCACGCACGCCGAAACCTATGCCAAGATGCACAAGCTGGCCCAGGCGGCCGTCAAGGGCGTGGCCGTGAAGTCGGACGTGAAGCCGCCGGAAACGGCACCGTTCCTGGCGGACACCCGTTACCTGATGGCGGCCGTGGTCGCGCCTGCCGGCGGCCCGCTGTTCCGCTGGCAGATGGCCGGCGCGCACCTGCACCAGGCGGACGAACGCCGCACGGCGCTGGAAGCCTGGCGCACGCAGGCAACGCCCACCGTGGCGCGCCTGCTGCCGGGCTGCGGCATCGAGCTGCTGCTGCCGGAAGCGTATTACATGGCCTGCCGCGAGGCGGACAAGCTGATCCGCCCCGTGTCGATCCGCGCCGCCGTGCATTACCTGACGCATACGCTGGCCTGCGAGCCGGCGGACCTGCGCGCCGTGATCGCCGGCTTCGGCGAGGAATCGGCGGAAAACCAGGTGGACGAATACCGCGTGGCCTTCACCCGCCGCTCGGATACCGATGTGGTCTATGGCGTGGTCTGGCCGCTGTACGGGCAGGAAGACGAAGAAGGCACGCCGCCGGAAGGCCCGCTGGCCGGCGGCCTGGTCAACCTGCTGACGCCGCGCACGCCGGTCGAGGAAATCGTCGAGCACCTGACCGAGGCCGGTGTCACCCTGGTGAAAAAACTGTCGGAGGTCTACGTGGCCGAGTACTGCGACGACTGCGGCGCGCCGCTGTTCGCCGACCCGGCGGGCGAGCTGGTGCATGCCGAAATGCCGGAAGATGCGCCGGCGGGTACCGAGCACTTCCACTGACCGGCAAGCCGGACGAAAAAAAACCTCGCTTCAAGCGAGGTTTTTTTTGCCCTTGTAACCGCGAGGGCGGATCAGCGCTTGAGCGAACCGGCCGAATTGCTTTCAGTACCGGTACTCGATCCGCTGTTCGAGCCGTTGCTGGTTCCTCCGGTCGTGCCGCCGCTGGTGCCGCTGTTGGAACCGCCGCTGGTGCCGCTCTCCGTGCGCGTGGCGTCCATCCCCTGCCCCGGCGTGCCGGCTGCCTGGCCGCCGGTCCGGGTGCCGCTGGAAGTCGTGCCGCCCGTTGAAGTGCCGGAGCTTGCGCCCGCTTCCTTGCCGGCATGCTTGCCATCGTGCTTCTTCGATTTGGTCGATTTGGTCGACTTGCCGGCATCGCTGCCGGTCGCCTGGTTGCCGGCGGCGCCGGCAGCCTTCTGCGGATCGGTCGCCGTGCTGTTACCGGTGCCGCTCTGGGCATAAGCAACCGTTGCCATCATTGCGAGAACTGCTGCGATCAGGGTTTTGCGCATGGTAGGGCTCCTTTTATTGTCGGTTGACCGAGGATCGGTCACGAGACCTGGATGACAAGAGTAACGGCTTTGCAACGCATGCAGCATCGGCGCCCGCACCGTCATGCGGTGGGACGCCTCCTACCTCTCCCGACAATAACGCCCGCTTACCAGGCCGAGTACGGATGACCGATCAGATTGGAGTTCAGGTAGCGCTTGTCGTGCGTGACCTCTTCGCCTGCCCACTCCGGCTTGTCGAACGCGGTATCTTCCGCCGGCAGTTCGATCTCGGCCACGACCAGGCCGGCGTTCACGCCCAGGAACTCGTCCACTTCCCACACGAAGCCGGCATGCGGGATGCGGCGCCGGTATTTTTCGATGATCGGCTGCTCGCACAGCCGGTCCAGGAACTCGGCCGCATCAAGCATCGGCAGCGGGTATTCCCACTCGCCCCGCGACACGCCCACGGCCTTGCTCTTGATCGTCATCACGGCATGATCGCCCTCGATGCGCACCCGCACCACACGCTCAGGGTGCGACGACAGGTAGCCCTGGCGCAGCAGTACCGGTTCGCCCTCGTTGCGCCAGCCATCGCTGCGCACCAGGAACTTGCGTTCGATTTCGATGCCCATCAGTCCTCCAGCGACAGCAGGATCGGTTGCAGGATCGCGGCGCCCAGCGCAGCGCTGCGGGCGCCGTTCCAGCCCACGGACGGCACCGGCAGGTCGGCGTTGTCCTTGAACGGCATTTCCAGCGTCAGCGACAGGCACCCGAAATGGTGGCCCACGTACTTGGAGGCCAGCGTCAGCACGTCGGCCTTGTATTTGCTGATCGGGTAGCCCACCGCGTTCTGGAAGTCCGGGCTGGCGTTCTTGTAGCGCTCGATGAAGGCGTTCTGCGCCGCGGCCTGCTGCGGCGTGAACGTCTCCAGCATCTCGTTGCCGGCCACGAAGTTGTACGGCAGCGCCTCGTCGCCGTGGATGTCGAAGAACATGTCGACACCGGTCTCGTGGAGCTTCTGCTTCACGCACAGCACTTCCGGCGAGCGTTCGGCGGTCGGCGTCATCCATTCGCGGTTCAGGTTGGCGCCGGCCGCGTTGGTGCGCAGGTTGCCGCGCACCGAACCGTCCGGATTCATGTTCGGCACGATGTAGAACACGCAGCGCTGCAGCAGCTTGCGGGCGATCGGGTTGGCGTCGTCGAGCAGCGCGTCGATCAGGCCCTCGGCGAACCATTCGGCCATCGATTCGCCGGGGTGCTGGCGGGCGATGAACCAGATTTTCTTTTCCGCGGCCGCATCGCCGATCACCACCAGGTTCATGTCGCGGCCGTCGACCGACGAGCCCAGGTCGAGCACGCGCGCGGCCGGATTTTCCGCCACTTCGCCCAGCAGGCGCAGGTGGCGTTCCCACGAATACGGCTCGAAGTAGGCGTAATACACGCTGTCCAGGTCGGGCGTGTGCTTGATCGTCATCACCTCGCCGTCGAACGACGTCGGCACGCGGAACCAGTTTTCGCCATCGTAGCTGGCCACCGCGTTGTAGTCCTCGAAGCCCTTGGCGTAAGTCGCCTGGCCGGCGTTCAGGAACCGCAGGTTGAGCCCCGTGCCCCGCGCACCCTGCACGCGGAAGTGGAACCACTGGCGGATATCGGCATGCGAATCGCTGCGCAGCTTCAGTTCGATGCTGGCGGGGTTCTCCAGGCTCACGACGTCGATCGCGCCGGAGTCGAAGTTCTGACTGATTTTGATGGTCATTGTGGGATCCGTCGGGTTTGGATGGCGTTATTGTCCTTGGTTTGCGCCATGAATGCAAAAAGGCGGACCGCTTGGCCCGCCTCGTTGAACTCTACTAATGCCGAGCCCGTGTCATGGTGCCCGGGAGTAATGCCATGCAAGGCATCACCGTTCCGCAGGCGCAGAGCAGTGCTCTGCGAAACCCCTGCTACGCCACCGATGTGACACGGGCTGGGCAGTTGCGGCTCAGTCGACGTTGCGGCCTTTCTGCTTCAGCGCGGCCCGCACGCCGGCACCGTAGGCGGGGTCGGCCTTGTCGAAATGCCCCAGCTGGCGCTGGATGATCTCGTCGGACACCTGCGACAGCGGGCCGGCCAGGTTGGCGAACAGGTTCTGCTGCTCGGCGGCGTCGAGCACGCGGAACAGATTACCGGCCTGCGTGAAGTCGTCGTCGGTGGCGCGCGGGTCGTACAGGCCGGCCGGACCGTTCAGGGCCAGTGCCGGTTCGCCGTTGCCCAGGCCTTGCGGATTGGTGCCGCCCGCTTCGACCGTGGCGTAGTTCTGCTCGGCGCCGCCGTTGGCGAAGGCCATCGCGCCGTCGCGCTGCTGGTTGTGCACCGGGCAGCGCGGCGCGTTCACCGGCAGGTACTGGTGGTTCGTGCCCACGCGGTACAGCTGCGCGTCGTGGTAGGCGAACAGGCGGGCCTGCAGCATCTTGTCCGGCGAGTAGCCCATGCCCGGCACGGCATTGGCCGGCGACAGCGCGGCCTGCTCCACTTCGGCATGGTAGTTGACCGGGTTGCGGTTCAGCTCCAGCACGCCCACCTGTTGCAGCGGGAAGTCGCCATGCGGCCACACTTTCGTCAGATCGAACGGGTTCCAGCCGGTACGTTCTTCCCAGGCGGCCAGTTCGGCCTCGGTGGCCACCTGGATCGACACGGTCCAGCGCGGGAACTCGCCGCGGGCAATGGCGCCGAACAGGTCGCGCTGCGCGTAGTCGGGGTCTTCGCCGGCGATGCGCGCCGCATCCGCGGCGGTCAGGTTCTTGATGCCCTGCTGCGTCAGGAAGTGCCATTTCACATAGACGCGCTCGCCGGCGTCGTTGATCAGACTGTACGTGTGGCTGCCGAAGCCGTGCATGTGCCGATAACCGTCCGGCGTGCCGCGGCTGGAGAACAGCGTGGTCACCTGGTGCAGGCTTTCCGGCGCCTTGCTCCAGAAGTCGAACATCATCGTCGCCGACTTCAGGTTCGACTGCGGTTCGCGCTTCTGCGTGTGGATGAAATCCGGGAACTTGATGCCGTCCTTGATGAAGAACACAGGGGTGTTGTTGCCCACCAAGTCCCAGTTGCCTTCTTCGGTATAGAAGCGCACCGCGAAGCCGCGCGGATCGCGTTCGGTATCGGCGCTGCCCTTCTCGCCGCCCACGGTGGAGAAACGCAGGAACGTTTCGGTCTCCTTGCCGATCGCCGAGAACAGCTTCGCCTTGGTGAAATTGGTGATGTCGTGCGTGACGGTGAACGTGCCGTACGCGCCGGAACCCTTGGCGTGCACCACGCGCTCCGGAATGCGTTCACGGTTGAAGCGCTGCAGCTTCTCGATCAGGTGGAAATCCTGCAGCAACAGCGGACCACGGGCGCCGGCACTGGCCGAGTTCTGATTGTCGGCAACGGGAATGCCGGATGCGGTGGTGATAGGCGGCTGGCTCATGTCTGGCTCCTCTGTGGTGTGAACGTGAGGAAATTTTACGTCCATGCTAGACATTGCGAAAGGTAATTAATTAAATCAACATGATAGCTATTACCAATGGAAGAGCTATCGCTCTCCCGTTCTCGCAGGCCGCCGTTGTAACGCCGTCGTAAATCACACAGCGCGCATATGTGTGCCTGTACGGTAGCGCTCATGCCACGACAGCGCCTCTTCCAGCACGTGCGGCGTCTGCCCGCCGCGCAGCAGCGCGCGTTCGTGGTAATCGCGCAGCAGCGGCCGGTAATCCGGGTGCGCGCAGTTATCGATGATCAGCGGCGCCCGTTCGCGCGGCGCCAGCCCGCGCAGGTCCGCCAGGCCCCATTCGGTGACCAGCACGTCCACGTCGTGCTCGGTATGGTCCACGTGCGCCACCATCGGCACCACGCTGGAAATCGCCCCATCCTTCGCTTCGGATTTGCTGACGAAAATCGCCAGCTCGCCGTTGCGGGCGAAGTCGCCGGACCCGCCGATGCCGTTCATCATGGCCGTGCCGCCCACGTGCGTGGAGTTCACGTTGCCGTAGATGTCGAATTCCAGCGCCGTGTTCAGGCCGATGATGCCGAGCCGGCGCACGATCTCGGGGTGATTGCTGATCTCCTGCGGGCGCAGCACGATGCGGTCGCGAAACTTGTCCAGGTTGGCAAGGAAATGTTCATGCATCGGCGCCGACAAGGTGATCGACGACGCCGACGCCAGCGCCAGCTGGCCGGATTCGAGCAGCGCAATCGCGCTGTCCTGCAGCACTTCCGAATACATCGCCAGGTTGCGGAACGACGATCGGGTCAACCCGTGCAGCACGGCGTTGGCGATGGTGCCGATGCCGGCCTGCAGCGGCAGCAGTTCCGGGCTCATTCGCCCCGCCGTCACTTCGCCTTCGAGGAACGCCACCACGTGGCGCGCGATCGCATCCGTTTCGTCGTCCGGCGGCAGCACGGACGACGGGCTGTCCGGGCTGTGGGTTACCACGATGGCCGCGATCCGCTCCGGATCCACCACGATCGCGGTGCCGCCGATGCGCTGGCCCGGGTGCGTCAGCGGGATCGGCTCGCGGCCGGGGCGCGGACGCGGCACATAGATGTCGTGCAGGCCTTCAAGTGCCGCCGGCGCCGCCAGGTTCAGTTCGACGATCACCTGCCGCGCGCCCTGCACGAAGCTGGCGCTGTTCCCCACCGCCATCGTCGGCACGATCGCGCCGTCTTTGCGGATCGCGCACGCTTCGATGACGGCGATGTCGATCCGCGGCAGCGCGCCGCTGCGCAGCTGCTCTGCAGTCTCGGAAAGGTGCTGGTCGATGAACATCACTTCGCCGGTATTGATCTTGCGGCGCAGCGAGGCGTCGGCCTGGAACGGCAGGCGCCGACGGACCACGCCGGCGTTGGCCATCATGCCGTCGCTGTCGTTGCCCAGCGAGGCGCCGGTGATCAGCGTGAGGCCCAGCGGCCGTTCGCGGGCCCGTTCGACCAGCGCGCGCGGCAGCGCCTTCGCATCGCCGGCCTTCGTGAAGCCGCTCATGCCGACCGTCATGCCGGGCTCGAACAGGCGCGCGGCCTGTTCCGCGGGCTGGATGCGCGCCAGCAGTTCGGGGCGGCGGATGCGCGCGGTGACTTCGTGATCGACCATGGTGTCCTCCACTATTCTTTATTGGTGGAGGAAGTATAAAAATCGCCATTCATGGAGAATATGACTAATATTCACCGATTTCATTCGAAAAATTCATGATGTACTTATGATGGTGCATGAATAGATGGATATCCGATCGCTGCGCTACTTCGTCGAAACCGCCCGCCTGTCCAGCTTCACCCAGGCGGCCGAACTGCTGCACGTGACGCAGTCGACAATCAGCAAGATGGTGCACCAGCTCGAAGAGGAGCTGGGCACGCCGCTGTTCGTGCGCGATGGCCGCCGGCTCGGGCTGACGGACACGGGCCGCGTCGTCTACGGGCGCGGCCAGGAAATGCTGGCCACGATGCGCACGCTGGCGGCCGAGGTGCGCGACGTGCAGGCAGTGCGCCGCGGCACGCTCACGGTCGGCATCCCGCCGATGATCAACCTGCTGTTCACGGCGGTATTGAAGGCGTTCCGCGAACGCCATCCGGACATCGCGCTGGTGCTGCGCGAGGAAACCGGCCAGGGTGTCGAGCGGCTGGTGGCCGCCGGAGAACTGGAGATCGGCATGACGGTGCTGCCGGTGGCCCCCGGCCTGCCGGTGGAGACGCTGCCGGTGGCCAGCTACCCGATCTGGGCGCTGGCCGCCGAGGGTACCTTCCAGCGCCAGCGGCGCACGCTGAAGCTGGCCGCCCTGAAAGACCTGCCGCTGGTGATGCTGACCGACGATTTCGCGCTGACCCGCGCGCTGCGCCGGGCGTTCGCGCAGGCCGGCTTCGAGCCGCTGGTGGCGGCGCAGAGCGGCCAGTGGGACTGGCTGGTGGAAATGGCTTCGGCCGGCATCGGCGTGGCGCTGCTCCCCGAACCGTTCATCGACCGGCTGGCCGACGAAGCGCTGCAGGCGGTACGCATCGTGGAGCCGGGCCTGCCGTGGGAAGTGGCGCACGTATGGAACGGGCGCTACCTGTCGCACGCGGCCAGGGCATGGCTGGACGTGTGCGCCGAGGTGCTGGGCTGAATGCGGGAAAAGTTTACAGCCGCAGCGACACGCCGAACGTGAGCGCATGATCGGGCGTGCGCCCGTTCAGTCCCCGCGAGTACATGACGTCGAACTGGCAGTCGCGCGTCAGCAGCCAGGCGGCGCCGACATCGACCTGCGCCTGCGAGCCACCGTTCTTCGCGCGGGCGATGCGCGGCGCGGCGAATTCGGCGAATGTCCTGAAACGGTCGGTCCAAGCCCGGTCCAGCACGATGCCGAAGAAGCCGTTGACGGCGTGCGTGCCGTCGTCGTTGCGGGCGCGCGTCACGCCGGGCATGACGCCCAGCGACAGGTCGCCCGGCAGCTCCCACTCCGCGGCCATGCTCAGCGACGGCTGCACGCCGTTGCCGCGGAATGCCCGCGAACCGCTGTCGAAATCCGCTTCGAGGATGAAGCCGAGCGATGGCGCATTGCCTTGCGCATCGCGCGCATGCCACTTGATGCCCAGCGAATCGTCGGCCCAGCCGCGTTCGCGCGCCTGCGCCGAACCGTCGGTGCGGTGGTTGGTGTAGCCGTCCGTTTCCAGGCGCAGTTCCAGGGTGTCGGAAACGCCCACGCGCAGCAGCAGCGGCGTGGTGGTGGTCCTTTCCTTCATGCCGGCGTCGCGGTCGCGCTCGATGCCCACGCCGGCTTCGACCTGGATCACGCCCTTGCCGACCACGTCGCTGGAATTGACGAAATCGGGCCGGTCGCTGTTGACGGCATCGCCAGGCTGGGCCAGCGCAGGCGGCGCCGCCAGCGCGCCGCACAGCAGCAGGCAGGCAGCGAGGAAGCCGGCACCATGCAGGCGGGGCGCGGGCCGCGGGGAATACGGCTTGCAGGAATACGGCTTGCGGGAAGGCCGCCGGGGGCAACCGGGCGGCACGGCATCGGGTTGGAACGCATCGGACTGAAGTCCGGGCACGGCGGCGCTCAGCGGCATCTCGCATTCTCCATTGCGAAGGGATAGCCGCAGTCTAGCGCGGCGCCGGCAGCCGTGCCGTACGGTTCAAGGCATGCGGCCGGTGCGCAGCGCATACCCCCAATCGGGCCGGCCGTTATGCTCGGCCAGCAGCGCGGCGAACTCGTGGTCATAGGGCACCGCCACGTTCTCGACCAGCCAGCCGGCCGCCGTGCGCTCGACGATCGCATAGCGCGCGTGCGGCGTCAGGTTTTCCGACCTGTGCGGGAACGGCTGGTCATGGTTGAACGCCTGCAGCCCCACGCTGCCGGGGTTCACGACCAGCCTGCCGTCGTCGAGCAGCACGCTGCGCGGCAGGTGCGTGTGGCCGCACAGGATCAGCGAGGCCCGCGCGTCGCCCGCCCGCTCCAGCATTTCATCATGGGTGGCGCGGCGCAGGCCGGCTTCGGTCACGGTCTCGGGCCAGTACACCAGGTCGGACGACGGCGTGCCGTGCACCAGCAGCACATCCTCCGTCAGCCGCAGCGTGGCCGGCAGCGAATGGAGCCAGGCGCGCTGCACTTCGGTGATCTGCTCGTGCGCGTAGCGGTCCGACGCGCCCATCTTTTCCGGCACGTGCATCAGTACCTGGCGCTCGTGGTTGCCGGCGATGGTGGGGATGTCCAGCGCCATCAGGCGCTCGGCCGTTTCGCGCGGCTGCAGCGGGCCGGACAGGATATCGCCCAGGTTCACCGTCACGGTCGCGCCGCGCCGTTCGATATCGGCCAGCACCGCTTCCAGCGCGCCGAGGTTGCCGTGGATATCCGAGATTGCGGCGATTTTCATGATGTCCTCCCATGTCGATCGATGCAGTATAAGCGACTGCCCGTGATGGCGCCCCGGCAAAAAGGGCCACCCGAGGGTGGCCCTGCCGATCGACGTTCCAGCTGCTTAAGGGGCGACGGGCTCGTTGTCTTCCGGGGTGGTGGCGACGACATTGTCGATCGACGCCGGTTCCGCGTCCTCCGGCGACGATACGATGGCCAGTCGCACGATATCGAGGAACGCGTCCGTCACCGCCGGCGGCGACGGGTTCGCTGGCGGGGTCGTCGGGCCCGCGGCGGCGTCGTCGCTGCCGCTGCCGCAGCCTGCCAGCAGTGCGGCGGCGGCGGCCGCGGCGAGCATGCCGCGCGTGAGTCGTGTGCGGTTCATGGCATCTCCTCAGTTATTGCCCGGCAGCGGCGTGTTCAGGTACGGGAACACCGTCTTGAACGTGGTCGCATCCTTGCGCACGCCGTCGGTCAGCATCAGCGCGCCGGCCGGTGCGTCGGACGGCTTGCAGCCCACCTTCAGCGCGTCGGCGGCGCCGGTCAGCACGCACAGGGCGCCCATCGAAACGCGCAGCGACAGGTCCACCACATCGTCCGCAGGGCGGCGCCCGTTCGGGAAACCGGCATTGTCGCCGGCCGCCACGCCCAGCGGGTTCTGCGCCGCCGCCGCCACCGGTGCGATCGACGTGTTCAGGCGCAGCATTTCGGAAGGCGTCACCGCCAGCGGCTGGTTCACGCCCGCGATCCCTTTCAGGAACACGGTCACCAGGTCGGTGCGCGGGAAGTTGGTCGGTGCCTTGGCGGCCGGGAACAGCGTTTCGATCAGTGCCGGCAGCGTCGGATTCGTCACATAGTTCAGGAACTGCGCATCGTCCTTCGGCCGCGAGGCATTGAAGCGGTCCTTGTCTTCCATGCCGATCACCACTTCGTTCACCAGCGGCATGCCAACGCGCGACACCTGCGTCCACGGGCCGCCTTCCTTCGGCGCGGTGTTCAGGCCATTGGCCGGCGTGGGGCTGAGCAGGCGGCCCTGGCGCATGCTGGCCGTGGCGAACGCGCCAATGACCGGGTCGCTGCCCGCGACCATGCAGCTGATCGGCAGTTCCAGCGCGATCGAGCTCACGTTCTTCGCTTCGAGGTCGTTCTTGTTGCCGCCTGCCTCGGCACCCAGCGGATTCAGGTTGACCAGGTCGAAGATCTTGCCCACGGCAATATAGAACGGTTCCTTGCGCTGGCCCACGAACACGCGGCCCGCCGTGCTGCAGCCCGGGATCGTGACGTTGTAGACGTGCTGGTTGGCGTAGGTTTCGTAACCACCCGCGCCGCCGAAGCTTTTCTCGCCGATATTGTCGACCGGTTTGTCGAAACTCGTGCCGCCACCGCTGGCGGCCAGGCGGGTGCGCGTGCCGGTGCGGCGGTCGCCGCGCACGATGTCCACGGTGAACGTTTCACGCACGTTGAGCGCGGCCGGATTCACGCCGGCGATCGGGCCGGAATTAATCAGCGGAATCGTCATCGACTTGCCGCCCACCATCAATGCGGTTTTCTTGGGCGTATTGGTGAAGCGGAACTGGAACGTAATGTCTTCCTTGCCGTCGCCATTGTTGTCGTAATGGATTTCGTAGAGCGCGTTGGGATCGAACTGGTAGAAGTTCGGCCCGCCCTGCGGGTCCTGGAATGGAATGAAGTTGGCAATGGTGGTCACGAAACCGGCACGGCCGGCTTCATAGCTGCGGAACATGTACAGGTCGGTACTATCGACCTTTGGCGCGTTCGTGATGAACGGCGCTTCGCGGTGGCTGGACGCGAATGCTGGAGCACAGACGGCGGCGAGGACGGCCGCCGTCAACAACGCCAGTGCTGGCGCGCGATGCTTACCCATGGCTTCTTCCTTTGGTTGTTATTGAGTATTGGAACTTCTGAAAGGGGCTTGTCCCCAGCGCAACTCTATAGACCGGCCCGCCTCCGCTATGTGAACTACCGCACCTATTTTGTCCAATACATAAAACAAAGCGGGTCAAACCGTGAACGTTTCCACATGCAGTCGGTTTTAAACAACAAGTTACAAATACGGCTGAGTTACGTACGCCAGCGCACAGTGGCTGGCAAGTGCCACGCCTACGATCAATCGACATTTGTGCAGGACAACTACATAAAATTACATGAATAAACAAGCTGTCCTGCTAACCCTGCTCGCGGCCACATTCGGTGCCACTGCCGCTCCCTACACGCCGGCCACTGGTAATGTTGTCCTGGAACGCCTGCCATCACGAAGCGATCCGGCACAACGCGAACTTGCCGCCGCGCGGGCAAAGCTGGCGGCGGATCCGCGCAATCCCGAACTGGCCGCCGCCGTGGCCCGGCGCTATGTCACGCTGGGCCGGGAAGACGCCGATCCCCGCTATCTCGGCTACGCGCAGGCCGCCCTCGCGCCCTGGTGGAGCGCGGCGACACCGCCCGCGCCCGTGCAACTGCTGCGTGCGACGATCCTGCAAAGCACGCACCAGTTCCCGGCCGCGCTGCGCGACCTGGACCAGCTGGTGCAAGCGAATCCGGCCGACGCGCAGGCCTGGCTCACGCGCGCCACGGTGCAGCAGGTGACCGGCGACTTCGCCGGCGCGCGGCAGAGTTGTACGCGCCTGTTCGGCATTGCGCCGGACCTGGTGCTGCGCACATGCCTGGCCGGCGTGGGCAGCCTGACCGGCACCGCGCGCGCTAGCTATCTGACCCTGAACCAGGCTTACGCGGCGCACCGGTCGACCGGAAGCGGCATCGCCGATTGGGTATTGACCTTGCTGGGCGAGATGGCGGCCCGGCTCGGCGACGCTCCGGCGGCCGAGCGGCATTTCCGGCAGGCGCTCGCGCTGGCACCGCTTGACGCCTACCTGCTGGGCGCTTACGCCGACTTCCTGCTCGACCAGAACCGTGCCGCGGAAGCGGTGCCGCTGTTGCGCGGCCACGAAAAGGCGGACGCGCTGCTGTTGCGGCTGGGACTGGCGCTGGCAGCCACCGGCGGGCGCGACACGGCAACCGTCACGGCCATGCTGCGCGACCGGTTCGCGGCCGCGCAGCTGCGCGGCGATACCGTCCACCAGCGCGAGCAGGCCCGCTTCGAACTGGCGCTGGAACGGCAGCCCGCCCGCGCGCTGGCGCTGGCAAAACAGAATTGGGCCGTGCAGAAGGAGCCGGCCGACCTGCGCATCCTGCTCGACAGTGCGCTGGCGGCAAAAGACAAGGCGGCGCTCGCCACCGTGCGCGCATGGGTCCGCCAGACCGGCATCGAAGACGTCGCCGTCCAGCATCGGCTTGCGGGAGTGGCGCCGTGACCGCCCGCCTCGTCGTCCGTCTTCTTGCTGTCCTGGCGCTGCTGTTCGCCTGCGCCCTGCCCGCGCACGCCCACAAGCCCAGCGACAGCTACCTGGTGCTTACCCTGAACGGCCGCTCGGTGGAAGGCCAATGGGACATCGCGCTGCGCGACCTCGACACCGCGATCGGCCTCGATGCCGATGGCAACGGCGAACTGACATGGGATGAAGTACGCAACCGCCACCAGGCCATCGCGGCCTATGCGCTGACCCGCCTGACGCTTGCCAGCGGCGGCGCCATCTGCCCGCTGAAGGCCGGCACGCAGCTGGTCGACCACCACACCGATGGCGCCTACACGGTGCTGCGCTTCCGCGCCGACTGTGGGCGCGACATCGACCGGCTCGATGTCGGCTACCGCCTGCTGTTCGACATCGACCCCCAGCATCGCGGCCTGCTGCGCCTGCGGCTGCCGGATGGCACCGACACGGCCACCGCCGTACTGTCCCCGGAGAATGCGCGTCAGCAGTTCACGCTGGACGGCGCTGGAAAAGCGGCGCAGTTCGGCGGCTACGTACGCACCGGCGTGTGGCACATCTGGATCGGTTTCGACCATATCCTGTTCCTGGTGTCGCTGCTGCTGCCCGCCGTACTGGTGTATCGCGAGCGCCGCTGGCAGCCGGCGCCCACCTTCCGCGTGGCGGCCGTCGACGTGCTGAAGATCGTCACCGCGTTCACCGTCGCCCATTCGATCACGCTCACGCTGGCCACGCTGCAGCTGGTGACGCTGCCGTCGCGCTGGGTGGAGTCGGCGATCGCCGCGTCGGTCGTCGTCGCCGCGCTGAACAACCTGCGGCCGGTGGTGGAAGGCCGGCGCTGGATCGCTGCCTTCGTGTTCGGCCTGATCCACGGATTCGGCTTCGCCAGCGTGCTGGCCGACCTGGGCCTGGCGCGCGACACACTGGTACTGGCGCTGGTGGGCTTCAATGTCGGCGTGGAGCTGGGCCAGCTGGCCATCGTGGCCGTGTTCCTGCCGCTGGCGTTCCGGCTGCGCCATACCGTGTTCTACCGCAAGGCCGTGCTGCTGGCGGGTTCGGCCATCATCGCCTGCCTCGCCACGCTGTGGTTCGTCGAGCGGGCTTTCGACCTGGCGCCGGGCTTCCTCGGCTGACCGGCTACCGCTCACCCCCCATCGCAATCCTGGAGACTCCATGCGAGCTGCACTCACCGCGCTGTGCGCCCTGGCCGGTTTCGGCGCCGCCAGCCATGCCGCCGAACCCGAAACCGCGGAAGGCAGCCTCATGACCACCGTGCGCGTCAACGGGCACTACGACAACGCGGTGGGCACCACCGATTCCGCCAGCGCCGGCACCATCACGGCGGACCTGATCGCCAACCGGCCCGCGCTGCGTACCGGCGAACTGCTGGAGTTCGTACCGGGCCTGATCGTCACGCAGCACAGCGGCGACGGCAAGGCCAACCAGTATTTCCTGCGCGGCTTCAACCTGGACCACGGCACCGATTTTGCCACCTGGGTGGACGGCATGCCCGTCAACATGCGCAGCCACGCGCACGGCCAGGGCTACACCGACCTGAATTTCCTCATCCCCGAACTGGTGAACCGCATCGGCTATCGCAAGGGGCCCTACTTCGCCGACGAAGGCGACTTCGCTTCGGCCGGCGCCGCGCACATCCGGCTGGCCGATACCGTGCCCGGCCTGGCCAGCGTGACGCTGGGCCAGGACGGCCACCGGCGTGGCATGGTGGCGGCCACCGTGCCGCTGGCGCACGGCAGTCTGCTGTACGCGCTCGACGCGTATCACAACGACGGACCGTGGGACCTGCCCGAACGGCTGCGCCAGTACAAGGGCCTGCTGCGTTATGCCGCCGGCACGGCGGAAGACGGCTACCAGGTCACCGCGATGGCCTACCGCAATCGCTGGAACGCCACCGACCAGATCCCGCAACGCGCCGTGGATGCGGGCATCGTGGGCCGTTACGGCGCACTCGACGATAGCGACGGCGGCAACAGTTCGCGCTACAGCCTGTCCGGAGCCCTGCGCAAGCGCCTCGGCGACGGCCGCTTCACGATCGATGCCTACGCGGTGCGCTCGACGCTCGAACTGTTCAGCAACTTCACTTACTACCTGGGCGACCCCGGGCTGGGCGACGGGTTCAACCAGAGCGAACGGCGGCGCATGGCTGGCGTCAACACGCGCTACGAATGGCAGGCGCAGCCCGGCGGCATCGCGATGCGCAACACCATCGGCCTGCAGGCGCGCCACGACAACCTCGACCCGGTGGGCCTGTACGCATCGGCCGCCCGTGTGCGCACGGCCACGGTGCGCGAAGACCGCGTGCGCGAATCGAGCGCCGGCCTGTATGCGGAAAACAGCGCGCAATGGCTACCCTGGCTGAAGACGGTGGCCGGGGTACGCCACGACCGTTACCGCTTCAACGTGGCCAGCAACATCGCCGGCAACTCCGGCAGGGCCGGCGACGGCATCACGTCGCCGAAGCTGTCGCTGGTGTTCGGCCCTTGGCAAAAGACCGAGCTGTTCGCAAACGCCGGACGGGGCTTCCACAGCAACGACGCGCGCGGCACCACCCAGACGCGCCTGGCCGACGGCAGCCCTTCTTCCCCGGTCACGCCGCTGGTGGCCACGCGTGGCGGCGAGATCGGGGCGCGCACCGAGTGGGTCCCTGGCCTGCAAAGCTCGCTGGCGCTGTGGCGCCTCGATATCGATTCCGAGCTGCTCTTCATCGGCGACGCCGGGGAGACGGAAGCCAGCCGCGCCAGCCGCCGCCACGGTATCGAGTGGAACAACCATTACGTGGTGTCCTCCGCGCTGCTGTTCGACCTGGACCTGGCCTTCTCGCGCTCCCGCTACGCCGGCGACGATCCGGCCGGCAACCGCATCCCCGGCGCGCTCAGTCGCGTGGCGTCATTCGGCATGACGGTCGACGACCTGGGCCGCTGGTTCGCCAATGCCACGCTCCGCTATTTCGGCCCGCGCCCGCTCATCGAGGACAACAGCGTGCGTTCGGCATCGACGGCGCTGGCCTATGCGCGGGTGGGCTACAAGCTGGGCACAAATACCCGCGTGGCCCTGGATGTGTTCAACCTGTTCGACCGCCGTGCCAGCGACATCGATTATTACTATGCGTCGCGGCTGCGCGGCGAACCGGCGGAAGGCATCGACGACGTGCATTTCCACCCGGTGGAGCCGCGCCGCGCACGGCTGACGCTGACCCATTCGTTCTGATCGCGTTCGTTCTGATCGCGTTCGTTCTGATCGCGTTCGTTCTGATTGCACATGTTCCGATTGCATACGTCCTGACGGCGTGCATTGCCGGCACGTCGGCGCTGCCCGGCGCCGCTCACGTATAGGCCAGCAGCCGTCCGCAGGCGATCACCGCGACCCACAGCAGCAGCGACAGCGCGGCCTGCACCCTGGCACATGGCGGGGCGGCCGTGCCAACGTCCCATGCCGCCACGCCGCGGTAGACGCCCACATGGAACAGCGCCGCGTTCAAGCCGGCCAACGCGATCAGCGCCAGCTTCAACGCGAAGGTGGGATTGGCCAGGAAATCGCCCGGCTGGCTGGCGAACATCAGCAGCCCCGCCGGCACGATCAGCAGCAGGCTCGCCACGGCCCACGGCAGCAGGTGCGCGCCGAGCGCCCGCACCGGCAATTGCCGCGCGCAGCCGAGCACGCGCAAATCGAACATCGCCACGGCGCCCACGAGGATCGAGAAGCCGGCGATGTGGACGGTCTCCACGACCGGATACAGCCACACGCCCTCGCGCATGGCCGCCGCTACCGGCGTGGCGTGCAGCCAGGCGGCACAAGCCGCCAGCCACGCGGGTACCATCAGCGCAGCTCGACCGTCTTGTCCTTGATGGTAATGCGTTCGGCGCGCAGTTCCTCGCCCTTGCTGCGGTGCGGGTAGCCGTAGACGGTGGCCTGGCCGCCCGCCGCCAGCGCTTCCTTCGCCAGGCCGCGGCTTTCCATTCGCGAGGGCGGCGCCAGCACCACGTGCCAGGTCTTGTCGGCGGTTTTCAGTTCCACATAGCCGTGCGGCTGCGTGTAGCCGCTTGTCGCGATGGTGCCGGTCAGGGTCAGCGGCTTGTCGGCGTCGTATTCGCTCCAGCCGTGGTGGGCGAAGGCGGTGGCGGCCGCGCCGAGCGTCAAGGTCAGGGTCAGGGCAACGAAAGTTCGTTTCATGGCGTACTCCTGCGGTGGGGGTATCCCGGCACTTTAGCCGAACGGGTCGAAAGTGCAAGCGGCGCGCGGCCGGGCCGGTTCGACGGCGCTTATCGGCGCTTATCGGCGCTTACCCGCGCTTGCCCGCGCGGATGGCCGCGAGCTCACTGCCCAGCCATGCGGCGCTGTCGACGGCCTCCACCTGCGCGCCGCATCTGACCTTGTAAGGCTTGCCGGACGAACTGCTGCCGGACGCGGCCAGGGCAATGAACTGCTCCGTGCTCTGGACCTTGCCCTTGTCCTCCAGGTAGTCCAGCTTGCGCAGCAGGTGATTGCGCGCATCGGCCGCGCTGTGCCACGTGCCGTTGCGGTTGAACTGGCAGCCGGATGCCTGCAGCCTTGCAAGCAGCGCGTCGATCTCGGCGCGCACCGGCGCAGGTGCGGGGGCCGCGGCGGACAGGCCGCACGCCAGCGAAAACAGGATGGTCGACAGGGTACGTTTCATCGTCAGGTATCGTAGGGAATGTTGAATCGAGTGCGCTGCTTTACAAAGGCCACACCACGGTAGCCTGTCCCTGCGAATATTGCCACATTCCCACGGCAGCGACTTCTTGGGATATTCTTCATGGACGCTCCATCCAGCGGCAGAATGTCCACAACCAGACCAGCCAGCGCGCAATGCACAGCACACAACCGGATTCCAGCAAGCCCCTCCCGACCAGCGGCAGCGCGGCACCTACGCCGAATCGCCCCCTGAACCGCCAGGATTACAAGACCCTGTCGCTGGCGGCCCTGGGCGGCGCGCTGGAATTCTACGATTTCATCATCTTCGTGTTCTTCGCCACCACGATCGGCGCGCTGTTCTTCCCGCCGTCGATGCCGGACTGGCTGCGCCTGTTCCAGACCTTCGGCATCTTCGCCGCCGGCTACGTGGTGCGCCCGCTCGGCGGCATGGTAATGGCTCACTTCGGCGACCTGCTGGGCCGCAAGAAGATGTTCAACCTGTCGATCGTGCTGATGGCGGTGCCGACATTGATGATCGGCCTGCTCCCAACCTACGCCAGCGTGGGCCTTGCCGCGCCGTTGCTGCTGTTGCTGTTCCGCGTGCTGCAAGGGGCGGCCGTGGGCGGCGAAGTGCCGGGCGCCTGGGTCTTCGTCTCCGAGCACGTGCCGGCGCGGCGCATCGGCTATGCCTGCGGCACGCTGACCGCCGGCCTCACGTTCGGCATCCTGCTCGGTTCGCTGATGGCGACCGGCATCCACAGCGTCTTCACGCCGGAGCAGGTCCGGTCCTACGGCTGGCGCATCCCGTTCCTGCTGGGCGGCGTCTTCGGCCTGGGCGCAATGTACCTGCGGCGCTGGCTGCACGAGACGCCCGTCTTCACCGAACTGCAGCAGCGCAAGGCACTGGCCGCCGAACTGCCACTGAAGGCCGTGCTGCGCGGGCACCGGCGCAGCGTGGTGCTGTCGATGCTGCTGACGTGGATGCTGTCCGCCGCGATCGTCGTGGTGATCCTGATGACGCCGGCGCTGCTGCAGAAAGTCTACGGCTTCGATGCCCCCGCTGCGCTGCGGGCCAACACGCTGGCCACGCTGTGCCTGGCGTTCGGCTGCATCGCCGCGGGCCTGCTGGCCGACCGGTTCGGCGCGCGCCGCGTACTGCTCGGCGGCGCCCTGCTGCTCGGCGTTTGCACTTGGGTGTTCTACACCACGCTGCACGCGCGCCCCGACCTGCTGCTGCCGCTATACGCCGTGCTGGGCTTGAGCGTGGGCGTGGTGGGCGTGGTGCCGGGCGTGATGGTGCGCGCTTTCCCCGCGGCGGTGCGGTTTTCCGGCATTTCGTTCTCGTACAACCTGTCGTATGCCATCTTCGGCGGGCTCACGCCGATCATGGTCACGCTGATGCTGAAAAACTACCCATTGGCGCCGGCCTGGTACGTGATGGCGTTGTGCGCGCTGGGCGTGGTGATTGCGCTGGTCATGAAAGAGCCGGCAGACGAGGCCTGAAAACGCCGACTCCAGGTTCAGGCCGGATCGGCCGGCTGACGAAAATAGCGACCCGACAAGCGGCCAGGGCGCCCAGACGCGATGTATTATTGCTTAATGAATAATAATCTTGCGATCGCTGGTGACTGAGCCGCGGACCGGGGGCGCGTGGAAGAGTCGCCGCCGCATGCCAGGACGCTGGCCGTTTTCGGTACGATCATTGCCGTTCACGCCGGCCTTTTGATGGTCTACCAACGGCCGGACGTGCCTGCTCCCATGCCGGCTCGCAAGGAAACAGGCATATTGATCCTGGTGCCGCCTTTGCGTACGCCTTTGGCGACTACTCCGCTGGCCAGCAAGGCTGCCCGGCCCGAAAAGACACCGCGCGCCTCCCCTGACAAGGCGCCCGCGGCGATTACGCCACCTGTCCGGCATGCGCCCCCGATCGAGGCTGCAGTCAAGACGGAAGCGCTCCCTGCCATGGAGCAGGCGCACGATGTCGATGAGAACTGGGCAGAGGACGCGTCCGGCCCCGCGGCACCGGCCACCGCCATACGCGCGCAGGCTCTTGCAATGGCGGGAAAGGTCGACGCCGAAAACCGGCAGGGAAAACCCGTCCTGGCGGCCCCCGTCGATACGCCCCTGGCACGCATGCGGGCCAACATGGCGCAGGCTGCCAGGGGCGGCGGGAACAGCACGACGACAATCACGTCCGCATCCGGGGAACCGGTCACGGTGATCACGCGAAATGGCAAGGCGCAATGCTACGTCAAGGTATCGACGAGCGTGGCGCCTTCCGCCGTGCTCGGCAACCGGGGAAGCGGGCGTTCTTCCCAAGTGAACTGTCCCAAAGGGCTGCAATAGGTATCGACACCGGGCGGGACTGCGATGCCCTTCACGCCGCGCGGCGGCCGGCGCTGCCACGACGGTTCGACCGTCACGCCGGCCAGCAACATGATCAAAATGGAAACTCTCCTACAACGGTCGGGCCAAGGCGCCTACCCGCGCAGGCAACCCGCGCCTACTCGCATCGGCAGCCCGGCGACGTAAGATCTTTCCAACGATGAAGCCGTGATCTTCACGGCATCCAACAAGGAGAACGACAATGCCAAACGCCATCAAAGCCACGCCAGCCTCCAGCAAGAAAACCGCAACCCTGGCCGCCGGCCCGATCGACGCGATCGAACTGCTGAAAGCGGACCACGACAAGGTCAAGGCCATGTTCGAGCAATACGAAGGCTTGAGCGACCGCGCCCTCGCCTCGAAGAAAAAGCTCGTTCGCGAAATCTGCCTGGAACTGACCAAGCACGCGCTGGCCGAGGAAGAAATCTTTTACTCGGCCGTTCGCAAGGCCGTTGGCGATGAAGACCTGGTCGACGAAGCCACCGTCGAACATGCCTGCGCCAAGGATCTGATCGCCCAACTGCTGTCGATGGAACCGGGCGACGACCTGTACGACGCCAAGGTCAGCGTGCTGTCCGAACAGATCGAGCACCACGTGGAAGAAGAAGAGAAGGAAATGTTCCCGAAAGCGAAAAAAGCCAAGCTCGACATGGTGGGCCTCGGCGAGGCAATCCAGGCGCGCAAGGACGAGATCGAGCTGCCGTTGCCTAACTGAGCATCCGGCCTCGTTTGGCAGCAAGCCGTAGCGCTGCGCACAGGAAATGTTGTGCGTGAAAAGTTGGGCGAAATTGATACAATACGTGCCGGCACTTCGTGCCGCCCGTTCGCCCAACTCCCGCAACGGCTTTTCGCGCCCGAAGGCGCGTGGCTCGACCAACCAGGCCCAATGACCGCCGGTATTGGTTCGACCCTTCAACGAGGGCGACATGATTCTGGCGACGGATCAAAATACGGACGGGCATGGCTTCTCGCCAGTGGCCCGGCAATTCCTGTCCATGCGCAGTGCGGTGATGGACTATTGGGAACAGGCGGTACGTGAACGCATCCATGGCGCGGGCGATCTGCTCGGTCCGGTGCTCACCAATGCGCTACCGGCGTTCTTCGATAATATAGCCGAGGCAATCAGCCCGGTGCACCCACGCCTGCATGGCGCGAGCGACACCAATTCCGCCACCGCGCATGGCGGTGAACGTGCGCGCATGACACCGTTCGGCGCCGACCAGGTCATCCACGAATACCAGATTTTCAGGGAAGCGATCCGCCACGTCGCCAGGGAACGCGTGGCGCTTGGCGAGCGTGAGTGGACCATCATCGACCGTTCCATCGATGTCGCCACCCGCGAGGCCGTGCGGGCCTTCACGGCAAGCCATGAGGAGTTGCGCCGCAAGCTGGCCGCGGCGCTGTCGCACGACATGCGCACGCCCCTGGCGGTGATTGCCAACGGCGCGCAGCTCATCGGCATGGTGCCGGACCTGGCGATGGCGCACCGCACGGCTTCCAAGATCGCGTCGCACGCGACCCGCCTGGGCGATATGATGAGCGAGCTGCTCGACGCGCTGACCAGCCAGGACAGTACCGCGATACCGCTGCAACTGTCGCAATTCGATATCGTTGCATTGGCAAACGAGGTACGCGAGCAATACTGCCAGAGCGGCGCATGCCTGCTGCAGGTCGAGACGGCAGAACCGGCGATCGATGGCCACTGGTGCCGCAGTTCGCTGCGCCGCGCGCTGGAAAATCTGGTGAACAACGCGATCAAATACGGCGACGATGCGCCGGTCCGCGTGGGTATCGCGCAGGTACGCGGCCGGCTGATGCTCAGCGTGCACAATGAAGGCAACCCGATTCCCAAGGAACGGCACAACCGGATTTTCGAATACCTGCACCGCGACAGCGGCGTCTCCACGGACGGTTGGGGCATCGGGCTGCAGCTGGTCAAATCCGTGGCCGAAAGCCACGGCGGCAGCGCCATGGTCGACAGCGCCGCGGAAACCGGCACGACGTTCATCATCGATATCCCGGTCGACTGCCGCCCTTTCGTCTCGCACACGTACGCCGAACCCGGGCAGTAGCGCTGACGCAAAGCCCGGTTCGTCCTGGCGGAACGGCGTTTGTCCGGCTCCATCCGCGCTGCTAGAATGTCAATATGTTCAAGACCCGGCACTGGCGCACCTGCTTTACCTGGTTGGCTTTCGCAGCCATCCTGGCAGCCGCATTGATGCCGTCCGTGTCGCGCGCATTGGCGAGCGACCGGGTCGCGAACATGATGATGGCCGAGATCTGCGCGCCGAGCGGCATGAGCTATGCCGACATGCAGGCGCCGCCCGGCGACCAGCACTTCGGCCACATGGACGACTGCGCCTATTGCCGGCTGCAGGCCGATACGCCGGTGCTGCCCGCCGTCATTGCCATGATCGAGCCGGGCCGGATCGCCGCGGTGCGGCCGCCGCTGTTCTACCTTTCCCCTGCCCCGCTGTTCGCCTGGACCGCCGCCAGGCCGCGCGGCCCCCCTCTGCTCGCCTGATCGTCGTTCGCACACGGCTGCCTGTTGACAGCCGATCCGTGCCGCCCATGGCGGCAGCCGACCATTCAAGGCAGAACCACCATGAACATCGCAACCTTTACGCCTGCGCCGGCGCGCAGGCGCCTTTCCGTCCTTTCCCTGCACTGCCTGCTGGCCATCGCGGCCCTGCCCGGCACTGCCCATGCGCAGGACGGCACGCTGCCGACCGTCGTCGTGACCGCCCGTGCGGACAACGGCGGACTCGGCACGGAAGCCGCCACCGGTTCCAATCTCGGCCTGAGCCGCTTCGACACGCCAGCCAGCATCGACGTGATCACCCGCAGGCAGCTGGAGGAACGCGGCGACATCGACCTGCTCGACGCCATTACCCGCGCGCCCGGCATCAGCGCCATGCCGCACCCCGGCAACGGCAATTCGTCGGTGGCCGCGCGCGGCTTCACCGACACCACCTCCGTCATGCGCCTGTACGACGGCATGCGCCAGTACGGCGGCGCGGGGCTGACGTTCCCGTTCGATACCTGGTCGATCGAGCGCATCGAAGTGCTGCGCGGGCCCGCTTCCGTGATCCATGGCGATGGCGCGATCGGCGGTGTCATCAACGTAATCCCGAAACAACCGGCCCGCAACGCGCCCGAACACGAACTGCAGCTCGGCATCGGCAATGAACACAGCCGCCGCGCGGCGTTCGGCAGCGGCGGGGCGATCGACGAGCGCTGGTCGTACCGCTTCGATGCCAGCACCGAGCGCGCCGATGGCTGGGTGGACCGGGGAGAACACAGCAGCCGTTCGATCTCCGCCGCGATCCGGCTCGATGTGTCGCCCGATCTGAACTTCCGGTTCAGCACGGCCCGCGGCGAGCAGGAGCCGATGCGCTACTTCGGCACGCCGCTGGTCGACGGCCGGCCGGTGGCCGCGCTCGCGGAAAAGAACTACAACGTGGCCGACAGCGCGATGCGGTTCGACGACCGCTGGACCGATGTGCTGGTCAACTGGAAACCGAACGTGAACACGACCGTGCGCAGCCGCTTCTATTCCATCGGCAGCGACCGGCACTGGCGCAACGTGGAAGGCTATTACTACAATGCCGCGACGGGCCTGCTCGACCGGGCCGACGCCACCGAGATCTTCCACGACCAGTCGCAGACCGGGAACACCACCGACATGGCGGTCAAGGGCACGCTGTTCGGCCTGGCCAACGCGGTCTCGGCCGGCTTCGACATCAATTCCTCAAGCTTTACGCACATCAACAACACCTACGTGGGCAGCGCGCCGTCCGTCGACCTGTTCGATCCGGTACCCGGCAACTTCAGCAGCTCCATGCCCACGATCCCGCGGTACCACTCGGATGCGAAACAATACGCGCTGTTCGCCGAAGACCGGCTGCAATTGACGGAGAAATGGTCGGTACTGGCGGGCCTGCGCTACGACCACGCCGAACTGGCCCGCGACGACCTGGTAGCCGGCAGGCAGGCCTACGAGCGCACCTTCACGAACGTGGGCTGGCGTCTCGGCACCGTGGTCCAGGCCACGCCTTCGCTGGCGTTGTACGGCCAGTACGCGAAGGCGGCGGATCCGATCGGCGCCCTGCTCTTCCTGTCGACGGCCAACAGCAGGTTCGACAGCGCCAGCGGGCGCCAGCTCGAAATCGGCGTCAAGCACGCGTCCGCGAACGGTGCCGAGTGGACCCTGGCCGTGTACGACATCACCAAGAACAACCTGCTCACACGCGATCCGGCCAATCCTTCGCAAAGCGTGCAGGTGGGCGAGCGCTCGTCGCGCGGGATCGAAGCGACGGTGACGGCGGCGCTGGCGCCGGGCTGGCGCATCGAGGCCAATGCCTCGCTGCTGCGCGCGCAGTTCGAGGACTTCAATGAATCGTCCGGCGGCAAGGCGGTTTCGCGCGCCGGCAACACGCCGCCGGACGTGCCGAGGCGCCTGGCCAATGTGTGGCTGAACTGGGATTTCGTGACCGCCTGGACGGCCAGCGCCGGCCTGCGCTACGTGGGCGAGCGCTACGCCGACAATGCCAACACGCTGAAAATGCCGGGCTACGCGGTGACCGACCTGTCGCTGCGCTGGCAGGCGGCGCCGCGCACGGGCGTAACGCTGCGCGCGGCCAACGTGTTCGACAAGCGCTATTTCACGACGGCCTACTACATGCCGCAGCAGTGGTTCTACGGGCCGGACCGCAAGGTCGACCTGATCGTGAACCACCGCTTCTGACCGGAGGCCGAGCGTGAACCCGGGTGCCCGCGCAAAGCGGTATCTCTATCTGTTACACCGGTGGACAGGCATCGTCATGTGCGTGCTGATGGCGCTCTGGTTCGCCAGCGGCATGGTGATGCTGTTCGTCGGCTATCCGAAGCTCACGCCGGCGGAGCGGCTGGCCGCGCTGCCGGTACTTGCCTTGCAAGACTGCCGCATCGATCCGGGGCAGGCGCTGGCGGCCGGCGGTTTGCCGGACACGGCGTCACTGTTGCTGACGACGATCGGCGGCAGGCCGCATTACGTGATGCGCGACGGTGCCGGCGCCCTGGCGACCGTCGATGCGCTGACCGGCGAGAAGCGCGGCACCGCCCGCCGCGAGGCGGCCGTGCGCGCCGGCAGCGCGTTCGCAGCGGGCGCCGCCGCGCGTTACACCGGAACCATGCTTGAGGACCGCTGGACGCATTCGCGCGCGCTGAACCCGCACCGGCCGCTCCATGTCGTGGAGCTGGGCGATGCGGCGGCGACCCGCGTCTATGTATCGTCCACGACCGGGCAGGTGGTGCTCGATGCGCCGCGCGCGGAGCGCTGGTGGAACTTCGTCGGCGCCTGGCTGCACTGGCTGTACATGCTGAAGGACCAGCCGGTCGACCCCGTGTGGACGTGGACGGTGATCGCGCTTGCCACCGCCGGCGTGCTGTCTTCCGTCACGGGCATCGTCAACGGCCTCTGGCGCTGGCGCTTTTCCGGCCGCTACAAGAACGGATCCCGCACGCCGTATCGCGAGGGCGCGATGCGCTGGCACCACATGCTCGGCCTGACGTTCGGCCTGGTCCTGTGCACCTGGATTTTCAGCGGCCTGATGTCGATGAATCCCGCCGGCATCTTCGATGCCAGGGGAACCAGGCCCGACACCGCGGCGATGCAGGCCGGCAGCCCGGCGGCATCGCGCCTGCCGCCGGGTGTCCACGCGATCCTCTCCTTGCTGGCCGGGGAAGGCTTCGCGGCGCGCGAACTCGAATGGCGCGTGCTCGATGGCGAGCCGTTCATCCTGGCGCGCGGCACGGCCGATAATACCCGCATCATCCGGGCATCGGCGAACGGCTACGCGGTACTGGGCGGGTGGCCGGAGGAAAAGCTGCGCCGCGCCGCTGCAAGGGCACTGCCTTACCCGGTTGCCTCGTTCGAAAAGCTGGCGGCGTACGATGCCTGGTACTACGCCCGCGACGAAGCTTCGATGTATGGGGGCGATGCGCGGCGCCTGCCAGCGCTGCGCGTCGTCTTTGCCGACCCGTCGGCAACGTGGATGCACATCGACATGCATACCGGCCAGCCCGAGCTGAGCGCCGACCGGTCGCAGCGCGCCGGGCGGTGGCTGTTCAACCTCTTGCACAGCTGGGACCTGCCCTCGCTGCTGGCGGCAAACCCGCTGCGCATCGCCGTGCTGATCGTATTGAGCAGCGGCGGGCTGCTGCTCAGCGCGACCGCCGTGGTCATCGCGTGCCGCCGGCTGCGGCCAGCGCGTAGAATGCACCCTTTGAGCAAGTAACCAAGCAAGTAACCAAGCAAGTAACAACGAGGATACAACGTGAAAAAAGCAGACCTGGCAAAGAACGACGCCAAGAAATTGATGGGCAAGATGGTGGCGCCGGGTACCACGGGGTTCGGCAATGCCGCCGCCCCCGCCGTCGACAAGCGCGAACAGCGCAAGCGCGACCAGGCGCTCGGCCTGGTGCCGTTCGCGGTCAAGCTCAACAGCGAGCTGGTGAAACAGCTGCAGGCGCTGGCCACCGAAACCGGGCAGGACCTGAACGCCACCGTGGCCGACGTGCTGGCCAGGGGCCTGGCCGCCGGTACCGGCGCGGCGAAGAGCTGATCCAGGGCCGGCACGCGCCGGTCTTTCCTCCCTTACGGCGCCCCACCCGGGGTTTGCCGCGGGTTTGCGGCTATAATCCCGGCCGTTTGGTGCCCGCGCACGTGTTCATGTGCGCAGTTAAACGGGAAACACATGGCTGACGTTCCAGCCGAAAGTGTGCTGCCCCCGCAACGGTAAGCAAGCGCCGTCCAACGACGGCAGGCTGTCTCTTCATGCCACTGTGCTTTTCAAAAGCATGGGAAGGTGGGACGGTTCCCTTGCCAGCCCGGATACCGGCCAGACAGGTGGCGCGGGCGACATCGCCGGCGCTGTTCAGCCGTGCCCACGGGGAGTGGGCGGGGCTGTCATCCGTCTCCATCATCCGCCATGAACAAACTGATCCTCGGCCTGGCCGGGACCCTGTGCGCGTCCGCCGCACAAGCGCAAGCACCCGAACAACCCGCCGAAAATACGGCCGCCACCGTCCAGGTGCTGGGCAACTACGACAACGGCGTCGGTACGTCGGACGCCGCCAGCGCCGGCACCGTGACCGCCAACCTGATTGCCAGCCGCCCCGCCCTGCGCCCCGGCGAGGTGCTCGAATTCGTGCCCGGCGTGATCGTCACGCAGCACAGCGGCGACGGCAAGGCGAACCAGTACTTCCTGCGCGGCTTCAACCTGGACCACGGCACCGACTTCGCCACGTTCGTGGACGGCATGCCGGTCAACATGCGCACGCACGCGCACGGCCAGGGTTATACGGACCTGAACTTCCTGATCCCCGAACTGGTCAACCGCATCCGCTACCGCAAGGGCCCGTACTATGCCGACGAAGGCGACTTCGCCTCGGCCGGCGCCGCGCACATGGGCCTGGCGGACAGGCTGCCGGCCGGCCTGGCCACGCTGACGGTGGGCGAGAACGCCTACCGCCGCGGCCTGGTCGCCAACTCCACCGCGGCCGGCAACGGCAACCTGCTGTATGCGCTGGAACTGGCGCACAACGACGGCCCGTGGACCACGCCGGAGGCGTTCCATAAAACCTCGGCGCTGCTGCGCTACAGTGCCGGTAGCGCCGCAGACCGCCTCAGTGTAACGGCAATGGGCTACAAAGGCGCGTGGCACGCCACCAGCCAGGTGCCGCTGCGCGCCGTGCAGGATGGCCGGCTCGGCGAATTCGACGCGGCGGACGCCAGCGACGGCGGGCGCGCCGCGCGCTACAGCCTGTCCGCCGAATGGCGCCGCCGCGGCGCGGACACGCTGTGGCAGGCCATCGCCTACGCGGTCCGCTCGGACCTGACCCTGTTCAACAATTTCACCTACTTCCTGGACGATCCAGAAAACGGCGACCAGTTCAAGCAGACCGAGCGCCGCAAGATGACGGGGCTCGACGTGTCGCACACGTGGTTCGGCCAGCTTGCCGGACGCCCGATGGAAAACGCGGTCGGCGTGCAGGGCCGGTTCGACCGCATAGCGCCGGTCGGGCTGTATGCCACGACCGGGCAGCGCGTGCTGCGCACGATCGCCGAATCGCGCGTGAGCGAAGCCAGCGCCGCCGCGTGGCTGCAGAACACCGTGCAATGGACGCCCTGGCTGCGCTCCATCGCCGGCGTGCGCTACGACCGCTACCGTTTCGACGTGGCCAGCTCGATCCTCGAGAACAGCGGCACGGCGAACGACCATATCGCCTCGCCCAAGCTGTCGGTGGTGCTGGGGCCATGGGACAGGACGGAGTTCTTCGTCAACTACGGCGAGGGCTTTCACAGCAACGATGCGCGCGGCACCACCGCCCGGCTGTCGCCGCGCGAACGGGAGCCGGTCGATCCTGTGACGCCTTTGGTGAAAACGCGCGGTGCGGAACTGGGGCTGCGCACGGAGCTGGTACCGGGGCTGCAAAGCTCGATGGCGCTGTGGCGGCTGCGCTCCGGCTCCGAGCTGGTGTTCTCCGGGGATGCGGGCGACACGGCGCCGAGCCGGGGCAGCAAGCGCTCCGGCATCGAGTGGAACAACCACTACATCGCCAGCCGGTGGCTGCTGCTCGACCTGGACCTGGCATATTCGCGGGCGCGGTACACGGAGCATGATCCGGCCGGGGATCGCGTGCCGGGGTCGGTCGAGAAGGTGGTGGCGTTCGGGGCCACGGTGAACGATGTGGGGCCTTGGTCGGGGGCGTTCCAGATGCGCTACTTCGGGCCGCGCCCGCTCATCGAGGACAACAGCGTGCGGTCTTCATCCACTGCCATCGCATATCTGCGGGGCGGATATCGGATCGACCGGCGGTGGCAGGTGTCGGTGGACGTGTTCAACCTGTTCGACCGGAAGGCCAGCGATGTGGATTACTACTATGCCTCACGGTTGCCGGGCGAGGCTGCCGAGGGCGAGGAGGATATTCACTATCATCCGGCGGAGCGGAGGACTGCGCGGGTGACGTTGCGGGCGGTGTTCTAGTCAGCCACGTATTACCCTGTTCCAGACTAAAATCGTTCGTGGCTTCCCGGACCGGACTTGCACTCGATGACATCGATCCCCTACTACGAACAACATGCGGCCCGGCTGGCCGGTCAATACGAATCGCTGGCCTTCGAGGATGTGCATGCCGGATTACTGGATGCCCTTCCCGCACCTGGCGGAACGGTGCTCGACGTTGGCGCCGGCTCCGGCCGTGATGCCGCCTGGTTCGCGGCAAATGGATACGATGTCGTTGCAGTCGATCCGTCCGATGCCATGCTCGCCCAGGCGCGCCGGCTTCACCCGTCGGACAGGATCCATTGGCTCTCCGACAGCCTGCCGGACCTGGCAAAGGTCCGGCGCCTCGGCCTCAACTTCGATCTCATTCTTCTGTCAGCCGTGTGGATGCATATCCCTCCGGCGGACCGCGAGCGGTCGTTGAGAAAGCTGGCTACGCTGCTTGCTCCCAAAGGACGCATCGCGATCAGCCTGCGCCTTGGCGCGCCTGATACCGAGCGGGCGATGCATGAGGTTTCACTCCTGGAGCTGTCGGCCCTCGCCCAGCGGTTCGGACTGCGCATGGTCCGGACCAGCGACAGCCAGGACAGGCTGGGACGGGCCGATGTCTCATGGACGAATGTCGTATTGGGCCTGCCGGATGACGGCCTCGGCGCCCTTCCCCTGCTGCGCCACCTGATACTGGTCGATGAAAAGGCATCCACATACAAGATCGCGCTGCTGCGCGTTATCGCCCGCATCGCCGACACCGCCTCGGGCCTGGCCCGTTACGAATCGGAATCGGTCGTGCTTCCTCTTGGGCTGGTATCGCTCTTCTGGCTGCGCATGTACAAACCGCTGATCGAGAATCAGTTGCCGCAGATGCCGGCTTCACGGCTGGGTACCGGGCCGGGGTTCGTCACCGATAATTTTCATGCCTTGCGGTCGGTTACAACCGTCGAACTGGGTATCGGTTCCATGTTTGCAGGGGATACGGCAAGGCATCTGCACCGGAGCCTGTCGGAGATCTCGCAAGTGATACGGGACATGCCGGCCAAATACCTGCGCTGGCCATCGAGCGACCGTCCGATTTTTGAAATCACCCGGCGCCGGCAGATGTCGACGCCGCAGCAACTGCGGATCGACGACGCTTTCCTGTGGAGCTTTGGCGACTTCCGCGTTCCGCTCGAGGTCTGGCAGGCGCTGACCCACTACAATGTTTGGATCGAGCCGGTGCTGGTGGCCGAGTGGGTCAGGCTGATCGAGGCTTACTCCGGCAACCGTGTGCCGGACGTTCGCATGCTCGCACACAGGCTGCTCGCATGGGCCGACCCTGTCCGCGATACCAGTTTTGCCAGGGCAGCGGTCGAGCGCATACGCGCGGAGGGCAAACCGGTGTATTGCGTATGGACCGGGGCACGTTTGCGGGACGAATACGATGTCGATCACTGCTTCCCGTTCTCCGCATGGCCTTGCGGCGATGCCTGGAACCTGATGCCTTCCGCGCGTAACATCAATATCCAGAAATCCAATCGGCTTGTGACACAGGCAGCATTGGAACGCGCCAGTGACTGGATAACGGCGTGGTGGGCAGATGCGTTTCTCGGCCAGGGTGAAGCGCAGCGCCAGCGATTCTTTCTCGAGGCCGCGCAGACGTTGCCGCTACTCGTGGCCAGTCCGGGGACAGCGGATATCATCGACGCTATGAAAATGCATCGCATCAGACTGAGCAAGGATCAGGGACTGCGCCCCTGGGAGCCTGGCGAGGTTGGGAATCGAAAGAGGATGACAACCAGTGAATTGGCATTTCCTGATGGGAGTGCTGTGAAAGAATTGCCGGTCAACCGATGATCAATCACTTGCAACCTGATGGGCTCACTGTCCAACCATTTATGTTACCGCACGCCGCATCATGACCGACCAGCGCCCGACATCCCTCTCCCCCGTACCCGCAGGCTACGCAGACTGGCTGGCCGAACTGAAGACGCGCATCCAGACAGCCCGGCAACGCGCGGCACTGGCGGTCAACCGCGAACTGGTGCTGCTCTACTGGCAAATCGGCAGCGATATCCTGCTTCGTCAAGGCCGCGAAGGCTGGGGCGCCAAGGTGATCGAGCGGTTGGCGCACGACCTGCGCACCACCTTCCCTGAAATGAAGGGGTTTTCGCGTGCCAACCTGATGTCGATGCGAGCTTTTGCCGAAGCCTGGCCGGAACCGGAAATTGTCCAACAGGCTGTTGGACAATTACCATGGGGCCACAATCTGATGCTGCTCACCAAGCTCAAGGATAAACAGCTACGGCTTGCCTACGCCCAGCGCGCTGTCGAACACGGCTGGTCGCGCAGCCTGCTGGGCATGCACATTGAAACACGCTTGCTGGAACGCGAAGGCCAGGCGCTGACCAATTTCGAGGCGCGGCTGCCCGCGCCGGAATCCGACCTGGCCCGGCAAAGCCTGAAAGACCCCTACCTGTTCGATTTTCTGGATATCGGTGCGGAAGCCACTGAACGCGCCATCGAAACCGCCCTCGTGCAACACGTCACCCGCTTTTTACTGGAACTCGGCGCCGGTTTCGCCTTCGTCGGCCGGCAGGTTCCGCTGGAAGTCGGCGGCGACGATTTCTTCATCGATCTGCTGTTCTATCACTTGAAGCTGCGCTGCTATGTCGTGATCGAACTCAAGGCCGACAAATTCAAGCCGGAGCATCTGGGCCAGTTGAGCTTTTACCTCACCGCTGTCGATGCGCAAGTGAAGAGCGAGCACGATGCGCCCACCATCGGCCTGTTGCTCTGCAAGAGCAAGGTGGTAGCCGAATACGCCCTGCGCGATGCAAGCCGCCCCATGGGCGTGGCGGAATATCAACTCGTGGAGTCCCTGCCCGCCCTGCTACAGACCAGTCTCCCCAGCATCGAACAGATCGAACAGGAGCTGGCCGGCCTGGACGAACCCGACAGATCGACGCAACAGGACAGCAATGCATGACTGCTACGTGCGGTATCGCCTGCTTTCCATACCACGAAAAATGCAGGGATAAATTCCCCACAAACGACAAAGGCCGCTCCGAAGAGTGGCCTTTGTCGTTGAATCTTTTGGTCGGGACGGAGTGATTCGAACACTCGACCCCTTGCACCCCATGCAAGTACGCTACCAGGCTGCGCTACGCCCCGACGAGAGCCGGATTATAGCAGACGGCCTTACGTTTTTGCCATGCCTTTTTGCGTTCCACCAGGCACGGCCATTGGCGGCTGCCAGCCAATGGCAAGCGCAGCCAACGGCGCTAGAATCGCAGGCATGACCGACACAACCACAACCGCCCTGCTCGACCATGCCGCCGACCTGATCCGCCAGGCCGACAGCCTGATCGTGGCGGCCGGCGCCGGCATCGGCGTCGACTCCGGCCTGCCCGACTTCCGCGGCAACGAAGGCTTCTGGCGCGCCTACCCCGCCCTCGGCGCCGCCCGCATCGCATTCACGACCGCCGCATCTCCCGCCACGTTCAGGGAAAACCCGAAACTGGCCTGGGGGTTCTATGGCCACCGGCTCAACCTCTACCGCGATACGGTGCCCCACAATGGTTTCGCGTTACTGAAGAGCTGGGGAGAACAAATGCCCCACGGCTACCACGTCTTCACCAGCAACGTGGACGGCCAGTTCCAGAAAGCCGGCTTCGATGCCGGCCGCGTGCATGAATGCCACGGCTCGATCCACCACCTGCAGTGCCTGGCACCGTGCAGCGATGCGATCTGGGAAGCAAAGGAATTCACACCCGAGGTGGATGCGGAAAAGTGCCGCCTGACGAACGAACCACCGCGCTGCCCCCACTGCGGCGGCCTGGCGCGCCCCAACATCCTGATGTTCGGCGACTGGGGCTGGGTCGAGAAAAGAAGCGCCCGGCAAGCGGAGCGGCTGGAACGCTGGCTGGACAAGGTGGAACACCCGGTCGTCGTCGAACTGGGCGCCGGCACGGCGATTCCGTCGGTGCGGCTTTTCAGCCAGGAGGTGATCCGGCACAGCGGCCGGCTCGTGCGCATCAACCCGCGCGAGCCGGACGTGCCGACGAGAAACGATGTGGGCCTGGCGGCGGGCGCGCTGGACGGCCTGGCGGCCATCGCGGCGCGCCTGTAGCGCCGCAGGCTTACTGCTTGGCGCTCCCTGGTCGTTGCTTAGACGAAGCGCACGGCGATATCGCTCAGGCCATCCACGTGGCCGACGAGCGTCTGGCCGCGCTGCACGGCACCCACGCCTTCGGGCGTGCCGGTGAAAATCAGGTCGCCCGGCTGCAGCGCGAAGTAGGTTGAAAGATTGGCGATCGTCTCGGGGATCGACCAGATCATCTCGTTGATGTGCCCGGCCTGCTTCGTCGCGCCGTCGATCTGCAGCGTGATGGCCGCGTCTTCGATGCCCGTCACGGTAGCGGCGGTATGCAGCGTGCCGACCGGTGCCGAAAAATCGAACGCCTTGCCGATTTCCCACGGGCGGCCGGCATCCTTCATCCTGTTCTGCAGGTCGCGGCGCGTCATGTCGAAGCCGACCGCGTAGCCGAAGATGTGCGAGGCGGCGTCTTCCACGGCGATGTCCGCGCCACCCTTGCCGATCGCCACGACCAGTTCGCACTCGTGGTGGAAATTGCTCGTCTGCGGCGGGAACGGCAATTCGGCCGTGGTGCCCGGTGCCACCGCCACCACGGCGTTCGCGTCGCCCGGCTTGGTGAAGAAGAACGGCGGTTCGCGGCTCGGGTCGGAACCCATTTCACGGGCGTGGCCGGCGTAGTTGCGTCCCACGCAGTAGACGCGGCGGACGGGGAAGCGGGCATCGGTACCGGCAACCGCCAGCGCGGCGGCCGGGTGCGGCGGGAAGATGAAGTCGATCATGGCTCTTTCGTGATGGATGTCAGCTGAACAGCAGGGCCCGCAGTGCCAGCCGGAATGAATCGGTCAGGATGTCCGCGTCCATATCCGGGTTGTGCACGGCACGCACCGGCAGGCCCTGGAACATCGAGATGATAACGTTCATCCGCCCATCGAGCACGGTATCGTCCACGGACAGCCCGTGGCGCTCGCGCCCCGCCTTCAGGATCGTGCGGAACATCTGGCACGTGCGGCGGTCCGCGTCGCGCGCCACGGCGGCGATTTTCGGATTGCGCGATGCTTCGGCGGTGATTTCCAGCGGCAGGATCCACGTTTGCGGATCGAGGTCGTCGCGCACGCTGCGCGGCACTTCGTCCAGCAGCGCCTGCAGCGGATCGTCCTTCAGCTCGAAACCGCGCAACAGCGCCGACACGCGCTCCACGTTTTCCTCCACGAACGCGGCAATGATCGCATCCTTGCTGTCGAAATAATTGTAGATATGGCCGGCGCTCATGCCGGCGGCCTTGGAGATCTCGGCCATGCTCGCGCCGTGGAAACCGCTGCGGCCGAAACAGGCGGCAGCCGCGTCGAGCACCTGGCGGCGCCGGTGGCGCGCCTTTTCCGGGTCGTGATGACGTTTTTCGGTATTGCTCATACTGCCTTTCAGGGGCGCTGGCAGCGTGGCTTGTGGCTGGCCGCCCCGGTTTGTCAAACGGATCGCCCGTGCAGCCGCACGGATGCTATCATTTTCTTCGACCGCCACTTGCAAGGACGACCATGTCAAGCAGGACTTCCCGCACGATCGAAATGCGGCCGGCGGAAGCCGCCGACCAGGCCTTCCTGTCGCTGCTGTATGCCAGCACCCGCACCGCCGACCAGCGCATGGGCGCCTGCGATGCGCGTACCGAGGCCATGCTGATGGCCCTGCAGTTCCGCGCCCGGCAAACCCTGCTCCATGCGCTCTATCCTTACAGCGACATGGCCGTGATCGTCGAGCGCGAGCGGCCGGTCGGCGCGCTGCACGTCAATTACGGCTCCGACGAGATCCGCATCCTCGATATCAGCCTGCTGCCCGAAACCCGCGGCCGCGGCATCGGCCTCGGGCTGCTGCGCAGCTTGCAGGCCCAGGGGGCGCGCATGCGCGTGCCCGTGCGGCTCGACGTGTTGCCCGGTACCCGGGTGCAACGCCTGTTCCAGCGTTGCGGGTTTACGCTCAACGGGGCGAACGGGCTGTACTTGTGCATGGAGTGGATGCCGCCGTTGCTGACCTGACGCTTTGCTCAGCATCTTGCTCGGCGATATCGTCTGTCGATGCTTGAAACCTACCCTCCGGCTAATGCTGTCGGGGTTGATCATGCCTGCAAACCACTAGCCGCCACCGTCGCAACGGGTGCAGGGCAAGGCGCGGCCCCGCAGACAGTGCTTTAGCACGGCAAGGGGCCGCAACGCAGCCATGCGCCCGTTTCGGCGGTCGAAAGTTACTGCCAGCCGCCGCCAAGAACCTTGTACAAGGTTACCTGGTTGGAAGCCTTCGCCAGCCGCGCGCTGATGTAGGTCTGCTGCGCCGCGTACAGCGTGCGCTGCGATACCAGCGCGTTCAGGTACGACTCGGCGCCCTTCTGGTAACGCTGCTCGTGGATCTGGTAGCTCTTGTTGGAAGCTTCCACCAGCGCCGCCTGCGATGCCACGCGCTCGTCGATCGTGCCGCGCTGGGCCAGCGCATCGGACACTTCCCGGAAGGCCGACTGGATCGCCTTTTCATACTGCGCCACGGCGATATCGCGGTTGGTGCGCGCCAGGTCCAGGTTGGCCTGGTTGCGGCCGCCCGCGAAGATCGGCAGCGTCAGCTGGGGAATGAACGTCCACGTGCCGGCGCCCGCCTTGAACAGGTTCGACAGGTCGCTGCTCGCGCCGCCGGCCGATGCCGTCAGCGAGATGCTCGGGAAGAACGCGGCCCGGGCCACGCCGATGTTGGCGTTCTGCGCCTGCAGCGAGCGCTCGGCGGACAGCACGTCCGGCCGGCGCGCCAGCACTTCGGAGGGCACGCCCGCCGGCAGTTCCGCCAGTTGCGTCACCGACTGCAGCGTGCCTTGCGGCAGCAGCTCGGCAGGCACGGCGGCGCCGGCCAGCAAGGTCAGCGCGTTCTGGTCCGCCGCCACCTGGGCGGTGTAGACGGCCACGTCGCTGCGCGCCGTTTCCACGCTGGTCTGTGCTTCGTACATGTCCAGGCCGGACGTGGCGCCCGCCTCGAAGCGGCGCTTGCTGAGCTCATACGAGATCTGCTGGCTCTTCAGCGTGTCCTGCGCCAGGCGCAGGCGTTCCTGGTCGGCGGCCAGCGTGAGCCAGGCGTTCGCCACTTCGGAGACGAGGCTGATCTGCTGCGCGCGGCGCGCCTCCTCGGTGCCCAGGTACAGCTGCAGCGCCGCTTCCGACAGGTTCTTCACCTTGCCGAAGAAATCCAGTTCGAAGGCCGGGATGCCAAGGCCCGCCGAATACTGGCGCGAGATGTAGCCTTCGCCATTGGCCTGGTTGTCGGGCACGCGCTGGGCCGTCTGGGCCACGCTGGCGTTCAGGCCCGGCACGCGGTCGGCGCGGCTCACGCCGTATTGCGCGCGGGCGGCCTCGATATTGAGGATCGACACGCGCAGGTCGCGGTTGTTGGCCAGCGACAGCTCGATCAGCTGTTCCAGCTGCGGGTCGGCGATGAACTCGCGCCACGCGAGGTCGTTGACGGCCTTGCCGTCGGCCGGCTGTGCCGAAGGCTGGTAGGCATCGCCCTGCGGCCATGCCGGCGTCACCGGCGCCGCGGGGCGCTCGTAGATGGGCGCCAGGTTGCAGCCGGCCAGCAGTGCCGTCACGGCCAGGGTAATCAGTGTCTTGCTCATATTAATGGGTTTCCTTAACGATGGTGCCGGCGGCCGGCGGCGTGTCCTTCACGCCCTTCGACTTCGAGATGCTGCGCACCAGCACGAAGAACACCGGCACGAAGAAGATGCCGAGGAACGTGGCGGTCAGCATGCCCCCCAGGACGGCCACGCCGATGGCGTTCTGGCTGCCCGAGCCGGCACCGCTCGCCAGGGCCAGCGGCAGCACGCCCAGGCCGAAGGCGATCGACGTCATCAGGATCGGGCGCAGGCGCAGCTTCACCGCTTCCAGCGTGGCTTCGCGCACGTCCTTCCCGCCTTCCTGCAGTTCCTTGGCGAATTCCACAATCAGGATCGCGTTCTTTGCCGCCAGGCCGACCACGGTCAACAGGCCCACCTGGAAGTACACGTCGTTCGACAGGTGGAAGCCCCAGGTGGCGATCACGGTACCGATGATACCCAGCGGGATCACCAGCAGCACCGAGAACGGCACCGACCAGCTTTCATACAGCGCGGCCAGGCACAGGAACACGATCAGGATCGAGATGGTGTACAGCATCGGCGTCTGCGAACCGGATTCGCGTTCCTCCACCGACAGGCCGGTCCATTCGAAGCCGATGCCGGGCGGCAGTTGCGCGACCATCTTCTCCACCTCGGCCATCGCCGCGCCGGAGCTCACGCCCGGCGCCGGGCTGCCCTGGATGTTCATGGACGACAGGCCGTTGTAGCGCTCCAGGCGTGGCGATGCATAGATCCACTCGCCGCTGGCGAACGCGGAGAACGGCACCATCTCGCCGGCGGTGTTGCGCACGAACCACTTGGAGAGATCTTCCGGCACCATGCGCGAATCCGCCTGGCCCTGCATGAACACCTTCTTCACGCGGCCGCGGTCGACGAAATCGTTCACGTACGACGAACCCCAGCCCACCGACAGCACGCGGTTCACGTCCGCCACGGCCAGGCCCAGCGCGGTGGCTTTCTGCTGGTCGATGGTGACCTTGTACTGCGGCGTGTCTTCCTGGCCGTTCGGGCGCACGCCCGCCAGCATCTTGTTCTGCCCGGCCATGCCGAGCAGCTGGTTGCGCGCGGCCATCAGCGCCGCATGGCCCACGCCGCCCACGTCCTGCAGCTGCAGGTCGAAGCCGGAAGCATTGCCCAGTTCGATCACCGCCGGCGGCGCGAACGAGAACACCATCGAGTCGCGCAACTGCAGCAGCTTGCCCATGGCACGGCCGGCGATCGCGCTCACGCGGTTTTCCTTGCCCGAACGCTCGGACCAGTCCTTCATCCGCACGAAGGCGATACCGGTGTTCTGGCCATTGCCGCCGAACGAGAAGCCGGCCACCGCGAACACGGAAGCGACGTTGGCCTTCTCATCGTTCATGAAGTACTGCTCGACCTTTTCGATCGTTTTCAACGTGCGTTCCTGCGTGGCGCCGGTGGGCAGCTGGATCTGCGTGAACAGCACGCCCTGGTCTTCTTCCGGCAGGAACGAAGTCGGCAGGCGCATGAACAGCACGGCCAGGATTGCCAGCAGAACGGCATACATGATCATCGACGGCGCGCGGCGGCGGATCATGCCGGCAACCACGCCCTGGTACTTGTCGGTGCCCTTTTCGAACGTGCGGTTGAACCAGCCGAAGAAGCCGCGGTTGGTCATGTGATGACCTTTTTCAACCGGCTTGAGGAACGTGGCGCACAGTGCCGGCGTGAAGACCATCGCCACAAGCACGGACAACACCATGGCCGACACGATCGTGATCGAGAACTGGCGATAGATCACGCCGGTGGAGCCGCCGAAGAACGCCATCGGCACGAACACGGCGGACAGCACCATGGCGATACCCACCAGCGCGCCGGAAATCTGGCCCATCGATTTCTTCGTCGCCTCCTTCGGCGACAGGCCTTCTTCCGTCATCACCCGCTCGACGTTTTCCACCACCACGATCGCATCGTCGACCAGCAGGCCGATCGCCAGCACCATCGCGAACATCGTCAGCGTGTTGATGGAATAACCCAGCGCGGAGAGCACGGCGAAGGTACCCAGCAGCACGACCGGCACCGCCATCGTCGGAATCAGCGTGGCACGGAAATTCTGCAGGAACAGGTACATCACGAGGAACACCAGCACGATGGCCTCGGCCAGCGTCTTGACCACTTCCTCGATCGACAGCTTGACGAACGGCGTGGTATCGAACGCCACCATCGCCTTCATCCCTTTCGGGAAGAGCTTGCCCATCTCCGCGATCTTGGCTTCCACGGCCTTGGCGGTATCGAGCGCGTTGGCGCCGGTGGCCAGCTTCAGCGCCACGCCGGCGGCCGGCTTGCCGTTGAAACGCGCCACGGTATTGTAGTTTTCGCGGCCCAGTTCCATCCTGGCCACGTCGCGCAGGTGCACGGTGGCGCCGGTGGCCTGCGTCTTCAGCAGGATCGCGCCGAACTGCTCGGCGGTCTGCAGGCGGCTCTGCGCCGTCACGGTGGCGTTCAGCTGCTGGCCCTGTACGGCAGGGGCACCGCCCAGTTCACCGGCAGAGACTTCCGCGTTCTGCGCCTGCACGGCGGTGATCACGTCGGCCGGCGTCAGCTGATAGCTGCTCAGCTTGGTCGGATCGAGCCAGATGCGCATCGCGTACTGCGAACCGAACAGCGTCACGTCGCCCACGCCCTGCACCCGCGACAGCGGGTCGAGCACGTTGGCCGCCACGTAGTCGCCCAGGTCGGACTGGTCCATGCTGCCGTCTTCGGAAACGAAGCCCAGCACCAGCAGGAAGTTCTTGGTGGCTTTCGATACCACCAGACCCTGTTGCGTGACGGCGGTGGGCAGCAGCGGCGTGGCCAGCTGCAGCTTGTTCTGTACCTGCACCTGGGCGATATCCGGATTGGTGCCGCTCTTGAACGTCAGCGTGATGCTGATGCCGCCGGTCGAGTCGGACGACGAGCTCATGTAGCGCAAGCCGTCGATGCCCTTCATCTTCTGTTCGATGACCTGCGTAACGGCGTCTTCCACGGTCTTCGCGGAGGCGCCCGGGTACGAGCCGGAAATCGAGATCGAAGGCGGCGCGATGCTCGGATACTGCGCGATCGGCAGGGTCCAGATCGCGAGGCCGCCCGCGAGCATGATGACGATGGCGATCACCCACGCGAAGATGGGGCGATCGATGAAAAATCTTGCCATTGTGTGACTCCTGCTTTCTTATTGGGCGGCGGCGGCCGGCTTGGCGGCGGCCGTGCTGGCCGCTGCGGGTGCGGCAGGCGCCGCGACCACGGCGGGCGCGCCCGGCTTCACCTTCTGCAGGCCTTCGACGATCACGCGATCGCCGGCGGCCAGGCCGGAGCTGACCAGCCACTTGTCGCCGGAGGTGCCGGTGGTGGCGATGACGCGCTGCTCGACGATGCCCTGCCCGTTCAGCACCAGCGCGGTGGCTTCACCCTTCTGGTTGCGGGTCACGCCCTGCTGCGGCACGGCGATGGCCTGCTCGTTGATGCCGCTTTCGACCACGGCGCGCACGAACATGCCGGGCAGCAGTTCCTGCTTCGGGTTCGGGAACAGCGCGCGCAGCGTGACGTTGCCGGTGCCCTGGTCCACGGTGGCGTCGGCGAACTGCAGCTTGCCTTCCTGCGCGTAGGTGGTGCCGTCGGCCAGCTTCAGCGTGACCTTGCCGGAAGCCTTCTTCATGCCGTCGCCATTCATCGCCTTGCGCAGGCGCAGCAGGTCCTCGCTCGATTGCGTGACGTCGACATAGATCGGATCGAGTTGCTGCACGGTCGTCATCGGCGTTTCCTGGCCGGCCGTCACCAGCGCGCCTGCCGTCACGTTCGAGCGGCTGATGCGGCCCGAGATCGGTGCTTCCACCTTCGTGTAGCCCACATTGATGCGCGCCGTCTGCAGCTGCGCCTTGGCCGACTCCACGTCGGCCCGCGCCTGCGCTTCGGCAGCCACGGCATCGTCGTAGTCCTGGCGGCTCACGCCTTCGATTTCGACCAGTTCCTTGTAACGCTTCACTTTCGGGCCGGCCGTCAGCAGGTTCGCTTCAGCCCTGGCGAGCGCCGCCTTGGCGGAACTGAAGGTAGCCTGGTAGGTGGCCGAATCGATCTGGTACAGCGGCGTGCCGGCCTTGACGTCGGCGCCTTCCGTGAACAGGCGCTTCTGCACGATGCCGGCCACCTGCGGGCGCACTTCGGCGATCTGGAAAGCGGAAGTACGGCCCGGCAGTTCAGCCACCACCGGCAGCGCCTGCGGCTGCACGGTGTATACAGCGACCTGCGGCGGCGGCATCTTGCCGCCCGGCGCGCCGGCCTGCTGTTTCTTGTCGGAGTCGCAGCCGGCGGTCAGCGCCGCCGCGCATGCGAGGAAAAGGATGCCGGCCGAACGCAGCGGCGGGCGAGAGAGCGTGTGGTCCATACCTGGTCTTTCTGTTGTAAGGGTAGTGCGCCTAGAATGAACGATCATTCTAATACAAATCGGAAAGTGGCGCACTAACTGACTACAAAGTCACCAAAATATACTGCAGCGCAACAAAAGTGGACGACTCAGCGTCCTGAAGAGAAAATGCGAATACATTGCAAATTGCAAACGTTTTCAGAATTTGACATGCCGCGCATGCATAACTTGCAATAAAAAAGCCTCCCGGCCATGGAGCGGGGAGGCTTTCGTCGGCACCGTGGTGTATCAGGTCGTTGCTGCCACCACCGGTGCGAAGTTGAAGATCACGTTCTGCAGGTAAACGCCGGTGGTGCCGCCGAAGCCGGAATCGATGCCCAGCAGCACCCAGATCTTGCCCTCGCCGTCCGACTTCACCTTGACGCCGGTGCTGTTGCGCAACAGCTTGGACGCGTAGGTGGTGGTACCGCATGGCAGGCCGTTGGCGATATTGCCCAGTACGAGCGAGGCGGCGCCGGCCGTGCCCTGGTTGCCATGATCGATGTTCAGGCGCACGTCGCCGTTCGTGGTGACCGGTTTCGGTTCCGCGGCCGACGCGGCCGCGATCGCATACACGGATTCGCCCGGCGCGCCGCCCGTGCCGGCGCAACCCGACGGCGCATTGCTGAGCAGGTTCAACGAGGTGATCGTGAACGTGTACTCGGTATTGGCCGCCAGGCCGCCGTACTGCTTCTTTACGTACAGCAGCAGGTCGTTGCTGCGGTTGGTGCCGCTGATGTAGTAAGCCTTGGTGTTCGCGTAGGTCTTGTCGTTGATCGGCGAGATGTCGCGGGACTGGAACACCACATCGGCCGGCGCCGTGGCGGCATTGTAGTCGCTCGACTCGCCAACCCAGCCGCCCGTGTCCAGCTTGAAGTCCTGCGTGAATGGCACGACGGAGACGGTGGTGCCGCCGGTCGTGGTGCCCGCCGGATCGTCGTCATCGCCGCCACAGGCGGCCAGCAAGGCCAGGGTCGCTACCGATAATGCGGCTTTCCAGGAACGGGTCATGAATGTTGTCTCTTTTCTGTACGTGGGACGGAGGCAACATTTTAAAAAGGAAAGAGCAATTCGTGTGCACTTTTTGTAACGAGTTGTACGATCAGCCGTTCCGGCGCCCCTGCTTCCCTACTTCCAGTCGCCGCGCAGCGCCAGCACCGCCTGCTGCAACGACTCCGGCGTGACCGCATCCGGTGCTACCGGCTGGCCCACGGCCAGCGCCAGCCGCGAACGCAGGCCCTTGCGGAAGGCGCGGCCGAACAGGTTATCCTTGCTGCGCGACAGCGGATGCCCCCACAGCCCGCGCAGCGCCATCGGGATCACCGGCACCTGCGAACGTTCCACCACCTTGGCGATGCCGCCCTTGAACTCGTTCACTTCGCCGGTGCTCGTCAGCCGCCCCTCGGGGAAGATGCAGACCAGCTCACCGTCGTGCAGCGCATGCGCGATGTCCACGTAGGCTTTCTCCAGCAGCCACGGGTCTTCCTTGGCCGGCGCGATCGGGATCGCCTTCGCGGTGCGGAAGATCCAGCCCAGGATCGGTGTTTTGAAAATGCGGTGGTCCATCACGAAGCGGATCGGCCGCGGGCTGGCCGCCATGATGACGACCGCGTCGACATAGCTGACATGGTTGCAGACGAGGACCGCGGCGCCCTGCTCCGGAATCCGGCCGGACTCGATCACCTTCACCTTGTGCACCGTGTGGATCAGCAGCCAGGCCAGGAAGCGCATCAGGAATTCCGGCACCAGCGAGAAGATGTAGACGGCCACGATGCCGTTCATGACCGCGGTGGCCAGGAACAGTTCGGGGATCGTCAGGCCCTGCCCCAGCAGCAGGATGGCCACGCCGGCCGCCGCGACCATGAACAGCGCATTCAGGATGTTCATGCCGGCGATCGTGCGCGACAGGTGCTTCGGATCGCAGCGCAGCTGGATCAGCGCGAACAGCGGCACGATGAAGAAGCCGCCGAACACGCCGATCATCACCACGTCGAACACGATGCGCCAGCTGCCCGACTGCGCGAGCAGGCCGAACGCATCGACCGTGGCGGCCGCGGGGGCCGCGTAGCCCAGGCTGGCGAAATACAGGTCGATGCCGAACAGCGACAGGCCGATCGATCCGAACGGCACCAGCCCGATCTCCACCTTGCGGCCGGAAAGCTTCTCGCACAACAGCGAGCCGGCGCCGATCCCCAGCGAGAACACCGTGAGCAGCAGCACGAACACGCTGTGGTCGCCCTTCAGGAACGTCATCGCATACACGGGGAACTGGGCCAGCACCATCGCGCCGTAGAACCAGAACCACGAATTGCCCAGCATCGACAGGAACACGGTGCGGTTGCCGGCAGAGTGCTTCAGGTTACGCACGGTTTCCGTGAACGGATTCCAGGCAATCTTCAGGTCCGGCGCCGGCGCCGGCGTGACGGGAATGCGGTAGCTGGCCAACAGGCCCAGCACCGCGAAGCCGATCGTGCCGAACGCCACCACCGGAATGCCCAGCGAGCCGTGCATGACGAGCACGTCGCCGAACACCTGGCCCAGCAGGATGCCGACGAAGGTGCCCATTTCCACCATGCCGTTGCCGCCCGTGAGTTCCTCGGGCTTCAGCTGTTGCGGCATATAGGAATACTTGACGGGGCCGAACAGCGTGGAGTGCGTGCCCATGGCGAAGATCGCCAGCACCAGCAGCCACAGGCTGTGCGTCATCCATCCGAGCGCAGCGATGCCCATGATGGCGATCTCCGCCCACTTGATGAAGCGCACCAGCGTCGACTTCTCGAATTTCTCGGCGATCTGGCCGGACGTGGCGGAAAACAGCACGTAAGGGAGGATGAAGATCCCGGGGATCAGGTTCGTCACCAGCGATGGCTTCAGCGTGGTCCAGCTGGCGGCATCGAACGTGAGCACCACGATCAGTGCCGTCTTGAACAGGTTGTCGTTGAACGCGCCCAGGAACTGGGTCCAGAAGAACGGCGCGAAGCGGCGCTGCTTCAGCAGCGCGAACTGGCTGGCGTGTTGCTGACTTGCGTGGCTGGACTGGGTCATGGGCGCGGGCAGTGAATCGATGGAACCGACAACATACCGCACATCGCCGGATGGAACAACACGGGCAGCGAACGCGCCGGCTCGCTTGCAATCTAAGTAGCCGGATCGGCGAGCGGCAGGCGGATCGCGATGCGGGTACCGCCGCCGTCGCTGTCGATCGAGAAGCTGCCGCTCACCGCATGCACGCGCTCGCGCATGCCGGCAATGCCGATGCCGTCGGAGCGCCCGGCGGACAGGCCCACGCCGTCGTCACGAACTTCGATGGACAGGTCGCCGCCATGCCGGGCCAGGGTCACTGTCGCCCGGCGCGCGCCGGCGTGCTTGATGATATTCGACAGCGCCTCCTGGACGATACGGTAAGCGGAGATCGCCAGTTCCGGTTCCACGTCCGACATGGCGCCTTCGACCCTGCAGGTGAAACGGCAGTCCGGCTGGCTGTCGTCCACCTGCCGCACCATCTCCTCGACGGCCCCCTGCAGGCCCAGCATGTCGAGCACCTCCGGCCGCAGCCTGCGCACCAGCGCCCTGCCGTTGCCATAGAGGCCCAGCGCCAGCTGCGTGACCGTGGTGGCGCGGCGCGCGATCTCCTGCGCCACCTCCGCCGGCGCGGCCTGCGCGGCAAGCGCGGCGATACGCTGCGACTCCAGGCGCACGGCGATCAGCGAAGCATTCAGTTCGTCGTGGATTTCCAGCGCGATGCTCTGCCGCTCCTGCTCCACGGCCGTATTCAGCCGCCGCAGCAGCAGGCGTTTCCCGGCATCCGCTTCCCGCAGTGCCCGCAACGACGCCTGCAGCGACGTATCGAAACCTTCGGAAAGCCGGTAGGCCAGCGCACCGCACAACAGCAGCCCGGCGGTTGCCGCCAGCAGTTCGAGCCGGAAGCGTGTCGCCTGACGTGCCAGCATCGCGTCCGGCGTCATGCGCACTTGCAGGTAGCCCACGGTTTCGAAGCGCGGGCGGGCGGCGCCGTTGGCCGCGCCGAACACGATGCTGCCGTCCGGCGCGCGCATGTTCAGCCATACGAGGCGCTTCAATACGGGGGCTTCGTAGTAGCGGCCTTCCGGGCCGCCCGCGGCGCGGCCGCGCAGGCGCACCAGTTCGCGCCGGCGAGCGTCGAACAGCGCGATTTCGCGGATCGCGGTATCGGACTGCAGCACACCGCGCATGCTGCGCCGCAGCTCGTCGTACTGCCCGGAGATCACCGCGTACTCGCTGCTGTCGGCCAGCACGCGTGCCAGCAGCGTGCCCCGCTCGGCCAGGTCCGCTCGCACTTCGTCCTGGCGCGACGCGTAGCTGAGCCAGAGCAGCGCGAGGCACAGCGCCACCAGCGGCGCCAGCGTGATCGCCAGCAGCCGCGTGCGCGTGCTCCAGTGGCGGCGCAGCAAGACCGGCACCAGCGCCCGCATCAGGGCTGCAGCAGCCCGTAGCGCACGGCCAGGCGCGTGATGTCCGCCGCGCGGTGCACGCCCAGCTTATCCTTGATCGCCTGGCTGGCATTGCTGATCGTCTTCGACGACACGTCCAGCCGTTCGGCGATTTCCGCGTTGGTGAGGCCCTCGGCCATCAGCGTGAATATCTCCAGCGCGCGCTCGTCGAGCAGCGACTGGGGCGACACGTCGCCCTTGACCGACAGGCTGGCAAGCCGCTCGGCGATGCGCGGCATGAAATACAGTTCGCCCGTATGCGCGCGGCGCACCGCGGCCGCCAGTTCTTCCGGATCGCAATCCTTCGTGATGAAGGCGCGCGCGCCGATCCGGTAGCACTCCTTCACCAGGCTGTCCTGGTCGAACTGCGTGAGGAACACGATTCGCGCATCCGGCTGGCGCCCCAGGATGCCGCGCGCCACGTCGAGGCCCGTCAGCTGCTCGCCGAAGCGGATATCCAGCACCAGCACATCCGGCTGCAGGGCCGCATGCTGTTCCATTGCCTCTTCCGGGCTCCGCGCCTGCGCCACCACATCGATGTCCGGCCTGGCCAGCGACATGGCGAACCCGCTCATGACGATCGGATGATCGTCCGCCAGCATCACGCGGATGCGCCCTTCCTCCCGCTTTTTCATTTCCACCTCCACGCAAGCTTCATTGCCAATGGACGGAAGCATACCATCCCACACGATTGCTATATAACCCCTTCCATTTTTGCTATTACATGGAATAGTATACATCCACGACCTAGCAAAATCGACTTCCAACCATCGTCAAGGAGAATGGCATGAACTTCGCCGGTAATTCGCAGAGAAACCCAGCAGGCATCGCTGTCGTCGTGCTGCTGCACGTACTGGTGGCGTTTGTCGCCGTGCAGGGCTCGAAAGTACTGATCCACCGCGCGCCTCCCGGCGTCATCGACCTGGTGCCGGTGGCCGAACTCCCGCCACCGCCGCCACCGCCGCCGGTGCCGATGCCCGATCCCGTGAAGCTGCCGCCCACGACGATTGTCGTTCCCGACCTGCCGCAGGATGTTCCGCCACCGGCCGTGCCGGTGCAAATGGCGACGCGGCCTGCGAGCGAACCGGTACCTCCCGCCACGTCGACGGGCGCCACGGCGACTGCGCAGCACATCGAGCCTGCCGGCAGGACGCCGGTACGGGTCGCGCCGGTGGTCGATGCCGGGGCGTGCACGCGGCCGGAATATCCCCGCAATGCGCAGCGCAACGGCGAAACGGGTACCGTCACACTGGCGCTGCTGGTCGGTACCGACGGCAGGGTTGCGGAATCGAAGGTGGAGAAATCGAGCGGGTCGCGCGAGCTGGACCGCGCGGCGCTGGCGGGACTGTCGTTGTGCCGCTTCCAGCCCGGCACCGTGGATGGCGTGCCGTACCAGTCCTGGACACGGCTGCAGTACCAGTGGAGCCTGGACGATTGAACCGGAGCGCAGGCCGCGCGGGCGCGCGGCCTGCGGGGATCAGGGCTTGCGTGCCACCAGGTTGATCAACGTTTCCTCGCGCACGGCGGGCGGCTTGATGCGCAGTACGCGCTCCAGCATGCCCAGGTCTTCGCGGCTCCACCACAGGAATGGGTACGACACCGCGCTGTCGGGCACGTCGAAGCCGGCGGCCCGCACCATGGCGAGATATTCGGGCGCGGTCTTCTGCACGTCCATCGGGTGGCGGAACAGCAGCCGGATGATCCACGAGTGGATGTAGCGCCGCGTGGATTCGGCGAACAGCAGCACGCCGCCAGGTTTGAGCACGCGGAAGAATTCGGCGATCGCGCGCTCCTGGTCGATCAGGTGGTGGAAGGTCTGGTGGCAGAACAGCAGGTCCACCGAATCGTCCGGCAGCCTGATGTTCGAGCTTGAACAGAGGACGAATTCGGCCGCGATGCCGTGCTGCGCCACTTCCTTGCCGGCAGCTTCGATCATTTCCGGATCGATGTCCATGCCGATCAGCCGGCGCGGCGCGAAGCGCGCGTGCAGCTTCGGCAGCGAACGGCCATAGCCGCAGCCCACGTCGGCCACCACGTCGAAGCTCTTGCGCCCGGCCGGTATCAACGTATCGAGGTCCGCCAGCGCACGTTCCAGCACGTGCACGGTCCAGGTTTCCGTGCGCAGGAACCATTTTCCGAATTCCGTTTCCGGCACGTGCGGCTCGAGCGGCAATGGCGACTGCGACGGCGGCTGTGGCTGAACATTCATACAATTTTCCTCAAATTTCTTGCGGGCGCACCCGCTGTCACCAATTTATAATGCAGCCCCGAATTTCTCACGAGGCTTCACGTGCCGTTCCGACTACTTTTCTGCCTGTTGCTCGCCGCGGCCACGCACCTTGCGCATGCCGCGCAGGAAGGGGCGGGCGCATCGGCACCAGGCCCCGCACCGGCCGCGCCGGCTCCCATACGATTCCTGCTCACCTTCGACGACGGCCCGAGCGGTTCGAGCGGCGACAACGCCACCGTGCGCGTGCTCGACACGCTGGCCCGCAACGCCGTGCAGGACGGCATCAAGGCCGTCTTCTTCACGCAGACGCGCCACTGGCACGGCGGCGGCACGGCCATCGGCCGCGCGCTGATCCGGCGCGAGCACGAGGCCGGCCATGTCGTCGCGCTGCATTCGGCCACCGCCACGCATGCGAACCACCGCTTCATGAGCGCGGAGGAACTCGACGCGACGCTCGGCCGCGGCGTGGACGACCTGCGCACGCTGACCGGCCGCGCGCCCATGCTCGTGCGCCCGCCGTTCTGGGCCTACGATGCCGCCACGCTGGACGGCTACCACCGCCACGGCCTGCACATGCTGCTGACCGACCTGAACGCCAACGACGGCAAGATCTGGGGCGTCAACTTCAGCTGGCACAAGCGCTCCAACATGCTCAGGATGCTGGCGGAAACCCGCAAGCGCTGGGCCGCCGGCGCCATGCACATGGTCGACGGCGCCACGCCGGTCGTCGTCACCTTCCACGACGTGAACAGCTACACGGCGCGCAACCTCGAGGTCTACCTGCAAATCCTGCTCGACGTCGCCCGCGAACTCGACATCCCCGTCGCAGGCAAGCCGTTCTACGACGACGGCGGCGCGCTCGAACGCGCCGCGCTCGCCAGCACCGTACGCAGCGCCGCCGAACATCCGCAGCTGCCGGGGCTGTGGAACTGGCTATGGCAATAACCCGTTACCGTCGGCGCTGCCTTGGTGTCAGACACCTTTTCCGGGTGATTCATCTGGAAAAAGTGTCTGGCACCGGTTTTCCTCAGAGGCATACAACCTCCACCCCCAGCGGCACTGCCAGCTTCGCCGCAGTGCACACCACCACCGACAATTCCGGATGCGCCACTTCAATGCATTCCGCTGCCTCCACCCCCAGCTTGATCCGCGCCTCCTGCCGGCTCCACGTCCGGTAGAACGCATCGAGCCGTTCAGCCGCCGGCAGCGCCGCCAGCCGCGCGCACGTGGCGCCGTCGAACGCGTGCGCCGCCAGCGCGTCGATGTCGCGCGAGGCTTCCTTCATTTCGATATCCACGCCCAGCGCCGTGCCGGTGCTCAGCGCGCAGGCCACCCAGTGGCCGCTGTGCGACACCGACAGGCCGGGCAGCGGCACACCGGGTGTCACAAGCCACGGAGCCCGCCCCGGCGCCCCGCCCAGTTCCACCGCCTCCGCCGGCACATCCAGCAGCGCCGCCACGCCGATGCGCAGCAGCGCGCGCGCGGCGATGAACTGGCGCCGGCGCGCTTCGCGCACGAAGGTGCGCTCGCGCTCGCCGGGGCCGAGCCAGCGCCCGTAGTGCGCCAGCCGCGCTTCATCCAGCCCGTCCGTCCGGGCCAGCCAGAGGTGCGCGGCCGCCGCCACGTTACTCGGCCAGCTTGACGAAATCGGCCTTGAACGCCACGCCGCTGACGATATTGCCGTCATGGCATTCGAATTCCGTCTGGCTCGACATTTCCTTGTGCTTGTAGTTGCTGACGATATTGACCACGGCATTCGCGCCCACCGACTCGGCCTTCTTCTTCAGCGCCAGCATCGCCGACAGGAAGGCCCAGTGGCACGCTTCCTCGGGGCTCTTGCCCACGCTGTTGGTCTTCTGGCTGGTGCTGTCCGACGTGATCTTCGACTGCACTTTCGGGGTTTTCTGGTCGCCGAAGTAGAACTTCACCGTGTCGCCCAGGCGCCCTTGCGCATCGTTGACGGCCAGCGCGTTCGCGATCGGTACCATCATTGCGCGGTCCGCCGCGGTGGCCGGCAGGGTGGCGGCACCCGAGGCGGCCGTCAGAACCAACATCAACATCGCTTTTTTCATTTTTCTTCCTTTGCTTTGGTGGTTAAATCTGCTCGTGAATCCATCGGCGGCCTGCCCGCGGGCAGGCCGGTCAGACGCGCTTGAAGATCAGCGACGTGTTGATGCCGCCGAACGCGAAGTTGTTCGACATTACGTATTCGCACCGCAGTGCGCGGCCTTCGCCGGCGATGAAGTCGAGCGGTGCGCACTGCGGGTCCACCGCATCGAGGTTGATCGTGGGGGCGAACCAGCCTTCGCGCATCATCTCGATGCTGATCCAGGCTTCCAGCGCGCCGCAGGCGCCAAGCGTGTGGCCCATGTAGCTTTTCAGGGAACTGACCGGCACGCCGGTGCCGAACACCTGTAGCGTGGCGTTCGACTCGGCCACGTCGCCCTGCGCGGTGCCGGTGCCGTGCGCGTTGACGTAGCCGATCGCGGAAGGTGCCAGTCCGGCATCCTCCAGCGCCAGCAGCATCGCCGTCTTCATCGTTTCCGCATTCGGCTGCGTCACGTGCACGCCGTCGCTGTTGGTGCCGAAGCCCACCAGTTCGGCATGGATCGCGGCACCGCGCGCCAGCGCATGTTCGCGCTCTTCCAGCACCAGCGCGCCGGCGCCCTCGCCGATCACGAGGCCGTCGCGGCCGGCATCGAACGGCCGCGGCGACGTGTGCGGCGCATCGTTGCGCGTGCTGGTCGCGAACAGCGTGTCGAACACGGCCGCTTCGGTGGCATCGAGTTCCTCGGCGCCGCCGGCCAGCATCGCCGTCTGCGAACCGCTCTTGATCGCCTCGTAGGCATAGCCGATGCCCTGGCTGCCCGACGTACAGGCGGACGACGTGGTGTACACCCGCCCCGTCATGCCGAAGAACACGCCGATATTGACGGGCGCGGTATGCGCCATCATCTTGATGTAGGTGGTGGCGTTGATGCCCTTCGTCGTGCGGTCTTCCATCATGCGGCCGAAGTCGCCGATGGCGCTCGGCGTGCCGGCCGACGAGCCGAACGACACACCCATCCGGCCGGAAGTGAGCAGTGGATGGTCGAGCAGGCCCGCATCGAGCAACGCCAGTTCGCTGGCGCGCGTGGCCATCAGCGCCACGCGGCCCATGCTGCGCGTGGTCTTGCGGTTGTAGCGCGCGGACAGTTCGAACGGCGCGGCGGGCGCGCCCAGGTTGGTGTTCAGGCCATCGTAGTTGGCCCAGTCTTCCATGCGCACGATCGCATTGCGGTATTCGCCCAGCCGCTGGCGCACCGCGGCCCAGTCGTTGCCGATCGGGCTGATGCCGGCCATGCCGGTGACGACGACGCGGCGGCTCATGCCAGGCCGCCGTTGACGGAAATGACCTGCCGCGTGATGTAGGCGGCGTCCTCGCCCATCAGGAAGCTGACGGCCGCGGCCACCTCTTCCGGCTTGCCGATGCGGCGCGCCGGAATCATCTTCAGTGCTTCTTCCATCGGCACCTCGCTTGTCATGTCGGTTTCGATCAGGCCGGGCGCCACGCAGTTCACGGTGATCGCGCGCTTGGCCAGTTCCAGCGCCAGCGCCTTGGTGGCGCCGATGATGCCGGCCTTGGCGGCGCTGTAGTTGACCTGGCCGCGGTTGCCGACCAGGCCGGACACGGAAGCCAGCGTGACGATGCGGCCTGGTTTGCGGCGCTGTACCAGCGGCATCACCAGCGGGTTCAGCACGTTATAGAAGCCGTCCAGGTTGGTGCGCAGCACCAGGTCCCAATCCTCGCCGGACATCGCCGGAAACGCATTGTCGCGCGCGATGCCGGCGTTCGTGACGACGCCGTAGTAGCAACCGTGTTCGGCGATATCCGCTTCGAGCGCCGCGGCGGTCGCGGCGCGGTCGCTCACGTCGAACTGCAGCACCCGGGCAGCCCGACCCATTTCGACGATCTGCGCCGCCACGATTTCCGCTTCGGCACGCCCGCTGCGGCAATGCAGCACCACGTCGTAGCCGTCGCGTGCCAGGCGCAGCGCGACGGCCTTGCCGATGCCGCGCGACGATCCCGTGACCAGCACGCTCATGGCCCTGTTTTGAAGTTTAACCTTGCTCATCCTGCTATTCCACCTTGAAGAAACTCGTTGACATTGTCGGGCTGGTACACCGTCACGGTCGCCGTGGCCACGGTGCCGCCCTCGCTGTCGATCCGGCATTCGAACGCCCCCAGGCCGTTATCGCCCTGCAGCACGCGGTGCGCATGCACGCGCAGCACGCTGCCGGCCGGGAACGCGGGCACGCTCGCCTCGTATTTGCGCGATCCCAGCAGGAAGCCCACCTTGACGGCGTCGCCCCGCTGCCGCGCCAGCCAGCCGGCGTGCGCGGCGATCGCCTGCGCCATGTATTCGATGCCGACCCAGGCGCCGACGGCAGCGCCGTCGCAGAACATGCTGTCCGGGCGGATCGTCACTTCGGTGCACAGGTCGTCGTTGCCGGCGCTGACGACGGTATCGAGCAGCACCATGCGGCCGGAATGCGGCAACAGATCGGCAATGGGCACGGCAGCCGGTGGAAGGGCCGCCGCCGTTTCAGCCATCGGTTCCGCCCCCGCCGATCCGGTGCTGCTCAACACCAGTACCGCGTTCGAACCGCCGAACGCGAACGACGTGCTCATCGCATGGCGCAGCGGCCGGCCCAGCGTGCCGCCGGCCGGCACCAGGTTCAGCGCCGGCAGCGCGGCGTCGGCGGCGCCGTCCCACAGATGCGGCGGCAATGCGCCCTGCCCATTGCCGGGTTGCAGCGCCAGCCAGCACAGCGCAGCCTCCACGGCCGCCGCCGCGCCCAGCGTGTGGCCGGTAATCGGCTTTGTCGAGCTGACCGCCACTTCGCAGCCGAACAGGCCGGCGATGACCTTCGATTCCATCGCATCGTTCTGCTGCGTGGCCGTGCCGTGCATGTTGATATAGTCGATATCGGCCGGCCGCAGGCCGGCGCGGCGCAGCGCCTCGGTCATGGCGATGCGCGCGCCCTCGCCCGCAGGGTCCGGCGCCGACATGTGGTGTCCGTCCGACGATTCGCCCCAGCCGGCCAGCGCCACCGCCGCCGGTTCTCGCGTGAGCAGGAACAGCGCGGCGCCCTCGCCGATATTGATGCCGTGCCGGTTCGCGCTCATCGGGTTGCAGCGCTCGGCGCTGACCGATTCCAGCGCCGAGAAGCCGGCCACTGTGAAGGCGCACAGCGAATCGACGCCGCCGGTCAGCACCGCGTCGCACAGGCCCATGCGGATCAGCCGGGCGGCGCTGGCCATCGCCTTGGCGCTCGACGAACAGGCGCTCGAATGCGCGTAGGCAGGCCCTTCGAGCCCGAGCTCGTCGGCCAGCATCGCGGCCGGCGAACCCATTTCCTGCTGGCCGTAATGGAAACCCGGGGCCAGTTCGCCGTGCGCGGCGCGGTGCATCAGCGCGCGCTCCGTTTCGGCGATGCCGGACGTGCTGGTACCGACGACGACGCCCACCCGGTGCGCGCCGAAGCGCGCCACGGCCGCGTCGACCGCCGGGCGGATCTGCGCCAGCGCGGCCAGCGCCAGCGCGTTGTTGCGGCTGCGCTGCGCCGGCGGCAGGTGCGCCACCGAAGGCAGTGCCCCGCGTACCTGGCCCAGCGGCAGCTCGCGCCCGGGCGAGCAGTCCGCCGTGGGCAGCACGCCGGAGCGGCCGGCGAACAGGTTCGCCCGCACCTCCTCGAGGCAGGATCCCAGCGCGCACACGATGCCGCATTCGTTCAGGTAGACGTTCATTGCACTCTTGGCTTCACTGTTGCTTTACTGTGTTCGACATTACTGCGATTCGGTCGGGGCGAACTGGATCGTCAACCGGTATTTATACCGCAGGTTTTCCAGCACGACCGTGCCGCTCCAGCGCGGCTTGCCGCTGTAGGCGATCCGCATGATCGGTTCGTCCTTCAGGTACAGCGTGCGCTGCAGCCCGTCCTCGGCGATGCGCCAGCCCTCCGGCAGCGCCTGCGCCACCGCTTCGACCGGCCACAGCGTGAGCTGCATGTCTTCGAGCACGTCTTCGGCTCGCACCTGGCGCGGCAGCATCGCGTGGCGCCATTCCTTCACGGCCTTGCCGTCGTAATGCACCGACAGCACGCGCTGGCCGAACGCCAGGCCGACCATGTCGATCGCCTCGGGTTCGACCTGCAGCGCCACGTCCATGTCGTCGATGCGGCCGGCGCGCTCCACCTTCAGGTGCTGCTGCACGCTGATCGACTGGCCCAGCGCCGCCGGCGCCAGCTTCAGGCCCAGCCGGGCCGGCGACGGCGGCGCCGAGGCGCAACCGGCCAGCATGGCGGCAAGTGCGACGCTGGACAGTACCGCGGGAAGTGCGGCGGACAGCGCGGCGGGCAGCGCGGCGCGCATGCGCGAAGTCAGGACAGTTCGCACGCCGCCTCCAGCGCCGCGAGCCGCCGCGCGGTGTCCTTCACATACGGATTCGACCGGTCCCATGCATAGCCGGCCAGGATCGCCGAGATCATCCGGCGGATTTCCGGCTGCTGGCGCTGGTGGAAGATGATGGTCTGGAAGCCGCCCCTGTACCACGACTCGACGAAGGCGCGGAACGTGTCCACGCCGCGCCGCAGCGGCACGCCGTAGTCCGCCTGCCAGTCCACCGTCTCGCCGTCGAACTGGCGTTTCAGCGCAGCGGCGGCCAGGCTCGCCGAGCGCACGGCGATCGTCACGCCCGACGAGAACACCGGGTCGAGGAATTCGCCGGCATTGCCCAGCAGCGCGTAGCCTTCGCCCCACAGCCGGTCGACGTTGGCCGAATAGCCGGTGATCTGGCGCGCCGGGGTATCCCACGCGGCGTTTTCCAGCAGCGCTGCCAGCGACGGCTCCTCGGCCACGATCATCTGCAGCCGCTCGGTGGGCGAACCCTGGTATTGCTCCAGGAACGACGTTTCCGCGACGACGCCCAGCGAGCAGCGGCCGCCGGCGAACGGAATGGTCCAGAACCATACATTGTTGTGCTTCGGGTGCACGGTGACGCGGATCTTGCTGCGGTCGAATCCCGCTCCGGATCCCGTGGCGGGAGCGATACCGTCGGCCACGTGGGTGAAGATCGCGCCGCGCACCGGGAAGTTCGACGGCGTTTCCAGCTTCAGCAGCCGCGGCAGGATGCGGCCGAAACCGCTGGCATCGAGGATGAAGCCGGCGTCGACCTGGTATTCGTCCCCCTCGGGATTCCTGACGGTGACGAGCGAGCGCCCGCCCGGCCGGCCCAGCTCGATGTTCAGCACTTCGTGGCGGAAGCGGATCTCCGCGCCCTGCTTTTCAGCCTCTTTCGCCAGCAGGTGGTCGAAGTCGGCACGCTGCACCTGGTAGGTGGTGCCCCAGCCATCCGAGTGCTTGTCGCGGAAATCGAAGTCCGTGTACACGCCATCCTTCATGAAGGCGGCGCCGTTCTTGAACTGGAAGCCCGCCTCGACGACGGCGCGCAGCATGCCCGCCTCTTCGAGGTACTGCATGCTCTGCGGCAGCAGGCTCTCGCCGATCGAAAAGCGGGGGAACTGTTCGCGCTCGATCACGAGCACCTGGCGGCCCTGCCTGCGCAACAGCGCGGCGGCCACGGAACCGGCGGGGCCGGCACCGACGATCAGGATTTCAGCGGATTCCAATTGTTTCTGCATTTGCTTTCTCTTTGATGGTGGTCGATGTACCGAAACAGGGAACCGTCAGCCACACCAGCAGTGTGCCCAGCAACATCGTCAGTCCGAACGCCTGCAGCGCCGGGGTATGCGACAGGCCGAGCAGGCCGAACGACAGGATCGTGTTGGCCGCCGCCAGGCCCACGGCCAGCCAGGGCGTGGTATCGCGGCGGTTCGCGCAGTTCGTCGCACCTTCCTGCATGAAGATGCCGTAGTCGACGCCGACGCCGAGCAGCAGCATCAGCGCCAGCACGTGGAACAGCTGCAGGTTCTGGCCCGCCAGTCCCAGGATCGCCAGCGTGGCCACGCTGGCCAGCGCGGTCGGCGCGATCACGCGCCATGCCCTGCCCCGGTAGCGCGGCAGCAGCAGCACGAACACCACGCAGTAGGCGCCCAGCACCACGAAGCCCATGTTCACGCGGTAGCGGCCCAGCACCGAGGAAATCTCCGCCACCTTGTCGACCCACTGCACGCCGGCCAGGCCGTCGGCCAGCGGGCGCACCGCCGGCACGGCGGCCATCGACAGGCCGCGCAACGCGACGATGCTGGCGTATTGGCCATGCTCCCTGCCCAGCCACAGGTGGCGCCACGGCTCGCTCGCCGGCGCTTGCAGGAAGGCGTCGACATCGAGCGGCGTGCCGGCGGCGCGCAACGCATCGGCCGTGGTTCGCACCCATGCGGCATCCTCCTCCGCCTGCCGGGCGACGGCGGCGAGCGGCCCGTCCACGCCCAGCAGCTTCAGGTCGACCAGGGCGCGGCGTTCCCGCTGCGTGCGCGCCGACGGCACCCAGTTCGACATGGCCTGGTAACCCGAGAGCTTGCCGGCGGCAATCAGTTTGTCGAGCCGGCGCTTGAGCGCTTCTTCGCGCTGCAGAACCGTCTCGGCCGAATCGCCGCGCACCAGGAAGAACTGCACCGGCGTGGGCGCGTCGAGCAGCTTGCCCAGCTTGATCTGGTCGTCGACCAGGTGCTTCGGCGGATTCTGCAGCAGCCGGATATCGTCGTTGGCGCCCAGCTTCGAGATGCCGAGGACCGCCACCGCGCCGAACACGCCCGCCGCGATGAACGTGCCGGGACTGGCGCGCAGCAGCGGCCAGCGTGCCAGCGCCGCGCCATACGCACGCACCAGCGCGCCGCCTTTCAGGCTGCGCGGGCCGATCAGCAGGGGGAACCAGCAGATCACCGTCAGCCATGCGAAGAACAGGCCCAGCGCGGAAAACACGGCCATCTGGCGCAGGCCCGGGAACGGCGTCAGCGCCAGGCCCATGTAGCCGATGACGGCGGCCAGCAACGTCAGCGCCAGGCCCGGCAGCAGCTTTTTCAGCAGCGCGCGCGAATCGAGCGCCGGATCGGCCGACAGGCGGTTGCACAGGTAATAGATGCCGTAATCCTGCGCCACGCCGACCAGGCTGGCGCCGAAGACGAGCGTCATCAGGTGGATCTGCCCGAACAGCAGCCAGCAGACGGACAGCGCGCCGAGCACGCCCACGCCGATCGACAGCAGGATCAGCGCGATCGGCTTCAGGGTACGGAAGGTGAACCACATCAGCAGGATGATGCCGGCGATCGAGCCCACGCCGATCGTGTGCATCTCGCCGCTGGCCTGCGCGCCGGCGTTGGCCGCGTGCAGGATCACGCCGGCCTGGATCAGCCTGGCCTGCGGCGCGGCCTTGCGCGCCGCCGCGCCGGCTTCCTCCAGCATCGGCAGCACCACCCCCTGGGCGGTCATCGACAGTGCCGGCACCTTCAGGGTCAGCGGCAGCAGCACATACTGGCTTTCATTGTCGGCCACGAACAGGTGGCCGTCGCGCGGCCGCACCGGCGTTTCCTGTGCCCGCTCCTGCACCCAGCCCGAGAACAGGCCGAACGGGTCGTCCTGCCAGGCGCCCAGCCTGGGGCCGCCGAACGGCGCATACAGTTTCGCCAGCGCCTGCTGCGTCCAGAATGCCGTGCCTTCCTTTTCGAGCTGCGCCTGCTGTGCGGGCGACATCAGCACCAGGCGGTGTTTCTGGAACAGCGACAGCCACTCGGCCTGTACGCCCTCGCCGGCCGACGCCGCGGCGAACAGGTCCGGCCGCTTGGCCAGCACGGCGGAATACGCATCGGCGGCGCGTTTCGCATCTTCCCATTCGGCCGCGCCGACCAGCACGATCACGCGCTGTTGCGCCGCGTCCACCATGTGGGCGAACGATCGCTGCAGGATCGGGTCGCGTTCCTGCACCGGCAGTAGCGCCATGATGTCGGTATCCGGCACGATGCGCTTGACCACCCACAGGTAGCCGTTATGGCCCACCAGCAGGGCCACGGCCACCAGCCACGCCAGCGCGCCCAGCGACAGGTTCCTGCGCCCTTTCGTCATCATCAGAACAGCGCCGCCTCGTCGGCGGACATCGCCTTGTCGCCGGCCTCGATCTTCGAGAACACGATGCTGGTACGGTCGCCGGACGCTTCGCTGATGACGATGTTGTTGACGTAGGCACCGCCATCGAGCCTGATCGTGCCGATCGCCTTGGCCAGCGCGGGTTCGCGCGCCTCCAGGGTGACGTTCCAGCTGTCGGCGCCCACCGTGCCGTCCACCTTGAACAATTGTTCGAGCTGCGCCAGGTCGCCGGCCAGCAGCGAGAACAGCACCTGGTTGATCATGCGAACCGTCGGTTCGGTCTTCGCATCGAGGCGCATCGACACGCGGTCGCCCTGGTAGTGCACGATCTCGCCCTTGGTCAGGCGCAGCGTGTTCGGGAACGGTTGCAGCGTGCGCCACAGCACGCCCTTTTCCTGCACCACGCAGAAGCGGCCGCTGGCGGCCAGCGGCTTCTTCATGCCGGCCAGCGTCTTGCTCTGGTCGAAGCGGCCGCACATCACCTTCGGCTTGGCCAGCATCGCCTGGATCTTCGCCACCGGCACGGCGGCCTGCGCGCCCATGGCCGATACCGCCAGCGCCAGCGTCAACATCAGTTTTTTCATGCAATCCCCAGTTTCTTCATCAGCACGGGTGGCGACACGTAGCACATCTCGTTCGTGGCGATGTTCACCGCCACCATCGTCGTCGTGGCACGGTTCAGCCGCTTGCCCGACGCGGCGTCCGTGATCAGGTAATCGATCTTCAGGCAGTTTTCCCATTCGACGATGTCGGCGCGCAGCCGGATCTTCTGGCCGAACGTGGCCGGCGCCACGTAGCGCAGATGCATGTCGATGACCGGCCACGCGTAGCCGGAGGCCTTCATCTGCGGGTAGTTGTAGCCGATCTTGTCGAGCAGCGCGCAGCGCACCACCTCGAGGTATTTCACGTAGTTGCCGTGCCAGACGATCTCCATCGGGTCCAGGTCGAAGAACTGGACTTCCATGTCGACTTCCGCGAACCAGCGGCTTTCCTTCGCTTTACGCATACAGCTCCCAGGCCTTGCCGTGGATGCGGTTGACGAGCCTGCGCAGTTCGCCGTCCAGGCGGCGGTCTTCGTCGATCGGGGCGATGTCCAGCGCCTCCAGCATCGCCGCCAGGTGCGGCTGCAGCGCCAGTTCGGGACTGACACGGCCGCGCAGCCAGGCGCCCTGCCGCACCGTGACCAGCAGCGCGGCCACGACCTGCTCGGTCAGTTCCAGCACGCGCAGGCAGTCGCGCGCGGCGATCGTGCCCATGCTGACCTTGTCCTGGTTGTGGCACTCGGTCGAGCGCGAAAATACCGAGGCCGGCATCGTCAGCTTCAGCGCCTCGGCCGTCCACGCCGAAGCGCTGATCTGCAGCGCCTTCAGGCCGTGGTTGATCGCCGCGCGCGGGCCGGTGCTGCCGGACAGATTCGCCGGCAGGCCGTTGTTGTAGCGCGCGTCCACCAGCAGCGCCATCTGGCGGTCCAGCAGGTCCGCCACGTTGGCCACGGCGTTCTTCATGCCATCCATCGCGAAGGCGATGTGGCCGCCATAGAAATGGCCGCCGTGCAGCACGCGCTCGTTGTCGCCGTCGATCAGCGGGTTGTCGTTGGCGCTGTTGAGCTCGTTTTCGATATTCATGCGGAACAAGGGCATCGCATCGGCGAGCACGCCGATCACGTGCGGCGCGCAGCGGATCGAGTAACGGTCCTGCAGGCGCTTGCCGTTGCGCTCCCACTCGGTGGTGGGCAGGTCTTCGCGCAGC